>CALLQI010000016.1 GCA_938014885.1 uncultured bacterium
GTCTGGCGTGCGGGGTCTGGCGTGCGGGGTCTGGCGTGCGGGGTCTGGCGTGCGGAGTCTGGCGTGCGGAGTCTGGCGTGCGGAGTCTGGCGTGCGGAGCCAACTGCAACGTCACCTGAAATGAGCACGAGACACTGCGCACCGGGCACGGAGCACCGAGCACCTAGCACTGAGCACCGAGCACCGGGCACTGAGCACTGAGCACTGAGCACCGGACACCGACCCCATGTTCGGCTTCTTTAAACGTCGACGTCGCGGCCGCATCATGGCGCAGCCCTTTCCTCGCGAGTGGGAGGCGCATCTGCGGCTTTGCGGTTTTTACCCGCGCCTGCCTGAGGCCGACCGCGACGAGTTGCGGCGCAAGGTGCTGGTGTTCCTGGACGAAAAACACTTCGAAGGCTGCCGCGGGTTTGTGGTCACTGATCAGGTGCGCGTGGTGATTGCGGCCCACGCCTGCCTGCTGCTGCTGCATCGCGACACGGACTTCTACGACTCGCTGGTCACGATCCTGGTGTACCCCAGCGCGTTTTTCGTCGATCACGTTGAGGTGGACGAGCACGGCCTGGAATCGGCCATGCGCGCCGAAAACGCCGGCGAATCCTGGGACCAGGGCAACGTGATCGTGGCCTGGGATGTCGCCCGCCACGGGGCACTGGACCCGCGCGACGGCCTGAACGTGCTGCTGCACGAGTTCGCGCACCAGATTGACGCCGAAGACTTCCGCACCGAAGGCGCGCCCGTGATGGAGACCAAAGAGCAGCGCAAAGAGTGGGCGCGTGTAATGCAGGCCGAGTACGAGCGGCTGCTGGATGATGTCGAAAACGACCGCGAAACGTTGATCGACGACTATGGCGCAACCAACCCGGCCGAGTTTTTCGCGGTCTGCACCGAAACGTTTTTCGAAAAGCCCCACCAGCTTGAGAAGCACCACCCCGAACTGTTCGCCCAGTTCAAGACCTTCTTCAAGCAAGACCCCACCACGTGGACGTGGCTGTAGCCGGGCTTGCTTCAGTCAATGTAGCGCTTCAGGAAGTCGCGGGCGCGTTTGGCTACTTCGATGGCGCGGTGCTCGAAGGTGTACAGCTCAACGGTGATCCAGCCGTTGTCGTAGCCCGCGTCGCGCAGCTTGGCGAAGAAGTCGTCGAAGTTGATCGCGCCGTCGCCCGGCACCAGGTGAAAGTGCACGCGGTCGGCGGCGATGTCCTCGATCTGGATGTGATGGATGCGCCCCTTGAAACGCGCGGCGTTGGCGGCCGGGTCTTCGCCGACGCAATAAAAATGGCCGACGTCGAAGTTCAGGCCCAGCCAGCGCTCGGCCACCGGGTCGCCCTGAAAGCGGGCCATGAAGTCGTCGTACTCGGCGGCTTTTTCGATCAGCAGGCCTGGTTCGGGCTCGATGCACAGGCGCACGCCGGCCTTCTTGGCGTCGGGCAGCACGCTGCGGATTCCTTCTTCAAACCAGGCAGCGGCCTGCTCGCGCGCGACGCCGGGGTCAATCGGCCCTCCGGGCTCGGTGCTTATGGTGGGTGCGCCCAGCTTGGCTGCGAGGTGCAGGCACTGGCGCGTGTGCTCAACGCGGAGTTTGCGGCGCGCGGGGTCGCGTTCGCACCAGCTTGGGCGGTGGCAGCCTTCAATGCCGTACAGCATGAAGGCGTTACAGTTCGAGACCTCAAGCTTGCGGGCAATCAAACGATCGCGCCAACGCGCAATGTCGGCGGGCTTCACCTGCGGCGGAAAGGCATGCGGAACATCCAGCAGAATCTCAATGCCCTGGTAGCCGGCATCAGCAACCAGATCAATGGCCTCATCCAGCGAGTACCGCTTCATGGCATTGGAAGCGAATGCGAGTTTGAAGGGCATGGGTCGATAGTCGATGGTTGATGGTCGATGGTCAAGGCGGCAAAGCGCTCTTGCTATAACAACTGCTCCCGTCGTAGCTGGTCTACATCCAACTGTGTGGCGCCTTTGAACTCCTGGGACTCATCAAACATGATTCGGAGGTGGCCAATCATATCGGCCTCCTCCCATGCCCGGAACGAGCTGAACGCACTGCCCGAATCCCGAAGCACGATGTCCGAGGGGTCGCAGCCGAAGACGGCGCCGGTGAGTATCTTTCCCGGGTGCGTACGTTCGTGCGTGAATCGAAACAGAATCGACAGGACGGCCTTTCCCGACTCTTCGTGGCGAACCGCCCCCGCTACTTCAATCGTGTCCGGTGCCTCTCCCAACTCGAAACCAGACGAAAGCCACTCAACTAGGCGTGACTCTGCGAAGTAGCCGACCTTGTGGTAGTCAGTCGGAAACACGCTCGCGCGCCCAAGCCTGCCTAGCCCCTCGTAAAGGACGTTTCGATACTCTGCCGAAGCAGCTGCCTGATATAGGGCGCGAGTGTCCGGTTTGCCACCGAGACTGAGAATGGCCAATTGGGCATACGTGAGAAGGTACGGATCGGTCAATTCCAGCCAGTCACTTGCGGCACTGAGCAACTTTGGATCCGCTAAATAGGTGGCCAGGTCAAGTGCAATTCCGCTCTCGTGCCGCACTGCGTGGTACTGGACATTGGCGTCCCAGCGTTTGACGTTGGGCTGCTGATATTGCTTTGCCAGGGGCAGGTTTTCGGTCAGGATCGCGGCGATGTCTTGCACGTGGTCACGAAACACCTGTGCAGACACCGCACCTTTGGAAAGCGCAGCGAGTGCGTGCCGCATGGCGGTCATTCGCAAATGCTTGGACCGCAGCGCTACCAGAATACCCGGAAAGATGACGCTCGCGCGTGCAGGGTTTGATGCGTTCATCGCTGAAGAGGGCAGCTTTGGCAACAGTCCCGTCGCGGCGTGTTTCTGTACGATGGAAATGACCCCAGCTGTGCATTTGGGGTCGTGGTGGCAGCCGAGTAGTTCGATCAATTCTGACTTGCCCTCGTTCGACAATTGCGGGAAGGCAGTCAGTGCAGCACCGACCGCGCCCGGATACATTCCACGCACAAAACATCCAAGCACGGCGGCATCGACAGGCTTCTCGCCGATTGGGTACGGCCACGGTCGTGCGATTTCAGCCAGCAGTATTCCTGCCTCGTCGTCAGACAGCCCCTTGGTCACCTTGGCTTTGACGGCTCTAAGCGCGGCCTCACGTGTCGCGGCATCGGCGCTGTCCAGGCCTCCAAGCAACTTGCGGATTCGCATGCGCTCGAACATGCAGCAGGCTTGCCCCTCGTTTCGGCGATAGCATGAACTCCACTTCCAGGGCTGTCGACCGTCAACCGTCGACTGTCAACCTTCGTTCGCTACGCGATGAAGCCGCAGGTTGAGACCCTTACGCCGCTGGCTGCGTCGCCCTTGCGCTGTAAGCTGAATGCGCGGGTTCGTTTGAAGGTCACTTGTACTCCTCTCCAGGCTCAAGCACTTCAAACTCAGGTAGCTCGCCGATCGTGATCGCGGCGATCGCTTTGGCGTGCTCTACGGCACTGCGTGACTCCCAAGACTTGAAATCGCTGAACGTGCCGCCCATGTCGTTGATACACGGCGATCCGTCCAACGGGAAAGGCCCCGAAACTCCTGCCATCCACCCGTCTGCGGCACTCCAATGTGGTTCATCCACCCGAAAGCGAAACACATACAGCGCCACTGGTCGGTTTTCCTCAGTCCTGAACCTCAGGATTTTTGCGGCAACGATCTCGTCAGGGACGGTGCCGAGTTCGGTGGGGAAACTAAGCCAACGCACCATGTCTGCCTCGGCGAAGTGCAGTTGGCTGTAGAACTCATCGGGGTAAGCATGAGTCAATCCGAGGTCCTGAAGTCGTTCAAAGAACGCTAACCTGAGTTCTGGGTGCTGCGCGCATCGGTAAGCGACCTGGGGGTCAATTGGCTCCACGAACCTGGCCAGAGACAAGGTGGAGAACACAAGTGGTCGTGGGTCCTTGATCGACTGCCAAGCCCGGAGTTCAGGCACTGCAGCCGCCGCAGGCAAGTAGGCCGCAAGGTCAAGCAGCAGACCCGCCAGATTGCGATGTGGCTCATAGGCTTCTTCGTACATCCAGCGTCGCCCTGTTGATTGCTGCAAGGGCTCCATGATTTCACGCAGAGACTTGAGGACTCTGATGAACTCATGGGTGAACGGTTCAAGCGTCGCCGGCCTCATCGCGCCCTTGCGCAGGGCATCGAAGGCCATGTGACAGATCTCGGACACCAACACATCGACGTCAAGATAGTTGAGTAACTCCGGAAACAATGCCGCTGCCACATGTGGCTGAGAGCAATCTGTGGCGTAGCCCGCGAGTTCGGTTACGGCACCACTCCGAGCATGTCGGCGAACGACGTCCATGTAGGCGTTCAACGCGGAAGTGTCTCCGGAACTGCCCAGTACTCTCATGACGGTCAATCGGGCCTTCGGTGGGAAGCCCGGGTAGAGTTCTGCCAGTGTGCGTGCGCCGTTCGGGCCCAAGCTTGCACTGTAGAAACATGAAAGGATTGCCTCGGCACCGTCGCGCGTGTCGATCGAGTAAGGCCAAGGCCCAGGCGCGGCAGCGAGGACAGCGCATACTTCGCCTTCGTTCAGCCGTGATCGTTTGATTCGAGACTTGAGGTTCTCGAATGCCTTCTCGCGCACCCTTTCGCTCGGGCTATGCAAATCGGCGAGAATCACTTCGACGCGCTTGCGGCCGAGCATCACGCGGGTTCCTGTTGGTCGCTCTAAGCATTGGCAGGTAAGGCAGCAGCACCGCCAAGGCAAGTCACTGTCGACCGTCAACCGTCGACTGTCAACCTTCGTTCGCTACACTGCCGCCATGAAAATCTTCCTTACTGGTGTGGCTGGGTTTATTGGCTCTCGGGTGGCGGCGGCTTTGCTTGCTCGGGGTGACTCCGTTGTTGGCTTTGATGACTTCAATGACTTCTATGATCCCGCGATCAAACGTCGCAACGCCGCAGAAATCACGGCTTTGGGGGCGCGCGTCATTGAGGGCGATCTTCGCGTCAAAACGCAGGTTGAGGCCGCACTGGCGGATGGCTGCGACGTGGTCGTGAATCTGGCCGCGCGGGCCGGGGTTCGCCCCAGCCTTGAAAACCCCGAGCTTTACACCGACACCAACGTCAAAGGCACCGTGCATATCCTTGAGGCCATGCGCGCGCGCGGCCTGCGCAAGCTGGTGCACGCCAGCAGCAGCAGCGTCTACGGCGGGCAGGAGAAAGTCCCGTTCAGCGAAGACGACCCGATCAACCGGCCGTGGTCGCCCTACGCGGCCACCAAGCGCGCCAACGAACTGTTCCTGCAGAGCTATCACCATCTGTACGGCATCGAAAGCTTCGCGCTGCGCTTCTTTACGGTGTTCGGGCCGGGCCAGCGGCCGGACCTCGCGATCATGAAGTTCATCCAGTTGATTGAGGCCGGCAAGGAAGTGCCGTTCTACGGCGATGGGCAAAGCGGCCGCGATTACACGTTCATCGAAGACATCGTGGGCGGCGTGGTCTCAAGCATTGATCGCGTGAAGGGCTGCGAGATCATCAACCTCGGCGGCGATGAGCCCGTCACGCTGACCGAAATGGTGCAGACCATCGAGAAAGCCACAGGCAAGAAAGCGCGCCTGAAACACCTGCCCGATCAGCCCGGCGACGTGCCGCGCACCATGGCCGACATCAGCAAGGCAAGGCGCATGCTGGGCTACGAACCCAAGACCAGCTTCGCCGAAGGCGTGGCCAAGCAGCTTGAATGGTACCGCAGCCTTTAAGTGCAGCCCCCTACATGCAGCCGCCCTACATGTTGCGGCGGTATTGGCCGCCTACTTCGTAGAGGGCGTGGCTTATCTGGCCCAGTGAGCAGTGGCTTACGGTCTTCATCAGTTCGCCGAAGATGTTCTGGCCTGCCAGTGCCACTTTCTTCAGGCTTTCGAGGGCCTGTTGCGCGTGGGCGTTGTGCTTGGACTGGAACTCGCGCAGCCGGCGGATGCAGCCCTG
Organism: uncultured bacterium; assembly: GCA_938014885.1. Taxonomy (GTDB): domain Bacteria; phylum Planctomycetota; class UBA8742; order UBA2392; family UBA2392; genus CALLQI01. The sequence continues at coordinate 5,949 of CALLQI010000016.1, forward strand.
CTTTTCGTCGGTGGTCGCCCGCGCCAGTTCAACCTTGCGGTCTTCTTCGCTGGGGTTGGGGTTCAGGAACGTGTTGACGCCGATGATCGGCAGCTCGCCGCTGAACTTCTGCTGCTCGTAGTACATCGACTCGTCCTGGATCTTGCCGCGCTGGTACTGCGTTTCCATCGCGCCGATCGCGCCGCCGCGCTCGGTGATGCGGTCGAACTCCTGCAACACGGCCTCTTCCACCAGGTCGGTCAGCTCTTCGATGATGAAGCTGCCCTGCAGCGGGTTCTCGTTCTTGGCCATGCCCAGCTCTTTGTTGATGATGTGCTGGATCGCCAGCGCGCGTCGCACGCTGTTGTCGGTCGGCGTCGTGATGGCCTCATCGTACGCGTTGGTGTGCAGGCTGTTGCAGTTGTCGTAGATCGCGTACAGCGCCTGCAGCGTCGTGCGGATGTCGTTGAAGTCAATCTCCATCGCGTGCAGGCTGCGGCCGCTGGTCTGGATGTGGTACTTCAGCATCTGGCTGCGCTCATTCGCGCCGTACATGCGCTTCATGGCCACGGCCCAGATGCGGCGGGCGACGCGGCCGATCACGCTGTATTCGGCATCGACACCATTGCTGAAAAAGAAGCTCAGGTTGGGCGCGAAGCTGTTCACGTCCATGCCGCGCGCGCGGTAGGCCTCAACGTACGTGAAGCCGTTGGCAAGCGTGAAGGCAAGCTGCGTGATCGGGTTGGCCCCGGCCTCAGCGATGTGATAGCCGCTGATGCTGACGCTGTAGTAGTTGCGTACGTTGTGGTCGATGAACCATGCCTGCACGTCGCCCATCATGCGCAGGGCGAATTCGATGCTGAAAATGCAGGTGTTCTGGGCCTGGTCTTCTTTCAGGATGTCGGCCTGCACGGTGCCGCGCACGGCGCTGACGGTTTCGGTGCTGATTTTTTCCAGTTCGTCGGCGCTGAGCAGCGACTGCATCTGCTCCCAGGTTTCGTCAAAGCAGCGCGGGTCCTGCCAGGCGGCGTTGCGCAGGGCGTCCGGGTCGGCGGCTTCGGCCGGTGTGGCGGCGCGGCCCTTGGCAAAGGGCACGTACAGGCGCTCAGGCGCGCGGGCGGCCTTCAGGCGGCCCTGCTGCATCAAAAAGCGCCGGGCCTGCTGGCGGATCGCGGCCTGGAAGAAGAAGGCCAGAATGATCGGCGCCGGGCCGTTGATCGTCATGCTGACGCTGGTGGTCGGCGCGCACAGGTCAAAGCCCGCGTACAGCACTTCCATTTCTTCGACGGTGAAAATCGCCACGCCGCTTTCGCCGACCTTGCCGTAGATGTCGGGGCGTTCGTGCGGGTCTTCGCCGTACAGCGTGACGCTGTCAAAGGCCGTGCTCAGGCGCGCCGCGGGCTGGCCCGTGCTGACCAGGTGAAAGCGCCGGTTGGTGCGCACGGCCGGGCCTTCGCCCGCGAACATGCGGGTGGGGTCTTCGCCGCTGCGCTTATAGGGGTACACGCCGCCGGTGTAGGGGAAGCGCCCGGGCACGTTTTCCTCAAGCAGCCAGCACAGCCGGTCGCCCCAGTCGTGATAGCGCGGCAGCGCGACCTTCGGCAGCTTGGTGCCGCTTAGCGTGACGACGTAGTTCGAGACGCGGATTTCACGGCCGCGCACTTCATACACGCCCTGGTCGTCGGTGTAGCCCTTCTCAAGGGCCGGCCACGCGCGCAATTCGCGCAGGCATGATGGGTCAAGCTCAGCCAGCAGGTCGTTGTGGCGTTCGCGCAATGCGCGAATCACGGGGTCTTTGCCTTCTTCCACCCGAAGCTCGGTCAGGGGTTCGGCCTTGGTGTCGCCCAGTTCAACCAGGCTGGTCCAGCAGGCCCCCAGCTTGTGGGCAATGGCGCGCTGCTGCTCAGACCACCGGTGATAGCCGCGCACGGTTTCGCTGACTTCACTGAGGTAACGAATGCGCTTGCCCGGCACGACGGTCTTTTGCTCGGGCCCTTCCAGGCCACAGGTCTGCGCGTACCAGCTGGTTTTGAGTTCGCGCCCCGCCAGCTCAGACAACCGGGCCAGCAGCGCCTGGTACAGCGCGTTCACGCCCAGGTCGTTGAACTGGGCGGCGATTGTCGGGTACACCGGCATGTCGTCGGGCTTGCGGTTCATCGGCGCGCCCTGGTTGCGCCACACCTGCTTGCGGATGTCGCGCAGCGCGTCTTTGGCGCCCCGGCGCTCGAATTTGTTCAGGGCGATGAAGTCAGCGAAGTCCAGCATCTCGATCTTCTCGAGCTGCGTGGCCGCGCCGTATTCGCTGGTCATCACGTACAGCGTGGTGTCCGCAAAGCGCGTGATTTCGCCGTCGGCCTGGCCGATGCCGCTGGTTTCGACGATCACCAGGTCAAAGCCCGCGGCCTTGACCACGTCGATGGCTTCATCCAGCGCCTCGCTGAGTTCGCTGCCGCTTTCACGGGTGGCCAGGCTGCGCATGTACACGCGCGGGTTGTGCAGCGCGTTCATGCGGATGCGGTCGCCCAGCAGGGCACCCCCGGTGCGGCGGCGCGTGGGATCAATGCTGAGTACGGCCACGTGTTGGTCGGGAAAGTCCTGCAGGTAGCGCCGCAGCAGTTCATCGGTGAGGCTGCTTTTGCCGGCGCCACCGGTGCCGGTAACGCCCAGCACGGGCGTAGCCAGCTTTCGCTTGCCCAGCTTGTCTTTCAGAAGTTTGTGCAGCTTGCGGGTGGCCTTGCGCGAGGCGCGGGTGCTTTCGCGGCGGGCCGACTTGCGGGTGTCGTCGGTTTCTTCGTGTTCGGCCAGCGTAATCAGGCGGGCCAGCACGCTCTTGTTGGCCGGTGACAGGTCGGCCTTTTCGGGTTCAAAGCCTTCGACGGTGCTGAAGTCGCATTCGCGCAGCATGAATTGGATCATGCCCTCAAGGCCAAGCTCGCGGCCGTCCTGCGGGCTGAACACGCGGTTGATGCCGTAGTCGTGCAGCTCGCGGATTTCTTCAGGCACAATCACGCCACCGCCGCCGCCGAATATGCGGATGTGCGGCGCGCCCTTTTCACGCAGCAGGTCGTACATGTACTTGAAGAATTCCATGTGGCCGCCCTGGTAGCTGCTGATGGCGATGCCCTGGGCGTCTTCCTGGATGGCGGCGTTGACGATTTCTTCGGCGCTGCGGTTGTGGCCGAGGTGGATGACTTCGGCACCGTTGGCCTGCAGCAGGCGGCGCATGATGTTAATGCTGACGTCGTGCCCATCGAACAGGGACGCCGCGGTCACGAAGCGGACCTTGTGAGACAGTTTGAAGGGCTCGCGCATGCGGGTTCCTGCCGGTGTAGCTGCCGGCAGCGTGTATTTATAGACCGGAAACGCCCCAACGTGTAGGGCCAAGGGCCCCGGAAATGCAACCGGACCCGCGCAAGGCGAGTCCGGGCCTGATGTTGTGCGGCCTACTCGTCTTCGCGTCGCGGCAGCGCGGGCGGGGTCTGGTGCGGGTTGTCAAAGCCGCCGGGCAGGCGTGATTCCTCAAGTTTGCCGCCGTCACTGCCTTTGCCTACGTCGTCGGGGTCGAGTGCCATGGTGAAGTCGATGTACTCTTTTTCGATCTTCTCCCAGTCTGCGTCCTTGCTGATTCCGAAGAGCTCTTTGAACGCGCGTTCTCCCTTGGTGTCGCTGTAGCTTTCGAGCACGATCTCGCCGGTGTAGTCCTTTTTCAGGTAATCCCACCAGGCCTGGCGATAGGGGTAGCTGCTGCCCTTCTTGTAGTTGTGGAAGAAGTAGCTGGCCTGGCAGGCGGCCGCGTAGTACTGCCCCAGACAGTAGCTGGCAAGCTGGTTTGCGTGCTCCTGGCTGCGGATGACGACGCCCATTTCCTGCAGGCGCTCAAGCCCGATGTTCGCGACCTGGTTGTAGCTGCGGGCGCGAATCATGTCCTGGATACGGAAGATCACGCGGTTGTTCAGCTGCTTGTATGAGCCCTGCAGGCTTTGCAGTCGCAGGTGGTTCAGCTCAAGGAAGGTGTAGGTGGCGCGAATGCCTTCGCCGCCGCCGCGCACGAAGCCGGCCACGGAGTCGGTGATGCCTTCCTGCACCAGAATGCTGGTGTAGCGGGGCCGGGTAAGCGTACCGCCGCGTTCAAAGTCGATCTTGGAGAAGTCGATCGGGTAGGCCGAGTAGTGGTCCGACAGCATGTGGAAGGTTTCGTGGATCAGCACCGATTCATTGAACCACTGGCTGTCCTTGTCGGCGCTGTTGCGGTCGTCCCAGGTAACCACGATGGAAGCCGGCGGCGAATAGAACGCGCGGGCGCCGGGGATGAAGCCGTCCGGGTTTTCGTCCTTTAGGTAGGTGTCGAACGACTCCTGGTCTTTCAGGACCATGATCGCGATCGGCCAGCCTTCGGCTTCGGCCTGTTCGCCCAGCGTCGGGTAGACCGTGCCGTCGGGCTTTTTGGCAAAGCCCTGGCCGATGGGTTTGACGCGCTGCAGTTTGAACTCGTCGATGAAGTTCTTGCGGAACCATTCGTGCAGGTGCTGCAGCAGGGCTGACTTGCTGCCCAATGATTCCAGGAAGCTTGGGTCCAGCGCCTCCGAGCCAATGGGCTTTTCGACGAAGACGATGAAGGGCTTCCAGTAGGTGTAGGTCCAGATCTGGTCGATGGTTTCGCTTTCGCGGCGCATGGCCTCCGGGCACCAGGCGCGGCGACCCTTCTTGCGGTTCCACTTGGCGTTGAAGGCGTTGTCGGCCTTGAAGCGGATGAAGGCCTCGCGGGCCTTGATTGCAAAGCCGTCTTTCTTGTCCTGTTCAAGCAGCGCGTTGCCCGCGTCCAGCACGATCTTTTCTGTCGCAAGCAGGTCGGTCAGCTTGCTGGGCGGATACAGGCCCACGTCGTGGTAGACTTCGCTGTCTTCGGTGATCTTGCGGTAGGCTTCGTTGAAATCGGACACGCCTTCTACTTCCCAGCGTTCAAAGTCGTCGAACACGGCCGGGCGGGCGTAGGGCTTCCAGCCCAGGCGCTCCGCCATCAGCTTGAACTGCGGGTTGACTTCCTTGACTTTGCGGCCGTTGACCGTGCGCTCCATGGTGACGCGGCGGTTTTCGGTAATCATTTTGTTGACGGCGAGTTCGAGCAGCTCGGTTGACGAGCGGAACTTGTCGTTATCGAGCATGACCGCCACTTCGGTCTGGTGCTCCGAGCTCATCGAGTCGAACTTGCGCGACAGCATGTCGGCCCATGAATCCTGCAGCGCCTTGAAGTCGGTGTTGGTGTTCTTTTCGCGGGCTTTCTTGTATTGCTCAATCATGCGGGTCGGCTCAAGCGCGTCGGCGTTCTTGAGCTCGTTGCGCATCGACTTCAGCAGCTCTGCATCCGGGTCCACCTTGGCCGCATCGGATTGGTTGCCCTGCGCCGTTCCGCCGCCACCGCCGCTGGGGCCGCTCATGGCGACGATCACGATCACAACCAGGATCACGCCCAGCACGCCGCCACCAATGCCCAGCATCATGGGCATGTTGTTCTTCTTGGCAGGTGCCGCGCCCGGCATGCCGCGACCGGGCATCGCACGGCCCGGGGGTGCAGGCACAGGACCGCGCGTGGGCGCGCGGCCGGTAGGACGCACTGCGGCCGCGCGTCCGGAATGCGCCATCTGCGGCGCGGGCTGTCCGATCACGGTTTCTTCTTTGCGCAGCACGCCGGCGCCGCCGGTCATGTCCACTTCCGCTGCACGGGCCGGGGGTGCGGTGTCTTCGCCGTTCACCAGGGCGTCAATGTCGGCTCGACGGATGGTACGGGTGCCGCCCACGATGGTGGGGTTGGCCACCTGCGGCGAGGGCACGGTTACGGCTGCCCCGCACTTCTTGCAGGTGGTACGTTTGCCGGCGTGATGAGGCCCGACGGAGTACTTCGTGCCGCACGCTGGGCACGGAAACACGATGTTGTCTGACATCGCCTTCTCCCTGGCTGCTTCCTTGCGGGCTGTTGCCCCGGAAGGGCCACTGTAGGACATTTCGGACGAATCGGAAAGCTCTGGTCCATCGCCGGACGGTGACTGCCCGGCGTGTTTTGATGCAAGCTCCTGCACGCGCCGCGTAAGCTCGGGCGGTGGTGTGGGGCCTCGAAAACGGTTGCCGACAGGATCGGTTGGCATGGGTGTCTCTGCTCGGTGCTCAGTGCTCGGTGCTCAGTGCTCAGTGCTCGGTGCTTGGTGCTCAGTGCTCGGTGCTCGGTGCTCAGTGCTCAGTGCTCGGTGCTTGGCGCTCGGTGCTTGGTGCTTGGTGCTCAGTGCTTGGTGCTCGGTGCTCGGGGAGGCTTGGGGCTTGGGGCTTACGCCTGACTCCCGCCTCCAACCTCCAACCTCCAACCTCCAAACTCACTCCAGCTTCTCTCTCAACTTCTCCAGTCCCAGCCGGTGGCGTGACTCCACCGTCTTCACTGGTGTTCCGGTGATTTCCGCTATCTCCGGGAAACTCAGCTCGCCGTACACCCGCAGCAGGATCACTTCGCGCTGCTCATCGGGCAGTTGCTTTACCGCCGCCTCGATCGCTGCTGCTTCTTCGGCAGTCGCGAGGCCGTCTTTCGGCCTCACGAGTGGTATCTCGGCAAAGCGCGCGGTCAGCTTTCGTTCGTGGCCGCGGCGGCGAAACTCGTCATACACCTGGTTGCGCAGGGTCTTGAAGAAGAAAGCCCGCGGGTTGGTGTAGCCCGCCAGCTTGTGCGCGTTCTTCACGACCTTGAGCCACAGTTCCTGCACGCAGTCGGCGGCCAGTTCAGCCTGGCCGGCCAGTGCCAGCGCGTAGCCGTACAGGCCGCGCGCGTGGCGTTCATACAGGTGCATGAAGGCCCCCGCGTCGCCGCCGGTGAAAGCGGACAACAACTGTGAGTCAGTCAATTCCGTGACGGCCCGTTCCACCATCGATGGGACGCTTGAGGGGTGTGAAACCCTCAAAACTTTCTAAAAAGCCGGCGCCCTGTGTCAGCCGGCGGGCCCCGTGGCAGCAGCCCCTAATCAAAGACCCCCGGCACAGGCGCGGGGGTGTGAGCATATCCCGGTTGCCGGCCAGCTTACTCTACAAGGCACAGCCCGACCGTGATGTTGTCAGTGCCGCCGGCCTGGTTGGCGTGTTCGATCAGGTCAGCAGCCATGGCCTCAAGGTTCTGGCCGTGGCGCTGGACGCACTGGAAAATCTGCGCGTCTGTCACCAGGTCGGTCAGGCCGTCGCTGCACAGGATGTAGATGTCGCCGGTTTTGGCCTTTTCCCACTTCACGTCAACTTCTACCCCGGGCTCCATGCCAAGCGCGCGGGTAATGATGTTCTTGAGCGGGTGGCTGCGGGCGTCTTCCTCGCTGATCAGGTTCTTGCGGCGCAGCTCACCGACCCACGAGTGGTCTTCGGTCACCTGGCTGAGCTTGGCGTCGCGCACGCGGTAGATGCGGCTGTCGCCGACGTTGGCGGTGACGATGTGATCGTTGCTGAGCAGGGTCGCCACGATCGTGGTGCCCATGTTCTTGAGGGCCGCGTCACTGTTGCCGCGACGGTAGATTTCTTTGTTGGCGTTGCGGACGCACTTGCCCAGCAGCTCAGCATCTTTGCGTTCGTCGCTGCTGCCCTTGGGGCGGGCCTTGAAGGCGTCAACGAGCGTGGAAATGGCAATCCCGGAGGCGATTTCGCCACCCAAGTGACCACCCATGCCGTCTGCGACTACGCAAAGACCCGCTTCTTCAACGATGGCGCAAGCGTCTTCGTTGTTCTTGCGTTGCAGACCGACATCTGTAGCCGTGACCATCCGCACGACCATGACGCCGTTCCTGAAACCGGCATCCGTATGGGGCATATCCCACCCGTCTTCCGCCGGAAACCCTAGTGCAATCGGGACAAGCTATCGTCCGTAATCACGGAGTCAATGTTTCCGATTCATTCGTAAACCCCGATTGTATCGTCCCGAATGCACAGTTTGCAAGGTGTCGTTGACCGGGCGGGTGCACGCCCCCACAATCCATGTAGAAGGAAGGGGAGAGGGGCGATAGGGGTCAAGGTCAGGGTCAAGGTTAGGTTTAGGGCAAGGGGCTAGGGGTTAGGGGCTTGGGGTTAGGGGCTTTGCCACTGCCTCCCGCCTCCAAACTCACAAAGCACGAAGCACGAGACACGAAACACGAACCACCAAGCACGACACACGGAACACTTCATGACCCGAGTTGCGACTTTGCTGGCACTGCTGCTCACCTCAGGCGCGCTCGCGGCCCAGCCTGCCCTGCCGCCCAATGGCGACAACGGCGGCAATGGCGGCACCGACAACACGGCCACACCCCCGGCCGGCATCTCGCGCGAAGAAGTTGAGGCCATGCTTGATGAGCAGCGCCGGGGCATGGAAGGCTGGATGCAGGACGAGATCGACACCGCGGTCAAGCGCCGGTTTGAAGACTTCTCGCCCATCCGTTCTCGTCGCGAGCTGTTCATCGAATTTTCGGGCGGCGTGATGGTGAAGTACCGCCAGTCGCAGAAGTCGGCCAAGGGCGACCAGCCCGACGGCGGCCGCCGGGCACCCGCGGGCATCAACCTGGGGCGCGCATGGTTTTCGGCCTTTGCGGGCTACAGCGACGTCGTCGAAAGCGAAGTCACCCTGCGCTACAACGGTGACTACGCGCTGCTGGATGAAGACATGCTGGAAGTCCCGCGCGCTGTCATCGTATACAACCGCCCCTTCAGCCAGTTCCTGCCCCAGGGCTACATCGCCGACAGCTTCCTGTTCGGCGTGGACGGGCACTTCTGGCGCCAGACCCGCGCCAGCGAAACCATGGCGCTGGGACACCGCGCGTTCCACCAGGACGAAGTGGTCCAGATGCGCTACACGCTGCGGATCCTTGAGAACTTCTACATGATCGGGGCCTTCAGCGACGGCACGCTGCTCGGGCGCGGGCAGGTCGATGACAGCAACAACTACCCGATCCTCGCCGACGACAAGACCCGCTACATCCGCGGCCTGGGCGAAGTGCGCGAAATCAGCCGCTACATCCAGGCGGAATTCGGCGCGGGCTTCATCTTCGACTTTAACACCACCAGCTTCCTGCGCAGCAGCGCCCACTTCAGCCCGGAACAGGCCACCGCCAGCAACACCAACTACATCAACGTGCTGGCCTGGGGCAGCATTGACCAGCTCAGTTACAACGAAGTCAGCCTGATCGAAGGCCTGCAGCGCGTGCCCTTCTTCGGCGGCACCCAGGACAACCCCGAACGCCATGTGCGCCGCAGCAAGTGGCGCATGGGTGCCAACGTGGACTTTGCCCTGCGCATCGGCGGTGGCGACCTGTTCGTGAACGGCCACTTCATCCATGCCGAGGACGGCCGCCTGGTGCGCGATGCCTGGGGGGTTGAGCTGCGCTACACCTTTGAGCTGCCGCGCATCCCCTTCTTCCTGCGAATCACCCCGATGTTCCGCTACAGCGAGCTGGTGACCAACAACAACCACAACCCGCTGGATGCCACGGACCCCTTTGCCCACCCGCTGCGCGTAAGCAGCGGCGCGGTGCCGGGCTTCAGCCTGGCGGACGGGGCGGGCTTCACGGCCAACCGCCGCGAATTCATGCTGGGCGTAAACTTCACGCTGGCCCGCAACGTGATTCTGGGGTTTGAGCTGATCTTCAACGACGAAGACTTCAACCAGACCCGCAACGTAGGCAACGACGTACCCAACACCTTCTATATGTTACGCATCGGCGCCGAGTTCTAACCGCCCGACACCACAGCCAACGGCAACCGCGGACGCGAAGCGCGCGAAGAACCGCGAAGAACGGCAACTGCAATACTGTTAAACGGCAACGACACAAATCCGCTCGCCGTCGCGTGCCGTTGCTGTTCTTGGTGCCTTCGTGTCTTCGTGTGGACTAAGCAGTTCAAGCGGATCCAGACACGGGAACGGAGCTACGCAGTACGGCAACTGCATTCCCACACAAAGGCACTAAGCCACAAAGCACGGCAATCACGATGAAGGTGCATCTCGTGGCGCACCTTTGCGTCGTGGCGTTGCGCCGTTGCCTTTGAACTGAAATGCAGTTGCCGTTCTTCGTGGTTCTTGGTGGCGCTTCGTGGGAAAACGCAGTTGCAGTTCTTCGCGGTACTTCGCGCGCTTCGCGTCCGCAGTTCCCCGCAAGCTACAATGATCGAAGCTTGCAATTGCCCGGCCACTGAGTTTGCATCCCTTCGCCGTTTCAGGGGCTGTGAACTTGGGCGAATACACCTTCCGGCAATACGCGCTGATCCGCCACCTCGAAAACGGGGTGATGGCTGGCGAACTGCTGCACCTGCCCGGTGTGCTGCGCCTTGCCGACAGCCCCGCCAAGCTCAAGCGCACACTCAGCCACGCCGGCCGGCGCTTCTTTGAATCCGCCGATGCTGACGCCCTTGGCACCATGCACGGCGATGCGCCCGAAACCATCCGCTTCCACGTCACCGTGCCAAAGCCCAAGCTGCCGCTCTGGACCGGCGAGCTGGAGCTCGCATTCGACGCCATCGTGAGGCCGGCCACCGGCCATGAGCGCGCCAGCGTGCCCGCGCTTGCACTCGACGTGATCGCGCCCGACCGCCCGACCCTGCTGCAACGCCTGAAGGCCGAGGCCACGGCCGCACTGGGGCGCAAGCGCATTACCAGCGACCTGCTGTCGCTGATCGACCTGCAGCGTGTGAGCGATCTGGAAGTGCTGCCCCTGAAGTTCAGCGCCGACGTGCCCTCGCCCAAAGAACGCGCCCTGCGCGAAGAAGGCAGAAAGGCCGAAACTTCGGTGCTCAAACAGGCCGCCATCGACCTTTGCGCGGCCGAGCTCGCACCCGCATTCGCGCGCGAGGCACTCGTCGCCCAGCTTGCGGCCCTGCTGGCCGAGCAAGCGCCGCAAAGCGTGCTGCTGGTCGGCCCCTCAGGCGTCGGCAAGACCGCGCTGCTGCATGAGCTGGTGCGTACGCGCCAGCAGCAAGGCTTTGCGCGTACTCCCTTCTGGGAAACCAGCGGCTCGCGCATTGTCGCGGGCATGTCCGGCTACGGCATGTGGCAGCAGCGTTGCGACGACATCCGCCGCGAAGCCGCCCGCACCCGCGCCATCCTGCACCTCGGCAACCTCGTTGAGTTGTCTGAAGTCGGCCGCAGCAACATGAATCAGCAGGGTGTGGCCGGTTTCCTGAAGCCATTCATCGCGCGCGGCGAGCTGCTGTGCGTGGCCGAATGCACGCCTGAGCAACTGCCGATCCTGGAACGCCGCGATCCGCACCTGCTGCAGGTGTTCCGCGTGCTGGAAGTGCCTGAGCCCGACGCGGCGCAGGCCAAGCGCATTCTCGAGTCCGCGGCGGCGGGCAAGGCGCAACCGGGTGCCTTGGACACGCTGGAGCGCGTGCACCGCCGCTATGCCGGGTATTCGGTGTTCCCGGGGCGGCCGCTGCGCTTTCTGCGCAATGTGCTCAGTGACGCCGGCACGCTGACCGACGCGCTGGTGTACGAATACTTCTCGCGCGAGACCGGCCTGCCGCGCTTCATGCTGGATGCCGCCCAGCCGCTCGAGACCGCCACAGTACGCGACTTCTTTGAGTCGCGCGTAATCGGCCAGCGTGACGCGCTGGCACTGGTGACCGACCTGATGGCGACGGTGAAAGCTGCGTTGTCGCGGCCTCGCAGGCCGCTGGCTTCACTTCTGTTTGTGGGCCCTACGGGCGTGGGCAAGACCGAAACCGGCAAGGCGCTGGCGGAGTTCCTGTTCGGCAGTGCAATGCGCATCACGCGCTTTGACATGAGTGAATACGCCAGCCCCTCCGCCGTGCGCCGGCTGATCGGCGGTGACGGTGCCGCCGGCATCGAAGAAGGTCTGCTGACCGCGCGCGTGCGCGAGCAGCCCTTTGCGGTGCTGCTGTTCGACGAGTTCGAAAAGGCCCACCCGCTGTTCTTTGACCTGTTGCTACAGGTGCTGGGCGAGGCGCGGCTGACCGATGCTTCAGGCCGGTTGGCGGATTTCACGAACTGCGTGATCCTGATGACCAGCAACCTCGGCGCCGAGGGCTTCCAGCGCGAATCGCTGGGATTCGGCCAGAACGCGCGCGACGCCCGCGACCACTTCACCAGAGCACTCGAGAACTTCGTGCGCCCCGAGCTGATCAACCGCATCGACCGCGTCGTGCCCTTCCTGCCACTGCAACCCGATGAGCTGCTGGCGATCACCCGCCGCGAACTGGCGCAGTTGCAGCGCCGCGCGGGCCTGCGCGACAGCGGCACGAAGCTCACTATCAGCGAAGACGCGCTGCGCGAGCTTGCCCGCGGCGGCAACCGGCCCGGGCTGGGGGCGCGGCCACTCAAGCGCGAGATCGAGCAGCGGCTGCTGGTGCCGCTCGCCGACGCGATCAACAGCGCGCCCGGCGGCTATGCGCTGAGCGCCGAGGCCGCACTGGAGGACGGCCGGATCCGCGTGCTGGCCAAACCGCTGCTGGATGCGGCCGGGCAGCCCGTGCCGGTCGGCCGCGTGGACGCGGCAGCAGGCGGCCAGGCGGAGGCCTTGCGCGAAGTGACCGTGCTGCGGCGGCGGCAGCAGAAAGCCGACCGCGCGCCGCAATTGCTGGCGCTGCGCAATGAGATGTTCCAGGTCGAGCGTTCGCTGCAGCGCCTGCGCAAGGAAGCGCACAAGGACACCCGGAAGGAAGCGAAGGAACGCAAGCAGCGCGACCACCGCCGCTACGCCGCATTCGAACAACGCATGGCGACGCTGAGCGAAGTCAACACCGCGTTCGCCGACGCGCTGGCCCGCACCCGCGAAACGGAAGACCTGCTGCAACTGGCGCTGCTGGGCGAAGGTACCGACGCAGCAGCCGACGTCGCGGCCTGCAATGCGGCGTGGCACGAAGCCCTGCTGAAGCTGTGGCGCATGCGCCAACCCAGGGCCGATCTGTGCACGATGGTGATCCAGTCGCACAACCACGACCTGATGTTTGAACTGGCGCAGGCGTACTTCCGCGCCGGGCGCGCCCGCGACGCGGCCGCGCGCATGTACTGGATCAGCAAGGCCACGGGCGGCTTCAGCAAGGAACGCACCTCCGAGCTGCGGGCGCGCGCCACCAGCGACCCGGAGGCGAACTCGGCGCTGGCGCTGCTGCCGCAATGGGTCAAGGGCGACAAGCGGCCGGTGTTCCCCGTCAGCAATGCCGCCGGCGGCGTCGATTCGTTCATGGACGAGCACAGTGGCGAGCCCGGCTGCCTTGCCGTGCAGCTTGAGCAGCCCGACATCGGCCTGTTCGCGATGGGTGAGGCCGGCCTGCACAGCTTTGTGCAGGACGCGGGCCTTGAGCCCGTGCCGGTCAACGTGCAGGTGTTCGCGACTTCCGCGCTGCTGCACGAGTACGCTGATGTCGGCGGCACACTGACGTTGCGGCGCGAATACCAGTTGCACCTGCGCCAGGCCTTCGACGACGTGCTGGCCGAAAGCCTGGTCTGGAGCGGCCGCGACCTCGCGGGCCTGGTCGCGCGCGCCATGGAGCGCGGCTTCGCGCGCATGCTGGAAGCGCAGGTGGGCCTGTGAAATTCAGCGTGCCCATCTACTGCGAAAAGTTCATCGCCGACGGCGGCGAAAAGTTCATGGTGCGCCCGCTGTTTTTCTCCGACATTGAATCCGTGCGGCCGGAACTGAAACGCGCCGCCGATTCCGTGGCCGACGCCCTGCGCAAGCAGTTCCGGGCACTCGCCAACGAAGCCCGCCACGACGCGCTGGCCCAGCGTGCCTTCAGCCCCGACCTGCACGAAAGCCAGCTGCGCCTGCGCATTGAGCTCAAGCGCCGCACCTTCGAAGCCGCGTTCCTGTTCGCCGAATTCGAAGCCGGCGGCCGCAAGGTGGCCTACACGCCGCGCCTGCCCGGCCTCACGTTCGAGGTGGCGCGCGGTGAAACGCTGGCGGATCGCGCGGCCAAAGTCCTGCACGCGTGGTACGCGGGGCTTGAGCGCGACGAACGCGAGTTCGACGCGGCGCTCGATGGCATTCGCGGCAACGCGTGGCTCAGCCACGTCGATTTCAGCGTGGACACCACCGAGCTTCCCGACGCCGACAAGGGCAGCAAGCGCGCCGAGATCGGCGGCTTCGGCAAGGCCGACGGCGCCGCTGAGCTCGCCCGCGTCGGCCGCAACCTCAACGACTTGCACCCGGAAGGGCTTTCCCGCGCGCTGCACCGCGAACACGAAGTGTCTGAGCTGCAGCGCCTGCTGACGCAGCGCGAGGCCCGGCCGGTGATGCTGCTGGGCGGGCAGGGCGTGGGCAAAACCGCCGTGCTGCATGAGGCGCTGCGCCGCATGATTGACAACGCGCGCGACACCGGCGGGCGTGAGCGCGGCCGCAACGTGTGGCTGGTAAGCCCGCAGCGGCTGATTTCGGGCATGTCGTTCGTGGGCCAGTGGGAAGACCGCGTGCACGCGATCGTGCAGGAGTGCATCCGTCGCGGCCACGTGCTGTACTTCGATGACGTGGTGGGGCTGTTCTACGCGGGCATTTCGGCCAACTCGAAGCTGACTGTCGCGCAGGTTGTGAAGCCGCACATCGAGGCGCGCAAGCTGCGCGTGGTGGCCGAAATGACGCCCGCAAGCCAGCGCATTTTGGCGGAGCTCGACCGCAGCTTCGCCGACCTTTTCCATGTGATCCCGGTGGCTGAGCCCGGCCGGCGCGACAACGCCGCCATGCTGGTGCACCTCGCGCGCGAGCTTGAGGCCAGGCACGAAGTCGCGTTCACGCATGAAGTGCTGCCGACGGTGCTCGACCTCACCGGCCGCTACTACCGCGACCAGGCCTGGCCCGGCAAGGCCGCGGCGTTCCTGGAGCGGCTGGCGCTGCGCCACCGCGGCGGTGCCGTCGGGCGACAGGCCGTGCTGCAGGAATTCGAGGCCCGCAGCGGCCTGCGCGTCAGCTTCAGCGACGACCGCGCGCGACTTCCCCGTGCGGAAGTGGTCGAAGCCCTGCAGCGCCGCGTGATCGGCCAGCATGGCGCGGTCGCGGCCATGGCCGACGCCGTCACGGTCGCCAAGGCGCGCCTGAACGACCCCGCGCGCCCGCTGGGGACTTTCCTTTTCCTCGGGCCCACCGGCGTCGGCAAAACCGAGTGCGCCAAGGCGCTGGCGCAATGGATGTTCGGCGATGAGGCCCGGCTGATCCGCTTTGACATGGCCGAGTTCGGCGACCCGTACTCGGTGCATCGCCTTGCGGGCTCACCCGCTGAGCCCGACGGGCTGCTGACTTCCGCCGTGCGCCGCCAGCCCTTTGCGGTCGTGCTGCTGGATGAAATCGAAAAGGCCCACCCGATGGCCTTTGACCTGCTGCTGCAGGTGCTGGGCGAAGCGCGCCTCACCGACGCGCGCGGCCGCACCACCGACTTCAGCAACTGCGTCATCATCATGACCAGTAATCTGGGCGCTTCGGAAACAGAAGGCGGCATCGGCCTTGGTGGCCACGCCCAGCGCGGCGAGCAGGCGTACACCGACGCCGCGCGGCGGTTCTTCCGGCCCGAATTCTTCAACCGCATCGACCGCATCGTGCCCTTTGCGCGCCTTTCGCGCGATGAAGTCGGCCGCATCGCACGGCTGCTGCTCGATGACGTGTTCCGGCGCGAAGGCCTGGCGCGGCGTCGCTGCGTGCTGCAGGTCGATTCCGCTGCGCTTGAGCGCGTGATCGACAGCGGCTACCACCCGCAGCTGGGCGCGCGCGCGATCCGCCGCGAAATCGAGCGCGAACTGACCCGGCCGCTTGCGGCCCGGCTGGCGGCACTCAGCCCCGACGTGCCCGCGCTGATCCGCCTCATGGCAGGCCCCACCGGCATGGCCGTGCAGTTGATGCCGCTGCGCAAGGCGCATCCCGTGCCGCGCGCCGTGGCCACGCTGGATTTCAGCGACGCCGACGCCGTGGTTGCTCGCATGGACAGCGTGCTGAACCGCGCGGACGAAATGCTTGAGGCGCTGCGCCCGCAAGGTGCGGTCACCGCCAGCCTGACGCCGCAGCAACGCCGCTACTTCGCGCTGAAGCAGCAGGCCGAGTTCCTGGATAACGCGATTGAACGCTTTCTCGATTGGCGCGACGGCGAGCAGCAGCGCCGCAACCGTGCATCAGCCGATAGCACGCTGGCTCGCGCATCGGCCCGCGCCAAGCCTGCCACGCGTGAGCTGGTGCCCGTGGCCGCCGACGCGTGGCTGAAGCTTGAATCCGCGGCCCACGCCCGCGCGCTGCTTGCGGGCACGGAAGACAGCATGCCTGAGCTCGAGTCGCGCCTGCGCAAGCTCGCCGGTTCGGCCGCGATGCTGGATGCGATGCTGCGCCATGAAGCTCACGGCGACGACCATACCGAAGAACGCGCGCTGCTGTTCGCCCTGCCCGAAGGCGCCGACGCCGAGGCCAACGCCCGCGCGACGCTGCTGCTGCTGACACCCGTATTCCGCCGCCTTGAGCTCGGTGCCGAGTACCACTTCACCAAGCAGGGTGCCGGGCTTGAAATCTCGGGCTATCTCGCACACGCGATGGCGCAGCTTGAGGCCGGCACAAGCCTGTGGTGCGGCCGCCAGGGCCTGCAGCCGGTCAGCGTGCATTGCATGCCGCTGCAGCCGGGGCAATCGGTGCCCGACGCACTAACCGCCTGCCGCGCCCAGCAGCGCGACTTCGCGGCCAAGGTACAGGCCGGCGAGGCCGCCCCCGACGACGCGCCCTTTGCGCCCGGCCCCGTGCTGCGCGTGATCTACGACGAGCCCGGTACGCCGCTGGAACACGCGCCGGTCCTGGATGCGCGCAGCGGGATGCTGCTGCGCGAAAGCGGCCTCACGCCCGCGCTGGCGAACCTGCTGCTGCACGCGCTGCCGCTAGGGGGTGAGGCATGAGCGTGCTGCGTTTGCCGGTGCTGGTTTCGCGCGACCCGGCCGGGTTCTTCACCGGAACGTTCGTGGACATGGGCTGGATTTCGGCCTATGCCGATTCGGACACCGCGTGCCTGGCGCAGCTGAAAAGCTGGGCCCAGTACGCCATGCGCAACCTTCCCGACGAGCTGCCCACCGAGCCGATGCGCGAGCCTGAGCTGGAGCACGTCGCGATCGAAGTGCGCCCGCAACACGGCAAAGGCCGCCGCGTGCACCCCTGCGAATACACCGTGAAGCTGCGCGTGCCTTGCGTGATCGGCCGCGAGGGCACGGGTTATGCGGCCAGCGCACCCGGAATCGGCGTGTACTTCACGTTCACCGAGCGCGACAAGTTTGCTGAGCTCGCGCGGCACTACCTCGCCGACGCGCTCGATGGCAAGCCGCCGGCCCGCGTGGCCGAACAACTGGTCCCGCGCGAGCACACGCTGCGCGAGGTCGTGCTGCCGATCCCGCGCGAACGCCGCGCCGAAACCCGCCGCGAGTACCCGGCCCTGCAGGCCATCGCCGAGCCCATGGGCGAGCGCGGCCTGCGCCGCCAGTTCAGCGTTGCCTTTGAACGCGAGGCCGAAATCGCGGGGCTGGTGCGGCAACTTGGGCATGAACGCGCCAGCGTGCTGCTGCTCGGCGAGCCCGGCTGCGGCAAGACATCCGTGCTTGCGGGCGCGGTGCGAGCCATTGAGCGCGCGCACCAGGATTCCGAGAAAGCGGCCGACAAGCGCCTGTTCTGGCTGACCGGCGCGGCGCGGCTGATCGCGGGCATGGCCTACCTGGGGCAGTGGGAAGAACGCCTTGAGCAGGCAATCGCCGAGCTGGCCGACCTTGATGGCGTGCTGTGCGTAGACAACCTGCTTGAGCTGCTGCGCGTCGGCGGCCACGGGCCCGGCGACAGCGTGGGCGCGTTCCTGGTGCCCTACATCCGCGCCGGCGAGCTGCGCCTGGTGGCTGAGGCCACACCCGCCGAACTGCAGGCCTGCCGCCGCCTGCTGCCGGCACTGGCCGACGCGCTGCAAGTGGCGCGCATCGAGACTCTTGACGCGTCAACTTCGCTGCGTGTGCTTGAGCGTGTGGCCCGCAACCACGAAGCCAACCTGGGCCTGCGCGTGCACGCCGACGCGCCACGCGCGGTGCAGGGCCTGTTCCGGCGCTTCCGCCCGTATGACGCCATGCCCGGCCGCGCGGTCGCGTTTCTGCACGCGGCTTGCCGCCATGCCTCAGAGATCGGCGAATCACTCAACGCCGATCTTGCGGTCACGCGCTTTGGCGATGAAACCGGCCTGCCCGACGTGCTGCTGCGCGATGAGCTGCCGCTGCCGCCGGGTGAAGTCGCGGGCTTTTTGCGCGGCCGCGTGCTGGGCCAGGACAACGCCTGCGAAGTTGCCGCCGACGTGGTTGCCGCCTTCAAGGCCGGGCTGAACGACCCGCGCCGCCCGACCGGCGTGCTGCTGTTTGCCGGGCCCACCGGCGTGGGCAAGACCGAGCTTGCGCGCGCGCTTTCGGACTGGATGTTCGGACACGGCAGCACCCGCGAGCGCCTGGTGCGCCTGGACATGAGCGAGTACGCGACGCCGGGCAGCGCCGAGTCATTGCTCAGCGACGAAACCGGCCAGCCGTCGGCCTTCATCCGCAAAGTGCGGCAGCAGCCGTTTTGCGTCGTGCTGCTGGATGAAATCGAGAAGGCCCACCCGGAAGTATTCGACCTGCTGCTGGGCGTGCTGGATGAAGGCCGCCTGACCGACCGCTTCGGCCGCCTGTGCAGCTTCCAAAGCGCAATCATCGTGATGACCAGCAACCTCGGCGCGGGCAGCGGCCAGTCGCTGGGCTTTGGCGCGCGCGGCGGCCCGGACTATGACCGCGAAGTGCGGCGCTTCTTCCGGCCCGAATTCTTTAACCGGCTTGATGCCGTGGTGCCGTTTGCCGCACTGGGCCCTGACATCGTGCGCCGCATCGCAGCCAAAGAACTGTCCGAGCTGCCGCAGCGCGAAGGCCTCAAGCGCGCCGGACTGAAACTCACCTGGGACGAGGCCGTGGTTGACCTGGTGGCGGCCGCCGGGTTCGACCACCGCTACGGCGCCCGGCCGCTGCAACGCGCTATCGAAGAGAAGGTAGTAACCCCGCTGGCGCGCCTGCTGGCCGAAACCCCCACACTGGCAGGCATCACGCTGCACCTGTCCGCAAGCAACGAAACGATCACAGTAAGCAAGAAGTAAAGCCCCGGCCGCACGCTGTTCGTGTTGCGGCCGCCCCGGCGACGCGGATCGCGCGATCACAGCCCATCGCGTTAGCGATGGAGGAGCCTGTGTGCACGCTCGAGTGTCTGTCCTGGACCCTCCACCGCTTACGCGGCGGGCTGT
>CALLQI010000017.1 GCA_938014885.1 uncultured bacterium
CGTAAAGCGCCAAGCCCAGGAAATGTTCCGCGACTACCTGCTGAACCCACCCAAAAGAGACACGACAGGCCCACCCGAGTAGCGCGGGGTTGGAGGTTGGAGTTTGGAGATTGGAGGTTGGGGGTTCGGGAACAGCCCCGGCCGAAGCACCAAGAAGAGCCCCGGCAGAAAGGCCGGGGACACGCGGCAAAGCCGCGTGAAGCAGGCACCCAAACCCAAACACGCCACCCCGGGAAACCGGGGCGGCGGCTGTTGGCCATGCGTGGCACGCGCGTCTCGCGCGTGAGTGCCGGCGGCGTCCCGCCGCCGGGGCGAAACTTCAAAAGCGTGCAGGCAAGATGACTGCAATGCGGTCAGCTTCCGTATTGCTTGCGCAGCAGCTTGCGGTCGATTTTGTCGCGGTCGTTTCTTGGTAGCGGCTGGTCTGCGAACTGGATCTTGTGTGGAGCCTTGTAGCGGACCATGTGTTTCTTGCAGTGGGCGATCAGTTCTTGCTCGAGCGTTGCTTTGGCTCCCTGTGCGTCCGTGTTCGTGACTACTATGGCGAGGGGTTTAATAAGCCCGGCCTCGTCGTTCTTGCCGATCACGCAGCACTCTTTGACTGCGGGGTGCTGCATCAGGCAGTTCTCTACCTCCAGCGGGCTTACGAAGATGCCCCCCACCTTCAGCAGGTCGTCGCCGCGGCCTTCGTAATACCAGTAGCCTTGCGCGTCCTGACGGAACTTGTCGCCGCTGACAACCCAGCCGCCACGCAGATGTTCGCGGCTCTTGTCGTAGGCCGCGTGGTAGTGCGTGGCCACGCTGTCGCCCCTGATCCATAGCGTGCCGACGTCCCCCTGCTGCACGGGCTGGTCGTTGTCGTCAAGCAGCTTGGCGGTGTAGCCGGGCACGAGCTGGCCCAGACTGCCGGGTTTGATGTCGCCGGGCCGATTGCTGATGTAGATGTGAAAACTCTCCGCGCTGCCGATGCCGTCGATGATCGGCACACCGAAGGTCTTGTCCCAGTGCGCGTGGAGTTCAGCGGGCAGGGCCTCACCGGCGCTCCACATGAAGCGCACTGTGGCGAGTGCGTCGCGCTGGATTGCGGGCGTCTGCAAGAACTTGTTGATCAGCGTGGGCACACTCGTGAACACGGTGCACTTGTGCTTGCTGATCAGCCCGGCCAGCAGCTCAGGCGTCGGGTGTTCCTTGAACAGCACGGTGGTCGCGCCAACCGCAAACGGGAACATCAGGTTCGTGCCCGTGGCGTAGCCGAAGAACAGGCGCGGGCCGCTGATCGTGACGTCCTCTTCGCGCATGCCGATGAAGGCCTTGGCGTACACCTCCGTGTTGAACGGGAAGTGGTGGTGCATGTGCACCGCGCCTTTGCTTTGGCCGGTGCTGCCGCTGGTGAACAGCCACACGCTGGGGTCGTCTTTGCGCGTGGGCCAGGGCTGGCTGGTTTTCTCGCAGGGCAGGTTCAGCCAGAAGTCGAAGCTCTGGTGGCTGTCGGGTTCGTAACTCTTGCCGGGTGGCGCGTTGTCGTGGTCGAAGTAGATGGTGCGCGGCTGCTCAAGGCGCTGGCGGCCGGCGACGATCACGTTGTCGCAATGGTCGTTAACATTGCAGTGGCGTGTCTTGCGCAGCGCCGCGTCGAAGTTGGCGAGGCTGGCTTCATCAACGAAGGCGAACTGCGGCTTCACGTAGTTGAGGTAGTACTCGTAGTCTTCGGCGGGCAGCAGCGGGTTGATCTGCGTAACGGTGGCCCCGGCCTTGATCGCGCCGAACCACGCGTACACAAACTCGGGCCGGTCCTGCATGCAGACCAGCACGCGTTGCTCAGGCAGCAGGCCGTCATCAACCAGCCGCCGCGCGACCTTCATGACGTTATCGGCGACTTCGCGATAGGTGATGCGCCGGTCTTCAAAGATGATGGCAACTTTGTCGCCCCGGCCGGCCTCAATGTTGCCGAACACGAAGTAGTCGGCCATGTTGAAGGCGTCGGGAAAAGATGGCGGCTGATCGCTCATTTCACGGCCCTGTTCGTGCATGCCCCGAGCTTACGCTCGGGGCTCCCTGCCTATTGCGGCTTGATCGCCCGGTACAGGCCTGTGCGGTGGCTGTCGGGCACGAGCCACTTCTGGAATGCTTCGTGGTATTTGTGCGGCAGCGGCACGCCTTCGAAGCTGTCCATGTTGATGCAGACGGTTACCAGTTCGGCCTCAACGCAGCGGACCTTCTTGTTCTCGCGGCTGGTGTCGCCAGTGTAGAGCCAGGTGATGCTCTTGGTGCCGATCTTCTGGACACCCAGGCTGATCTCGACGTGGTCGCCGAAACGTAGCGGCTTCAGGTAATCGACTTCCATGTGCACTGTGGGAAAGCCGATGCGTTCGACATCGAGCAGGTGGTTGTACGGCACGCCGAGGCCGCGCTCGAAGAAGTCTTCAAAGCAGCAATGGAAGTAGTGAAGGAAGCGCGGGTAGTACAGGATGCCCGCGTGGTCGACGTCGCTGAAGCGGATCTTGTAGGTTGCTGAAAACAGGGCCATGGGTTTCTCCGCGCGCGTTATCGCTGACAGCGGCCCCGGCTTCAACGGGGTTATCTGCCGGGTGCCTGGGCGCTCACTTGCCGGCCAAGTGGCGCACGTAGGCCGCGATGTCGGCGCGCTGCTGGTCGGTCAGCGTGGCTGCAAAGCTGGGCATGCCGGTGCCCGGGATGCCTTGCGTGATGGTCGCGTAAAGGCTGTCGTGCAGCGGGGCGTCGGCGCTGACGCGGTACCACTCGCCCTGCGCCAGTTTGACCGGCGCGCGGGTCAGCACGAAGTACTTCGCCGCCGGGCCATTGCCCTGGCCGGTTGCGCCGTGGCAGCCGGCGCAATGCTGCGCGTACAGGTCGGCCCCGGCCTTGCGATCGCCCACAGGTGCGGCCGCGACTTCGACGGGCCAGGGTTCACGCAACGGGCCGTCGTGCCTGAGAGCGAGCAGGAACTCGATCACCTTCTGGCCGCGCGGAGTGAGCGTGCCGGTCGCGACATCGGCGAACAACTGGTGCTGCGCGGGCATTTGCGACCCCGGCGTAACCGCCTGCGGGTCAGCGAAGTGCGCGACGTGCCAGTCGCGATGGAACTTGTTGCCGATGCCCGAAAGGTCAGGCCCAACCGGCCTGCCGCCCGCGGCGTGCGGGCCGAAGTTGCGCGCAAGTTCGGACTCAAGCGCCCAGACGCTATGGCACTGCCAGCAGCCGGCGTCAACGTAATGGCTTGCGAGTTCGGCCAGCTTGGCGTCGAAGGGTTGCGGCGTGTACTCGGGTGTCGGCTCGGCCGGTGCCGGCCACAGAATCACGAGCACGATCAGGGCGACGGGTCCCAGGGCCAGCGCGGCAACGAGCATGAACCAGAGCGGCGTCTTCATGTAGCGTTTATCGGTATCGGTCGCGTTGCGTCAACGAAGGGCCGCGTACTTTCTGGCGTCGCGGGCGGACTCACTTTCGGCGGGAGCCAGCGCCAGCACGATATCGTACTGCTCGCCGGCCAGTTTGCGTTCGCCGGAGATGTGCAGCGCCATGCCGTAGCACAGCCGCGCATTGATGTGCGCCGGGCAGCGCTTGAGCCAGCGTGCGAAAAGAGGTGCCGCGTTCTTGGCGCCGGCTTCCTGCGTGGCCTCGAGCTTGTTGTTGGCCCGCACTTCAGGTCGCGCGTAGTTCAGCCACGACTGCGCGGCTCGGCTGAGCGGGCGCGAGGCCACGGGGTCGTACTTGAGGGCGCGGGTGTATTCCTCGGCGGCTTCCTTCCACTTCTTGGCTTGTTCGTGCTGCTCAGCCAGAGTCAGCAAGGTGTCGCAGGCAAGCTTGTCCTGCGCGACTCGCTTGCGCAGGTTCGTGATGTCGGTGGTTGCAGAGGCCGCGAACTTGGTTTTGCCGAAGTTGCGGTCGAATCGATCGAGCTCGTACTTGATCTCGTCCAATGTCAGGGTGCGTTTGTCGCGGTCATCCAGCTCGGCGCGGATGCGCGCCAGATCAGCCTGTGCGGCTGTCTCCAGCTCAATTTCGTGCTGATTGGCGGCACCGGAGGCAATCAGGCAATTGCGGAACTTGCGGCCTTCGGCGTCCCAACGCGAAGCCAGCTTTGCCGATTCCTCGAAGTCCCAAGCCTCGCGAAAGCGCACCAGCTCAGTGATCGCATTGCGGAGTTCACCGTTAGTGGTCCACAATTGCGCCAGCGCCTCGTTGGCTTGGGCTATGGCACTCTGCGCGTAAAGCCAGAACACGAGGCCCACGCGCCCGGTGGCGTCATCGTCGCGGCGCAGCGGCCACAGGTCGGCAATCTGGCGTGGACTGAGACTTGTCCAGTCGAGTGTGAGGGCTGTGGGCGCAGGCACTTCGATCGGCGCGGATTCCGCCGTGTACTGGCCGGTGAACCACAGTTCGTGCGCGACCAACGCGCTGGCGTCGGCACCGATGATGCGGCAACGTGTGCCGCCGGCGGGGAGGGTCAGCACGGCCTCAACGGGGCGGCCGGCGGTGCACTCCGCGATGACGTGGCCCTGGAAACCTTCGTACCACGCGGCCGCAGCCTGAACATCGGACTTGCCGGGATAGAATTGCTCAAGCAGCGACTGTGCCGCAAGGGCCGGTGCAAGCAGTAGAAGTAGTGCAATCGCGCGCATGCCCCAATGATACGGTTGAGTCGGGCGCGCCACCACGCGTCATGTCCGGAATGCGGAGTGCTTAAAGGAAAGGGGGCGGCACAGCGGCCGCCCCCACACTGCCTGGATGACTCTACTTGCCGCCGCTTTGGGCGCGGTTGCGGTCTTTGTCTTCCATGTTGCGGATCAGGGCCTTGGCCGTGGGGCCGTTGCCCTTGGTGCCTTCGAGCTCGATGACCTTGTCGTAGTAAACGCGGGCGTCTTTGCTGTTCTCGAGCGCCTGGTAGCAGCGACCGAGCGCCAGCAGGATACCCGTGTTGCTGGGGTATGCTTCGAGAATGATCTTGTAGTGCGGGATGGCCGCTTTGATGCCGTCGGCGCGGTCGCAACTGTTGCCGTGCGGCGCCGGGTTGCCCCAGATGTACCAGGCGTTGGCGACTTCGCTGCGCAGGTTCAGGTCCATGGGGTCGATCTTCAGGATCTCCTCCATGTACTCGGCCTTCTTCTTTAAGTCGTTGGGCTGGCCGCTGGCCGCCATCTCGTTGGCCTTGGTCTTGTTGTCCTTGATGGCGGTCAAGTCGTCCTTGATCGAGTCGGTGATTGCAGTCAGTTCATCGTTGCGCTTGGCGTCGTCCTTGAGCAGGTCTTCGTATGCGATCTTGAACTGGCGGATCTCCCAGTCGATCAGCACCAGCTGCTTGGTCGGCGAAACGCGGCGCGGCGGGCGGCCTTTGTAATCGCCGCGCGCGGTGATCAGGCCCTTGTACGAAGTTTCGAAGTCCTTCTTGCGGTTGGCTTCACGCTTGGTGCGTTCGTCTGGGGTCAGCAGCATCAGGCGTTCGCGCTGGTACTCGACGTCCCAATACTTCCACGGCACAAGCCCTTCTGCCGGGAGTACCCATTTCTCTTTCTCGCAGATGTAGGCCTCAATCAGCGGCTTGGTGTCCGTCGCCAGCTTGTGGGCCACGGTGAGCACGCGGTTGGCCAAGTCGTTCTCTTTCTGCGTGTACAGCCACGCTGCAAAGCCGACCAGGTCGTTCACGTCGGTGTTGCCTTCGACGGGATAGGTCTCAAGGATGTACTTGGCCGGCCAGCCACGCCACTCGACCCACGCCGACTTGCCCGACGCCTTGAACACCGGCAGGCCGTTGCCGTCGGTGCCGTCGCGTACGAGTTCATAGGCGCTGAACTGCTTTTCGTTGGCGTCGCGGATCTCGAACTTGTTGGGGCCCTTGGAAGCCTTCAGCTTGTCGCCCGCGAATTCATACAGCAGGTGCGTCTTGGGAAAGTTGTTCTTGCTGGTCAGTGAGGCCACCCACTTGGGCAGGCCCTTGTACCAGTCGCCGGAAACCTTGGCTTCCTTGGCACCCTTGTGGGTCTTGGCAAACAGCGCGTCGCCCGCAGCTTGGGCGTGCAATTCTGTGCCCAGCAGCCCGGCAAGCGCGAATGAGGCCGCAATGCCAACCATGGCATGGCGCAGGGACAGCAGGTTACGTGATATCAGCATCTCGACTCCTCCGAATTCAGCCCAAGGGGCCTGTGGCCAGCCCAAGGGTACCAAACCTGCCCGGGCGTTGAACCGCAAAGCCCGGTGTTTCCTACGCGGTGTGGCCTACTTCAACAGCTTCAACTGGCGCTCCGCGAACTCGCGGTTTGACTTCTCGTTGTCGGCAAGGTCCGTGCGGTTGTCGGTGCGGCGGATGACTTCTTCGAAGTGTTCCTTGGCGCGCTTGCTTTCGCCGCCGGCCATCAGGGTCAGGCCTGCGTGATTGTGAAAGCCCAGTGCGGCCGGGAAAATCGCCAGCACTTCTTCATACAGGTTTCCGGCGCGCAGGGCGGCTTTCGGGTTCACGGCCTTCTTGCCGCCGTCGGTGATCTCGGCGGCCTTGGCCCAGGCTTCGGCGGCTTTGGTGATCAGGTCCGGGTTCAGCGGGTCGATGCGCAGCAGGTTGTCCCAGGCTTGGGCGCACTCGCCCAGTTTGTTCTCGATGCCCAGACGATCGGCCTTGAAGCCTTCGTTCTCGACGAACTCAAGGTCGGCCTTGATCACTTCGATCAGCTTCTCGACCTTCTCCATGTTCTTCTTGTTGGCCACGTAGGGCGTTCCGGCATAGGCCTTGCCGAAGCGCTCGCAGCGGCTGACCAGGATTTCAAGCCGCAGCGTCGGCGGCTTCTTGCGCGCCCCCGGTTTGCTTTTGATGTCGCCACCCTGTTGGGTTTCAAGTTCCTTGAAGGCGTCCTTGGCCTCTTTTTCCAGCAGCTTCAACCGCTCATCGACCTGGGACTTGGGCAGCAGGCGAAACACATCGACCTGAGTGGCGAGGTCGTGCGCCGCAAAATCTACAAGCGGCGCAGTCCACGAGTTGCGCGCGCACAGCCAGGCTTCGACATCGCCGCGCAGGTCAGGCTTCACAGCGGCCAGCCCCGCCAGCAGCTGGTTGGCCGCATCGAGATCACCCTTGGAGGCGACCCAAACGGCGGCCGTCACGATGTCTGCGGGCAGCCGGTACTTGGGTTCGTACAGCAGGGCCAGTTGCGTCGGCGCGATATCGAGGTGCTTGTAGGTGTAGGTCTTGCCGTAGGGCTTCATGGCGTACAGGCTGGTCTCTTTGAACCAGGCGTATTGCACCAGCTCTTGCCATGTGCCGGTGTCATCCTTCAGCGAAACCAGTTCAAGCTGCACGGTGGCCTTGCCCTGCGCCACGGCAATGCGCGGCTTGACGGGTTCCTTGAGGCGTTTATCGAGGAAACCGCCGATGCCGGCCTCAAAGTCAGTGGCCAGTTGGGCCTCGGATTTCCCGGGGCAGGTCTTCTCGATCAGATTGGCCTGAAGCTGCGCGGCAAGCAACGCCAGCGCAAGCAGGGCGACGGTCCGGGTCATGGCGGCTCCTCTTCCGCATAACACCAGCAAAGACACCAGCCTACCGGCCCACAGTGAAGTGGTCCGTGATGCACCTACCTTACTACGTTCCAACAGTCACGCCACGTAAAGCCATCCCCAATACAATGCCAACGGCAGGCACCACAGGGCCACAAACCGTCCCGCAGCTGCCACCCAGCGCGCGGCAACGGAATCGTATCCGACGAGCAGGCTTCCCGCGGTGCAAAACATCTGGCAGGTCGGGGCCGCCAACCGGAGTTCGCGGCCCAATGTGGTTGCACAGACTAACCGAAAGTACTGACGATGTGCGCCAGGTCGTCGCGCCACGCTGTGAGGAAGCGTCGTGACGCGCTGCCGATCGCGTACTCCGCCA
The DNA here is from genome assembly GCA_938014885.1 of uncultured bacterium. Taxonomy (GTDB): domain Bacteria; phylum Planctomycetota; class UBA8742; order UBA2392; family UBA2392; genus CALLQI01. Next base: position 7,877 of record CALLQI010000017.1, read on the forward strand.
GGATTCCGTCAATAAACCTTATGGTGCGGCGGGCGTTGGTCAGCTGCTGCTCTTTCCAGCGCTGGTACTCGGCCTCATCGCTTCGGTTCTCCTGATCCTGCAGGTTGGCGGTGAAGTACCCGGCCAGTCCGGGCGACTGGCCCGTACCAGCATTTACCCTGCGGTATGCGGCCATTGCCTCCTGCACCGCGCTGTATTCCTTGGAATTGAGCCATGTTGAGAGCATGCGGCGACCGGTGTGGCCGCACGCGAAATTCGCCACGAATTCATAGGTCAATTGGTCCGACTGCGACATGCCCGCTTGGCGGGCGGCTTCGCGGGTGGCCTCGCGGAAATTGTTGTAGGCCGTGACTTCCTGCTCGACCGACTTCATGCGGCCTTCGGCAATCTTTCGGACTTCAACCCAGTATGACGCCACGGCATCCGTGCCCATCTGTGCGAGAAACTCGGCAGCGTCCGCGGCCTTATCGGAGCCAGTCTGGATCTTCACCAGCAGCCCAATCACCTTCGGCCCGACCTTTTGGGCCACGGCGGTCATGTTGTCTGCCCACGCCGGGGTGTTCCATTCGGCGATCAGCTTGTAGATGGCGGGCGTGCTGTCGATCAGCCCCAGGACAGCCTTTGCACCGGGAACACCATCTTCAATCTTGCCCAGCAGGTTGCGAATGCCGGGAATCTGCCGTTCGATGAAGTGCTTGCGCTGGGCATCAGGCAGCGACTTGAAGGTGTTCAGTACGAACTGTACCCCTTCATTCAGTAGAGTACCCCAGTTCCGGTACTCTCCTGGCTTCAGTTTCCGGTTGGCTTCGACGCTGAACGAGATCAGGTTTTTGATCGCGCCCATGTACGACGAGGGATTGGCGCCGAGGTCGCGGTCAATCTTGGCCATTGTCCCGGGCGGAATCAGGCGCATGCCCGCGATGCCGCCATCAAGGAAGGCCGTGAACGCTTCGGCCCACTCGCCGCGCTCGGCTGCGTCTACGGCTTTGGCCGCGTTGACCGCCATCATCATGATGGATGTGCCAATGTTGGCCGCCGGCTTGATGTACTTTTCCCAGGCGTTCAGGATGCCGGGGTGCTTGTTCAGGAAAGAAGCGAGGCCGCGCCGGTCAGTTGCCATCAGGTCTTTGACAAGTTGCTGCGCGGCGGCGCGCTTGTCAGGGTCGGTCTCAGCCTTGGCGATGGCGTCAAGCGCGTTGGATAGTTCAACCTGGATCAGGTCCAGCGGCACATCAGGCAGGTTCAGCGCCCAGTCGAGGATGCTGAGCAACTTGGAGGCCCCCTCAAGGCCTTCCTTGGAAAGCAGCTCTTCGGCACCCTTGTCGGCGGGATCGCACTTGAGGTCCTTTTCGGCAGCGTCCTTGGCCGCGTCCAGGTCTGCAGAAGCGTCAGCGCCGGCGCCTAAATCATTGTCTGCCTTGCGGCGATAGATCTCGTCGCCGATGCCCATCGGGAAGCGGTCTTTCTCGGCCTTTGCATACTTGGCCTTCTCCGACTCGCTGAGGCTGTCCCAGTCCTTGCCGCCCTCGTAGTCTTCGTACAGACCCTGCCCCGGTTCGCGCTCACCCACGGTGTCTTGGCGCTCGATCACCCTTCCACTTGGGTCGCGCACCGTACGCGTGGTGTCGCCGTCCGGAGTGGTGCGGGTTTCGACGGTATTGCCGTCGTCATCCTTGAAGCGGCGGATCTTGGTGCCATCCGCCAGTTCCATGTGCTCAACGCCCGATGGATCGCGCTTTGTCGTATCGAGCAGATTGCCCTCGGCGTCGCGGCGTTCGCGGGTCGCGCTGCCGTCAGGGTTGTATGTGTAGTCGCGGGTGGATCCGTCCGGCATGTCGTAGTGCCGCTTGACTGTGCCGTCGGGTGCCTTTTCCGTGGTTCGTGTCGCGCCGTCCGGGCGCGTTTCCTTTACCGTGCGCGAGCCATCGGGCTTTTCGTAGATGTCGCGGACCGTGCCGTCGCTGTCTTTCTCGGTGGTGTGCTTGGTGCCGTCGGGCAGTGTCTCGGTCTTCGAGGTGGTCGTCTTCGGGTTCCCGTCTTCGTCATAGGTCAAGATCGTCTTGTTGCCGTCTTCGTCCTCCATGATGACGTAGGGCTTCTTCTTGTCCTCGGGCAGTTCTTTGGTTTTGTCGATCAGCTTGCCGTCTTTGTCAAAGGTCAGGGTTTCCTTTGAACCATCGGGGTGCTGGATCACTGTCTTCGTTGTGCCATCGGGCTGCTGGCCGCTTGCCTGAGGGTCTTTGGCCTGCCCGTCGGCACCGTGCACCTTCACCTCTCGCATCGCGCCGGCGACGTCGTAGTAGATCCACGTGCCAGTTTTGACGTTATCGCGGTACGCGCCCTCGGACTCTTTGTTCCCGTTGCGGTGGTAGTGCACCCACGGACCCTGTCTCACCGGGTTGTTCGGTGAGCTCCAGTTGGCATCGGTGCAGTGGCCATGCGCGGACTTTTTGCCGTTGTCCCACCAGCCCGTCCAGCTGCCGCGCATGCGCCCTTCAGTCCACTCGGTCTCGTACTGCAGTGTCCCGTTGGCGTGGTACCAAGTGCACTTGCCATCCAGCAGGCCGGCCGCGTAGACGCCCTCAAAACTTGGCATGCCGTTCTCAAAGTAGCTGGTCCAAAGCCCGGACTGTATCGGGTGATTGATACTGTTGTGATTCTGGCCGATGCAGTGACCGGTGGTGTCGACGTGCCCGCTGTCGTGCCAGGAGGTCCACTTGCCGGACATTGTCCCATCGACAAAAGTTGCGTGCACCCGCTTGTTGCCACTTTCGAAGTAGTCGGTCTTGTCGCCGTGGCGCACGCCTTTGCGATAGTTGGTGTGACTGGACACCACGCCTGAGGCGTACCAATCGGTGTGAAGGCCCTCAAGCACCGCTTGCCAGAAGTTGTTGAGTGGACTGTCCGAGACTTCGCCTTCTGTGCTCTTCTTGCCGTTCGGGTGGTAGTATGTGCGAGTGCCAAACGCCTTGCCGTCGGTGAACGGGCATTCGATCCTTTTGGTGCCGTCTTCGTAGTATTCGGTCAGCTGGCCATGCCACAGGTTCTGTTTGAACGCGGCACGCCTGAAGATTCCCCCACTGGCGTGGAAGTCTTCCCAGGGTCCGGTGCGGTGCCCGGTCCAGAGCGAGTTGTGGTTGCTGGTGTAAACCTCGCCCTTGGCTTCCACGTTGCCGTTGGCGTGATAGCTGGTGTACGCGCCCTTCTGGTATCCGTTCTCAAAGCTGGTGGTGAGACGCTTCACGCCGTCTTCGTAGTAAGCAGTTGCAGCGCCGTGCAGGTTGTTCTTGTCCCAGGACCAGTCATAGGCCAGTTGCCCGTTGGCATGATAGTCCTTCCAAGGCCCGGTGCGGTGCGCGGTCCATAGAGAGTTGTGATTGCTTGTGTAAACCTCGCCCTGGGCCTGAACCTTGCCATTGTTGTGATAGGCGGTGTATGAGCCCTTCTGGTACCCGTTCTCGAAGCTGGTGGTGATGCGCTTTACGCCGTCTTCGTAATAGGCGGTCGCTGCACCGTGCAGGTTGTTCTTGTCCCAGGACCAGTCGTAAGCCAGTTGCCCGTTGGCGTGATAGTCTTTCCAGGGCCCGGTGCGCTGTGCGGTCCATAGTGAGTTGTGATTGCTGCTGTAGACCTCGCCTTTGGCTTCCACGTTGCCGTTCGCGTGATAGCTGGTGTAGGCCCCCTTCTGGTAGCCCATATCAAATCTGGTGTCGATGCGCAGATTGCCTTCAGGCCAGTAGACCTTGGCAACGCCTTGCGCGTTGCCGGCCTCAAAGGTCATCGTGTAGTACGTCTTGCCGTTGTCGTGAAAGTAGCTCCACGCGCCATGCTGCTGGCCGGTTCGATAGGCACCGCTGCTGCTTGGGGTGCCATTGTCGTGCCAGCTTTGATAGTCGCCGTCGCGGGTCCCATCCACGGTGCGGTACCGCTCAACAACCTGGCCCGCGTTGTTCTTGCGCTCGATGATTTCGACCTTCTTGTCCTGCGCCAAAAGCGGTGTCGTGAGCACGATCAGCGAGAACAGGGCCAGCAGCAATTGTTTCACGGTGATCCCCCGTACTGAGGGCCGCGAGCGACCCTTCAACATGCCACGCCCGGCAACTGCCGCGTGTATCCAGCGTGTAAAATGAACACCGGCGCATAGCCTAAGCCATGCGCCGATGGGTGCAAGAAAAGTTGACGTAAATCTCTACTCAACGGCAGGTTCGAAGCTTACTGCCGTGAGGCCGATCTTGCGGTCTTTGGGGTCGAGCTTTATTACCTTGACCTTGATCTTCTGACCGACCTTCACGACGTCTTCGGGCTTGGCGACCTTCTGGTCGGCGAGTTCCGAGATGTGCAGCAGGCCTTCCAGTTCGTTATCCAGTTCGACGAACACGCCGAAGTTGGTGATCTTGGTGATCACGCCGTCCATTTCGCTGCCGACGTTGAAGCGGGTCGGGATTTCGTCTTCCCATGGATCGGTGCGAAGCTGCTTCATGCCCAGCGCGATGCGGTGCTTGTCGGTATCGACGGCGAGCACGATGCACTCGAGTTCGTCGCCTTTCTTCACCATTTCGTTCGGGTGGCTGACCTTGCGGGTCCAGCTCATGTCGCTGACGTGCAGCAGGCCGTCGATGCCCGGCTCGATCTCAATGAACGCACCGTAGGTGGTCAAGTTGCGGACAACGCCCTTGACCTTGGCGCCCGGCTGGTACTTGGCCGACACCTTGTCCCACGGGTTGTCTTCAAGCTGCTTCATGCCCAGGCTGATTTCCTGCTTTTCCTCATTCACGCCCAGGATGATGATGTCCGCGTCGTCGCCGAGCTGCACGACTTCACGCGGGTCGTTTACGCGCTTGGTCCAGCTCATTTCGCTGACGTGGACCAAACCCTCGATGCCTTCTTCCAGGCGGATGAACGCGCCGTAGGACATGATGTTGACGACCTTGCCCTTGTGGCGGCTGCCGACCGGGTAACGGTCCGCGATGCCCTTCCAGGGGCTGTCGGCGAGCTGCTTCATGCCCAGCGCGATGCGTTCGCGTTCGCGGTCGACCTTCAGCACCTTCACCTTCACGGCGTCGTTGATCTTCACCACTTCGCTCGGGTGCTGGATGCGGCCCCAGGTCATGTCGGTGATGTGCAGCAGGCCGTCGATACCGCCGAGGTCAACGAACGCGCCGAAGTCGGCGATGTTCTTGACGATACCTTCGCGGACCTGGCCTTCTTCGATTTCCGAAAGCAGCGCGTCCTTGAGGCGTTCGCGGTTGCGTTCCTGCAGCTTGCGGGCGCTGACCACGATGTTTTCGCGGGCCTGGTCGATCTTGATGATCTCGCACTCGAGTTCGTCGCCGATGAACTCGTTGATGTCGCGGGTGCGGCGGATGCTGACCTGGCTGGCAGGCAGGAACGCCGGCACGCCGATGTCGATCAGCAGGCCACCCTTGATCTTCTTGAGGGCCTTGCCGCGTACGGTGTCGCCTTCCTTGTGCTTGGCGACGACCATTTCCCAGTTCATCTTGCGGTCGGCCTTGCGCTTGCTGAGGCCGATCAAGCCGTCTTCATTCTCGAGCTCTTCGATCAGGACCGTGATCTCGTCGCCGATCTTGGGCTTTTCTTCGTCGCGGTCGAATTCGCGCGGGTTGATGATGCCGACGGTCTTGGCGCCGATGTCAACGATCACCCGGTCCTTCTCGGTGGTGATGACGCGGCCTTTGACCAGTGAATCTTCCTGGAAGTGCCGAGCGCTGGGCATCATTTCGCCCTGCTTCGGTTCCTTCCACATGGATTCGAGTTCCGCCTCGACTACTCCTGGCTTGGGGCCATAGCGGCGGACTAGCGGGTTCACTGCACGCAATACGGGCATAGTGTGTGCGAGAGTTTCTCTCTGCCGAGCGCGCCTCTCGAGGTACGCGCCCGTGGTTTCCCGGCGGCAGGGCAAACGCCCCACATCTTCGCCAAGGGGCCGGGATGATATGCGGCAGCCTCACGGGCGCAAGGCCCGGCAATCCAAGGCCTATCGGGCAATTGCAAGCCCGGCGAAGGCGAGCAGCAGGCCGGCGGCGACGCTGATGCCGACGTTCAGTGCGCCCTTGATCGGAGATACCTCGAGAGTTTGCAGGGCGAACGTGCTGAAGGTCGTCAGTCCGCCGCAGACCCCCACCAGCAGCAGTGAGTTCCATTCGTCGGCCCAGCGCACGCCTTGACGCGTCAACAAACCGACACTAAGCCCGATGGCAAAGCAGCCGACCAGGTTCACCAGAAGCGTCGCCAGCGGAAAACCCTTGGCCGCCTTGGGCCAGAAGTGGCCCAGCGCCAGCGTTGTCCCGTAGCGCAGCCCTGAGCCTATGCCGCCGCCCAAGCACACCAGCAGCAGATGTTTCATCGCCTCTCCCTGTCGAAACCGCGCGCGGACTCTACTCTTAAGGGCGCATGATAACCAAGCATCCCCTGACCGTTGACCTTCACTCACATTCGACTTGCTCTGACGGCGCGCTTGCGCCCGCTGACCTTGTGGCCGAAGCCGCAAAGCGCGGCATCGGCACGCTGGCACTGACCGATCACGACACTGTCGCCGGCCTGGATGAAGCTGAGGCCGCAGCGGCCACGCACGGCATTACGCTGGTAGCGGGCGTCGAGATCACCTGCGAATGCGCGGGCACCGAGATTCACGTGCTGGGACTTGGGATTGATCGCCGCAACAGCGCGTTGCTGAGCCTCTGCGACGAAATCCAGACCAAGCGCCGTGACCGCTTTTACGAAATGGTTGAGCTGCTGCGTCGCGCGGGCGTGCCGCTGAGCACCGAAAGCGTGCCCGACGGCATGTCACTGGCAAGGCCGATGCTGGCGAGGCTGCTGGTGCAGCAGGGCCACGCCAATGGCTACAACGACGCCTTCGAACGCTACCTGCGCAAGGGCGGCCCGGCGTATCTCCCCCACCGGCGCACGCCCATCCAGCGGGCGCTGGGCGCGATCCATGCTGCCGGCGGTGTGGCCTCCGTCGCGCACCCCGGCCTGTACCGCAACGGCGACGACGTGATCCATGAGGCCGCGCAACTGGGCATCGACGCCATCGAGTGCTACCACAGCGACCACCGCCACGACGTGCAGGAACACTTCATAGCCCGCGCCCGCAAGCTGAGCCTGCTCGTGACCGGAGGCGCGGACTACCACGGCCCCGAACACGCCCGCAGCGTAATGTTCGGCAAGCGAAGCTTGCCCACCGACCACTGGGAGAAGCTGGCCCCCAGAGTCGGCGCCGGCACTTGAGGCCCTCGAACCAGAGACAACCGGTTGCCAGACGACCAAGGGTGCAATCACGGGATTAGTGCAGCCATCCACTTCGCAACCGTGAACCCCAATGCGGCATTTGGCCGTGACACTTTGCTTTTGCCACACTGCGCGCTTGCCTTGGTGACCCTTGACGTCGATTTGTTGGCTTCATCGCAACGGCGAGCCTGTTCGTTCGTACAATTCAAGGCCACCAGCTGGAGTGAGATCAATGAAAGCAATTCGAAACTTGACCGTGGGCTTAGCCGTCGTGGGCCTACTTGGATTGATCTCAAGTGCCCAGCCAGCGTCGGAAGATCAAGAAGAAGCCCCATTGGCCAAGGCAGGGGGTGAAACCGTCACCTTGGAGGGAGGGCAAAACGTTTCTCTTGGCGAATTGCTTCAGAAGTGGGTTGAAGCAACAGGCGAGAAACTCATCTACGACCCGCGCAAAGTACAGGGCGATATCTTCCTGCACGCGCCGAAAGCGGGCGCACAGATGTCGATCAGTGATCTTCTCAACGTGGCGTTGGGGCAGTACCGACTTTGCCTGATTAAGACCGGTGAGTTCTACGAGATCCTGCCAACGGCTGAGGCGTCAACCTCTGCGAGACGCGTGACACTTGAAGAGCTCGCCAAAGCCCCGGCTGGGGAATTCGTGTGCGTACTCGTGCCGCTCGTCAATTGCGAGGGAAATGCCATGCGAGGAGCGACTCAGAACCTCATGTCACGGCAGGGAGGCATGTGCACGCCTATCGGTAGCGGCTTCAGGCCGAGCGCAAACACACTGCTGCTCTGCGACACTGCCGGAAATCTGAAGCGCGTGGTCGCGATGATTCAGGAGCTTGACGCAACGCCGGTTTCCACCACTGTCGTACTGCGGTTGTCGCACGCCAGAGTTGAGGACATCCAGCCCGCTCTCGCATCCGCTGGGGAAGTAGCCGGCGAGCTCTCTGTGCGCGTGCTTGCCGTCCCGGCCAGCAACCAGCTAATCATGACGGGACCGCCCGGCAGTGTCGAGCGCTTGAGGCACGTAGTTGTCGCGCTGGACGTGAAGACGGAATAGCTATGCGCGCCATCACCCGGATGCTTGCCGCCGCCTGCCTGCTACCTGTGCTCGCACTGGCTGAGGCTGGCGTTGCACAGCATAACGCCCCGGAACCTGATCGCACTGTGTCGCTGCAGCAGGCGCTGTCTGCGCACATTGACGCCGCAGGGGCAGTAGGGATCTATTTCAAGAACTCCTTTCAGGGCGAGGTCACACTGTCCGGAACAGCACCAACAACGACGGATGAGAAAGAAGCTGAATTGGAGATGGTCTGCAAGCAGTTTGGCCTGGTGCCTGTTGAATCGGGTGGCTTTCTCCAAGTCGTGCCTCGCGCGGAAGCATCTACAGTCGCTTCTTTCGTACCTGTTGCTGACCTGCCCACCGTCCCTCCGAGTCGCTACGTTGTGTCGGTCTTGCCGCTTCGCAACGTCACGTGGATGGATGTCGTACAGGCGCTGCCGCCGTCAGGAGGCAGCTCAGGGCTGATTCATGCGCCCACAGTTCCTGGCGTGTTAGTCCATGGCAGAGCGCAACAGGTGCTGAGAGTAGTGAGAACAATTGCCGCTATCGATGAAGCCGCCGCCGTGGTCAGCAAAGTGATTCGTTGTAAGCACCTCGCCGCAGCGGACATCGTGGAAGCATTGCGTCAGTCTGCCGGTGAAGGCTGCACTGTCGCGGCTGTCGGCAATCAGGTCGTCATCAGCGGTCTGGTGCGTGATGTTGACGCGCTGGCGGCGCGGCTGGCGGAACTTGATCGTTAGTAGCTCGTCGTGGGGTTACTTTGTATTGCGCCTGCGCTAGAACGGGTTCATGCCCTGGTACATCATTGTCGGGTTGGCGCTTAGTGTTTTCTTTGGCTTGGTGATGCTGTTCTTCATCTACCGGCTCGTGAAACACTCTAAGCCGATCAACCAGTGGGATGATGATCCTCCCCAAACACCTGCGCCGTGAACGTGTAGATCTCTGTAGCTGCGCTCTTCCATGCTTCGGTCGAAAGCCCGGCCTTGCGGCAGGTCTGTTGCAGGAATGTCTCGCGGTCCCAGCCGTGTTCGACTGCGACTTGTGGAAGCAACACGCCGCTTTGCCTTCCCAATCGGATCAGCAGGCCGTGAGTCCCCGGCTTTACGTCTTCGGCCCTGGTGCGCTGCATTGGTGACAGCACGCTGATCTCGTAGCGCAGCGTGATCAGCTCGGCCGGCGTCACCGGTGGAAAGCGCGGGTCGCGGGTGCCGGCCGCGATGGCCATTTCCTGCAACAGGTCACCCAGCGGCCCGTCCCCCACCATCTGCCCGATGCAGCCGCGCAGTTCACCGTCACTCTGGTGCAATGTGACGAAGGCTCCACAGGGCGACGCCAGCGCGCCATGCCACGGACCGTGATCGGCCAGTGTGCCCTCGCGGACCCATGTTTCCAGCGTTTCGCGAACCAGCTTCAGGGCCTGTTCCTGCTCGCGAGAATCAAGCTGCGTGCGCTGTTCAGCCATCAGACATTCCTTCTTGCAGGATGGTTCTGTCGGAATATGCTCCGGCCTCTGCCAACCGGGGACGCGCCGCACAGGCTGCGGATTCCCGGCCTCAGACGCAAGGCCGCATACTAGAGGAAGCCAGCATGGAAATCGTCGTCTGCATCCGTCGCGCGCCCACCACCGACGCGCGCATCAAGCCCGCCGCCAGCGGTAAGACCTATGACCCGGCGGGCATCAACTACGACATCAGCGAGTACGACAAGTTCGCGCTGGAAGCGGCGATCCTGCTGAAAGAAAAGCACGGCGGAAAAGTCACCGTGCTGTGCGTCGGCCACAAAGACGCCACCAAGGAAGTCCGGACGGCCATCGCCATGGGCTGCGACGCGGCCGAAGTGTTGGTAAGCGACGGCGACCACGACGCCTGGGCGATCGCGAACGTGCTGGCAACACGTATCAAGGCGCTGCCGCATGATGTGGTGCTGTTCGGGTGGACCAGCGTAGACAACCAATCTGCGGGCACCGGCCAGATGGTCGCGCAGCTGTTAGGCCTTCCCAGCGTGAGCGTGGTCGTTGACCTCGAAGTCGCCGACGGCAAGGCCAAGGTCGCGCGTCTTGCAGCAGGTGGCCAGCGCGAACGCTACGAAGTCAAGCTGCCCGCCGTGTTCACCTGCCAGAAGGGCCTGAACAAGCCGCGCAGCGCGAACATGAAGGGCATCATGGCGGCCAAGAAAACCAACGTGCCCGAAACCCCTGCTGCCGCGCCAGCCAGCGGGCTGATCACGATCCAGCTTGATCCACCGCCGCCGCGCGCCGCCGGTAAGATCGTCGGCAAAGGCCCGGAAGCTGCGGCGGCGCTGGCCAAGTTGCTGCGCACCGAAGCCAAAGTGATCTAAGGCAGCACCTAACGCAGGTTCAAGACGACCACACAACCTCAGGACTCAGCCATGGCCAACGACGTACTCGTGTTTGTGGAATGCAGCGGCGGCAAAGTGGTAAAGGCCGGGCTTCAGGCCCTTGGCGCTGGCAGCCGCCTTGCGGCCCAGCTTGGCGGAAAGTGCATCGCGCTGGTGATCGGCCAGGGCCTTGAGGCCGAAGCCGGCAAGCTGGGACAGTACGGCGCGAATCGGGTGCTGATCGCGGGTGGTGAGGCCTTCGCGGCTTACAGCCCTGACGGCTTCGCGCGCGCAGTCGCGGCCCAGGCCAAGGCCACGGGTGCTGCCTGCGTGCTCGCATCGGCGACGCCCATGGGCAAAGACTTCATGCCGCGCGCGGCCGCAGCTTCACAATGCGGTCTCGCTGCAGACTGTATCGACTTGCGCGCGGAAGGCGGCAAGGCCGTTGCCGTGCGTCCGGTGTTTGCAGGCAAGGCCATGCTGACGGTGGGTGCCAGCAGCGCGCTGTGGGCGACGCTGCGTCCAAACGTGTTTGCGGAAGCTGTTAGCAGCAATAACGTGTCGCCCGAGGCAGTCACGGCGGGCTTTGGCCCCGGCGACCTGCTGGCCGTGGTCAAGGAAGTGGTTGCCGGCGTCAGCGGCAAGCTGGACGTGGCCGAAGCGGACATCGTCGTGAGCGGCGGCCGCGGCCTGAAGGACCCGGCGGGCGAAGGCAAACCCAATTGGGAAGCGCTGGAGAAGTTGGCCGGCGTTCTAGGCGCGGCAACGGGCGCGTCGCGCGCCGTGGTAGACGCGGGTTGGCGACCCCACGGCGAACAAGTAGGCCAGACGGGCAAGACGGTCAGTCCGAAGCTGTACATTGCGTGCGGAATCAGCGGCGCGATCCAGCACCTCGCGGGCATGAGTGGCAGCAAGGTGATTGTCGCGATCAACAAGGATGAGAACGCGCCGATCTTCAAGGTCGCGGACTACGGCATCGTCGGCAACGTCGAAGAAGTAGTGCCCGCGCTGACGGCAGCTTTTCAAGAAGTTCTGAAGTCTTGACGCGCCCGGAAACGCAGTCTGGTGGCGGTGACCAAAGCCACGACTGCGGTTTTCCCACCTAGTTATCCACAATTCTTGCGGAAGCTGGCGATTTGTGCGTTTGTCAGGCCAACGTGTTAAGGTTCCGCACTTTACAAAGTGCAAGTTGTAAAACGGACCTTTATCGACACACCCTAAATGCCCTAGTAGTCGCTAGTTATCGAAGCCGCTTGCGCCAATGACACGAGAACAAGCCAGTCCTCCGGCCTATGCAATCTTTACTTGAATGGGCACTCCCAGCGGCCCGGCGCGCAGACTGACACCTTATCCACATTTGGTGTTCGAAACTCGGGTGTGGTTACTGACACTCCCATTCCACTTGTTCTGACGGCACGGTGCGCTAATCTTGCCGCCCATGCCTCGATCCAAGCCAAAGAAGGGCAAACCCGCCGGCCGCGCCAGGGCCAAAGCAAAGGCGTCGGCGAAAGTCACGTCGGCAAAGGTCAAATCAAAGAAGTCAAAGCAAGGCCCCAAGGCAAAGGTCCGGAAGCCTGGCACTGGAACAACACCGGCTAAAGCAAAGCCGCGCGCAGTGGCCCAGGGCGAGTCATTCGCTCAAACCACAAAACTGCCGGCGCACCCATCGCGCCGCACCACTGGCCCGCTGAATGTACAGCCGCGCTTTACGGACCCGCTCAGGCGCTTCAGCGAGCACGAAAACGTGCGCTCACTGATTGAAGGCCAGGCTGCTCGCTTTGAGGACCGTACTTTCCTGATTTATGAGGAAGACGGTCGCGAGATTTCATTCAAGGCACTGAACGAACGCACCACGGCATTTGCCAACGTGCTGCATGAACTTGGCGGCCGCACGGGAACCCGGGTCGCGATCCTGATGGAGAACTCGCCCGAGTTCTTGTTTGCATTTCTGGGTGCGATGAAGGGCGGCTTGATCGCCGTGCCTTTCAATCCGACGCTTTCGACCGATCAGATGCGCTTTCAGCTTGAAGACTGCGGCGCGACTATTCTCGTGGTCAGTGAAGGCTTCTGGGACCGCATCCAGGGCGCGCTGCACGAATTGCCGGGCCTTGAGGCCGTACTGGTATCCGGCGCGGCGGCCCAAGTAGGCGAGCAGGCCATTGAGCCGCATCATGTTGGTGAGGCCCCGGCGGGCAGCTTTCGCGTCATCAGCTTCGAAGGCGCGATCCGCATCGCCGATTCCGAGGGCGTGTTGGCCAACAAACTGCGCTGGTGGGACGAAGCGCAGATTGTCTACACAGGCCACCACCTGAAGCAGCCGCGCGGTGCGATCCTGCAGCATCGCCAGTTCCTGACTGCCGCGCGCTGGCTTTCGGTATGGCTGCGGCTTGGTGAAGAGCAGCGCTTCATGAGCACGCTGCCGCTGTTTCACGCCAACTCGCAGGTTGTCACGCTGTTCATGCCGCTGCTGCTCGGCGGTTGCGTGGTGCTGTCGCGCGAGTTCAGCGTGAACCGCCTGTGGCGCGCCGTGGAACGTTACGGTGTCACCACACTCTGCGCGGTGCCCAGCATGCTTGGCATCCTGGCCGAGCGCGAAACCAGCGAGGCCCGCAGCGTGCGGCCGCGCGGCGAAATGCCGTGGCCCATGCCGCAGGAAAGCCCTGGAACTTTGAAGCTTCGTGACGAAGCCGACGCGCGTGAACGCGGCCTGGCCCGCGCCCATGACATCAGCAGTCTGGAGCGGGTGATTTGCGGCGCGGCGCCGCTGCCGGCTGCGGTGCAGAAGAACTTTGAGCAGTGCTTCCTGGTGCCGGTGATTGAAGGCTACAGCATGGCCGAGACCACGTGTTTCGCGATGTTGAACCCCGGCGATGGATCGCGCAAGATCGGCAGTGTCGGCGTAAGCGTCGGAAACAAGGTTGCAGTGCAGGACGAGGGCCGCCGTGCGCGGCCGCTTGAGGGCGACTGGCAGCCGACCAACCTGGCACGCATGAGCCCGGCGGTGTTCCCAACCGCCGAAATCGGCCAGCCCGGCGAAATCTGCGTCTGGGGCGAGAACGTGCTGAAAGAATACTTCCATCGCCCGTCGCTGAACCCGCAGGCCTTTGCCGGCGGCTGGTTCCACACCGGTGATGTCGGCCGGCAGGATGCCGACGGCTATTTCTTCGTGGATGGACCACGCGACGAGCAGATCGTGCGCGACGGCGGCCAGTTCGCGCCCCGCGAAGTGGATGAGACGCTGCACGAGCACGCCAAGGTTGAGACTGTGGCCACCATCGGCATAGGCGACCAGCGCGGCCACCAGGTCACGACCTGGGTCGTGATGCGCAAAGGCACCTTCGAGGGCGGCCCCGAAGAAGGCCGTCTGCCCCGCGACAACGAGCAGTTGAAGGCAATGCAGGAAGAGATTCGCGAGTACCTGTCGCGTCGCCTTGAGCGCAACAAGCGCCCCAGCACCATCCTGTTCGCGCGCAAACTGCCACAGGACACCACCGGCAAGACGCGCGTGCTTGAGCTGCGGCGCAGCCTGCAGGGCCGCACGCCTACCAACGAAGAAGAGTAGTTACAGAAGAACAGCTCAGGCAATCACCGCGCCGCCGGTGACCCGCAGTGTGTCGCGCAGCGCGTTCACGACCGTCTCGATCACTTCGGCTTCAGCCTCAGCCACCGGCCTGCCACGCAGGTGTGCCCCCGATGCGCGCATGTGGCCGCCGCCGCCGAAGCGCGCCGCGATGTCGTTCACTGCCAGCTGACCCTCGCTGCGGAAGCTGACCTTCACGTCGTTGGGGCCGACTTCGCGGAACATCACGCAGACCATCGTGCCCTTCAGCGACTTGGGGATGGTCACCATCTCATTGGCTTCCATCTCGCTGCAGCCGGTGTCGGCCAGCATCTCGGCCGTGACCTGCGCGCTGACCACCTTGCCGTCGAGGTGGGTGCGCACGGTCTGCGCGACCATTGCTTCCAGCCGCAGGCGCTGTTCCGACTTGCTGCGATAGATGTGGCCGGTAAGCGTGTTCACGTCCAGCGCGAACTCTTCCACCAGCGACGCGATGATGCGGTACGCGTCGGGTGTACTGTTGCTGAACATGAACCGGCCGGTGTCGGTCACGATCGCCACAAACAAGGCCTCGGCCGCGCCCTTGGTCAGCGGCATCGCGGCTGCTTGCAAGGTGTGATACACGACTTCGCCGGTGCTGCTGGCGCGCGGCAACACGATGCTGACGTCGCCAAACCCGGGGTTGTCGATGTGATGGTCCACGTTCAGTACGCGGGTTCCCGCAGCAAGGCGCTGCAACAGCGCGCGCCCGCGGCTTTCCGCGCCGCAATCAACCAGGATCGCGGTGTCATATGCGCTGAATTCCTGTGCGCCCGAAAGCGGGGTCAAGTCGGCGGCGCCGTCCAGAAAACTGTACTTGCCTGCATCCACGTCCTGCGTCACGCACAGCACCTCGCGGCTCTGCGCGCGCAGCACGCTTGCCAGCGCCAGCATGCTGCCCAGCGCATCACCGTCCATCAGCGGATGTCCGCCGATCACCACGCGGCGCGATGCCTGCAGCAGTTTTGCGGCCGGGGTGTAATCCACTGCTGGTTCGGTTGCGTTCATGTCTGTCCGTCAATTGGCCGGCTTGCGTGAAACCGGGTTGCGCAGGATGCCGATGCTTTCAATCTCGCACTCGCATTCATCACCGTCGCGCAGGTTGTTTACGCCTTCCGGCGTGCCTGTAGCGATAACGTCCCCCGGCTCCAGCGTCATCCAACGCGACATCACCGCGATCTGTTTTGCCACGGGGTGGATCATGTCGGCTGTGGTGGCGTCCTGTCGGGTTTCGCCGTTTACTCGGCAGGCAATGCGCAGATTCTGCGGGTCCGGGATGAACCGGGCCGGAACAAAGTACGGCCCCATGGGTGTAAACGTGTCGAAGTTTTTGCAGCGCAGCCAGGGGTGGGTCTTTTCGCGGTCTTCCTTCTGTATGCGCCGCGCGCTCACGTCGTTGATCACGGTGTAACCCGCGATGTGGCTGATGGCCTCGGCTTCGCTCACTTCTTTGGCACGCTTGCCGATCACCACACCTAGTTCCACCTCATGATCGACGCGGCCGTCTACCCAGCTCGGAATCACGATTGGCTGACTGTTACCAGCCAACGATGAGCTCAGCTTTCCGAACCATACCGGCTCGGGTGGGGCCACGTTGCCGAACTCGGCGGCGTGCTTTCGGTAGTTCTGAACCATCGCCACGATCTTGCCCGGCCTCACGAGCGGCGGCAGCCAGTTGAAGACCCGCGGCATGATCGTGCGTCCAATGCTCTGGACGTTGTCCAGCAGCTCATCCAGGTGCCCGGTCTGCACCAGTTGCTCCAGCACAGCCGTGCCGAACTTCTGCTGTGCACCATGGGTGATGTCGTGCAGTTGATTGTCCTGCTCTATGCCCAGACGGCGTTCCCCGATGCGGTCAAAAGCAAACAGTCGAATCACTGTGCCACCTCCGGGAACCTCTCAACCAGCGGCAGCAGCTCGCGGCCGCGCACTGCCGTCACCAGCGATACGATGCGTTGCGCCACGTTTGCTTTGCTGCTGGGCGGGACTTCTTCGACCACACCGTGCTTGTTGATGATGCGCACGAACTCGCGCGTGTTGCCGAAATGCCCCGGCGAGTTCACAACCATCAGGTCGCAGCGCTTTGCCGCAAGCTTCTTGCGCGCATTCTTGAGCGCGTTGGCAGCTTCCAGACTGAAGCCCACAATGACTTGCTCGGCGCGGCGCTTCCTGGTGACGGTCTTGAGCACGTCGGGGTTCTTCACCAGTTCCAGCGTAATCTCTTTCGGGCCCTTCTTGACTTTGCCCTCGGTACGGAAGCGCGGGCGATAGTCACTGACCGCAGCGCTGGCAATCAGAACGTCGCAATCCGCGAAGCGTTCCTGCGTAGCTTCCAGCATGTCCTGTGCGCTGGTGACGTTTACCCAGTGCACCCCCGGCGGAATCGGAAGGCTGTTCGGGCCGCACACGACGCTGACAATGGCACCTTCGCGTCGCGCGGCTTCGGCTAGTTCCAGGCCCATGCGGCCGGTACTCGGGTTTCCGAGAAAACGCACGTCATCCAGGAACTCCCAGGTGGGGCCCGCGGTGATCAGCACCTGCACGTCTTTCAGCTTGCCAGCCATTCCTTTAGTCCGTTTGCGTCCATGCCTGCGCCCAGTGCGGCCATCAGCAGAATGCGCGCCTTGTGGCCGGGAATGCCCGGGGTGAACACCAGCCCCATCTGCTTCAGGCGCGCTCCGCCGCCTTCATACCCGTATGTGCCGCTGACACGGCCGCCCCAGCAGCGCGAAGTCAGGGCCACCAGCACGCCGGAATCGACAGCGTCGCGGGCAGCGGCTGCCATCGGCGGCGGAAGGTTGCCGCGTCCCAGGGCCTCAATGACGATGCCGCGGTCGCCGCGCTTTACGCAGTGGTCAATCATGTCGCCGTTGTCGCCGGCGCTTGCGACTACCAGCCCCACACGCTGGTCAATGGCCTCGCCCCGCAACTGCTTGCGTTCACGAGTGCCGCGATGAAACAGCAGCTCGTCGGCGTCGAAGATGCCCAGCGGACCAAGGTCCGGGGCCTGGAACGTATCCAGGGCGTCGGTGTAGGTCTTGGTGACTTCGGCGGCGGCAAACACCGTCGAATTCATTACCACCATCACACCGCGATTGCGCGCTCGTGGGTCAGCGGCGACGCGGCATCCCTGGTACAGGTTGATCGGGCCATCCCACGAAAGCTGGCTGCTGGTGCGCATCGCGCCGACGAAAACCACCGGCATGTCGTGGGTGTGGCGCAGCTCAAGCAGGTAGGCCGATTCTTCAAGTGTGTCAGTGCCGTGGGTCAGCACAACCCCGTCAACGCCCTCGGCCGCCGCTTTGTCGATGGCCTGGCTGAGCTGCAGCATGCGCGTCGGCGTCATGTGCGGGCCGGGAAGCTGGCCAAAATCCACGACATCGACGCGCGCGAACTGCTCAAGGCCCGGCACGTCGCGCAGCAGTTCATCGCCGTGCAGCACGGGCACGGCACCCTGCGGCGTATCGCGCATGCTGATCGTGCCGCCAGTAAAGATCAGCCGGATTCGTGGGAGTTCAGACATGGTCGATGCTTACACCCGCTGCCGATTGCCTGTAGGTTATGCCCAACCTTTTAGCTTGGAATGGCCCATGCACGAGATCAGCGATTTTCGAAGCGACACCGTAACCCTGCCCACGCCCGAAATGCGCGAGGCCATGGCCCGCGCCGAGCTTGGCGACGACGTGCTGGGCACCGAGCCCACCGCCCGCAAACTCGAAGAAATGACCGCCGACCTGCTGGGCAAAGAGGCCGGCCTGTTCGTGCCCAGCGGCACCATGAGCAACCAGATCGCGATTGCCCTGCACGTCCGCGATGGCAACGAAGTCATCTGCGAGTTCGGCGCGCACACCTACAACAATGAAAGCGGCGCGCTGGCGCTGATCGCCCGCGCCCAGGTGCGCCCGGTGCATGGCCGCCACGGCATCATGGACCCGGCCGAAGTTGCCGCGCTGATCCGCCCGAAGAACATCCACAACCCGCGCAGCGCCTGCATCAGCGTCGAGAACACGCACAATGCGGCGGGCGGAACCATTGTGCCCCTCAGCAACATCCACGCCCTGGCCGAGGTTGCTCGCAAACACGGCTGCGCTTTTCACCTCGACGGCGCGCGACTCTGGAACGCCCACGTGGCAACCGGCGTGCCGCTGAAGGACTGGTGTGCGCCCTTTGACACCGTCAGCGTCTGCCTCAGCAAGGGCCTATGTTCGCCAGTGGGAAGCGTTCTTGTGGGCGGGCGAGACGACATCGAACGCGGCCGCTACCTGCGCAAGCAGCTTGGCGGCGGCATGCGCCAGTCGGGCCTGCTGGCGGCCTGCGGTATCGTCAGCATAACCCGCATGATTGAGCGACTGAAGGACGACCACGCGAACGCGCGGGTGCTTGCTGAAGGATTGGCCAGGCTTCCCGGCGTGAAACTTGACCTGTCAACAGTTCAGACCAACATTCTTTACTTTGCTGTGCCCGGACGCGAAGCCGAGTTCGACGGCTGGCTGAAACGCCTCGCTGAGCAAAAAGTGCTGGCCATGTACCTTGGCAACCGCTGGCGGCTGGTCACGCACAACGACGTCGATAAACAGGATGTTGAGCGTGCGCTGGCGGCTTGGAAAGCCATACTGGGCTAATGTACGAAGTCGCCGAATGGATCTCGGAACATGCACTGGCGATCGCGCTGGGATCAGTCCTGTTCGTGGCGATTGCGGCTGCGTTCGTGATCTTCAGTCGCCACAAGGGCCCCGTGGACACCGATAACGACTCTGGCCTCGGCGGCTAACGGGCCGCGCGCATGCGCAGCTTGTTAAGCGTGCTGGTCTGCGGCGCGGGCAGTTCAAAGTACCCGTGCTCAATGGCGACTTGTTCGAAGTCCAGAATGCGCTGGTAATGCGAGTTATCGAGCAGCGCCACGCTGCCGAGCCCCAACGCCTTGCGAAGCTCTTCCGTTGCGGGATCATTGAACAGCCGCACCAACGCATGCTGCAACTTGCGCGAAAACACGCGGCCGTAGCGCATGCTGGTCACGTACGGCGGAGCCGGGGCGGGCGGTGTTTGCGCGATCTTGCGCACATGGGCCACAGCCTGCGGCCGGTAGCGTTCAAGCAGCCCGAATGTCACACAATCCACGCAGGCAACGTCGGCCTCGCCGCGGGCGAGCATGCCCAGGCTGTCCACGTGGGCGCCTGACTCACGAATCTCGGCAAAGAAGCGCCCGTCGCGTGAAAATGGCGCGATCATCGCGCGAAACGCGTTGGTGCCGCTGTGCGAGTTGACGTTGTTAATCGCCGCGCGGTAGCCGCGCAGATCACGCAAGTTCTGGGCCGGGTCATCGACGCGAACCACAACCCAGCTTGTGTAGTAGTGCGCGCTGCAACCTTCCCAAAGGAAGCAGGGTGCGGCCATAACGCGCAGGAACTTGCTGTGGTCTGTGGCGACGTCGTAGCCGCAGGCCTGCGTGAACATGAGGTGCGGGTGCAGCCATTGCTCAGTGTGGGCATGCTCCCGATCCAGGGAGTCCGGCACGCCATCAACACCCACGTTGCAAAGCTCGTTGCGAACAGCCAACCAGAATGCGTCCGTGAACGGCCGCGTCTCAGGAAGGTCGTACCAAGGCAGGCTCGCAATCGCCATGCAAGTAGGTGGTACGTCTGAAGCGCGGCTTACGGCTTGCGAAATGGAAACGGGCGCACTTCCGTGCGCCCGTTGGCTTGCCTTGTATTTGGACTACATACCCATTCCCATACCGCCCATGCCACCCATACCGCCCATCCCACCCATGCCGCCGCCCATGGCGGGGGCTGCTTCCTTCTTCTGCGGGATCTCGCTGATGGCGACGTTGGTCGTCAGCAGCAGGGTGCCTACGCTGGCGGCGTTCTGGAGCGCGTTGACGGTTACCTTCGCCGGGTCAACCACGCCGGACTTGATCAGGTCTTCGTACACTTCCGTCTGGGCGTTGTAACCCCAGTTGAAATCAGCCTTTTCCAGCACGCGCATTGCGATCACGCTGCCATCGAGGCCGGCGTTGGCCGCAATCTGCTTCAACGGCGCCGACAGCGCGCGCTTCACGATGTCGATGCCGATCTTTTCGTCGTTCGTGCCGCTCAGCTTTTCCAAGCCGCCGGCAAGGCGCAGCAACGCCACGCCGCCGCCGGGCAGAATGCCGGCTTCCACAGCCGCGCGGGTTGCATGCAGGGCGTCTTCGACGCGGGCCTTTTTCTCCTTCATTTCAACTTCGGTAGCCGCGCCGACTTTCAGCTTGGCGACTCCACCGGCCAGCTTCGCGACGCGTTCCTGCAGCTTTTCGCGGTCGTAGTCGCTGGTGGTCTTCTCGATTTCACGGTTCAGCTGGTCGATGCGGGCCTTGATGTCGTTGGCCTTGCCTGCGCCTTCGATGATCGTGGTGTTTTCCTTCTCGATCACCACGCGCTTTGCGCGGCCGAGCATGTCGATGCCAACGGTCTCGAGGCTCATGCCCGTCTCTTCGCTGATCAGCTTGCCGCCGGTCAGTGAAGCGATATCTTCCAGCATTGCCTTGCGGCGGTCGCCGAAGCCCGGGGCCTTCACGGCCACGCACTTCAGAATGCCGCGCAGGTGGTTGACCACGAGCGTGGCCAGCGCTTCGCCTTCGATGTCTTCGGCGATGAATACGATGTTCTTCTGGCCGCGTGCCACCTGCTCAAGAAGCGGCATCAGTTCTTTGAGGCTGCTGAGCTTCTTGTCGTACAGGAAGACGTAGGCGTCTTCGAACTCGGTGCGCATGTTGGCGCGGTCCGTGACGAAGTGCGGGCTGACGTAGCCCTTGTCGAACTGCATGCCTTCGACCCATTCCACTTCGGTCTCAAGGCCCTTGCCTTCTTCGACGGTGATGACGCCGTCCTTGCCGACCTTGTCCATGGCCTTGGCCAGCATCTCGCCAATTTCCTTGTCGCCGTTGGCAGCAATCGTGCCGACCTGCTGGATCTCGGCGCTGGTCGTTACCTTCTTGGCCTTCTTCAGCAGCTCTTCGCTGATCCAGGCCACAGCCTTGTTGATGCCGTCGCGCACGCCAATCGGGTTGGCGCCGGCGGCCACGTTCTTGAGGCCTTCGTCAACAATTGCCTCCGCAAGCACGGTGGCAGTCGTGGTGCCGTCGCCGGCCTTGTCGCTGGTCTGGCTGGCGACCTGCTTCACGATCTGCGCGCCCATGTTTTCCCAAGGGTCCTTAAACTCAATCTCCTTGGCCACGGTCACGCCGTCCTTGGTGACGGTTGGTGCGCCATAGGACTTTTCGATCACCACGTTGCGGCCGCGAGGGCCAAGGGTTGCCTTGACGGCGCGGGCCAGGTTCTTTACGCCGGTGCGGATACGTTCACGTGCGTCCTGGTCGAATACGATCTGTTTGGCTGACATGAGCATGACCTCAGGTAGTAGGGATTTGGTTGTTGGGCGCAGGCGCATGAGTCGGTCAGGGCCTAGCCCTGCAACCGTTTGCCTGCGACTTGCCTTTACTCGATCACGGCGAGGATGTCTTCCTCACTCATCAGGATGTATTCCTTGCCGTCGATCTTGACGTCGGTACCGCTGTAGCTCTTGAACAGGACGCGGTCGTTCACCTTGACCTGGAATGCAACGCGGTCACCGTTGTCGGAAAGGCGGCCCTGGCCGATGGCCACGATTTTGCCTTCCTTGGGCTTTTCCTTGCTGGCGTCGGGCAGAATGATGCCGCCCTTGGACTTTTCTTCAGCCTTTGCGCGCTCGATCAGCACTTTGTCGTTGAGTGGTTTCACCTTCGTTGCCATTGCAGTCTCCGTCGTTCTAGTTCAGGAAATCGGTGTCAAGGCGTTCCAGCAGCCCCTGTCGCGCGCCGGGCACAAGGCTTAGCGCACGGTCAAGGTCGGCCTGGGTTACGCCGGTACCTTCGATCAGTGCACTCATGGGCGGCAACATGCCGCCGTCTGCCATCTGCTTCAGGATCAACAGCCCCACCGTCAGCGGCTGATGCACGCCTTCTTCGGCCAGGGTCTTGAGACGATTCAGGGTATCGGTCAGCGGGTCATCACTGCCGGACTCAACGGCTTCCTTGAACGTGCCAAGGGCCGTGGCCACGGGGTCAGTGCCCGCAAAATCACTCGGGAGTTCGAGCTTCACAACACCCATCGGCGTCTGGACGACGACGATTTTGGTGGGGTTGGGGTTGTGGTCGGTCAAGCGGTTCATGCCTCAGTTGCTCACAAAACGACGAATCACATCGCGGAACAGCTTCACCTCAAATGGCTTCCGCAGCAGTTTCACGGGCTGCAGCTTCAGTGCCTCGGCAATCAGCTCATCGCTGGCTTCTGCAGTCATGAACACGCAGGGTGTGTTGCTGCCCCGCTTGCTCAGTCTCGTGTACAGCTCAACGCCGGTGGTGTCGGGCAGATTCAAGTCCAGCACGAACAACTCAACCCGAACTTCCTGCAGCAGCTTCTCGGCCTCATCGCCACGCGTGGCCTCCAGCGTGCGTACGCCCTCATCTTCCAGCACCAGTGCCAGCGTGTGCCGAAAAGGGACGTTGTCGTCCACCAGCAGAACCGAGCATGCAGCATCAGGCATGAAACCACCTTTGGCCGCGTTAGTGCAAAGGCAATGCCAGAGCCACCGCAGGAGTGGGTACTGAACACAAGGCCTTACAAAAACGTCTGTTACGTCGCCTTGCGCAACGTCACTGCGGACTGGCCACTGTCGCAATGACAGCCCCCGGCCTCAGTAGAAATTGAGGTGTCAGCTTGGCAGGAAGGGCAGAAGGCTCTGCGAAGCCGCTCCACCCAGACGCTGGCATTGGCCCAAGCCTTCCCTAAGGTGCCCGCATGAAGCTGCTGGTTGCCGTGATCAAACCCTTCAAGCTGCAGGCGTGCCTGGCCGCGTTGCGCGACGTTGGCGCGCATGAAGTGCTGCACAGTGAAGCCCGGGGTTACGGCCGGCAGAAGGATCATCTGTCGGACTATCGTGACGACCGCTATGCGGTTTCATTCCTGCCCAAGATTCGGCTGGAACTGGTTGTGCCGCCCGAGCAACTGAGACCGGCCGTGGAGGCCGTGATCCAGGCCTGCCGCACCGGGCGCCAGGGCGACGGCAAGATCTGGGTGCTGGAAGCCCGGGAAGTCTTGCAGGAGGCTGAAGTATGACCGTTGCAGCCTCCAGTACCAGCACAGCGCCGCCGCGCGTGAGCTTCTGGAACATTGCCAACATCTTCACGTTCACGCGCTTTGCGCTGGCGCTGCCGTGCGCGATTCTGTTTGTGCAGCGCGAGTACTGGGCGGTGTGGGTCGCGGGCTGGATGGCCGGGCTTGCGATGTTCACCGACTTCTGCGACGGCTATTTCGCGCGGCGACAGAGAGTGGTCAGCGACGCGGGCAAGATCTTCGACCCGCTGGCTGATGCGGTGTTCTTCGTGATCATCTGGACCTCGCTGGCGCTGGCGGGCGCGTACCCGATCTGGTTTGCGCTGCCCTTCATCGCGCGCGAATTCGTGCAACACGTGTACATCCGGCCATCGGCGGCGCAGATCGGCGTGGTGTTGGCGGCCAACTTCTGGGGCAAGCTGAAGACGCTGGTCCAGACGCTGGTGTTGATTACGATCTGCTGGCTCGAGTTCTTCCCCCACTACTGGCCCGAAATTGAGTCGTGGACCAAGCCGCTGAACATGGTGCTGATCGGCATCACGGGTGCGGTCAGTGTGCTTTCGATCGTGCCCTATTTCGGGGCCTTGCGCAAAGCTCAGCAGGCCGTGAAGTAAGGCCGTGAGCCGCTATTCGCGACAAGAGCTGTTCGCCCCAATCGGCCCCGAAGGCCAGGCACGCATTCGTGCCATTCGCGTACTGCTGGTTGGCTGCGGCGCGCTGGGCACCCACCTTGCCGAATTCTGCGTGCGCGCCGGCGTGGGTTCGCTGACCATTGTTGACCGCGACTTTGTGGAACCCAGCAACCTGCAGCGCCAAAGCCTGTTCACCGAACAGGACGCAAACGAAGCGCTGCCCAAGGCCGTCGCCGCCGAGCGGCACTTGCGCAAACTGAACAGTGCAGTCGCCGTGCGCGGGGTAGTCGAAGACTTCACCTTCCGTAACGCCGAAAAGCTGGCAGCCGACGCGGACCTGATTCTGGATGGCACGGACAACTTCGAAGCTCGCTTTCTGCTGAACGACGTGGCCGTGAAAACCCGCAAACCTTGGATCTACGCCGCCTGCGTGTCGGCGCAGGCGAACTGCATGCCGGTTCTTCCCGGCCGCACGGCCTGTCTGCGCTGCCTGCTGGAGGAACAGCCCGCAGCCGGCGGCGAGACCTGCGACACCGTGGGCGTAATCATGCCTGCCGTGCTGCAGGCTGTGGCGTGGGCCAGCGTCGTTGCGCTGAAGATCATGACCGGCCACGAAGCTTCGCTGCTATGCAAGCATTACAACGTAGACCTGTGGACTGGCGAACGCCGCATACTTGACGCGTCAACCCCGAGGGCCGACTGCCCATGCTGCGGCCGCCACGAATACCCGTGGCTCGAGGGCAAGCGCGCAAGCCGAGCATCCACACTCTGCGGCCGCGACAGCGTACAGATCGCCGCGCAAGGCGACTTCAACTACGAAGCTGCACGCCAGAACATCCGCAAAGCAGCCCGAGTCATCACCGAAAACGCGTACCTGCTACGCGCCGAGTACGAAGGTTTGACGCTAACCCTTTACCGAACAGGCCGCGCGCTGGTCCACGGGACCAGCGACGTCGGGAAAGCCAAGGCCGTCTACGCAATGGCTGTCGGTTAGGCTATCCAACGACTGCCATTCTCGCTGCGAGGGAGCACTCGTGCGTTGTACGCCAAGGCGGCTCCACAGGCCAAGCAGGCGTCGATGTGATGTTCGCGGACGGTGGGATACTCACGCATGATGTCAACCCGTGTCATGCCTGCGGCGAGGCATTCCAGTATCAGGCCCACGGATAAACGCGTACCCGCTATCACGGGTTTGCCACAAAGGACTCGAGCATCTACTCGGATGTATTGGCGCCAGCGCATACATTGCTAACGCATTGCGGTTTCGCAGCCACAGACATCGCCGGCCTACATCGCACCGGTCTCGGCTGGGCGGCCGTTGGCGAATTGTAGCTGGTACAGCTTGGCGTAGCGGCCGTTCTGGGCCAGTAGTTCGGCGTGGTTGCCTTGTTCGGCTACTTCGCCTTTGTGCATCACCAGTATGTTGTCGCTGTCGGTGATCGTGCTCAGGCGGTGCGCTACCACCACCGCCGTGCGGCCGTGCATCAGCTGTTTCAGCGCGTCCTGGATCAGCGCTTCGGTTTCGCTGTCGATGTTGCTGGTGGCTTCATCCAGCACCAGCACCTTGGGGTCGTATGCCAGCGCGCGAGCAAACGCTATCAACTGCCTTTGCCCTGCGCTGAATGTTGCGCCACGTTCGGCCACGTTGCCATCGAGGCCGCCGGGCAGTGCCGCGATGAACTTGTCGGCGTGCACGGCCTTGGCCGCTTGCTCGACTCTGTCGCGCGGGATTTCGGTGTTGCCGAGCCGGATGTTCTCGAGCACGGTGCCCGCGAACAGGAACACGTCCTGCAACACCAGGCTGAATGCGCTGCGCAGGTGCGCCGTCGTCATGTCACGCACATCCACGCCGTCAATCAGGATGCTGCCCTTCTGCACGTCGTAAAAGCGCATCAGCAGGCTGATGATGGTCGTCTTGCCGCTGCCCGTGGCCCCCACCAGCGCCAGCGAGCCTCCGGCGGGCACTTTGAAGCTCACATCGCGCAGCACCCACTGCGGCTCGGTGCCGTCGGGCGTGGAGTACGCGAACCACACGTTGCGGAACTCGATCTCGCCGCGAATCACCGGCGACTTCGGCTGCGCCGGGTCGGCCACTTCGTTTTTGGTGTCCATGATCCGGAACAGGCGCTCAGCGCTTGCCATGGCGCTTTGCAGCACGTTGTACTTTTCACTCATTTCGCGGATCGGTCGGAACATCATCGGCGTGTACAGAAAGAACGCGAAGAACGTTCCGTAATCCAAAGTCTGGTCAAAGATACTGGTCATCCCCCACCACACCACCAGCATCACGGTCAACGTGCCCGCGAACTCCACGATCGGAAAGAACAGGCTGAAGTTGAACACGGTGCGGTAGGTTGACTCGCGGTAGTCGCTGGACTTGGCGTCGAACTTGTCCGCCATGCGCTTTTCCGTGCCGAAGATGCGCGTCACACGCCAGCCCTGGATGCTTTCGTTGATGAAACTGTTCACGCTGGCAAGCTTCACCCGCATCTCGCGAAACGCCGTGCGCGCGCGGCCGCGGAAGATTACCGTGATCACCAGCATCACCGGAATCGCGGTTACGACCATCAGGCCCATCTGCCACGACAGCCACATCATCATGGCCAAGGCGCCGACCACGATGATCGCGTCACCCGCAAGCTGCACCAGCCCGCTGGCGAACACTTCGCCGATGGCCTCGACGTCGCTGGTGACGCGTGTGACAAGGCGGCCGACCGGGTTGCGGTCAAAGAAACGCAGCGGCAGCCGCTGGATGTGGCGGTAGCAATCCTGCCGGATGTCGAGAATCGCCTTCTGCCCCAGCTTGCTGAACAGGTAACTGTTCAGATAGCGCGTGACCAGCTGCGCCACGATCAGCCCCAGCAGCGCAAACGCCATCCACCCCAGCACGGTCCAGGCAGCATCCCTGGCGGCCTGGCTGGAGCCCGCGTCGCCGATCACAGTGAAAGGATTGTTGACCGTCTCCCTAACAACTAACGGGATCAGCAACTCGGTGCCGGCGGCGGCCAGCATCGCGAAGACGCCCCAGAACATCAGCCCGAGGTGCGGCCGGGCGTAGGGCAGCAGCCGCTTGATCAGCCGCGTGTCGTAGGCCTTGCCCAGGAACTCGTCGTCATCGTGATAACGTTCAGCCAACTGCGCAGACCCCCAATGTCCACACTAGGCCAAGGCACTCAAGGTGCAACCGGCCGCAAAGTGGTGACCCAGCCGAACGCCCTGGGCAGGGACGCTGATTCCAGCAGCCCCTGTACGAGTGGCGATTTTCGGTATACTGGCCTGCGGTGTACTGGCCACACAAGCGGGTTTGCGGAAAGCCGGATGATAGATCGTTCCAACGCGTTGACCTCAATGCAGGGCCTGTTCTCAGGCCTCGAAAGCCGCATTGTACGCCAGCGCATGCTGCCCCACCCCGGCGAAGGCAGCCTGTACGACTTCGACCCCAACCGGGTCAGCCGCCGCAGCTATCGTCGCGGCGATTTGTCGCCCAGCGGGAAAGGCGGGTTTGTCCGCCGTGAGAGTGTCGGCCTGCTGCACAAGCCGATGTTGGGCCTGATGGCGGTGAAGGTTGCGGTGGTCCTGCACTTCAGCCATGGCCAGGGGCCCCTTACCGCCGACACGGTGAATGACGTGATCCGCTGGTCGCTGGCACCGCTGCGGCCGGATATCTACTTCATCGTGGGCATCGGCGGAGTTCGTGACGAGCACGCGGCGCACGCAGATGACCTGCTGCGGTCACTGTCAGGCGGGCCCAACTGGCGCGCTGCGCTGGTCGAGTACGCTAACCCGGGTTGGGCGGTCACCAGCCCGAAAGACGGCTCAATACTGCCGGCGCTGTTTGAGAACTTGTTTGATCCTGAGCCGGCGGACCAGAAAGTCGCCCGCGTGGACGCCGCACTTGGCTCAGCCAGCGAATTGAAAGAACCCGGTGGCTTCATCATGCTGGATGACTTGGCACGTCGCACGGCCGTGGGTCGCGACCTTGTGATGGACCGCGCTATGCTGTACGCCGAGCGCACTCCCGGCATCGACGTAAAGGACGTCGCCGGCGACTTGATTATCCAGCGCAGCCGTTTCGAAAGCATGAGGGCCTGATGAGTCTGCTGGAACGCATCAAGCAAATGTTGAAGGGATCGTCCAGCGAGGCCGACCAGGTCATCAAGGACGCCCGCAGCACCCGTGAGATGCTTGAGCATCTGGATGACCTGATCACCACCAACGAAGTGGAACTGCGCAAGACGCGTCAGGAACTCGCACGTCACGAGTTGTCCGAACGCGCGAGCATCGAAAACATCAAGACCGGCCGCGTGGGAGACCGCGAAAAAGAGTTCGTGCTGCTGCAGATCAAGCGCACGCGCGGTCAGATGGACAGCCTGAAGCTGAAGGCCGACATCCTGAACAAGAACATTGAGCTGCACCTGAACCTGGTAGGCAAGATCCAGGCAATGGAAGCCATGGACCTGCGCGGTATCGAGCAGAATCTGGTTGAGCGCGTGATGCTGGACTTCGAAGAAGGCATGGAGAAGTTCCGCGAATCCGTGACCACCGGGGAAGGCCTGACCCGCAACAATGAGCAGGTGTTGTCGTCGCGCGACAAGGACGAACTCAAGAAGCTCGAGAAGGAAATCCTGGGCGAAAAGCCGCGGGCCGAGCAATCCACCAGCGATGCCGAGTTGGCACAGCTTGAGGCAGAATTGACCGCGCGCGAGAAAGAACGCAGCGCCCAACGCACAGACCCGGATACCACGGAACCAGAGATTGAGTAGCAGGCACCAGTGCTAAAGTTGCCGGCCTTGCCGGCGGTGCTTCAACAGGCAGGAGAGCGCATGTCAGGCAGCTTCTTCCAGATGTTGTTCGGCGGCAAGCTCGACTTGCGCAAGCTGAAGGTGAAGCTGCGCGAAATAGAGCGCGAACGCCGCAAGTACTTCATGGACCTGCGCAAGCTGTCGGCCACACAGACCGACATGATCGAAAAGATCAAGCGCGCGCGCCGTGAAGGCAACCAGTTCGAGGTCGATTACCTGTGGGAGGAAATGAAGTCGATGAAGCACGACTTCGCCTTCAACAAGCGCGCCGCCAAGATCAGCAACCTCGAAGGCATTGCTCTGAAGAAATACATCCGCGGCCTTGAGCGGCTTGAGAAGCGCAAGGACAAGGACGGCGTCAACAAGCTGCTGCAGCGCATCCGCAACAGCGGCCTGGATGCCAAGCTGGCGCTGCAAAGCATCGACGAGCAGGCCTACGTCGATGAACTGAACGCCACGCTGGACGATCTGGGCCTGGAAGTGGACGGCGAGTTCGAGGATTCCGACCCCGAAAAGGCCCGCTTCCTGAGCGAGATCGACACCATCAACGAAGCGGAAACCGGAGGCGACTTCGAAGCCGCGTTGAAAACCGAAGCCGAGTTGAAGCAGAAACTGGAATCCGAGGACAACGCGATCTGAACACGGCCGGTTTTCAAACTGAGTAACGGAGTTTCGGAGAACCGCCATCAGCAAGTGTCTAGCGCTGTAGCCATCAGTACTTCGTCCAACTGCATGCGTACGTCTGGCTGTTCATTCCCGGCTCAGTTCTCAGTGACTCTGTTGGTCTGTTTGATTCAAGTTGCGATTGAAGGTGCCAATGGACCTTAGCGGAAAACTGAAGCGCGCCTGTGATGATTCGCTGCACAAGGCCAAGATGGCCTGGAAGGCAGGCGACAGCGACAATGCGGCCGCGCACTTTGAGGCCGCCAGCAAGGCCATGTTCAAGTACGCCGAGTACGCGCAGTCGCGCAGCATGGAGTACGCCCGCAAACGCAAGGCCATTGAGTATCGTGACTTCGCCAAGCGCCTGCGGGAAACCGCATCCGAGAATGCCAAGCTGCCGGCGCCGCCGAGCGGCGATGTGGACGATAGCCAGCCCGAAACCGGCGGCGGGCCTGAGTCCGACCGCAGCATCAGTGAGGCCGTCAGCAGCCTCGTGCATACCAGCACCATTACCTGGGATGACATCGGCGGCCTTGATGTCACCAAGCGCGACATCAAGTACACGCTGGGCTTGAACCTGGCCAAGCCGCCCGAAGGCGTGCGTATTGCCACCTTCCGCAACATCCTGTTCTATGGCCCGCCCGGCACCGGCAAGACACTGCTGGCGGCGGCCACAAGCAACAGCTTGAAAGTCACGACCGAAGGCCAGGCGTTGTTTTTCAACGTGAAGGTAAGCGGCGTACTCAGCAAGTACTTCGGTGAAAGCAGCAAGATCATCAGCGAAATCTATGGCGCCGCCCGCGACAACAGCCCAAGCGTCGTGTTCCTGGACGAATTCGAAAGCCTGACAACCAGCCGCGACAGCGGCGAGCAATCCGGCGCGGAACGACGCATCCTCAGCACCATTTTGGCCGAGCTTGACGGTTTGGCCGAGAAGGGCCGCAGCGACATTTTCGTGCTCACGATTGCGGCCACCAACCGCCCCTGGGACATCGACGCGGCCGTGATGTCGCGCTTCGAAAAGCAGATCCTGATCCCGCTTCCTGACCCGGAATCGCGCCGGGCGATCCTGAACATCCACCTGCTCAAGAAGGGCTATGAGCTGGATTGCACGATCGACGAACTGGTCGAAGTGACTGATGGTTACAGCGGCCGCGAGATCGAGCGCCTGGCCAAGCAGGCCACAAGCAACATGATCAGCGAACTGAACAATGACCTGCCCAGTATTGTGGATCGCGGTCTGAAGCTGACGCAGTCCTACCAAGTCAAGGTTCGGCCGTTGTCGAAAGGCGACTTGCTGGATGCCGCCAAGACCATCCGCCCCGTAACCAGCGCCGCGGAAATGCAGCGCTACCGCGACTGGTCAGCCGAGCAGGACTAGGCCGCGATGGCTGAAACAGCGCAGCTTGTGGATGATTCCTTAGCGCCATCGCTGCGCACTGCCGGCTTGCTTGATCTGCCGGGCATCTTCAGCCGCGAGGACATGCAGGTCATCAAGGCGCGTCTTGCGGAGCGCCAGACCTTCCGCGTCAACGTTGGCGGCGACACCTACTACGTCAAGCGCTACCACAAACCTGAACCGGACTCGCTGCTGTCGGGCCTGTTCGCCCAGCGCTTTTCTTCACCGGCCTCACGGGAATGGCATGTGTTGCGCAAGCTGGCGCAGCTGGGCGTGCCGGCACCGCGCCCGGCTGCTTGCCTTGAAGAGATCCGGGATGGTGAGGTCGCGCGAGCGGCCATCATCACCGTGGGCCTGCCGGCCGAGATCAGCCTGCAGAAAGTGATCCAGACGCAAGACCTGTCGGCCGCGCGGCGCCATGCGATGGCACTGGAACTGGGCCGGCTGCTGCGGCTGATGCATGAGGGCGGCGTAAACCACCGCGACTTTTACCTCGTGCACATCCGCGTTGGCTTGGATGACACGCTGTACGTGACCGACTTGAATCGCGCTGATATCCGGCGGCGCGTAACCCGCCGCTGGCGCGTAAAGGATCTTGCAGCGCTTGAACACAGCGCCCCGGCGCGCGTTACCCGTACTGACAAGGCCCGCCTGCTACGTGCTTATGCGGGCGGCAGGCTGCGAGATCACCGCGACTTGATCGCGGCTGTACTACGCAAGGCAGCGCGCATGGACGCGCACACCCGCAAACGGTTATCCGAAGGCGAAACCAACTTTCACGTCGTGGAGTAGGACCGCCGTTGCAAGCCCGGCGAACAACCGGCGAAATACAGCACGACTGGCGTTACACTGGGGCAGCGAACTGACAAAGAGGAACCGATGGGAATCTTCAAGTCTAAAGAAGAACGCCGCATCCAGCGCGACATGGAGATCCGCAAGGGTCTGCAGCGCATCAAGCGCCAGATCAAGGAACTCGAGAAAAGTGAAGAAGACTGGCTCGAGAAAGCCCGCCGCGCCAGCAAAATGGCCGCCAGCGACCAGATCGGCTTCATTCGCAAGTCACTCAAGGCCACCACGGCGCAGCGCCGCATGCTTGAGCGCCAACTTCTGACCATCGAAGCGGCCTACCAGATGAAGAACCAGGCCGAAAGCTTTGCCGTGTTCGCGGAAAGTATGGGCGTCGTCAGCAAGAGTATCAACGAGGTCTACAAGACAACGGACCTTGAAGCCACGCAGCGCAACTTCGAACACGCCATGATGCAGGCGGAAACCATGAGCCAGCGCATGGACCTGTTCCTGGACATGACCAAAGACAGCCTGTTCGAGCAGGACAACGCCACCGGCGAGCAACTGGTCACGGACGAAGAGATTGACCAGATGATCGGCGTCAGCAGCACCGACCGCAAAAAGATGACCCGCGAAGAACTCGACAAGGAAATCGCCCGCGAACTGGGCGAAGGCGTCGAAGACGAAAAGAGCAAGTAGCCGGCCGGGCTCAAACCACCGGCATCTGCGCCAGATTGGCGGGGATGCGGCGCTCGCACCAGTCCTGCAGCCGCCTCAGGCGCGAGCCACTTTCAATCTTGTACCAGCCGAAGAGTTTGCGGGTGTCAGCCGCGAATGATTCGAACCCGGTGTGCTCGATGCTCACGCGCACGCCGTTTCCCGCGCCGGTGATCACGATCAACTCATTCACCTGGCCCAAGAGCCACGTGTACGTCCACAGGCCACCGATTCGCCAATGGTGATCCCAGGTTGTGTACTGGAACTTGTCTGTGCGGTCGCGGCCTATGTAGCGCAGCTCGAAACCGCCGCCTACGTCAAGCTGGTGTTCGCAGACGGGCATCCCCCACCAGGCGCGCAGTTCAAGGGTATCGGTCAAGGCGCGCCAGACGGCTTCGATCGGCGCGTTGATTTCGCGTTCGATCCGCAGGTAATGCGGCGCCAGGATTTTGGTGGTCATCCAGCGTTCCCACGACCGGCGGCCCATTGCACCTTCACGAAGGCCGCGCGTTGGATTGAGCTTGTACTAGCGCCTTGAAGAAGCGTCCACGGTCTTCAAAGTTTGTGAAGCGTTTGCCCGGCGCATACTCATAAAAACTCGTGCTGGCGGGCGACATCAACAGCACCTCGCCCTGCCGAATGGCCTGAAAAGCCGCACCGCAAGCGGCTTCAAAGCCCGCGCACTCGTGAATGACCGACGGGTCAATTCCGGCCTGCAGCAGCGCCTCGCGAATCGCCGGGCCGGTCGCGCCTTGCAGATAGACTCCGTGCACGTTGCCGTGGGCAGCCATTGCGCGCCCGAGAGCACCGTAGTCAATGTTCTTGCTGCCGCCGCCCATGAGCACGCGCAGCGGACCCGGAAACGCCTGCAAAGCCGCAATCGTCGCGGCCGGATCGGTGGCTATGCTGTCATTGTAGACCCTTGCGCCGCGCAGTTGTCCGCACAGTTCAAGACGGTGCTCGACGCCCCGGAATCGCGCGGCACCGCGCGCAATGGCGTCGGATTGCTCGGGGTTCAGGACGGTCGCCGCGGCCGTTGCCGCCATGACGGCATTGGCCCAGTTGAAGTCGCCGGGCAACCTTAGTTGTTCGCGCGAAAGCAGGTCACGGCCTACAAGCCCCTGCACCTGCAACTTTCCGCCCATACCTGATGCGAAGGGTTGACGGCGGCCCGGTTGAAACAGCTCGGTAACCAGCGGCTCGCGGGTGCTTACCAGTCGATAGCGGCCCGGGTTGCGGGCGGCTATGGCGGCGCATTCGGGGTCGTCGGCGTTCACAAGGGCCAGCGGGGGATCGCCCCATTCACTCCAGTACTCGAACACCGCTGTCTTGGCATCGCGGTACTCGGCAAAGTCGCGGTGCCAATCAAGGTGATTGGGCGTGATGTTGGTGATGATACCGACATTGCATGATCGCATGATCCGTCGCCAATCCGACAACTGAAAGCTGGACAGTTCCAGCACGACCACGTCAAACGGAGTCATCTCTCCTACGCGCGTCAGAAGGGGTTGGCCGATGTTGCCCCCCAGCCAGACGCGCTCGCGCGGGTTGCCTGCTTGCAGCGGCACAGTTTTGGCGTCGGCCCATTCGCCGGCAAGTTCGGGCTGTGCTCGCTCGAGAACCTCGCAGAGCATTTCGTAGCACAACGCCGTCGTGGTTGTCTTGCCGTTGCTGCCGGTGATTCCGATCGTTGTGGCCGGGCAGGCCTCAATGAACAGGCTCATTTCCATTGTTACTTCGGCGTCTGCATCCCGAGCAACCTGCAGCAGTTTGTGGTCAGGGCGCACGGCGGGGCTGTGGATGACTACGTCGGCCTCACGAAAGTCCTGCTCGCGATGTTCGCCAAGCCGGAACTCAACGGACAGGCCGCGCAACGCGTCAATGCTTTCGGCTAGCACACTCGCTTCGCGCAGGTCAGTGACTATCACCCGGGAACAGTAGCCGGCCAAGAAGCGTGCGGCCTCAACGCCGCCGCCAAACAGGCCAAGCCCCATGACCAGGCCATGCTTGCCGCGGAAGCGTTCAAACCGTTCCATGTGATCGGGCATCAGTCCTGCTTTACAGGCTTGGGCAGCCGGGGCAAGTGGGGCGGCACGGGTGCCGGCAGCCGGACGATGCTTGCGTACTCCAGCCGGTCCTGAGGCCTGCTGCGCCGTCGATAGTCCAGTGCGCTGCGATACAGGGTATCCACGTCGGCGGGTTTGGCCTTCTCAAGCTTTGCCTCGACGAAGTGTTCATCGACAATAATCCAGGGTGTCAGCACTTCGGCAAAGAAGTCGATTGGCGGGTACTCGTACCAGGGTACTTCCAGGTCGATCTCGCCGCTGAGGGTTGCGTAGCCGGGTTTGCGCAGCGTGTATTCGCGCTTGCCATAGAAGATGAAGTTGGCGTAGAGCGGCCCTTCGGGATGGTCTTTTTCACGGGTCTTGCCGATGAATTCGCCGTCGATGTAAACGTCAACGTCCGCGGGCTGCGTGACGATGTAGATGCGCCGTTCGACGCATCCTGCGCACGTAGCCAGAACTACCAGGCAGCAGAAGAGGACTCGAAACATCCGGAAATCCTAGCACCGGGCTGCGCGGTAGGAAGGTTGTGCAGGCGCTGCCCCTAGCTAGAGTCAGCAATCACTGGAGCCACCATGCAAAGCGCCTTCAAGCGAATCGTCGTTTCGACAGACTTCAGCGACACTGCGGACACTGCGGTCAAGGCCGCCATTGAGCTGGGCGGATACTATCGCTCGGCCGTAGACATCGTGAACGTGGTGGACGCCACGGTGTACGCCTACGCGGGCTACCCGTTTGCGTCGCTTTCGAAAGAGTTGCTGGCCAGCGCCGAACAGGCGCTGCAGCGCATGAAGCTGCCCGCTGGCGCGGATGGGGTGAAGGTCAATCGCTTCATCTTGTCCGGCACGCCAGCGACGGAGATCTGCGAACACGCCAAGCGCCACGATGCCGACCTGATTGCGATCGGCACCCACGGACGCGGCACCCTGGGACGCCTGCTGCTGGGCAGCGTGGCCGACCGCGTACTGCACGAAGCCAAAGTGCCTGTGCTGGTGACCAAGGCGCCGGCCGGCAAAATCAAGCATCCCAAAAAGAAGACCAAGCCGTTCCGCAAGGTGCTGTTCCCGACCGACTTCAGCGACACCGCCAACAAAGCACTGAAGCGCGCCATCGCCATCACCGAAGACATGGACGCGGAACTGTTCGTGCTGCACGTCGTGGACGACAGCCTGATTAGCACCCACGTTCCAGAAGAGCGGAAGATGATCCTGCAGGAACTGCGCCGTCATGCCCTGGACGAGATGCGTAAGACACTTCCAGCCGAACTCATGGCCAACTTTGAAACCATCGGCGCGGTCCGCCGCGGTGAGCCCGGCAAGCAGGTTGCGGCCTACGCCGAAGCCATGGGCTGCGACCTGATCGTCATGGGCAGCCACGGCCGCACGGGCATTGAGCGTGTGCTGCTGGGCAGCATCGCAGACAAGGTGGTCCGGCGGGCCAAGTGCGCGGTGCTGATTGAGCGCGCCGACCGCAAGAAGTAGCGTCCGGCACAGGCATGCAAGCCAATCGGGCCGCCCACAGGGCGGCCCGATTTCGTGATGGGAGCAAGCCTACTTCCACACCTCGCCGTAGCGAGGGTCCTTGACCAACGGATCAAGAATCGGGTCGCGGTCGGCAATGTCGCGCGGCGCAAGGCCAGCCTTGCGGGCTTTCGTCATGTGTTCAAGCGCCTTGTTCATGTGCTCGGTGCGCTTTGTCTGATCTGTCTCGTTGTGCAGTGCCACGCAATGCAGGCGCGCAAGGTCGAGGTGCCGCAGCGCCGGGCGCGGGTATGATTCGATTCGATTCTGCGCGGTGCTCAGTGCGCCTTCGAAGCTGGTCTTGTCCCAACCCTGCTTCAAGCGCATGCGCAGCTCGCACCGGGCCGTAATCGCGTACAGCGACTCGGGGCGCATTTCCGTGCGCTTCCGAATGTCGGTCATGGCGTCGGCGTACTTCCCCTGCGCCAACCGCGCCTTGGCGCGCAACTCAACGGCATCGGCGCAATGGGGACGCCGCTTCACCGCCGCGTCGGCCTCGGCTTCGGCTGCGGCGGCGTCGCCCCGCAGAAGCAGAATCTCGGCCTTCTGCAAGCGCGCCGCAGCGATGTCGGCAACCTTAATTGCTGAATCAGCTTGCGCCAAAGCCTCGTCGTACTTCCCCGCCGCAAGCAATATGCGGGCCCGCATTAGGGCAGCGTGGGCACCGTCGCCGGCCTTCTGCGCGGCAGTCATGGCGTCGTCATTCTTTCCCTGTGCGAAGGCCAATTCAGCGCGCATCAGAAGCGCTGAGGGGTTGTCGGGTCCCCCGGCGCACATCTTTTCGTAACCGGCAATCATCGTCTCGGCGCGCTCAAACTTGTCTGACGCCAAAGCAACAAGCGTCGCCCAGTGCCAGAAACTCTGGTAGGAGTCCCCACCGGCTTCTTTGGCGACGTCGATTGCGTCGCCGGCCTTACTGAACGAGTCCAGCTCAAGTGCTGCGCGGGCGCGCAGAAGCAGGGCGTCGACATTGCGCGCTTCCAGTTTGATGGCGGTGTTGGCAGTCTTTTCCGCGTCGCCGTACCGGTAGTCGGCCAGCGCGAGTTCGCCGGTCAGCAGCAGTGCGTTCAGGCATTTGGGGTCGTTCTCTGTGGCGCGTTTGGCATCTTCCGCCGCGCCGGACTCATTGCCTGCCCGCAGACGCGCAGCTCCGCGCAGGGCGTAGCTTTCGGCACCATCCGGTGCAAGCTCGACCAGTTTATCACCGGAAGCAAGCGCCTCCTGATCCTTGCCAAGTTCAAGCTGCAGACGCCCTTGGTAGAAATAGGCGTAGGCATCGGCGGGTGCTGCGGCCACCCACGCCGCATAAGCTGCGAGGGCTTCTTCAGCCTTGCCCTGGGTGTGCAGCGCTTTGCCCTTGGTCTCGTAGGCCGGGCCGAAGTCGGCCTGCGCCGCGATGGCCTTGTCGCACAGCGCGATGGCCTCACTGTACTCTTTGAACTGCATGTGCTGGCGCGCGCGCTCAACAAGCTTCTCGGCAGACTCTTCGCTGCCGCATGCAGCCAGCATGAGTGCACACAGCCACATCGCGATGACAGGGCGGGAAGACAGGAAACGATGCATCAGGGACTCCGGTTCATGAGTTGCACCACGCTGCACAGTCTATTGCCCACTCAACAACTTCACCATCAGCGCCTTCTGCGCGTGCAGGCGATTCTCGGCCTGCTGGTAGATCACGCAATCGTCGTGGTCCAGCACGCCGTCGGTCGCCACAACATTGCGGCGGATCGGCAGGCAGTGCATGAACTTGGCGCGGCTTGTCAGTCCCATCTTGGCTTCGTCGACAGTCCATGAGGGCAGCTTGGCGCGATACTCGAACTCTTCCTTGGCGCGGCCGTAGAACTCGCGCGAGAGCCAGCTCTTGGCGTATATCACCTCAGCCCCTCGGAAAGCCTCAGCTTGATCGTGCGTGACCTTTACGCTGCCGCCGCCCTTGGTGGCTATGTTCTTTACGTGCTGCATCACCTCGGGCTCCAGCTCAAACTTGGGCGGATGGGCGATGGTCAGGTCGCAGGCGCCCAGTGCGGCGGCCAGCGCAAAGCTGTGCGGCACCGCCAGCGGGAGCGGCTTGATGTGCGGGGCCCAGGTCAGCACGACCTTCTTGCGCTTGGTGTTCTGGTTGAAGATCTCGCGCAGGGTCATCAGGTCAGCCAGCCCCTGGCACGGGTGCTCCACGGCGCTTTCCAGGTTGATCAGTGGTAGCGACGCGTACTTGGCGAATGAGCTCAGGATCGGGTCCTGGCGGTCCTCCTCATAGTTCTGAAGGCGCGGGAAGCTGCGCACGGCCAGCAGGTCGCCGTAGCGCGACAGCACCTTGGCGGCATCTTTGATGTGCTCCGGACTGCTGCCGTTCATGGTAACGCCTTCGCGCCACTCAAGGTCCCAAGCGTCCTGCCCGACGTTCAGCACAACCGGGTGCGCGCTCAGCTGCGTGGCGCCGATCTCAAAGCTGGTGCGGGTTCGCAGGCTGCTGTTGAAAAACAGCATGATCACGGTCTTGCCGGCCAGTGACCAGCTTTTCTGCTCGCGCTTCATTTCCTGCGCCAGCGTCAGAATGCTGTCGATCTGCTCAGCCGTGTAGTCGGAAAGGCGAAGAAAATCCCGTCCCTTCAGCTCGTTATCCTTCATCCGCTTGCTCCTGTTGCGCTGGCGCGAAATCATGCCGCGACGCCTGCATAAGTAAAGTGGCATCGCGCGCGCATCTACATACACTGGCGCATCACCCGGAGGGGGCAATGGGACTGTTCAAAGCCTACGACGTACGCGGCATCGTGCCCGATCAGCTGAATCCGGCTGTGGCGTTCCGCATTGGCTATGGCTTCGGCAAGTTCCTGGCTGAAGACGTCCCGGGCCCCAACGTCGCCGTCGGCATTGATGCACGCCCCACCAGCCCCGCGATTGCGGCCGCATTCATGGACGGCCTCGCGACGGCGGGCGCCAGCGCCAGGTTCGTGGGCTTGTGCAGCACGCCCATGCTGTACTGGGCCACCGCCAAGCTTGAGCCCAAGTGCCACGGCGGCGCGATGATCACCGCCAGCCACAACCCCGCCAGATACAATGGCATCAAATTCTGCCGCGAAGACGCGATCCCGGTGGCCTATGACACCGGCCTGTCGGAAATCGAAAAGATCGCGGCCACTGCACCTGAACCGCCGATGCTGACTGCCACCAAGCTGAGCGTCCCACTGGAGGCCCCGGCCGGCGTGGCGGCGCCAATCGGCATGGACCCCGAAATGTACGCGGGCTACATGGCACATATCCGCGGGTTCGCACGCCGGGTGCCGGAAGGCCTTGAAGTCGCCGTGGACACGGCCAACGGCATGGGCGGGATTTACCTGTCTTTCCTGCGCCAGCTTGGATTGAAAGTTCACGCGATCCATGGGCAGTTTGACGGCACATTCCCGAACCATGAGGCCAACCCCAGCAAGTTTGAGAACCTGCGCGAGTTGTGCCAGCTTGTGCTCGACCGCAAATGCGCGTTGGGTATCTCGTTCGATGGCGACGGCGATCGCGCTGTGTTCGTCGACGAAACGGGCACGCCAGTGGGCCAGGACCTGGTCACGGCGCTGATCGGCCTTGAATTGCTGAAGCGCCACAAGGGTGCCGCCATCCTGTACGACCTGCGCAGCAGCCGTGCCGTGGCCGAGGCAATTGAAGGCGCGGGCGGCCGCGCGTTGCGCGAGCGGGTGGGCCACAGCTACATGAAGGCCACCATGCGCAAAGTAGGCTGCATATTCGGTGGCGAACTGGCGGGGCACTACTACTTCAAGGAAAACTTCTTTGCCGACAGCGGCATCATCGCGGTGTTGGAAGTGTTGAACGCCATGGGCCTGAGCCAGGAGCCGCTTTCCGAGCTTGTGAAGCCGCTACGTAAGTACGCCCAGACCGGCGAAGTGAATTTCAAGGTCGACGATGCGGCCGCGACGTTTGCCGCCGTGGAAGCAGCGTTCAAGGACGCCAAGATCGATAAGCTGGACGGCATAACAGTCAGCTATCCGGACTGGTGGTTCAACCTGCGGGCAAGCAACACCGAGCCGCTGGTGCGCCTGAATCTTGAAGCCGAAGATCGCACACAGCTTGAGCAACGCTACAAGCAAGTGGTGGCGTTGATTGGGGCCAAAGTGGATTAGGGCCGGTTCACTGTAGCTGCAGCGATTCACTGATTTTTGGCAGCGACGGTCAACGAGACCTCCCCTCCACTTTGTTGCAAATTCCCGGAACCCGCCCGACGTGACCAGCGTCCTAGCCGCGGATTGCTAGTTGGCTCATTCGTGGCTCTACCCGGGAAACTCCCATGTTTACGCGCTCGATACTCTCGTTGATGGCTCTGGCGGCCTGTGCGACCGCACTTTCAGCCCAGGGCATTGTGATTGATCGCCGTATCCGGCCTGATCCGGAACCGCGCCGCCCGGCCCCGAGTGTCCAGAACATCCAAGTCAAGACGCACGCCGTTGAGACTGTCGTAGACGGCCAAAGCGCCACCACCACGGTCACCCAGACCTTCTACAACCCGAACTCGTGGCAGATGGAAGGCACCTACATCTTCCCGCTGCCGGCCGAAGCCGCGATCAGCGACTTCCAGATGACCATGAATGGCACCATGGTAAAGGGCGAGCTGATGAACAGCGTCACCGCCCGCAAGATATACGAAGACACCGTGCGCAAAATGATTGACCCTGGCCTGCTGGAATACGCCGGCCGCGGCCTGTTCAGCGCCCGCGTGTTCCCGATCTTTGCTGAGAAGGACCTCACCATCAAATTCACGTACACCGAACTGCTCAGCTACGACAGCGGTCTGGTGCGCTTTGCATACCCGCTGCGGACTTCCAAGTACGCGGCCGAGCCGCCGGAAGCCGTGACCGTCAAAGTTACCCTGAAGTCCGAGAACGGCCTGCATACCATCTACTCGCCCACCCATTCCTGCGACGTCACCCGCAAGGGCGAAAACGAAGCCGTAATCGGCCTTGAAATGAAGGGCAGCCAGCCCGCCAACGACTTTGAGCTGTACTACGGATTCCGTGAGGGCGCGCTTGCCGCCAACGTCATGAGCTACCGTGAAGGCAACGGCGCGGGCTATTTCCTGGCGCTGCTGACCCCGAAAGTGACGCTCGATAAGGACGAAGTCCTGCCAAAGGACGTGATCGTGGTGTTCGACACCAGTGGCAGCATGGAAGAA
This sequence comes from uncultured bacterium, assembly GCA_938014885.1. Lineage (GTDB taxonomy): Bacteria > Planctomycetota > UBA8742 > UBA2392 > UBA2392 > CALLQI01. Next base: position 49,018 of record CALLQI010000017.1, read on the forward strand.
GACGGCAAGATTGAGCAGGCCCGCAAGGCACTCAAGTTCATGGTCAGCAAGCTCAATGATGCCGACCGCTTCGCGGTGGTAACCTACAGCACCGAAGTGCGCCCCTGGCACACCGAACTCGTTGAAGGCAGTGCAGCCAACCGCGAGGCCGCCATAGCCAAGCTGGAGAAGACCGAGGCCGCGGGCGGCACCAACATCGAAGGCGCGATTCGTGAAGCCTTCAAGCTTGCCGGCGACGGTAAGGAAGGTCGCCCGTGCTATGTGCTGTTCCTTACCGACGGCCTGCCCACTATGGGCGAAATCACCGACGTGAAGGGGCTGGCCAAGCTGGCCCGCGACAACCGTAAGGAACACGTGCGCCTGTTCAGCTTCGGCGTCGGCAACGACGTCAACACCTGGCTGCTCGACACGCTGGCCGAAGAAAACAAGGGCCAGCGCGAGTACGTGAAGCCCAAGGAAGACATGGAACTCAAGATCAGCAACCTGGCGAACAAGATTGCCTCGCCGGTTCTGGCCGATGTCAGCATCAAGATCAACGGGGCCGAGATCCACGACCTGCACCCGCAGATTGCAGGCGACATGTTTGCCGGTGGCCAGCTTTCCATCACCGGCCGCTTCGACAAGCCGGGCAAGCACCAGTTGCTGCTGGAAGGCACGGTCAACGGCAAGAAGCAGGCCTTCGAATTCAGCGTCGAGTTCACTGAGGCAGACGCAAGCAAAGTCTACCTGCCGCGCATGTGGGCTGTGCGCCGCGTGGGCTTCCTGATGGACCAGATCAACCTTAAGGGTCAGGACAAGGAACTGGTCGATGAGATTACCCGACTTGGTACCCAGTTCGGCATCGTCACCCCCTACACCAGCTTCCTGATTGTCGAAGACACTCCGCTTCCGGCCCCAGGCGCGGAGATGCCGGCTAACCGCCCGGGCCATGGGCGTTGGGCTGAAGATGGCGCAAGTGGCGGCGGCCGTGTGGTGCGCGACCCGGCAGCCCCTGCTGCCCAAACTGGCGGCGGTGCCGTGGATCGATCCAAGTCCAATGCAGAACGACGCGCCAACGATAACGCTGACGAAGTCAACGACGCCGAAGCCGGCGAGTCCGAACGCCTGGGTGCCGATGCCAAGAAGGCCGGCCTCAAGACCAAGGTCGAGGAGCGCCTGCGTCGCCTGCAGGACAGCGGCCTGAGCAAAGATGCCGCCGAAGCGCAGGCCAAAGAAATCGTGAAGACTGTCGGCACCCGCAGCTTTGTTTGGAGCGACGGCATCTGGCTGGAAAGCGACCTGACAAACGCCGAACTTTTCGGTGCCGAAGTGGTCGAGTTCATGAGCGAGCGCTACATGGAACTCGCCAAGGACTCACGCAACGCGAAGGTGATGGCGCTGGGCAATGAGGTCATCTTCCGTGTCGGCAAGAAGACCATTCGTATCGTGGAAACCGAGGCCGCAGAGGCTAAGGGTAGCGACGAAAAGGAACCCAAGTAACCCCAGACCAGACAGCACAGGCCCGCCCAGCATGGGCGGGCCTGTTGCGTCACAGTTGTGTCGCGCGGAATCTGGCATCGGTGTTCTACCCAGAAGCAAACTTGTTACACTTGAGCGCCCGTGCCCCGCGGGCTGCTAATTCGTGATCGCGCCGCCGCGCGGGGGACTGTTGGTAGTGCCGGCTTGAGGACCAACTTGGCCAAGACCTTCAAATTGGATTGGAAGGGATGGTGGGTGCTTCGGACGCCAATGTCCGATGTTGCCGACCTCAAGGCCAAGACTGGCGTCTACGCTGTCATGGGCGCCAAGCTCAAGAAGGTCGAAGGCGGCATCGCTTGCAGCGCACGCGAAGTCGTTCTCTTCGGCGTACACAAGGGCGAAGAATCACTGCGCGAGGCCGTCGAGAACCTCCAGAAAATGTCGCTGGGCGTATTCGCCACCAAACGCTGCGAAGAGATCCGCAAAAAGGCCATCGTGTACGCGGCCGCACTGCCCGACAGCACGGACCTCGGCGAACTGGCAGACATCCTGAGTGTGCTGTACGGTGCGGTGCCGTTTGCGCCCAAGCACCACGTGATGCCGCCGCCATACGCGGGCCCGCCAGTGCTGATCCAGAACCACGGGCGCTCACCCGGCCTGCCCGAAGAAATCTTCGTCGGCCAGGGCGGCAAGCGCGAAAACGACAGCGACCGCACTCGTGAAGACCTCGAAACCACATTGATGGACGCGGCCAAGCTGCGCGCCAAGGCAACGCGCAAGACACTTAAAGAAGAGATCATCACCCGCGACGACATCCAGGGGCTCGCGACCGAAAAGGTCAGCAAGCCCGGCGAGCTCGCGTCCTCCAAGCTGGAACGCCCCGGCGTGCCCGGGCGGCCTCACCTGGTCGAGACGGCGAAGCTTGAGAAGGACGACATCGGCCAAGGCATCGCCACGGAACGCGTGGACAAGGCCGAGATACCCCACATGGTCGAAACGCGCGTAGTAAGCCGCGACGACGATCGCCTCGGCATAGCCACTGAACGCGTGGCCAAGCCACCCGGAACACCGGAACAAGAGCACAACACCGAGTTCGTGCCCAAACCAAACGGCGCCGACCAAGGTGCCAAGGTCCTCGACGAAGCCGAGCAGGAAACCCACTAGCTCGCGTCTGCCGCCGTCACAGAGACCGTGCGGTCCACCTTGTTCCAATGCCAATGCCGGCTTGTAGCAGTGACATTCCGTGCGCCGAGGCAGACTTGCCATCTAAACTTACGATGGTGCTGCATGGGCGAAGCGGTGAATGAGCGGACGGTCGAAGCCCTGAGTGCAATGACCAAGGGCCGCCCTACGAGAAGCCGGCGGAAAGTGGTGGCAACGGTGTGCGCCCTCATTCTTGCTCTGTTGTTGGGCACCGCAGCAGTCATCGAGTCCTTAAGACAAAGCGATCTTCGCGCCGCACAAGATGAACTTGAAGCGGAGCATCAATCGATAGTCGCCGACTACCCTTCCGACTTGGATGTTGAGGTCTGGTACCGGTCTCGAATGCCCGAAAACTGGGGCGGCGTCGAGTGCCGTGCTTGGATGGATCGGCTGGACGGGGTCCTAGACAAACATCCCGAGGCTTACGATTGGGCCGATGCCTTTCGCGCGGACCTGCAAGTTGCCCCGAACTATGGGTCCACGCTGCCCGCAGAACATGAACTAGCAGCCTTTCTTGCGGACACAGACCCGCTGATCGACGAAGCCCGCGGCCTTCTGCGTTTTGACTGCATCTCGACCATGCCGCTGATCCACGACGGAGTGCCGGGGTGGCAGGTCATGCCGTTCCATCAACGCAATGAGCTGCTGGAGGCGCGCGTTTGGGCACTTGCGGTGCGGAAAGAATGGGCACGCGCCTGGGACGAGGCCTTACTGCGGCACAGCCTGACCGTCCGCATGTCCAGGGCCAGTGGAATGGTCGATGAGATGCTTGTGACTGGTACCATCAAGCACTGGCACCATGACGCAGTTTTGCTGCTGGGACTCCAATGTCCCGATCGATCCGTATTGGAGGCAATGACTTCGCTGTCGCGGCGTTCGCCCACGCCGATGGACCACATTGCGCAGAGCGAGCGAATGGCAATGTCACGCATGTGGGCGCATGGCTTGAGCTACAGCCAATTCGAGGAAGTCATCCTGGGCGATGACTTCAGCACCGAGGCATTCTCGTACCTTCGGCCGTCGTTGACTTGGGATCAGCGGCGTAAGCACCTGATGTCCAGCCATGAGATCTTGCTGGGTTATGCTGAGTATCTGCGCCAAGTCAGACTGATGGCCAACGGCCAGAACATTCCAGTTGAGTCGTTGTCGCCTCTGGGGTCTTGGCCTGAAAGCCTCCTTCTCAACTGGGTCCATTGCGACGTGGCCGCCGACACTCTCGAACTGATGGCGCGCATCCGGTTGGCCGAGCTTGACTTCGCTAACCCTGACCCCGCCGTGTTGGCAATCGCGACGTCCTACCCAAGGCTGGAACTCACGAGTCATCCAAGCCAGTGGATCGTCAGACTGTCTCCTCGCTACGCTTCCATGCACCCTGTCTTGCGCCATTTGTCAGCCAAAGAAGAACTGAAAGACCGGTTCCAGCCAGCAGCTTTGTCACGGATGGGCCGCTAGTGTCAGAACGGATGACTTGCGCGCGGCCGGCGTGCTCCCGCGACGTGCATCAAACCCTGCGAGCCTTCAGTTGCGTATACTATTTACTCGGTGCCATTCGTTGCGCTGGAAGTGGTAACTACGTTGAAATCAGTGTTTACATAAACCCCTGCTTTCTGCGTCTTGGAATGAACGATCACTAGCAGCCCAAGTTGTGTAGACTCTACACAAGTCTATGCCCACTTTGTGTCTGTTTGAGGTGACGAACCCATGAATTCAGCCATTCGCATTTGGACGACCGAATTGGCACGCCTAACGCATTACTAACGTCAAGAACGTGCTTTTCCTTGGGCCTGGCAGCCCGTGCTCACCTCGGTGTTCACTTGGTTGCCAAAGTTGGGAAAGCGCAATTTGAACTGGGTGCAGTACGCAGCTTCACCATAGAGAACACGGGAATTCGCTATGAAACTGATGATCGCCTGCCAGGGGGAAGTCACGGAGTTCAATCCTGACCCCAACCTCGGCCTAATCACAATCGGACGCTCAGACAAGAACGACATCGCCCTGCTGGGCGAGAAGGCGGCCTCGCGTGAGCACGTCACGCTCGAGCGCACTGTGGACGGCTGGAAGCTTGTGGACCAGATGTCTGCCAACGGCACCGTCCTGAATGACGAGAAAGTGAACTTCGCCTTCCTCAAAGAGGGCGATGTGATCCGCATCGGCGCTACCAAGATCCAGGTGCTGGGCCTGACAGCGGCCGCAGCCCCCGCGGCCAAACCCGCCAAACAGGCCAAGCCTGCTATGGCGCCGGCGAAGCTGCCAGCGCGGCCGGAAGGCGAACGCGCTGAGCGTCCCGAAATCACGCCCCGCAAGAAGAGCCCTGTGCCGGCACTGGCTGCCGCTGCGGTTGCCGTGGTCGCGCTGCTGGGTGGCGGCTACTTCCTCATGAACAACATGGGCGGCGGGTCCGAAGTGCCGCAGACCGCCGACCAAAAGCCCGAAACTGGTCCCCGTCAGGCTCAGCTCTCTGACGATGAAAAGGCCGCGCTGGCCGTGGCCGACAGCACTGTGAACGGTACGGGCACGACACTGGAGAAGATTTACAAGCTCGATGAAATCCAGAAGCGCCTCGACTCCAAGCGCGGCAGTAGTGCCGCCGACAAGATCGGTGACCTCAAGAAGGGCCTCCTGCGCCAGCTGGACACGGAAATCGGCACGGAAATCGACACCCGGCTGGCCGAGGCCAACGCGGAAATTGAAACCAGCAAGTTCGCCCAGGGCATCGAGCGCCTGAACCAGCTGAACACGTGGCTCGGCGGCGACCCATATCTGGCCAGCCTCGCGCGCGCCAACAAGCAGCGGATTGATGCAGCGCTGCAGGCCGCCAACAAGGCCAACGGCGTGTACGTGGCCTCCAGCTACAACCAGATGGTTGACCTCGCCGCACAGAAGCGCTTTGCGGAAGCGATCAGCGTCGCCGATGAACTGCTGGCCAACGCCTGGCTGTCTGAGCAAGAGCGCGAACTGTACACCCGCGAGCGTACGCAGATTGTCAGCGCCCGCGACGCCCACGACAACAGCAAGCCCGTCGTCACCGACGAGCCCGAATCCAAGGGTTCAATCCTAGGCAAACTGAAGGAAGACAAGGACCGCCTGCCGGGCAAGAACCCGCTGCTGCCCAACGGCGTCAACACCGAACGCAAACTGCTGGAAGACCTTCACAACGCCTTCGTCAAGGCGGTGCAGGACAAGACCCTGACCAGCATCCGCTTCACTTGGCGCGGCGCCCCGGCCAACATCAAGGGCATGCGCGACGGCAAGCTCCAGATTGAGTACAGCTTCTTTGACAAGCGCACCAACGAAGAAATCCCCGTTCGCCGCAGCGTCGAGTTCAAGGACATCACGCCCGAAGACACGCTGCAGCTGTACGAGCGCACGCCGGCACTGACGGACGAGAACCGCCTGGCGCTGGTGATCTTCTGCTACGACAACGGCTTCACCATGGAAGCCGCGACCCGTGCTTGCACGCTGTTCAAGGCACGCAACGACTGGAAGGAAGGCATCGACACGCTGATCGCGCAGAAGCGCAAGATCCTGATCCCGGAAGGCGGCTTCGTCGAGTTTGACGGCATGCTGATCACCCCCGGTGAAAAGGACGACATCCTGTTTGACCGCCGCCTGCGCGCCGTGATCAAGCGCTTTGAAGACGGCCTCGACAGTAAAGACAAGAAGAAGCGCGAAGATTCCGAGGCCGCATTCAGCGAACTGCTGACCATGGGCGACAAAGCCATCGGCCCCGGCGTTGCCATCCTGCAGGAGATCCTGGACAAGACCATCGCCAAGGCCGAGGCATCCACCGGTGTGAAGGCCGAAGACCAGTCCAAGAAGCTTGAGCCCTTGCTGGTTGAGCTTGAGCGCCGCCGCGCCTATGCCCTTGAGCTGATCATGGACGAAGTTGCTTACCCCTACCCCTACGGTCCCAACCAGGCTGAAGTCCAGGCCGACGTGAACGCTCGCGTGGCCGCCGTCCGGGAAATCTGGAACGACCCCACCAGCTTCATGGCCCAGTCCGACCCGAACATGGCAGCACAGCTCGACAAAGTGCGCGCCGTGGCCGAGCGCATGGAGCAGCTGGACCCCGAAAAGAAGCACCACGCCGAAACGCCGGACTACTGGATTGAGTACCTGAAGGGCCAGGCCACAAAGAACGGCCTGACCATCAAGGACTACGCCGGCAACGACAAGCGCTACGCCAAGTTGATCACGATCAACCGCAGCGTGATGCAAGCCAACGAAGACCACCCGACCGGCGAGCGCCACACCGACGCCGACGGCCGCGCGCAGGTACGCATCACCAACGAGTACCGGATCATGTTTGCCCGCGTGGCGCTGCGGATCAACGACAAGCTGTTCTGGGGTGCCTGGCACCACAGCAAGTACTGTGTCGAGAACAATGGCGGCCAGATTGCACACGAGATTCCCGGCGAGCCCCGCGGCGAGCGCCCCGGCGACCGCATGCGCTACGAAGGCTACCCGGGCGGCGGTGGCGAGAACATCCACATGAACAGCGGTGGCCCAACTCCGCAAAGCAGCCATGACGCTTGGTGCAACAGCAGCGGCCACCATCGCAACATCTTGCACCCGCAATGGCGTGTGCTTGGCAGCGGCAAGTTCCGCACGATCTGGACCCAGAAGTTCGGAGCTGTGGACGAAGGCGACCAGAACTCGGTCAGCCGCGGTGGTGAATGAAAAGTCGAGTCGCCAGGCACTTTGACAACCAAGACTTGTCAGGCAGCGACGCCCAGCGCGGTCTGACGAATCGGAAGGATGGCCCTCCCGAGTCATCCTTCCACAGAACTCACGAGGCTTGTCAATCAGCGACGCCCAGCGCGGATTGACGGATTGGAGGGGCGGTTCTCCCGAGCTGCCCTTCCGCAAACTTCACGAGGCTTGTCAATCAGCGACGCCCAGCGCGGATTGACGGATTGGAGGGGCGGTTCTCCCGAGCTGCCCTTCCGCAAACTTCACGAGGCTTGTCAGGCAGCGACGCCCAGCGCGGTCTGACGGATACGAAAGGGCGGCCCTCCCGAGTCGCCCTTTCCCAAATTCCTGAGCTTGTAGTCAGGCAACGGTGCCCAGCGCTGCCTGTTCTACCGACGGGGCGGCCCTCCCGAGTCGCCCCGTCACTTACGTTAAGGCAGTTTCGCAGTCCATTGCGCGGCGGGCAGTGACTTGGCGATGGCGCTACTCCAGCGTAGCGGCTGCTTCTGCCAGTTGCTTGGCGAGGGCCTTTGCGGTTGGGCCGCCTCCGCTCCAGAGCTTGGTGCCGTCTGGTGCCAGGATGACCACGAACGGTGCCTTGCTTCCAAGGTGATATCGTGAACGCACCTCGCGTGGCAGGTCGTCGTCCAGCCGGATTCGCACGCGCACACAGTCATCCAGCAGCTTGGCTACGGCAGCCTCTTCCAGCGTTTCGCGTTCGAACCTGGCGCAGGCTTCAGCCTCTCGCTTGCCTTCGGCGTAAGCGTACAGCACGATCAGCTTGCCCTGGTTGAGGTGATCACGCACGGCGTCGATGGCGCGGTCGTTCTTGTCTCCGCTGGCCCCGTCAACAACAGCGCCTTCGATCCAGCGTGACTTCTCGATCCCTACGCGCCGGAAACCGGCCTTGGGATGGACTTTGCCGTACTTCTCATCAATCGTCGCGAGCAGCGCTTCCTGCCGCTTGCGATGAATCTCTTCCGTAACGATCACGTTGCCCTCGGCCTTTACATCCTTGTCGTTGGACAGCTTGAAGCTGTAGGCGTGGTTGTTCTTGACTTCGTTGTCCTTGATTTCGCCTTTGCCCTTGCTGCCCAGCTCAACCCACGGCCTCAGCTTGGAATCCGTCCACTGGGTGTAGGCAACGTTGTTGGTGATCTTGCAGCCTTGTGCGTCGTACAGCGACACGCCGTGCCAGTGGCTGGTGTTGATCACGTTGCCGTCGACCACGAAGTTGATCAGCGGGCCGTCAAAAAAGCCTATTCCTTGCATGGTGGCGGGCCAGCGCTGCGCTTCATCTTCGCGCATGATCACGACGTTTTCGCGGATCGTCACGTTGCGCACGGTGCCGGTGCCCTTGTTGAACAGGAAGCACTGGATGGCGTCGTCGTGGTTTTTGTCGCCGTCTTCATCGCTGACGTAGATGTTGCGGATGATGTTGTGCTGCACCACCAGCCCGTCGCGCGTGACGCGGATGCCGTCGGCCGAGAAGTGCGAGATCACGTTGCCCTCACACAGCGAGCTTTCGGCGCAAAGGTTGATGCCGAAGCGCGTGTTCAGCACGTAGTTGTTGCGAAAGACGTGGCCGCTGCCATGGCGCCCCATGGTCATGCCGGAGTTGGCTTTCATCCATTGATCTGCCGTCCAGGTTGACGTGTCAAGGGTGGAGTACACGAAGCAGTCTTCGACAATGATCTCGGCCGACTCGCCTTTGTCCGCTACCGTCAGCATCACGCCTTCGTACGTGGGTTCCGCGAACGAGGCGCTGATGGTCAGGCCCTTCACCTTCCACTTCTTGCCGGCGCTGATTTCGAAGTAGCTGAGCTTCGGCCGGCAGCCTTCCTCGGCAGCGATCGTGATGAAGTCTTCGTTGTCGCCTTGCAGAACCACGCGACCGTGCAGACCGTCGCGCAGCAAAATCGTGTCGCCGGGCTTGACGTGGCGCATGCCGCCGCTGTCAACGACTTCCTGCAGCGTGCGCCAGGGAGCCTCTTTGGTGCCCTTGGCGTCGGCCTTCCCGGCCAGCGGGTCCACGTAATGCGTGGCCGCCGCCGCAGAACCGCACAACAGCACCAGCATGCCCAGGGCAAGGTATCGCATCGCACTCTCCCGATTGATGCACACAATGTAGGCGGCTGTCCGCGCGCAAGCAAAGAAGAACCCACCGCATTGCGGTGGGTTCTGTGCGTCGCGGGTGCTTTAGACTTCTTCGAAGAAGTAGGGCTTCAGCACCTGGATCTTCTTTTCGTAGCTGCTGGGGTCGATGAACCACAGTGCCGCCGCCACCGAAGACAGCAGGCTGTTGCCGTCCTGCGGCGTGAAGCAGAAGCCGTAGATGTCGCGGCCGCCCTTGACGTACAACGCTTCGTGCGGAATCACCGTCTGGTTCAGGATGCGGCCGAAGAAGCCGTGGTCGCGGCCGAAGCTGAATACCTGGTTGGCACTTTTCTTGTACGTAAGCGCCTGGCGGTCGTCGGCCTTGATGATCTCGATCAGCTTGGGAACGCTGGTCTCTTCCTTGACGCTGATGTGGAAGCGGACCATGTGCATGTACTGCGTCGGCAGCTTGATCGCGCTGCTGAACAGCTGCGTCATCTCCCAGCCCTTGGTCTTGTAAAGGTGATAGGCATCGCGAGCGTGGTGAGTGCCGAAGCTTTCTTCCTTGTGGCGGTTGCTTTCGGGGGCGGCGATGTAGCCCTCGTCCTGGCTGACGTCGTTGGCGCGGCGCATGCATACGAAGTCGGCGTTGACCAGGTTGCCCGGGTCAGTGTTGCCCTTGGTGCCGAACATCTTTACCAGCACGCTGAGGTTGTGCGTGTTGCAGCTTACGACCTGCACGAACTTGTCTTCGCCGGGCACCAGTGTTTCGTCATTGATGCCGCGCGCGTACATCTTGCCGAAGCCGAACTCGCTGCCCTGCGCGATGTAGCCCTTGCCACCCTGAGATGCGGCCTTCAGGTAGTACTGCTCTTTGTTGGCGAGGCCGGCGCCGCTGGGTGTGCAGTCAATGACCACGGTGGCACGGTTGATTGCATCTTCGGTGTCGTAGCTGGCCTTGATACCCAGCTTTTCAAACCCGCCAAACTGGTCGCGGCTGGTGGCAAGCTTGGCACCGCGGCGGATCAGGTCAACAACCTTGCTGCGGTCAGTCTTGAGCGGCGTGCGCTTGTTGAAGGTAACTTCGTCGACTCCAAGCTCCTTCGAGAAGTGCGTCAGCAGGCCGATCAGCGGCTCGCCTATGGTGCCGGTGCCGACGATGTGAATGATGTTCTTCGCCATCTGCATCCCCTGTCCAGTGCGCCAAGAACAAACCCCGCGCGGCAATATCCGGTTGCGGGGCTGGTCGGGTGAAACCTCTTGGTCGCGAAACGGTCGTCAGCACTGGGGCAACGGGCCACCGGGCGAACGAACCAATCACTTCGCAAAACGTAGCAAGCGCGCGCCGCGGCGCCAGTAGTAATCGTCTGTGGAAAAGGGAAGGGGCGCGAGAATCTCGCGCCCCAAGGGAGAGATACTGGCTGCAGCAATCAGGCGAACTCAACTTCCAACATGCGCGCCGCCGCGCGCCGGAACTCACCATCCAGATCAAAGGCCGGGTCCGTTACGCGCTGCTTGAGCGCGAGCACTTTCTCGGTACGCGCATTCACTGCCGCGGGGATAACCCCAGCTCCTTCGCCAGCCAGAGCGTTCAAGCGCTTGCTGGGGCGAATGCTTCGCTTACGTCCTGAGGTACCTGTGTCGCTCATAGCTCACCGTCCGTTTCGATAGAGTTGTACGCATGGTTTATCGACACACCCGGGCTTTAACTTTAGAGGATTTGTTAAAGAAACCGGGGCGACGGTGTAACCGTAGCCCCGGCAATGCTTTGCAACCGCACACCACTAGCGGGTTAGAGTGCCCGAGTCAGCCTCATCGCGATACCAGAAGGTGCGCACGCGGCGGATCAGGTCACGGAAGTTCTCGAACTCATCGCCCAGACGCTCATAGCGCACGCGGTAGATCCACTCTTCGGTTGCGTAGCGCGGGTTGAAGAACGTCTTGGTGTTGCCTTTCACCCGGCCCCCTTCCACTTCAAGGGAAGGTGCCGGCAACTGAGTAACACCCGTGTCGTGTTCAAGGCCTGCGTTGGCGACGCGGCCGCGCAGCCCGCGGACCACGACGTTGGCGAAGTCCCACTCACGGTCTACACCCTTGAAGATCGCCACGCCCCACATTTCGGAAACGTAGCGGGTCAGGAAACGCGGTGCATCCATGCCGTCCCAGCGGTTGGCCGGACCCACCTTTTCGGCGAAGCGGGTCAGCACCTTCCACTGGCCACCCGCATCCTGATACACCACCGGGGGCGGCACAGTCCAGCGGCTCCAGGTGTAGAACGAGTTGTCGAGGCTAAGGGCGTTCTCGGAAGGCGTCGTGGTTTCGTACTCATCTTCGGTGGGACCACTGTCGTCCAAGCGGTGCGCGTCCGCGCCGGTCTTGGCGGCGTGCTCGCGGCGGTAACGGTCAACGAATGCGATGTCGGTCGAGGACTGAGTAACCACGCCGCCTTCTGCGGTGGCACGGGCAACGGCAGCTTCCCAAGTCTCTTCCGAGCCTGCTGCTTTCTGCTCAGGCGTCAGGGTTTTGCCCTCGTTGTAAACACCCACCACAACCTTCTGCGGCACCTTCACCGAGCGCACGATCTGGACTTTCAGCGTGGTCGCTGTGGGCGCACTGCCGGCCTTGGTCTGGTATTCGTCGGCAGTCAGGTACTCGATCTTGCCGTCCGCGCCGATGTATTCGTAGCCGTCGACCACTGTCGGTTCGTCCACCATCTTCGTCTCGAAGATCAGGCGCATCAGCGGCTGCTTCACTTTGATCTTGGTCTGGGTCACCTTCGGCTGGCCGTCAGCGTCGAGCACCGGTTGACCCTGTGCGTTGCGCTCAACCGTCGTGATCGTCGTTTCTTTCTCGACGTAATAGACGCGCTCGGCCTTGGCCAAGCTGCTGCGCTCGCCGGAGTAGGGCCCTTTGAAATCGGCACCGTCTGAGTCGACCACGTTGCCGTCGGCATCCATGGCGCGGATGGACTCGGTCATCGGGATCGGGGCGTACTCATACATGTACATGTACTCGTATTCGTATTCCTTCAGGTACAGGATCTGGTCCAGGTGGTCGCGGACCAGCTCGCCCTTGTCGTCCAGCAGCATGATGCGGCTGCCCGACAGCTCGTCCGTGTAGTCAACCCAGGCCCCGTACTGGTCAAAGCGCGGCACTGGAACGGCATCTTCGGCCGCGTCGCCGAGCGGGGCATAGACGTACTTCTGGGCGTCATCGAGTCCGAAGCTGTCCCCCACCGGCGCAATGCGGTTGGTGCTGAACTCGCCTTCCGGGTCACGGGCAAAGTGCGCTGGATCAATCTTGCGCGGGTCATAGCTGCGGCCGGTGGTGTACTCAACCAGTTCCAGCTTCACGACGCCGCGCTCACCGGCTTCGCCGGCCTTGCGGATGCCGCGCTGGATGACTTCCGGCTTGTTGAGGTCTGCGTCGCCGACGAAGCGGCCCATTTTGATCTTGGGCAGGCCGATCAATGGGTCGTCGAAAGTCAACGCGCGATTGGTGATGTCGTTTACTTCGCTGCCGTAGCGGCTGAGGATGCCAGGGCCAAGCCGCGCCTTCCAAATGTTCCATTCCGCCTCGGTGACCTTGTCGCCGGGCTGGTAAGTCACGATGTAGCGGCGCAGGGCGCGGCCGCGCTTATCCAGCATCTTGACCGGGCGGCCAACAACTTCGCCGCTGCCCTCATACCACTCGCCGCTACCAAGGTCGGTGGCGCTGCCGGCGCGCGGGTCGCTGGGTGCCACAATCTTTCCTGAGACCTTGTACGTGGTGTTGGGGTAGTCGTCGTGCTTGATCTCGGTATCGAAGTCCTTCAACACCTTTTCGCCATCCTTGTACACGCGGGCCTTGGGGATCAGCACGAGTTGGCCAACTGCGGGATGCTCAGGGCCGATCGCGCCGCGCGACAGGTTCTCGCCCTGGCGGCCGCCTGCGATGCGAGCGTTCAAGAAACCCGGTTCATTGGCGCGCAGGATGTGGCCGTAGCGGTCAATGCAGTCGCCCGCCTGGTACCGCAGCGCGGACAGCTTGCCCCACATTTCATCGCTGGTTGAATTGATCAGGCGCGCGCCTTCGGGCAGCGCATCGCTTTCGGTAAAGTAGCCGACGAAGGCGTTGTCGCCATTCAGCGCCACATAGCGGATCGTTTCAACGCGGCCGTTGTCGCCAATCACGTAGTCGCGATAGGCCACGCAGCGCGGCCCGGACAGGTCAGGCGCGTCCTGACGGTGCGCGAAGCCCACCTGACGCTGGAAGTCCGACAGCGGGTGCAGCAGCATCACGGCTTCGTTGTAGTTGTTCCAGTTGCCCATCCACTCGTACATGCCCTCTTGCTCAGCAATGCGCTGCAGCACGTACGGGTCGCTGACCGGGCGGTACTCCTTCTTCATCTGGGCCTGGCGTTGCTCAAGACCGGGGCCCGTCACTACGTCGTTCTCAGGATCGACGGGGTAAGTGTCGTCGTCCCAGGGATCGCGCCCAATGTCGCGGGTGAAGGTCGTGAACACGAAGTCCAGGTGGCAATTGACGGGCACACCCTCAAAGCTGTCCTGCCCTTCGCGCAGGTCGGTCACTTCCAGCGGCTTGGCCGGGCTGCCGATGCTGCCGTCTTCCGGGTTCTTGGTCGGAAGTTCGGTTTCCTTGATGCGACGGATGTTGTCGTTGATCACCCGGAACATCACGTACCAGTACTCTTCGGTGCTGCCGTCGGGGTAGTTCACGACGACGCGCTTGGGGTCCATCAGGTCAATCTTGAGCTGCCACTGCGGGTCATTCAGCTGGCGCTCAAGGCGCTGCATCATTTCGTGGTAGCCTTCGGCCGCGTAGGCGTCAGGCCCGCCGAAGCGGCCTTCCGTCTGGCCGGTGCCGCCCTGGCGCGCGTTGTCAGAGCCCTGGTGCGACTCGCGCGTGTTGTCGCGATTCAAGCCGCCCTTCAGGGTCTCGACCGCTTCATTGACGCGGTTTCGGTAGTCTTCCTTCGAGTCGCTGCCGCGCGGACCGACAATGTCTTCGCCAGCCTCAGTCATCGAGCGCTGGGCCAGCGATAAATGGGCGACAAAGCCGACCGCAAGGATGACGGTAAGGGCCCGAAAAACGTAACGCATGCGGAACTCCGCGAGTTACTGGAAAGTCCTTCGGGGGGAGCCCGGAGTCTAGCCGAACCCCCCTCTGCGTCAAGGCATACGACTGTCATGGGCATGTCGCAGTAGGGCTGCCTTGAACCCAGATCTCGACAGTAGTTGGCGTGCCGAAGCGTCGAGAATGGTGTGAACAGTGTCAATTTCTATTTTGCGGAACCCGATGGGCCCGATTCTCGTCAGAATCTCCGACGCGGACCTTCGGTCCTGACATGTTTCGTTCCGATGCGGAGACAGCTATGCGGCTCAGTCGTGGAAAGACACTTGCCATGTCGCTTGCGGGCGGCGTGGCGATTGCGATTTCGGTGTTTGTGATCGGCCTGATCGGCGCGCAGGACAAGCCCGATCACCTGGAAGTCGGCAACAAGCACTTTGAGGAAAAGAGCTATCTCAAAGCCTATGAGGCCTACGAGAAATTCCTCAAGGACAACCCCGACCACGCCGACCGCTTCAGTCTGAAGCTGCGCATGGGCCACTGCCAGAACCAGCTCGGCAACTACGACATCGCCGAAACGGAACTGAAGTCGCTGGCCGATGACACCAAGCTGACCGAGTTGCAGCAGGCCCGGGCCAACTATCGGCTTGGGCACCTCTACATCACCCGCCCGCAGTACTACTACGTCAACAGCAAGGGCGAGAAGTCCTGGGGCCGCTGGATCGCGGACTCAACGTATCACCATGTAGAGCGCGAAAACGCGGAGCAGGGCAAGAACCGCCTGCTGAAGTCATACGAACTGCTGAAGCCCGCCGCCGAGAAGGCACTGGGCACCCTGACACAGGAAAACAGCGACGCGCTGGCCATGATCGAAGAGGCCTACAACGCCGGCCTGGACGCCGTGGCAGCCATGCACACCTGGCAGTACCAGCTCGATAACGAGCAAAAGAGCATCGACTACTTCGATGAGGCCGGCCAGAAGCAGACCTACTACTACTGGAACCACACCTTTCCTGACCGCGATGCGATCCTCGCGTTGCATGACGAGATTTCCAAACTGGGCACTGACCTTCGGGCCCGCGCCAAAACGGCGCTGACGCAGAAAATTGAGCGCCCGGCTGCGGTCACAAAGACGCTCGAAGAGGCTGTGAACCGCGGCCGTGACATGGCCGCATTGGCGACATACCGCAAGGGAAGCTTCCTGGTCAGCTACAGCCAGATTGATGACTGGGACGTGCGTGAAATGCTGTACCACCCGGGCCTTGAGGGCTTCGACCCGCTGGCGGGCAAGTACTCGCCGATCCCGGTGTTTGAGGCCGTGTTCAAGGACTACCGCGACACCACGTTTGCGGACGACGCGCAGTACTTCGTCGGCTACTGCTACCAGCAGGTCGGCAAGCACGACCTGGCTGCCAAGGCCTACCAGGTGCTGATCGACGACCCCGCCTTCAAGGAAAGCACCGAGACTTCAAGCGCCCGCTACAACCTGCAGCAGATTCGTGCCTCGCGTTTGAGCATCGAAACTGTGGCCTCGGACAAAGACATCGCGTCCATGACCACCACTCACACCTGGGCCAATAACCAGGCCTGGTACTTCCGGCAAAGCCGCGGCACTCCGCGCAGCATCTTCAAGAAGGGCGAGAAACTGGGCCTTTGGGTCGAAACGCGGAACGCGCCGGGGTTCGAATTGCGTGCGTTCACGTTTGATCTGCCCTCAATGATGAAGGACGCCGAGTTCCAGAACGCCAAGACCGGTGGTTTCGGCCACATCGGTGACCCGGTACTGCAGGAAGTGATCAAGAAGTACACAGGCGAAAAGGTGTTCACCAAGGTGTACACCACAGGCGACGACGGCAGGCACCGCTACACCCGCATGACGTTCCAGCTGCCGGAGACGCTGCCGGCGGGTTCCTACATCATCGAAGTGGACACGGGTGGCGTGATGGACAGGCGCCTGGTGTGTGTGAGCGACGCGCAGCTTGTGCTGCAGACGTACGGCCCTCGCGAAAACCAGGTCCTGTTCGTGGACAGCACGTCCGGCAACCCGATTCCTGACGCGCAGGTCGTGTACAAGCGCTGGCAGACGATGTGGAACAACGATCGCTATCACTGGCGCATCGACGTCAGCAAGTACGCCGCTGACACCGAGGGCCGCCTGCGTGTTCCCACTGCAGGCAACAGCGACTGGGACGGCTACCTGGTATACGCCGAAGCCAACGGCCGCCACGCCTTCATCCAGGCCGGCTTCGAGTGGTGGCAGCGCCGCGGCTGGAACGACTACCACACCGCTGACACCCGCATGTACCCGATCTCAGATCGCCCGGTGTACCGCCCCGGCGACACCGTGCACGGCAAGGTGATCCTGCGCCAGCGCGATGGTGGCGAGTGGCGCAACGTAAGCGGCTCAAGCTTCAACGTGCGCATGTACAACCCGCGCGGCGAAGAAAAGATGAACACCACGATCCGCGCCACGGAATTCGGCGCCATCCAGTTCGAAATGCCGCTGGCCAAGGATGCGGCGCTGGGCACGTGGTACTACTACGTGCAAAGCTCAAGCGGCAACTGGATCGGCAGTGCTTACCTGCAGGTTGAAGAGTACAAGAAGCCCGAGTTCGAAGTCAGCGTAAGCCCGCCGGAAGTGCCCGTGAAGCTGGGCCAGGCGGTCAGCGCCAGCATCAAGGGCGAGTACTACTTCGGCGGACCGGCCGCGGGTGCCGACGTGACGTATCGCGTGTACCGCAACTTCTACTATCACAGCGTGTACTTCCCGCGTGCCTGGGATTGGCTCTACAACTGGCAGTCCGCCAACTGGTACGGCACGCCGGACCAGCAGTTCAACCGCAACAGCGGCAGTGAACTGGTCACCGAAGGCACCGGCAAACTGAACGAACAGGGCGAGCTGGTCATCGAGTGGAGCACCCAAAAGGCCCTGACCGATTGGGCCGAATACGACCACGTGTACCGCGTTGAGGCCGACGTAACCGACAGCTCGCGCCGCACAATCAGCGGCCAGGGCAGCGTAAAGGCTCTGCGGCGCGCGTTCTTTGCCTTCGTGGACAATCGCCTTGGCTATTACCGCCCCGGCGACAAGCTGGATGTTGAAGTCCGCACTGTCACCGCCGACGACAAGCCGGTGATGACCAAAGGCAAGCTCGAGATTCACAAAGTCACGTGGACCGAGCGCAAAGACGCCGAAGGCATGCCCAAGATCGATGAAAGCATGAACCTCGTGCGAACTCTTGACCTGTCAACGGACGAACGCGGCAACGCACTGTTCCAGGAAAAGTGGAACGAATCCGGCACGTTTGAACTGCGCTTCGTCACCCAGGACGAATGGGGCACCGAGATTGTCGGCAGCACGCGCATCATCGTCATGGCCGACAGGTGGACGCCCGGCAGCTATCGCTTCGGCACGATCAGCCTGATCCCGCAGGAGCGTGCGTACACCGAAAAGCAGACCGCCAAAGTGCTCCTGGCCAGCGACTTCACTGACGCCTGGATGCTGGTAAGCGTCATGGGCGGCCGCGAGGTGATCAGCCAGGAGTACGTGAACCTGATGCAGACCGGGGGCCAGTTGCAGCTTGAACTGACCATCGAGCGAGCCCACGTGCCGAACTTCCACATCAACGTGATGACCGTTCGCAACGGTGAGCTTCACACCAACACCGTCGAGCTGTTCGTGCCGCCAGTGGACCAGTTCCTGGACGTCAAGGTCAGCACCGACAAAGAGTGGTACCAACCTGGCGAAAAGGGCAAGTTCACCGTCACCGCCAAAGACAAGGACGGCAAGCCCGTACAGGCCGAGTTCGCGGTCAGCATCTATGACCGCAGCATCACCTATATCGCGCCCGACAATACGCCGAACATCCTGAAGCACTTCTACGGCGATCGCCGCTGGTACCAGTTGAATTACACCAACTCGTACAACACCCAGGTCGCGGCCATGCAGTGGGATCGCCAGAAGTATGAAGATCACCGCTGGTACGGTGCGCCACTCGGCCTTGGTGTCCGCGACTGGATCCGCTGGGAACGCAGCGCGTTTGACTTCAACGAAGACGTCAGCCGCACGGACCGCTTCAGCCGTGGTTTCGCAGCCGACAAGAAGAATGTCGAACGGCAGCAGGACGCACAGAACGGGCCCTCCGATGGCAAGTCGGGCGGCGAACTGCGCAAAGCCGCCCGCAGCAATGAAGCCCCCGGCGGAGAAACCTGGGACGGTGAAGGCGGAGCCGCCGCACCCCAGCCCTCAGCCCCAAGCGCCAAGATGAAGGATGACGGCGGCCCGGCCATGGATTACGCCGAAGAAGACATGAACGAATCCATGGAAAAGCTGGCCGAAGAAACCGGCACGGCGGCCCCGCGTGTACGCAGCAACTTCAAGGACAGCATTTTCTACAGCCACAGTGTCACCACGGGTGCTGACGGTACGGCCACGGTCGAAATCCAGTTCCCGGACAATCTGACCGACTGGCGCATCACGGCCCGCGGCATCACCAAGCAGGCCAAGGTCGGCGAGGCCTTCCACACGGTAAAGACCACCAAGAAGCTGATCCTGCGTGATCAGGCCCCGCGCTTCTTTGTGGAAGGCGACGTGGTAACCCTCAGCGGCATCATCATGAACCGCTACGATACGGACCTGGCGGTCAAGGCCGTGCTGGCACTGAACCCGAAAGACACCGCCACCAAGGAAGAGCTTGCGGCATTCTGCGCCTACGAGCTGTTCCCCGAAACGCCTGAGCTGGTCGAAATCACGGTGCCCGCAGGGGGCGAGTATCGCGTCGATTGGCGCGTGCGCATGAAAGGCGCCGGCACGTTCAAGATTCGCATGGCAGCACTGAGCGTGATCGAAAGTGACGCCACCGAGAAGTCGTACCCGTGCAAGGTGCGCGGTGCCGAAATGTATCAATCGGTCACCAGCGTGATCCGCGACACCGAACAAAAGGCTGAGTTCACGGTGGATCTGCCTGAGCAGCTGGACCCCCACCAGACCAACCTGGACCTGCAACTCTCGCCCAGTGTTGCCGCACTGGCAATGGACGCGCTGCCGTACCTGCTTGAGTACCCCTATGGCTGCGTTGAACAAACCATGAGCCGCTTCCTGCCCGCGGTGATCGTGCGCAAGACTCTGGCCGATGCCGGCCTTAGCCTTGAGGAGATCGGCGAACGCCGCAAGAAGTTGGCATACGAAGGCGTCAATCCGCAGGCAGCGTACTGGTATAGCCGCAACCCGGTGTTTGATACCGGAACAATGAACTCGATTATCTCAGCAGGGCTGGACCGACTGCGCATCATGCAGCAGGGCAGCGGCGGCTGGGGCTGGTGGCAGAGTGGCGACGGCGACACTTACATGTCGGCCTACGTGTGCTACGGCCTGCAAACCGCCAAAAACGCCGGCGTTGAGTTCGACTTCTCGATGCTGGACCGCGGCATTGCCTTCCTGAGCCGCGAAGCCCGCAATGAAAAGAACCTGCACCGCGCCGCTTACATTGCTTGGGTACTCAGCTACGCCGGCAAGGTGGACAAAGAGCTGCTCGACAAGGTGTACGACCGTCGCGACGACCTGACACATCTCAGCCGCGCGATGATCTGCATGGCTGAGTACCTGGCGGGTGACAAGGAACGCGCCAGCATCCTCGTCAGCAACATCGAAGACTACCGCAAGGAAGACGTCGAACACGGCACCGTGTGGTGGGAAGGTGGCAAGGATTACTGGTGGTGGTGGAACGACAAGATCGAAACCAACGCCTTCGTGATGCAGGCGATCACGATGGTCAACCCCAAGAACCAGCACCTCGAGAAGCACGTGCGCTGGCTGGCGCAAAACCGCAAGGGCAGCCGCTGGAACAGCACCAAGGACACCAGCCATGCGGTATCGGCGCTGATGGCCTACGCCCGCGCCACCGGTGAACTCAGCCGCACCTATAGCGTAAGCGTGAAGATGGACGGCAACGTTATGCACACCTGGGACGTGACGCCCGACAACGTGTTCTCACTGCAGACCAACTTCCGCATGAAGGGCATTCAGCTTCCGCCGGGCAAGCACACCTTTACCATCGAGCGCAAGGGTGAAGGCAAGGTGTACTTCAGCAGCTTCCTGAGCTACTTCAGCAAGGAAGACAAGCTCAAGGCCAGCGGCAACGAGATCGGGATTGATCGCCTGTACTATCGCCTGAAGCCCCGCACCGAAGAGGTGACGATACGCAAGCACCTCGGCAACAACGAGTACGAAGACGTGAAGGAAAAGCGCCTCGTGTATGACCGCGAAAAGCTCGATTACGGCGCGCAGCTTGTGTCAGGCGAACTGATCGAAGTTGAACTCAACCTCAGCAGCAAGAATGATTACGAGTACCTCGCGTTCGAAGACTACAAGCCGGCAGGCTGCGAGCCGGTGGCACTGCGAAGCGGTCAGGGTTACGCCGGAGGCCTGTGCCAAAACGTTGAGCTGCGAGACGACCGCGTGGCTTTCTTCGTAAGCTACATGCCACAGGGCACAGCAAGGCTGAAGTACCAGCTGCGCTGCGAGATCCCCGGCACCTTCAGCGCCCTGCCCACCCAAGGCGGCAGCATGTACGTCGCCGAGGTAAGGGCCAACAGCGAAGAGTTCAAGCTGAACATCACCGATCGATAGCCGCAGGCAAGCCACTCAAGGGGCCCATCCACACGGATGGGCCCTGTTTATTGCGCCGGGCACATGCCCGGGTTCCCGGCCAGGTCCGCAGGCGATATAAATACTGCAGAGGACGCCATGGCCGACGACTCACAGACGCAAGGCGCTGTGGCTGACCAATCGCCCCGCTCCATTTCCATCGCGCCGCTGCTCAGACAGGGCCTGTTTGTTTTCCTGCTGAGCTGCTTGGGCGCCCTATTCCTGCAAGTGAATCCGGGTTTCGTGGCTGCCGATGAAGGCACTTCGTGGTCATGGAACCGCAACCAGGGCCTCGGGTTTGGTGACGGGCCCTATCACATCAAGGCTGCATATCTGTACCGCACCGGAGAAATTCCGGCCGCGGGTAGCGACTTCCACTGGACGAGGGCATCGATCTGGAACGGCAGCTTCTCGGACAAGGAGTTCCTGTACCACATATACCTCGTACCGTTCACGTTTCTGGCAGAGGACGAACTCCACTGGCAGGCTTTCGTGACCGGAGCGAAGCTTTCCGCGGTCGTTGCAGCCGGCTTGTTCATGCTGTCGATGTTCGTGACATTGCGGCTGCTGAATGTCCCGCGTGCATGGTTCTGGCTGTTGGCCGGGGGCGCGATGATGGGACCGTTGCTGGCCGGGCGATTAACTGAGCCCCGAAGCTGGGTGCTCGGCGTTTCGTTGGCGATGCTCGGTTGGGGCGCACTGAGTCGCAGGGCATGGAAGTGGGTCTTTGCGATCACCGTGCTGTATGTGCTGACGTACACAGGCAGCCACCTGATGCTGGCGATGGCGCTTTTTCGAGCGGCATTCCATTTCGCCGTGGGTCCCGCTGAAGGCAAACGTGTCCCAGCGCTCGTGAAAGACTTGAAGCTTGCGGGGGTAGTGCTTGCCGGACTTGTGGTGGGTTGGGCGCTGCACCCAGAGTCGATAGCCCTGTTGAAAGTCTGGTGGGTGCAGAACCTGCTGGTCCCTTACGTGCATGCTGAAGGAACGCCGACTGGCCTGCTGCATTCGCTCAGTACGTCCCTGCTGGGCTGGGCTCCCAATGCCACCATGCCGGCCACGCCACAACACATCATGGGTCAGGAACTGCTGGCACCGGAGCTTGGCCTGTTGATCAGGGCCAGCACCTACGAACTCGTCGCACCACTTCTGCTGCCTGTTGCATCACTGTTGCTACGCGTCAAACCAACCAGACTCACGCTGGCCACCTTTTTGATCGGGTTGGGCTTCGTGGTGCTGCACCTGCAAAATGGGCGATTCGTTGAGTACGCAGTTCCCTTCCTGTTGATCTCCGGGGCGATGTGGCTGTGTGACATGAGTCAGGCACGCACGATACGGTCGGTGGTAGCGCGCTTCCGGCAACATCGCAGGCGTGCAATGCCCACGGCGGTGGCCGTCCTGCTGATTCTGCTGACTGTGAACCTGTATCGCGCTGGCGAGATGATCGGCTTTCGGCCTCAGGTGCACATGCCGGCCGTGGCGGCGTGGATGCAGGAAGCGCCGGCGTTGAAAGGAAAGGTCATCTACAACCTGCGTTGGGATTCGTTCCCCGAGTTGTTCATGTATCGGTCCGACTGCGACTACATCTGGGGAATGGACCCGGTGTTCACATCGGCGCGGGCCGACGGGCAGGCCGCGCGCGTGGTTGGCTTCATGACAGGCGACATGCGCCAATGGGGTTCAGGCCCGGCCGACGTTGTCAGCGCCCTGCGGAATGAATTCAAAGCTGATTTCCTGATGATCCACGACTTCAGCAAGAGCCGCGACATCTACAGACAAGTCGAGTCATGGGCCGCCATGGGCCTGCTGGAGCCCGAGCTTCTCCAGCCAGGGGAAGGCATCGCCATCTACCGAATCCCTTGATCCGCCTCTACGCGCGTTTCAGCGCCATGCGAGCTGATAGATGTCGGGCACCGGGACGAATCTCAGTGCTTCTTTGTCTTCGCTCTTCCAGTCGCGTTCGTAGTAGCCGCCGGAGACGATCTTCCAGACTTCGCCGTCCTGCTTCAGTCGCAGCTCTATTGCCCCCAATGACTCGTAGCGCTGCTTGATCTTCACCACCTTGAGGCCGTCTTCCCCCTCCGTCACCGACTCGACGACTCTGGGGCCTTGGTCGGCCTTGCGGGCTTCGGATTCGGCGGCATTGCGCTTGGCGGTTTCCGTGCATGAGTCTATGTAGTCTTGCGTGTGCAGGGCTTTCAGCTCAGAACTCCAGACGGCCAGAAACTTTCCGGCCGCACCCAGTTCGAAGTTTTCCTTGGTAGGAGCCAGCCACTCGAACAACGATCTGGCCGCCGATTCCGGCGTGGATTGATCCAGCTTCGCAACAGGCACCGGTTTGAGCTGCTCAAAGTACAGCAGCGACCACAGGACGGTTTCCGACTTTTCCCAGACATATTCTTCTTCGCCTTCGTCAATCGACTCCCAACTTACCTGCCACGCCTGGCGGCTCTGGATGCGCCACTTGCCGTCGTTGCCCTTGCGGACGTGCAGCCGCATCTTCTCTTCGTTGCGTTCCGTTTCGGGGTCTGCGTCCGGCGTCTTGCGCCGCGTGATGATGCTTTCCTGTGTGCAAGTGACCCACACGTTCTGGTCGTCGATCTTGTCGACAGCGGCAATCTTGGATGCTGCACGTCGGTTGCTGTAGGTGTCGTCCTTGCCGGACTTGGCCCGCAACTTCACCAGTGCTTCGAATGCCTCAGCGCTCAGCAGTTGCTGTTCATGCGGCTTCATGGCCTGATACAGCAGCTTGTTCCAGCGGTCTCTTGCCGCTGCCTCCATATCCTTCACGGCGGCGCGGTCGTCGGCAAGCATGCAGTACGCGGCGGCCACGCCTTCCGGTGTGCTCTGGTCAACTTTCTCGTGTAGCGCGATGCTGACCTTCATCGCCTCCAGCGTGTCACCGCTGACGACGATCTCCCAAGGCGACTTGGGCTTATCCTGGGCCTGCGCCATGACGATCAATGCTGCCATGGCAACGCTGGCCAGGATTACGCGAGAAATCGTTCTCATGGTTCACCCAAGTTTCCGGTCGGTCCATCGGCTTATCGCAAGTAGTACGGGTTGCGCGCCTTGTCGTACGATAGTCTATCGCGGTCCTTATTAACCCAGCCGCACTCGCGCACGAGCCACTTGTCGCCTTCTTTGACGCTGTCCACATACACCCGGCGCTCCGGGGCCTTCGCATCTTCCGGTTCAAACAGCAGCAACACGCGGGTCGCACCGTTGACTTCGCTGCTGCTTTCGACCTTGCAGGGGGGCGCCGCTGCCCTCGGGAATTCACGGCCCATGCCTTCAACGAGGGCGATGTAATCGGCCGTCAACAGCGGCCGCAGGTGCGGGTCAAAGGCCAAGGCGAACATCCGCAGTTCCAAACTAAACGATATGTCGTCATGAAGGTTAAGCAGCGACACGGCCAGCGTCTTGGCCGCATCCTCGGCATTTGCTTGCTCCAGCTCTATCTTCGGCAAGTCCGCTGACGCGCCGGCCGCCGCGGTAGCTGTACGCAGCAGGAATGCCAGCATTGCAGACTCGTCTCCCCACCGGTCGTCCAGGTAAGACTTCTTCTCAATCGCATGGATGCGCCACACACCGTCGGCCTCGACGCAGCTGAATCGCATGCGGTCTTCCTGCTCAGGGGCATCGTCAAGACCGGGTGCGTTGCCGTACCCGTTGCCTTGCATCGACCACGACTTGTTCGTTGAAGGTTCGTTGGACCACGCACGGTTCGAGTACGCCCGGTTTGAGTACGCTCTGTTCGAAGGCCTGCTGTTTGAGTATCCCCACGAGTTGTTTGCCGCCGGGCGCACCGCCTTCGGGTCCCGGAACAGTTGACGCGTCTCGATAGTCACCACCCCGCCCTTCTCAGTCTCGCCGACAATCTCGGCAGCACCGCGCCATGTCGTGCGACGCGGCCCGGCGTCCCACTCACGTTCCTTCAGGACCTCTTTCTGCATCGCCTCCGTCATCAGGCGTGACTCATAGCTGGCCAGAAACTCGGACCGCCACGCCCGAAACTCACTCTCGGCCTTGTTCGTGACGGCCGCAGCGGCTGAGCGATTGTCCATCAGGTTGCAGTAGGTCTCTACCACGGCCCGTGCACTGTTTTGGTCTGGCTTCACGTTGAGATTCACTTCGTAGCGGGGAAGCTTGCCTTCCTCGGCGATGAACTTGAACTCGTACGGGACCGGCTCCTTGGCCATTTGCGCCAGCACGGCCACCACGAAAATCGCAGAGCTCATCAAAGCCAATGCCCCGAATTGCCTCTTGTTCATCACAACCCTCGGGTTCGGCCCACTTGTGTGAAAGCGCACAATGATACCTAGCGGCCATCCGGCATGCCTTGCCAATCTTTGGCGACGCGGCTTCCCGCAAGCCAGGCGACGCAATTCAGAACTACAGTAGCCCCGCAGGCTTGTTCTCAGGCTGGCTCAAGGGTGGTAACCTGATGCGGCAAAGTATGGCTGGAAGGGCACATGGAAGAGTTTGTCGAAAAGCAGTACGACCAGCGCGAGCGGTTCCAACAGGACCCCGTAAGCCCCACCGCAAACACCGTTTACCTGCAAGTCAAAAGCGAGCAGGTCAAAGGCCTGCTTGGCAGCAAGTACGCCGTCCCAGCCGGTTTTGTGGCCATGGTCAAAGACAAGGCCGGCAAGCAGAAGGTCTTGATGCCGGGCGAAGAGGCCGGTGGCGAGTTCACCGCCCACCTTGTGCGCGACCGCGACGTGCGTCTGCCTTTCAACCAGCAGATCGCCGGCACCAAAGACGGTTTTGAGGCCGTGGCCAGCTTTGAACTATCGATCACTCCCGACGTGACCCGCCAGGACGCGATCGAAACCTTCCTTGAGCGCAACGTTGAGGGCCGCCGACACGTTGACTGGCCGTTGATGAAGGCCGAAGTCCAGGGCGAAGTCGCCAAGGCGGTCAAGGCCATCCTGGCCGATTACAGCGCCGCTGAGCTCAATGACGCCAACATGGAGACGATCCGCGATCGTATCCTGCAACGCTGCGAGGCCGAACTCGCTTCGCGCGGCATTGCAGAAGCGTCGATTGAGCTCGAGCGCATCCGCAGCGACGGCTTTGAGAAACACCAGCAGGCCTTGAACGAAGTGCAGCTCGCGGGAGAAAAGGCCAAAGCCCAGCAGGACGTACAGGCCGCCATGCTGCGCGACCAGATGGGGCAAGAGCTTTCGCGCAACGAACTGGAAAGCTTCCTCGCAAGCGCCCGCGAAGAAGGCCTGCTGAAAGAACACGAGCGCCAGCGCGCAGGCTTGGAGCGCAAAGCTGAGCTGGACAAGCTCGAGGCCGAGTACCGCAAGCAGCAGCACAACCTCGAAGCCACCCTGCGCAAGATGGTGATGGAGGACAAGCTGCAGCTCGACACCATGATGCTCGACAAACACGTCGACGTGGTGAAGAAGCTGAAATCCGAGCTTTCCGACGACCGTGTTGAGGTCTACATCCATCTCATCAAGGACGAAAAGCTAAAGGCTGACCTGCTGCACCGGCTGATGCTGCGCAGCATGACGCCTGAGCAACTCAGCGCGCTTGCCGCCGTCGAGGCCCAACGCACACGCCAGGCCGAACTCTCGATCAGCAACCCCAAGCTTGAGCCCATTCGCGATGAGGCTGGGCCGACCGACACTGACAAAGTGCGCGAATCCGACAGCGTCCGCATTGCCGCGCCCGTGGATTCCACAGTACGCCGCGAAACCCATGTCGAAGAGCGCGACGTGGCCGAAGAAGCCTCACTCGCCATGAACGCCGCGCTGGGCTCGGCGCTGACCGAAGCGGTCAAGGAAGCCGAGTACAAGCCTGATGAGCTGGTGCGTGACTACAACAAGCAAACCGGCCGCCTGACCATCGAAGCAGTCGAGAAAGCACGCCAGAAGCCGGCCGAAGACGCCGACACCGAAGAGATCGACGAGAACGCAACCGAAGTCCTGCGCGAACAGGCCGAGAAGCAGCCTCAGAAGACGGGTGAAACCGGCCGTGAGATCGCGGCGCTGGCGCTTGTGACTTGCGGCCGCATGGTCTACGCCGTGGACCCGCTGTCGCAGACCAGCCTTGATAACACGGTTGTGGCCATGGACTACCAGGATGGCCACCTTGGCAGCCTGCGCAGTGTGCGCGTCGGCGGCGAGGCCGACAACCCGCTGATTCTCGCGGGCGCACGCAACGGCGTGTACACGACACTGCTGAAGCATCGCAAGGGCAACCGCGAATACCCGATCGGCACGGGTGTGGACGCGCGCACGGGCATCAACGCCGCGGTGGTGTTCAAGGGCTACATTTACGCTACGCACAGCGAGTTCGGCATGATGCGCTGGCCCGCGTTGCAGCCCTATAGCTCGGCAATTCAGGTGATGCCTGAACTGATCAGCAAGTACAGCACTACACGCAACCTGCAGATCTTTGACAACCGGTTGCTGTTCGCCAACGGGCCCACGGTGATGCTGCTGGAAAGCACCAACGACAATGGCAGCCAATTGCGAGTGGCCGCACGCTACCGCGGCACGCGCCACGAAGTGACGGCATTGGCCGCCGATGACAAGTACGTGCTGATCGCTGACACCGCGGGCGACGTGTACGTATGGGACCCTTCGTCCACAGAGCCACCGGTGCTTGCATTCTATGCGGGTACCGCGATCAGCGACCTTGCGGCATCAGAGCTGCCGGACGGCCGCCGCTGCCTGATGGTGGCGATCAAGCGCCCCGTGGTTCCGATGCTGTTCCGCGACGGCAGCAACGCGCTTGAGTTCACGTCGCCGGAGCCAATCCGCGCCTGCGACGTGATGAACGGTGTCGTGGTCGGCCTCAGCCGTGACCGCATGCGCATTTTCGCGTGGCGCGAGAACCGGCCCGACTGGCCGGCGTGGCAGTTCCAGTTCACGGAGCCGGTGCTGGACATGCGGTTGGTTGCGCCAGGCATGCTGCCTGCCGATGAATCACACAAGCACACCAGCAACCGGCAGCCGCGCGCCAACAGTCAGGTTCACCACTCAGGCGTGCGCAAACCGCCGGGCTACTAGCCCTTCATTGGACTGCCTATGGCCGGCATGCACGCCGAGTCCCTTTCCGACGACGAGCTCTGGATTCGCGCGCTGGCTTGCTTTCGCGCTTGCGATTGGTGGATGGCCCACGAGTGGTTTGAGGAACTCTGGAAGCGCCACTCCAACGGTGAATCAGGGGCGTTGTTTCAGGGCCTGCTGCAAGCAGCCGTCTGCCTGCATCACTACGGCAATGGTAACTTTGCAGGCGCACGCCAGATGGCCAAGCGCGCATCAGCGCTGCTTAGTGGCCTTCCAGCAGAGGCTCGCGGGCTGCCTATCGCCCAGTACCGCACGAGATTCGCGTCCTGTGTGGCCCCGCTGTTGCAAAGTAGGGATACACTGAAGCCGCTGGCGCCTGCAAACGTGCCGCAGCTCTGAGGTTGGCCTTGCGCGCGTGCGATGTGTAGCATGCCGCGCTTTCCAGCAGGAGTGCGTCATGGCCGAGGTACCGGAACCAACCAGACCGATCGGCGTAGAGATGAAGCTGCGGCAGCTTGAGCCGCCGCGCAGCGCCGCCTTGTACGACGCCTGGCTGCATCGCATCGAGAACCGGCTGCGCAATGACGAAGACCGCAACCTGATCTGTCGCGACGCGCTGGCTGAGCTGTACGGCAACCCGCCAGGCGAGAGCCTGCTGACGGCGCAGTTTGACCCGCGCAACGTGACGCTCGAAAGCGAGTACTACGGCGACTGTGACCCTGACAAGTTCGCGCGCGTGAAGCCGCTGCTTTGGCTGTGGTACAGCTACGATCGCTCGCCCGCCGGCATGAACCTTGACCTGGGTTTCCGCCTGCGACGCCTGCTGGCGAACTTCATTTTCAAGCGCGTGGGAAAGAACTTCAAATGCTTCCCCTACGTCGAGTTTACATTCGGCTACAACATGGAAGTCGGCGACAATGTCGTCGTGCACCGCTGGGTTCTACTGGATGATCGCGGTGGCATTGAGCTTGGCGACAAGGCCAGCATCAGCGACTTCGTCAACGTCTACAGCCACACCCACGACATCAACCTGCAGCAGTACGTGGACAACCGCAAAACAGTGATCGGCCCGCGTTGCCGGCTGACCTATCACTCGACGGTGCTGGCCGGCACGCATATGGGTGAAAACAGCATGCTTGGTGCCCACGGACTGCTCACCCGCAACACCCGCGAACACGCGGTGTACGTAGGCATCCCGGCCAAGAAGGTGAAAGAAAAGGACCGCGATCTCGCGCAGCCGGTGAAACACCCGGACCAGCGCATGTAGGCCGCTGCAACTGGAACCGGCTTCTCGCCGCTGGAAGGGCTACTTGCCCCGGTACGCGCGTTGCACGGCCACGTCCAGCGTGGCCAGCAGCTTGGGGTTGTTGCCCGCCACCTTTTGCAGCTCGCGGCTGATGACGCAGATGTGCTCGTAAAACTCTTTGGCCGCGCGACGCGTCGGCACCGGCAGCAGGCGCAATTGCTCGACGGTGATCTTGCCGTCGGCGCGAAGTTTGCCGACCTTGAAGCTGTCGCGGTACAGGCGCGCGAAGTATTCACTGTTGAACACGCCTACCAGGTAGTCCGGGTCGTGGCCTTCTGCGCCAAAACAACCGATCAGGTCGTCACGAAAGAACGCGGGTGGCACATGCCTTGCGGCCACGGGACGCCAGCCATCACGCTTGATCACGATCTGCACCTGCTTGAACACTTCCGGGGGCGGGATCTTCGCGTAGTGCCCGGTCGCTTTGGGCACACGCCCCCGCAAGAAGCGACGCGGCTTGCGGATGCCGAATGCGATCACGTCAGAGGCCTCACGCAGTGGCTGGCTGCCGGCTTCAGGTTTGTCAGTGAACAGCAGATGTTCCGAGTTGCCGGGGTTCACGCCTACATCGCCGAACGCCGTAGCCGGCAGCATGCCGTGGCGCATGATGCTGCTTTGGTACACCTGTTCGTTTTCGTCCTTGCGCGCCTGCCAGGCAGCGCCGCTGATGTCGCCTTTGCCCGCTGTCAGCACGAACAGCGCGGGTTCAGTGTCCAGCCCCGGAAGTGCGCCTTGCGGCAGCACCTGTTCCAGCGCGGTCAGGTTGGCCAGGGCGCGGCGCAGGCCCGCATAATCCGGGTGATCGGCCACCGTGGCCGGCAGCAGTATCCCCGCGCGGCCACCCTGGCGCACCAGCAGTCGGCCAATCAACTCGGCAAACGCACCGTGCACAGTAGGGAAACTGGCAAAGCTGCCGTACTTGCGCGCCAGCCATGCGCGCTTGTCGGGGGGCATGTCTTGGGCGGCCTCGCCGCGAAGTTCTTTGAAGCGCGGGAACGCGACCACGGCCTCGAAGGCCTCGCGGTCGTCGTTCTCCAGCGCGTCGGTGGTGATCAGCTTGAACTTGGGCGCAATGCCAAGCAGCTTGGCGGCACCGCCTAGCACTCGGTGCGCGCCGTCATTCAGCTCGCGCGCGATCTCCCAGCCCTGCAGTTTATTGGTCAGCAGCGGCTTGACCCACAATGGTCGCTGCACCGTTGCCCACTCGAGTGTGGCCAGCAGCAGCGAGCCAAGCCCGCTGCACGGGTCCAGCACGCGAGGGCACTCGTCTTTGGGGAACTTGCTGAGGGTTTCGTGCACCAACCGCAACGCCAGCGGCCGCGGCGTAAATACGCAACCAAGCGAGTCGCGAAACCGCTGCGGAAGCGCATTGGCGAACTTGTCGTGCTCAAGCCAGATGGGTGCCAGTGATACAGCCATGCCAGTACGTTAGTGCGTGATCCGTCTGCACTCAATGCGCCGCGTGATTCCCTAGGCGTCAATCAGGATCAGCGCGTCGGCGAGTTCGTTCTGGTCGTCACCCTGGCGAGGCAACACAGTGCCCAAGTGCTCGCCCGCTTTCACGATCGTTTCTTCCAGCGCATCGGTGATGGGCTTGGTGTGCAGTGCCTTCGTGAGGTCCCTGCACAGCGAGTTAAGAATGTTCTGGCCCAGTTTGGCCGTCACCTCGGCATCGGCGAGGATTACCGCCTGATGCTCCAGCAGGCTGACGTACACCAGAAGCCCGTGCGAGCCCTTGGTGTGATGTATCCGCTGGTCAAAGAACAGTTGCCGCGCCGCACGGTCCACTTCGGCGGCGGCCTCGCGGCGCGGCGTGAACAGCAGTGCCAGCCCGCCCAGACGCGAAGCCAGCCCGGCCCCCACCGCAAATCCCACGATGACGATCACCAGCACATGCCACCAGTCAATCACGTAGCTCGTGCCCCAAGCGGATTCCTTGGGTGCCTGAAAGAAGAACCAGATCGCCACGAAGGCAGCCAGGCCCAGCATCAGGCCACAGATATCCTCCCCACGGTCGTAGCGACCGCTGCGGCTTGCCACCACCGGGACAATCTCGGCGCTGGTGCGCCCTTCTGCCTTGGCGACCGTAGCGGTAATGCGCTTGTGGTCATCGGCGCTGAAGAGTTTGGTTGCGTGTTTCATGGTCGCCTTCGCCTGAAGTGCACTACCAGCTTCCGCTGGCACCGCCGCCGCCTGAGAACCCGCCGCCGAAGCTGCCGCCTCGGAATCCGCCCCCGCGACCACCACGGGTCAGCATATGCAGCAGGAACATGCCGAGTACCGAAAACACCACACCCCAGAACACCCAGGCCCAGCCACTGCTGCCGCGGCGGATCAGGCTCACCACGGTGAAGATCATGAGCCCGATGAACGCTGCAATCAGCAGTATTGCCTGCCAGCTGATCGGGCGGGTTGGCAACTCCTGGCCCATAGCCATGGCCTGCAGTCCTTCCACTCCTGCCTTGATCCCCTCAGAAAAGCGGCCGGCTTTGAACTCCGGGATGATCAGGTTGTTCATGATGTCGAGGCAGACCCTGTCGAAGCTCGGGTCCCAGCCGGCACCCAGTTCAATACGCGCCTTGCGGTCGCCGGTAGAAATCAGGAAGAGGATGCCCTTGTTCCAAGGCTTGCCGTGGA
Organism: uncultured bacterium; assembly: GCA_938014885.1. Taxonomy (GTDB): domain Bacteria; phylum Planctomycetota; class UBA8742; order UBA2392; family UBA2392; genus CALLQI01. The sequence goes on from CALLQI010000017.1 coordinate 81,158, forward strand.
TTTCCGGGTGGCCCACGCCCCACTGATTGAAGAGCGCCCCGGCAAAGGCCTCAATCGACATGCCACCGCCGCCGTAGGCCGCCATTGTGGTAATGGTGACCACGACGATCGGGATCGCCTTTTGTGTCAGCACAGCATCGCAAGTCGTGCGAATCTGCTCGCGGTCGATGTCCGACAACAGCTCAGCCTTGTCCAGCACGAAGATGCGGTCGCCGGGTGGGTCTAGTTTGATTTGTGCACACAGCGGCGCAGCAAACATCAGCGCGATCAACAGCAGGAACTTGGTCATCAAGGTCTCTCCACCCGAACGCGGCAAGTGTGACTCGCCTTGCACATGCCCGCCATTGCAACATGCCCCGATGTATGGAGCAGGACATTGCGGACTAAAGTAGTCCGCTTCCCCGTTTCTATGCGGGAACGCTTGGTGTAACCTCACGTCATGATCGGCTACTCGGAAAAAGTACGCGAGCACTTCATCAACCCGCGCAATGTCGGCGAGCTTGCCGGCGCGACCGTCGTGGGCGAGGTCGGCACCATGGCCAGCGGACAGGCTTTGCGCCTGTACCTCAAGATCAACGGTGACGAAGTCATCGAAGACGCGCGCTTTCAGGTCTTCGGCAGTCCCAGCGCCATCGCCAGCAGCAGCGCGCTGACCGAAATGCTCAAGGGCAAGCATATCGATGAGGCCGCGCGCATCACCGCCGACGACATCAGCAACTACCTGGGCGGTCTTCCGCCCGAGAAAATGCATTCATGCGTGATGAGCATGGAAGCGCTGGAAGTGGCCTACGCGCGCTTTCGCGGCATTGAGCTGGACTCGGAACTTGATGAAGACGACGTACTGAACATCTGCCGCTGCTACAGCGTGCCCGAGCACAAGATCGAACGCGCGATCCGCGACAACAACCTGACCACGATCGAAGAGATTACCCACTTCACGCAGGCAGGCGGCGGCTGCACCAGCTGCCACACTGACCTGCGCCTGATACTGCAGCGCGTACGCGCCACGATGGCCGAGCCCGCCAAGACCGCCGAAGCACCCAAGCAGACGCCGCTGCCGGCCACGGCAGGTGCCGACGTGCCCACGCTGCGCAAGATGCAACTAATCCAGGAAGTGCTGGACCGCGAAGTGCGGCCCGGCCTTGCCATGGACGGGGGCGACATGGAACTGGTCGATGTGCGCGGCAATGAAGTGCTGGTGAAGTTGCACGGGCACTGCAACAGTTGCTCAAGCAGCAGCGCTACAATGAAGTTCTTCGTTGAAGACAAGCTGCGCGAAATGGTAGACCCCGCGCTGCACGTGGTGGACATCACGGAACACAGCGCGGACCTGCACGCGCCCCCGATGCGCTAGGCAAACATGGCATCCCAGCCCGTTTATCTGGACAACAACAGCACGACGTTTCCCGCCCCGCAGGCCGTGGAGTCGATTTTGCCGTTGCTGGGTGAGTTCTATGGCAACCCCAGCGCCGCGCATTCCGCGGGACAGCGTGTGCGCCACGAGATCGAACTGGCGCGCGAACAGGTGGCCGCCTTGCTTGGCTGCAAGCCGTCTGAGGTCACCTTCAACAGTGGTGCCACCGAAGGCAACAACACCGCGATCTACGCCGCGCTGGAAGTACTGCCGGAGCGAAAGCACATCATCACCGTCCGCACCGAGCACAGCAGCGTGCTGGAAGTGGCCCGCAGCCTGGCTGAGCGCGGCTATCGCGTCACGGAATTGACGGTGGATCGGCTGGGTCACCTGGACCTGGCCGAACTCAAGAACGAAATCAGCGGCGACACGGCACTCGTCAGCGTGATGTGGGCCAACAACGAAACCGGACTGATTCATCCAATTGCCGAAGTAGGCGACATTGCCAAGCAGTTCGGCGCGCTGCTTCACGTTGATGCCGTGCAGGCGGCGGGCAAGCTGCCGATTGACCTGAAGGCGCAGGCGGCCATCGATTATCTCACGATCAGCGGACACAAGTTTCACGGCCTCAAAGGTGCGGGCGCGCTGTTTGTGCGCGAGGGCACCGGCTTCAGCCCCTTGCTGCGCGGCGGCCACCACGAAAGCGGCAAGCGCGCGGGTACCGAGAACGTGCTGGGCATCGCCTCAATGGGTGCGGCCGCGAGGCTGGCGCGTGAGAGCTTCGAAGCCAACGTAACGGCGATGCGGGCCATGCGCGACAGGCTGCAGAACGGCCTGCTTTCGCGCTGCGACGACGTGATCCTGAATGGCGACCAGCACGAACGCCTGCCCAACACGCTGAACGTTGGCATCAAGTTCATCGACGGTGAGGCTTTGCTGATGATGCTCGATGCCGCCGGCATCATGGTGACCGCAGGCAGCGCATGCATGTCAGGCAGCATGGAGCCCAGCCATGTGCTGAAGGCCATGAACGTCCCGCTGTCGGCCATCCACGGCAGTTTGCGCTTCTGCACCAGTCGCTACACGACCACCGACGAGATTGACCGCGCGCTCGACACCACCGTCGGCATCATCAAGCGACTTCGAGAAATGAGCCCATTTGGCCGCGAGGCCAAGGCCGGCACCCCCACCGTTGCCGAGATTGAACGGCACAAGGCGTACTTTGCCCGGGCATGACATGGATTTCCCCGCGCTGCAACCAGTCCGCAAGGCCTACGAGGCCGGCTTCGTGGCTGAGGCCGCGCGGCTGGCACGCGAATTGGCCCCTGCGCTTGACACTCCGGAGATGCTGGCGCTGGCCGAACTGATGCACGAGCAACTCGCTTTTGCCGGGCTGGTAGAGGCCTGGCGCAAGCGCCGTACGATCACCGGCCTGGAGGACCGCGAGCTGCAACCCTGGGCCAACGCCCTGAACGCGCTGGCAGTGGAGCATGTGCGCGAACGCCGTACGGATGAAGCGTTGCCGCTGTTCACGCTGGCGCTGGAATCCGCGCCTGAGCTGCGTTACGTGCGCCGCAATCTGGCCTCATGCCTGCTTGAGAAAGGCGAGGTCCTGCAGGCCATGATTGAGCTGGATTACCTGCTTGCCTCGGAACCTGGCGACACCGATTCCCTGTTGCTGAGCGGCATCGCTCACTACCAGGTCGGCGACCCACAAGCTGCGCTCGAGCCGTTGCAGAAGGCTGCCGACGCAGGCAGCCCCGAGGCCGCGCTGCAACTGTTGAAGGCACAGTGCCTGCTGGACCAAACTGCGGCTGCGGCCGCCACCCTGGCACAACTGCGCGCACTGTACCCGGAACGTGCGGAAGCAATGATCGCGGCCGAGTTGTCCGAGCCCGGCAGCCCGCTGCACAGGCTGCAGTCATGAAGCCTGCGTCAAACAAAACCGCCCCGTTGCCGGGGCGGTTTGCATTTCTGTTGGCTTTCGACTACTCAAAGGTCTTGTCGAAAGGCGGCTTCGAGCCGATCACATCCTTCGGATTGGCAAAGGTAGTGGCGTCGATGCGGTACGTCGCTTCGACCTCGTCTGCCATGATGTAGGCCGCGGTGTCTGCGTCAGTCCACTGCACAATCACACCGTGGTCCGGATAGTTGGCCCAGTTGTCGCTGTCGAAAGTCAGCAACACCTTGCGGTCGTTGCCGCGCTTCTTCATCAGCGTCAGCAGGTCTTCAGCCTTGGGTGCGGTGTAGCTGCAGTTGCTGGACAAGAGTTCCATATCCGCGTTGTCCGCCAGGCCCTTGTCGGCCGGAGAATCGGGCCCGTTCAGGCTGACGATCTTGGAGATGATTTCCGCGTCCAGGACCTTGGCCTTGAACGCCTTTTCGTAGAACTTCAGACCTTCAGTGCCCTTCATCGGCGCCTTGCTGAGCTTGGCCTTCTTGCCCGAGTCAGCGTTGATGCCGTTGATGGCCTGCATGATGTCGCCAACCTGCTTTACCTCGAGTTTGTTCTTGGCGTCCGTCAGGCGCGGAATCACGGCCACAGCCAGGATGCCGACCAGCAGTCCAAGAATGCCGATGACCACCATCAGCTCAACCAGGGTAAAGCCCTTGCGTGTATTGCGTTTCACTTCGGTTCCCCTTTATTGGGTTAAAATGTTCGTGAGCCCTGTTTATGGAGGGTATCCGACACCTCCAGTATCGGGAAATGGCCCTGCCAGTCAAGCAAAAGCGCTGCGGCGCCCCGTCAGCAGACCGTGGGAAACCCTGTAAACTGAGCCTACTTGGCTGTTTACGCCCCGGGTTTGGGCGGCTGAAAATCGTTGCCCAAATTCCGCATGGACTCGGGCAGTTCGGCATCGGCCTGTGACTTCAGTGCCTGTTTGCGGTCGCCGTCGTCGATTGAGCCATCGACCTTGAGCGCCGGCATGGTCACCGGGCGTTCCAGTTCCGGGTGGCCGCACTTGGGGCACGCGATGTTCATGCCCTCTTTCCAGTTCAGCACGTTGAACTTGCTGAAGCATGCGGGGCAGCCGAGGATCGTAATGTTCTGGCTCTGCAGCAGTTCATGGACTTTGTCGGCCGCCAGCACGGCACGGCTGACCATGACTTCGCCCAGTCGGAAGAACAGATTGAAGCGCTCAAGCTTGGCTTGTTCGCGGATGCACTCATGCACCTGCTGCTCTGAGCAATAGCCCTTTTCGATGGCGAGGCGCCCAAGCGTCATGCCCATCTTGCGCACAGCCGGCGACATCTCGAGACGTGAGCGATTCTCACGCTGGATGGCCAGCACGGTCATCAGCTCTTCGTCGCTGAGGAAGCCAAGGTCGACCATCATCTTGCCAAGGTGCGCGCCTTCGGGCGCGTTCTCCTGGGCTTCGACGGCCTTGGTCAGCTGCTCTTCGGTGATGAAACCGCAAGAGACAGCGATCTTGCCGAACAAGACTTCAACTTTACTGGTGGCCATTGCAGAAGGCTTTCGTGGGCGATGGCCAGAATATAGCACCCGTCTATTCGGCAGAAAGGCACTTGCCGGTGCCGCAACTCGCAAATGACCGCGCGCGCCCCCTCCGGTCACGAGATCACGATCTTGATCTTCTGGACAAGGTTGTAGGTTTTGTCTGTGTAACGCAGCTTGATCTGCAAGGGGACTTCAACCGTGTACTCGCCAGGAGTGGCGATGGAGCCGTGAACTACCAGCCTGAGCGGCCCGAGATTGACGTCCTTCACGACCTTTAGAGTGACGCCATCAGGCAGGACTACGTCGTCAATTTGCCATATCAAGTCGTACTCAAATCGAGTATGGGCCTTCCAATCTTTCGGTTTGGTAACCTCGTAGCGCAGTTGAGTATCAAGCTTGCGCCCTGCGCTGGCGCGTATCAGGGCATCCGTCGGTACCTCGACGTTCTCAGGTACGGGCAATGGAACAATCTTCAAGCACACTCTTAGCACTAGTTCAATCGGGTCAGGCAAGTACTTCAGATGCAAATTCAGTTTGACTTGGATCTCTTGGTCAAAGACTTCCAAGGGCTTGCCTGAGAGGCTGATGGAAGCCCCGGACCCACCTTTCGGATCGTGGAGGAGCGCGCTCACGCCTTTCGGAAGCAATTCCGTCACTTCTTCCAGTGTGCTAACCCATCGTACTTCGGCTTTCCACGATCGCAGGTTCGTCCACTGCTCGCTAGCTTTGGCCGAGAAGCCCGCATGCCCGTGAACCGAGTCGCCAACGTAGCCGCTGACATGCGTGACACTGAACTCTCCCAGTTCACTAGGCACTTCGTCGAGTGGTATTGGCACCACTTCGACCGTGACCACGCGTTCGATGGGAACCCAAGGGTGCCGCTGACCTAGCCGCACTCTCGACGTTGCCTTAAAAGTGAACACACCGACCTCTTCGGCAGTGCCGTGGATGTTCGCACTGCCGTAGCCCGACCGTTTGAGCCAAGTCGGCAAGTCCGTCCAGGCGAATTGCTCGTGTTCAACTCGCACCTTGGGATTGGTCCAAACCACTTCGGCTGCTCCGTTCAAGTAACAGCCCAGCGAAATCCGAATACTGTTGGTGGTCGTCGTCCGGTCGTACAGCCCAATGCTGAGTGCCACTGCAATGGTACCCGGCGTCTCAATCCTCTCGTGAACTTCAATCAACCACTTACCGTCTACAGTGCGCCCGTCAACATCGGTGACGCTTGCCTCAACAGGATGACTACCGGCTGTTGCCGTGGCGCTGAATCCCTCGTGGTACTCGTCCACACGTTCAGAACCATTTCGTTCAGTGTATTCAGTGTCGGCAAACGGTTTCGTGAGGCTTACTTTGTAAGGTCTGCGCCCTCCATTTATGGCAAACTCCCACGAAGTGTTGTTTCCGCCTTCATACGCAACCCCACGCTGCATGAACGCTATACTGAGCGGTTCTATCCCCATCGCGTCGTCGCTCAGTTCCAGCTTCTCTAGAAAGAACTCGAACGTTCCCGTCTGCTTGAACACCGCGATCGTCCAGAGGCGGCCACCGGCGATGATCATTTGCACTTTGTACAAACCATCTGCAAGCTCAGCGTAGTATCCGGTCATGCCCTTCCAGAGTCGCAACTCTTCGCGCGTGACAGGCGCGTCGGCGGCGCGAGCGAGCTCTGCAATCATCGAAGTAAATGGCGCTACAGGGTCGTGCCAGTCGAACCACGACACTTCCCAGTGGCCCCATGACGACCGGTGCATGGTCTCGCGCACTACCACTCCGTTATCGAGGCGGTGCGTCTGCACGGTCGGCTGATCCGGGAACTTGGCTGTGAAGCTGCCGTCGGGTGCGGTGTAGGTGATCCAGTCGTCGGTGTTGGTAGCGCCTCCGCCCGCGGCCCAGATGCCCAGAGCCACCAGCCCGATCATCACCACTGCGCAGGCCGCGATCAGTGCCCAACCCCAGCGCGGCATGCCGCGCCGAACCACCGGTGCCGGTCCGTAGAACGCGCCTGGCTGGCCGGGCCTCGCCTGCCCCGACGCAAGGAATTGTGGCGGCTGCTGCGCGGGATAGGGTGCACCCTGCTGAGGCGGATAACGCAACGGCGGCTGTTGCGACGGGTACGGTGAACCCTGCGGCGGATACTGTGGCGGAACAGGCGCCGGATACGGTGCCCCTTGCGAAGGGTGCGGCGCTGGCTGCGGCCCTGCTGGCCCACGTCGCCCTGCCACCGGACTGGCGGGTGCCGTCTGCCCGGCAGTCTGCGGCGAGCTTGCCAAGCCGGCCGCACTGATCGGTTTGCGTGGATATGCTTTCTTTGGCGGCGGCAGGCTGGGTGCCGCCGTGCTGGGGGCCACTGAGGCCGGCGGGGCATCACCGTTCAGGATCGCGCCGGTCATCGGCTCAATCTGCGCGCGACAGTTCAGGCATACAATCGGCTCAGTCTGGCCAACGACGGGGGCCTTCACCGGCCACGTACAACGAGGACATGTGTAGCGATGTTGGTTCATGGCTGCGGATTATCGCAAGTAATGGGCGGCCGCAACAACAAATTCGCACAGTTGATTGTGCGCCTGCGCTACACCTTCACGCGGGCGTTGAAGACTGCCTTGAATGCGCGGCTTGCGAACCAGAGTGTGGCCCGGTGAAGCGGATAAGCTGCGGGGTTCGGCATGAGGCCGCGGCATTCTTCGGGCAGCATGATGAGGCTTACTTTTACGTTGGGGGCTATGCCGATTGGCAGCCTTGCCTCCATGCAGCGCTTGTAGAAGTGCTGGAACACGGGCACCATCTCTTCCACGCGTGGCGGCTTTCGTTTGCCATAGGCTGCGCCTAGCACCGGCCGGAACACGCATACCGTCGGGATCGCGCCGTGGTCTACGATCCAATCAATGGCGCGGATGCTGCTTTCTACTGGCTCTAGGCCCGCGATGATCTCGCCGTTTACGGTGTCGAAGCCGACCTTGTTCGCGCAGAAGTCAATCGCGTCCAGGTAACGCTTCAAACCCGCGCGGCGGGCTTTGCCCGGGCCGATCTCGACGAATAGGTCAGGGTCCATTACCTCAAAGCAGAAGCTTACGTTGTTGATGCCGAGCTTCTTGAACTTGTGGTAGTTCTCGAAGTCCGCATCCGGCGGCGCCTGCAAACCGAGCAGCAGGTTGGTCTCGCGCTTCAGACGTTCATACAGCTCGTGAAACAAGCCCCAATAGTCATTGCTGTCGATGAAGCCGGTGTTCACGTGCACGAACGTGATGCGGCTTTCCTTGCGCGCGGCCAGCACGGTTTCCACTACATCCTGGATGCTCTTTTCGGCCTCTTCCTGGGTGCCGAGGTTCTGGCCTTCGGTGCAGAACTTGCAGTACTCGTTTTCGCCGTTGGGGCCCCAGTTCTGGCAGCGCGGCCCCCAGTACACGCCAAGATACGTGCCTTGCAGGCAGCCGATGCGCTGCATCAGCTTGCCGCTGCTGGTGCGCTGCTTGTACCACTTGGGCTCAACCGGGATCGTGACTTCATCAACGCGCGAGGCGTTGGCGCGATCGAGCGTTTCCATCCACGGGCCGCGGCCGACCGTAGGCATGCCTTCATAGGCTTCGTACGAGAACGGCTTGTTCTCGCGCCAGATTTCGTAGCGGGCATCCTGCTTCACCAGCCAGTAGGGCGAATTGCGCACCCACCACTCGACGACCGGGATATTGCTGTACATGTCGCGGCCGATGATGACCTCGAGGCCGCTGCCGAGTCCGGCGCGATTGCGGATGATTTCACGGGCATCATCCCCGAGCTCACACGACGGGTCAATCTTCAAGCCCTTGCAATACAGGTCGAGCTTGAGGAACGCGTGGTTAACGCCTTGGCCTGTGAAAAGTCCGACTTCCATGGCCGCCTTTGTGAGCCATCGCGGGGCACTGCAAGGGGCTTACAGTCTAACGTGATGCATGCGCCGGTCCACGGGGCGTGATTAATGCGCACCGCAATCGCGGTTGGTGCTGTCGGTTTGGGTCGCGCGGGCGTAAACCTGTTGCAGCATCTTTGACAAGTCACCTCGGGGCGCCCAAAGGAGTACCGCCATGCTGATTGAAGTCGTGCAGGGCAACATCGAGATTTCGCAGGAACTGCGCTCCCACATCGACAGTCGTTTGCGCATGGCGTTCGCCAAACACGGCCGCGCGGTGCGCAATGTTTCGATCACCTTCGATGCCACACCCAAGACACCCCAGGACACCGAGCCTCGCTGCCTGCTTGAGGTGCGTATGAAGCACACGGTGAAGGTGGATGAGTCAGGTCCTGACCTGTTTCAAGCCGCCGAGCGCGCCATTGCGGCCGCCACTCGCAGCGTGATTCGCGCCGTGAGACAGGAAGAGCAGCGCAACAAACCCAAAGTCCACCCAAAGTTCTAAAGCACACGAAGCAGGGGCGGATCTCTCCGCCCCTGGGGTGTGTGCCGCGGGTGTGATTGCCGGTTACTGCTTGCGTTCTCTGCGTTCAGGTTCGCGCTTTCGTTCGGCCTCGCGTTTGTCGCCTTCACGGCGGCGCTCGGCCTCCTCGAGCTCTTTTTCGCGGCGCTTGCGGGCTTCGGCTTCCTTGGCTTCTTCGTCGGCCTTGCGGCGTTCTTCTTCTTCGGCCTTGCGGCGGCGATCAGCCTCGCGGCGCTTTTCCGCGTTGTCGCCCTCTGCTTCCTTGCGCCTTTCGACTTTCGGTTCCTTCTCGCGCTCACCATCGCGGACCTTTTCGCGCTCGGCGACCTTGCCCTCAAGCTCGGCGATTCTTTCGCGCTTTTCCTTCATGGCCTTCTCGATGCGCTCGAGGCGGGCCTTGCGCTCCTTCTCGTTCTCAAGTTCGCGGGCCTCTATGGCACGCTTCTCCAACTCGGCCAGTTCGTCGCGCAGGCGCTCCAGTTCTGCGGCCGGACGTTCCGGTTCCTTCTTGCGCTCAACTTCGCGCTTCTCGCCTTCCGCCTTGCCTTCAGCCTTCTTTTCGGCCTCGCGGCGTTCGGCTTCCTTCTTGCGGACTTCGCGGTCCTGTGCCTGCAAGAAATTGCCATCCACGAACGCTGAGCCTGTCACTAGAAATACCGCCAGCGTGCCTGCCTTGATCCATGTTCCGTTCAGCATCTCAATCTCCTCCACCTCGATCTGGTGTTCACTGAGCCACGGCCCCATGGCCGCGAGCTCTGCCTGGTTGGGGACTTCACCTACCTTGACGATGACCTGACCCTTCACGTCCTGCACACGATTGCTACCGGCGCGCAATTCAGGCGCACCGTCCTGCAGCACGTACCAGCCCGACTGCACAGCAACTTCGGGGATTTCGGCCTGGTGCGTGTACTCGTACTCGGCGCCGCTGAAGGCGATCACGCCCGGCGGCTCAATGGGCTTACGCGGCACGATCAGCACTGCCACCAGCGCGATCACGCAGGCCGCTACCGCCGCCTCGGCTGCGTACCGCCACCAGCGCCGCGGCTTTGCCGTCGTGTGCAAGGGCCGCAGCGCCGGCGCGATTGACGGGACCACGTGGGGTTGGCCCGCCTCGGTGGCATCGACTGGCGAATTGGTGTCCGCGTCGGCCTCAGCGCCCCCACGGGCGAGCTGGATGATGCGGTCCGCCAGCGCAACATCGGGTCCGCCGTGAAAGACTTCGTCCAGGGCGTCTTCAAGCAGGCAGTCGGCCAGGTCGGATTCGCGCGGGTTCATACCGTGTCCTCCGCGCCAGCCTTCAGTTTGCCCTGCTTGCGCTCGATGCATGAACGCAACACTTCGCGCGTGCGCTGCAGCAATGTCTTCAGCCCGTTTTCTTTCATGCCCAGTGCCTGCGCCACTTCGGCCTGTGGACGCTGATCGCGGTAGACGGCGGTAACGGCCTCGCGGGCGCGGCCGCGCAACTCGTCGATGCAGCGGCGCAGCGCGTTGACGTAGGCATCGCCCCCATCGCTAAGATTCTCACGAGCGACGCTCTCTGCGGCGTCCAGATCCACTTCACGGCGGGTTCGCATGTGGCGACGTGCGTTCAGGAACAGAAAGCGCGCCGTCTTGCGCAGGTAGGCGTTGGTCGCGGCAGGCTCAATGGCCTCAAAACCTTTGCGGATCACGACCAGGAAGGTTTCTTGCGTCAGGTCGTCGGCCTGTTCGCGAGTGCACCCCAGCAGACGCAGATAGCGCCACAGCCCGCCGTGGTGGTTGCGCACCAGGGTTTCCAGATCAAGCGGGGCCATGATTGCCGTTTCCATACCCCCAAACTGCACGGGGGTGGGCGCACCTATTCAGAATTCCGGAAACCTGCTTGCCCGTTTCGTGAGTTGGCGTCAGTCGATTGGGGGATTGCCAATCAGCGTAGAGGCAAGGTGCGTTCGGGCGGTGTGCCTGCGTGGTCTACTTGTACAGCTCTTGCAACAGCAGATCGCCGGCCTTCAGCAAGCGCTGGTCAATGCCGGTGGCCGCGAGCGGCAGCAGTCTCTCGCGCGATTCTTTTTTGTACTGGGCGATCTTTTCCTCGCCGCGGCCGGATGCCTTCAGCGTCCGCAGGTTGTGCACCCGGTCGCAGATCTTGACGACCTTGACCCAGATCGGTGCCGCGCGCAGGCCCTGGTAATAGCGCTGCAGGCCCAATTCCTTTGGCGTGCCGTCGCGTTTGTACATCTTGGTCAGGGTCACGACCGCGCCCGCAACTTCATCGCCGAACTTCTGCGACAGTTCTTCGGGCTTGGTGTTCAGATCATCTTCCAGCACATCGTGCAGCAGTGCCGCAATCACTTCGTCGCGCCCGCGAAGCTTCACTTCCTCGACGGCGATCAGCGCCACCGAGAGCGGATGCGTCGCGTACGGGACGCCTTCTTCGCGCGACTGGCCTTTGTGGGCGCGGTACATGATTTCCAGGGCGCGCATCACGTCACGGTGCAGCTCAGGCGCAAGTTGGGTCAGCAGGCGTGTCTCAAGTTGCTCGCAACCTGCGGGACGGCTGACGCGCACTTCGCTGGCCGAAATCACGCCGGTCTTGAGCGTCTTGTCGTCGTCCTTGCGGTGGCGTGCGTGCATGACGCGCCGCAGGTCTTCCAGGCTGATTTCCTTTTGCACGGCCAGCACCAGCATGTGGAACAGCAGGTCGACCATTTCGCCGGCCAGCGCGTTCCGATCGTTACCCTTCGCGGCGATCACGGTTTCGACGGCCTCTTCGCCCAGCTTCTTGAGAATCTTGTCGAGTCCCTGCGTGAACAGGTACGTGCTGTAGCTGCCCTCTGGCATGCGGACTTTGCGCTCCTGCAGCAGCGTGCGCACGTCTTCGAGCAATTGACCAAAGCCGGCACCCCAGCCGGAAGGCGTGGGCTGACCTTCGATCTCCGAGAGCACGGCCTTGTTCTTGAACACCGTCTGAAAGAAGCAGTCGGGCTCACCGGTGTGGCAGGCAGGGCCTTCGGGAAGCACACGCGCGACCAGTGCGTCCCCATCGCAATCGAGCTTCAGTTCGGCCACACGCATCGTGTTGCCGCTGGATTCACCTTTGGTCCACAGTTGCTTTCGGCTGCGGCTGTAGAAGGTCACCAACCCGGTCTGCATGGTGCGCTTGAAGGACTCATGGTTCATGTAAGCGAGCGTCAGAACTTCGCCGGTGCGGGCGTCCTGCATTACGCAGGGGATCAGCCCGGCGTTGTCGAAACGCAGGCCTTCCACGGGTGCTTGTTCAGTAAAGTCCGTCATGGATCAATCGTTTCCGCAAGTCGCGTCATGGAGCGCGAACCGTGATGCCGTGCTCGCGCAGATACTGCTTGGCCTGCCCCACCGTGTACGTCCCGAAGTGGAACATGCCCGCCGCCAGCACTGCCGACGCGCCACACTGCAACCCCTCAGCCAGGTGCTCCAGTGTACCAGCCCCGCCGCTGGCAACCACGGGCACCGGCACAGAAGCAGCGGCCGCCGACGTGAGTTCGGTATCAAAGCCCGCGCCCGTGCCGTCGCGGTCCATGCTGGTAAGCAGGATCTCACCGGCCCCGAGCTCCACGCCCCGGCGCACCCATGCAAGCGCGTCGATGCCCGTATCCTCGCGGCCGCCCTTCACATACACATGCCACGCATTGCCGTGGCGCCGCGCGTCTATGGCCAGCACTACCGCCTGCACGCCAAAGCGGCGCGCGCACTCACCGATCAGCTCAGGGTTGCGCACGGCGGCGCTGTTCATGGCGACTTTGTCGGCCCCGGCGCGCAGCAGGCGTTCAAAGTCGGCAACCGTGCGCACGCCTCCCCCGATTGTGAACGGGATACTTAGTTCGAGCGCGCAGCGCCGGGCAAGTTCCGTGACGGTGTCTCGACCTTCGTGACTGGCGCCGATGTCGAGAAACACCAGCTCATCGGCCTGTTCGCGGTCGTAGCGGACCGCGGCCTCAACAGGGTCGCCCGCGTCGCGGAGACCGACAAAATTGACGCCCTTGACGACGCGGCCGTCCTTGACGTCGAGGCACACGATCAGGCGTTTAGCTAGCATTACTTGCGCTGGGCCAGGCCGGCCTTGGCGGCCTCTTGCGCCTGCGCGTACGTGAACGCGCCCAGGCCAAGCGGCTTACCGACCAGCACACCGGAAATGCCGGGCGTGGCCGCGACTTCACGGATGTGATCCAGGGTCTGTACCCCGCCCGTGACCAGCACGCTTACGCCAAGGCTGCCCACGGCACCCGCCGGGGCGCAACGCGGGCCGGCATTGGCCGCGTCAGCCGCGATGTCCTGGTAGATGAAGTGCTTCACGCCGGCTTCTTTGATATGCGAAGCCAGGCCGCTGATGGAAATCTTGGGGTCGGGCACCCATTCCTGGCCGACGACGCGGCCGTCGCGGGTATCGAGGTAGATGACGACGGCGTCGGCGTTGATGCCCACGGCCTGCCGCACCATCTGCGGGTCGCGCATGGCTGCGCTGCCGATGCAGGCGCGGCTGACGCCCATGCTGATGACCTGCTTGAAGCTGTCGAGATCGCGCACGCCGCCGGAAAGCTGGATGGGCACCTTCAGTTCCTTGGCAATCTCGGCCACGACACTCAGGTTGCGCTCCGCACCGGCAAGCACGCTGCCCGAATGCTCGACTGTGCTGACGATGAAGGGCCCGTCGAGGTTGAACAGGTGCAGCATGGTCGCGCCTTCCTGCACATAGCGGCGCGCGAGGCCCACCGGTTCCACACGATTGGCGCGGGTGCCCATGCCGACTTGCTCATAACGCAGGGCCATGCCGCCGCGCAGTTCAATCGCCGGGATCACCTTGAAATCTGACATGCGTTGCTCCTGCCCGTAGTCCGACTAGGACGATAGTGCCTGTCTAACCGTAAAGCGACCCTCATACAACGCCTTGCCGACGATCAGCCCTTCAACTCCCATCTGGCGTGCCTGTTGCACATGGGCAATGTCCCCCACGCCACCGCTGGCGATGACCGCCGCGCCAAGTTTCTGCAAAGCCAAGGCACCCTCAAGATCGGGGCCGGTCAGCATGCCGTCGCGGCCGATATCGGTGTAGATGAAGCGCTTCACCCCGGCCTCCATCATGCGTTGCGCCAGCTCGCGCGCGCCTACATCGCTGGTTTCAACCCAGCCCTCGACGGCGACCATGCCGTGGCGCGCGTCGATGCCGATGGCCAGCCGATCACCCAGGCCGGGGGCAAGCATCTTCACCAGTGCCGGCTTGCGCAGCGCGATCGTCCCCAGGATCACGCGCGCTGCACCTGCGCCCAGGGCGGCCTCAATCTCGCCGCTGCCGCGCAGGCCGCCGCCGAACTGCACAGGGATCGACACGGCCTCACAGATCTGGCCCAGGACTTCCATGTTGCGGGTGGCTTCACCAAACGCGCCGTCCAGGTTCACGACATGAAGCCAGGTTGCGCCTTGGGACTCAAAATCGCGGGCGATTGCGACCGGATCTTCGCCGTAGACGGTTTCTGCATCGGCGCGGCCCTGTGTCAGGCGCACCACGCGGCCCTGGCGCAGGTCGATGGCCGGGTAAAGGGTAAAGGTCATGCCGCGGGCTCCGAAGCTTGCAGGGCCAGGAAGTTGCGCAGCAGGATAGCGCCCGCGCGCTGGCTTTTCTCGGGGTGGGCCTGGATGCCGCGCACGTTGCCGCGCTGCACGGCGCTGCAGAACAATTCACCGTGTTCGGTACGGGCAAGCAAGTCGGCTTTGTGCGCTGGCTCGCAGACGAAGCTGTGCACGAAATAGAACCAAGCCTCATTCGGAAGCTCGGCCAGCAGCGCGTCCGGCCTGGCGGGCACAACCTGGTTCCAGCCCATGTGCGGCAGGCTGGGTGCTTTCAACTCTCGAACCCGGCCGGGAATCAGCCCAAGGCCCTGCCGTGCGCCGAACTCCTCGCCGGTTTCGAAGAGCAACTGCATGCCCAGGCAGATGCCGAGTACCGGCTTGCCCGTGACTGCAAAGTCGCGGATCGCGTCCACCAGCCCACGCGCCCCCAGCGCGTCCATGCCAGCCGGAAAGCTTCCCACCCCGGGTAGCAGCAAACGCTGCGCGTCACGAACTGCACTCGCGGAATCCGCAATGCGTACGTCGCCGCCCGCGCGTTCCAGTGCCCGCGCGATGCTGGCGAGGTTGCAGATGCCGGAATCAACGATCGTGACCGCTTGCGGCGGCCTGGCGTTTGCAGCCTTCGAACTGGTCGCGGCAGCAGTCATGGGCTACAGCACGCCCTTGGTACTGGGCACACCTCTCTGTCGCGGCTCGTAGTCGAGCGCGTGGCGCAGCGCCTTGGTGACGGCCTTGAACGTGCCCTCGATGATGTGATGGGTGTCTTCGCCGCGCAGCAGGTCGATGTGCAGATTCATCGGAAAGTGCGTGCTGAAGCTGCGCCAGAAGTGCTCGACCATTTCCGTCGGCAGGCCGCCAACAACTTCGCGCCGCAACTCGCCGAGCTTGCACACCAAGAACGGGCGGCCGCTGAGATCAAGTGCCACGCGCACCAGCGCTTCATCCATAGGGATCAACGCGCTGCCGTAGCGGTGGATACCGGCCTTGTCACCGGCTGCCTGCTTGAAGGCTTCGCCCAACGCAATCGCTATGTCTTCGACACTGTGGTGCGCATCAACGTGCAAGTCGCCTTGACAGGTCAAGTCAATGTCAAACAGGCCGTGCTTGGTGAACAGCTCAAGCATGTGGTCCAGAAAGCCGATCCCGGTCTTGATGCTGGATGCGCCGGTGCCGTCCAGCTCCACGTTGGCGCGGATCTGCGTTTCTTTGGTGTCGCGGGAAACCTGTCCTTTGCGGCTCATGTCCGTCCTGTCTGTGCCAGTGATTCGTTCAGCGCCTTCAGGAATGCATCGTTTTCGGCGGGGCGGCCGATGCTTACGCGCAACGCACGCCCCAGCTTCGGGTATGAGCTTACATCACGCGCCAGCACGCCGCGCCCCACCATCGCCTGCCACAGCTCGCGCGGGTTGGCCGGCGTCTCGAACAGCAGGAAGTTCGCGCGGCTGGGGTACACCTTCACGCCCGGGAGCGCAGCCATGGCGAGCGCCACGCGTTCACGCTCGAGACGCAGTTCATCGACACGGCCACCAATTTCAGCAGCGTGCTCCATCGCGATGTCTACGGCGGCCATCGTAAACACATTCAGGTTGTAAGGCAGCTTGGCGGCACTGAAGTACGGCGCGACGCTGGGGTGCGCCACCATGGCCCCAAAGCGCAGCCCTGCCGTCGCCAGCGCCTTGCTGAACGTTCTAAGCACGATCACGTTGGGCAGCGTGGCCGCCAGCGGAAGCGCGGTCTCGCCGTGGAACTCGAAGTAGGCCTCGTCAATCGCCCACAGCGCTTCACTGCCGCGCGCGAGACGTTCGATTTCCGACGGGGCCAGCACACCACCCGTCGGGTTGTTGGGAGACGCAATCACGACCACGGCCGCGTCCTTAGCGGCTTGGGCCAGTAGTGCTGCGTCGTACTGCAATTCATCGTTTAGGCCGCGCGTGTCCACTTCAGCGCCCAGCAGGTCCGCCAGCAGCTTGTAGACGGTGAACGTCGGCTGCGGGATCACAACTTTGCGGCCGGGTCCGAGAGTCGCCACGAAGGCCGCATACAGCAGTTCGTTGCTGCCGTTGCCAACAAGCGTTTGCTCGGGCGTAGCCCCGAGATATGCCGCGACCTTGCTGACGAAGTCGTGCGGAACAAACGGCGGGTAGCGGTTCCAGGCTTCGCTGCGTGCGCGTTCGAACACCAGTTGCTTCAGGTGCTGCGGCCAGTCGTACGGGTTCTCGTTCTGGTTCAACTTCACGGGGCAGTCGGGTACGTCAAGCTTGTAGCCGCCTGCCAGGCGGGCCAACTGGGGCTTCAAGAATGCTGGCAACGTACCGGCCACGCATCAGCTCCGAATCTCGGCGCTTCGGGCATGTGCTTCCAGACCCTCCGCGCGGGCCATGCCAACGATTGTGGCTTTGTTGGCATCAAGCAACTCCTTGCTGCCCTTGATGATGCTGATATGGCGTGTGAAGTCGGCCACGCCCAGCGCGCTGGCCCAGCGGGCGCTACCGGCCGTGGGCAGCACATGGCTTGGCCCGGCGCAGTAGTCGCCAAATGCCTCGGGAGCGTAGGGGCCGATAAAGACTGCCCCGGCGTTGCGGATCTGGCGTGAGTCGGCTTCGGCAGTTTCGGTCAGCAGTTCCAGGTGTTCCGGCGCGAAGCCGTCTGCCATGCGAATTGCAAAGCCCTTGCTTGGCGCGACAATCAAGCCGCCAAACTGGCGCAGTGAGGCCTCGGCAATCTCTTTGCGCGGCAGTGCCTCCAGTTGCTTCTGCACTTCGGCGCGCACTTTCTCGGCAGCGTCCATGCTGTCGGTGACCCCGATTGCTGATGCCTGTACGTCGTGTTCGGCTTGGGCCAGCAGGTCAGCGGCGACCCAGGCCGGGTTTGCGGCCTCGTCAAAGATCACCACCACTTCACTGGGTCCGGCGAAACTGTCGATTCCCATGCGCCCGAACAAAGCCTGCTTCGCCAGGCTGACGAACAGATTGCCCGGGCCCACCAGCTTGTCGACCTTGGCAATTTTCTCGCTGCCGATGGCGGCGGCCGCGACGGCCTGCGCGCCGCTGACGCGATAGACTTCTTCCAGTTTCAGCTCAAGCAGCAACGCCGCCAGCAGCTTGTTGTTCTCAATGGCTTCGGCCGGGCAGAACACCGCAATCTCTTCCACACCGGCTACCTGGGCCGGGATTGCAGTCATCAGTAACGCGCTGGGGTATGCCGCCGTGCCGCCGGGTACGTATACGCCCACGCGGCGCAACGGTTGAACGCGCACGCCGACCGAACCGCCGGCCTCTTCAAGCTGGAAGCCGCTTTGCTTCTGCTTTTCATGGAAGGCGCGGATGCGGGGGATGGCGACTCTCCGGCAGTGCTCCAACAGGGCTTCATCGACGCCGTCGGCGTACTGCATCAGTTCAAGCTTGGTGACACGGATCTTGGGCGTCGGCAATTCGCGGCCGTCGAACAGGCGGCAGAAGTGGCGCACGGCTTCATCTTTGCCGGCCTGCACGCTTGCGATCACGCGCTGCACGGTGGCTGATGCGGTGGCCGGCAGGTCAGCATAAAACTTCTCCGCGAACTCGACGAACTCGCTGTCGCCGGTGGCGCGCGCCCGTTGCAGGTACTCGGCCGGTTTTGCGCCAAGGTCCGCGTCGCGCACTTCGCTGCGAGTCTTCACCCGCGCCTGCAAGGCGGCAAACGGATCGCTGCCGATTTCTAAGATCTCGGGGATGTCGCTCATGGTTCACTCCGTGTTCACAATCAACCTTTGATGGCGGTGCGCATGGCCTGAATCAGCTGGCCTACTTCTTCAATGCGCGAGTACCAGCTTGCCCGGTTTACTACCAGCCGCGCGCTGCAATCAGCGATATCTTCGTGCACCACAAGACCGTTTTCCCGCAGCGTGGTGCCGGTTTCGACGATGTCTACGATGTAGTGCGACAGCCCAAGCACCGAGGCAATCTCGACGCTGCCCGACAACTTGAACACGACCGCAGGAATGCCCTGCTTGCGAAAGTGATGCGCGGCGACACGCGGGAACTTGCTGGCGACGCGCACGGGCGAAAGCAGGTTGTCGTGCCGGCGTTCAATACTTTCGCGGCCGGCCACCACCATGCGGCAGCGCGCGAAACCCAGGTCCAGCGGCTCGAACAACTCCGCCCCGGCCTCCATCAAGACGTCCTTGCCGCAGATACCGACTTCGGCCACGCCTTGTTCCACGTAAAGCGGGGCGTCTACGGGCTTCACAAGAAGATACTCGACCCGGCCGCAACGTGACAGCACCGTGAGCTTGCGGGTCTCGGCCAAAGGCTCTGCCGGCTCGATCCCGGCGGCCTTCAAGAAGGGCTCGGCCTGCTTCAACATGCGGCCGGTTGGCAATGCCATGCGCAGCATCAGGCACCGCCTTTCAGGATGACGGATTTTCCTTGTGCCCGCAAAAGCGCGAGTCGCTTCAGTGCTTCAGAGCCTCTTGACGCGTCAATTACTTCGGCTCCGTCCGCGGCGTACGGGTTTTCCTGTGTGACTTCTGCCAGGCGGGCGAGATTCAGGCCGAAGCCGACGGCCGGGACGCTCATCTTGAACCGATCAAACAACCCGTCGTAACGGCCCCCACCCCCAAGGTCTTCACCGAGGAGCGGGTGATAGATGCGGAAGGTGAAGCCCGAGTAGTACTGGAAACTGCGTACCTCACCAAGGTCAAAGATCACGCCTTCCTGCGACCCGGCGGCTGCAAGCAACTGGGCCAGTTCGTCCAGTTCAGACAGCGCCTGAAGCGCCTTGGCGCCCTTGTCGTCAAGAAACTTCGCCAGGTCGAGCGCGCGGGCGCGCTGGATGACTTCCGGCCCGCCGGTGAGCATCGGCAACGCTTCCAGGGCCTTGGCGCGCTCGGCCTGCAAACCGTAGCGCTGGCACAGGTCGCGGATGCGCGCCGGGTTTTTGTGATCGAGGGCCTCGAACAAGTTGGGCTCGAGGATGCCCCGGCCAAGCACTTCCTGCATGAAGCCCGCGTGGCCGACTACTACTACCGCATCTTTGACCGCAAGCGCGCGCAGGCATTCACGCGCAATGGTGATCGTCGCTGCATCGAAGACGGTGCCCGTGGCGTTCACCCATTCGAGTCCTCGCTGGGTACTTTCAATGCGCGCGCCGTGTCCCGATGACGCGTAGCGATACACGCGGCCTTCGTAACAGGCCCGGATCTCGCGGGGTTCGCGCTTCAGCTCAAGCGCAAGGGCCTTGGCCGCAATCTGCGTGAAGTCAGCCCGCAGGGCCATGCGACGGCCTTCGCGGTCGGTGAACTGGACCATTGCCGCTTCTTCGGCCTGGCCGAAGGTCGCCGGTGAATCGAATGCGGGCAGGATCAACTCGCAAAACCCCCAGCCGCGCATGACGGCGGCCACGCTGTCGCTGACGTACTGGCGACGCTGCGCCTGGGGCCCGAACACAAGCTCGGTCCCTTGCGGGAAGGAAAGATCGGGCCTTTGGGCCATGGTTGCCTGCCGGGTAGATTGTGAGTTGTTACCGCAAGGTCCACAGAAACTCAACCAGTGCCGAAACATCCTGGTCCTGCAACCCGCGGTAGCTTGGCATGGCGCTGCTCTTGTACTCATCGCTGCCATGGTGCGGGCCGGGCCACTTTTGCGGGTCGCGGATGTGCTTGTACATCCAGCGCCGCGCCGCAAGCTCGTCGCCTGCATGTCGTGAGGTTACGGCCGCCCCGACACCGCCCAGCGGTGGGCCCATCAGTCCGCCCCGGGCCGCGCCCGTGGCATGGCAGCTGCCACACGCCTGTGAATTGAAAAGCTTCTCGCCGTGTTCAGCCAGTTTGGTGGCCTCTGTGGCATCGGGCAGCTTGGTGTACACCTGTTCCGACTTGGCCGCCCAGTCCACATTTCCCATGGCAGGCGGGCATGCGGCCAACAGCACGCCCAGGGTGGCGGCAAGAAGGCAGAGAAGCAGGGCGTTCGCCGGCTTGGACATGGCGCCAGTCAACGATTGCCGGTTGCCGCTTCAAGTACGCGGCGTGACAACTTCAATGCGATCAATCACGCCATCCTTGTAGTGGGCGATGCGGCCGGCGCGGTCAGCCACCGATCGCTCGTGAGTAATGACGATAATCGTCATGCCCAGTTTGGCGCGCAGGTCATCAAAAAGGTCCAGCAGCAGGGCTTCGTTTTCGCTGTCCACGTTGCCAGTTGGCTCATCGGCCAGCAGCAGCCGGGGTTCGTTCACGATCGCACGGGCAATGGCAGCGCGCTGGCGCTCGCCACCGCTGACCTTGTCGGCCGTATGCTTAAGGCGATGCGAAAGGCCCACGCGGTCAAGCGCCTTGCGCGCAAGCTCAAGCGCGCCGGCCTGCCCCTGTAAAGGAAGCGCGACGTTGTCGAGCAGCGTCAGGTGCGGAAGCAGATAGTGAAGCTGGAAGACGAACCCGATCTCGCGGCGCCGGAACACGGCCAGGTTGCGGACGCTGCGCAGGTTAATGCCGTGGAACTCGATTTCGCCGGCGTCGGCCCGGTCCAGAGTGCCCAGCAGGTTCATCAAAGTGGACTTGCCGCTGCCTGACTTGCCCATGATTGCGAACATTTCGCCCGGTTGAACCGTCAGGTCGACACCTTTGACAGCTTGAATGCCGCCGGGATAGGTCTTCTTCAGGCCCGTGATTTTTAGCGCGCAGGGAAGCTCACCGCCGTGATCGCTCATGGCCGCCATGCAAGCAATATGCGCCTTCTGAGGCAACCTGCACCTTTCGGCTTGACAGCGCTTGCCCTTCGCACTGACAATTCCGCCACCCCATTGGACCAGACGCCGAAGCTGGGCAACGCCTGAACAGGTGCTGAGTAAAGTATGGCCACACGAGAAGTAGTACTGCGCCCCGGTGATACCGTTTCCCTGCGCCTGGATATTCCCGGTCAGCCGATGCGGCTTGAACTTGCCCTGACGCCTGAAGGCGTGCAGATGTCCGCCCCGTTGCAGGGAGGCGCGCCCACGGTGTTCGGCGGCATACCGCCGCGCGAAGTGCTTCAGCAGGCGGCAGCCAAGCATGCCCCTGCGGCTGATGCCGACGATTCGATTGAGGCTATCGACCTGACCGAAGAGTTCGCGGCTTCTGACCCCGCGCTGCAGCCCGCGCCCAAGTCAACGCCCAAGGTTGAGTCGCTGGCAGCCGTGGAACCTTTTGCCATGGCAGACATGGCACTGGACGAGCCTGCCCAGGCCGTGGACATCCCTTTTGACGACATGTCGGAGGCGGCTGATACAGCGGCCCAGTCCGACGATGCCACAGTTACAGAAGATTCCTCGCTGGACGACCTAGATCTGGGCGACCTGGGCGACATGGGCCACGAGGAAGTAGTGATGGGATCAGACGACAACTCCGACGGTGCCGGGGTTGACATACCCTCAGACGACCTTGGTCTGGGCACAACGGACGAGCCTTCGGCCGTCGATATCCCGCTGGATGACCTCGGCGACAGCAATGGCGCCGGCGAAGTCCAGGACTCGGGTTTCAACGCCGACGGCCTGACCATGCTGCCGCCCACGCGCAAGTCACGTTCTGAGCCTTCGTTGTCGTTGGACGAAGAACCATCCATCGATTCGATGGATGGACTTTCCCTCGAGGAGGAAGACCCGATGTCAGACGCCGCCAAAGCCAAATTCAAGCCGGGCCCGGAAGACACTCTGCCAGTCTGGACCGGCCGCGCCCGCGATTACGACGATCCCGAAGTCAAGAAGAAGAAGGAAACCGCCAAGTTGGTCAAAGGTGCCAAGCCCGCGCCGGCAGCACCTGCCAAGGCACTCCCCGGCAAGCCTGCACCGGCCGCCCCGGCAGCCAAGGCAGCCAGCGCCCCGGCACCAGCGGCTGCGTCGGGCAAGCAGCCTGCCTCACTTCCTGCCGGCAAGAAGCCGATCACCAAGAAAGTGCAGCCCCCCGGCGGCGACGGCGAGGGCAATTTCACCGTGTTCCTGTCGCCCCCCAAGGGCGCTGACAAGAAGCAGGCGGCCGCAGAAATCATCGCGGACATCCAGGGTATCGACATCAAGGCCGCGCTTGCGCTGGCCGGCAAGATGATCGTGCCGGTGGCCAAGGGCATTTCGGAGAACGACGCCAACGGCATCCGCGACCGCCTGAAAGACGCCGGGCTTTCCTGCCGCATCACACAGAAGCGCTAACCGGGACGTTACGGAGTTCACATGCAGATCACCAAGCACCCCGATGGCTCAGCGACGGTTTCGTGCCCCACGGGGAAGTTCGTGTTCACCGACGTTGAGTTTGACGACCTGGTGCACGCGATTCCCATCAGCACAACGCACCTGTATCGCCTTTTGATTGATACCCTGATTGAGGGCGATGATCGCAAACAGGAAATGCGCAAGCTGATTGAATCCACCGGCAACGCCGACGCGCAGTTGACCGCCCTGCAGAATGAAGCACTGAAGCACGTACCCAAGGACTAGCATGCCGGTCAGTTTGCGCTGGAACAGACTCGTGATCGCGGCCGGGAGTGAAGAAGAATTCATCTCGGCCGTGCTCGAGTATTTCCCGCAACTGCTGCAGCTGCCCTACGACAAGGTTGAGCTGGACATCACCGGCACGCCTGAAATCAGCGAAGACGCATTCCGCAGCATCGCCATCAGGCTCATCGGCGGTGAGGCCGCCGATAAGAAGATGCTGATCCGCATCCCGCCCAGCGTGGACCGGTACTTCCGCCACGCCAACCTGTACCGCATGGTTGAGATTGACGTGGTGCGCGAGATCCCCCGCAACGGCGCCGGAAATGCGGGCAAGGTCAAGGCCGCCATCGAAGCCGGCAAGTACGAAACACGCCCCGACACCAAAAAGAAATCCAAGTCGGTCAAGCCGCAACCCGAACTGACGGAGAGCGCCCCGACCGAGCTCGCGCCGGAGCTGCCGTCACTTGAACCCACGTCGCGGCCGCCGCGCGCGGCGCAACCCGCTTCGGCCACCGCGGCTGCGTGGCTGCTCGACATTGAGACCGGCGCCCGGCACGAAGTGAAGGACAAGTTGATGATCGGGCGCGAAGCCCCGGCCGACTTGGTGTACCAGGTGCCGACGATCAGCAAGCGCCATTTCGTCATCCGTCGCGGCAATGAAGGCTTCACGATCGAGGACCTGCGCTCGACCAACGGCACCTACCTGAATGGCCTTCCGGTGCATGAGCCGGTGCCGCTGCGCGACGGCGACGAGGTTGTCGTCGCGATCACCCTGAAACACCCCAAAGGTGCGCGGGTGTTCCAATTCACCACCCGCCCGGCATAATCGGCCTGAACCGCGCCGCCGCGCCTTACGTTCAAAGGTTGGCGGGCGTGTCCTGCCTGGAGCTGGGCGTTGCCTAAGATTTCACTGAATCCCGTCGATCAATCGCCGGCACCCAAAGGCGCTGCGCTGGTGGTTCGCCTGATGACACTGTGTGTGCTTGGCGTATCCATGCTGGGCACTGTGTACATGCTTCTGAAGTTCGCAGGCTCCGGCGAGCCCCAACAGTGGCATTGGGACGCGGACCGCATCCGCACAAACTTTCACCCGCTGCTGACAACTGAGCAGATTCAGGAGCGCTTCAACAAACTGCGCGAAGAGTGGATGTCAAAGTCCGGCGTTGGCGACCTGCCCAAAGGCAGCGAACAACCGATAGCCGAGAACAAGCCCAGGCAACCTGACGTACCGGTGCCCTTTGAAACCGGTGGCGAAACTGGTGGAGAAACCGGCGGCGAGACTCCGCCCGTCACGCCGGAATTGCCGCCCGGCGCGCGGTTGCAGTCCGTCGAGCGCAAGCTGGACCAGGCCCGCGAACTGGAACTGGCCGAGCAGCTCAAGCGCGAGCGGGCTTTTCGCCTGATCGACGAGACAGCTTCGCTGCTGGACTTCGTCCCCTTCGACGACTTCGCCCGCGATAAGGCGGTGAATGAGTTCACGGCCTACGGCGGCCGCCAGGCCCCCACCTATGAATTGCTCGCCGCCCAGATCATGCGCAAGCTGCCAGCGCGCGGCGCAGCCGGACGCGAACAGTACGACGCATTGGTTGAACGCGGCCAGTACTTCTACGGCATCGGGCAGCCTGTGGTGGACATCTATCGCGGCCGCGCGTTTGCCATCGAAGGCCGCCTGTATGACCTGTACGAAATCAAGGCTGAGCCTGCGCTCGTCATGCAGGATGGCTCGCGCATTGAGCGCTACTTTGAAGGAGTCGTCGCGCTGCTTTCGCCGGGCCTCGGTCGCGGAGAGCATGCCATTGAGCAGCGGGTAGTCCTGTTCCAGACCCTGACGCTGCCGGACGCGCTGACGCCGTACCTCAATTCCACCGGCAAAGTCTCGCACGATGACAAGCTCAGCAACGAGGCCTTGATGGTCAGCCTCAGCGGCGCATACCTGCGGCGCTGGGTTTACAGCCGCGAGGTCGCACCCTTCAGCACCGAAGCCAAACGGGTGCTATCGCAGGCACACCTGCCGCTGCTGCTTACTGCCGACGTGGAACGCTCGGCCACGACACCCTACGAGCTGACCAACGAGCTGCTGATGCAGGTCCGCGATGAACCTCGTGGCGACCCGGAGTTCCTCGAAACCGAAGGTGCCTACTACGCCATGCTTGCCCGCGCAGCCGCCCCGGATGACGCGTTTGAACCCATCCCTGAGATCGGGTACTTCGATCTGGCGGGCGCGGAAACCGGCCCCAAGTATCGCGGCCAGGGTCTGCGCGTGCGCGGCATGATTGGCGATGAATACGTACCGGTAATCCTTCCACCCAACATCAGCGGCCTGCGGCGCATCTTCCGCGCGTTGGTAGTGCATGACACCAGCGATGTTGCCAGCCCCAAGCGCTATCTGGTTGACATGATTGACCCGCCCACGGGCCTTGAGCCGCGCGCCATTGTGGACTTCAACGCGCGCTACTACCGCAACGTCTACGAGTCCGACAGCACCAGCTCAACGATCCGGCCGCTGCTGATTGTCCGGAAGGTTTCAGGCATCAAGGGAGGAGATCAAAGCGAAGGCTGGTTCTGGGCCATCGTTGGCGGAGGCGGCGTGTTTTTGCTGTTCTCAGTGCTGACGTGGCTGATCCTGGGTGAGCGCCGCGAACGCGCGAAGTTTGAAGCCAACATGATCGAGCAATCGCGCGAACGCCTGAAGAAACGCGGAGGCCTGAAACTAAAGCCGCTGCCCGGAGCCACCGCCGAAGGCAAGGCCCCCGAACCGTCAAAACCAGCCGATCCCCCACCGGCGTAGCCGCTGTCGCGCGAATCCGTATAACCGCGCCATGGACCGTATCACCGTCTACACAGCGCCTGAGTATGACGTGCTGGTCGGCAACTCAGCCCTTGAGTCGCTACCTGCAATGCTGCGCAATCTTGCGGCCTCCGGCGTAGTTGTGATCACCGAGCCGCGCATTCGCGCCGCGCGTGGCGGCTTGCTTGAGCCGCTTGTACCCGGGGCTCGCTGGCTTGAGGTCGATGGCGGCGAACAGGCCAAGAGTCTGCCCGTCCTGCATCAAGTGTACGACCAGCTGTTGCAGCCTCGCGACCTTGACCGCGACAGCGTGATCCTGGCTTTGGGTGGCGGCGTGATCGGCGATCTGGCGGGCTTTGTGGCCGCAACCACGCTGCGTGGACTGCGCGTGATCCAGGTCCCGACCACACTGCTGGCAATGGTGGATTCCAGCGTCGGTGGCAAGACCGCGATCAATCATCCCACGGGCAAGAACCTGATCGGCGCGTTCCATCAGCCTGCCGCGGTGCTTTGCGACACCCGTATGCTGGAAACCCTGCCCGAACGCGAGTACCGATCGGCCCTTTCCGAAGTCATCAAAACTGCCTGCATCCTGGACGCTGAGTTTTTCGCATGGCTTGAATCCAATGCCGATGCACTAGTGGCCGCGCACCCCGCCGCCATCGAACACATCGTCAGCGCTTGCGTGCGCCACAAGGCCACGATTGTGGCCCGCGACCCGCATGAGCTGATCGGGCATCGCATCGTGCTGAACTTCGGCCACACGCTGGCCCACGTGCTGGAGAACCAGTTCCCTGACCGCTACCTCCACGGTGAGGCCGTGGCCATCGGCATCGCAGCAGCGGCGCGGCTGTCAACGCAGCACGCGAGACTGGGCACTGACAATCATCAGCGCGTGCTGAAGCTGCTGCGCGCGTTGCACCTGCCTGAGTCGCCGCCGCCCGAGCTGGATGCGGCAACCGTGGCGCGTGTCATGGCCAGCGACAAGAAGCGTGCGGCCGCAAGCATCCGCTTCGTGCTGCTTGAAGCCATTGGCAAAGCGCGCGTTGAAACGTTGCCTCTCGATTCGGCGCTGGCGCGGGCTCTGCTGGGGGCGTCATGAACGAGCTTGAGGCCCGGGTAGCAATCTGCGTCGCGCGAAAGTTCACGCCACTCGGCGCGGCCAACCTGGTGCAGCGCTTCGGCAGCGCGGCTGGCGTGGTGGCGGCGCCGAAAGACGAGATCAATCGAGTGCCCAAGGTGAATCGCGAAGGCGCCGACGCCCTGGCTGAAGTAATCCGCAAGGGCGACCACCTGCGCGAACTTGAGGAATGCAACAAGCACAACATCCGCCTGCTCACCCCCGCCGATGAAGACTATCCCGAAGGCCTGAAGCGCCTTGAGGACGCGCCGCAATTGCTGTATGTGCGCGGTGAACTGCGCCGTGATGACGCGCTGGCACTTGCCATCGTCGGCGGCCGCAACGCCAGCTACTACGGTACTTCGCAGGCGGCGCGGTTTGCACGCGACTTTGCGGCCCGGCGAGTGACTGTGGTCAGCGGGCTCGCGCGTGGCATCGACACGGCCGCACACCGCGCAGCGCTTGAGGCCGGCGGCCGCACGGTTGCTGTGGTCGGCAGCGGCTTGCTGGATATCTATCCGCCGGAGAACGAGCAGTTCGCGTTGCAGGTGGCGGAAAGCGGGGCGGTGATCTCTGAGTTTCCGCTGAAGACGCCCGGCGTGGCCCGCAACTTCCCGCAGCGAAACCGTATCATCAGCGGCATCAGCTTAGGCGTGCTGGTCGTGGAAGCATCGCTGAAGTCCGGTAGCTTGATCACCGCACGCTTGGCCGCTGAGCAAGGACGCGAAGTGTTCGCGCTTCCGGGAAAGGTCGATAGCGACCTCAGTACAGGCCCGCATGAACTGATTCGCCAAGGTGCCGCGCTGGTGACTGAGCCCGCCCACGTATACGAGGCGATCCCACTGCTGAAACCGCTGCCGGCCGAAGACGCGCCCAAGAAGGCTGATCGCGGCCTGCCGCGCGGCCTGACACCTGCCGAAGCCACCCTGTGGCCGCTGCTGCACCCCAGTGACAGCCTGACTCCGGATGAGCTGATGCAGCGTTCCGGGCTGGGCACGGCGCAAGTCAACTCGGCGCTGCTTACACTCGAAATGAAGCGCTTTGCAAAGCAGTTGCCCGGCAAGCGGTTCGTGCGCCTTGATGCCTGAACCAGCACCTTGCAGCCTTTCAGCGCAACCTATACTCGCGGCCCATGCAGCCCTTCCTGGAAGCTTTGAAGTCCCGCGTGCTGATTGGCGATGGTGCCTACGGCACGCTGCTGGCCTCACGCGG
This sequence comes from uncultured bacterium, assembly GCA_938014885.1. Classification (GTDB taxonomy): domain Bacteria; phylum Planctomycetota; class UBA8742; order UBA2392; family UBA2392; genus CALLQI01. Next base: position 109,517 of record CALLQI010000017.1, read on the forward strand.
GCTGGTTGCCAGCGGCGGCGTGGGCCCGGTGCTGAACCTGGCCAAGCCCGCCTTCGTGCAATCGGCCCACCAGGAGTACCTGGATGCGGGCAGCGAAGTGATTGAGACCAACACCTTCGGGGCTGACCGGCTGGCACTGGCTGCCGCCGAAGTGAACGCCACCCCCGCCGACATCTGCAAGGCGGGCGTGAAGCTGGCTCTGGCTGCCGCAAACGGCAAAGCCTACGTACTGGGTGCTGTGGCCCCGCTGTTTCGCAGCGCCGCCAAGCTGAGCGACGACGAACGCTCCGAGCTGTTTGCCGAGCAGTTCCGCGCGCTGGCTGAGGCAGGTGTTCACGGCATTCTGCTTGAGACATTCAGCGACCTCGATGAGCTGATGTTCGCGGTGAAAGCCGCTCGCCGGGCAGCCCCTGACGTTCCGCTGATCGCGCAGATGGCATTCACACTGGGCGCAACGACGGCTACAGGTGCCTCGCCCGAGAAGCTGGCCAAGGCCTGCAACACCGCACCCGTGGACGTAATCGGCGCCAACTGCGGCGGCGGCGAAACTGCGGCAATCGAGGTCTGCAAGCGCCTGGTCGAGCACACCAGCAAACCCGTGAGCATCTACCCCAACCGCGGCCTCGCCGACTTCGACGACTTCGGCCGTCCTATCTACATCGAAAGCCACGACTACTTCGCCCGCAGCGCCCGTCGCCTTGCGGACCTTGGTGCCAACCTGATCGGTGGTTGCTGCGGTACGCTGCCGGACGACATCCGCAGCCTCAAGAAGCACATCGGGGCGCGCCGGCCCAGCATCCGCATGCCCGTCGTGCCTGCTGAACCGGCGGAACACGCCCGCAAGGCTGCGCCAGCGCATATGGTGCCGGTGCAGACTTCGCTGGAACATGACCTGAAGCAGCGACGCATTGTCGTCGCCGAAGTGGACCCGCCGCGTGGTGTTGACGCATCTCGCGAAATCGAGGGCAGCCTGAAACTGATTGAGGCCGGGGCAGACGCCATCACCATCGCCGACAATCCGCTTTCCATCATGCGCATGAGTAATCTGGCACTGGCAAGCCTGCTGATGCAGCGCAGCACCGCGCGTATCCTGCTGCACGTGGCGTGCCGCGACCGCAGCCTGATCGGCACCCAAAGCCATCTACTGGGTGCCTACGCCATGGGCATCAGCAACATCCTTGCGGTGACTGGCGACCCCGTGGCCACCCAGGCCTATCAGGGCAGCAGCGGCGTATTTGACATGGCTAGCCACAAGTTGATTGAGATGATTTCGCGCTTCAACCAGGGCGAGTTTGCGGGGGCCGAGGCGCGCACGACGTTCTTTGTCGGAGGCGCGTTCAACTGCGCCTCGCGCAAGCTTGAGAACGAAGTCAAACGCTTCGCCCGCAAGGCGCAGGCCGGTGCGCGCTTCATCATGACGCAGCCGGTGTTTGATACCGCCCGCGCGCGCGAAGTCGTGGCGGCATGCCGCGAGCTGCGCCTGCCGCTGATCCTGGGCGTAATGCCGCTGGTCAGTGAACGCAACGCCGAGTTCCTGCACCACGAAGTGCCCGGCATCGACGTGCCCGACGAGATCCGCAAGCGCATGACAGGCCTGAAGGGCGAGGCCGGCCGCGCGATGGGCCTGTCAATCGCGCGGGAGATGATGGAAGCGGTGGCACCGGAAGTGCAGGGCTTCTACCTGATCACGCCGATGAACCGGTATGAGATGATTGCCGACCTGACGCGCTTTGCGCTGTCGCTGCAGACAGTTTGACCCGCCCCACGGGACTGAGATGCCCGCATTTGTGATCATTCCGCTGGTGTTTGTCGGTGCCTACCTCGTGGGCAGTATTCCGTTCGGCCTGATTGCGGGCTTTCTGGTCAAGGGCGTGGACATTCGCGAGCATGGCAGCCGCAACATCGGCGCGACCAACGCCGCCCGTGTGCTGGGTGCCAAGTGGTTTCCCGTCGTGTTGCTGCTGGATGCGCTGAAAGGCCTGATTCCCACGGCCGCCATGTGGCCGCTTAGCGCCGAGCTTGACCTGATGCTTGTGGCCGCCTGCGGCGCAATCGTCGGGCACCTGTTTCCCGTGTACCTGAAGTTTCGCGGCGGCAAGGGTGTGGCCACGGGTTTGGGTGTCATGCTGGCCCTGACGCACACGCCGGAAACCTGGTTGCCACTGCCTGCGTTTTGTGCGCTGGGTGTGTTTGCGGTGCTGGTTGGAATCGGCCGCATGATCAGTCTGGCAAGTATCGGGGCGGCACTTTCTTTGCCGGGGTGGTACTGGTTCTGGACCCAGCCGCATACGTTTGCCGGGCAACCGTGGCTGGGACGCTTCATCTTTCTGTGCGCTTGCTGCGGTTTTGTGGTGTTCAAGCACCGAGGTAATATCTCGCGCATTCTCAAAGGCACTGAGCCGCGGCTTGGTCGCAAGGCGGAGGCCTGATGGCGAAGGTGTTGATCATCGGCGCAGGCAGTTTCGGCACTTCGATGGCGGTGCTGCTGGCGGGGACGGGCGCGCAGGTCACGCTGTTCGCGCGGCGGCCGGAACTCGCGTACGAACTGGCGCTGAAGCGCGAAAACGCCACATTCCTGCCGGGCGTGAAACTGTCTGACCAGATCAAACCCGTGGCGAACCTGGACGACTTGAGCCATGTGGACTGGTGCTTTTGCGCCGTGCCCACGCGCTACATTCGCGAACAGTTCGCACGGCTGCACGGCAAGTACCCTGCCGAACTGCCGCTGGTGAGCCTGAGCAAAGGAATTGAGCAAGATTCGCTGCAATTCCCCACCCCGCTGCTGGCCGAGCTGACGGGTGCGCGGCACCTGCTGACGCTAGCCGGCCCCAGCCATGCCGAAGAGGTTGCACACGGCCTGCCCACGGTGTTGGTCAGCGCCGGCGACGAAACCCGCGCCCAAGCCCTGGCCGAGTTATGCAGTACACCGAGCCTGCGCGTGTATTACAGCACCGACTTGATCGGTGTTGAGCTTGCGGGCGCGGCCAAGAATGTCGTCGCCATAGCCGCCGGCATCGTGGACGGGCTGAAGCTTGGCGACAACGCCAAGGCAGCGCTGCTCGCGCGTGGATTGGCTGAGATCACACGCCTGGGCGTGGCCATGGGCGCTGAGATGCGCACATTCTACGGCGTAAGCGGCCTGGGCGACCTGTACACGACCTGTGCGTCCAAGTACGGCCGCAACCGGGCATTCGGCGAGCGCATAGGCCGGGGCGAGCGCCCGGACGCAATTCTCGAAGGCATGGACATGGTAGTGGAAGGCCACAACACCGCCCGCGCGCTGCGGGCCCTGGCAACCCGCCACAACGTAGAGATGCCGATCTGCGAGGAAGTAAGCCGCATCCTCTACGACAACGCCGAACCCAAACAAGCCGTAAAGCGCCTGATGACGCGAACTCTTAAAGCCGAGTAACGGTGATTGTTAGCGCTTGCTTGCGATCACTTGCTTGGCGGCTTTCACGATTCCGGCGGCGTCTACTCCGTACTTCTTCCACAGCAGCTCGGGGTCGCCGCTTTCGCCGAAGGTATCTTGGGCTCCTACGAAGCGGATCGGGGTCGGGCTTGTTCGGGCCAGTGCTTCGGCTACCGCGCCACCGAGGCCGCCGATTACGTTGTGTTCTTCGGCCGTGACAATCGCGCCGCAGGTCTTGGCCAATTGCAGCAGGGTTGACTCGTCAAGAGGCTTTACGGTGTGGAAGTCGGCGACGCTGGCTTGGATGCCCTCTTTGGCCAGCAGCTCGGCGGCATCCATGGCGAACGGGACTTGCGGCCCTACCGCCAGGATCGCTACGTCCTTGCCCTCGCGCAGCAACTTGGCTTTGCCGATCTCGAACTTCTCGCCGTCCTTGTACACGTCGCGGACCTTCGGGCGCCCCAACCGCAGGTACACCGGGCCCTTCATGCGGGCGACTTCTTTGGTCAGCGCAAACGCGGCCGCATAATCGGCGGGTACAACCACAGTCATGCCGGGGATCACACGCATCAGCGCGATGTCCTCGAGTGCCTGGTGGCTTGCGCCGTCTTCGCCCACGCTTAGGCCGCTATGGGTGCAGGCGACTTTCACGTTCAGGCCGGGATATCCGACTGTGTTGCGCACGCTTTCCCAGGCGCGGCCGCTGCCGAACATCGCAAACGTTGTGGCAAACGGGATCTTGCCCGCGGTGCTTAGGCCCGCCGCGACGTCCACCATGTTCGCTTCGGCGATGCCCATCTGCAGAAAGCGCTTGGGGAACTCTTTGGCAAAGGCATCGGTCTTGACGCTGCCGCCCAGGTCGGCGGTCAGGGCCACGATTTCGGGCATTTCACGTCCGAGTTCAAGCAAGGCCTTGCCGAAAGCATCACGAGTCGCGCGCATGTTGTGCCCTATGTTGTGCTGCAGTGGTCGCGGGCAGTGTAGGGCGTCAGGCGTCAGGGGCAAGGCTGTGGACAGGCTTGCGACGCACGAACGAAAGCAGAATCAGTCCCAGCAGCAGCGGCAACGCCTGAAACAACAGCGCGGCCTTCCAGCCCCAAAGATCGTCGCCGGTAACGCGCGTCACCTGGTCAAACACAATCCCGAACACCGCGCTGCCCATCACACTCAGCTTGGTGGTGATGCCGTACAGGCCGAAATACTCGCCAAGCTTCTCGCGCGGGCTGAGTTCAATCAGCAGCTTGCGGCCGGCGGTCCAGATACCCGCCAAACCCAACGCGCCGAAGCCGCAGATGCCCACCAGATACAACAGCAGGTTGCTGCCGCCGCCCAAAGCCGCCCCGGTAAGGCCCAGCACCAGAAACGCAGCCGACAACCGCAGCACACGCAAACTGCCGAAGCGATCCGTCATGAACCCCAGCGTGACGCCAAACAGCAGCGCCAGGAAGTTGAGACTGAGCCCGGCCCAGGTCAGCAGCTCAGTCGGAGTCTCCAGCACGATACCGAAGACCGTCGGCACGTCACCCCGCGCCACCCATTCCGGGGCGTCGGCCGTGCCGTTGTTGACGAAGAAGGTCCCGCGCGTGAAGTCGCCGAAGTACAGAATCGCCGTGTTCAGCACATCGACGCAGAAAAAGTTGCCAAGCAAGAACCACATGACGGCGCGGTCGTTGGGCAGCCCCTTCAAGGTCCGCAGCACGGACCCGAACTGCTGTTTGATCAGTGCTGCACTGAACTTCTCGCGTGCCTGCACACGGCGCTCGCGCACCAACAGAAAGCACGGCAGCGCCAGCACGAAGAACAGCCCGGCCGAGATCGCGAAGGTCGCCGGGTAACCGAACTTCTCAGGCAAGCCCAGCAACGCCACAATCAGAATCGTACCGATGTAGCCAAGCCCCACCCCCATGCCGCTGACGAGCCCCTGATGCCTTACGCTGGCCACGCTGGCCAGCAGCGAGTTGTAAAACACCAGCGCCGCGTTGTAGCCCAGATTGGCGACGAAGAACAAAGTCATCACCACAAACGGCACGCTGCTGACGCCAAAGCAAGCAAGCGAGCCGATGCAGGCCATCGTGGATAGAATCAAGTAGAGCCGCGCGCGGCCGGTGTGGTCCGCCAGCGAGGCAAAGATCGGCACGCAAAGGCCGGCCACGATCATGCTGACGCTGTTGATGATGCCCAGCACCGTGCGGCCGCCAAACAGCTCGCCCACATAGGGCGCAAAGATGTAGGTCAGCACGGCCGCGTAGACTGTATTGGCCGTGTCGTACAGCACCCAGGCGCCGCTGGGCACGGGCAACGTCCTTTCGAGGGCGGGGGCTGGTGCCAATGCCGTGTGCTCGCCGGATTCAAGCGGCGGCGGGTTGATCGGTGGGACGTCGGCGGCTTCAGCCATGGCGCGAGTGTAGTTTGGTTTGCGCCGGCAGCAGAGAGTCATGGCAAAGCAGAACCACCGGCCGGGGCCGGTGGTTCGACGATGGACAGGCTAGCTGGTGAACGACTGGATCACCGGCAGGCGATCGGACTGCGTCTTTACCTCGTCGGCAAAGGTGATGACTTCGCTTTCGGTGAAAAAGCGCCGTTCGCGCTTGCGGGTTTCGAACCATGCGCCCTTGACCCCCTGGCGCACGCCTTGCTCAACGAAGCTCAGTTCTCGAACCGCGCAGAACGTGGAAAGCTTTTGGGCGTTCATGGCTTGTCCCCCCGGGCTGGTTACAAGTAACGCTTTGCCTTCATGAAGTCAAAGGAAGATTCTGACACTCTCTTCACACTTGCCCGGTAAGGCTTGCGGCTGGGGACCTTACGGGGTTGTTCACGCAATCCAATAGTTGTTCACATGCCGCTAGGTCAACTCGGTGCCGAACTTTGTGATGCGTTCCACAGCCTTGCGGATGCTGTCGTCCGAGGCCGCATAACTGAAGCGCACGAAGCCCGGCGCGCCAAATTCAGCCCCCGGCACGCCCCCCACCAACGCCTTGGTCAGCAGGGCCTCGCAGATGCTGGCGCAATCCTTGAGGACCGTGCCGCCGTGGCTCTTGCCCACCCAGGCCCGGAAATCCGGGAACACATAGAACGCACCGCCCGGGGTCGCGCATTTCACACCCGGTATCGCATTCAAACCGGCGACAATCATGTCGCGGCGCTTGCGGTACTGCTGGCGCCACGACGGCAACTCTTCGGGGTCGCGGCCCAGCGCCGTGACAGTCGCAAACTGCGCGAGCGTAGTCGGGTTACTTGTGCTGTGGCTTTGCAGCGCACCCATGGCTTTGAGGATGTGGCCAGGGCCGGCCGCATAGCCGATGCGCCAGCCGGTCATGGCGTAGGCCTTGGCGACGCCATTGACGGTCACAGTGCGATTGTAGGCATCGGGCGACAGGCCGGCGAAACTGGTGTGCTCGCCGTCGTAGACCAGCTTTTCGTAGATCTCGTCGGACAGCACGGCGATCTGCGTGCCCTCCAGCACCTTGGCCAGCGCGGCCTGCGCGGACTTGCTCCAGACAGCGCCGGTCGGGTTGCTGGGGCTGTTGACGATCAACAGCCTCGTGCGCGAGGTGATTGCGGCCTTCAGCGCTTCGGGCTGCAGCACAAAGTCGGTACTTGACGTGTCAACAATGACCGGCTTGCCGCCGTAGAAGCGCACCATCTCAGGATAGCTGACCCAGTACGGTGCCGGGATGATCACTTCATCGCCATCATTGATCAGTGCCGCCACCATGTTGAAGCACGAATGCTTGCCGCCGCATGAAATCAGTACGTTGTCGGCGGTGTACTCAAGCCCGTTGTCGCGCTTGAACTTGGCGGCCACTGCCTTGCGCAGTTCCGGCGTGCCCGTGGCAGCGGTGTAGCGGCCCACGGCGCCGCCCTTGCTGAGAGCGGTCATCGCCGAGTCGCGGATATAGGCAGGCGTTTCGAAGTCGGGCTCGCCGGCGGTCAGTGCCACCACGTCTTTGCCTTCGGCCTTCAGTGCGGCCGCACGGGCTGTCAGGGCAAGTGTCGCGGATGGCTGTATGCGGCCGACGCGGTCGGCAAGTTTGATCTGGCTCATGTCTGTTCTCGGAAGGCTGGTGTCGTGGAGTCGGTGGTCTCGGCTAAAGGCGCGGTTCCGCGCTGTCGTAGCTGCCCAGCAACTGCAGGTGCGTAGTGTGTTCGCGAAGCTCGGCCAGTGCGCGCATGATGTCCGGGTCGTCGTATCGGCCCTTGAACTCAACGAAGGTGGCGTAATCCCACTGGTCGTTGCGCTTGGGCCAGGCGCTGACTGTGCTGAGGTTGATGCCGTGGTTGCGGAACGCCGCCAAAGCCTCCATCAGTGCGCCCGGCTGGTGCTTGAGTTCAAACAGTACGGCCGTTGAGACCGAGCGCGCGTCTTCCGGCGGAAGGGTCTTGGCGCCGGACAGCGAAACAAAGCGCGTCATCGAACTGACGCTGTTCTCAACGCCGGGCTGTAGCACCTTCAGGCCGAAGACTGCGGCCGCGAAGTCGCCACACACCGTGGCTTCTTCCTTCTTGCCACGGCGGATCAGGTCGGCCATGGATTCAGCGCTGTCATAACGCGCGATTATGTCCACCTTGGGCAGGCGGCTCATGTAAATGCTGCACAGGCTGAGGATGGTCGGGTTGGCGTAGACGCGCTTGATGTCAGCGGTGACGGCCGCGCGCTGGCCCGCGAGGTTGTAGCGTTCATGGAAGCGTATCTCGCGGCTGAAGTACACGCGCGCCTGGCGCAGCATGTTCATCACTTCAACGTTGGGGCCCCATTCGGTGTTCTCGACGCGCACGACACCGTGCTGGCAAGTGCCGTCGGCAATGGCATCGAGCACTGCCTGCACCGTAGGGCAGGGCATGGTCGCGATGTCCTGCGCCGCGTACATCCATGCTGCTGCCGCTTCGGCGTAGCTGCCGCGCTGGCCGTGGAATGCAATCTTCAAGTCTATGCTCCGCTGAGGCCGGCAATCTAGCACACCAGTAGCAGGTGTCAGCCCCCGAAACGAATCGACTGCATGCCCAACAGGGCTGTGGCGTTCAGCAGGGTGCAAAGGGTCTGCATGGGCTCGTCGCGGGGCAGGGTTATGAACAGGGTGTTCACATTCGAGGTGCGGTCCTGCACCTCGGCCATCAGGCTTGCATGCCAGCCCACCCCGGTATGCACGGAGGCCAAGTGACCATCCGAGTAGCGCACGGTGTATCGGGCGTCATCGACAATGCCCTTGCGTTCAATGCGCACGCTGGCGGGGCGCTCGTGCTCAGACAACTCGGTCAATGGCAGGCTTAGATCCAGCAGCCGCAGAGTCGGCCCCAGGTTGTCCCAGACCGGCAGGTACAGGCGGTAACAGCGCTGCCCATGCATGATCTCAAGCACTTCAAGAAACGACTGCCACGGTGCGCGCCGGTCGATGTAAAGCACCACCTGCAACTCGGAAAGCCCCAGGTCAAAATCCACTTCGCCGCTTGCCTTTGTCAGCTCAAGCTGCAGCTCGTTGGAGTTGGCGAGGGCGCGCCACCCGGCCTCAGTACCGTCGTGTACCGCAAGCTCGCCTGCGCGGCCGACGCTGACCGCCAGCGATGGCAGGTCGGGTTTGAGGACCGCAGGTTCTGGCAGCAAGGCAATGTCGGCACAGACGCGCCAGTATTCAGACAGGCCCGGCAGTTCGCACTCACCGGGCGCGCCGATCTTGGTGACAAACTCGGTAAGCTGACGGGCTTCGCGGCCGGGAGTTGGTGGCGGTTCGCGCTCAAGGGCCGGGTACCAGGGTTCGACTTCGTTGAACCCGAGCGGTGCCAGGGCATCCACCGCGAACACGAGCTGCGAGATGGTGAGTTGCGTTCCCAAATCAAACTGGATTCGACTTATCGTGTCGGCACTGCCGGCAAATGTACGCAGCAGTTCGGTGTGCCAGCCGGGCCTGTCTTCCGCCCGGGCCTTCAGGCCGCCGGTACCCGACTGCAGCACCCAGCTTGCGCCGGTCTTGGCGCTGGCAACATCGGTCAGGCGCGCCAGCACCTGCTGTTCGGCCGGGGTAAGGTGGTACCACTCGCGTTCAAGCTGTACGACATCGATTTTCAGGGGCATCAGGCGTAATGCGCTGTCACGCCGGTCTGCAGTGACCAGCCAGCAGTTTTGTACCTGCAGCGAAACCAGCATGCGGCACAGCTCATGCAGCGCCTTCATCGGGGCGCGGCGGTCAGCCGCGATCAGCATGGACGCGCTGGACAGATTGCGTTCGTTGTTCCAGAACTGCTGGGAGATCCTGTGCATCTGAACCGACACTTCGGTCAGCGAGTTGACCCGCAGCTTGCCATCTTCGATCAACTGGTAGCTGCCATCGGGATCAATCCGAACCTGCACGACGCTGGCCAGGTCGCCTTCAAGCTTCACTGGCAGCGCGTTGCCATTGCCTTCCTCGGCAAGCGTCCAGTACTGCGTGCACTGCGCGAATTCGAGGCCTTTGGCGATCTGGCCGGGCTCGTACGCCACCAGCCTGCTTTCACGTTTGGGCGGGGCGGGCTGGTTAGCTACTGCGGGTTCATTGGCCCGGCCACAGGCGCTTAGCAAAAGCACCATCACACCGAGCTGCCACAGCTTCACTTGCCGGCTCCGGGCGCCTTCTTGGTCAGCTGTACCCAGGCCATCTTCAGCTCTTGCAGCATTTCATCCAGCGCCGTGGCCTCTTCCTGGTCCAGGTTGCCCTTGGTCTTGGTGCGCAGCATGTCGAGGGTGTCAATCAGGTAGCGCGCCTGCTCAGGGTCGAACTCGGGCTTGCCTGACAGCGGGTGAATGATCGCGCCAAGAAACACCAGCGCCTGTGTGGCCAGACTGGCGCAGTGCTGCAAAAAGTCGGGCTGGGGCATTTCGCGCGCCGCGGGCTTGGCCTTTTCGGCCTTGGCGGCGAGTTGCTCTTTCTCGCGCTCAGCCTGTTCCTTCCAGTCTGAGTCGATGATGATTCGCGGCTTATCGGGTGTGTCGCTCATGTTGGTCCGTTTGCTTTGTTCCAGTTAGCTGCCCAGCGCTAGCGCCGGTTGCGCAGGTCGTCTTCGCGCAGGCGCTGGCTTTTCTCGCTGGGTCCCATGCCGGAACGCGAGTTCTTTTCGCCGTATGAAGCTTCAAATCGGCCCAGAATCTCCGCCACCGCAAAGTTGTCGGGGCCTTCGTACTGCCAGTCAGCCTCAAGCGGGCGCTTGATGTCGGTGCGGCGCTCAAGTCTGACGGCCACACCGATGCGCGTTTGCTCAAGGTCAGCGCGCTTCTTGCGTTCTTCTTCCATTTCCTTGTAGCGGGCACCCTCTTCTTCACTGAGGGGCTGGTATTCGGCGGGCTTGCGTTCTGAATAGAGTGTCGTGATCTTCACATAGGCGCGGCGCCGGTAGTCATTGCCCATGTACACGCTGCCTGTCTGGCGCAGGTTCCAGTCGCTTTCGATGATCACTTCGGGAAGGTCGTTGACGTAGTTTTCTTCAATCGAGTCGATCGGGTAGCCTTCCTCGACCAGTATTGCCCGCATCGCGTCGAAGGCATTCTCGCGGCTGATCGGGTATTCGATGTACGTGTACTCTTTGTAGGTCGAGCAACCGGCCATCAGAGCGCACATCGCGACAGCCAGCAACAAAATTGGTTTCTTCACAGCCGACCTCAAGTCCGGGGTACTTCGGGGACGCCGCAAGTGTAGCCGACAAGGCGGTCTTCAACAACCGGCGCGTCGGGTGCCTTTTTGTGCCGATGCTGCTACACTCGCGCCGGGGGTGCCCTTACGGACAGGCCATGAATTCACTGCTCGCGCACAGCGACATCGCGGAACAGATTGAGAAGGTAGAAGCCGGCGAAAGACTTACCGCCGAAGACGGCCTGCGCCTGTTCGCCAGCAACGACATTGCGGGGCTGGGCTACGCCGCCAACCTGGTGCGCGAACGCCTGCACGGCGATACCACCACCTACATCGTCAACCGCTATCTGCACTACAGCAACGTCTGCTGGGACACCTGCAAGTTCTGCAGTTTCTACCGCAAACCCGGCGAGCCCGGCAGCTTCACCAAGACGGTGCAGCAGATCACCGACTGGGCCCAGCAATTCCAGGGCCAGGGCGTGGCCGAGCTTCACATCGTCGGCGGCCTGCACCCTGCCCTCAAGTACGACTACTACCTGCAAATGCTGCGCGGCCTGCGCGAAACGCTGCCCGGCACCAGCCTCAAGGGTTTCACCGCCGTCGAGGTCGACTGGTTCTGCCGCATCAGCCGCAAGGACGCCGCCACTGTGATGCGTGAGTTGCATGAGGCCGGCCTGGACAGTTTGACCGGCGGCGGCGCAGAGATTTTCGCGCCGCACATCCGAAAGCAGATCTGCCCGAACAAGATTGACGCCGTGCGCTACTTTGAAATCCATGGCATCGCGCACGAGATGGGCCTGAAGACGCAAGTGACCATGCTGTACGGGCACATTGAAAGCGATGGCGATCGCGTGGACCACATCCTGCGCGTGCGCGACCACAACGACCGCACCGGCGGCTTTCAGGTGTTCATCCCGCTGGCGTATCACCCCGACAACAACGCCCTGCACGCTCGCCGCGCCAGTGGCATGACAGACCTGAAGGTGTACGCGATCTCGCGGCTGCTGCTCGACAACGTGCCGCACATCAAGTGCTACTGGATCAGCGCCGGCTTGAAGCTGGCGCAAGTGGCACTAAGCCACGGCGTCGATGACCTTGACGGCATCGTGTACGAACACGAGCGCATTTTCCACGACGCAGGCTCGGGCACGCCACAGCAGTTGTCAGAGGCTGCCCTGCGCCGCATGATTACGGAGGCCGGCCGCACGCCCCGACGCCGGGATTCACGCTACAACCTGTTGCCGGAAGCAGCCATTTGAAGTTGCCGAATCACGTTGCTGATTGAATGCAGGGCCAACCGCAGCCACACCTGATCGCGAGCCGCAGATGAAGAAACCAGTCCTGACACTTATTGTCGCACTGTTTGTCCTGAGTTGCCCTGTGGCAGCGCAGGACACCGACCCGAAAGACCCGCCGGCGGGCGAAGCCAAACCCGAGGCTAAAGACGGCGACGAACTGGATGCAGGCCTGGTCGCGGACTTCAACGCCTTCATCAAGCGCGAGTGCCCCGACATTGACGCTGGCGGCAAGCACGACATCTACAACCTGAAAGACCCCACCGACAAACAGGAACGCCACGATTACACCGGGGCCATGTCGCGGCTGATTCTGCTGTACATGCAGCAGATGAAGATGGGTGCGACGCTGGCCAAGGTGTTCGACCAACAGTCACGAGGCAAGCTCGCGGATTCACCGACCTTCAAGGTGCTGCACGCGGTTGTCCTGCTTTATTACCCGCCCGGCAAGCCAAACCTGACGCGCTCGCTTGAGCTGCTGCGTGAGGCCGCCGACCGCGCCAAAGACTACGCCTACCCCTGGTTCTTTTTGGCCCAGTACGAACTCGACAAGCTGCGTCGCGACCCGGCAATCGGCCCCCGCGAGGTGTTTGAAGCGCTGGACAAAGCCACTACGCTGCAGAAAGACTTTATCCCGGCCATCCTGCTGCGTTGTGAAGTGCTGCTTTCAGCCCGCCCGCCCCGCATGGACGAGGCTGCGAAGCTGATTGCGCCCTATGCGGCCAACCCGCCGGAAGTCGGCGATGACTTTGACAGCATCATACTGTTACAGAACACACTGCTTGGCACACGCGAGTTTCACGAGTGGGCCGACAAGCTGATTGCCAGCAAGTCCGTCAGCGACCGCAACAAGGTGCGCTTGCTCAGCCGCACAGCCAACCGGCACATCGCCGACCAGCAGTTCGACGACGCGATTGCCGACGCCGAAGCCGGCCTGTCGAAGGCAAAGGCCGAAAGCGATGCAGAGCATGCGATCCAGCTGAACCGCCTTGTGGCAAGCTGCTGGTCGGCCAAGGCCATGGACCTGCAGCGGCGCAACCCCGGCCTCGAGGGCAAGCTGCGCACCGAGTTTGAACAGATGATGGAGGCAGCGGGCAATCACATTCGCGCCTGCGCCGAAATCGAAGCCAAGTGGCGGCCGATCGCACTGCGAGGCACGGAAGCGCTGCAGTACGTACTTTTCCTGGCCAGCACCATGGGCGACCTCGATGGTGCGGTGCAGTGGCTTGATGCGTACCTTAAGGGTACCGACCTCGTGGCTGCCCAGCGCTACACGCTTGAGAACATGCACGCGCGGCTGGTGGCCACGATTGAAGGCACCGATGACAGCCTGATCGACCTGTACGAAAGCTTCCTGGCACAGGATGACTTGAAGCAGCTTGAGACCGCGCTAAAGGTGGCGCGCGAACAGGCCCGCACCAACGTGCAGCGCTTCAAGACGGCACGCGCGCTGACGTTCTTCCTTAGCTTGCTCAGCAACCGCGAACGCGGCATTGTCGCCACCGTCGCGTTTCTTGCCGCAGACACGGCACTGCAAATGACCGAGAACGAACGCATTCAGGCATCCAAGGCCATTGCCGACCGACACCTGGCTGAGATCGAATGCCTTACGGAAGAACAGGCCGACCTGCAGGCTGAGCTGGGCGACGCCGTCAAGAAGCTTGGCATTCGTGCCGACCAGGCCCGTGTGGCACGCCACCAGGGCACGCTGATCGAAGGCCTCGGGATGACGCAATACAAGATCGCCACCAAAGTGGCGCCGGTCTGGTCCGACGAGGCCTTCTTGAAGACACTCAAGGATAAGCCCAAGCAAATCAGCTCGCTTGAGCTGCGCACGCCGGCCAAGGCCGCGGCATGGCTTAAGTCGCTGGCCGACAAGCTTGAGGCCGACAAACCTGAGGAAGCACCTGGCGAGTAATCAGCCACGAATGGCGGCGTCGGCCTGCTGCAGCACGTCTTTCAACGTGTCGTAGCTGAGCAGCTTCAACGCATTCGGCAGGGTGTACCAGCCTGACTGGTCGTGTTCGGCACTTTGGACATGTGCGGGTTTCGGTGTCACGGCCGCGAACCAGACCACGGTCTTCATCCAGGTGGTCTTGCGCCCCTGCACCTCGTAGCGCACCTCGCGGCGGAAGCCCGGGATCACACGAAGATCGGTGATGCCAGTTTCTTCTTCGGTTTCGCGGCGCGCGGTTTCCAGTTCCAGTTCGCCGGGCTCTGCGTGGCCCTTGGGAAATGACCATGTCCCGTGCTGCGCGCTGCGCAACAGCAGGTAACGCGGCTCATGGTCCACGATGCTGGCCAGCACGAAGCCGGCTGCGATTCGTTCGGCGGCGGGCAAGCTAAGGTTCCTCATCCACGCGCCACTCGCCGCCTTCCTTGGCAAGTCGCGCCGTAAGCACGCGCGCGCTGCCATCCAGCAGCTTCAAGTTGACGCGCACAGTGGCGCGGGCCGGGTTGCCTTCGTCGATCGTGGTGTCGATGACGCTGTACTCAGCCAGCTTGCCCGCCAGCGCCGTGACGCGCTTGCCCACATCCTCACGATCCGCCTTTTCGCGTCGCGCCGCAGTGTGCGCCTTCAGAAGCGCCTCCGTATCCGCGGCCATTACCGCCTTCATGAATGAGTCCGCGCAACGGGCCGGTGACGTGAAAGCGCCCTTGTTGTCGCCTTCGGCCAGGGCAGCACGCAGGCGCTTGAGTTCGGCGCGGATTTCGGCCTCACGCTGGTCCAGGGTGTTGCGGGCCTCGGCGATCTGGCTCAGCAGCGACTCAAGCTCGGCGATGCGTTCAGCAGGGGTCTTGTCGGCGACCGGCTTCTCGCGGGGCGTGAACTCGTGCCAGCGCCACCAGGTGCCTTCCTCGGACAATGTCATGCGCACGACGTATTCGAGCGTGCTTCCCTTGGCTTTCAGTTCAATCACGAGTTCGGCGGTGCCGTTCACGAGATCGGGTGCGGGTTCACTCAGCACGCGCACTTCGCTGTCGCGGAAGCGATCGCGAAACTCGGTGCTCAGCAGCACGTCGTTCCAGTTCTGCTTCAGCGTGGCCTTCTCATCAGCCGTGAACTCGCGGCCCTGCGCGGACTGGTGCTCCTTGAACCAGGTTTCGAAATCAAAGTACCTGTCCACGCAGGCCTGCCGCGACAGGGCATCCAGCGTGGTGTCGGTGATGCGCTTGATGAAATCCTCGAATGACTGGCGCGGCGTCAGCGTTTGCGCATGAAGCGAGCCAGCAAGCAGCAATGTCAAAAGCACAAATCGCATGGTCTTTGACCCCCGCCCCCGGCCGTGCTAGCTTGATTTCAAGCCATCGGCGGGTCAACCCATGCTTGTTACCACCACCGGCAACCTGGAAGGCCACGTAATCACCAAATACCTCGGCGTTGTGGCCGGGCAGGCTGCCATTGCACCTGTGGAGATGCGCGACTTTGCAGCCTTCATCCGGCGCGAAGGCGGCGGTCGCCACCCCGAGTTCGAGAAGATGGTGCACGAGACGCGCCAGGCCGCGCTGCTGTCGTTACAGAACGAAGCCAAGGAACTGGGTGCCAACGCGGTGCTCGCCGTGGACTTCGACTACGCCTACCTGTCTGCCGACGGGCTTGTGCTGATCACCGTAAGCGGCACCGCGGTCATCGCCGAAGATAAGCGCCGACTGTAGGCTGGCGTCATGGCCGACTTCAACCCGCACGCGAAGTATCCCGCGCTGGTGATCCTTGCCCCTACGGCAAGCGGCAAGTCGCGGCTGGCGATGGCTGTCGCGCGGCGTGCCGGCGGCGAGATCCTTAGTGTTGATGCGCTGAAGGTCTATCGCGGCATGGATGCCGGTACCGCCAAGCCCAGCGCCGCCGAACGCGTCGAGATCCCCCACCATGGCATTGATCTGGTGGATGCCCACGAAGAGTTCAGTGTCACCCAGTTCCTGGATTACGCCGAAGCCACGCTGGCCGAGATCCGCAGCCGCGGCAGAGTCCCGATCCTGGACGTGACCGCACCCTTTTACCTGAAAGCACTGGTATACGGCGTTGACCGCGGCCCCGCGCCGAACGCGGACTTTCGCGCCGAGATGCAGCACGTTCCGGCCCACGACCTGCACGCGCGGCTGGCTGTGCTCGACCCCGAGTCAGCGCGGCGAATCGGCCCCGCCGATCACAAGCGCCTGGTGCGCGCCCTCGAGATCGCGCGCTTCGGCGGCAAGCTGGCCAGTGAGGCCGCACGCTGGGGCGAGCCCCGGGGCGATTACCGCTGGCTGTTCACGGGTATCCGCTGGCCGCGCGAGTTGCTGTACCAACGCGTGCGCGAACGCGCGTTGAAGATGTTCGAGGCCGGCTGGATCGACGAAGTCAAACGCATCGCCGCCAGCACGGGCTTTTCGAGGACTGCCGGGCTGGCCCACGGCTACCGGCGCATCCAAGAGATGCTCGGCGGCTCAATCACACTGGATGAATGCGTTGAGCAAACCGTGCGCGACGTAAAGCTGTTCGCGCGCAAGAGCATGACGTTCTTCAAGGGCTTCCCGAAGGTGCAATGGCTTGACGTGTCAAGTGAAGACGAAATCGACCGCGCGGCCATGTACCTCAGCCATGAGCTGAAAGAAATGCTGATCGAAGCCGGGGTCAAACGCGAACCGGTAGATCTGCCCTAGTAGACCCACTTGTTGCGAAGTTCCGGCGCAGCCTCATCAAGGCGCTTGCCCAGCTTGGCCCAATTACAGGTTGGCACGGCCGGGAACAGGTGGTGTTCAATGTGGTGGAACATCTGGTAGCTGATAAGGTTCTTGAACCAGCCGCGCTGCGTGCGGGCGATGTGGTGCTTGTCGTCGCAGTCATGGTGCACGGTCCACACCGCAAAAAAGCCGGTGCCGCACTGCGACAGCCACATCATGGCCAGGTACATACCCAACCACCATTGGCCATAAACAAAGGTCATCACGCCCACAAACGCGTACCAGACCAGATTGCCCGCCAGTTCAGCGTAGATCCAGCGACGCTGGTTGGGCTTGGCGGTCTTGAGTGCAAACCAGTGCAACTTCAGCGGAAAGTATGGCCCCACCAGCATCGCCTGCCACCACTTGAGCTTTGACGTGAAGCCTTCCACGTCTTCGTCGGTCAGGTTATGGCGGTGATGGTGCAAGTGGCAAAGCTGCACGACGTGCATGCTGCCGGTCATGGCGATACTCAGGAAGTACATCAGCAGGTCGCAACCACGGCGCGAAATGCCCACCGAGTAATGGAACGCGCAGTGCACCTGCCGCAGGCCGGTCAGGAACAGGTAGAAGCTGCAGAACACCGCACCCGCAGTCCACCACCAGTTTCCGGTGTACTGCACCAGCCAGAAGCAGACCATCGCGCCCGCAATCCACGGAAAGCTGAGCGTGGTTTCCTTGAACGCCTGGAACTTCGTAACTGGTACAAGGTCGCGCCACTGCACGGCCTTTACGCGCGGGTCTTTCGTGACGTGATAGCCCTCTTCACCCGGCAAGGCGCTAAGCGGAACGGCCAACTCCATGCCCGAGACTTCTTCGGCGGTCGGAAGCTCGCCACTGGCATGAACGGTCACGTCCTGCGGCCGCAGTGAAAGCGCGTCCAGCATAGCTTCGCTGGGGTCAGCCGGTGGTGCGCTGGATTGGGCAACTGCTGGTTCGGCCGTGGCTTCCGCGGTAGGTGACACTGGCTGCTCCTGTGCAAAGGCGCGGCCAAGATAGCGGCATTCGCACACCAAGCCAAGATTGCGTCAGGCCCATGTGTATGTGACAAACTGCGCGAAGCCCCGCAACTCGTGCGGGGCTTCGTTGAGAACGGTGAGTACGCCTGGTTGACTAGAACTCTTCTTCCTTCTCTTCGGACTTCTCCTTGTGCGGCTCAACCTTGGGCAGCTCCTTCACCAGGTCGTACAAAACCTTGATTCCGGCGTCCTTGATTGTGTCCACGCCCTCAGAGTACGGCAGCAGGTCTTTTACCGGATGCGTCGGCGTGACCGGGTTGCCCTCAAGCTGCGCGTTGCCGTAGGCCAGCCCGCTTGCGTTCTGGGCCGGGTACAGCAACCAGCTGCCGTCTGGAAGCTGCACAAACGTGCTGCCAAGCACCGCGCCGGGGGTGCTTTCCCCCACCAGCGGGCCGACTTCCTTGTGCTTCCAGTTATGGGCGTAGACTTCTTTGGCGCTGCGGCTGCCGCCGTCCTGCAAAGCCACCACCGGCCGCGTCCACTTGGGCATATTGAAGTTGCCGCCGCCCATGCCGAAGCCGCGCATCGGCGGTGGGTCGGCAAACGGGGCGAAGCATGCGTTCATCACCATCGGGCTGCCGCCGCGGCCTCGCAGGTCGATGATCAGGCCGTCGCAATCCCTGAACTCGCCGCGCAGGGCCTTGCGAAGCGCCGCCGTCATGCCGTCGTGCAGGAAGTGCCAGAAGCGAATGTAGCCGAACTTCCGGCCTTCATGCTCAATCACGGTCACGCTGTTGCGAGTAGCCGCGATCATGTTGATCGAACTCGGTTTGAAGCGCAGCTCAATCAGCTCGCTGCTTTCAGCCTTGCGCTGTACCTTCAGCACGAACTCGCCCTCGGGCGGGTTGCGGAAGAACCAGTGCGGCACGCCCGGCAGGCCCGGGTCGCCACCGGCATCAACCAGCAGCCCGCATTCGGCGATGGGCTTCCCGTTGACTTCGACGACGCGGTCTCCGCGCAGCAGACCCGCCTTTTCGGCCGCGCTGCCCTGCAGGATGCCGCTTACGAAGTACTGCCCGGGTTCAAGCTCGGTCAGGTCGCAACCAGCCTGGCTGACCTTGCTGTTGTCCATCTCAGGCGCGAAGTGGTCGCGGTAGGCTTCCTCTTCAATGATCGTCAGGTGGCTGACCTTGAATTCGGCAAGCAGCTGCTTCAGTACGCCGTGCAGGTCCACGCCGGGATTCGCGTCCACCACGCGGCGCAAGTAGCGCGCGCGCATTTCGACAAGATCATGGCCGCCGTACTTCTTGTCGTAGAAACCGCTGCGGATCACCCGCAGCATTTCATCCAGTACTGCGACGTTGGCTTTCTGGGCGTCGGTCAGCTTGGATTCATCAACGGCGTCGCCGTCCTGGCTGGTGTCGGTGGCCGTGGGTGCATCCTGCGCCAGCGCGGGCGCCGAAGTGGCCAGCGGCATCAGCAGTGTGACTAACGCCAACAGTTGGATCAGCCTGATCTTGAGCATGGATGTATCCCGGGATTGTGGTTGTCTGTGGCCTTGCTTACGCTCGGGCCCCGTTGCAGCGCCGAAAATTCCTTGGATGTACGGGCGTTGCCCGCTTGAATGCCTGCCTGTCTTGCTGCCTTCCTGTACGGAGTAGTGCCACCATGAACTTTTCTCTCACGGAGCAAGCCCGCTTTTTTGCCGGGCTGGGCGCCGAGTACCTTGACGACAAACCCACCTGGAAGCCCTTCATGAAGAAGGGCACCCAGCCCAAGTGGTGCCGCGACCGCTTTGCCGACGTGAAGCACATCAGGCTCGAGATCGCGCCGGACTTCGAAACCCGCGAAATCACGGGTACCGCCACCCTTACAGTCGCGCCGATCCACGACGACACGGGCTTCCTTGCCCTCGACGCCTGCGAGATGAACATCGAAAGCGTCCGTGGCGACGGCCGCAACCTCAAGTTCAACCATGACGGCGAAGTGCTGACGGTGTATTTCAGCCCGCCACTACGCGCCGACAAACCGATTGATCTTGCCCTCGAGTACAGCGCCAAGCCTCGCCGCGGCGCGTACTTCGTCGGCCCCGATCGCGACTACCCCGACAAGCACCTTGAGTTCTGGACGCAGGGCCAGGATGAAGACAGCCGCTACTGGTTTCCGTGCTTTGACTACCCCAACGAAAAGGCCACCAGCGAAATCATCGTGCGCGTGCCCAAGGGCATGACCAGCCTCAGCAACGGCGCGCTGATTGACGTAAAGGACCACGCCGACCACAGCATCCACCACTGGAAGCACGACGTGCCGCACGTTGCCTATCTCGTGACGCTCGTAGTCGGCAATTACGTCAAGGTCAGCAAAGAATGGGACGGCATTCCGGTCGAATACTACGTGCCGCCCGGCCGCGAAGAAGACGGCGAACGCAGCTTCGGACCCACGCCTGACATGGTTCGCTTCTTCAGCGAAAAGACCGGCGTGCGCTACCCGTACGCCAAATACGCGCAGATCACGGCCGCTGACTTCATCTTCGGCGGCATGGAAAACACCAGCGCCACGACGCAGACCGACTTGACGCTGCACGATGCGCGCGCGCACCTCGATTTCAGTAGCGACCCGCTGAACAGCCACGAGCTCGCGCACCAGTGGTTCGGCGATTACGTCACCTGCCGCGACTGGAGCCACGCCTGGCTGAACGAGAGTTTCGCCACGTACTTCGAAGCCATGTGGTGCGAAGAATCGCTGGGCGACGACGAGTTCAAGTATTACCTCGACGCCGACTGGAAGGCCTACCTGGCTGAAGACCGTGGCGCCTACCGCCGCCCGATCCAGACCAACGTCTACAACGAGCCGCTGGACCTGTTTGATCGCCACCTGTACCAGAAGGGTGCCGTCATCCTGCATCATCTGCGCAAGCTGATCGGCGACCGCCTGTGGTGGAAGGCCATCAACCTGTACCTCACGCGCCACGCGGGCGGCAGCGTAATCACCCAGGACTTTGCCAGCGCGATTGAAGATGTCACCGGCCGCAACTTTGACTGGTTCTTTGCCCAGTGGATCTACGGCGGCGGACATCCTGAGTTCAAACTCAAGGCCAAGTGGGACGACAAGACCGGCAGCCTCGACTTCAGCGTGCTGCAGAAGCAGAAGCCCGACGAGCTGACCGCGATTTTCCGCACCCCTGTGACCGTCCGCTTCTTCTACGATGGCGGGAGCGAATCCCGCAAGTTCGAGATCGACAAGCCCGCCCATCGCTATCACATCCAGTTGCCCGGCCGCGCGAAGTGGATCAGTTTCGACCCCGGCAACGCCGTGCCCAAGACGCTCGAGCTCGACTTCAGCGAGGAAATGCTGACCGAGCAGCTCAAGCACGACGACGACGTGATGGGTCGCGTCCACGCCGCGCGCGCACTGGCATCCAAGGCAACGCCCAAGGCCGCCAAGGCATTGGCCGAGGCGCTGGCTGCAGACAAGTTCTGGGGTGTGCAGGCCGAGTGCGCCACCGCGCTGGGCAAGGTTCATTCGCAGGATGCACTGGAAGCCCTGTGCGACACCGAAGTCAAGCACCCCAAGGCCCGGCGCGCTGTGGCCGCAGCACTGGGCGAATGG
Source organism: uncultured bacterium (assembly GCA_938014885.1). Taxonomy (GTDB): domain Bacteria; phylum Planctomycetota; class UBA8742; order UBA2392; family UBA2392; genus CALLQI01. Next base: position 131,088 of record CALLQI010000017.1, read on the forward strand.
AAAGACTCGCGTGCGGTTGAGAAGCTGGCCCGAATGCTGAACAAGGACGAAAGCTACTACGTAGCCGCTGAATCCGCCGTGGCGATGGGCAAGACCCGCGCCGCGATTGCCTTTGACGTGCTGTCAGGAGCACTAAGCAGGCCCAGCCACGTAGACGTGATCCGCTCCAGCGTGTTCCGGGGTTTCATTGAGCTGCGCGACATGCGTGCACTTGAGGTGATCCGCGAGTGGACGCACTACGGCCGGCCTCAGCAGGCGCGCATGGCGGCGATTGCAGCCTTGGGCGAACTAGCGTACCACAGCCCGGAAGATCGCCACAAAACCGAAGCCCGCGAAACGATCGAGCCCTGCCTGGAAGGCGACTTCCGAACTGCCATGGCGGCGATCAGCGGTTTGTCGGCGCTGAAAGACCCCAAGGCGATCGGCGCGTTGGGCAACCTCGCGCGTACAACTCACGACAGCCGCATTAAAAAGCGCGCGCAGGGTGCCATCGAGAGTATCCGCGCGGCCCAGGGTGCCCCCAAAGAGCTGCGCGAGCTGCGCGACGACTACGACAAGCTGAAAGATGACTACGAGAAACTGAAGGAACGCCTCGACAAGGTTGAATCCGTAGGCACCGGCAAGGCCGCCGCCGGCAAGAATGGCAAAGCTGCCGCTGGCAAGAACGGCAAAGCCGCAAGCAAGAACGGCAAGTCGCGCGCCGCAGCCAAGACCAAGCCTTCTGTCAAGAAACGTTCCACAGCCAGAAAGTAGTCAGTAATCGAGACCGGGATTCGTAAGACCTTCGATGGGCCATTCTGACCAGAAAGAAAGCACTGACATGAAGACGATCGCTGTTGCAAGTTTCCTTGTGGCCGCCCTTGGCGCCGGTTTTGCGGGCTCGTGGATTCAGGGCAGCTTCGCCGACGTGCAGCCAGTGCACGCGCAGGACCGCAGCAAGGACGGCGGCGTACGCATCGGCCTGCTGAACCTTGAGAAAGCCTCACGCGAGTCTGACTTGTTCGCCAGCAAGAAGACGGAATGGGAAGCAATCCAAACCGAGATGAAGAAGCGCAACACCACGCAGTCTGAACTTTTCCGCAAGAAGGAAGCTGAGCTGAAGCGACGCAAGCTGGAAGGCGAAAGCATGGACGACCTGCTTGACCTGCAGGTCGAAATCGCCGCGCTTAAGACTTCGATGGAGTATGAACAGGAAGAGCAAAAGCGCTACCTGGGCGCACTGCTGAACCTGTACCAGGATGAAGTGCTGCGCGTGGTGATTCACGAAGCTGAGGAAATTGCAAAAAAGGCAGGGCTCGACATCGTGCTGCAGGACTACACGGTCGAAGCGGGCAAAGAGATGGACTACTTCGGCGGCGGCTCCACGGCCGGCACACTGATGAGCAAACCGGTGCTGGTCACTCCGGGCGTGTTGGACAACAAGAACAAGTATGTCGTGGACATCACCGAACAGGTCATTCGCGCCGTCAAGAAGAAGGGCTAGCACACCGTGAACTCGAAGGCCTACCTGGACTTGCTGAAGAAGCGCCGCTCACGGCGCTTCTTCTCTGATCGGCCGGTTGATGCGGCCGCCATCGAGCGCGCGCTGCAAGGCGCGATGCGCGCGCCCAGCGGCGCAAACACCCAACCGTGGGAATACGTGCTGATCGAACGCGGGCCGATCCGCGAGAAAGTGCGCGAGTTCTGCGAACGCGCCGACCGTGACTTCCATGAACGCAGCCCCGATTGGCTGCGCGCCTTTTTTGACGACCACATGATCACGCCGGTCAAAGAGTTCGCAGACCGCGCACCCTTGCTGGTGGCCGTGTTCGGCCGCCGCGACATGCCATTCTGGTTGCAGAGTGTATGGCTGAGCATTGCCAACTTCATCACGGCGCTTGAAGCCGAAGGACTGCATTCGCTGACCTACACACCCACGCTGGCGAAAGACTTCAACCGCATGATCGGCGTAGACGAAAGCTGGAGCTGCCAGGCACTGCTGCCGGTGGGCTACGGTGAAGCCGACGAAGTGCTGCAACCAAGGCCTCGCAAATCACCCGCCGAAAAAGTGCAGGTACTCAGCGGAAGCGGCAAGCTAAGCGCATACGAACCCAAGTTGCCCTTCGACGCATAGCGGGTGCCTCGGCTGGGAACGCTGATCTCCTGATCGACCCTTGTAGATATGCCGTGGCCGAGGGAGCCACGGCCTCTGCAGACGAGCCGCCTGCGTCACGGGTTGCCGCAATTCTGTGGCAGGCCGTTCCAATCTTTGGCGCGCATTCCAGAATCGGTGTTGATGGCACTCACGTTCACAACCGCTGGCGAATCGCACGGTCCGGCCGTGATAGCGACTCTTTTCGGGCTGCCGTTCGGCCACAAGCTCGACCTTGCATGGATCAACGAACAACTGCGACGCCGCCAGGGTGGCTACGGCCGTGGCGGCCGCCAGAACGTTGAGCGCGACGAAGTGACGGTGCTCAGCGGCCTGCGCCGCGAACTTACCATCGGCAGCCCGCTTACGCTGGTCGTGCACAACCGCGACTCGCGCCTCGACAAAGCGCCCGACCTGCCCAACGTCCGCCCCGGCCACGTGGACCTTGCGGGCGTGCTCAAAATCGGCAGCCGCAACGCCCGCGACGTGCTGGAACGCGCCAGCGCCCGAGAAACGGCTGCGCGCGTGATGGCCGGCGCCGCATGCCAGAGCCTGCTGCGCGAATTCGGCATCGAAGTGGTCGCCCACGTTCTCAGCATCGGCGAGGTGGACGCCGCCGCGCCGCAGGGCGCAGGCTACACGCGCATCTACCGCGATCCCGCAGCCGCCCGCGCCGAGCGCGACGCCGGCCAGTTCGGCACAATAGATCGCGCCAACGACGCTGCATTAAAGCAGGCGATCGACGCGGCCAAGGCTTCCGGCGACACACTTGGCGGCACAATCGAAGTCGTGGCGCTGAATTTGCCGCCGGGCCTCGGCAGTCACAACCACTGGGACCAGCGCCTCGACGGCCGCCTTGCGCAGGCACTGATGAGTATCCAGGCGATGAAGGCAGTCGAGATCGGCCTGGGTGCCGAAGCCGCGCGCCGTGAAGGCAGCAAGGTCCACGACAGCGTATTGCCGATGCAGCCCGGCAGGGGGCGCAGCCCCTACGCACGCGGAAGCAACAACGCCGGCGGCCTTGAAGGCGGCACCACCAACGGCGAGCCGCTGGTCTGTCGCGTCCATATGAAGCCGATCAGTACACTGATGAGCCCGCTGCCCAGCGTTGACGTGTCAACAGGCAAGGCCGCCAACGCCAGCACCGAGCGCAGCGACACTTGCGCCGTGCCCGCCGCCGCCATCGTGGCAGAGTGTGCCGTCGCAATCGTGCTGGCGCAGGCCCTGCTGGAAAAGACCGGCGGCGACAGCGTTGAGGAAGTGCGCCGCAACCTGGACAGCTACCTGGCCTCGCTGCGGTCCTTCCCGCGGGACCCGGAATGATCTCACGTCTCGACAAAGTCGTGCTGCGCGACGTGCTGCTGCTGACACTGGTCTGCGTTATCGGCCTCACGTTTCTGTTCAGTGCGCTCAGCCTGTACCAGATCGTGAACCGCTTCGAAGTCACGCCCCACATTTCGACGCTGATTTCGTTCGCTCCCTCGCTCGCGGTCAGCCTGCTGCCGCTGACCATGCCGATTTCGGCGCTGTTCGGGACCACGCTGGTGTTCGGCCGCATGTGCGCCGAGCGCGAACTGCTGCTGCTGGCGGCCAGCGGCGTGAACCCGATCCGTCCGTTCTTTCCCTTGCTGGCAGTGGGTTTGATCGCCGGGGTAACTTCGTGGCTTGGCGTCAGCGAGTTCGGGCCGCAGGCCTATGCCGAGCGCCACAACCTGCAGCGCCGCGCATTGGCTGATTTCATCGATCACCCGCCGCAGGGCCCGCGCGAGCTGCGCTTCCCCGGCGGCGAGAACAGCCCCAGCATAGACATCACTTACCAGGCCTTCGATGCTCGGCAGTTCGAGGGCCTGACGATTCTCGTCTACAATGACGAAGGCCTGCTTGCGACCCTGCATGCTGAGACCGCCAGCATCACCTATGAGCGTCACAGCGGCACAATCATCCTGACCCGCTGCTTCGGCCCCCGCCTGATCCAGTTTGAGCCCAAAAGCGGCAAACCCTTCGGTGCGCCGCTTGTAGCCGAACGCGTGAACGAGTTGCGGGTTCCCTTCAACTTTGGTGCCGACACCGGGCCCGACGGCAGCAAGGTGCTTGGCACCGCCGACCTGTTCGCCAAAGTAAGCGAAGAACAAGCCATAGACGCCAAGCGCCGCGGTGCCAGTGCGGAACTGGTACGTCGCGCGGGTCTTGCCATGGCAGGCCTGCTGCTGCCGCTGCTGGGGGCACTGCTGGCGGCGCTGGTGAACCACCCGAACCGCCTGTTTGCGGTGGGCATCGGCGTGATCCCGAGCGCGCTGGGTTACTACCCGCTGATGACGGCGGCCAGCACGCTTGCTGAAAAGTCGTCGCTGAACCCATGGCTGGCCAGCCTGCTGGCGCCGCTGGCCGTGGTGGCCGCCTGCGCCGTGCTGGGCCTGCGTGCGATGCGCGGGAGGTGGCTGTGAAGCGCTACGACCGCTATTTTTTGGGCATCTTCCTGCAGTCGCTGGTGCTGGTGCTCGCGCTGACCACGACGATCTTTCTGGTCGTGGACGTGCTGCTGAACCTCGACAAGATCCAGGCCTTTCCGGACGTGGCCAAGGGCTCCGCGCTCTTTTACGCCTACAACCTGCCGCCGATCCTGTACCAGCTTTACCCGCTGATGGTGATCGCTGCCGGCACGTTTGCCGTGGCCCGCGTGCTGCGCGCCCGAGAACTCCTGCTGCTCGAGGCCGCCGGTGTCAGCCGCCGAAGGGCATTGGCCGCGATCATGATTCCCGCGCTGCTGCTGGGCGTGGTCGGGCTTGGGCTGCGGCAGTTCGTGTTGCCGGATCTGGCGCAGGCCGCGCGCGAGAGCCCCTATGGCGCATTTGAGTTCCGCAAGGGCAAGCGCATTTCTGTCCGCGACCAGCAGGGCAACGTCTGGTTCGTGCGCGCATACAACCTCGACAATCGCACGCTGGAAGGCGTACGCATCCTGAGCGCCGACGGCAAGCAGCTCGTCACAACCAAAGAGCTGCGCTGGATCGACGAACAGGAACACTGGTGGTCGCCGCGCCCGGGCAACGTGCTTGACCTTGAAGCCCTGACGGCCACCGTCGAACGCCCCACCGAAACCACATGGGAAGGCGTGCCACCAATTGGCGAACTGTACCCGGCCGAGTTCGCACGGCGCAGGCGCAGTTACGCCGACCGGCCCCTGACTGAGCTGATCCGTGAGGCCATCACCAGCCCCGAGAACCGCGACCTGCACACCAACCTGTGGCACGAGCTGTGGCACCCGTTCTCAGGCATCATCCTGCTAAGCTGCGGGCTGGGCCTTCTGCTGTGGCGCGGCGCGCGAAGCCCGTTTGCGGCCGGCAGCATGGCGATTGCGGCCGTCGTAGGCTACCAGATCCTGCTGTTCTGGTTTGAAACCATGGCACAGGCGGGTGCATTCGCGCCTGCCATCGGGGCATCCATCGCGCCGGCGCTGTTTGCCGTGTTCGGAGCAATCGTCTTTGCGCGGACCTCGTAGGCGCAGCGGCCCTGCCCAAATGAAGATTGGACGGCCTTGGCGGCCGTCCAATCGCATGATGTGCAGGTTAGCTAGATCTTGCCGGCGCGTTTGCGGGTCTGGCGGCGGGCTTCGGCGCGGGCGCGCTGATGCTGATTCACCTTGCGCGGCGATCCCTGGCGCTTGAACTTGCCCTCGTCGCTCACGGTCAGCTTCTTGCGACCCTTTGAGCGGCGGCGGTTCAGAACCTTGGCACCGTCGGCGGTTTTCATGCGGGCGCGGAAGCCGTGGGTACGGTTGCGCTTGAGGTTGCTGCTGCGGACGCGTCGTTTCATGTCTGCCTCTGTGTCTGTCGGGCCTGCGTAAGGCGGGGAAAGGTAGGGCTGGCCACAACACCTGTCAAGGCCCCGTCTTGTGCAACCCGCACCCGTTGCCTAGCATTCGAGGCGCCATGACGGAACAGACACAAAACCCGCAACCCACTGAACTCAACCCTGAGTTCCTGAAGCTGCTTGTCTGCCCCGAAAGCCGCCAGCCCCTTGTGCAGCGCGGCAACCGCCTGCTGTGCAAAGCCAGCGCCAAGGCCTATCGCATCGAAGACGGCATTCCCATCCTGCTGGTCGATGAAGCTGAGCGAATTACCGACGCCGAGCTCGCGACCCTGTAGGTCGTTGCTGCAGGCGATGCTCGGCAACCACGTTGTTATCACGTCCAATCACGGATAAACCAAACCGCCCGGCGGCCCGGCCTCACGTTTCGGGACGTCGCGAAAGACCAAAAGGAAAGCCATGTCTGAAGACGCCCTGAAGGCCGCGAAAGAGAAGTACAAGTCCACGGTGCTGCTGCCCAAGACCGAGTTTCCCATGAAGGCCGGTTTGCAGCAGGTTGAGCCCGCAATGCAGGCCCACTGGGACAGCAGCGGCCTGTACGCCCGCATCCGCAAGGCCCGCGCCGGAGCCCCCGCCTGGGTGCTGCACGACGGCCCGCCCTACGCCAACGGTGACGCGCACACCGGCACCGGCATGAACAAGATCCTGAAAGACACCGTGGTGAAGTTCCGCACGATGCAGGGCTTTGATTGCCCCTACGTCCCGGGCTGGGATTGCCACGGCCTGCCGATCGAGCACAAGATGCTGGCTGAAATGGGCGGCAAGCTGCCCGAAGGCACGACAGCGCTGGAGCTGCGCGAGAAGTGCCTTGAGTACGCGACCAAGTGGATCGACATCCAGCGACGCCAGTTCAAGTCAGCGGGTGTGCTCGGCCGCTGGGACAACCCCTACCTCACCACCAACCCCAGCTACGAGGCCAGCGTGCTGCGCGTGTTCCGTGAACTCGTGCGCCGCGGCTTCATGACCCGCGCGCTGAGGCCGGTACACTGGAGCTGGGCCGCGCAATCCGCACTGGCCGAAGCCGAGCTCGAGTACGAAGACCGCACCGACCCCAGCGTCTACGTGCGCTTTCCCCTAAGCAGTTGCGGCAAGGACTGCAAGTTCCGCGAGCTTGTGGAAGCCCGCGCGGACAGCGAACAGGTGTGGGCCTCACTGGCGCTGCTGATCTGGACCACGACTCCCTGGACGCTTCCCGCCAACGTCGCCGTCGCGGCGGCCGAGAAGGCCGAATACGTGCTGGCCAGCTACACCCGCAATGGCAAGCGCGAACACCTCGTGATGGCACAAGCCCTTCTGTCCAAGGTGGCTGAAAAGGCGAAGCTGCAAGACGTGCAGGTGCTCGAGACATTCCCTGGTGAAACCCTGCGCGGTGTGGGCTACAGCCACCCGTTTCTCGATCATGCCTGTCCGGTCGTGTTTGCCGAGTACGTCACGCTGGAAGATGGCACGGGCCTCGTGCACACCGCACCCGGCCACGGCAAGGAAGACTTTGACACCGGTAAGCGCGAGAAGCTGCCCATCGTCTGCCCGATCGACAACGCGGGCAAATACTTCACCGGTGAGCGACTGCGCAAAGAGCTGCAACTCAGCCCCACGTTCGAAGACACGCGCGGCTGGCTGCCGATGCTCGAAGGCCAGAACGTGTTCAAGGCCAACCCGCTGATCGTCGAGAAATTGCGCGGCGAGGGCTGGCTGCTGCACGATGAGCCCTACCCGCACAGTTACCCGCATTGCTGGCGAACGCACACGCCGGTGATCTTCCGCGTGACCGAGCAATGGTTCGTTCAGATCGACCACGTTGACCCCGACAAGCAGATGAACCCGCAGGGCAAAACCCTGCGGCAACGGCTGCTGGATACGATCGCGGCCGCACGGTGGTTCCCTGCATGGGGCCAGAAGCGCATCGGCAGCATGATCGAGAACCGTCCCGACTGGTGCGTTTCGCGCCAGCGCTACTGGGGCATCCCGATCCCGGCGTTCCAGGACACTGTGACGGGCGAAGTCGTCTCGGACCTCGAGACGCTGGACCACGTCGTGTCGCTGGTTGAAAAGCACGGCAGCAACGTGTGGTTCGATGAAGCCAACTGGCCCGTCGAAAAGCTGGTGCCCGCCAAGCACGCCAGGCGCAAGCTGGTAAAGATGAACGACATCTTCGACGTCTGGTTTGAGGCCGGCAGCAGCTTCAACGCCGTGATGCGCACCGACCACGAGTTGGCCGACAAGCCCTACCGTGACGGCGACTACACGGCGCATTCGGCCATGTATCTCGAAGGCGATGACCAGCACCGCGGCTGGTTCCAGGTCAGTTTGATCCTGAGTGTCGCGACCTCAGGACAAAGCCCGTTCCACGACTGTTTGACCAGCGCCTTTGTGGTCGACGAAAAGGGCGAAAAGGGCAGCAAGAGTAAAGGCAACATCTGGGCCATCGACCAGGGCGTGAAGGACCTTGGCGCGGATTTAATACGCCTGTACTTCGCCAGTGTTGACACGTCCAGCCCAGTGCCCGTTACGTATAACCTGATCAAGACCCACGGCGAGGCGTACCGCAAGCTGCGCAACACCTGGCGCGGACTGGTCAGCAACCTGTTTGACTTCGAACCCGCCAAGCACGCGCTGGTTTACGATGCGTTGCTGCCGCTGGACCGATGGGCACTCAGCCAGGCGGCCGCGGTCGTGCACGCCATGACCGAGGCCTTTGAACGCTACGAGTTCCACACCGGACTGCGCGAGCTTACGCACTTCTGCAACGTCACGCTCAGCGCCCAGTACATGGACCTGTGCAAGGACCGCCTGTACTGCGAAGCCGCCAACAGCGTCGCCCGCCGCAGCGCCCAAACGACGTACTGGCTGCTGGCCGACATGATTGTGCGGTTGATCGCCCCGGTGTGCGTGCATACGGCCGAAGAAATGTGGCGCTTCCTGCCGAAACTCGAACGCGAGCCGGAAAGCGTCCACATGGCGTCCTGGCCCGTCGCACTGGGCGATGCAGCCGCGCACCCGGAAACCCGCGTCACAATCGGCGATGTGTACTTGCGCGCCAATGCCAAGCTGGATGCCCGCTATCGCGCCCTGTTGCAGCTCAAGGCGGAAAGCGACCGCATCCTCGACCGCATGCGCAAGGAGAAAGTTATCGGCAAGGGCTACGACGCCAACGTGCTGCTGGGTGCACAGGGTGAAACCGGGACGCTGCTGGCGATGCTGGGGAGCCCCGAGCAACTTGAGGCCGAGTTGCCGGAAGTGCTGAACGTAAGCGCCGTAAAGCTGGATGCAGGCACCGACCACGGCGCGCTGCAGGGCTTCGAGCCGGCCACGGACCTGAAGGGTCTGTCGCTGAAGGTGTCCGTTAGCGAGGCCAAGGCCTGCGTCCGCTGCTTCCGCCGCACCGGCGACGTGGGATCAGTGCGCGAACACGAACACCTGTGCGTACGGTGCGCGGGCGTGGTTGGCTGAGCAGCGGCCTTACCGTGTGGACAAGGGCCCTTTCCGGCCGCGGTTGCTGGACGCTTTGCGCGCACGGTGTATGCTTGTGTGGCGTTGCACGCAAAGCCGCACGACAGCGGCAGTACAGGACGGCCTGATGTCTGATTCGCGCAAGGTTTCCGCGGTACTTCTGATTTCGGGCTCCGGCACCACCATGGAGAATCTGCTGCAGCGCGCCCAGGACGGCACCTGCCGACTTCAGCCCGTGGGCGTGATTGCCAGCAAAGAAGGCGTGCCGGGCATCGCCCGCGCCCAGAAGTTCAACGTGCCCGTGCAGGTTGTGCCGCGCACCGACTTCACCGATGCGGCCGCATTCTCACGTCAAGTCTTCAAACTGATTGCCGCCGTGCGCCCAGACGTGGTGCTGCTGGCCGGCTTCCTGACCTACCTGCACCTGCCCGACAAATACAAAGGCAAGGTGCTGAACATTCACCCGTCGCTGCTGCCGCGTTTCGGTGGCAAAGGCATGTACGGCATCAAGGTACACAAGGCCGTGCTGCGCGCCGGCGAAAAAGAGTCCGGCTGCACAGTGCATTACGTTGACGAAGTCTATGACCGCGGCCCGATCATCCTGCAGCGCAAAGTTCCCGTGATGCCCGACGACACCGCTGAAAGCCTTCAGGCGCGCGTCCAAGAAGCTGAGCGCGAGGCCTACCCCGAAGCCATCAACCTGTACGCTGAAAAGAGGCTGCTTCAGGTAGCCCACAGTGTGCGCATCCTGCCAGTCAAAGCCGGCGCGGAAGCCTGAACCACTCCGAAATCAAAACGTCCGGCCCGAGGGCCGGACGTTTTCTTGCAATCCCGACTAACTCATGCGTGGGCTGCGCAGCAGCGCGGCCGCATTGCCCAGCTTTTTGCGGAAGTCGTGGTTCTTCACGAACTCAAGCTTGGTACCAAACTTGACCGCCGTACGGGTGACGCATTCCTTCAGGTCCACATCGGCTACTTTCTTGCTTTCGCAAGCGTGGCAGACCTTTGTGGGCGACTTGAAAATCATGCCGCAGTCTTCGCACTGGCTGCCCTGCATGTTCAGGTCCGCCGGCAGCAGCACTTCGTAGGCCTGGCCGCGCGACAGGTAAGTCAGCGTGTCTTCCATGCCGCTGACGCCCAGCGTGGTGCTGTGGATCTCGCGCACAACGCGTTCCATCTTGGCGCTTTCCTCTTCGGATTCGGCCTTGTGGAAGTAGTCGATGGCGGTCTGCAGCAGCTCATGGTCGGCCATGCGGCTGTCCACGCGCTCGCCGTCAATCACGCGGCGTGCAACGTCTGCCGTCATCAATGACTTCAGAATCGAGCGCGTCTTGTCCGGGCCGATCACAACGATGCGCTTGTAGCGGTGCTTGGCCACCAGTTGCGCCAGTGTGTTGGCTACTTCCTGGATGTGGGCGTGCTTTTCGCCTTCGATGCCGCGCTGGTAGCGCATCTGGCTCCAGCCGCCGCGGTGGATGCGCCGGTGCACTTCATTCTGGATGCCCTTGGTATCCACTAGTTCGCCCAGCGCCACTTCAAAGATGCGGGCGCTGCGGCTGTCCAGGTACACCACCGCATGGGGCTCAAACTCTTCACCCATGAATGCGAGCTGACTGATGAACGGGTAGCGGCGGTACGCCACCTGGTCTTCGAACGGGATGCTGGTCTCGAAACGCTCGACTACCTGGTCGCCCTTGAGGAAGAGCGCAAGGCCGATCACGCCCGGCTCGATGTCCTGCGCGCGGATCAGCTCCACGGCGGCGACGGACTTGCGCAGATAGTCGATGCCCTGCTTGTCGTCGCCCAGCACGCGCTCAAGTTCCGAGGCGCGGTTCTTCAGGAAGATCAGGTTCTCCTTGCGCCGGTCATGGCCGCCTTCGCGGCAGTGCAGATACACCGAAAGAATGTGCGGGTACTGCGATTCAAGTGTCGCGAGGCCCTGCATCCGTTGTTTCAGGTCCATGGAATTCTCCGAATTGGCGGGCCGCAGGATAGCCTGCGTTGCTCGCAACGCAACGCGTGGCGCGGGTTTGCCGCATGCTGGCGTAATGCTATCGTCGCGGCATGGAATCGCGCCGCCTTCCACCGTGGCTCAAGCGCCCGCTGCCCCGCAGCCGGGGCCAGAAGCCACTTGAAAACCTGTTGACCGAGCAGCGCCTGCACACTGTCTGCGAAGAAGCCAACTGCCCCAACAAATCGCAGTGTTTCGCCCACGGCACGGCGACCTTCATGATTCTGGGCGACGTGTGCACCCGCGCCTGTCGCTTTTGCAGCGTAAAGTTCGGCCGCCCGCCGGCACCGCCGGACCCCGATGAGCCGCGCCGACTGGCCGAATCCGCGCGCGCCATGAAGCTCAGCCACGTGGTCATCACCAGCGTGGACCGCGACGACCTGGCCGACGGCGGCAGCGCGCACTGGGCGGCCGTGATCCACGCCGTTCGCACAGCGTTGCCTGAGGCCGTAATCGAAGTGCTGACACCGGACTTCCAGGCCAACGCCGAGCAGCTCGAAACAGTGCTTCGCGCGAAACCTCGCATCTTCAACCACAATCTCGAAGTCGTGGCCGAGCTGTACCGCACGATCCAGCCGCAGAAGCGCTATGACCGCAGCCTGTTCACGCTGCGACATGCCAAGACTTTCGACCCCTCGCTGACCACGAAAAGCGGCCTGATGGTGGGTTTAGGCGAAACCCGCGAGCAGCTTTCGAGAGCGTTTGCCGACTTGCGGGCCTGCGGCGTCGACATGCTTACCATCGGCCAGTACCTGAGGCCGGAACCCGGCCTGGCCGAGGTCGTGAAGTACTACGAGCCCGCCGAGTTCGAGGAATTGAAGCGCGAAGCCCTGGCGTTGGGCTTCCCGACAGTGGCCAGCGGCCCCTTCGTACGCAGCAGCTACAATGCAAAAGAACAATTCATCGGCACCGCATAGGCTGCAAGAACCCATGGGCAACCCGCAATCACAGGCGCAGCGCCCCATTCGTGTCCTGGTCGCCAAGGCCGGGCTGGATGGCCATGACCGTGGCGCCAAGGTCGTGGCGGCCGGGCTGCGTGACGCCGGCATGGAAGTGATTTACACCGGTCTGCGCCAGACGCCCGAGATGATCGTGAACGCCGCCCTGCAGGAAGATGTTGATGCGATCGGCCTCAGCAGCCTTTCCGGCGCGCACATGACGCTGTTTCCCGCGGTGCTGGATTTGCTGCGGCAGCGCGGCGCGGCCTCAATCCTGCTGTTTGGAGGCGGCGTGATCCCGAAGGCTGAATCCGAAGCCCTGGTCAACATGGGCGTGGGCCGCCTGTTTGGCCCCGGCACCGATACCCGTGACATTGCCGCTTACTTGAACGAAGTTGTACCGCAACGACGAACCCAGGAGGCCTGACATGACCAACCCCCCAAGCACGCCAGTCGGAGGCAACTTTCCTCCCCCACCGCCGCCGGTACCGCCGGCTCCGCCCGCGCCGGGGCAACCGGGCCCAACGGGTTACCCGGGATACATGCCCTACCGCATGCAGCGGCCTCGCACGGGCCTTTGGCGCACGCTGGGTGTGCTGGTCTTCGTCGGCTTCATCGGCTTCAACCTGCTGATACTGGTGATGATGGTCGGCGGTGCCGGCGCCCTCGCCGGTGGCGGCGATCCGCACGGCCTGACCGAGCACGCCCGTGAGGCCGGCTCGGAACAGAAGATCGCCGTGATTCCGATTGAAGGCGTGATCATGGAAGGCGGTGGCGGCGGCCTGTTCGGCGGCGGCATTGACCCCGTGGCTCTGATCAAAGACAGCCTGCGCCGCGCCGAAAACGACGAGTCCGTTGTGGCCGTGATCCTTGAAGTCAACAGCCCGGGCGGCGGCGTGACCGCCAGCGACGAGATCCACCACACGATCCTGAAGTTCAAAGAGAAGTCCAGCAAGCCGGTCGTGGTCTACATGAAGGACCTGGCTGCCAGCGGCGGCTACTACGTGTCCGCGCCCGCCAATTACATCGTCGCAAGCCCGACCACGCTGACCGGCAGCATCGGCGTGGTGATCCAGGGCTTCAACCTGCACGGCACCCTGACCGAAGTGGTGAAGGGCCAGGACGCCACCATCAAGGCCGGCGGCAACAAGGCCATGGGCAGCATGTTCGCCGACCCCAACAGTGACGAGTACAAGGAAGGCCGCCAACTGCTGCAGGACCTTGTGGATGAGATGCACGTTCACTTCAAGAAGGTCGTCAAGGACGGCCGCGGCAGCAAACTCAAGCCCGACTGGGAAACCTACGCCGACGGTCGCGTGATGAGCTCAAAGCAGGCATTGGCACAGGGCTTCATTGACGAAGTCGGCTACTTCGAAACCGCCCGCGAGAAAGCCGAAGAGCTTGCCGGTGTGAAAGGCGCAACCGTCGTCGAGTACGGCCGCGTGATGGGCCTGGGCGCGCTGCTGGGCATGGACGCCGAAGATGTGGAACGTTACGCGACCGCCGCCGAGAAAGCGGCCCCCGCAATCGCGAGCCAACAGCTCAGTGCCAAGGTGCAGGAATCGCTGCGCCTGTACCCGGGGCAGCCGATGGCAATCTGGATTCCGTAGTCATGCGCAACTCAAACGCCCCCGACCATGTCGGGGGCGTTTTGATTCCGGCCTGAGGATGCTCTACAGCACGAACTTCAGCAAGATGAAGAAGCCGACAATCAGCACGCACAGGCCCACCGTAATCCACTCGAAGTGCTTCTCGAGCAGCGGCTTCACTTTGTCGCCGAACAGGAAGATCAGTAGCGCGATCGCCATGAAGCGCATGCCTCGGCCGAAGATGCTGGCCAGGATCAGCGTCCACAGGCTGACATCAAACAGCCCGCCCGCGATCGTAAACACCTTGTACGGAACCGGCGTGAACGCGGCCGTGAAATAGGCCATGAAGGCGTTCTCGCGAAACTTCTCCTGTACGGCGTGAAAGTTTCCGTCGGGGTAAAACACCGTGTCGCCGCTGCGGGGCAGCGCGTCGCGTTGCTCGGGCGTCAGCTCAGCCGCCGACTCCGGCGTGCCGAACCATGAAGCCTCAGCCCCCACCCCGTGCACGACCGTTTCCACCAAACCGAAGCTCCAGCGCCCGATGAACCAGCCCAGCACCCCGCCCGCCACGGAGGCCAGCGTACAGGCCGCGCCGTAAAGCAGCGCCTTGCGTCGGTTGCCAAGGCACAGTGCCAGCAGCAGCGGATCAGGCGGGATCGGGAAGAAGCTGGACTCAAGAAATGACAGCGTCATCAGCGCCGGCAAACCCCACTTCGTGTTGGCCCAGCCCACTACCCAAGCGTAGATGCGCTTCAGCAGGCGCATCGGCCACAGCAATGCGCCGATCAGCCCTCCGCGCGGCGCGGCACTCGGTTCCGTGACTGCCTTCACCTCCGCGGGTTGGTCGTTCACGGCCACCTGTACGTGAGCATCGCCTGCAACATGGCTTCCGCCGTGGGTTCAAGTGCCTCACCGGCCGGCCTCAATTTGTGGCCGCCAAGCGCCGCGCTCGTACTGGGGCCGATGCTGAACAGCGCCGGTTTGCGCAACGCTTGCCCGCATGCTTCAGCGGCGTTGTGCACGGCGCTGGGCGATGCCAGCACAACCGCATCCAGCGCGTTCACTTCCTGCGCAAGCAGCTTCATGCCGTCCATGTCAGGCACCGTGCGATACACCACCGGATCATCGACAGAAAACCCCTGCGCCTTCAGCCCTTCCGCCAGAGTGGATGGCGCAAGCTCGCCGCGCGGGAACAACACATTGCCGCCACCCGAAATTGCGCCAAATGCCTCCAGCAGCCCCTTCACGTGAGGCCGCTGCGGTTGCAGGTCAACCAGCAGGCCGCTATCGCGCGCTACCCGGGCCGTCGCGTCCCCGACACAGGCAATTCGCGCGCCTCGCAGCAATGCAAGGCCCTCAGCGTGCGCCACTACCGCACGCACCGCATTGGCACTCGTGAATGCAACCCACTGGTACACGTTGCCGACCAACCCGGCCAGCTCATCGCGCGACGGCGGCGCGATGCGGATCAGCGGAATATGCACCACCCGCGCGCTGTTGCGCTCAAGCAGGTCTGCCAGCTCGGGCCAATCCGGCCGCGTCAGGGCGATGCGCTTGCCCTGCAACGGACTTGGGGTTTCTTGGGCCATGGGGGCCGCTATAACTCAGGCGATGCAAAGAAGGAACGGCATGCTTCCGGCGCGTGTAACGATTGCGTTAAGCCTTGTGCTGGTACTGCTGCTGCCTGGCTGCGGTGCCTACGCCGACATGAACGAGTGCCGCAAGCTCGCCGACGACTTTGCGGCGCGCCTGTCCAAAGGCGATTACCTCGGCGCCTATGAGCTGTGCGACCCCGACGCCCTTAATCACGACACGCTACAGCGCATCGTCAACGAGAACCCGGGTGCCTTTGACAACTTCGCGGGCATCGAACATGGCGAAGGCGGCAACCTGCAGGAAAAGGGCGACGCGCGCGAGTTGCGGCTGGCCCCCGCTGAACTGGGCCCAAGACACATCGTGCACTTCATGTTCCGCGACAAGGGCCAGGGTTGGAAGGTCGTCGGCTTTCGTCTGGAGCCGAAACCATGAGCAACGTCCTGTGCACGGGCTTTGAGCCCTTCGGCAAGTTCCCCAGCAACCCCAGTTTCGACGCGCTGGAGCTGGCCCACTCGCACGGCCTTCTGCCAAAGGGCACCGCCATCGCGCGCATCCCGGTGCGTTGGGACATTGCCGTCACCAGCTTGCAGGCCGCCGTTGCACAGCACCGCCCGCGCGCCATTGTATGCTTCGGCCTGCATGGCGGGCTTGCCGGCCGCGAGGCCAACGCGATTTACCTTGAACGCACGGCCCGCAACCGCGACGGAGCATCCAAGGCCGACAACGCCGGTGTCACCCGCGAACTGACGGCCATTGAGCCCGGCGGGCCGGAAACCGCCCCGGCAACGCTCGACATGGCCGCGATTCACGACGCGCTGTCTCGTGCCGGGTTTGAGGCGCGCTTCAGTGACGACGCCGGCGCTTACCTGTGCAATCACCTTTTCTATCGCGGTGCGCGTCTTTACGCCGCGCAGATTCCGTTCGGCTTTGTGCACGTTCCGCCCGTACAAGAGATTGGCGGCATACTCAGCCTCGAACAACTGGCGCGTGCCGTTGCTATCATCGTCGAAAACGCAGCAAAGCAGGCTGCCACTCAGGCCAGCCAGGTCGGGACCTCTTGATGAACGCCTATTGCCGCAACACTGCTTTCTTTGGCGCAATGCTCGGTCTCTTGCTTGCCGCCGCCTGCGGTGGCGGCGACATGGACGGCAAGGGCCGCTGGGGCAACCGCGCCGAAGGTGAACAACGGGATCCGCTGGTTGAAGTCGTTCCCGTACGCACCGACAACATCGCCAGCGTTGAGCGCTGCACCGGCCGCGTGGACGCGCGTAGCTTTGCCGACCTGTACGCCCAGGTGTCCGAAGTCGCCAGCGACGTGTTCTTTGATGTCGGCGACTATGTCGAAGCCGGCCGCGTACTGGCCCGCCTCGATGCCAGCAGCCTGGAGTTGCGCGTCGTCGCTTCCGCCATCGCGCTGCGTGAGGCCGAACTGGCCCACAGCAAGGCACGCCTCGATGCTGACAAGCGCAAGTCAGAACTTGAGCGCGTGATGAAGTACTTCGACCCGCAGAATCCCGAAACCTCGCGCATCTACAGCAAAGAGCAGTACGACGCGGCCAAACTCGAGTTCGACAAGGCCGAAAACGCCGTCCAGACCGCTGAGCTTGCGCTGACCAAAGCGCAGGGCGAACTTGCGGCCACTCAAATCCAGCGCGGCCACGCTGAAATCGTCGCGCCGATCAGCGGCATGATCATCGAGCGCAACATCCGCGCCAATGAACGCGTCAACACCGGCGCGCTGTTGTTCAAGCTGGCCGATTTCCGCGCGTTGGAAGTACGGCTGGAAGTCGCCGAAAGCAGCCTGGCGGAGCTTCGCCCGGCCAAGCGCTTGCGCGCCGTCGAGCTGCTGGGCTTGGATGAGAAGCCCGATCTTTCCACCGCGCAGGCCGTGCTGGTCACGCTGACTGCATTCCCCGATGCCAAGTTCATCGGCTGGCTCGACCGAGTGTACCCCACCGTGGACACCGGCCGCGGCATGGTCGTTGTCACTGTGCGGCTGATCCCGCCCGCCGACTTGAATGAAGCCTCCCACGCCAGCCTGCTTGAGCAGCTTGATCCCGACGCCCGCAAATCGGTGATGGCCACTGCTGCCAGCGTGCGCGGCGGCCGCGACCTCAACCAGCGGCCGGGCCTGTTTGCCGAAGCGCTGATCGCCACCAAGTTGCGCCGCAACGTGCTGCTGGTGCCCGGCGCGGCATTGGTCGGCGACAGCGAGCAGATCTGGGTCGTGACGCCCGACGCCAACAACAACGAAGTGGGCGTGGCCCGCCGCGTGGACATCGGCCGCCGGCGAGGCGTCACCAGCGAAGGCAGCTTTGAGCTGCTGCCCGCCCGCGCAGCCCGAGGCGGTGAAATCAACGAAAGCGAAGTCGTGAAGACAGGCGACCTGGTGGTCGTGCGCGGCCAATCACTACTCCGCGACGGAGCCCGCGTACGCATCCGCGACCTGTCGAAGTAGGTCCGCTGAAGCAGACCCGCCTCAGGCGTCTTCCTGCAATCCCAGCGCGTTGCCTTCGCTGTCCCAGAAGGTTGCGAACTTTGGGCTGTCGCCTTCGCTGCGGGCCTGGCCTACGCGCACTCCCTTGGCGGTCAGTGCCTTCAGCACGGCCTCAATGTCTTTGACGCTGAAATACGGAATCGGCCCGTGGCCGACATCCTTGCCGCCAGTTTCGGTCGGGTGCAGCGACAGGTTCACCCGGGCCGATTCAAGCCGCAGCGACGCGTAGTACGGCGCGTGGCTGAAGTTCACACGGCAACCCAGAACGTTCGTGTACCAGTCCAGCGCGCGCGCGAAATCGTTCACGTACATCATGATGTGCGAAAGCCCGTGCAGCATGTTGCCCCCTACTTGAGCCCGGCCACCAGCCGCTTCACGACGGCCGTAAGCTTCGGTTCAGCTTCGCTGGCGGTTTTGATGATCTTCTCAATGTTCGCTTCTTCCAGATGTTCAGGTATGCACATGTCGGTCACGATGCTGAACGCGGCCACGCGCATGCCCGCGTGCCGTGCGGCCACCACTTCCGGCAGCGTGCTCATGCCGACCACGTCCGCGCCGAGGTTGCGCAGCATGCGGTATTCGGCTTTGGTCTCGAGGTTCGGGCCTGTGACCATCACGTACACGCCCTGCCGCAGGCTTAGCCCTTCGGCCTTCGCGGCCGCATGTGCCGCCTTGAGCAGCGCGGCGTCGTAGGGTGCGGACATGTCCGGGAAGCGCAGCCCGACTTTCTCGTCGTTGGGGCCGACCAGCGGGTTCACGCCGCAGATACCGGGCAGGTTGATGTGGTCGTCGATCGCCATCAGGTCGCCGAGTTCAAAACCCGGGTTCAGGCCACCGGCGGCGTTGCTCAGGATCAGCGTGTCGGCACCCAGCGCCTTCAGCAGGCGCACCGGGTACACGATGTTCTCCAGCAAGTGTCCTTCGTAGTAATGCAGCCGCCCCTCGAACACGTACACCGGCGTGCCGCCCAGATTGCCGGCCACAAACTCGCCGCTGTGGCTGGCCACACCGGCGCGGGCCATGTGCGGGATTTCGGAAAACGGAATGCGGGCCGAGGCCTCAACCTGCTTGCCCAACGCGCCCAGGCCCGTGCCCAGCACGATGCCGACGCGCGCCGCAAGGTTGGTCCTGACGCGAATCGCCTTGACGGAATCAGCCAGCCGTGTGGAAAGTTCGATCATGTCGTGTGCCTGTGTGTTTGATGCCCGTGTCAGTTGCCGCACAGCGCGGCCGCAAGTTCGGCGGCGCTGCCCTTAAAACCTGAAATCAGCACACGCTTATCCTGACTGGCATGCCCCGAGACAAGCGCAATCTGCTTTCGAGGAAGCTTCAGTGAGGCCGCAAGCAGAGCAACCACCCCGGCATTGGCGCGGCCGTCCTCAGGAGGCTCACAAACCGCCAGCTTGAGTGCCCCGCCATGCACACCCTTGATGCCAGCCCGCCGAGCCCCCGGAGTAACCCGCAACCGAACCAGAAACCCGTCAGGGCCAGCAGTAACCTCAAGCAAGTTGTTGGAGAAAGCAGCCACGGCCGTAAACCGTAGCGAAGCCAGCAGCCCAAGGCAAAGCCCGGAACAAACTTCGCAGCGACGGTTCTGGTCCCAAGCAATGGGGCCTGGCAGCGAGCAGTGGGGCTTGGCTTCGAAGCGAAGGTGCCTGACCCTATTGCGGGCAGTACTCACCGCGGCAAGGGTGCCGGGCCAGCGTCCGAGACCGGTGCCCAAGGGGTCAGGGCCTGCAGCCTCGCAGACCCAGACCCCCTTTGGAATAGCCTTGAAGAAGCCAGGAAGAATCCCCTCCTCTTTGACTCCTGAGCGGCGCCCGCCTACCGTTAACTCTGGTGCGAAGCAAAATCGGAGGACCCCATGAGGTATCTTCTGTTGGTCGGGCTGCTTGCCCTGGCACCTGCTGTCTGCGCTCAGGAGCAGTCCAAGACCATCGAGCAGCTTGAAACCGAGAAAGCCAAGGCCCTTCAAGACGCCAAGGCTGCCGAGCAGGCCCGCCAGGAAGCAATGAAGCGCGCGGCCGAGTTGGATGCTCAGATCGAAGCCGCAAAGAAGCGCTCCGAGCGCGAGCGCGAACTTGAGCGCCAGATCGAGACTCTAAAGAAGGAACTCGAAGCCTTGCGCAACGGCGAAGTGAAGGAGCCCGAGAAGGCTGCCGAGCCCACGGCCACTAAAACAAAGGACCCCGTCAAAAAGAACGACAGCATGAAGAACGACGGCATGAAGAACCGCTGATAGGTTAAAGTGGCGCGGTCAGCGCCAAACGCACGGGCCGGCCATCGCAGCCGGTCCGTCTTCATTTGAAACTATATAGGGGTCATGGGCCGTTGCTGCCGGCGATGGTCAGCGGTGCGCCGTTCATGTTTCCCGCGACCGGTGCTCGGGGCGCTAGCTGCATCGACGCATGTGAGGGCTCACGCTCGCATCGTACCTTGTCGCCTGCGGCCCGGTCTCGCTCACGCTTCGCACTCCAAGCAATGAGCCGCAGAGCCCAGCGTGCCAACGGAAAACGAAGTATGGCGCGAAAAGGGCCGTACGACAACCCAGGCTGAAGTCAACCATCCAACCGCGAGCCAGCCCGAAGAATCAGGAAAAGTAGCCTACCCACTTCTGCCCTGCACGCCAATCTCGGCCTCGCATAGGCCAAACAGGCTCGGGCACGAAACGCCGAGGCCAACCGCACACCCAAGAGTAAAACGATCGCAGCGGGCGCAGTCCAAGAACCCGGAGTAGAGCCGTCCCCGTCACTACTTCAACGGTCTGCTAACGGTCCTGCTGCGGCGGCGGGATTGCGTTGATCGAATGGTCACCTAATTGTTCTTTGCTTCGGCTAGATCCGCGCCGAACCAAAATCACCCAGAGCGCCGCCAGGGCCAACCATCCGCCGACAATGCCAGTGCGCTCGAGAGAGGGGTCGTGGACGCGTATCTCCGCGACAACATCCCACGCTACCAAAGCTCCCACGGGACCGACTAGCGCGTACGCCAAAAGCAGCCTGGCCCGTTGTGAGGTGCTTCGACGACGGGGCATTACCGGAACTTGATGCGATCTCTTACGAACCCTGAGCAGATGGAGCAGGGCGCCTGCGGTGGCAAGGCACCAGATGGTTATCAGGACCGACGCAAATACCCGCCACTCGTCCGTCGTAACATGTGGTTCAAGTAGGTTGCCGTGTGAAAAGACCCATGTGCCAAGGTCTTTGGCTACAAGTACCCATCCCAGTACCAAGATCAACCACCCAAGGGCCCCCTTGGTTCGTTTCGTGGAATCCGCTGGCGGGCTCACGTCCGCGTCGTTGGGCGGCGACAACGCTTCGGGTGAATCAGTGTGATCTTCCGAAGTGGACTTCTCGCGATCCATGGCGCAAGGCTAGCGCGCCGGACCGATGAAGGGAACAACTTCGTCATTCCAAAAGGTTGCCCGGTTAGTAGCAGTACTTGGTGCACGCAGATCATATTGAATTCAACGCAGGCTGGCTGCTTCTGGAAGACGCGCCGCCGGTGCACAGGGACATCGGCCGTGTCCTTGTCACCGGTCGCGGCGTCGTCGGGCTGGCCATCCCCGGGCAGGAAGCGCTGGACTCGCTCGTGGAGGAACTCGGGCTCAGCGCAAAGGAAGAGACCATGTTGCGAGATACGAAGCGATGGGTAACGGCCGCAGGACTGGCACTGTGCCTGTTCTCCGGCCAGGCTGTCTTCAACGACATGATTATCGGAAACTAAAAAGGGGTCAGGCTACTTTATTTTGCCTGCTCCCGGCCTTCTGCCCCTTGTTTGGCTTGGTGCGGGGTGGTTGGCTCTGACCACCATGCTAGCACCCGCGATCGTTGGACTGGTAGCACATTCCATGGCCGATGCGCGGCTGGCGCCCAGTGCCTGCGCCGTTGCCTCCGGCGAGGGTCAGCAAAGCGCCGTTCACGTTGCCGGCTACGGACATCCCTGGATTCAGGGGCATCATTGCCGATGAGGACTCGCACGCACGCCGTGCCTAGTCACGAGTGGCGACCGCTCGCTCACGCTTCGCGCTCCCTGACGCGCCTCTATCAAGCCGAACTGTCCGGCCACCTGCCCGAGGCCGCAAAACACGGTTTCCAGACCACCATGCGCGGCCGGCGATTGCGCGTCGCGGTTGTTCCACTGCCCGGTTAACGGCAGCGGCCCGCAGATTTTTCTGCGGGCCGCTTTTTGCTGGTACCCCGGGTAGGACTCGAACCTACAACCCGCTGATTAAGAGTCAGCTGCTCTACCATTGAGCTACCGAGGCGTTTGGCATTTTCAAACCGCATCGCCCTACGGCTTGCGCGGCGGGGCATAGGAATACCGTCCCCCTTTACGCTGTCAAGGCGTCGCCTCAGTTCAACGCTTGCGGGCTTCAGTCGCCTTTCGGCTGGGCCATCAGCTTGTCGTATTCGGCCAGGTGGGCCTTTACCTTCTTCTCTATCTCGGCCTTGTCCCCGCGGCTGGTCACGACGATCGGCTTGTCGTCGGCGTAGAACTTGCCCTCCAGGTAAGCCTTGGCCAGCTTGTTCCACTTCTCCAGCCCGGCCAGCGCCTTTTCGTTGCCCGGCTCAAGGGCGGCCATCTTCAGCAGCGCGCCGAAGTTGCCGAAGAACGTGCCCAGGCTGTGGCCGTAGGTGTATGAGCGCGGCTGGTCCTTGTGCATGGCCTCAAGCATTTTGCGCATTTCGGGGTCGATATCGTCGCTCATGATCACCTTGTCGGTGGTCTTGCCGGGCATGATGACCTTGCCGTCTTCTTCCTTCATCTCGCTCAGCAGGTCCACCAGCGCGTCGATGTATTCGGCGCGTTCGGCCTCATTCAGTTCGGCGCGGCCGTGGCGGTTGCATGCGCGGCCGAGTTCGTACACGAGTTCCTGGCGTGAATCCCAGTACTTGTCGCGCTCGCTGCGAAGCTGGGCGACTTCATCGCTGAAGCCGATGCGCGCGTTGTAGCTGATGGTGATGTTGTCGGCGGCCGTGGGCTCAAGGTTCTCGAAGGTCCAGGTGTAGGTGTTGTCCTTGAAGGCCAGGTTGCGCTTGGGGCCGATGTCGCGCAGGTGATCGAGCGTCATGCCCTCACCGGCGCTGAGCGTCACGACGGCCTTGCCGATCGCGTTCTTCCAGCCCGCGCCGCTGTGCAGGATGTAGCCGGTGTAGCGGTTGTCGCTCCAGTGCCAGATATCGACGGTGTACGTGACCACGTGCGTGACCTTGGCCTTGGCGGCGTACTTGGCGTCCCAGACGTACCAGTACTGGTGCGGGTGCATCTCAACCCGGTCGCGTTCGTCGCGGCCCTGCGCCTTGGGCGGGTTGCGGTCGATCTTGGTGATGTCGTGGGCCACGCCGTCGGTGGTGACCTTGAAATTCTTCATGTTTTCGTGGGTGCCGACGGGAAAGCCGACTTCAAAGGCGGCCTCATCGCCCAGGTTGGTCATGTTGAAGGTGGCGGTGACGTACAGGGTGTCTTGTTCATCTTTGCGGGTGATCACGAGGTTTACTTCCTCGCTGGTCATCTCGACGTTGACGTCCTTCAGGTCGCCCGGGTGGAACTCAAGGCCCGGGGCCGTGGTGCGTGGTTTGGGGCCGATGTCGGCCATCAGGGGCGCGGCGAGCAGTGCGGCCGCACAAAGCGTGAGCACGGTTTTCATGGCAATCTCCGGGTCTGGTTTCGGGGCGAACCTGTAACCACAGGGCCGCCGGTTCCGTATGAATCTGGAATGGTGCTGTGACGCGCTGGGTGGCGTACAGGTTCCCGCGTTTGCGGAATCTTTGAACGGGGCAATAAGTTGGCGCTTCGTGTGTTGCAGGTTAGGCAGGGGGCAATAAGATTCGCCGCTCATGATTGAGGTCAAAGGACTTACGAAATTCTACGGCACTTTCCGCGCGCTCCACGACGTGAGCTTTTCCGTCGCCAAGGGTGAAGTGCTGGGATTTCTTGGGCCCAACGGCGCGGGCAAGTCCACGACGATGAAGATTCTGACCTCGTATATCAGCGCCAGCGAAGGCACGGCCACTGTATGCGGAATCGATGTGCATGCCCAGCCGCTGGAAGTGCGCAAGCGCATCGGCTATCTGCCTGAAAACCCGCCGCTGTACGTCGAGATGCCCGTGGACAGCTACTTGCAGTTTGCCGGGCGTTCGCGCGGCCTGAAGGGCCATGCGCTGGCCGATCGGGTGGACACCGTCGTGCAGGATTGCGGCCTGCGGCCGAAGTTGAAGGCGCGCATCGGCGAGCTTTCGAAGGGCTACCGGCAGCGCGTGGGTTTGGCGCAGGCGCTGATCCATGACCCGGAAGTGCTGATCCTGGACGAGCCCACCAGCGGTATGGACCCGATGCAGGTGATCGAGATTCGGCAGCTCATCAACCGGCTACGCCGCGACAAGTGCATCATTTTCAGCACGCACATTCTGCAAGAGGCCACGGCTGTGGCTTCGCGGCTGGTGATCATCAACGGCGGCGAGAAGATCGCCGACGGTGTGGCCGAAGACCTGGCCTCCAAGGCCGCTGACCGGCAGGACATTCGCGTGCTCGTGCGCGGCGCCGATGCCGCGTTTGCGGAAGTGCTGCGATCCGTGCCTGGCACAGCCAGCGTCGAAGAACAGGTCGGGCCTGAGGGCTACCGGCGCTATCTGGTGCGCGCCGACGGCGGCCAGCGCGGCACGCGCGAGACCTGCGAACGCATCGCGGCGCTGGCGCAAGGCCGCAACCTGCCGCTCGCGGAACTTGCGCCGGAGAAGCTGACGCTGGAAGGCATCTTCCTGAACCTGCTGCGCAAGTCGGCCGACAAGGCCGACCCGAAGCCGGTGCCCGCTGCCAAGCCAGCCGCCGAAGCGCCCGTGGCCAAACCTGCCGACGTCCCGGAGGACCCGGAATCCACGGCAGCGGCCACACGGGTAACCGGGCAAGCGACAGAGACGGAGCTGTACAGGGCATCGCCCAGTGAAACGGCCTACGACGACCAGTTCGGCACGGAAGCGATCAAGGCCGCTGAGACCGCCGCTGCCGCCAGGGCCGCACGCGAGCAGGCTGCCGGCGAAGAAGACGGCGACCCCTTCAGCACTGTGCGACTGGAAGAGACGGAGACGGCGGCGCTGGCCCGTGAACAGGCCCGCAAGCTCAAGCAGCAGAGTGAACAGCCGCGCAAGGAGGATGCATGATCAGCATTTTCCGGCGTGAGCTGCGCAGTTACTTCGATTCATTGATGGGCTTCGGGATCATCGGCGCGTTTTACGTGCTGATGATGCTGCTGTCGGTCGCGATGGACCCGGGCGGGCAGGGCGGCGACTGGTTCCGGCGCGGCGAGCTTTCGATGCGCGCGTTCTTCAGCATCTTCCCGTGGGTGGCCGCGGTGATTGTGCCCGCGGTGTCGATGAAGCTGTGGGCCGAGGACCGGCGCCAATCCACGTTTGAGATGCTGATGACGCTGCCGATCCCGGCCTGGAAAGTGGCGCTGGGCAAGTACTTCGCCGGCGTGGCGTTCGTGTTCCTGATGCTGTTTTCGACGATTCAGCTTCCGCTGATCATGCCGCTGTTGGGTACGCCCGACTGGGGCCCGATCATCGGCGGCTACGTGGCCTGCCTGCTGCTGGGCGCCGCATTCGTGGCGATTGGCCTGTTCATATCGGGGCTGACGGAAAACCAGGCACTGGCCTTCTTCCTTTCGATGCTGGTGTGCGTCGGGCTGGTGGGCCTGTCCGAAGTCAGGCCGCTGATGGCCGGCCTCGCGCGCGACAACCCGGCGGTTGCGACGGTGATTTTCGTGAGCACGCCGTTGATGCTGATCGGCGGGTTCGTGGGTGCCGTGGTGCGCGACCGCACAATGGTGTTTGGTTCGCTGGTGGGCTGGGGTGTACTGAACGTGCTGGCGTATCTGGTGTTCCCCGCATACTCGCCGCAGCCTGACGACGTCAGCAATTCGGCCAAACTGCTGGATTGGCTGAGCAATGCGCTGGTCGTAGCCTCAGCACAGATCAGCATTACTGAACACTTTAACCTGACCGAACGCGGCGTGATTTACAGCGACGGGCTGATCTTCATTGTGTCGCTGGTGGTGTTCTTCCTGTTGATGAACGTGTGGTCCATCGAGGGCCGGAGGTTCGGCCGATGGTAGACCGCAGCCGCGTCTTCGCGAAGCACCTGCTGCTGCTGGCCACGCTGACGCTGGTGGCGCTGGTGGTAGTGAATTACCTGGCCGTTTCACATCGCGTCAGGCTGGACCTGACCGCCGACCAGCGCTTCACGCTCAGTGACGGCGCGGTGCGCATTTTGGGTTCGCTGACCGAGTCCGTGAGCATCACGTACTACGTGGACAGCCAGCTGCCAAGCAAGCGCATCAACCTCGAGCGCGACGTCACAGACAAGCTGGAAGAGCTGTCGTTGTCGTCCAACGGCAAACTGCAGTACCGGGTGCAGCGCCTGGGTGGCAAGTACGCCAAACGCGACCGTGAGGAACTGGCAAAGCAGAAGATTCTGGCATTCTCCGAATCGCTATACGGCGACGGCGACTCCAACGAGCGCGGGCCGGAATACTTCAGCTCAATCGAAATCAAGTACGGCATCGCTGAGCCGGTGGTGCTGAACGGTGTCGTCAACAACGTGGAACGCGGCGACCTTACCCGCGAGCATCGAGTAGACACGCTTGAGTTCGACATTGCGTATTCGCTGGTCAAGATGCGCTACGCCACCAAGAGGCCCAGCTTTGACCGGTTGCTGCTGTCACTACCCAGCCGGCTGCGCGTGCGCTTCTTCCAGAGTGCCGACCTGAACGACTTCGCCCCCGGCATGCCCGAGAACATCCACACCGCGCTGATGGAATTGGCGCGCACCAACGGCGCGCGCATGGAGTACGAACAGATCACCCTGCCGCAGCGCGCCACCGGTTACGTGAACAACCCCTTCGACAGCAACGGCCCGCCGCTGATGCTGGCCCCCACCCGCGCGGCCATCAACGTGCCCGGGCGCGGGCTGGTGGAACTGGCGTTCTTTGGCGTGATCGCGCTGCAGATCGGCGAGGGCGAAAACTCGCTGCACTTCCTGCCCGACGTGGCGCGCTTCAAGACTCGCCAGGAATTCGAAACCTTCTTCCAGGAATTCGTCTGGCAGACCGTCAGCCCCAAGATGCGGCTGGGCGTGATCACGCCTGCCGTGCCCGCGAACCCGATGACCGGCCAGCCCGGCCGCAGCGGCCACGCGGCGTTGGTGTATTACATCCAGCGTGTGCTGGGCTATGACGTGGTTGAACTGAACCTGGCGGCGCAGAAGTCGATCCCGCAAGACCTTGCCTGCCTGGTGGTGATGGAACCGAACACGCTGCCGGAACGCGACCTGTACGAAATCAACCAATACCTCGCGCGCGGCGGCAACGTAATCATGCTGGTGCAGGGTTGGGAGGCCAACCTGGACATGTCGCGCAGCTTCAGCCGCGACGCGGTAATGCTGCGCAAGTCGGACATGCAGCCGCACTTTGAGGATTGGGCGAAACACCTCGGCATCAGCTTCGGGCAGGACCTGCTGTTGCGCCGCAACGCCGCGCTGTCGCCCTTTGCCACCTTCCGCAACCCGGAAGACGGCCAGACCTACGTGATGCCGCTGCGCAGCACGCTGCGCCTTGCCCCGCGCGTTGAGCCCGACGACTTGAACAGTGACAGCGTCTTCACCCGCGGCCTGACCGCGCTGGCATTGCCGCTTGTGGTTGAGGCCGAGGTGGACACTGCGCGCCAGTCGGCACTGGGCCTTGAAATGACCGAGCTGATCCGGCTGGGCGACGACGTGTACAAGTTCGTGCCCGGCAACCCGGCCATGCCTTCGATTTCGCTGGACCTGAACCTCGAAGACACCAACCAGGTCAGCGAAGACCCCAAGGCTGAACCCGGCGAAGGCATCCTGGTGCAGAGGCTTGGCCGCCGACCGCTGGTGGCCGCGCAGTTCCGTGGCCAGTTCCCGAACCTGTGGGCCGACGAGAAACGCAAAGTACCGGGCTGGAGCACGCAGGACCCTGAGCAACAGGACGCGCAGGCTGTGTTCAACCCAAAGCCCGGGTCACTGACAATTGTGACCACGGCGGCCACTCTGAACACCGACTATCTGGCCGGATATCAAGAGCAACAGGCCAGCGACGAGATTATCCCTGGCGGGTTGTTCCTGTACCGCAACCTGGTTGAAGCCTTCATCTACGGTGAAGACATTGTCGCGTTGCGTGTGCGCACCGGTGTGGCCCCGCGCATCGCCGCCCGCATTGACGACAATGAGCGGCTGGTATGGATCGCCTACCTGATCCTGAGTGTGCCCGTGGCGCTGATCGTGATCGCGGCGCTGCGCACCAGCATGCATTGGAAGCGCCGCCGCGAATACGAGGCCGCGCTTGCGGGCAAGGGCAGCAGCGGAGACATGCCATGAGTGAATCCGCCAACGCAAAGGCAGCCACGCCGGACGAAATCATCGCCCGGCAGCGCAACAAGCAGGTCACGATCCTCAGCGGCGTGATTATCGCGCTGGCCGCCCTGGTGATGCTGTCGCGGCTGACCCAAAGCGCCGAAACCCCGTTGCGCGAAGTGCTGCTGGTCGGCGGAACCACGGAAGCGCCGCGCTTCAAGGCTGCCGACGTGGTCAAGCTGCGCATCACCAAGCCCGGCGTCGCACCCCTTGAAATCACCCGCGACGGCGAAGGCTGGCGCTTTGCCGCCTTCCACAACGCCGCCGCCGAAGCCGCCACCGTGGACCGCCTGCTTGAGAAAGTCACTGCGGCCACGCGCATGAACCGCCCGGCAGTCACCGAGGCCACGAAGTTCCCGCTGTATCGCCTCGGCGACGATGAGGCCGTGGGCCTTGAACTGGAAGGCACCGCCGGCCTGCTGCTGCACCTGAAGCTGGGGCTGGATGAGGCCCAGACCTATGACCTGGTGCGGATCATCGGGCCTGAGGCCGAAGACGGCATCTTCGAAGTTAAAGGTATGGGCGGCAGCTTTGACACGCTGTACTCGGCGCTGCTGCTGGACACGCAGGGCAAGCCGGACCGTCGCCGCTGGCTCGATTTCAGCGGCTTTCAGCCCGTGCCGGAAAACGCCGATGTCATGCGCGTAACCCTCCACGACGGCACCCGCAAGACTGAGCTGGTGCGCGCGGAAGGCAGCATGATCTCAGACGACAAATGGACGATGACCAGCCCGCGCCGCGCCAAGGCCAACGATGCCAATGTGCGCTCGCTGATCGATGTGCTGTCGAACATGAAGCCTGTGGACATCGCCGGCCGCACCAACGAGGCCGCGAAATTCGGGGTGGAGCAGCCGGCGCAAACGCTGGCGCTGGCGGTTTCGGTGCAGGGTAAGGAACAAACGGTGGTGTTGCAGTTCGGCGCGCAGGAAGGCGAGAACGTCGCGTGTCGCGTCAAGGACGACCCGCAGGGACTTGTGTACTGGGTGAACGAGTATTCGCGCGGGCGCTTTTTCCGTCCGGTGCAGGATTACACTGAGCTTGCGCCGCTGAATGCAATCGCGTCCTTCCGCGGCCTGCAGACCATCGACGTGGACCAGGACGGCATTCGCTACACGTTCACCAACGCCAACCCGGACGGTGCTGCCAACTGGAGCATGACCAGCCCCAACGCCCAGCCCGTGGACCAGGCGCAGCTCAACGCGCTGCTGGGCGGGATTGGCAACCTGCAGGGCTCGGCTGACACGGGCACGGTGGACCGCACCGCCCTGCAACTTGGCGACGGCCTTTCGCGTCGCGCGATCCGGGTCACCGTCGTGCAGCCCCGCGCCGGCGGCACGCCGGGCGATGACCCGCCGGCCGAAGGCATCAAGGTGCAAGTGACGGCCCTGTACTTCGGAACAACGGTAAACCAGGAAGTGCCCGTGCTGCTGATTGCTGACGGCCGCGAGATGGTGTACTGGGTGTCCGAAACGCGCGTGCAGCGCCTGTTCCCGGACCCGCAAGACTACGCCGTGATCGCGCCATTTGAGTGCAAAGTGCGGCACATCCTGATCAGCTGGAAGGGCCGCAGCGCGGGCATTGAACTGCGCGACCCGAACCGCACCGAGCAGCAGGCCAACGAGCTTGCCGACAAAGTGCTGGCGCTGGCCCAGCAGCCCGATGCCGACTTTGTGGCCTTGCAGCGCGAGTACAACGAAGACAGTGCCGAGCAACGTGAAGCTGAGTACGATGTCAGCGAATCCGAAAGCCTGGTGAGGCCGTTCATCCGGCTGGCCAGCCAGCTGAAACCCGGTGAAGTCGGCAAGGTGCTTACGGACTACGGCTGGCACATCATGAAGCGGCTGGACTAAGCGCTGGACTGAAGAAAGACAATCCCGGTTTGGACACGCGCACACCCAACATTCTAAGCCGCATCTTCGCCAACCCGCTTGCGGTGCGCGAACTCAGGGTCGCGTGCAAAAGCTGGAAGCTGGTGCTGGTGCTGACGGCCTATCTGCTGATCCAGGGCGCAATCTTCGCGATCTGGGTGTACGTGCGCAGCGACAACAACGGCATCTACATTGACCCCACCAGCATCGGCAGCGGTTTGTTCACGACGCTTTCGGTAGTGCTGGTTGTGATCGTGATGATGGTTTTTCCCGCGTTCTCGAGTACCGCCATTGCCTCTGAGCATGAAAAGAAGAGCTTCGATCTGCTTCTGTTAACCCCGCTGATGCCGTGGGAGATCGCCCTGGGCAAGTTCTTTGCCGCCGCGATCCAGGCCAGCATCTTCCTTATCGCCACCGTGCCGCTGTTTGCCATGGCCAACATGTTCGGCGGCATTGAGCCCGAAGTGTTTTTCATGGTGCTGTGGGTGCTGGTGCTGCTTTCGATCCTGATCAGCTTCGTCGGCGTGTATGCCTCAAGCCTGGTCAAGAAGGCCATCCCCGCGGTGCTGGTGACGTACATGTTTGCGGGCATGCTGGGCATGGTGCTGCTGACGATTTTCCTGGTACTGCAAGTGGCGATGACGTTTGCGGCCGCGGCATTTCCGCTGGTGTCATTTCTGGTCAGTCCCAACCTGATGGAAGGTGCCTACTACGTGGGCACGCTGACAGTTACCTGTGCCCTGTACTGCGCGTTTCTTTTCATCTCAACCACCAACCGCCTCAAACCCACTTCACACAACAAAAGCACGGCGCTGCGCATTTTCTGGACGGTGTGCGCGCTGGTGGTGCCGGCACAGCTTGCCACGTACTTCCTGATGTCGCGGCTGCCCTCGCAAGACTACGCCTGGAACACCATGACCATGGGCGCGATCTACATCGGCCTGCTGCTGATGGTGCCCGTACTGAGTGCCCCGGCCGAAGCCCCGATCGCAAGCCGCCGCGTGCGCCGCGAAATGGAAAGACTGCCGGCCGCCATGCGCAACCCCGTTGCGGGCATCTTCTTTCCGGGAAGCGCCCGTGGCGTGGCCCACACTGCCATGGTGTGCGTGCTGGCCATGGCCGCGATGGTGACGGCAGCGTGGGTCTGTGAGGCCAAGCTGGCGTCGCGCCTTGATGACCAGACGCAGCTCGTGACCGACTTTGCCGAAGTAGCGGAGCCGACAACCACCGTGCGCGGCCCCGGTGCGCCGCCGCCGGGCACGATGGTCACGGTTGGCAACCCGTCGATCGCTGGCACCACTCCTGAAGACATGCGTGCGATGCTGACCGACTACTTCGGCCACCAGCGCAATGCGCTGCTGTACCTGGCCGGCGCGTTCCTGGTCACGCTGCTGGTACTGGCCCAGATCACCTGGCGGCTTTCGCTGAGCGGCATTTCGCGCGGCCTGTGCGGCCTGGTTGCCGGGTTGATTTTCGTGACCTGGCTTGTGCTGCCGTACATTGCGGCGCTGATCGCCGACAGCCGCAGCACCGACCCGCTGATTACCCACTTTTCGCCCATCCAGGCCGCGATTGATTCGCTGCGTATGGGCGACCTGTTGGCGCGCTCGGCACTGGAAGACGCGGCCGGGGCATCCCGCTACACCGAACTCGCGGGACGTTTGCGCGGGCACTGGTTCATGTTTGTGTCGGTGGCCGCAGCCGCGGGTACGATCCTGCTGGTGTTCAACGTGGTGAGCTATCGCAAGGTCAAGGCAACTTTCGCGCGCATGGCACAGGCCCCGGCCGACAGCCAGCCGGTGCCGGCACTCGCCGCTGCAGGCGCAGCCGTGGCACCACTGGCCGAACCCACGGCCCAGGCCGCGCCCGGACAAGCGCAGCCGCCGCAGGCCTGAGCGGCCATTACTCAATCTTGTGCAGTTGAACCACCAGCCCGCCGGTTTCGGGCTCGATGAAGATGTCGTAGATCTCGCCTTCGCGGCAATCTTGGCGCACGTCCCAGCGCGTCGGTTGCCGCAGGAATGTCAGCGCGCCCAGCGAACGGGGCACTTCGCCATGGTCAAGCGCCGTGCGCTCGCTGACCGCCGAGTCGGCGGACGACACGCCGCCCAAACTCATGAACTGGTAAAAGCCGCCGCCAAGCCAGCTCCATGGGCCGCGCCATGCGATGGTCTGGACTTGCAACTCAAACTGGTTGCCTGATGTAAGCACAGGCCGGCGCTGGCCCGGCAGGCGCGAGCCGCCGCGGTCCACGGGAAAGAACAGCAGGTTCATCTGGTTGGTTTCGGGGTCCATCTTGCCGACCTCGATCTCAGCCACTTTGCGCCGCGTGGGAGGCTGGACTTGCAGTGCTGAGGTAGCCAGCGAAAGCACCAGCGCCTCAATCGAAAGCCAGATCACCAACGCGCCCACACCCAGCAGGCCGAAGTCGATGATCGGTTCAACCTTGCTGGTATCCACGTCTTCGCGGCCGCGAGTACGCATCCAGTACCAGACCCGCTGGGCCACAAAGGCAACCAGAAACACGCCCATCACACAGGCGATGACAGCAAAGGCCTTCAGGCGAAAGTTGGGGTCCGGCTCCATAGCCGCATTATGGCCAAGCCGCGCGAAGTTTACAGGTTCCGGCTGGGCGCCGGCGTTGCGCTAGTTGCCTTGTGTGATCTGAAGTTCGCCGGCGGGGGTTATGGTGCACCAAAGCACCGGATAGTTGCCGTTGCGCGGCACGGCCACGATGCGCCTTTCGCCGCCGGGCAGGTCGATCACAACATCGGCGACTTCGTAGTAGTCCCCGGACAAGTCGGCCTGACTCATGCCCGCGCCGCCGAGCTCGGCCGGGCCGGTCAGCCTTACCGCATCAAGAAACCGCGGCATGGCGGCCGCGCGGCGCAGCAACTCGTCGGCCTCTGCGGCCGCCGCTCCCGGCCTTACGGCCACGGTGCTCAGGTACCACTTGTGGATCGCGCCACCGGAGTGCGCCTCAATCAGCAGCACTGCGAACATGGACGGAAGAACCAGCATGCCGGCCACAAACCAGCCCCAGCGCATTTTATTGACTGGGCTCATGGCCAATCGAGCTCCGGACCGAGATAGACGATCTCCGACTGGCCCGATTTCCAGTTGAAGTCGATTCGCATGGTGGGGTTGTAGTTGTCCAGCGGGACCGCATAGATCCGGCCCCCACCCATGTGTGGCAGGGCGACAACATCGACGATCCTGTAGTGTTGCCCCTGCATCGGTCCTTCACCTCGCAGTACTCCTTTCAACGTGCGGGGCTTGCCTTCTTCCTTGGCAAACCAGACTCGAGCCGAGTCGCGTGCGCTGCCAAGCAACTGCTGGCCTTCCGCCTGGCGCGCATTGCGGCCCGACGTGTTGAACACCGGAATCAGGGCCACGACGATGACCGGCACCAACCCCAAAGAGCCGCCCAATGCAAAGCAATGAAGCCGCGACTTCATCGGTCGCTGATTTGCGGCAGCTTCTGCAGGCTCAGTCACTTTCGCCCCTGTGTTTGGTTCAACTCGACGGCCTAGTCCCGCGGTAGTTTCGGATCAGGCCACACTCGTTCAATACTTGAGTCTTTGGACTGCAGGTCGAAGTCCATGTACAGGAAACCGGCATCGCCTCCGTCAGCCTTGGACACAGCGTAGACTCGCACTCGCGTTGAGTCCGCGCCGCCGATGGCCAACGCCAGCGGGTACAGGTAGCTGTGGTGTCCCTCAAGTTCTTCCGGTGCCAGGTTCAGCATTCCCCTGCCGTCCCAGCTGCCGTTGGCAATCGCTGCACGGGCTTGCTCGCGCGCCAGACCGCAAAGTTGTTCCGCTTCGCGCGGCCACGCCGGACTTTCCATGACTGTAACCAGTGGCAGCAGCAGAATCGCCGCGAGGCCGACCACCAACACGAGCCACGATGTGACGCGGCCGGCAATTGACCGAGCTTGTCCCCTACCTGCCATGGGACCCGCCCTCCATGGTCGCCACCACTTCTGACCCGACGCGCCCCAAAGTGCCTGCTCCGGTGGCGGGATCGAGCTCCATCCAGAACACCGGCAGCGCGCTTGCCCCCTCGCCAGAAATCGGAAGCGCATGATAAAGCCTGCCCGAGTCATCCCCGACCACGCGATATTTGCGCCCTAGCGTCGGGCTATCACCGAACCCCGCCAGCACTTTGTCGCGATGCACGTGCAGCAGCGCATGGGCTTCGATTGCGTGCGCCGAGCCCGGCAGCCCGTTCCTTTCCACACCCTTCAACTGAAGGTACATGGCCGCATTCGCCGCCAGCATGACCGTTCCTAACAATAGCGGTCGGCGGAACACGTACAGCCATGCTCGTAAGGGCGAAACCGCCAAGCCCGCCAGCGAGGCCCAAAAGCCGGGCAGAGGGCGGGGACGTCTGCGGGGTATTAGTGTGCGGTGGGATTCCACTGTGAGGGCACCTATCGACTCGCTGATGTGCCGTTCCTGTTGAACCACTCGATTTCGCTTTGGCCGGCTTCGAGGTCGAAGCGGATTACCCCGTGGCCGTAGGTCTCGCCGGTGGCCACGGCTCGCAGCTCGATGCGGCCGTCGGGCAATTGCCTGATCTCTTCCTCCACCCGGAAGTACTTGCCGTGGAACTTGCTCATGTCTTCATCCACGCGGGCTGGCAGCACCTTCTGTTTCGAGTATTGCACGCGCACATGGTCGCGCGCGGCCCCCATCAACTGTTCCCCTTCAGCCTGAAGGGCGTCGCGTGTTCAGCCGACTACCAGTGGCGACGCGATGAACACCAGAATAACCAGCGCAACGAACAGGATGCCTGCTCCTGCCAGCAGGTTGATCCAGATCCGTATCCACAGCGGTTTCTGCCGGAAGGGCTTGGGTAGCTGCTGGCCGGTCGCCGCCGGCCGTTGCGGCCCTTGGGGCTGGGGGTTTGTTCCCGCCTGGGAAGTGTTGGGAAGTGAACTCCCCCAGCCCTTGGGTCGCCCGCCCCAAAGCCGCTCCGTAAGCTTGATGTTCGGCTCTGAGGACATGGACTAAGCACTCATTTTCGATTGTCACACTATTGTCATGCTGCGTCACGGCTGTGTCAACACAAATCGCTCCCCCTCTCCCAACTCACACGCACGGGCACCCGTCGCAAAACTTTGTACCCTCACGCGCCATGCCCATCTGGCGCAAAGTTGGACGTCGCGACCTCGAACGCTATGCCGGAAAGCTGCTGGTTGAGCTTGCCGACAAAGACCCCTCCGTGCTCAAACTCGGGGCCACGCGCCGCAACGTCAGCCTGATGTACCTCGACATCTGGGGCTTCACGGAGGTCACCAACTACGCATCCCCTGAGGCCGTGGTGAACCTGCTGGTCGAGTATTTCGGCCGCATGACCGGCATCATCCGCGCGAACCGTGGCTTCGTGGACAAGTTCTTCGGCGACGCGATCTTCGCGATCTTCGGCGCGCCGGTTACCGATGAGCTGCACCCGCTGCACGCCTGCAAGGCCGCGCTGACGGCGCTGCGCGAATCTTTGAAGCTGGCCGCTGAGTGGCACATCAAGGGCTTCGGCCGCGTGCGCCAGAGCATTGGCGTGTTTTCGGGCCCGGCCATCGTGGGCAACATCGGCACCGAAGAACGCGCGATGTACACGGCCGTGGGCGAAGGCGTCAGCATGGCGGTGCAATTGCAGCAGGCTTCGCGGCTGTACCGCGCGCCGATCATCATCGGCAAAGACACCCAGGCCGTGGTGAAAGAACAGATGCTCACGCGCGAACTGGACGTGATCAAGCTGCACGGCACCGACCGCACCATGCCGCTGTTTGAGCTGATTGGCGTGAAGTCCGAAGTGCCGGACCACCTGCGCATGATGGTCGAAGTGTTCGAGCGCGGCCTGCGCAACTTCCGCGCCCGCGAATGGGACCGCGCCGAAAAGCGCTTCATGGAAGTAGACAAGATCGTCGGCGACGACGGCCCGGCGCGCCTGTATCTGCGCCGCACGGCGCTGTACCGCAGGCATCCCCCACCGCCGGAATGGGACATGGTACACGCGCACACCCTGCGGCTGGGCCGCGCCGAGGGCGACGCATGACCGCGCTGCCGCTGCCGCCGGCACCGGCCAAGGGCTTTGCCGGGCTGTTCCAAGGGGTGAGCTTCTTCCTGCGCGGGTTCAAGCTGGTCATGCCCGGCGGCGGCCTGTTTCGCTACGCGCTGGGGCTGGTTGCGGTCAGCCTGACCTTGCTGGTGGTGATGGCCGTGATCGCGTGGTTTGTGCTGGATGCGCTGTTGCACGCCTGGCTTGCTGACTGGCTTTCCGGCTGGGGCAGTGTGGCCGTGCGGATCATCCTGATACTTCTCGCGATTGTACTGGCGTGGCTGCTGCTTGGCCCGGTGAACGCGCTGCTGGGGCCGATGTTCATGGACCCGCTGTGCCGCCGCGTTCGTGAGCGTTACGGCCACCCGGTGCCACCCAATGTGTCGACGGCCGAAAGATTCGCCGATTCGGTGGTGCAGGCCGCCAAGAACGCGGCGACATCGCTGCTGATCGACCTGCCCTTGTTCGTGCTGATGCTGTTCACGGGCGTGGGCGCGCTGGTCGCGGTCCCCGTGCGCGCAGTCAACAATGGCCTGGACCTGATGGAATACCCCCACGCCTATCGCGGCATGGCCCGGCGCGAGCGATTTGCGTGGTTTCGCGCCAACCTCTGGGGCATTGCGGGGTTGGGGCTGGCGGCGGCCGCATGCTCGCTGGTGCCGGTAGTGAACCTGCTGGTGACGCCGGCCAGTGTGGCCGGTGCGACGGTGCTGGACCTGAGTGTGGGCAGCGCCCGGCAGGTCGATTCCTGAACCGCTGGAAGTGGTTGAAGACATTCCGGTTATACACGCCGGAAAGGTGAACCTTTGGCGTAAGGAACCGGTTAGTAAACGACACCTACTTTCGAGGACGAGGCACTGGACGAAGGCAGGCGTTTGGCGGGTCACGGCCCGTCGTGTTTTCGGTTCATGAGCCGGAAGGATGTTTCGATGTCCCGCAAATCCCGCAAGAAATCCAAGCTGAGCCCCGACTTCCGCCAGGACCGCCGCGCATGGATGGCCGCCGTAGGCGTCGGCGCAGGCCTGATGGCCGTGGGACCCGCAGCCCCGCTGCTGGCACAGAAGAAGCCTGACGCCGCACCCAGCGAAGCCGAACTGCAAAAGGCCTACGAAGCCACCGAAACCGAAGTCA
Organism: uncultured bacterium; assembly: GCA_938014885.1. Classification (GTDB taxonomy): domain Bacteria; phylum Planctomycetota; class UBA8742; order UBA2392; family UBA2392; genus CALLQI01. Next base: position 168,660 of record CALLQI010000017.1, read on the forward strand.
AGAAGGGCAGCACCGACAACCGCCCGGGCATCGCGGGCTGGCAACAGAAGCAGGGTGTAGGGTTGCAGTGGCCCGCCAAGTATTACCTGCCCTGGCCCGCCGGTGTCGGCCACCAGGTTTACCAAAGCTGGAACGGCAACAAGATCGGCCCGCCGCGCGCCACTCACATGAAGGCGCAGAATTACTACGCATGGGACTTCCACATCGTGCGCGGCCAGTACATCTGCGCGGCCCGCGACGGCAAGGTCACCAATGTCGTCGATAACATGCCCGCCGGCAGCGAGAACGACAACGTCATCTACATCGAACACGCCGACGGCGAAGTCAGCGTCTACGCCCACAACGGCAGCAACACGGCACTTGTGGCCGTGGGCGACAAAGTGCTCGCGGGCCAGAAGATCTGCCAGGGCAGCAACGAATCCATGCACCTGCACTTCGTGATCTGGAAGGGCATGATCGATTATCCCTGCCGCTTCATCGACTTCGCAGCGGACAACGGCGTACCGCAGTACGGCCAGAACCCGGTCAGCGGCAACACCGGCCCCAACGCCGACCACCTGGCCGAGATTGAAGCCAACTACCAGCGCGGTGAGGCCGCATTTGCCAAGCAGGATTACCTGAACGCGCTGAAGTTCTTCATGGCAGCCACGGCCACGGAAGTGCGCGTGGAAGCCTACGAGAAGAGCCTTGAGCGTATTGAAGAGTGCCGTCAGTTGATTGACGCCGAAATTGCGGAAGCGATCGAAGGCGCCAAGGGCGGTGATTTCGATAGCGCCGACAAGCGCTTCAAGGAGATCAAGAAGAAGTACGGCGACTACGGCAAGGAACGCATCGACGCGGCGCTTGAGGAGTACCAGAAGGACCCGAAGTTCCGCGATTGGGTCAACAAGCAGCGCAGCGAGCGCCTGTGGCTCGAAGCCCGCAAGGCCGAAAAGTTCGAAGAGTGGGACAAGGCCGAAAAGACCTACAAGGAACTGCAGAAGATCTACAAGAAGGAAGACCCCGAGTACGCGGAGATCCGCAAGAAGCTGACCCGCATCAAGACCGCCCGCATCCTGGAAGAGTAGGCGGGGCGTGGCGGCAAGTGCATTTGCCCACGAAGCAACACCAAGAACGGCAACGGCTGTCTCATCTGAGGCAGCCGTTGCTTTGCTTCGTGGCACTTCGTGTGTCTTCGTGGGCGACCGCAGTTGCTTTGCTTCCTGATCGCTTCGCTGCGGGCTGCAAGGCCTGCGCGCCACTTGCTATCGTGGCCTTGTGTCAGCTACCTATTTTCCTTCCGATGAAGTCGTCTCGCGCTTCCGTGGCCGGCGCGCTGTGGTGGCTTACGTACAGCTTGCCCGGCCTTTCACGCTGCTTGCGCCCGCCCTGGGCATGCTTTCGGGTGGGCTGGTTGCCTGGTACGCCAGCGGACCCAAACTGGTCGGCGGCAACTCGCTGTTTGCGGTGCTGGTGCTGGGTACCGTTGCGGCGGCTTTGCTGAACGCCGCCAGCAATGCAATCAACCAGATCTTTGACCTCGACATCGACCGCATCAACAAACCCGACCGCCCGCTTTGCACGGGCCAGATTTCCCGTGCCGGTGCCTGGGCCTTCGCGGCTGCCGCGGCCACCGTGGCGCTGGCGCTGGCGGCCGTGGTCAGCACGTTGACGCGGCACTGGGGCACGGTGGTGCTGTTTGCCGCGGCCTCTGTGATGAGTTTTGCATACTCGGCCCCGCCGCTGCGGATGAAGGCGCGAGGCTGGTGGGCCAACGTCACGGTCGCGATCCCGCGCGGCACGTTGCTCAAGGTTGCGGGCTGGAGCATGTGCCAGAGCGTGCTGTCCGTTGAAGCCTGGTACATGGGTCTGATCTTCGGGCTGTTCCTGCTGGGTGCCACCAGCACCAAAGACTTTGCCGACGTGCGCGGCGACGCGGCCTACGGCGTACGTACTCTGCCCGTCGTGTACGGGCCCGAAAAGGCGGCGCGCATGGTTGTGCCATTCCTGACGCTGCCGTTTGTGCTGATCCCGCTGGGGGGCTGGCTGGGCGTGCTGACGCCGCCCGATGGCAAGCAGCTTCACCTGTTGCTGCTGGGCGGCATTTCACTGCTGTGGGGCGCGCACGTTTCGCTGCGCATTCTGGCCGATGCGAGCGAACTTGCAGGGCGCGAGAATCACCCCGCCTGGAGCCACATGTACTACCTGATGCTGTTCCTCCAGATCGGCTTTGTGCTGGCTTACCTGCCGCAGGACTGGGCCCGCAGCCTGTGGAGTTAGCCGCAACCCTGAGGCCACTATGACGCGCATCGCGCAACGCATGAACTCGCTGGTGCAATCGGACATCCGCCGCCTCACGATTGAGTGCGACCGAGTCGGCGGCATCAACCTGGGGCAAGGCATCTGCGACCTGCCAACCCACCCGCTCGTGAAGCAAGGCGCGATTGAGGCCATTGAAAGCGGCAAGGCGATCTACACCCACGCGCGCGGTTTGATTGAGTTGCGGCAGGCGATCAGCCGCAAGCTCGACAGTTTCAACGGGCTGCGTTACGACCCCGAAACGGAACTGTGCGTCACCGTGGGCAGCAGTGGCGCGTTTGCCAGCGCGGTGTTTGCCACGCTGAACCCGGGCGATGAAGTCATCCTGCTTGAGCCCTTCTACGGTTATCACCTCAACACGCTGCTGCTGGCCGGCATCACGCCGAAGTACGCTCGCATCAACCTGGAAACCCAGGCCCTTGACCGGTCAAGTGTTGAGGCCGCGCTGTCGCCGCGCACCCGCGCGATTGTGGTATGCACACCCAGCAACCCGGGCGGCATGGTCGTTGGCGGCGCCGACGTCGCGTGGCTTGCGTCGCTGGCCCAATGCCGCGACCTGCTGGTCTTCAGCGATGAGATCTACGAGTACATCACCTACGACGGCCGCAAGCACAGCAGTTTGGCCGCACAGCCCGGGCTGAAAGAGCGCACGCTGCTGCTGGGCGGCTACAGCAAGACGTTCAGCATCACCGGCTGGCGCATCGGTTATCTGGCGGGCCCGGCTGACATCATGGAAAAGGCTGTGGTCGCCAGCGACCTGCTGTACATTTGCGCGCCGCACCCGTTGCAGCGCGGCGTGCTGAAGGGCCTGAACGCGGGGCCCGAGTACTATGAAGGCATCCGCCGCGAATACGAGGTCGGCCGCAGCATGATCTGCGACGCGCTGGAGGCCGGCGGCTTCAAGCCCTATCGCCCCCACGGCAGCTATTACGTGATGGCCGACTATACCGCCCACGGCTGGGGCGACGACAAGATCGCATCGGCCGAGTTGCTCAAGCGCGCCAAAATTGCCGCCATCCCCGGCAGCGCGTTTTACGAGCCCGGCAGCGGTCGAGGCCGCAACCTGCTGCGCTTCTGTTACGCAAAAGAACACCCGGTACTGGCCGAAGCCTGCAAACGGCTGGCGGAACTGAGGTAGCCCATGGAGCTGCCGATCGGCTGGATCGCGCTGCCGGCGCTGGCCTTCAACCTGCTGGCCTTTGCGGCGCAGGGCTTGGACAAGCGCAAGGCTCGGCGCGGTGCTTCGCGCACGCCGGAACTCACGCTGCTGTTGCTGGGTCTGCCTCTGGCTTCGCCCGGAATGCTGCTTGGGATGAGGGTTTTCCGGCACAAGACTTCCAAGAAATCCTTTCAGCTGAAGGCGATTCTGGTGGTCTGTGCGAATCTGCTAATGCTGGCGCTGCTGGGCTGGTTGGCGATGCAAGGCCACATCCGGCTGCAACTTACGCTTTACTAAGCGGGCTGAATGGCGGACAATCGTTGCAGATGAGCGCGCCCTTGAAAATCATGTCTGGTCCGCGCTGCCAACGCTGCGCCTCGCCGCTGGCGTACGAAGGTCGGCCCTGCCCGCTGTGCATGTCGCCGGCGGTTTTCATCATCAACAAGGGCGCGATCAGCGCCCAGATTGGCAAGGGCCGCCGCGCCAAGGCCCGCCTGCCGCTGTATGCACAGCCCGCCGCCGTGCGTGGCCGCGATGTGAAGCTGCCTCGCGGCGAACGCGCCGTCAAAACGCTGGCCATGATCGGGCGCTGGACCTGGAACAGCCTCAGCATCGCCGCCGCTGTGCACATCGTGTTTCTGCTTATGGCATTCATGTTCCGCGCCGACATCGAAAAGGCGCTGCTGACCCAGGACACACTGAAACTTGAGCAAGCCCGCACCGCTGCGCCCGTGACAGCGCCCGCACCGGCCGAGTTCGAATCGCCCGAGCTGCAGCCGCTGGATGATGAGCTGGTGTTCCCCGAAGAAATGGTTGAGACGCCAGTCGAAGACGCCGGCGACCCGCTTTACGAAGCACCCGATGAACCCACGCCGATGGCCGAAATGCCCGATGTGGCGCCCCCGGCCCCACGCCCGCCCAGTGACTTCAAGTTCACGCGCCCCGACAGCGCGCAGGGCCTTGGCGGCGGCAGGCCGCAAGCGGCACCAGAAGCGGCAGGCGGTGCCGGCCTGTTCAAGAACCGCAGCGGTGAAACCAAGCAGGCCGCACTGAGGCAATTCGGCGGCGGCGAAGACACAGAAAACGCCGTCAACCTCGGCCTCGAGTACCTGGCCAAGAAGCAGGCCGCCAACGGAAGCTGGGACCCCAACGATGGCTTCCGCCACCCGCCGGAATGGGCGCGCGGCGACAACGGCTATCGCGGCGCGGTGACGGCACTTTGCGTGCTTCCGTTCCTCGCGGCCGGCAACTCAACCACCAGCGGCGAGTACAAGCGCAACGTCAAGCGCGCGATTGACTGGCTGCTCAGCAACCAGGGCACCGACGGCTTCATCGGCTATCGCAACTCGATCGCGATGTACACGCACACCGTGGCCACACTGGCACTGTGTGAGGCCTACGGGCTTGGCGCAGCAAGCGACGAAGACCTGAAGCTCGCGGCCGAGCGCGCGGTGCGCTATCTCGAGCGCACGCAGGGCGTCGGCGGCGGCTGGGATTACAACGCCTATGCCGTATCGGGCGGGCCTCGCGGCTATGAGCGCAACGACCTGTCGATTTCGGGCTGGGCGGCGCTTGCGTTCAAGAGCGCGCGCGCCTGCGGCATCAGCGTCAACCAGCGCAACTGGGACAACCTCGCGGGCCTGTACGAACGCCAAAGCCTGGCCACCGGCGAAACCAACTACGCCGACCGCTACCACGGCAGCCTGCCCGGCACGCGCCGAGGCATCGGCATGACAGGCGTGGGCCTTGCGGTTCGCTGCATATTGGATGTCGACCGCTTCGACAAAGTGAACCAGGCCGCTGAAGGGCTGCTGCTGAAAGACCTGCCGGTGTACACGCGGCTGCTTGACCCCAGCCACGGCAGCGAAAACCCGAACTTCCACACGTTCTATGGCTGGTACTACGGCACGCTCGGGCTGTTCCTGAAGAACGACGGCAAGGGCGCGGCTTGGGAAACCTGGAACGCGCAGCTCAAGACCTCGCTGCTCGAGAATCAGGTGCTGAAGGGCCCGCGCAAGGGCTCGTGGCAGGCTGACGACACGTGGATCGGCCCAATCATGGGCGACCTGTACAGCACCGCCTGCGCGATTCTGTGCCTTGAGGTCTACTACCGCTACAACCCCACGCACCGGCCCAATCAACCGCCCGTGGCGGGCACTGACACGGCAACGCCCGAGCCCGAGCGCCGCAAGATCGCGGGCTTCCCCAAGCGCGACAATGACGCGGCCGAGCAGCCGAAACCCAAGACCCCCAGCGGCCCCAGCGCGCGCTCAGCGGCACTGCGCGCCGCCGCCAAGGAAAAGGGTTTGGGTGCCGTGGCCGACCTCATTGCCGCGTTGAAAGACGAATCGCTGAGTGTCCGCACCACGGCGCTGACCGAACTGGGCCGCCTGAAGGCCTCCGACGCCGCGCCCAGCGTGGCCGCCATGCTTGCAGACCCCGCCAACGACAGCATCCGCATCAGCGTGGCCTACGCGCTTGGCAAACTGGGCGACCGCAGCCAGTACCCGGTGCTGATCCGCATGCTCGGCGACAGCGAGAAGTCGGTGGCCGAAGCCGCCAAGAGCGCGCTGGGCCAGCTTTCCGGCGGGCAGGACCACGGCATCAACAAAGACGCCTGGCGCGACTGGTTCGAGCGCAATCCCTGAATACTCGTTGGCTGCCTACTCGTTGGCTGCGCCCTCGACGGGCGAGCTTCCGGCGCGTTCCTGTTCCAGCAGGCGCGGGTACAGCTCAAGCAGCCGCTGGCGGATTTCCGGGTCGTCCTGTGTCTTCAGGCCGCGCGCTGCCCACAGGTACTGCACCGCGCGTTGCAGCCGATCCAGCTTGACCAGGGTGTCGGCCGCACGGATGTAAAGGCGCGGCGAATCAGGCGACAGGTAAATCGCGAAGTCATAGTTCTCAATCGCCTTGCGCCAGTTCTGCTGCAGGTAATAGCAGCGCCCGGCACCCTCAAACGCGGCCGGGTTGGTCGGGTCATACTGCGTTGACTTTTCGTACATGCGCGCCGCGTCGCCGTAGCTGGTGAGCTGTTCCTGCAGCGTCGCGAAGTGGTACCACAGGTAGCCCGACTTTTCTTCGCGCGTGGCTGCCTCTTCATACAGCTCGCGGGCGCGGTCCAGCCGGTTGACCTTCTGGAAGTAGATCGCCATCGCCACCAGCGGGTAGGCGCGGTCTTTCTCGACACGGGCGGCGGCTTCCAGTTTGCTCAGTGCCGCGGCCTCGCGACCCTGCGCGAGGTACGTGAGCCCCAGGTTGATCAGCGTGTCGCCGTCGCGGGGGTCGTATTGCAATGCCTTCTCGTACCACTCGACGGCCTGGTCGTACTCTTTCTGGTCCTGGTAGCAGACACCCAGGTTAAAGCACACGCCCAGTGACTCGCCTTCGCGCCGGATGTGTTCCTTGAAGCTTTCGACGGCGCGCGGGTAGTCAGAGTGGTCCATGTATTCCACGCCACGCTCAAACGAGTTCAGGCGCGGCAGCCCGCACGCCTGCACCAGCAGGCCAAGCGTCAGGGCAAACAGCAGATGTTTCCACTTCATCATGTATGCAGCCTAGATACGGTCGAGCGCCCCCACATACAACTGCCGACTAGTCGCTTTCCTTGCGCGGGCGACGGCCGCTGTTGCGGATTTCCATTTCATCTACGTTGGGCGTGGGCCGCGCGCCCTCAAGTTCCTGGCGGCGCTTTTCGTCTTCCGAGTCGCCCCAGATCAGCAGGCTGGGGTCGCGCTCAATACGGCGCGCAAACGTGCGGATGCTGGCGCTGGCCTCGCGGATGTTCTGCAGGCTGATCTGGATGTTGAGCTGGTTATCGAGCACCACGTCGTTCAGGTTCAGCAGCAGTTCATCCATGGTGTCGGCGATGGTGTTGAGGCTGCTGACCAGCCGGGGCACGCCTTGCTCGTCGTCTGACATCAGCGCGTCGAACTTGCCGGTGGCGCTTTCGAGGTTCTTGAGCACGTTGGTGATCTGTTCGTCGTTCTTGGAGATCAGCTCTTTGATCTGGTCCAGCAGCTCGTTGGTCGATTCCAGCGTCGGGCCTACTTTGCCGAACGCGGGCTCCATCGCGGCCAGGCCGCTATCCAGCTTGCTCAGTGCGGCGTTCAGCGTGTTCAGTGATTCGCGGATGTTGCCGGTGAACGAGTCTTCATTCAAAAGCTCCGCCACTTTCTTGAGGCCGGTCTCCAGTTCCGTCATCGTGCGCTGTGCGCTTTCAAGCAATGTGTTGAAGTCAATCGGCTTGCGGCCCTTCTCAGGCAGGCGCTGGCCGGGCTTTACGGTGTCGCGGGCCTTGCCGAGGTTCAACACGATCTGGTTGCCGCCGAAGAAGCCGCCCATCTGCACTTGCGCCACGGTATCCACGGGGATGATCACGGCTTCGGCGAAGTCTTCAGTAATGATGATGCCCACCTCCACTTCGACGCTGCGCGCGCCCTGGGCCGAAACAATCGGCAAAGTGCGGATGTAATCGACCTTGCCGACGCGCTGCCCGGCCACCAGCACGTTGGCGTTGCTGCCAAGGCCGCCCACGTCGTCGAACACGACCACGTAGCGTGTGCCCTCAACTTTCGGGCCCACGGCCTGCAGGAACATTACGACGGCTACGAAGCACACGATAACCAGCATCGCAAAGGCACCGGTAATCAGGTCAGATCGACTGTTCTTGCGCGCCATGTTTGCCTCCGGCTGCTTGTCTTTGGCTACTGCTACTCTGTGGGTACTGCCTTGTTTTCGCGTTCTTTCTCGGTGCCGCGGGGTGCCTTACGCGCGCCAGCGGCGTCTTTGCTGCCATCTACGCCGCCGGGCAGCGGGCTGTCGCCATTGAAGTAGCGACGGTACTTGCGCCAAGGCAGCCCACCGCCGAACTGTGACGGGTCACCGGCCCCCAGCTCTGACGATGCGCGCAACTCGGCCGACATCTTGCGTAGGTCTTTGGCCAGCTTGCCCAGCCCGGCCGATTGCAACTGCTTGTTGCCGTCATCGAGCGCCTTTTCGAGTTTCAGCACCGAGCCCAGCAAACCGCCCGGCTCAGCCCCTTCGGCCGGATTTCCGTGAAAACCCTTCGCGGCCGAATCCATGCCCGCGTTGGCTGCCGATACCCCGGCGTTCAGTTGCCGCAGGTTGCGCTGCGTCGGCCCGGCGAAGTCGGGCCCGCCGGGCGTGAGGGCGGCCAGCGCGCGCCCCAGCATGCCGCCGCCGGCAATGTGCTGCGCGCGCATACTCTCAGTGGCCTGGTCGAGGCTCTGCTTCAGTTCGGCCAGGGCATCACTGATGCCGGCTAGCGCATCGGTATCCAGTTCCATGCTGCGGTCCACGCGCTCAAGCGCCGCCCGTATCTCGGCGGCCTGGTCTTTCAGCGCCTGCACCCGGGCCTCGTCGCGGAAAAATGCGCCGTACTCATCGACCGCCTGCTGCACTTTCTCGAAGTTTTCGACCAGCGTCGAATAGATGTCCTTGGCGGCCACACCCTTGGCGTTCTTCCATTCGCCGCCCGGCGCAATGAACTCGGTGCTGCTTTCGCCGATGTTGACGATCAGCGTCGGCCTCCCACGCAGCGTAGGCAGGCTGATGGCAATGCGGCTGTCGGCCGGAATCTCCTGCGTTTTCAGCCACTCTGAACTGGTGCCCGGGGCAATCTCAAACTCGACTCGGGCCTGCAGGCGGCCTTCGTGCTGCACCAGTTGCACGTCGGTCACGCGGCCGGCCCGACGCCCCTTGATGCGGACCGCGTCGTCCACCTCAATGCCGCCCGAGTGGTCAAAGTACGCGACATAACGCTTGCGCACCGGTGCCGGCGGCTTCAGCAGCGCGCTGATACCGAAGTACAGCGCCAGGGCCGCAATCAGCCCGATCGCGATCCAGCCCGTAAGCAGGTTGGTGCTGCGCGGCAGGCTCATGACTGGGCACCTCGCGCGCTGCGGCCGGGACCCAGCAGCCTCTCCGACAATTCCGAAAGCTGGCGCGGGGCGTTGATCGGCCCGTCCGGGTCGCCGTTGATGAACTGGCGCACGACCGGGTCATTGCTGCGGCGCAGTTGCTCCGGCGTGCCGCGGAAGACGATGCTTCCGCCGAACAGCATCAGCACCTCGTCGGCGATGCGGAACACGCTCGGCATTTCGTGGGTGATCAGTACGGATGTGATTTCCAGGTTCGCGGTCAGGTCGCGGATCAGCTTGTCGATCACGCCGATCATCACGGGGTCAAGGCCGGCGCTGGGCTCGTCGTAGAAGACAATCGCGGGGTCCAGCGCAATCGCGCGGGCCAGGCCGCAGCGCTTCTTCATGCCGCCGCTGATTTCATAGGGGTACTTGTCGAGGGCTGAGCCCATACCCACGAGCTCAAGCTTCATCTTCACCATCGGGTCGATGGTGCTTTGGGGCAGGTCGGTATGGCGCTGGATCGGCAGGGCGACGTTCTGGGCAACGGTCAGGCCGTTCAGCAATGCTGCACTCTGGAACAGCACACCGAACTTGCGTCGTGCTTCGTCGCGGGTCTTGCGGTCGGCCGCGTGGATGTTGACGCCGTCAATAAAGACTTCGCCGGCGTCGGGTGCTTCCGCGCCGATCATCTGCCGCAAAAGGGTGCTTTTGCCGCAGCCGGAAGGCCCGATCACGGCGTAGACCTTGCCGCGCTCAAGCTCAAAGTTGAGGTCGTTCAGGACCACGTTGTCGTCATATGCCTTGCGCAACCGGCGTACGGAAACCGCCGGTACCCCCGCAGACGATGGCTGAACGCTGTCCGTTACCGGGCTCATCCGACAATCCCCAGTTTGGACAGGAAGTTGTAGACCATCGACAACACGAAGTCGGCAAAGATGATCAGGATCAGGCACACCACAATCGCCTGCATCGTGGCGCGGCCCACTTCCATACCGCTGCCCTTGACGTTGAAGCCCTTGTAGCAGCACACCAGGGTGATGATCACCGCAAACACCACGCTCTTGGCCAAACCGAACGTGAAGTTCGAAAGCTCGACGAACTGCTTCGTCACGTCCATCCACGCCTCGTGCGAGATATTGAATTGGTAGATGCCCACGATGTACGCGCCCGCCAGCGCCGCGAAATCAAACAGTACCGTGCACGCCGGCAGCATGATGCACGCTGCCAGAAAACGCGGTGCCACCAGGTAGCCCACCGGGTGAATGCCCATTGAATCCAGCGCCGTGATCTCTTCGCTGACCGCCATCGTGCCAAGCTCAGCCGTAAAGCCCGCACCGACGCGGCCGGCGAAAATGATCGCCGCCAGCAACGGGCCCAGCGTGCGCAGCACCGACACGCCGACCACGCCGGCAACCAGTTCTGCAGGGCCGTAGCGGGCGAGGCTGGGTGTGGTCTGGATCACAAGCGAGGCCCCCACCAGCAGCCCCAGCAGCAGCATGATCGGGGTGCTGCGGGCACCGGTGTAGTCCATCTGGACGATCAGGTCGCGGAAGGGATAGATACGCCGGTTAGCGAGACCCCGAATGCCGAACCACATGGCGGCCGCGCCAAAGCGGACGGCATCCCCAAGCGTGGAGATCCAGCGATTGATTACGCTGCCGATGCTGGCGACAAGGTCAGTGAAACCGCTCATTGCACGTTGGTCCGGCCGGGCCTGAAATGGCCGTATCCTGCCCCCAAAAGGCCGATACCATAGCACAAGTATGCAGGCCTGACAGTCCTTCGCTGCGTTGCCTGATGACCCAGACACCGACAACCCGCCCACCCCTGAACTTTGCCGTAATCGCAGGCAGCTTCGGCGGTTGCGGACTCGTGCGATTCATGCCCGGCACCGTCGGCAGCGTGGCAGCGGCCGGCATTGCCGTGGCCCTGCTGTACGCCCTGCCGGGTCACATCCCCCACCTGTGGTTTGTACTGGCGGGGGTGTCCTGTATTGCCAGCTTGGCAGCCGGGGTGGCCATCCTGAAGCTACCCGGGGTCAAGGACCCCGGTTGGTTTGTGCTGGATGAGGTGGCGGCCGTGTTTTTGACCTGCGGACTGACCGGTGCAGGCAGCCTCTTGGAGATTTGCGCTGGGTTATTAATATTTCGGGTCTACGATATTGCTAAGCCGTGGCCTGTAAGGGTTTTCGAACGACTACCGGGAAGTGTTGGTATTCTGGCCGATGACCTTGTGGCAGCGGTGTTTGCGGCCGCGACGTTGAACGTGGCACGTGCTGCAATCATGGGGGCATAAAGCCGGGATAGTCGGCAGGGACAGCTGAAAGAAAGATCGATGGCAACCAAGCCCAATCTGCCAGGCCAGCGCCCCCCAAGCTCCGGGACAACCCGTCGCATGATGACCCCGCCACCCGCCACCAAGGCGCGTGAATCAACGGGTTCCATGCCGGCGGCCCGCACCAGCGCGGGGCAGATTCCTGTGGTATCGGCACCACCGTCGCAAGCAGGCGGCGCGGAAGCACCGGCCAAGGCAGCAGCCCCGGCGCGCCCGCCGGTCATGCGCCTGAAGACGCAAGGCCTGCCGATCAAGACCAAGATTGTGCTGGCGATGAGCCTGTTGGCGGCCGGCGTGTCGCTGCTGGTGTTCATCATTGTGCTCATGATCGCGACCGCAAGCCTGGACAGCACGATTGAGCAAGCGGGCGTGGGCATGCTGCAGCAGGCTGAGGCTATCCACCGCCCCTATCGCGCAGGCCTGAATGAAAAGGGCCTGATCGCGTACTTCGGCCAGCCCGACAACCGCCAGAACAAGTTCAAGACCTACTGGGACTCCATGCAGGAGACGCACTTTCACAAGCGCATCCCCGCCTGCGGCGACTTCGCGAATTGGGACCAGCTGCGCGACGACCGGCTGTGGGTGCTGGTGGCCGGCGAAATGATCGACCGGCCTGAGGCTTTTGCGGCCCTCACCGAAGAAAAGAAGATTGAGCTGCTGGGACCGGCATGGAACGACGTGAAGAACCTGGCACCGGGCGGCAAAGACAAAGCCCGCGAGCCCAACCTGCCGCGTCGCGTGAACTATGAGGCCATGGAGGCCGGCATGAAGGGCTACTTCACGGCCCTGTTCACGCGCTTCGGCCGCAACGTTGAGCGCGACTCGTTTGCCGCGCTGCGCAAAGCGGTGTTTGAAAAGACCGACACGGACCTGATCAATTCGCCGATGGGCCTGCGCAAGAAGATCTTCAGTGAGCTGAAGGGCGACTTCACCGCCGACCTGGATGAATTGGTCAGCACCGAAGGCAGCCAGGTAAAGTTCATTATCTTCGAAATGCCGGGCGGCCTGATGGTGGATTTCGGCCCCGAAGAACTGACCGTAATCAGCCCCGACCCCAAGAAAAGCGCGATTGAGCGGCTGCCCAGCAACGACACCCGCGTGGTCGGCGACGTTACCGTGGACCGCGGCGCGCTGATCAACGGTGCCGAAGCCTACGGCTTCAGCAAAGACATCAGCAACGGCGAACGCATCTCGATCTACCTCGACCGCAAGGAAATCCAGAGCCGCAAGAATACCCTGCTGTTTTCGATTCTCGGCATCTCGGTGGTCTGCGTGGTACTGGCGATCGGCCTGGCGTTTGTGCTCGGCGGCGGCATCACCAAGCCGCTGAACACACTGATGTCGGATATCCAGATCATCAGCGGCGGCAACTTCGATCACCGCCCGCTGGCCCGCAGCCGCGATGAAGTCGGCATTCTGTCGCGCCTGCTGGGCGACATGGCCGCAGGCCTGAAAAGCGCCCAGGCGGTATGGCTTGAGAACCAGGGGCGTAAGCACGACCTCGATATCGCCAAGGAAATCCAGGAAAACCTGCTGCCCAAGCACGTGCCCCGCATCGCGGGCTACGACGTAAGTGCGTACTACTCGCCCAGCAAAGAAGTCGGCGGTGACTACTACGACTTCTTCCTTGTCGATAAGACACACCTGGGCATGGTCTGCGCCGACGTGTCGGGCAAGGGCATCCCGGGCAGCATGGTGATGATGATGTGCAAGGCCCTCGTCAGCTACGAGGCCCAGGCCAACCTCAGCCCGCGCGACATCTTCTGCAAGGTGAACCGCACGTTGGCCAAGGACATCAAGCGCGGCATGTTCGTGACCGCCTTCTACATGCTGCTGGATATCCCGACCGCGCGCCTGACCGTCGCCAGCGCCGGCCACAACCCGCTGCTGCTGTACCGCGCGGCCACGAAGCAGTGCATTGAGGTAAACCCGGGCGGCATCGCGCTTGGCTTTGACAAAGACGGCCGCCTGTTTGAGCGCAACATGAAGGAAGAAGTGATCCAGCTGCAACGCGGCGACCGCGCGGTGATCTTCACGGACGGCGTCACGGAGGCGATGAGCCCGACGAACGAAGAGTTCGGCGAACAGCGCATGCAGGCAATCACGATCCAGTGCGCGAACAAGAGCAGCGCTGAGTACCTGACGACGCTGGTCAACGCGATCCAGGGCCACGCGCAAGCCGATGAGCAGCACGACGACATCACAATCGTGACTGTGAAGGTGGGTTAGCCAGGGCAAGGCCGCGCTGCCGCGCGGGAAGTCAGGAATCGCACGAGGACGCAACCGGGGGCAACACGGATGTCGGATTCCCACGTCACGGACAGGCTCGAGGTAGCCGCGCACACGCGCAACCTCGCGGTCGTTCGCGAGTTCCTGCACAACGCCATCAAGCGTTCGCTGCTGCCCACCAAAGACGTCAACAAGGTGGTGCTGGCAGTCGATGAGGCCGTCGCCAACACCATGCAGCACGGTTACGAGGGCCGCGAACCGGGCAGCGTCGAGGTACTGATTGAGGCCGATCAGCAGCGCTTCACGGTGCGCATCCGCGACAACGGCATCAGCTACGACCCGGCGGCCGGCAGCAAGAAGAACGAGGCAATCGACCTGCCCGCGCACATCGCAAGCGGCAACAAGCGCGGGCTGGGGCTTTTCATCATGCGCAAGGTGATGGACGAAGTGCGCTACACCTCGCGCGAGGGCGACATCAACGAACTGACGCTGGTGAAGTACATCGTCGTGCAGAGCTAGGACGCAAACCGGTACCCAACCGAAACAACGACAAAGGCACGACGCAAACTGAGGACGGAAAAGGACGCAGGAAAAGGACGCAGAAAGAAGGCGGGATTCAATGCGGGAATTTGAGATCAACCTCGAGCAGCTGTCGCCCGAAGTCACCATGGTTCACGTGGCCGGGTGGCTTGATGCGCACACGTTCGAGTACATGGAACAGACCATCAACAACCTGTTCGATGAGGGCAAGGTGCGCCTCGCGGTGAACCTGGCCGACGTCGAGTACATCAGCAGCGCCGGCGCGGGCGTGTTCATCGGCACCCTCAGCGCCAGCCAGGAACGCGGTGGCGACATCGTGCTCATGAACCCCACCGAGCCCGTACAGGAAGTCTTCGACATGCTGGGCCTGAGCCAGGTCTTCAAGTTCGCCACGACCCCGCAAGAAGCACTGAAGCAGCTCAAGAAGTAGGCATTCCAAACTGTGCAGACCCCGGCCTCGCGCCGGGGTCTGTTGTTGAAACGGCGATTGCACCGACGATTCCAATGCGCTAGAAACACGCGCCCGTTTGAGACGACCATGGCACGCATTGAACCTCGCATCCTGAAGGGCTTCCGCGACTACCTGCCTGAGGTAATGGTGCCGCGTACCCGTTTGCTGCGCCGCATTGCCGAGGTGTTTGAACGCTACGGCTTTGAGCCGCTGGATACCCCGAGCATTGAGTACTCCGAGATTCTGCTGGGCAAAGCAGGCCCGGAGGCCGAGAAGCTGTTTTACCGCTTCCGCGACAACGGCGACCGCGACGTTGCCCTGCGCTACGAGCTGACGATCTCGCTCGCGCGCGTGTACGCCCAATACAAAGGCGAGCTGCCGCGCCCCTTCAAGCGCTACCAGATGGGGCCGGTGTGGCGCGCCGAAAGCCCTGCCAAGGGCCGCTTCCGCGAGTTCTGGCAATGCGACGTGGACGTGCTTGGCACCGACAGCCTGCTGGCCGACGCCGAATGCCTGGCCATCGACTACGCCGTGATGCGCGCGCTGAACGTGCCGAACTTCCTGATCCGCTTCAACAATCGCAAGCTCTTCCGCGGCCTGCAGGCCAAACTCGCCATCTCGGACGGCACGGTCATGGACGCTGTCATGCGCAGCGTTGACAAGTTCGACAAGGTCGGCGAATCCGGCGTGAAAGGCGAGTTGCAGGCGCTGATTGGCAAAGGCGGCTTTACCGAGGCGTCACTGGCTGCGGTGCTGGACTTCCTGCATCTCGGCGAAAGGGCCGCGGGAAACCTCGCCCGCATTGAGGCCTTGCAAGCGGCGCTGGGCGACACCGACATGGGTGCCGCCGGTTGCAGCGAGTTGCGCGAAGTCTATGAAAGCGCACTGGCCATGGGCGTGCCCGATGAAGTGCTGCGCATCGACCCCACCATCGTGCGCGGCCTCGATTACTACACCGGCACCGTGTTCGAAACCTATCTGCAGGATTTGCCGGGCTTCGGCAGCGTCATGTCGGGCGGCCGCTACGACGGCCTGGTGGCGCTGTTCAGCAGCGAAGACGTGCCGGCCGTCGGCATCAGCGTGGGCATTGACCGGCTGATCTCGGCGCTGGAAGAACTCAAGCTGCTGCCCAAGACCCGCGCCAGCGCCGTGGCCCTCGTGACAGTGTTCGCGCCCGAGCAACGGGGCTACGCCCTGCGCGCTGTAACTGCGTTGCGCAAGGGCGGCATCAACTCGGAACTGTACCTGGAACCTGCGGCCAAACTGCAGAAGCAGCTCAAGTACGCCTCGCGCAAGGGCATTCCGTTTGTCGTGATCGCCGGCCCGGAAGAAGAAAAAGAAGGCGTCGTCAGCCTGCGCAACATGGGCAACGGCGAGCAACTGCGCGTCAAGCTTGAGAACCTGGCCCAGGCCGTGCAGGACAATTACGTTGACCCTGACGGCAACGCCGCCCGCAGCTGGGATTGGCCCTTCAACGCAGAAATGATCGACCGCGTGCCCCACGTCGGCGGCGTGTACCTGCTGCGCAGCAGCGCCCATGAAGTGCTCAAGTGCGGCTGGGCACCCTACGGTAAACTGGCCGAGGTGCTGCGCCAGAGCGTAACCGACGCCCAGCGCGCCGAGGTGGCGACGTTCGACTGGTACGAGATCCGCGACGACAACCTGAGCCAGGCGCTGGCCGAGTTCATGCACCAGAAGCTGCAACCCAAGTTCAACACCTAGCCCCAGCTTCGCAGGCGCTCGGCCACCAGCGGCTCGTCGGTGGGCCGGTTCAGTTCGGCGAAGCTGTCCCACGGTATGAAGTGCAGCGTGTCATCGCGGCCAGGGATCGCCGCCATGGCGTCTTTGGTGAACTCGGAAAGCCGCCGCACCTCAAAGGCCTGGCAGCGATGGTCCGGGTCGTCTTCGCCGGGGATTGCATCGTGCAAGGCACTCCCCGGCGGCGGCACGCTGGCGCTGATCAGCACCGGGTGCTTGGCCAGCCCGTCAATCGCCGTGCGCACGAGGGCCGCGTCGCGCAGCGGGCAGGTCTGGCGCAGCAGCACGACCGCGCCGGATTCGCCGGCGGCCGCGCGCTCAGTCATCGACGCGATGAGTTCCATCGGCGAGGTGACCCGCAACTCGTGTTCACCGGCCAGTTCCAGCACGTATTCGTCGGGCTGCGGCGTCAGCAGCATCACGTTGCCCGGCGGTGCCAGCTCAAGCGCAAGCTTGACCTGCCGCTGCAACAGGTTCACCCCGCCGACCGTGAGGCCGCTTGCGGGAGCAAGTTCGCCGTCCACCAGGCGCAACCGGCGCGTTACCTCGACTGCCACCCAAACGTTGCTGCTCATGGCGCTCACCCTACAACGACGCGCGGGGGCTGCTAGCATCCCGGCATGAAGACCGCGCTTGGTACTGTTGCTTTCATTTCGCTGGGTTGCCCCAAGAACCTCATCGACAGCGAAACCATGCTCGGCCACATTGCCGGCGAAGGCTTTGTCCTTACGCCCGACTACGAAAGCGCCGATGTCGTCGTCATCAACACCTGCGGCTTCCTGCAGGCCTCGCGCGACGAGAGCCTCGACTACATCGGCCGCATGATTGCGCTGAAGGAAAAGGGCAACATCAAGCGCGTCGTGGTCGCTGGCTGCATGGTCGGCAACTACCGCGCGGTGCTCGACAAAGAGGCCCCAGGCGTGGACGCGCTGGTCAGCGTCAACGACCGCACACGGCTGACCGACGTGCTGCGCGAACTCGGCACCAGCGGCCAGCTTGCGCGCAGCGTGGCGATCAGCGATCCCGACGAACGCGGCACAATCTATGACGACCGCGCCCGCCTGCGCATGACGCCGCGCCATTACGCCTATCTGCGCATCAGCGAAGGCTGCGACCACAAGTGCGCTTTCTGCACGATCCCGTCAATTCGCGGCCGCTTCCGCAGCAAGCCCCGCACGCAGATCATCGAAGAAGCGCGCGAACTGGCCGCCGACGGCGCCAAAGAGCTGATCATCGTCGCCCAGGACAGCACGTATTACGGCCTCGACACCGACAAGCGCAAAACGCTGCATGAACTGCTGGCCGACCTCGCCAAGGTGCAGGGCATTGAGTGGATCCGCCTGATGTACGCCTACCCCACGCAGGTCAGCGATGAGCTGATTGAGCTGCTGGCCAACGAGCCCAAGCTGCTGGGCTACATCGACATGCCGTTGCAGCACATCGCGACGCCGGTGCTGCAGCGCATGCGGCGCGGCTCAACCCGCGACACCACGCTGCGGCTGATCGAGAAAATGCGCGCGCGCATCCCCCACCTCACGCTGCGCAGCACCTTTATTGTCGGCTTCCCCGGCGAAACCGACGCCGAGTTCGAAGAACTGATCGCGTTCATCAAGGCCGGCCACATTGACCGGGCGGGGGCATTCCCCTTCAGCGACGAAGACCGGGCAGCCAGCTTCGCGCTTGATGGCAAGCTGCCCGCCGACGTAATCGAGCAGCGCCACCTGCGCTTCATGGAAGTGAACCGCGACCTGCTAGCCAAACACAACGCTGAGGCCGTGGGAAAGACCATCACCGTCATCACCGAAGGCGAAAGCCAGGACCCCAAGTACCCCACGCTGGCCCGGTCCAAGGCCGACGCGCCGGAAATCGACTGCACAGTAATGCTCAAGGGAAAGCACGCCCCCGGCCAGATCCGGCAAGCCCGTGTAATCAAGAGCCTCGGCTACGACCTGCTGGCCGAGTAACCCGACTCAGAGCCCGCTGCGCAAGCGGCGGGACAGAGCCACAGAACGCCGGCAATCAACTTCGCCTGCGGTTCATGGCACTGTATCTGCGGCGCAAACCTTCGTGGTTCCATGTTCTGTGCGCCACTTCTGCCTTCGTCCCGCTGCTTACGCTGCGGGCTCTGGTTGCGCACCAGGGGTGCACTTGACGGACCCGTGGCCGGGACGGCCCATGCCGGCCAGAGGCCGGCGCTCCCGAAAATCGGGTTTTCTGGATTCCGTGACTTGGCCTCAGGCGTTAACGGTTGCGATGTTATCGGCCTCAGTGGCTGCAACCCTTGGATTCTGGCCGATTGCGCGTTGACTGTGGGCTAAAATAGGATACACTAACTTGGCGAGTGGCAGGCAGCGTGCGAAGTCCCCTCTTCCACGAGTTGTTTGAACACCCCAAGCGCAGTGCAACGATATACAACCCGTCGGCTCTGCCGACGCGAGTTCGCGGCCGAGGCATGACAACGAGAAGGTAGCTTTCGCTCTCCTTTCCGGCCTTCTCAGCGTGTCTCGGCCGTCCCATTTTTTCGGCCATCCTCGAACACCACCCTGTCCTGATTCGCCCTTCGGGAATAGGCTGTGGGGCCCTGTTGTTCAGGCTGCCCATGCGTATCGGTGTCGTCTGTTACCCCACCCACGGCGGTTCCGGCGTTGTCGCCACGGAACTTGGTGCCGCCATGGCCGACAATGGCCACCAGGTGCACATCATCAGCTACGCCATCCCGTTTCGCTTCCAGTCCTTCCGCAACAACCTCAGCTATCACGAAGTCGAAGTGACGGCCTACCCGCTGTTTCGCTTCCCGCCCTATGACCTGGCGCTTGCGGGCACGATCATGGACGTGGCTGAGCAATACGGGTTGGACATCGTCCACGCGCATTACGCCATCCCCCACGCCGTCAGCGGCCACCTGGCCCGCGAAATGCTGAACGGCGCGGGCAGCAACATCCGGCTGGTCACCACGCTGCACGGCACCGACATCACGATCATCGGCCAGCAACGCGTGTTCCAGCGCGTTACGCGCTTCGGCATCCGCATGAGCGACGGCGTGACCAGCGTGTCCGAAGAACTCAAGCAGCGCGTGCTCAGCACCATCGATTGCGGCGCAACCAACATCGAAGTCATCCCGAACTTCGTGGATACCGAGCGCTTCCAGCCCGGCTGCTGCAACGACAAGCGCAAGCAGATGGCCGCGCCCGACGAAAAGATCGTGATCCACGTCAGCAACTTCCGCGATGTGAAGCGGCCTCGCGACGTCGTGCGCGCCTTTGCGCAGGCCAGCGGCAAGCAAAAGGCGCGGCTGGTGCTGGTCGGCGACGGGCCGGAAGTCGGCGCCTGCAAAGACCTGGCCCGTGAACTGGGCGTGTTCTCGCGTTGCAGCTTCATCGGTACATACGACGCGATCTGGGAGCTGCTGCCCCAGGCCGACCTGTTCTTCCTGCCCAGCGAATACGAAAGCTTCGGCCTCAGCGCGCTTGAGGCCATGGCCTGCGGCGTGCCCGTAATCGCCAGCAACACCGGCGGCCTGCCCGAAGTTGTCACGCCCGATTGCGGCGTGCTGCTGGCACCGGGCGATGTGGCCGGCATGGCCAAGGCCCTGACCGAGCTGCTGGGCGACGACGCCCGGCGCAAGCAAATGGGCGCGGCCGCCCGCGAACGCGCGCAAAGCCGCTTCCGCCGCGAAGCCCTGCTGCCGGTGTGGGAGGCGTACTACGAGCGCATCATGGCCACCCCGCGCCGCGCCTGATTACAGCCAGCGTTTAAGCCAGCCCAGCACCTCGCCGTACCAGTGGATGCTGTTCTGCGGCTTCAGCACCCAGTGGTTTTCGTCGGGGTACACCACCAGTCGGGCTTTGCGTTTCAGCGCCATGTAGGCGTTGTAGGTCTGAAGCGCCTGCGTGTAGGGCACGCGGTAGTCCTGTTCGCCGTGGATCACCAGCATCGGCGACTTGAATCCTTTGCTGTGGCGCATCGGGTTGTAGCGATCCAGCCCTTCCAGATTGCCCCAGGGCTCGCCGCCTAAGGCCTTCTCGCGCCCGGGCGCCACATCGCGCGCGAACTGCGCCTGCAAATCGCTGACGCCTGCGTGGTTCACCAGCGCCTTGAACCGATCGGTCTGCGATGCAATCCACGCCACCATGTAGCCGCCATAACTGCCGCCGGCGGCCGCCATGCGCTTTGGATGCGCCCAGCCCTTGTCAATCAGCGTGTCCGTGGCGGCCATGATGTCGGCGTAGGGCTGGTCGCCCCAGCGGCCGAGGATGCTGCGGGCGAAATCGTTGCCCCAGCCCGTGCTGCCGTGGAAGTTGACCAGCGCCGTCAGGTAGCCCGCGTTGGCGAACAGCCCGGCACACCAGCGCCAGTGCCACTGGTCTCCAAACACACCGTGCGGCCCGCCGTGAATCAGGTGCACCAGCGGCAGCTTGCCCTTGGTGCCGGCCGGCGACAGCACGAACATCTGCACGTCGTGGCCTTCGGCGCCTTTGAAGTAGACTTCGCGAACCTTGGGTGCCTTCCAGCCTTTCATGGCCGAGGCCGTGAAGCGCGTCAGCGTCGTGACCTCGCCGCTGGCCAGGTCCACCGTGGCGGCTTCGGGCGGTTTGGTCAGGCTCTGGACGCTGGTGAAGACCTTGCCGGCTGCCAGTTTGAGGCCGCTGAACCACCCGCCACGGGCCAAGCGCACGGGCGGGTTGGCGGCCGGATTGCCAAGGGTTTTCGACAGATCCAGCTTCCAGATGCTGTTGGCGCCGCGGTCTTCGGCGATCAGCACCAGCGTGCCGGCGTCGGCGAACTCCCAGTCTGAGGGCGAGTAGTCCCAATCGGGCGTAAGCACCACTTCTTTGCCCGTGGCCAACTCGTGGGCAACGAGCTTCACGCGGTCGGCGTAGAAGCCTTGCTCAGCTTGCGCGCCGTAAACCAGCCAGCGCCCGTCCGGCGAGTAACGTGGCCGCGAAGCCCCGGCCGTCGTCCAGCCTGAGATCAGCTTCGGCGTGCCTTTACCCAGCTTTACGCGGTAAACGCCGTTGATCAGCTCGTGATACGGCTCGGGCGTGCGGTTGGCAGTGAAGGCCAGCTCTCGGCCGTCGAGCGACACGTCCCAGCTTCCGGCGGCTTCCATCTGCGGGAACAGCTTGCGCGAAGTCGGCAGCAGGTCGCGCAGCTTGCCTGTTGACAGGTCAAGATGCCACAGGTGCAGCACCGGCCCCTGCGCGATCCAATGGTCCCAGTACCGATAAAACCGATTCTCGGTGGAATAGGCCTTCAACTTGGAAGCCTTGCGCCGCTTTTCTTCAGCGGTGGTGCTGCCTGGCGAAAAGTGCCCGTCGTGCACGGCCGCCAGAAACAGCAGACCGCTGCCGTCAGGAAGCCAGCGCGGATCGCTGACCCCCAGCGGCATCTCGGTCAGGCGGCGCGGTTCGCTGCCGTCGAACTCGTTCAGCCACAGTTGCGGCTTGTCGGCACCTTGGGCGTCGCCCGCCCCAGTGTACCTGCGCACGAAAGCAACGGCGCCGCCATCGGGCCGGAACGCGGGCTGGCTGCCCCCGGCCTCGCCGGTGATCTGGCGCAGCTTGTAGCCGCCCAGCCACAGATGCGTCGTGGCCTCGTTCTTGTCGATGTCGTGGGTCGTGACGGGCACAACCCAGGCGCTGCTGTCGGGTGTGGGCACAGCTGAACCCACGCGCGGAATCGTCCACAGCCAACGGGCGTCGAAGCTTTTGCTGCTCACGGCGATACCTCCGGCCGCGAGGTTAACCTCCTACCGCAAAACACAAAGGGCACGCTGTCCGCGTGCCCTTCGCTTGCCTTGCTCGGGTTGCTGTTACTTGCTGACTTGCGCGCCGGGGAGTGCGCCGATGCTGAGGGCGTTCGCATCGCCCAGGTACACTTCGACGCGGCGGTTACGCTGCTTGTCCTTGGCGCTGCTGCCACCAGCCAGCGGCCAGAACTCGCCGAAGCCGGCGACGAACAGGCGATCAGCCTTGGCGCCCTTGCTGACCAGGTACTCACGCACGGCCATGGCGCGCATCGTGCTGAGGTGCGTGTTGTCCTTGATGCCCTTGGCGGTCAGCTTCTTGACCGGGTCCGTGTCCGTGTGGCCGTCGATGCGGACGAACAGGTTGGCGTCCTTGTTCAGCTTGTCGACCAGGATCACCGCCAGCTTGTCCAGCTTGCCCTTCGTGCCGTCGGTCAGGTCCCACGAGCCGGTCTTGAACAGCACGCCGCTGTCATCAAGGCGGATGCCGACCGCTGAGCCGGTGCGGACGTATTCCCATTCGTCGGAGCGCAGGCCCTTGCCCCAGATTTCCTGCATCTTGCTGATCAGGTCTTCTTCGCTGACCGTCGGGGTGCGCGAGGCCTGGTCTTTGATTTCCTGCAGCGAGCGGTCAAGCGCCATGTTGTCTGAGCGCAGCTTGTCCACTTCGCCTTCCAGCCGCGAGTTTTCGGCGGCGAGGGCGGTGTTGGCCTGCTGCTCGTTCTCAAGGCTCTTCACCGTGCGGTTGTACTCTTCAAGGGATACGCAGCCGCTGCCCAGCAGGGCTACCACGGACACAACTGCCGTCAACGCAAGCTTTTTCATGACTGCTCCTGGCCAGATAGGTTTCGAGGTTATGCCGCGGCGTCATCCGGCCGCACGCATCACCCATCGGCAGTCGCCGGTGCACACTTTGAAGAAAATGCGGAATCGACGTTATCGGCCGTCGGCGTGGCGGATGCGGCGGGCGGCTTCTTCTTGTTTGGCCTTTTCGGCCGCTTCGGCGATGGCGACGTGCTTGCGGATCTCGGTGGCCGCGCTGTCGAGCGATTCTTTCAGGCGGTCGTCGTCGCTGGCATCGGACAGCGCCTCGGCCAGTTTGGCGTCTTCGAGCGTGAACGCGCGCGGGTAGTCGCTGATCAGTTTCAGCAACTCCGATGCGGCCGCCCGCCTTTCGGCCTGCTTCTCGGCGCGGCGCACGGCCTTGAACTTCAGGCCCTTGATGCGCACTTCGACCATTCCCTGTTGTACCAGCGTCAGGTCGTCGCGTGTGGCCGTGGTCAGGCGCGCGTCGGCGGTCTTGCGGGCTTCCAGAAGCGCGTCGAAGCGTTCTTGCGTCACAATACTGCCGCGATCGCGCACGACGAACATCAACTCAACGGCGGCATTCTGCGCCGCGTAGCCGCCGCGCGACACGTGCTTGAGCAGCAGGGCAAAGAAGTCGGCGGTGCGCTGCTCGCCCGCTGCCTCGCGTTCAAGCTGCACGAATTCGCGCACGACGCTTAGCTTGTCCAGCTCTTCCACGTCGCTTTCAGCGGTCTGCACCGGCTTGCCCACCAGATTGCAGCCGCCTTGCGCCACGCGTTTGAGGGCAAACAGTGCCCTCACGGCCTCATTCTTGGGCAGCAGGTTGTCGTCGGTGAAGTAGACAGTCAGTTCGCTGGCTTTTTCCTCGCCGTACAGCACCGTCTGTACCGTGACCTGTACCTGCAGTGCCGAGCCAATGCGCGTGCGCTTGGCACCCGCCACGCCCTGCACGATCAGGTCCGAGTTGGCCAGGATCACGCGGCCGAAGTTGCTTTCGTACTCCGCGCAAAGCGGGGCACCCAGCAACAGCAGCAGCAGGATCAGGGCCGGTCGGTTCATGTTACTTGCCGCCCTCCGGAGCTTCTTCGGGGGTTTCTTCAGCGGGGGTGATCTTCTGGATCGGGCCGCTGATGACTTCCACCATCTGCTCAGGCACCAGGTACTTGGCGGCCACACGCTGCACGTCGGCGGCGGTGACCTTGTCGATGGCGTCGGCGTACTTGACGAGGTAATCGTTGCCGAGCTGGTAGCGCTCGATCTGCACCAGCAGGCCGGCAAGCTGGCCGGTGCTTTCGATGTCGAACACGAAACTGCCCTTGAGGTAGTCCTTTACATTGGTCAGTTCTTCGTCGCTGACGGGCTCAGTGCGGATCTGGTTCACGAGCGAGTACATGACCTTCAGCGCCTTCTCGACGTTATCGGGCCTGGTGCCGATGTAGCCGATGAAGCTGCCCTGGTACACGCCTGAGCCCGAGGCGATGTTGGCATAGGCCGAGTACGCAAGGCCCATCTGGTCGCGCAGCACGCGGCTGAAGCGGTCGGTGAAGCCCGGGCTGGTGCCCAGCACGCCGTCCATAACCATCAGCGCGTAGTAGTCCGGGTTGCTACGCCTTACACCGAGGGTCTGCAGCCGCACCACGCACTGGTCCTTGTCCGGGTGATCCACGGCGATGCGCTTGGCTGACGGGTTTACCTTGGCCGAGTCAAAGTTGCGGAAGTGGAAAGCCTGCTGACCCTCAAGCATCGCAGGGCGCTTGAACTCGAAATCCGGGTGCTTCAGCGGCGTCGCGGGCTTGGCCCACGCGCCGTAGTGCGATTCGACCAGCTTCAGCATCTCGGCTTCGCTGAAGTCGCCCACCACCGACAGCACCGCGTTGTCCGGGCGGTACCACTTGGAGTGCCAGTCCTGCACCTGCTTGCGGGTGAAGGCCTTGATGCTGGCTTCCGTGCCGTCGGCGTTGCGGCCCATGGCGTGATCGGGGCCGTACAGTGCCGCATTGGCGGCCGCACGGGCAAACCATGCGGTTTCATTCTTGCTGTTCTCAAGCGATGCGATGTACTGCGCGCGCATCAGCTCGATCTCGGCTTCCGGGAAGGTCGGGCGCTGCACGCACTCGGCGCTGAGTTTCAGCGCAAGTTCGGTGTATTGGCTGAGCACACGCGACGAGGCACCACCGGCATCGACGCTGAGGCTGCCGCCGACATTCTCCATAGCTTCGGCAAGCTGCTGCTTTGTGAAGCCCGCCGTGCCCGCATCGAGCAGCGATCCCGTGAACGAGGCCAGGCCGCATTCGCCGGCGGCTTCAAAGGCGCGGCCGGCGCGCACGTCGACACGCAGCGACACGATGGGCAGGCCGCGGCGCTCAAGCATCAGCACGGTAAGCCCGTTGGGCAGCACGTGGCGCTTGATGTCGAGCGGCTGGGGCTTGGCGTCGGCTGATTCGGGGCCGGTGTTGGATGCACTGAGTTCCGGCACCATCCAGCCCGTGGCCGAGTTCGCGGGCAGCAGGTACTTGCGGGCGACGCGCTGCACGTCGGCGGCGGTCACGCCGCGCACAAGGTCAGGGTAATTCAGCACCACGCGCCAGTCGCCGTTAACGACCTGGGACTGCCCGAGCGCCGAGGCGATGTTGCTGGCGCTTTCCTGGCCAAACACGGTGCTGGAAATGAATCGGTTCTTCGCGCGGTCAAGTTCATCACTGGTGACGCCCTGCTTCTGGATGCCGTCCACCACGGCCGCAATCGCCGAAGTCAGGTCTTCTTTGGTGCTGCCTTCATTCAACTGAGCCCACATCCACATGCTGCCGCTGAGCATCTGGTCCTGGTGGCCGCTGGCGATGGCGACGGCAACCTGCCGGGTCTCCACCACTTCGCGATACAGGCGGCTGGTGACACCGCCGCCCATGATGATGCCCAGCAGGTCCAGCGCCGGCTGATCGGCGTGGCCGGCACGCACGGTGACGTACTGGCGGCCGAACTCCACGACGCCTGAATCCGACTTGTGCTCGAACTCGATCGGGCCCTTCACGGTGAAGTCGCGGGGCTTGGGGCGGTTCAGCTCTGGGCCGCGCGGGATGTCGCCGAACATGTCGGTGACCACGGGCTTGGCTTCAGCCACGGTGATGTCGCCGGAAAGCACCAGGATGGCCTGGTTGGGCCAGTAGTGCTTTTCATAAAACAGGCGCATGTCGCGGCGAGTGATGTCCTGCACGTCCTGCGGCCAGCCCAGCACCGGGTGCGCGTAGGGGTGGTCGTGCGGGTGGATGCTGGCGTTGAGCTTGGCCCAGAACTGGTCGTTGGGGTCGTCGGCGTAGATGTCGCTTTCGGACTGCACGACCTTCTTTTCGGAATCGAACTCGGCCAGATCCAGCGTCAGGTGGCGCATGCGGTCGACTTCGATCTTCAGCGCTTCTTTGTAGCGGCTCTTGGGCAGGTCAATGTAGTAAGCCGTGAAATCGTTGCTGGTGAAGGCGTTGTTGCTGCCGCCGTTGCGAACGGTCACTTTGTCCACGTCGCCGACTTTGTAGCCCTTGCTGCCCTTGAACATCATGTGCTCAAGGAAGTGGGCCATGCCGGTGTTGCCGGGCGTCTCATCCATGCTGCCGACCTGGTACCAGACAAAGCTGGACACCACCGGCACGCCAGGCCGGTGCGCGATCAGCACCTTCAGGCCGTTCTCGAGTTCGAACTCCTGGACATCCAGCTTGGGCGCCGGCTTCGGCGCTTCCTGGGCCACGAGGGCAAATGGGGCAAGCATGCCCAGCAGTACGGCGGCAAGCGTAAGGCGGTTGGCGTGGCGCAAGGCGGTTCTCCGTGCATGTGCGCGGGCGCCACTGGGGCGCCCGCTGGGGTTGATCATGTTACGTTTGCGGGCTTTGCCGGGGGAAAGGAATCAACGCCCGGAATGCCTGCCGGTCAGGTAGCGGTCCGTGGGCAGTTCGGGCTGAAGTTCGAACTCGACCTCGACTCTGCTTGAGTTGCGGGTCGCGGCCACCCATTCAATCTTAGGCAGATACCCCGGGGCGGAAACCCGGAACAGCTCAGGCTTGCCGGTGCCCTCAATGACAATGTCTTTCGTGGGCGTGTTGCCGACGTGTACCCAGATGCCGTCGTCGTTGTACCACTCAACGACCGCGCCCGGCGGGTTGCTGCGGATATAGGCCCCGATCTTGGGCGTGTGGCCGTCGTAGTAGTTCCGGGCCTCAAGCTCAGCTGCCAGCTCTTTCTCGTACCGTGTGTTCACGCCGATACTGCCGATTTCGCTGGGGCGCGTCTGTGACGCGCAGCCGGCCAGCAGCAGCAGGGAAAGGGCAGCAAATACGAACCCGCGCATGGGTATTCCTGTGTGGCGTCATGGGGGAGCCAGCAGGATACGCCCCGCCCGCCCAAAGGCAACGGGCGATTACTTGCCTTGTTCGGCCTGACGCTGCCGCTCAAGCAGGCTTTTGTCGATCTTGCGGGTCTGCATTTTGAGGCGCGCCTTGGCCAGCTTGACGATGCTTTCGGCCACCTGTTCGGGCGACAGCGAGCTGGTGTCAAGCTCGACGGCGTCCAGGGCCTTCTTCAGGCCGCCCAGCTCACGCCCCATATCGAGGTAGTCACGCTTGCTGACATCTTCCAGCACTTCCTCATAGCTGACGTCAACGCCGCGGGCCTTGAGCTCAGCGTGGCGGCGACGCGCGCGAACCTCAGGCGTCGCGAACATGTAGACCTTCAGGCTGGCGTTGGGGAACACGAGCGTGCCCTGGTCGCGGCCTTCGGTGACCAGGTTGCCGGTTTCGCCGATTTTGCGCTGCATATCGACCAGGTAGTTGCGCACCTGCATCACGTCGGCGACGTAGTGGATATTGCGGGTGACTTCCTGCGTGCGGATTTTGCCCGTGACGTCTTCGCTGCCCAGGAACACGCGCATCGGGCCATCGAGTGTCAGCTCCACCTTCAAGTTCGCGTCGGCCAGCACGCCGGCGATGGCCTTGGGATTTTCAAGGTTCACGGCCTTGCGCATGCAGTGCAGCGTCAGCGCGCGGTACATGGCACCGGTATCGAGATAGCTGAGCCCAAGCCGCAGGGCGCACAGCCGCGCAATCGTGGACTTGCCCGCGCCGCTGGGACCGTCAATCGTGATGATGTTGCCTGCCATCGCCCCCTCCTGGTGCCTGCTTCTTCTGCTCGCGTCAGCTTACTTCGTTTCAGCCTGCTGCCTTCCCGCGCGGTCAAGGTTCAGCCTTACACCCAGCTTGCGGCCGCTGATGCGGGTGATCAGCGTTCGTGTAGCTTCGCCGGTCTCAGACTCGATCAGGTCGGATTGCTGGCGCAAGCTTACGCGCTCGACACCTTTCACTTCAACACCGGTGTCGTCTGGCAGGCTGATGCTTGCGTTGTCCAGCGTCAAGGTGCCGTCTTGCTCGCGCGTCAGCTTCTTGCCGGTTACTACATAGCCGCCGCGCGAAAGTGTCACGGGCCCGACTGCCGAGGCAAACACCACTTCACCCAGCCCATTGAAGCTGAACAGCGCTTCCAGCATCGAAAGGTTCATTGCAGGTGTATCCGTATCGGCCGACTTGAACTCGCCCAGCACCCCGCCCGCGCCGGCCACGTCATACACCACGGAAATCAGCGCCAGCGCGCGACGGATGTGTCGGCGGGCCGAAGCAACAGAGGCCGCGTCGCCGCGCTCAAGCTTGCGTGAGGCCGCGGCAAGTTCATCGCGGGCACGCAGCGGCTGCATTTGCTCGGTACGGGCAAGCCGCGCGTCGCCCGGCAACTGGATGCCGGCCAGCAGGCTTAGCGCCATGGCCACTTCATCGCGCCGCTGTGCCGCCGTGGCCGTTTCGCGATTGGCGGCTTCCAGATGCGCCCGCGCACCCGGCAGCACTTCAACGCCCGCCGCCGCCAATGGCCGCTGCGTGACTTCAAGCCGCTGCTGGCCGGTGAGCTTCCAAGCGCCGTCGTAGCCGAACACGCCCTGCGCCACATAGGCGCCGAAGAAGTCGCCCGCGCGGTCGATGTCCACCACGGCGTCATCCAGCAACACCAGTGTGAAGGGCGCGTCGGCCTCGCGCTGGCGGTCGGCGCCGGACATTTCGATGGCGGTGCGTGCGGCCGCGCGGATACCGTCCTGGCTTGAGCGAACCAGCGGGTTGCCGGCAAGCCGAATCACGTTGACTGCAGCGTCTTCGCGGCCCTGCGTGTGGGCGTAGAGGCTGTCGGCCCGGATGAAGTAGATCTCCTGCACTTCGGGCTCAGTCAATTCAGCCAGGTCGTTGAAGGCGCCCAGCCCGGCGCGCGGCGGCTGGAACTCGCCGTAGACCAGCGTCAATTCGGGCAGGTCGCAATTCAGGGTGCGGGAGTCATTCGTGCCGCCAAGCTGCATGCTGTCGCCGAAGCGGAACCAGCCGGCGTCGGGGCGCAGCGCCGGGGCCTTGCCTTCGGCCTTGGGAAGGCGGTCAAGCGTTTCGTGCACATACACGATGCTGTCGGGGTCGCGCACCGTAAGCGTGCCGGGGCCCGAAAGCTGCGTGTTGCTGGTGGCCGGCGTCGCGCTGGAAAGCAGGCCCACACACTCAAGCAGGTCAAAGCCCAAGGTTGCGCGAATCACGCCGCCCTCGGCTGCCACAATGCGCGATCCTGTAAGCCGGCCATTTTCCATCGACAGTGCGACGGCATCGCCTGCAAGTACCACAAGTCTGCGGTCGTCCCGGGGCAGCGACTCGTGGGTCAGCACCACGGCGCCCTGTGCGCTGACGGCCATGCGGTCACTGGCTGACACCGAGCTTTCCGCGCCGACATCAAGATCAAGCAGACCCTGCGCGCGCACAGTGAGGCGCCCGGTGTAGTCATCGTTGGCCACCTCAGGCTCGCGAAGGCCCAGCGCCTTGCGCAGCTCGTGAGCCAGCGCGAAGTCTGAGTCCACGACCGCCAGCACGTCGGGGCCGTAGATGCGCGCGCGCGCGCGGCCGCCTTCAAAGCTTCCTTCCGCGCGCAGCCCGAAAGCCGCCGCGGCCTTGACGTTGATTTCGCCCTGCGGTTCCTGCGCGTGAATGCGAAGCAGCGCCGAGTAGCCTTCGGCGTAGGCGTCAAATCGATGCTGGAATTCGGCATCCGCCCCGCTGCGATACGAAAACATCCGAACCACGGTGCCGCGCAACTGCCATTCCAGCGTGTCACCGGCGTAGCGCTCAACTTTGGCTGAGCCGCTGAGCTCCGACGAAAGCTGCTCAATTCCGAACTCGCCACCGGCTGGCGCCCCGGCCTCACGTGGAGGCGCGGTCGGCGAACTCAGGTACACATAATCCGCCGCGCGGAACACAAGGCGCGGCACCGGGGCTTGCGCAAACGGTTGCGGCCGCAGCTCAAGGCTTGCGTTCTCTTCCAGGCGGGCCGAGTGCTCAAAGGCGGATTCACGATACAGCAGCTTCTGGCCCGAGCCGCGCAAGCGTTCCGAGGCAAGCTGCACGTTGCCAACGGCGTCAAACTCGGGGTGCTGCAGCCCGGTTCCGTCCTGGGCCTGCGAGACGTCGCCGCGAATTTCGAGGCTGGTGGACGTGATCGCAAACTCGCCGTGGGGCCTAAGTCCTTTGACAGCGTCGGGGCCTTCAGCCGGTGGATCTTCCAGCGCCATGCGGCAGCGGCGCAACATGGTCAGGCGGGCTTTCGACACCTGTTCGGTCACGTGCAGTCCGATGTCGCCAAAGCAGCTCAGCACCGCCAGAGCCGGTCCGCGGCTTGCTTCCGTGGCAAAGGCGGGCGCGTTGGCCAGGCGAAGGCGCATGTTGCCGCCTCGCTGGCCGGTGATTGAAACGGACTCAAGCGCCAGCTTGGGCGTGCCTCCGCCTGAAGCGCCGGCTGAAGGAAGCTCGTCGGCGCGCACGCCCACGTCGGGGTCGGTGATCCACGCCTGCAACAGGCCGTTGTCGCTGCCTTCCGGCCCAAGGCGCAGTGTGACGTCGCCCTGGCACTTCATGTTCAGGCGGATCGCGCCGTCAAACTCAATCGTGCCGCTTCCTTTGGGTACCTGCAAAAGCCCGCCATCGGGCAGATCGGCCGTGAGGCCTTGCGGGCACTCGAACTTGCTGGTGCGCGGCGCGTACAGGAATTCGGGGGCCTTGACGACCATGGCACCGCCCGCGCGCTGGAACGTCAGCGTGGCGTCCGTGACCGAGACCTGGCCTGCGTCGTCGCGGCGGGCCTTGGCGCCCTCGAGTATGCCCAGTCGCTTGCCGTCATTGTCGAGCAGCACCAGGCGCGCATTTTCGACTTCAAAGCGATTGATGTCAGGCAGGAACTGCGCCGCAACCCCATGCGCGCACAGGCTGAGAATCAGCCCCAACAGCGGAAAGATCGTTGGGGCTACTCGGTCCATTCAATCTCGATCTCGGCGATGGGCAGGTAGCGGGCGGGGTCGATTTCTTTGTTCTTGAAGCTCGCATCCACCTTCGTCGCGTTGACCACCACCGAATAGTTCAGCTGGAACTTCGGCTTGGCGCGGAACACGCCCGAACCTCCGGCCGGGGCCTCAATCGTCACGTCGGCCTCAGTCAGTTGCGAGAGGTCCACATACACGTGCACATTCTGGCTGTTGAATTCGTTGCGCTGGTCGGTGCGAACTTCCATGGCCACCGACAGCTGGTCCAGGATGCGCCGCACGCGCGCGCCCTTCTTGGAAAGCCATGTCGGCAGGATCACCGCCACCGGCAGATCCACGGTAACGTCGGTGTAGTCGCGCAGCGCCTTGAACACGAACTCAACGGGTACCTGCGCTGCCGGCGGGCCCGCGTTCACCTGCCTGACCTGAACGCCTTCCAGCGGGGCAAGGTCAAAGCTGCTGGCGATTACGGTCTTGCCTTTCAGGTAGTCAGCGACGCTCACGGCCTCAGGCTGGTCGCGCACTTCGGCCTTGATACGGTTGCGGATGACCTGGTTGATGTCGATGACGATTACCTGCAACCGGGCCTTGCCGGTGGTGTCAGTCATGGCGTTGACCAGGCTGGCGGGCCCGTGCACTTCGATTTCAAAGTCAGCGCGTACGCGACGTTCAAAGCGATAGCCCGGCACCGCACCCCATGCGCCAGGGCCAAGGTCAACGTATGCGAGCCGCGTCACGTAGCGCTCAAGCGTAACCTGGAACAGACGGTCCGCCCCCACCGGGCGTACACTTAGTTCAACCGGCACGCCGCCCTCGCCGCCGGCCTTCAGCCGCCCGATATCAAGCGTGACCGTGACCTGGTCGCGCGAATTGCTGGGCAGCGTGGCGAGGTCGGATTCCGTGAGCTCATAGCGATATCCGAAGCGGCCGGGATTCGCGTCAAGCTCAACGGCGAAGTCGTTGATTTCTTTGGTGGGCCCGGCCACGTCAATGCTGATCGGCAGGCTGTTGCTGCCCACGATGCGCCATTGCGAGGTCAACTCGTCGGGCAGCACCACTTCAATGCGGCCGGCATCGCGCAGTGTGCGCGTCACCGAAACCATGTCGCGGGCAATCCACCACATCAACACCGCCAGCGCCACGATGAAGACGTGCACCAGCCAGCCCAGCGGAATGCCCTTTCCCATTGCCTTAGTGTCACGGCGCGAGCCGCCCGGCACGCGCGCGCCCGAGATGGTCGTGCTGCCGGTGTTCGTGAGGCGGTCTGTGGCGGTCTTTACCATAAAGGTCGGTACTCGGCGCAACTCAGGCCTGCACGGCAGGATGGGCCTCTGACTGCTGCGAACGCATCACATCGCCCAGGTTTTCGCGCAGGTTCTTTTCCAACTGGTCGCGGGACAGGTCCTGCTGCAACTCGCCCTTCAGGGCAACCGAAACCTTGCCCGTTTCTTCACTGACCACAATCACCAGCGCGTCCGTTTCCTCACTGAGGCCGATGCCCGCGCGGTGCCTTGTGCCCAGGCGCTTGCTGATGTCGGGGTTTTCAGTCAGCGGGAACAGGCAGCCGGCGGCCACTACGCGCGACCCGCGCATGATCACTGCGCCGTCGTGCAGCGGGTTGCCGGGGTAGAAGATGCTGTCCACCAGCTCCGGGCTGAAGGTCGCGTCCAGCTCAATGCCACGTTCGACATAGTTGCGCAGGCCCACCCCGCGCTCGATGGCGATCAGGCCGCCGGTCTTGCCGCGCGACAGGCGAAAGATGCTGGCCACGATCTTGGGGATCACGTCCTCGCG
This sequence comes from uncultured bacterium, assembly GCA_938014885.1. Classification (GTDB taxonomy): domain Bacteria; phylum Planctomycetota; class UBA8742; order UBA2392; family UBA2392; genus CALLQI01. The sequence goes on from CALLQI010000017.1 coordinate 202,023, forward strand.
CTTGGGCAGCAGGCGATAAAACACGCGGTTCTGGCCCAGGCGGCTGAGGCCGCGGCGCAATTCAGGCTGGAACACCACGATCACCGCGATGAACAGGTAATCGACCACTTTCTCGAGCAGCTTTTCGATGCGGTACAGGCCCAGCGTGTCGGCCACGAGGTAGATGCTGATCAGCAGCAACGTGAACAGGATGGCCACGCCGCGAAGCGCACTGTCGCCTGTGCTACCCTTCACGAACCGGTACACGAAGTACAGGAACATGTAGATGAGGGTGATTTCGATGCCGTAGATCAGGTATTCGCGCATCGGTTTTCGCCTGTCGAACCCTGTCTAGTGGCGCATTGCCCGGGCAACCACCAGGGCACGCCGCATCCAGCCCACTTCATGCACCCGCAGCACGGATGCACCGTGCAACGCGCCGATCAGCCCGGCTGTCAGGCTTTCCGGCTCGCGGTCGTCCACGGGCCGGCCGGTAAGCTGGCCCAGCGTGGACTTGCGCGACACACCCAGCACCAGCGGACGCCCCAGCACGGCAAACTCAGGCAGGCGGCGCAGCAGTTCCAGGTTGTGCGCGGGAAGTTTACCAAACCCGAAACCGGGGTCTATCCAGAGCGATTCGCGCGCGCAGCCCGCGTCTTCAGCGGCCCGCACGCGCCGCGCCAGATAATCGCGCACTTCCCCCACCACGTCGGTGTACTGGGGCGCTTGCTGCATCGTGCGCGGTGTGCCCTGCATGTGCATCAGGATCAGCACGCATTTGTGCCGCGCGCACAGGCGAAACATGGCCGGGTCGCTGCCTGCAGTCACGTCATTCACGATTTCCGCGCCGGCGTCCAGTGCCGCTTCCGCCACTTCGGACTTCATTGTGTCGATGCTGATCGGCACGCTGATGCCCTTTTGGCGCAGCGCCCGAATCAGCGGCACGGTCCGGGTGATCTCTTCACTTGCAGGCACGGGCTGCGCGCCGGGGCGCGTGCTTTCACCCCCGATGTCGAGAATGTCGGCCCCGTCTTCGACAAGCTTCAGGGCATGGGCGAGTGCGGCCTCGCCCTGGTGTTGCCCGCCGTCGCTGAAGCTGTCGGGCGTGACGTTCACGATGCCCATTACCAACGGCCACGGGCCCTGAAAGGGCCCGGGCGTTGTGTGCGTCCATGAGTGCGGAATGGTCATGCGTATGACATGCCGCTAGTTTGCCGGCTGTTCGGTGAGGCCGCCGCCCTGCATGCCCGGGCGCTCTTTCTGTTCTTTCATCTGTTCTTCGAGCGCACGGTGCTTGGCTGCGGCTTGCTCGGCCTTGGCTTCGGCATCGTCGCGGGCGCGCTTTGCCTCAAGGTCGCCGCCCTTGAGCAGCAGCGTCAGGTCGTCATGATCGAGCGTTTCATGCTTCAGCAAAGCCTCCGCAATGTTGGCCAGCATGGCCTTGTTCTCTTCGATCAGCTTGACGGTTTTGTCCCAGGCCTCGTCAATCAGGCGGCGCATTTCTTCGTCGATGGCCTTCTTGGTTTCGTCGCTGTAGTCGCCGGGGCGTGAGACAGTCTGGCCCATGTACGTCTGGTCTTCATCGCCGGCGTAGTTCAGCAGGCCAAGCCGCGGGCTCATGCCCCATTCGGTGACCATGCGGCGGGTAAGGTTCGTCGCCTGCTGGATGTCGCTTGCGGCACCGGCGTCAATTTCGCCGAACACGATGTGTTCCGCCGCCCGGCCACCCAGCATCACCATCAGCAATTGCTCGGCCCGGCCTTTGGGCATGCTGTAGCGGTCTTTCTCAGGCAGGCTCATCGTCGCGCCCAATGCACGGCCGCGGGGGATGATAGTGACCTTGTGGACCTTGTCGGTCTTGGGCGTCATTTCCTGCACCAGCGCGTGGCCGGCTTCGTGATAGGCAGTCAGCCGGCGTTCTTCTTCTTCCATCACGCGGCTGCGCTTTTGACGGCCGAACGCAACGCGGTCGCGGGCTTCAAGCAGGCAGTCACGGTTGATTTCGTCGAGGTTGCGCATCACCGCCAGCAGCGCGGCCTCATTCACGATGTTCATGATGTCGGCGCCGCTGAAGCCGGGAATCAGCTTGGCAATCTCGCGCGGGTCAACACTCTTGGCGGCCTTCACCTTTTTCAGGTGCACGCGCAGTATCTCTTCGCGGCCCTTCAGGTCCGGCAGGTCAATGTAAACCTGGCGGTCAAAGCGGCCCGGGCGCAGAAGCGCGTTGTCGAGCACGTCCGGCCGGTTGGTAGCGGCAAGGATGATCACGCCTTCGCTGGTGCCGATGCCGTCCATCTCAACCAGCAGGGCGTTGAGCGTTTGTTCGCGCTCGTCGTGACCGCCGCCCACGCCGGTGCCGCGACGGCGACCGACGGCGTCAATTTCGTCGATGAAGATGATGCACGGCGCGTTTTCACGCGCGACGCGGAACAGGTCGCGCACGCGCGACGCGCCCACGCCCACGAACATTTCCACAAAGTCGCTGCCGCTGATGCTGAAGAATGGACGGTCGGCCTCACCGGCGATGGCCTTGGCCAGCAGTGTCTTGCCGCAGCCCGGCGGGCCGATCAGCAGCACACCCTTGGGGATCTTGGCACCAAGGCGCGTGAAGCGTTGCGGCGTGCGCAGGAACTCGACGATTTCGCTGACTTCTTCTTTGGCTTCGTCAGCACCGGCCACGTCGTTGAACTTGACGCTGATTTCTTCCTTGTTGAACATCTTGGCGCGGCTCTTGCCGAACGCCATCACGCCGCCGCCCATGCCGCCGCCGGCGCGCCGGAAGAAGAAGAACCAGATCACCAGCACAATCAGGATGATCGGCAGCACGTTCAACAAAAACGTGCCCAGGAAGTCGCTGTGCGGCTTGCTGTCGATGCTCACGTCCGACAGCAGGGTCTTGGCGCCCACTGTCTTGGCCTTTTCGTGCTCTTCCAGCCAAAGGTCCCACTGCTTTTTGTCGATCTGGGCGCTGAAGTTCTGCGGTTCGCTTTCGGGTACGTTGGCGTACTTGCCCTTGATGAAGACGATGCCGTCGGCTTCGGAGACGCGCACTTCAAGGCTTTCGACCTCGTTCTTTTCCAGCTTGGCGCGCAGGTCTGAGGCCTTCAGTTCATCGCTGCCGCCGCCCATTTCCCACATCGCCACCAGGCCAAGCAGCAGCAGCATCATGGCCAGGATCATCACGAAAACACCCATGCCGCGGGGTTTGCGGCCGGGCGGGCCCGGGCGTTTCGGTTCATTCATCTTGTCGTCGTCTTGGGGCATGAACTTTCCACTTTAGCACCGGCTGTATGTGAAGGTACAGGCAGCGGCTGGTTATTGGGTTGTGCGAACATGCCTAGCGCGCCCACTCCACGTCTGAGGCCACGTCGATGATTTCGCGGGCCAGGTCGCGCCACAGGCGGTCCATGCCTTCGCGTCGCGAATCGCCCAGCCCGGGCGTGTAACTGGTGCTGACTGTCACGCGACGTCGCACGCGGCCACCGGGGACTGTTTCACCACTGGCTTCGACGTCGGCGGTCGCAATCAAGTTGATCTCCGCAGGCAAGCCGGTGTCGAGGTCTTCGACCAGGTTGGGTTCATCAAAGCGTGTCAGGGCAATCTTCATGCGGATGTCCGTGTTGCCCTCCTCAAGCACCAAACGCCGGTCCACGGCGATTTCTTCCTTCAAGCGCTGCGTAAGCTCGTACTCGTAGCCCGGCCGATGCGGGAACAGGCGGTTTTCGATGGTCGTGAAGGCCACGGTGCGCTGAGGCTGGCCGTCCAGGCGCGCGGTCCAGGTGTAGTTGGCGCAACCGGCCAGCCACAACAACAGCAGGCAGTAGCCGACGCGCCGCATTACCTGCTCCCGCGCAGTTGCTGCACGCGCGTGTCGCGGCGGCGTTCCCACTCGGCCGCGCGTTCCAGGTAGTGTGACTCGGCCCCGTGCTCGCCGATGCGCCAGTACGTGTCGGCCGAGTTGCGGTCGCGCCATGCCATGATGTCGTAGACCACGACGGTCAGCGCGATGAATTCTTCGTGCAGGGCCGCCGGCACGGCCGGGTTCTCAACCAGATACAGTTCATACTCGCCGATCAGCTCGAGCGCGCGCTCGTAATAGGTCATGTCGTAGGCCTGGCCCTTGGAGGCGTTCATCGTTTCCTGGATCTGCCACATCAGCGCGTACGGGCGCCAGCGCGTATCCGTGTCGCGCAGGCCGGCGCCGCTGAACAGCAGGCCGAAGGTGTTGGCCGCAAACACGTGCGCGCCGTTCTGCCGCTGCGCCTGCCCGAAGATGAACAGCGTGTCGCCCTTCACGTGCGGCGGCGGGTTCACGCCGATCAACTCATCGCAAAGGCTGATGGTCAGGTCATAGGCCCGCGAGGCATAGGCCAGCCATGCCGCGTCGCGCGCGAGTTCCGTGACGTCGCGGCGGTAGTCGCGCAGCTCAAGCGTGGGCAGGTAGTACGTCAGCAGCGTGCGGCAGTCGAAGCCGATCAATTCCAGTTGGCCTGAGTCATACAGCGCGTCGGCTTCCGGCCGCAGCTTTTCAAGAAACTGGTCTACGCCCAGCGCGCGGAATTCATCGACCACCCGGCGCGACTCCTGGCCCGAGGCGCGAAGGCGGCGCAAGCGGTCGTCATGGTCCGGCGCCATGTACATGAACAGCCAGCGTTCCAGCGGCACCGTCTTGGAAAACCCTTCGGCTGAATCGCTGAGCCTGCCCAGCGCCATGCGGGCCCGAATGCGCATCAGGATCGCGTCCGGCGCGCGCGAGCCGTCGGGGAATGCCTGCGTCAGGCCGATGGTGCCGATGATGCAATCGAGATAGCGACCCTGTTCAAATGCCTTTTCCGCATCGGCGTACAGGCCTTGTTCGGTGCCGTTGACGGTCGCGTCTTTGCGCACGATGCCCAGTGCCGGGTCGTACCCGAACCGGCCTTCGCCGGTGGGCCCGGCGTAACGGGGCTCTGGGCCCTGCTGGCACGCGGCCAGCAGGAACAGCGGTACTAGAAGTAAAAGCCTGATTCTGTTCACAGAGCCTGCGTTCCCTGCAATGGTGGCACGGTTTTCAGCTTGCGTCCGCCCTGCAATGCCACCAGACCGGCCAGAAGGGTAGAGGCCCCTTGCCAGCCGTCAACCTCAGGTCTCGCACCCCCGCCGCTCAGGGCCAGCAACGCCCGCACGGTACGGGCCGACAACTTCACCAGGTCAGCCCGGCCCTCAATGTGCGGCGGGCTGACCAGCCCCATCTCATGCATGCTGAAGTTCACGGCCACGCGGCCGGACGGCTGCTTGCCGCTGACCACGCAATGGGTCAGCACGGGCTCAGTACCCAGAATCCGCAACAGTCCAAGCGCAAACTCGGCGACCACCTGATGCGGGTTGGTGTTGCCAAGGCCGCGCAGTGCCTTCACGGCGGCGATCAGCACGGCCGCACCGTCGGCGGGGCCGACCTCGATGGCCAGCAAGAGCTCGCGAATGGTTTCCGCGCCAAGGAACGCGTCGTGGCTGAGGCGCGCACCGGGAAAGAAATCGACCAGTTCGGCCTGCGCCAGAATGTTCAGCACATCGCGCTTGCTGCGGTCGTATAGGACGACCTGATAGAGCGACATCAGGTCCAGCGGGCCACCAACCGAAGACTTCTCGCGCTTGGCGCCTTTGGCAATCGCGCCCACCACGCCCATCTGCGCGGTAAGCAACGTAAGGATCTGGCTGGTCTCACTGAAATCAACCTTGCGAAGGCAAAGCGCGGATGTCGTCACCAGGGGCATAGAATGCGGGTGCAGCAAACATCGCAAGAACAAGAGCCCAGAGCGCCAGCGACGGGCAGACCCGCCAATACTGCAACCACAAACAACCAAAAGCAAAAGCCATCGCGCGAAGGCGCAAAGTACCGCAACTGCGTTGGAACCACGGGTTCACACGGGTAGACACTGGTAACTGCAACAACGGGACGAAACTGGCCAGCTCATCCGTGTGCATCCGTGTGCATCCGTGGTTAACAAGTAGTTGCTGTTTCGAGGCCGCGCCCGCCAATACTGCAACCACACACCGCCAAAAGCATGAGCCATGACGCGAAGGCGCAAAGAACCGCAACTACGTTGGAACCACGGGTTCACACGGGTTCACACGGGGGACGGGCACAGTCGTGCGTGCCTGCCCGCCGCCTCCGCCTATTGGCATGACCACCATAGTCAGAGATCGGGTCAACGGTCGACCGTTCACGGTCAACGGTAACTGCCATCAGCCGCAGTTACCGTGAACTGTCGACCGTCGACTGTAGACGCCGGCGCGCAGCCTGACGCCGGGACCCATCCAGTTCCGTGTGAATCCGTGTGCATCCGTGGTTGAAACGCAGTTGCCGTTCCGCAGCCGCTAAACTTCAGCCACTCCGGCGGCGTCCTGCACCCTTTGGATCTGTACGCGCTTGATGCGCCTTTCGTCGGCGTCGATCACCTTCAGGTTCAGGCTGTTCACGCGCACTTCGTCGCCCACTTCCGCCAGACGGCCCAGCCGGTGTAGGATCAGGCCGCCAAGACTGTTGTACTCAGGCGCTTCGGGCAGGTCGATCTCGAGCTGCGTGTTGACTTCATCCAGGTCCACGTCGCCGTCGGCCTCGGCCTCGTTGTTGCGAAACGGCAGGATCGCGCGATGCGCGCGCTCGACTTCACCCGCGTCGTACTCATCGCGGATGTCGCCGACAATCTCTTCCAGAATGTCTTCCAGCGTGATCATGCCCGCGGTGCCGCCGTGCTCATCGGTGAGGATCGCGATCTTGGTGCGGTCGTCGCGCATCTCGCGCAGCAGGTCATCCAGCGGCTTGGTGTCGGGGAAGAACTTCGCCGGCCTCACGATCTTGCGCAGGTCCAGCGGTTCGCGGTTTTCGGTCTGGTTCCAGGTCGGCACCAGGTCGCGCGTGTTGAATATGCCCACAATGTGGTCGCGGTCGCCTTCATACACCGGGATGCGGCTGTGGCCGTGCTGCACGGCCAGCTTCACGGCCCCGTCAATGCCTTCGGACAGGTCGGCGCAGACCATGTCGGTACGCGGGATCATGGCGCGGCTGGCGGGCGTTTTGCCCAGTTCAACCACCGCGTTGATCATTTCGCGTTCGTCTTCATCCAGCACGCCTTCGCGCTCAGCACCTTCCAGGCTGTCGGCCAGTTCGTCTTCGAATGACTCTTCGGGCGTGTCGGTGGCTTCCACACCTTCAATGCGCGCACCCATGCGGCGGAAGATGCTGCCGATTGCCGTCAGCGGCTTGAACGGCAGCGCAATCAGGGCGAATGAAGGCAGCAGCACCAGCAGCGCCTGCTCTTCACGGTGGCGCAGAATCAGCGGGGGCACGATGATCACGCACAGCACCAGGCTCATGATCGCCATCGCGCCGACAAACAACAGATAGTTGAGTTCAAAGGTCGTGCCCAGCGGCATCATGATCGTGGTCCACCCGGCCACGTGCAGCACAAAGCCGATGATGCGGCCGATTTCGGCCACCTGGATGAACTCGTCGTCGCGGCGGGTAAGCGCCTCGAAGCGGGCCTGGGTGGCAATGTCTTTTTCGGGAATCAGGTCAAACAGGTAGGAAAGCGCGTAGCCGCGAAGGGCCTCGCCCACGATGGACACATAGGCGATCCAGCAGAAAGTTACGATTACGAACGCGACGCCAATCCAAAACGCCGCTGTGTCAGGGTCCAAGTCTGGCTCCAGGCGGGCCACCCGCTGGCTGTCGGCGGGAACGACCCTAGAATGCTGTCAGGCACCGGAAAAAACGCACATGTCCAACAGCAGTGACGTGTACGACTACTATTATGAAAACTATGTCGTCCTCTACAACCTGTATGGCAGAGGAAGACCTCGCGTAAGCCGCGAGCAGTTCGAAGCCCTCGACAGCGAGCTGATGACCATGATTTCGCGCGGCGACCACGCCGAAATGTCGCGCGAAGACATCGCCCGCATCCGCGACATCGAATACATCCTCATGGACGACATCGCCGAAGCCCTGATGGACCGCCCCAACAAGTAGTCGCGCGCTTCAGCCGGTTCACATTCCCTGCCGATAAGCTATGAGGGATCGGCACTTTGAGGAATGAAACGTGTGCGGAATTGTCGGCTACGCAGGACCCCGTGAAGCCTCCGAAGTGCTGCTTGAGGGCCTGACCCGCCTTGAGTACCGCGGCTATGACTCGGCCGGCGTGGCCATTCTCAATGGCAGCGGCATCCAGGTGCGCAAAGCCGTCGGGCGCCTCGCCAACCTCAAGAAAGAGCTGGCCGGCAACGCAGCCCGCGGCGGGCTTGGCATCGGCCACACGCGCTGGGCCACGCACGGCGCGCCCAGTGTGGTGAACAGCCACCCGCACGTCAGCTTCGACGGCAAGCTCAGCATCATCCACAACGGCATCATCGAAAACTACCGCGAACTCAAGAACGAACTGATCGCGCAGGGCATCAAGTTTCAAAGCGACACCGACACCGAAGTCGTGGCGCACCTGGTGGCCCGCGCCTATGACGGCGACTTGCTGAAGGCCTTTCACGCCGTGCTGAAGCGTTTGCGCGGCGCCTACGCACTGGCGCTGTGCCACGCCGATGAACCGGACCTGATCCTGTGCACCCGCCGCGGCAGCCCGCTGGTGCTGGGCCTCGGCGACGGCGAAAACTTCCTCGCCAGCGATGTGCCCGCATTGCTGAAGTACACGCGCCGCGTGATCTACATGGAAGAAGGCTGGATCGCGGCCGTCACCCGCGAGGCCGTGCACGTCTACGACGAAAGCCTCAAGCCCATCACGCCCCCGGTGCACGTGACCGACCTTTCGCTCGATGCCGCCGAAAAGGAAGGCTACGAGCACTTCATGCTGAAAGAGATCCACGAGCAGCCCCGCGCGCTGGCCGAAACTATCCGCGGCCGCGTCGACGGCGAGCGCGTGGACCTCGCGGAACTGAACCTCGACGCCGACGTGCTGAAGACCGTGTCGCGGCTCGTGATCGTCGCCTGCGGCACCAGCCTGTACTCCGGCATGGTCGGCAAGTACCTGCTTGAGCAATACACCGGCCTGCCCTGCGAAACCTGGTCAGCCAGCGAGTTCCGCTACGCTGACCCGGTGCTGGACCGCAGCGTGCTGGTGATCGCCGTCAGCCAAAGCGGCGAAACCGCCGACACGCTCGAAGCCCTGCGCCTCGCCAAGGGCAAGGGCGCCCACGCCATCGCGATCTGCAACGTCATGGGCAGCAGCATCCCGCGCGCGTGCTTCGCCACACTGTACACCCGCGCCGGGCCTGAAATCGGCGTGGCCAGCACCAAGGCCTACACCACGCAGCTTGCGGCCTTTGCGATTCTGGCGCTGGGCATGGGCCGCATGCTCGGCCGCCTTTCCGACGCCGACGAAAAGCGCATCTGCGCCGGGCTGATGCACCTGCCGGCACAGGTTCAGGAGTTGCTCACGCAAGACATTGTGGCCGTGAAGCGCTGCGCCAAGCGCTACAAAGACGTGTTCAACTTCATGTACATCGGCCGCCACTACAACTACCCCACCGCCATGGAAGGCGCGCTGAAGCTGAAAGAAATCAGCTACATCCACGCCGAAGGCTACGCCGGCGGCGAAATGAAGCACGGCCCGCTGGCCCTGGTGGAAGGCACGTTCCCCACCATCGCGATCGCGCCGCGAGGCCGCACCCGCGAAAAGATGATCAGCAACGTGCAGGAAATCAAAGCGCGCAAAGGCGTGGTCGTCATGGTCAGCACCCACGGCGATGAAGAAGCGCGCGAACTGGCCGACTACCTGATCGAAATCCCCGACTGCGCCGAAGAACTAAGCCCGATCGTGGCCATCGTGCCGCTGCAACTGCTGGCGTATTACACCGCAACGCAGCTCGGCCGCGACGTAGACAAGCCGCGCAACCTGGCAAAATCCGTGACTGTCGAGTAATCGCGCCTGATCGCAAATACAATGCGTTTGCGTCTTGACAGGTGATGCAACCGGTTTGCATATAGCTCCCCACTTCGGAGGAGCTTCATGCACCGCTTTCTGGCTTTGGCACTGTTGCTCGCACCCTGCGCGTTCGCCCAGGACGTTGAAGACCTCAAGTTCGAACTGTTCGAGCTGCGCAAGCGCGTGGCCGAACTGGACAAGAGAGTCGAGCACCTCGACTCGCACTTTCACAACGGTGAAGGCGAGCACGACGGCGACACCCACTTCAAGCTGCTCGACCTGTCGCTGAACATCCGCACTGCGGCAGGCGCAAGCACCAGCACCAACGATGAACTGGCAGGCCTGCAAGGCGGCGGGCACGACCCGCGCCGCCGTGGCTTCAGCCTGCAGCAGGCCGAGTTCGCGTTTGCGGGCGCGCTGGTGCCATGGTTCGCCGGTGAGGCCTACCTGATCGCCACTGAAGAAACCATTGAGCTGGAAGAGGCCTTCCTGCGCAGCCTGGGCATCCCCCACGGGTTCGAAATCAAGGCGGGCTACTTCTTCACCGAGTTCGGCCGCCGCAACAAGGTGCATCCGCACGACTGGCTGTGGGCCGACCAGCCGGTGGTTCTGTCACGCATCCTGGGTGGTGAAGGCCTGCGCGGTCTGGGCGGCCGCGTGGCCTATCACGCGCCGCTGCCGTTTGACCTGATGTTCCTGTTCGGTGCGCAGAACGCCGACGACCACACCGCCGTCAGCTTCCTGGGCGAGAGTCTGCACGGCCACGGCGGCCACGATGAGGAAGAGGAGGAAGAAGAAGACGAAGAGGAAACCATCGGCGGCCTGCACCCGGTTCACCGCGACTTCCACACAATCGGCGACCTGCTGTACCACACGCGGATGGCCTTCGGCTTTGACATCGGCATGACGCGCCTCGAGTTCGGCGGCTCCGGCGCATACGGCCCCAACGCCAGCGGCCCCACCGGCAAAACTTGGCTTGCGGGCGCTGACCTGCTGCTGGGCTGGTCTGACGGCGATTGCTTCGTGAAGCTCGAGACCGAGCTGCTGTACCGCTACTACCAGGCCAACCGGCAGGTGTTCGAAAACGACCCCTCCGACCCGCTCGACGACGAAGTCTTCGAAGCCACGGTGCTGGGCGATTGGGGCTTCTACGCCGAAATCACCGGCAGCGCGGGCCTGAACCTGATCTTCGGCGCGCGCATCGAGTACGCCAGCGGCTTCCGTGCCGGTCTTGAAGAACGCCGCGATGACCCCTTCCGCGACAACCGCCTGCGCCTGTCGCCACTGGTCGCCTGGGCGCCGATTGAAGAGTTGCGGGTTTCGCTCCAATACAACCTCGATTACACGCAGCACATCGGTGGCCGCAGCAGCCACAGCGCATGGCTGTCGCTCAGCGTGATGTTCGGGGTGCACAAGCACATTCACTAACGGTGGCTTGTTGGAGGCTGTGGCAGCGGTTAACTTGGGCTTCCCTGACTTGCCCCAAGCGAGCCACCGCGTGCGCGCCTTCTGCATTCTTGCTGCATCGCTTCTGCTGGCGGCCTGTACAGGCGGCGCGAGCCGCCCCGCTGGCGGCACCGACGACTTTGCCGCCACCGACATCGCGCCCGATGCTGTGCCCGCCCGGGAAACCCCGCAACCCAAGGCCCCCAAGGCCGAAACCCCGCTTTCATCCAGCGAAGAAGCCGACGCCGCCCTGCTGTTGATTGAGCTCGAGCGCGCCGCCGATGAAACCGCGCGCGGCAACACCATCAAGAAGATCGTGGCGCTCGGCCCGCGCTATCTGCCCTTCCTGCGCGGCATCGACCACGAGCCGATTGTGATGGACCTGGTCTACATCATCAGCCGCATCGAGCGCGAACACGGCCTCGCAGCCGACAACCCCACCGAAACTGTGGCCGACAACGGCGGCAGCAACAGCAACAACGGCTCGGCCGCAAACGGCGGCGAAGGCGGCCCCAAACCGATCGACTACGGCGTCACACCCGACAACTACAACCGCGATGAAGTCGAACGCTTCCTCGCCGATCGCCTCAACCAGGCCCAATCACAGCTTGAGGCCGGCCGCCACGAAGTAGCCCGCCGCATCGCTGAGGCCGCGCTGACCCTGCTGCCCGACACCCGCTATCGGCCCGAATTCGAGGCCGTGCTGGTGAAATCCAAGGGCGACAGCCAGTCGCAACTGCTGATCGCGGGCACGCTGTCACTTGAGCCGGATTACCTGCGTTACGCGGCCAAGCAGAAAGAAGCCGACTTTGCCGAGGCGCTGCAGATCCGCTGCTTCCTGAAGAACGTTTCAACCGGCGCAATCACCCTGCGGCTGTACGAAGGCGAAGGCAAAGAGTCGCTGGTGCAGCTTGCCGTGCGCTACGAGCAGCTGGATTACCAGGACACCGTGATGTCCATGCTCGGCACCGTGAGGCTGCCCGTAAGCGCCGGCGAATCGATCACCCTGCAACCCGGCGACAGCTACGAGCTGACCGTGCCGCTGGTAGGCCTGGCCTCACTCGATGCCGACGCGCCGCTGAAGCAGGCCCTGGGCCGGGTCGAAATTGAGGCCGCGCTGCGCGTGTACGGCGCCTACAACGCCGACGGCAGCACGCTGGTGCTGAAGCCGATCACGTTCCCCAAGCGAACGGTGCTCGTGTTCCCAGCGGACTACGACCTGAACACAGCGCAGCAAAAGCCGCTGACCGCCATGCACAAGGCAATCGAAGCAGGCAAGGCACAAGAAGTATTCATGGCCGCCTTCCTGATGGACGACCGCAACCGCCGAGCCGCCGGAGACCTGCTAACAGCCGACGACTTCGCCGCCTGCGCCGTATCGCTGCAACGCGCCCGCCTGAAAGCAATGACAGTCCTCTTCGAAACCGGAGCCACCTGGGACATAAAACGCTGGCGCCAATGGTGGACCGAAAACCGCCTGAGAAACTAGGCGAAATCGGCGGCAATCAGAGCCCGCAGCGTAAGAAGCGGGACAAACCAAAAAGCCCCACCGAAGCACCAGCAAGACAAGCAAAGGGGCTGAGCAGCATAGCAATGGAGCAACGGGGTCTGGCTCCGAAGCGAAGGTGCCTGAACCGACTGCGGCGAGTGATGTGCCAGCGCGCATCGCACAACCAGACCACGTGGGGGCGGGTGATGGGCCAGCCCGCATTGCTGCAGGCTTCGATTGGTGCAGCCACCTATCAAGTCCAGGTACATTGTGCGGAAGAAAGGGTTCCATGGAGGTCGCACTCACCCATCCTGCTGCTCCAGCTGACATGCCGAGCATTGAGTCCCTCGCGACTGCCGTGCGGCGACGATTGCCCGCTGACTTCGTTGCCTTTCTCCTTCAACACAACGGCTGCCGTGTTGAACCCAACATGTTTCCCATTGGAACTGACAATGATTCCGGAGTTACCGAGTTTCTTGGCACCGAAGAGATCTTGGAGTGCCAGAGACGCTTCGACGGACGACTGCCTGAAGTCTGCTTACCTGTTGCACACGCAAAGGGCGGCAATCTCGTGTTGTTGGTCGCGCTTGCAGACAGGTGGTCTGTAGCGTTCTGGGACCATGAGACTGAGGACACCTGGCCGATCCCTGGAACTTTCGATGACTTCTTGGACATGCTCAAGCCGTTTGGTCCCGGCAACGTCAGTCTCAAGCCAGGGCAGGTCAAGTCGGTTTGGGTAGACCCCGACCTGCTGAGATAGCGGCGAATGATGAGCCAGCGCGCATCGTAAAGCCTGTGTTCAGACGGTGCTCAGCTATCCAGTACCACCAAAACACCAGCAAAGCCTGCCCCCGTTGAGGCCGACTAGCGATGCACATGAAGGACGGAACAAAGCTCAAATCGACCGCATGGTTATTCAACGATCCGACTCATGGATCGTGTGGATACGATCCAAGTAAGGAGTATCGCGCCATCGGGTGGCTCGGAAACCGGCCCTTGGTGACTGGTGATGTGCCAAATGAGGTTGTTCCCGCGCTGATAAAGCTCGCATACTCGGACGCTTGCAGTCGTATGCGCGGTGTTCATTGGTGTGAGTACTGCGGAGCTCAGGAGGTGAGGGTCACTACTGAAGGGGGCCACGAAATCCGCCTCGGTTCTGCAGAAATCTGGGTCCCTGGCGTCGGCAATGTTGTGTACTTCGCGCCCAACCTCGTCATTCAATACATCAGGGATCACGGGTACCAGCCTCCGCAGAAGTTCATCGATGCCGTCATGAAGTATTCGGCAGCGAGCGGATAGGTGAGGAGGGTCCCTCCCAAGGCAACAAACCGGTCCGGCTGTTCCCACACGAATTCCCGGGGACATGAGTTTGTGGAAGTGCAGATAGCGATGATCCGAAATCCATCCAGTGACCTTATCAGCAAACTCCGAACCGCATCGTGGTTGCGACATTGTGGGGAGCCCATGATCCTTGAGTTTCCACTTCCCAGGCGCGAAGCGGCAAACTGGGGGCAGGTCTGTCAGCTAAGTGGCCGCCCGGAATGGGAGCAGGCAGAACTCGAGGCTCGAAACCAACTCACTGAGTACTTGGCCTACCATCACCCTGATGCAGATCGCCAGTGGAACGACGTCACTGACCGGGCACGTCAGTTTCTTGAATCGGAGTTAACCCCCGCATTCAAGAGGTCACTGCGTTCAGCGCTTGGTGCAACACCCAAGTCGCTGGTCGACACAATGCAATGGGATGTCTTGGCTGCTCTGATGGAAGACGCGTACGCCGATCTCGACCCGCCGCGATTCTTCACACACCTGCTTACGATTTATCTTGCGGGGCACATCCCCTGTGGGTGGGAGGGTGGAAGTTTCCCCGAGGGAACGTTAATCGTCTACTGATCCAGCGCCACCGGCCCGGACATTGCACGTCAAGCACCTTCGCGATGGGCGCTGGCGCTGTGTGCGCCGCCAAGGACCGCGGCCGTCCCGGCCGCAGCTGCGAACGCCGATCTCTCGATCGACCGCCAGCGATCAGGTAGCCCCGACCGTTAGGTCGCGCGCCCACAACCAAAGACGCCCGAATATAAGTCCCGTACCGTACGGCGCGGAGCGCCGGTACAAGATTAGCCCCCGCCGGTTGAGGCCGCGCGAAGCGTGGCGTCAACGAGGCGGGGGTACCCGGGCACATCCAGCCCAAGGCGCGGAGCGCAGACAGTTTGAACGCACGCAATCGACCGGGCATGTTTCGGCGCTCCGCGCCTTGGACTTGTGATCGAACTACAACCCCCGGCTGCGCCGGGGGCTAATGTTGTGAAGGCGCTCCGCGCCGGACTGCTTGTCGCCTTAGGAGACCGCTCGACTCCCCTGCAAAGCGGTGCTTTGCGGCGGGTACGCTCGCTTTGCGAACTGCTTCGCGCTCCAAACCAGCACGCCTGTCTTTGGCGCTTTGGCGGTACCCGTTGTTGCTGTTCACCTCAGAAGCAGTTGCAGTTCTTCGTGGCGCTTCGTGGGCAAACGCAGTTCGCTTTGGTCCCGCCGATTGCGCAGCGGGCTCTGATTTTCGGTTAGGCGCTAAAGTTTCGTGGGCCTTTGGTCGATGAGTGGGATACGGAGAATCATATGGCGCTTCCTCGTACTCTTAAACTTGACGCTGACTCGAAGTCGCGGCTTGGTACGCAACTGATTCGGCTTTCGCATCGGTACGAGCGCGCCCTGGCGGAACGCCTTTCTCGCTGGGGTCTGGCCCCCACCCATTATGAGCTGCTGAAGCTGCTGTATGCCGCGCCGGATTACTCGGCCACGCACAGCGCCATTGCCCGCGCCATGGGCGTTACGCTGCCCAGCGTGACGTTGGCCGTGCGCAAGCTTGGCGGGCTGAAGCTGATCGGCGGGCAACGCGGCACGGACCGCCGTCAGCGGGTGGTCAGCCTTAGCGTCAAAGGGGCCGAGTTCCTGGCACAACTGTTTGACGCGCACGAAGGGTTCACCGTCGAATTGTTCGACGCGCTGAACGACCATGGTGCGGCCGCATTGGAGAAAAACATCCAACGCTTACTTGCGCGCCTGAGCGCCATGGAAGATCTCGTCGACACTTTGGCCGCTTAGCAATCTCGGCTACATGCCGCCGAAGAACGCGCGGCGCGCGAGCTCGTTGTGCTTGGGCGCCGTGGCCTCAGGATCGGCGCGGCGCAGTACGATGAACGGGCCGGCGATCACGCCATCAAGCCCCTGCGAACGCCAGCTTTCGCGCGCGTCGTGCAGATTGCGCACCAGTTGCCCGCGCCGGTTCAGCCAGGGCGCGCACAGTAGCGGCGAACGGCCGGCCGCGCGCCGGAACTCGTGGATCAGCGAAGCCGTAGCCGGGTCTGCGGCCGCATTGGTCACCTGCACCGGCAGCGGCGAAGTCGGCTGGATGCGCCCCACAAAGGCCTGCGGGCGGCGCGGCTTGAACCAGTACTCGCCCAGGATGCCGGCGGGCAGCTTCTCGGCGCCGAGGAAGTCGCGTTGCAACTCGGAGTCCAGCACCAGCGCCGGTACTTCGTGCCAGAACACGTCCGGCCTCACAAGTTGGGCCGCCGCCGCTCGAAGTTCGGGCAGGTCAGCGCGGCCGAGCAACGAGCGGTTGCCGAGGCCAAGGCGCGAGATGTCAACGCGGCCCGCAATGCGCCCCAGCAGTGCGCCGCCGGCGATCAGTTCGGCCGCGCGGACTTCGGGGTTTTCGGGCCGGTCTACCCATACGCCGCCGCGTGCCTCTTCGCTGCGGGCGAACTCGGCGCAGTCGGCTTCGTCGGCCGATGCGCCAAGCCAGGGCTGGCCTAGCGGCAGGATATGTTCGACGCCGTAGCGCTCGGCCAGCGCCATCAGCGCGGCCCCCACCGCGTTGCCGGCGTCGGTCGGCACCGGGCTGATGGAGAGTTGCTTTGCCCGGGTGCGTTCCGAGAAGGCGGGGAAGAGGCTGCGAAGGCCAAAGACGCCGCCGGTAAGCACAACGGAGTCGCAGGCGGTCTTGAGCGCGCAACGATCAATCCATTGCCCCAGGAACTCGTCCAGGAACTGGCGGGTGGCGGCGGCAATCTGGTCGAAGCGGCGGCGGCGCAGGTGCGTGCGAAGGAACTCGACGCAGTCGTAGGTTTCGGGCAGGTTGCCCGCGCGCCGCCAGTTCAGCGGCAGCAACGGGTCGAACTCGAAGAGGATCGAGAGGCGCTTGACGGCCTTGGCAAGTTGCGGGCCGCGGGCGTGTGCACCCAGCTCCATCAGCAGGGCTTCGTCGCGTTCAGGCACCATGCCCAGCAGGTAGGTGATGGCTTCAAGGAAGCTGCCCAGGCTGTTGTCTTCGCTGACGGTGGCGACGCGATCAAGACGCCCGCCGCGGCTCACGTGCACGCTGGCGGCCAGGCCGTCGCCGCTGCCTTCGCACACCAGCACCAGCAGGCGGCCGTCCGTGGAGTGCACGCTGGCAGCGGCCAGCGCGGCCTGCGCCAGGTGGTGGTCAATGAATGTGCTGCGGTCGGCGCGCAGGCCCAGTTTCTCAAGCGGGCGGAGCCGGTCACGGCGGCTGGGCTTGCGGCTGGAAAACGGCACGGCCGTGCGCAGCAGCTTCTTGGCCGATGCCCGGAACGTGCCGCTTTCGGCGAACTGCTTCAGCATGTCGCGTCGGGTTCTAGGCTCAGGCAGGTGCTGGCCGGCGAAGGCCACGACGTCCACTTTCTCGGGACGTACGCCTTCGACGGCAAGCAGGTGCTCGGTGGCGTTGACGGGAAAGCCGGTGATCTCGAAGGGTTCCTCGACGAAGTCGGCCTCAAAGGCAACGCGCTCGACGGCGCCGTCGCGAATCAGCGCCACGCTGGGGTCCTTGCCGTCATGGATACCGAGGACGATCATCGAAACCACAGTATACTCAGTCGCAAGGAGAGGTCATGACACAGCTTGGCGTGAATGTTGACCACGTGGCCACGGTGCGCAACGCACGCGGTGGAACAAGTCCTGACCCCGTCACCGCCGCCCTGATCGCGGAGCTAGCCGGTGCGGACGGCATCGTGTGCCACCTGCGCGAAGACCGCCGCCACATCCGCGAGCGCGACGTGCGTCTGCTGCTGGAATCGGTGCAGACGTCGGTGCAGCTTGAGATGGCCCCGGCCGAAGAAATTGTGCGGCTTGCACTGTCGTGGGGGCCGGCCGAGATCCTGATCGTCCCGGAGCGGCGCGCCGAAGTGACCACCGAGCGCGGCTTTGACTGCATTGCCAACGCCGCCCGCCTGCGCGACGTGGCTGAACATTTCATCGCAGCAAAGATTGGCGTCAGCGTGTTTGTGGATGCGGACCCGGCCCAAGTAGCGGCCGCGCGAGAGGCCGGCGCCGACACCGTAGAGCTGCACACCGGCCCCTACGCGCACGCCCACACTGCCGCCGAGTGCGAGGATGAACTTGCGCGCCTTGAAGCAGCGGCGCGCGAGGCCACAGCCATCGGCATCAAGGTGCATGCCGGCCACGGGCTCGACTACCAAAACGTGCGGCAACTACTTGCGCGCGTGCCGGTTGAGCGCGTGAACATCGGGCATTCGATCGTGAGCCGCGCGGTATTCAGCGGGTTTGAATCTGCGGTGCGTGAAATGAAGCGGCTGGTGAGTTGATTCAGCGGCAGCGGGCGCAGAGCTCGTTAGCCTTGTTGCTCCACCAGCTCGGACCCTGCGTTTGGATGAATTCGGCGAAGTAAGTCAGTGCCCTCTGGAAGGCCCCTACCCGCATGTGCAGCACCGCTGCCGAATACAGGAAAGCCGCGTTGTCGGGCGCCATGTCCACGGCCTTGAGCACGTGGGGCAGCGCCGCATTGCGGGCAACTTCGGCGTCGTCGGGGGCCAGCGCCCATGCAAGGCAGGCCGCGCGGTGCTCGCGGTCCGCACTCAGCGGCTGATGGGCGAGCGCCTCAAGCCGCTGGCGCAATTGCCGTAGATCAAGCCCTCGGTACTCAGGCGGCAAGCGAGGCTGGTCGCGGGGCGGAGCGATATGGCTTTCGAACCACTGGCGAAGCGCGCGCGGGAGGCTTTCGCGGCCCTCGGCCTCGTCGGTCATGAACGTGACGTAGTCGCGCTGCAGCCTGGCGCGCAGCTTCAGGTTGCTTTGCCGCCGCTCGGCGCTGGTCAGCGCGCCGCGGTAACTTTCCAGCAGGCTGCGGCTGTTCCAAGTTGCGTCCACCTCAATCCGGTACAGGATGGCAGCGTGGGCGAGTGCGGCCGTGATGCCGCCCGGGCAGCGGCGCGGCGCGATCAGCCGATTGCGGGCCGGGTCGTAAACGCCGGTGCCTATCCCCGGCCACAGCAGCAGGCGCGGTATGCCAAAGCGCTGCACGCTGGGGTTCGCGAACAGGCCGGGGTCAAGTTCGCGCACGCGGTGCATCGCTTCCAGGCATTCGGCCTGGGATGCGATGGCGATGCCGTCGCATGGTACGGCGCAGGGCTCCGCGTGTGCGTAGCGCGCGGCAATGCGCATCTGCCCGCGCATGTTGCGCAGCTCGACGCGCATCGCGCGCTTGAGGTCCGACAGGCTGACCTGCCCGGCCAGCGCCTGCTCTTCGCTGAGGGCTTCTTCGGTTTCGCGGCGCTGCCTTTGCATCGACAGCAGGTGTCTGACGCTGTCCTGCACAGCCTCTGCTGCCGCTACGACTTCGGCCACCGCAAGCTCTGCGGCGTGGCGGGCGGTCATGGCGGCAACCTCGGCTTCAAGCTCGGCGAGGCCGGTATCCTGCCCCGGCGGCAGGAAGCGCCCCGACACGCGCGAGGCCGCGCGAAGCACTTCGCGCCGCGATTGCAGCGCCTCAAGCCGCGCTGCAAGGACAGCCGCCTGCTGCTGCATGGGCTCCAATATTGTCGAAACGCGCTTTGCCCTGCTGTTGATGTACTCGCGCAATTCGTCGGGCGGCTGGCTCGTGCCCAGCCATGCTTCCAGACGGTCGTCGAGTTCGGCGTAGATGGTGTGCAACTCGCGCCCGCGTGCATCCGGCAAGGCCTCATGGATCTTGCGGTCGCGGTAACGCACGGCCTGCAGGTGCAGGTTGGGCCACTCGTCCAGGTCCGTGTTCAGGCGCGCGAGCAGGGTTTGCAGCTCGGTGACACGTTCGGCCCGCAGGGCTTCGCGCACCGCGCGCTCGAGCGCGTGACGCGGCAGGTCAAGCTCGGGCGATTCGGCCCCCTTGAGCGCGCGCTCGTATTCAGCCATCAGGGCCGGGTGGGCGAACAGGCCGTGGTTCACCAGCGCGCGTTCTTCGGCGTGCAGCTCGATGCTGCCGCCGTTGAACTCTGTTACGCACTCCGGCAGGAAGGCCTCCAGCAGGTCCCACCACTCTTCATCAAGCGCCCGTACGTTCGCGGGCGAAGGCTCGGCCAAGCAGCGCGCAAGGCGTTGGTTCAGTTCGTGCAGCGCGTCGGGCACCGGGTGTTCCATTTATTCACCGGCTCCGTACCAGGGTTGCCCTGTGCTGATGCCGCGGCGCAGATTCGCGGCCTGGTCGAACCACTTGTCCAGCGGCTCACGGAAGCTGAGCGCGATTTCCAGCTCGGTCAGGTACGAGCGCATGCGCTGCAACTCGCCTACTGCCTGCGGCCGCACTTCCGCCAGCAGTTCGTTCCAAAGGGCAGCCGGCGAAGACGCCAGCCGCGTCATCTCTTTCAGCGCAGGGCCGCCTATGCCTCGGTCGCGCCCGGCGACGGTCAGGGTCAGCGCGATCGAAACAAGCTGCGGCAGGTGGCTGACTGTGACCACCACGCGGTCGTGCTCTTCCGGGGACAGCAGCTGCACGTACGCGCCGGTGCTTTCCACAAGGCCGCGCAGCAGTGTCAGCGGCGGCAGGGCGGCGTCGGGCCTTGGAGTCAGCACCCAGTTCCGGTCTGTGAACAGATCCGCCCGCGAGGCCTCAAAGCCAGTCAGTTCGCGGCCGGCCATCGGGTGCCCGCCCACGAACACCGGCCCGGCTTTTCCGAATCCAAGTGCCTCGGCGCGCTCCACAATCTCCAGCTTCAGGCCGCCTACGTCCGTAAGCACAGCGTCGCGCGGCAGGTCACGGGCCAGCGCTTCCAGCACTTCAAGTGCTCGTTTGGGCGGCACGCACAGGAACACGACTTCGGCTTCGGCCACGGCGCGGGCGCCATCGCCCGGCTGGTGCACCGATTCAAACAGGCCGGAAGCCGCCGGTTGCTCAAGCCTTTCAGACAGGTCCACCCCTCGAATCGCGTGCCTCGGGTTGCCGCGTTTCAGCGCCCGGGCCAGCGAACCGCCGATCAGCCCAAGGCCGATGATCGCGATCCGACGCGGCTCGGCCCGTGCCGCCGCGCTGCGGCCGTACACCCAGCGCCGGCTGAGATTCAGGATTGCCCGCAGCGCGTCTTCGGCGTCGTCGGCTGTAAGCGGCTTGGCGGCAGTTTCACGGGCGGCGCGGATCATGGCGGTCTCGCGCGCTTCATCGAGCAATGGCAAGCCCTGCTTGGCTTTGGCCGCGTTGATTTCTTCTGCCAGTGCAAGCCGCTGGGCAATCAGGCGCAACAGGTCGGCATCGAGGGCATCGACACGGCTGCGCAGCTCATTGATGTCCATGAACTCTCCGTGCATGCAATCGGGCGGCCTTGGTGGCCGCCCGATTGTAGCGTCTGGATTTCCGTGCCCTAGTCCTTCTTGGGCTCGTCCTTTGACTCCGGCTTAGGCTCAGCCTTGGCTTCCTCTTTGACATCTGCCTTGGTCTCTGCCTTGACTTCCGACTTGCCCTCAGAGTCGTCGCGGAAGTCCGCTTCGTCGGGCTCTGCGGCTTCTGCTTCGGCGGCTTCCTTGTCCTTGGACTCGCCGGAGAGTTCCGCTTCTTCCTCTTCAGTGAGGTCAAGCAACGCGCCCTCGCCGCGGCGGTCGAACAGCAGCAGCACCGGGCTGGCGATGAACACCGAGCCGAAGGTACCCACGATCACGCCAAAGAAGATCGTAAAGCTGAACGCCTGCAGCAGCGGCCCGCCGAAGAACATCATGATCGCGGTGCTGGTGAGCGTCGTACCGCCGGTCATCAGCGTTCGAGGCAGCATCGCGTTGGCCGAGATATTGATGATCTCGCGCAGCGGCGTCTTGCCGCCGGTGGCCAGACGATCCTTCTTCAATACTTCGCGGATACGGTCGAAGTTCACGATCACGTCGTTGATGGCGTAACCCACCAGCGTCAAGATCGCGGCCACAATGACCAGGTCGATCTTGAAGCCGGCACCCATCGCGTCGGCCAGTGCGAACAGTGACATCGTGACCGTCACGCAGAACCCGATCGCGATGATGGCCGCCACGCCCCAGGCCAGGCTGGCGAAGCGGATACGCATGTAGATCACCAGGATCACCAGCGCCGCAGCAATGGCCAGAAGCGCGCGCCACTGCATTTCACTGGCGACGGCCGCACCGACCGCACTGGACAGCAGGTAGCGCTTGCTGATCTCGTTGCCTTCGGTGTTGGTTGCCACCCACGCGCCGATCTTTTCATTCAGCGTGTGGTCAATCGAAAGCAAGCTGGTCGGGTCGATCGGGTCACTGCCAAATGTGGTTTCGGTCGTGGTCAATTCAAACTGCTTGGCCTTGTCGGCGTCCGGATTCACGGCGTTCACCGTGAACATCATTCCGCCAAGCCCGGCGTCGAGCGTGCCCGGCAGCTGATCGGTTAGGTACGTTTCGAGGGCCGCGGTTTCCACGGGCTCAAGGAACGCCAGCTTGATCAGCAGTTTGGCCTTGGTCGGGGCCTCGGTGAAATTGCCTTCACCATCGAGCTCAATCGTGCGCGAATCATCGACGATGTTCTTGGCGATGGCCGCCTTGAAGGCCGCGAGTTTGCGCTCGCGATCTTGCGCGTCGGCGACGCTTACGCCGGTCAGCTTGAGTGAATAGATCTGTCTGTCGCGTGCCGCGTTAAAGTTCCAGTTTGTGGTCACCACTGCGGCACCCACGTCGCGGAACCACTCGTCCTTCTTGTTGCTGGGGGTGTCAATGGCGCCGGCAAACGCGCGGTCGCGCAGCAGCCACAGCTCTTCGAAAGCCTCAGGGTTATCCGTGCGGAACTTTTCAGCATCTTTCAGGCGAAGCGTAAGGCGCGCCTCCAGTGCCACTTCCCGCACTTCCGTCGGACGCAGCTCCCAGCCTTCGACCACCATGCGGTCGGAGAGCACTGTCTCAAGCTCGGAACGGAGCATGGCGGTGATCTTCTCGGGGTCTTCGAACTCCCATGCGTCCTGCATCGGGAAGCGGAAGTCGAAGCGATCGGCACCTGTGCCGCTGCCGCCCTGGAAGCGGTACACGGGCTGCACTTCCACGCCTTCGGCCCACTCGTACTTCGGGTCGCCGGTGTGTTCGTCTACCAGCAGGCCGGCGATGTCGTCGCGCTCGTAGCCCTGGTTCATCTGGATGCGGAACGCGTAGCCGCCGCGGAACTCCATGCCCAGCACCGTGCGGCCGAGGCTGAACAGCAGCACCACGCCCGCGATCGTGACCAGGATGCCTACGGGCACAGCCACCTTCATGCCCTTCACGAAGTCGATGTTGCGGTTCTCGAGCCACTTCAGGCTTTGCATCTTGAACTTGGTGTCGCGCTTGATGCTGAGTACACCCATCACCATCGCCTTGTAGGCCGGGATGTTGGCGTACAACGTGGCCACGATGCCCATCGCCACCGTAAGCGCAAAGCCCTGCACCGGTCCTGAACCCACTTTGAACAGAATCAGCGCAGTCAGCAGCGTTGTGATGTTGCTGTCCACGATGGCAGAGAAGGCGTTCTTGAAGCCTTCCTCGGCGGCACTTCGTGGTGCCAGCCCCTTTGCCTGTTCTTCTCGCATTCGCTCGTTGATCAGGATGTTGCCGTCGATGGCCATGCCGAATGTCAGCACCAGGCCCGCGATGCCGGGCAGCGTCAGCGTGCCCAGACCCGCCGCCATGCCGCCCATGATCAACACAATGATCAGCAGCAGGTTGAAGATGACCAGGAAACCCAGCCCGCGGTACAGCCACACCGCAAAGGCAAACACGAACACGGCCGCGATGATGAAGCTGTACAGGCCGCGCTGCACGGCCTCAGCACCTTCGCTTGGGCCGACGCTCTCTTCGCCTTCGAGTGCCAGTTTGACGTTCAGCGAACCCGACTTCAGCACGTTGATGATGTCGTCGCGCTCTTTGGTGTTGAAGTTGCCCGACAGCTGCACGCTGCCGCTGATGGTGTCTTCGATGCTGTAAGCCGAGTACACCTTGCCGTCGATGATGATGGCAAGCAGGCGCGGGTCTTCACCGCCGCTGGCGGCCTTACGGTGCTTGCGGGTAAGGTTTTCGAAGCGCGCAACCGCCAGGCCCTTTAGGCTGAAGCTGACGGCCATGCGGCCCTGCTGGTCGGTGCTGGGCTGGATGTCGCTGATATCTTTGCCGCTGACTTCGTAGTCGTCGATCACCTGTACGGGCACGTACTTCTTGCCCGCAAGTTCCTTGACCAGCGAGCTGCTGACGTCGTCACGGGCCAGCTCAAGCCACTTGTACTTGTAGCCTTCATCTTTCGGGTACTGGTTGACCTGCAGGTTCGCGAAGTCGCCGCTTTCGGGTGCCAACACGCGCATCTCGAGCTTGCCGGTGCTTTGCAGCAGCAGTTTGTAGCGGTCGGTGTCGCTTGAGCTCGCGAACTCGGGCAGGCGCACTTCAATGCGATTGTCGCCCAGCGGCGTGATGTTGAGTTCGGTGATGCCCGTTGAGTTCAGGCGGCGATTGAGTGTTTCGATCGTCGGCCCGACGAGGTCCTTGTCGTCGCGGCGCTTGGCGGCGTCATTCCATGACTTGTAGTAGCGCTTGACGGCGTCGGCGCGGCCTTCATCAAACACGCCCGCAACCACGAGCAGCGCGAAATCATCATCGGCCCAGCCGTTTACGACTGGGGGCTGGCCGTCGATCTGCGAGGCAAACTTGTTGCGGCCTTCCGGGCTGAGCTTTTCGCGGTGGTCACGAAGCACGGACAGCAGCTCGCGGATCTGGGCTTCGGAATCAGCCAGGTCCTGCTGCTGCAGCACATAGCGAAGGCTGCTGCCGCCCTTCAGGTCCTGCCCCAGGTTCATCTTGTAGTCGTGCAGCGGCCAGCGGAAACGGCTGCCGGTGCCAAGCTTGCCGTCCTTGTCGAGGTCGCGCAGGTCAAAGTCGAGCCCCTTCCATTCATCGCGATCGACCCAGCCGTCACCGTTGGTGTCGTTCTCTTTCAGGAACTCTTCGTCGATCTCGGCCTTGGCCGGGGCCGGCTTGGGGATCGCGAGGTAAATGCCCAGCAGTAGCAGGATGATCGGGTGCCAACGGCGAACAAAGTCCCACATGGTCAGTGCCTCAAGTAAGGCCGCAATGCGCGGCGCAGGAATTCAGATCAGAAAAGTAAGGAATGGACAGCGCGCTTAGAGGCGTGCCGGTGGACCGCGAACGAGAGTCGCGGAATGGACTGCCGATGCAGGACGCGGATCAGGCGGGGCCTGCGCGTCCGCAGGCAATGCATCAGGCGCCAGGATGCTGCGCGGGATAGCGCAGGCAGCCAGCGCCGGCGGCTGCTCGGCTGCGGCATCGCGCGTGGGCTGCAGTGTCGGGCTGTACGCCGGCTGCAATTCCGGTGTACCCAGCGTGATCGTGAGCGAGTGGCGCGTATCTTCAATGTCCTGCTGGAGCTCGCGCGCGCGGTCTGCGTCGCCGTGGTTGATCGCACGGCTCAGCCGCTGCGCCAACGCCTGACGAGTCGCCTGGTCAGAATGGCGGGCGGCGTGCAGCGCGTCGGTACGAGCCAGCAGTGAAAGGCGCGGCAGGTCCGCATAGCTGGCCACGGCCGCAAACAGCAGCAGGGCGACGGCAAAGTGGTTGTGGACTGTGCGCTTCATGCGGCAGTTCTGGCTGCTGAAACACTGCTCCAGACTAACGTATTCAGTCTTCCTTCTTCACGCTGCTGACTTCTTCTTTGAACACCTTGACGATCGCGACCAGGCTGTACGTCGCGTGTACCTTCTTGTCCTCGTCGATCAGCAAGCGTACTTCCTGGTTGTCTTTGTCGATCTTGTCCACGCGGGCCACGAGGCCGCTGTTCAGCAGCACACGCACGCCCTGCTCAAGGCTTTCGACCATCTTCTTGTGTTCGGCTTCCTGGCGTTTGCGGCTGCGGCTCATGAAAAAGAACATCACCACGATGACGATCGCGAACATGATCATCATCGGCAACATGCTCTGGTCGCCCTGCTGCTGCGCTAGCGTCGCGATACTATGCACTGTCGTCCTCGATCCCGCGCTGATCAAGTCAGCGAGCGTTTGCGTTCTTCAATCCGGAAGGCTTCAAGCTGGTCGCCCTCTTTCACGTCTTCGTAACCCTTGACCTGGATGCCGCATTCGAAGCCTTCGCGCACTTCCGAGGCCTCATCCTTCTCACGGCGCAGACTGCCGACCTGGCTTTCGTAAATCACGGCACCGTCGCGCACGAGGCGCAGCTTGCTGTCGCGCTTGATCACACCACGCGTCACCATACAGCCGGCCACACGGCCAACCTTGCTGACCTTGAACACCTGGCGCACTTCGGCTGTTCCTTCGTAAACCTCGACGCGTTCCGGGGCCAGCATGCCGCCCAGCGCGTCGCGGATTTCGTCGATCAGCTTGTAGATGATTTCGTAGGTGCGGATGTCCACGTGGTGGTTGTCCGCCAGTTCGCGGGCCTTGGCGTCCACACCGACGTGGAAGCCGACCACGATGCCGCCCGACGCCTCGGCCAGGTGTACGTCGGTGGTGCTGATCTGACCAACTGCGCTCTGGATCACCTTCACGCGCACTTCCTGGTGCGTGAGCTTGCCCAGTTCCTGCTTGATCGTTTCGACGCTGCCCTGCATGTCGCACTTCAGCACGATCACGAGTTCCTTCACCTGCTGGCCGGCGCGGGCGCGCGACCACTCTTCCAGACTGAAGCCTCGGCTGCGCGCTAGCTCATTTTCCTGCTGCCGCACCATGCCGGCGATTTCAGCGGCCTTCTTGATGTCTTTCATGCCGTGGAAAAGGCTGCCGGCCTCAGGCATTTCGTCCAGACCCGCCACTTCCACGGGCACGCTGGGTGCGGCCTCACGGATCAGGTACAGGCCGGAACCTCGCGGCTCCTGCATCGCGCGGACGCGGCCGTAACCGTGTCCGGCAACAATCACATCGCCGACACGCAACGTGCCTTCACGGACCAGCATCGTGGCCACGATGCCGCGCCCCGAATGCCGGTGTGCTTCCAGTACAGTGCCCACAGCGGGCTTGTCGCCCACTGCCTTCAGTTCCAGCACGTCGGCCATGTCGTTGAGCGTATTCACCAGCTTGTCTACGCCCTCGCCGGTGATGCTGCTCAGCTCAATGATTTCGGTGTGGCCGCCCCAGTCCTGGCTCATGAGGTTGTGCGTGGCCAGCTGCTGGCGCACCTTCATGATGTTGGCGTCGTTCTTGTCGATCTTGGTGATCGCCACCACGATTTCGACTTCGGCCGCGCGGGCGTGTGCGATGGCTTCTTCGGTTTGCGGCATGACGCCGTCGTCGGCAGCCACCACGATTACCGCGATATCGGTAACGTTGGCACCACGGGCACGCATGGCCGTGAATGCTTCGTGGCCCGGGGTGTCGATGAATGTAACGCGCAGGCGCTTGGCTTCGCCGGTGGCGGCCAAGGCTTCGGTTTCCGGCGTGACGGGCTCGAACTTGCCGTCGCGCTGCAGCAGGTCCAGACGGAAGGCACCGATGTGCTGGGTGATGCCGCCCGACTCGCCGCTGACGCGGTCCAGGCGTGCAATCGCGTCCAGCAGGCTGGTTTTGCCGTGGTCGACGTGGCCCATGATGGTGACAACGGGCGCGCGCGGCACTTCGTGCCCTGCACTTTCATCGAACTGTTCCAGCTGTTCGGCGATAAGCGATTCAGCGTCTTTGGGTTCCTGGACGGTGATCTCGCGATCGAAGATGATCCCGATCTGTTCGACTACGTCCTTGCTGAGCGTATCGTTGATACGAAGCGGCGGCAGGCCTTCCTTGATCATGCGGGTCATGATCTCGGACGTCTTTACACCCATGGCTTCGCTAAGGCCGCGCAGGTTCACCGGCATCGCCACGGAAACCGGCCCGGTGGGCATTTCCGGCGGCTTTTCCTCTACTTCTTCTTCGCGGCCGCCACGACGACGGCGTGATCCGCCGCGCGGGCGGTCATAACCCAACTGGCTGATTTCAAAGCGTTCGCGACGTGAGCGACCGGTGTTGGCCCCGCCGCTGCGATCCTGCCGGAACCGCTCAGGAATCACTTCGCGGGTTTCTTCGGTCACGATGCGCGGCTTGCGGTCGCCCCGCTGGGCGGCAGCGCCTGAGGTTTCACGGCCCTTTTCACGGCTTGAAGTGTCGCGGCTTTCGCGCTGGACAACGGCCTTGTTGCCGGTGGGCGGCGCGGGCTTGTAGTCGCTTGCCGGGTCAACTTTCACTTCCGCGCGACGTTCTTCGACGGTGGTGAACTTCTGCTTCACCATCGCTCGCAGCATGAATTCTTCGCTGGGGGTGAAGCCCTTGAAACCTTTCTTGCCGACTTCGATGCCCAGCCCACGGGCAATGCGCGTAACTTCGCGCGGGTCGGCCTTGAATTCGTTGCCGATCTTGAAGACCACGTCGAGCTTCTGTGCCCGTTGCACGGCGGCTTCGTCGATCCCTTCGGCAGACTCGACGGTGATGCCAAGGATCTGTCCCGTGAACTCAACGTACTGGGCCGGTACGCCAAGTCGGCCGGCGATGGCTTCCAGCCGCTGCCGTTCAAGGTCTTCGGCTTGCTGTTTGGCTTCGGCTTCTGCGGCGGCCGCGGCTGCTGTGGCGGCGTTGGCAGCGGCCTGGGCCGGGTCGGCAACCTCCACGGCCACGACAGGCTCAGGCAGCACGCCCAGCTTGGCGCGCACGCGGTTGGCGTCTTCGTCGGAAAGACGTGAGATAGCAAGCTTGACGTTCGGGATCCCGAGGTCGGCGCAGATCGACTTCAGGTCCTTCAATGAGATGTTCAATTCCTTGTAAAGCTGGTGCGCGGCAATGCCCTTCTCGGGCGCGCCTTCGGCACCTGCTTTGTCGGGGGCTGACTTGGCTGATTCCACACTCATTCCGGGCAAAGGCCTTCCTTACTCTTGGTGCTGCACTCGGTTGCTGCACGTATAACACCGCACTTGCACTGCCTGACTCGTACGTCGCACTTCAAACCACATCACAGCCGACTTCACCGCATAGCACCGCAGACCGCCGTTGTCGACCGTCGGGCAGTGCACGGCATTACGTCGGGTTCGTCTTGCGCTCCATGACCGGTGCCTGCGCCGCGTACTCGGCTGCGCGGGCAAACGGATCCAGCGGGCCCGCTGGCGTGGCCGGCTTGGCACCGTCGGCCGGGGCTCCCGCCTCTTCCTCGTCCTCTTCCTGGTCCTGGCCGGGCTCGACAAACGTGTTGTCGGGGCGGCGCACCGCGCCTTCGGCGTGGACCACGTCGGTGATCTGTTCCGGCGGCTCGGGGTTCGTCTGCACGAACTGGATGATGTTCGCCGCGATATCGATGGTAATGCCCGGCACCTTCATCAGGGCTTCGGGGCCTGCGGCCAGGATGTCCTGGAAGCTGTCGAAGCCGCTGTTGAACAGCGATTCCGCCAGCAACTCGTCCACGCCCAGGTTCTCGCGGAACTTCAGCAGAGTACGCTTGCGCCAGTCCTGTTCCTGCGTCACGGTCACAATGTCCAGGTCCCACTTGCACAGGCGGGCCGCGAGGCGCACGTTCTGGCCGCGCTTGCCGATGCTCAGGCTCAACTGGTCATCCGGCACCACCACGCGGGCGCGACGGTTGTCGTAGTCCAGCGTGATGCTGTCAACGCGCGCCGGCTTCAGCGCGTTGGTGATCAGGATTTCCGCCGATTCATTCCAGCGGATAATGTCGATCTTTTCGTTGTTCAACTCGTCGATGATACCCTTGATACGGCTGCCGCGCACACCCACGCAGGCACCCACGGCATCAACTTTGGCGTCGTAGCTTGCGACGGCGACCTTGCTGCGGAAGCCTGGCTCGCGGACGATGGCCTTGATTTCGATGATGCGTTCGGCCACTTCAGGCACCTCAAGCTCGAACAGCTTCTTCACGAACTCGGGGTGCGTGCGGCTGAGGATAATCTTGACCTTCTGGCCCTGCTTGCGCACGTCCAGGATCAGCCCGCGTACGCGTTCGCCGATGTTGTAGCTTTCGGTCGGGACTTGCTCTTTGCGCGGGTAAAAAGCCTCGGCGTCGCCCAGGTTCACGACATAGTTGGGGCCTTCCGTGCGCTGGATAGTGCCGCTGCGGATTTCGCGCTTCAGCTTGATGTACTTTTCGTAAATGTTGTCGCGTTCGGCTTCGCGGTTCTTCTGCACGAAGATCTGCTTGAAGGTCTGCGCGGCGATGCGGCCCATGTCGGCGAGTTCAACGGGCGTCGTGACGCCGTCGAAGTCGGTTTCTTCGGCCGTGATGCTGCCGTTGTTCTTGTCCACGTGCACGACCAGCGTGTCGGGGTATTCCACACGCTTGCGCAGGGCGACGATCATGGCCTGCTCAATGGCGGCCAGAACTTCGTCCTTTTCGATGCCCTTTTCGCGGGCGATCATTTCCACGAACCGCAGCATTTCAACGCCGTTTACACCGCTCATTGCCTGTCCTCGTCTATCCGCGTCTGTGACCTTTACCGGCTATCGAACAAACCCCAAACAAAAAGGAGCCAGCCCTAAAGCCGCTCCGGTGCAAGTGCTTCCGAAAACGTTGGGCCGTAGTTTATGGAAACAGTCCCCCGCCGCAAGGGGAAGTCACGCCCGCGACGCAGCTTAGCGAACGGGATGCGCCTGCTGTGTGGCCGGGCATTCGGCTTCAGCGGGCTCGGCTTCTGCCGGCTCGTCTAGTTCAGCGCCACGATTCGTGCAGCTTTCCCAGATCAGCTCGCCCAACAGGTAGAAGCTGTAGCCGAAGTAGTAGATCAGGTAGACGAAGAACAACACGACATACGTCCACGCCTCAGAGTTGCCAAGCACGGCCATCGGATCATGACCAGCGGCCTCGCGGCTGACGCTGCGCAGGCCAACGCTGCTGGCGGGCACGGCGCGGACGGTGCCGTCGGCTTCGGTGAGGTAGACGACGCGATCAGAGGGCAGTCCGGCCGCAAGGGCAGGCATCTGCGGCAATGAGCCGCAGGCAGGCAAAAGGGAAAGCAGTAAACAGGCAAGCAGCGCGGGCAGGACACGCGACAGGCGAAGTTGCATGACCGGTTCTCGTCAGGGGACTGACGCGGGGTCTTGGCCATGGACAATTGCAGCAGCGAAACCGGCCGATGCCAGCGAATTTCTGCTGATCTCGCGGCAGCCCTAAGTCAGCAGGGCCGTTACTACCCCCACCACGGCGGCGGGCACCAACACCGCCACCACGAGCAAACCCACCTTCCGGCCGCCGAGCACCCACGCGATCCCGGCCTTGGTTACGGTGTTGCTCAACGCCGCGATGCTGATGGCCAGTGTGGCCGTGTGCGAGTCGATGACAGCATTGGCGTACATGCGCGTCACGGAAATCGTGATCGCGTCCACGTCGGTAAGCCCGGCCAGCAACGCGGATACGAACAAGCCCGACTCACCGGCGTAGTGGTATGCGGCCGCAGAAACGAAGCGGATGACGGCAAAGGCCACACCCAGCTTCAAGGCCTGCTTCATCGAGAACGGGTTCACAAGCTGAGGCTCAGACTCGCGCTCTTTGTTCAACGTCCGGGTCTCGCCCCGCTTGCCCGCTAGCCGCCAGATCACGGCGCCGCCGATCAGCCCCACCACCAGCATGGAGCCCAGCACCGGCAACGTGTGAATCAGCAGTGGTGTGTGCATTGCGGCCACTTCCACCATCAACCTCGGGAACATGATGGTTGACGCAATCACGATCGCCAGCGCGCACGCACGCGCCAGCTCAGGCTGTTCCTTGGCGCGGCCCGAGAAAGTCAGGGTTACCGCAGTACTCGAGGCCAACCCGCCGAACAGCGCCGTCAGCGCGATGCCGCGCCGGGCCCCCATGATCCGCGAGGCCACGTAGCCGAAGAATGAAATCCCCGCGATCAACACCACCACCACGCCGATCTTGAACGGGTTGAGCGAATCAAACATGTCGTAAGTCTGGTCCGGCAGCAGCGGCAGGGCCACGGCCGCCAGCAGCATGAAGCGGACGGTCGCGTACAGGTCTTCCGCGCTGACCTTCTGGGCAATGTTGTGCAGCGGCTCACGAAGCGCCAGTGCGGCCATCACCACGGCAGCCAGGCCTGCACACACGGTCAGGCGCTCGTAGAAACCAAGCGGCAACTGGTGCAGGAAGGGGATGGTGCCAATGGCGCACACCAGCAGGGCCGCGACTTCGCTGGTCAGGCCAAGGCGGGGCTGTTCCGGTGTGCGAGGCTGCTTCACGTAGGCCGCCAGCAGCAGCGTCAGCACGGCCGCAAACGGCACCAGCAACGCCGCCGGCCCGATGGCCAGCGAAAGCAGTCCGCCAACACCGCCCAGCAGGCCGATCAGCGGGAAGGTGCGGATGCCGCCGAAGCTGGCCTTGCCGTCAAGCTTGGAGCGGCGCTCGCGTTCGGCCCCCACCAGCGCGCCCACGGCAATGGACATTCCAAGGCCGAGCGCGATCTGCTGTGCGTCCATGGTCATACAGGCGTTATACCGAGGCAGGCACCGCTCGCGAAGGCCACCTTGGCCACCACGGATTCCGCCACGCGTTTGCGGTGTTATAACGGGCTCTTACAAGTGAGGCCGCCTTGAACATCATCACCAGTGACCATCCGCGCGAAGCCTGTGGCATCTTTGGCGTGT
Organism: uncultured bacterium; assembly: GCA_938014885.1. Classification (GTDB taxonomy): domain Bacteria; phylum Planctomycetota; class UBA8742; order UBA2392; family UBA2392; genus CALLQI01. The sequence goes on from CALLQI010000017.1 coordinate 234,708, forward strand.
TCAACCACGCGAACGCCGTGGAACTGACCTACTACGGGCTGTTCGCGTTGCAGCATCGCGGCCAGGAGTCCGCGGGCATCGCCTGTGTGATGGACCAACGCATCAAGTCGTATCTCGGCATGGGGCTGGTTGGCGAAGTCTTCAAGGAAGACTTCTTCGAGAAGTTCAACAGCCATCGCTCGATCGGCCACAACCGTTACTCGACGGCGGGCAGCAGCAATGTCCGCAACGCGCAGCCCATCACCGTCGATTACAGCGGCGGGCAGATCAGCGTTGCGCACAACGGCAACCTGAGCAACGGCTGGCGCCTGCGCCGCGAGCTTGAATCGCAGGGCAGCATCTTCCAGACCACCAGCGACAGCGAAGTGGTGCTTCACCTGTTGGCGCGGCCTGAGATCAAGTCCAGTGAGAACCCGATCGCCAAGGCGCTGCAACAGTTGCAGGGTGCGTTCAGCTTCCTGTTCCTGACCAGCGATGCGATCTACGCCGCCCGCGACCCGCAGGGATTCCGGCCGCTGGCGCTGGGCAAGCTGGATGATGCCTACGTGCTGGCCAGCGAGACCTGCGCCTTCGACATGCTGGGTATCGAGTACATTCGGGACATCGAACCCGGCGAGCTCGTTCGCATCGACGACGACGGTCTGCACAGTTACCGCTACGCCGAGGCCAAGCGCACCGCGCACTGCATTTTCGAGCACGTCTACTTCGCGCGCCCCGACAGCCGCGTGTTCGGCCTGAACGTGCACCTGGCCCGCCAGAAAATGGGCCGCCAGCTCGCCATCGAAAGCCACGTGGACGCCGACATCGTTGTGCCGGTACCGGACAGCGGCACCAGCGCGGCCCAGGGCTATGCCCAGCAGGCCGGGTTGCCGCTGGAACAAGGATTCATTCGCAACCATTACGTAGGCCGGACGTTCATCGCCCCCAGCCAGGGTCAGCGCGACATTGGCGTGAAGATCAAGCTGAACGCTGTGCGCGACGTGGTCGCAGGCAAGCGGGTCGTGGTCGTGGACGACAGCATCATCCGCGGCACCACCAGTAAGGGCCGCGTAAAGCGCCTGTATGCGGCCGGCGCCAAAGAAGTGCACCTGCGCATCTCATGCCCGCCAACGCGCCACCCGTGCTACTACGGCATCGACTTCCCGGACCCCAAAGAGTTGATCGCGAACCAGCTGGATTCAATTGACGCAATCCGTGACTACCTCGAGATCGACAGCCTCGCGTACCTGAGCGTAGAGGGCCTGCTGAAGTCCGTAGGCGACGGCAACAAGTACTGCGCCGCCTGTTTCACAGGCGACTACCCCGTCAACTTCGACGCCGCCTTCGAAAAGACAGCCATGGAATCCGGCCGCTAGCCCAAAGTCGCCCACCAACTTACCCCCAGCGCGCACTTCACGTGTTGTCATGCAGCGCGGGCTAGTTCGGGCCGCAGTCCTGGCTGTCTGGTCGACTTGGACTGTCTGCACTCACAATCGTTGCGCCGCAAGGAATGCACGGGAGCAGCAGATGAGTGACCGAACACTTTACGGCGACAGCTGGCGTGGTGTGGCGAACGATGAGTGGCGCGTGAGCCAACCAACTTGGGACGATGTTGAAAGCGCTCTCACTCGACTTGACGCGAGAACACACACCTTGGTGACGATCCAAGGCCCGGTAGAACAGCATCTAACTGTCGGCGGCGGGGCAGGGCGCTACGTGGTTTGCGCCACGTTTGACAACAGCGAGTTCTGGAACCTTTTAGGGGGACGTAGTGATGGCGAACCAGAGCTCTTGAACGCCGGTGGTCAAGAAGGAGAGTATCCCCAAGCCCAGATTGTCACGCATGGGCAAGCCCGCGAGGCGGCTCGCGCGTTCTTTCTACAACTTCAGCTGGAACCAAGTCTGAACTGGGTGCGACAGCCGTAGAGTCAGGGAGAGCGTAACCTATCCACCGGTCTTGGCGTCGCCCAAGTACGACCGCGGGGGCCGCCAAACCGCACAGACAGCCCCGCACCGCCCGCGACTTCGGCCCTCACGGCCTGTTCGAGTGCGAAAACTACAGCACCGATGACACCTTGATCGGTGTTTCCACAGACGGCTGCGTTTGCGGATAGCAACTTCGCGGCAGCAAGGGCTTGTTCGGGCCGTGCGTGTGGTTGGGACGTTAGTATGGTACTTGGGTCCTTTGAGGGTTTGCGATGGCGCGCATCAACTTCTGCATCGTGTGTGCTGCTTTGGCGGCGCTTTGTGCCATGCTTTTGCTGACCGATGGCCCCTCGGCGCAGGATGTGCCCAAGTCGCATGAAGCTTCCTTTGGCGATGGTGAGCTGGTTGGTGTGGTCTCGGGCAAGGTCCGCATGCTGGGCGCCGAAACTCCGGTCGCTGACTTTAAGCTGCTGCTTACGGCCAAGGACGCCAAGAACAACGTTACCAACGCCGCCGTCTTCACGGACAAAGAAGGCAGCTACCGCGTTACCCTGAAAGCCAAGCTCACCTATCTGCGTCTGGCAGCCTTTGGCGAATACGTCGTGCCCGATGGCTGGGCCTCCGTGCCGTTGCATAACTTCAAGTTTGACAACGCTGACAAGGCCGAGTCGTGGGACGTCCGCGTGCGGCCGCTGCGCGATGTGCGCGTTTCCGGTCGCCTCAAGATTGCTGACAGCACACTCGTTCCTGGCCGCGCGCAGGTTGCGTTTGCGCCGCTGGATGTGGCGCAAGACGGCACCACGCGCATGTTTGACGCGCCATTCACCTACTGGTCTGACGACCAGGGCGGCTTTGTGGCCACGCTGCCCACGGGCTATTACGAGGTGTGGTCGCATTACGCCGACCGCGCCGGCAGTGAGTGGATCGGCTATGTGGGCATGCTGGGCAAGGTGGAAGTCTTCGACGACCGTTCACTCGAACTCACGCTTGAGCGCGGGCCGATGGTGCAGGGCAAAGTGATCGACGCGCGCACCGGCAAAGGCATTGCCGCGCGCATTGACCTGCACACGAACGCCTACATGCGCCAGATGCACTTGAGCTCATCCGACGGGCAGATCCCCATGGACTACGGCCCCGATGGCGAAGAGATCATCTGGCCGATCGGCGACTTCAAGTTCCAGGCCTACCAGGTTGACCCCCGCAACGTAACCGTCGTGATCCGCCCCTCCGGCAGCGAGCGCGACCTGCGCGTGATACCCGACGTGGACCTGACCAAGGCCACCCAGCCACTTGAATGGAAGCTTTACACCGAAGACATGAACACCGTCGAAGTCACCCTGACCACCCATGAGGCCGACCTGCCGATCTTCAACGTGGACGTCCGCCTGACGCCGTCGAAGCTGAATGTGCCCGCGCACATCCAGTCGAACTTCACGGCCGCCGGAAGCACTGACGCCAAGGGCCAGGTTGCTTTCCGCGGGCTGGCCGACGGCGAGTATGAGGCCTACGCACTGATGGGTGAGGCGCTGTTGGGAACCGTCACGCTGACCAAAGCCAAGCAGCAGGCATTTCAACTGAAGTTCAAAATGCCGTTCGCCCACGGGCAGGTGAAAACCGAAGCCGGCGATGTGTGCAAGAACATGATGGCGTTCATCTGGATCAGCTACGAAGACGGGCGCGAGTACGGTCCGCTGATCCACGACGCGTTCAAGAACAGTGAAACCCTGCGCGAACGCGGCACGTACCTGGTGCCGCTGTCTGTTCCGGGGGTCAAGAAGGTCAAATTCCGCGTGGTGTTCGGCGCGTTCGAAAACGGCCGCGCGTTCCGCGATGACGAATGGCTGAAGCTGAAAGACTTTCCGCTGGCGACTGAGCCCGTCACCTTTGACGTAGAAATCGAAAAGCTGCCAGTGTTCAAAAACGAACTGACACTTAAGGCCAACCCCGAGTACACGAAGTAGGCACGGAAAGTGTTACCGCTGCTGCGCCGTGTTCCAGCTTCGTGGGCTGGAGTTGCTGCCCGTTGTGAAGCAGGTGCGGATTGCCCCGTCTTCGCGGTCTTCCGTCTGGAACTGAATCTCGAGCCTGTACACGGTGTTGGCAGCAAGCTGCTCAACGGGCAGGACAAACGCGTACTTGAAGCCCGTCATACTGGCCGGGACATTCAGCCCCGGCGCTGTCACTTGCACCGCAACCTCTTTCCACTCAGCGCCGTCCTTGCGGAACATCGTGGCCTTCAGGTCGCGCGGCAGGAATGGCTTGCCCCAATCGTAACTGAACGTGATCGGGTAGCCCGGGGTTTTGCCCGCGTCCTGGCGCGGCTCGGGGCTTTCACCAGACGCCCACGTCACAGGCACATCGCGCGCGTCGTTGGGTGGAAACACCGCCGCCCGCGTCACCGAAAAGCTGGTGCCGCTGAGGCCGCTGGTGCGCAGGCAGGCAAAGCCCTCATAAAACCCGAAGCCGGCCTTCGTGAGCCAGAGTGCGCGAAGATCGCGGCCGTGCAGCGGCTGGTTCAGCCACTGACCGATTGCACCGGTGGGCGTGTTCTTGCGTGTGAGCACGGAGGTGCGAGCAGCCGCATCGCCTTCCTTGGTGTAGCCGTTCAGCTTCTTGTCCTGGCTGTGGGTCATCACGTCGTTGCTGTGCATGTACTCGCAATGGGCCTGGCAGGCGGCGTTGGCTGCGGCGTCACACTCAGCGGGGAACAAGCCCATATCCATGCGGGCCTTGTTCAGGGCGTTGTGCAGTTCACGGGCTTTGTCGGTGCTGGCGAACTCTTCTTTCACCCAAGTCAGCTTGCCCTTGCCCTCTTTGAAGCTGTAGCTGGCGTCGATCAATGGCAGCACCTTGGCACACGGGAATGCGAATGCCCCTCGCGGGCCGATTGCCACGCGATCGTGTTCATGGTCGAGAAACTTGCCGTTGAAATTCGCGTCAATGAACAGCAGCGAAAGCCCGTCCACCTCACACGCCATAGCGTCGGCCGCAAACGCATGAAACACGCCGGCAGCGTCGGGGTACACCGCAAGCCCGGCCGCGCGGCCGCCGACATTCAGTTCCAGCGTCTGGCCCTCGCTGGCAACTGCGTGGCGTTTGCCGCCCCATGTGAAGCCGACCGCGCCGTCCTTGTCGATGACCCACTTTCCCTGATTGCCGCCAAGGCGCACGCTGGCGCCGTCACGGGCCGACATGTCATCGCCGTAGGGTGACTGCATCAGCCAGTCGATCCGCACGGCCGACCACGCTGCCTCGCCTTTCTCGACCTTGGATTTGCCTGATTTCTGGGCGGTTACCGGCACTGACGCCAAAGCCCACAGCAGCACCGCCACGAAGACCGTTCGCATGAAAGCACCTTTCATGACCGGCCCTCTACGCGAAGGCAAGATAACCATTGCCACGCGAGTAAGCCAATGGCTTGCGCCATCGCGGACAACTTCCCTTCCGGAATACGAAAGGCCGTGTTCGCCTGTGCGGATTCGCTAGCGCAGCTTGTCGAGGCGCAGCGCGTAGACCGGCAGCGCCACCAGCTCTTTGGCCACGAAGCGGGGCTCGCGACGCAGCGTGCTTCCGCCGCAGGGTGCGGCCAGCGTCTCGATGCCTTCCTGCGACAGCGTCACGCGCGCCCGGGCGACGTGAAACCACTGGGTGCAGACCAGCGCTGAACGCCAGCCGTTCTCGCGCATGATGCGCGCCGTGTTGATGCCGTTTTCGCGCGTCGTGGCCGACGCGGGCTCCTGCACGATAGCGGATGCGGGTACGCCATGGTTAACCAGCCACTCGGCCATCACGTCGGCCTCAAGATAGTCGCCCTGGCCGCCCCCGGTGACGATGATGCGCGGTGCGCGCCCCTGTTGGAACAGGCGCAGCCCGGCCTCAAGGCGGTAGCGCAACGCGTCGCTAGGGGTGCGGTTGGGACGGACAGCCGAGCCGAAGATGACAATGCAATCGGCGTTGCGGTCGCTGGGTATGGCACCTCCGACGGTAACCCAGGCCAACAGCGCAGCCGTGACCGCAAGCAGCAGCAAGGCCGCTCGCTTGATGAAACGTAACACTCTGGAGCGCGCTTTCTCCATAATGGCTGATCGACAATCGGCTGTGCCGTACTTGAGCCGGCCTAGAACCCGCGAAGCAGGCGGCGACGTTCCGAGTCAAAGCTGATGCGCAGGTTGCCGCCAAGGCGGCGCTTGAACTCGCTGCTGTAGACCGCCTCGATCGCATCCATCAATGCATAGGCCTTGTCGTCTGTGTAAGGGAACCATCCGACACGGTCGCCGGCGCTTGGCCCGTCGGTGATCACTTTCGGGCGCAGCATTGCTGACGGACTCGCGTGGGTGCGGGGCAGGTCAGGCCCAATCGGTGCGCCTCCGGCGACGGCACCGACCAGCAGCGGCTCATTGAAGCCGATGCGGGCACAGGGCATGGCCTCAAGGGTCGCGCGACGCTTGCGATCAGGGCTGCCAAGCACGGAAATGTGGTTCGCCGGGGCAATCCGCAGCAGGTTCGCAAGCTCAGTTACAGGGTCTTCGGCGCGATACAGGGCGCAACCCGGGCCTTCCAGTTTCTCGACGGACAGTGCTGCCGCCGGTGGCAGACCCTCAATGATCGCGGCCTTCCAATGAATCCAGCGGCCGGGCACTTCGCCGGCGGGGTAGGTGATACGCGCGCCGCGGGCCAGCGCGTCTTCCATCAGCGCGCGGTAGCGGCGTTCGTTGAAGGCATCACCGACTGAGGCAAGCTGAGCATGATGGCTGTTCATTTCGCGCGCGGACTCGATGAAGCGCATGCGGAATTCGTCGAAGAGCGAGGCTTCGACCACGATGCGCTCGACCGACGCGTTCACCATGCCCGCCGATGCAAACGAGCCCCACAGTGCCGCCTGCACCGCGCGTTCCAGCTTCGTGCCCTTCAAGATCAGCAGCACGTCCTTTGCGCGCCGCAACTGGCGGAATTCCGAACCTGAATGCACGCAATACGCCGCCAGCTTGGCGGCCGTGTCGCGGTCGCCCTCGAACAGGAACAGGTTGGGCCCGCCCTCTGCAAGGGCGCGCAAGTTGTCGTCTTCGCCCGCAACAACCTGCACGATGCCGTCAGGGAAACCCGCGCGGCTGAACATCTTGCGCATCGTCTCATTGACACGCGGATTGGTGGCGGCGCCGCACAGCAGCACCGCGTTACCCGTGCCCAGTGCGTCAATTGCAAGCGACATCGGCAGGCCGAAAGGCGAACTCGCCGACAACGCTATCACCACCACGCCATGCGGGACCTGTCGCAAGGCTGACACCGCACCATCGGCGATGATCGGCGGTTCTGCCCCGTATTGCTCGACAAGCAGCGGTGCCACGGTGTCTTCCAGCGTGCGCAACACCTCCAGCAGCGGCAGGTACTCGCCAACCAGCGTCTCAACCATCGGGCGAGCTATGGCAGTGGCCATCGCCGGCACATAATCACCGCGTTGCACCACCAGTTCTTCGCGCAGCTTTTGGAAGTGCGGCATGCGCTGTTCAAGGCGCAGCCCCGCCCAACCGGCCCATGCCTCGCGGGCGCGCGTCAGCACCGAGCCCGCGACACTACGGGGCTGCAAGTCCACCGGCAGTGGAATCTCACCGCTGGCGACCCGCACACTGTGTGCCAGAGATTCATCCTGGATTTCATCCCAGTCGTCGGCACCTGCTTTGGCGGCCTCGGCATCCATGGCGGCGTCTACATAACCGTCAGGTTCACCCAACGAGCGCGCCGCGTCCGCCGCACGGCTGCGCCATTCGTCGCTGAGCGCCGGCACCTCGCGGGTCTCCATCTCGCCGATGCCCCCTGTGCTGCGGCGCGTCTTGGTGTCGTCGAACTCGTCGTCTTCGGACGGCTTGCCGTCACCCGCCAGCGCGGCCGCAATTTCGTCGGCGTGCATGGTGCGTGTCTGTTCCATCGATCCCGGGCGCTGGGGCGCGGCAATCACGCGCTCAACACTGTCGTAGCCGTCAGCCTTGGAAATTAACTGGGTGTCTTGACTCGAACCCGGGCGCTGCGCATCGGCCATGATGCGGTGAACACTTTGACCGACATCTTCTTCATTCCCGTCGTCTTCCTGGCCCGAGGCGGCAGGCCCTGTGTCCGGCAGCACCATTGGAGCGCGCTGGCCTTCGCGGGGTACGACCACGGTGTCGGTACGTGAGCCGGGCTTGCTGGCATCAATCACGAAACCGTGGATGCTTTCCCCGGGTGCTGCTTCGGCATCAGGGTCAGGGATTGCGGGCAATTCGGCCGTCTCAAACTCTGAACCCGGGTGCTCCGAATCCGCGTACGAGCTCGCTTTGCCGCCTTCGGGCGGTTTTTCGGGCGACGGCTTGTTCGGCTCACTGTCGGGCATGGGTCTCCGCTACGGCCACGCTGTCGTCGCGCAACCGCGCCATTACCTCATCGGTCGGGCCGTCCATCACCACGCGGCCGTCCACCAGCCTCACGATCCGGTCGGTCCTTGCCGCCATGGCAAGGTCGTGCGTTACCACGACGATCGTCTGGTGCTCTTCTTTTACCAGTCTTTTGAATTCGCTGAACACGTTATCGGCGTTGCGTGTGTCCAGGTTGCCCGTGGGTTCATCGCCGAGTATCACGAGCGGCCGGTTGGCCAGCGCCCGCGCGATGGCCACGCGCTGCTGTTCGCCACCCGAAAGCCTGCCCGGCACGCGATGCCCCTTACCCTCAAGCCCAAGCTGCTTCAGCAGGCCGGCCGCGCGTTCACGGGCCTCAGATCGCGGCAGGCCCAACTTGAACATGGGCATCATCACGTTCTCAAGCGCCGAAAACTCGGGCAGCAGGTAATGGAACTGGAAAATGAACCCGAGCTTGCGATTGCGAAGCGTTGCCAGTTCACGGTCCGCCAGCGTCGCGGTGTCCTGGCCGTCGATCCGCACAGAGCCGGCACTGGGCCTGTCCAGGGCACCCAGCAGGTACATCAGGGTGGACTTGCCGCTGCCCGAAGGCCCCACAATGCTGCAGAACTCGCCCTGACGGATCGTGAGATCGAGCCCTTTCAAGACTTCGACGGCATAGTCGCCTTCGCCCAGGCGGCGACGCACCCCGGCCAGTTCTATTACTGGCGCGCCTGCATTGCGTTTGTTTGCAGCCTCAGCCGTCAATTGTGCCCCCGCAGAATCTCGACCGGGTCAACACTGCCCGCGCGCAACGCCGGCAGCACTGAGGCCAGCACGGAAACCGCGACCGCCACCCCGCCCGCCAGCAGGTAGTGCCGCGGGATGTTGTGCACCAGCAATGTGCGGGTGTCCAACACGGCCAGCTTGGGTATCGGCACGGTTCCGAGAATCTCGACTACATAATAGCCGACGACGCAGCCCACCGCGACCCCGATCAGCCCGATCGCGAGCCCCTGACCCATGAACCCGAGCGTGATCTCACGCGCGCTGTAGCCCACACTCTTCAGCAGCGCGATCGACTCACGCCGGTCCATCACCATCATCATCAGCACGTTCAGTATGCCCACGGCGGCCACTACCAGCACCCCGATGCTTACTATCAATGTCAGGGCCTTGTTCGTGTTCAACAGCGAAAGAACGTGCGTGTTCGCGTCCTGCCATGGCGTGCTGTGTTTCCCGCTAAGGCGTGTGGCCGCCTCCGCCACCTCAGGCGCGCGTTCGAAATCATGCAGCCGCAGCACCACCCGGTTGACGCGCGGCCCCAGCCCGAACAGGCGCTGTGCCACGGGTTTCAGCACGTAGCAATAGCGCAGGTCGTAATAGGTCACCCCTGTGTAGATGATTCCCTGCACCCGAAACGACTGCGGCGGTGCGCTACCCGCGCGCACACTGATGTACTGCCCATGCCGCGCCCCGATCTGGTCGGCGAGGCCGCGCCCCAAGACGATTCCTGCGCCCGACCCCGGCAGATCATGGATGCTGCCCTCGACCATGTCGGCCTCGAGGTCTACCACGCGCTGGTACTCGGCGGGGTCTATGCCCACCAGCTCGCCGCGAGCTTCGCGGTCGCCCAGGCCGACGATGGCAGCGCCCGCCACACAAGCGCTGGCAGCAGCCACATCAGGGTGAACGGCAAGGGCTTCAAGCAGCTCATCGGGGCGATCAATGCGCGCCGGGGCGAGCGCCGGCGGGTGCTGCGAAATGACCAGCACCCCGTCGGGCAGCAGCGCACGCTCAAGACGCCCCGGTACCAGTGCGGGATCAGACGACAACTCGACGTGCGGGCTGATGTCGATGGTGCGGCGCACAAACTTGGTTTCGAAGCCCGCCATGACGGCGTTCACGGCGATGGCAATCACCACACCGCTTGCGACGGCACTGACTGACACGGCGGTACGAAACAGGTCATGCCCGAGCTGGCGGCGGATCAGCAGCCACAGCGCGGTCAGCAGGCTGGCGTAATTGCCACTCATGCGTGGCCACGCAACGTTTCCACGGGGTCAAGCCGTCCCGCGCGCAACGCGGGCAACACCGACGCCAGCATGGTGACCACCAGTGCCGAGCCGCCGGCGATCACGTACAGGCGCGGCGCGTTGTTCATGGTCAGGTTCTCGGACTCAATCAGTCCGCGCTGGGGTATCGGCAGACTACCCACGAATTCGGTCAGGTAGTATCCGAACACGCAGCCACACAACACGCCTGAAAGGCCGATTGCCAGGCCTTCGAGGAAGAACACAAACGTGATGTCGCGCGCGCTGAAACCCATGCTTTTCAGCATCGCGATCTCGGGCAGCTTCTCCATCACCAGCATCACCAGCACGTTCAGGATGCCGAACGCAGCCACGATCATGATTCCGCCGGTGACCAGATAGGTGATCACCTGCTGGATCACGAAGATCGAAAGGAAGTTCTCGTTGGCTTCCTGCCAGCTTTCGGTGCGGTAACCGATTGAGGCCTCAATCCGCGTGGCTGTCTCGCGGGCCCGGTCATAGTCGCGCAGCCGCACCACGATCTGGTTGATGTCGCGCCCCAAACCCAGCAGCTGCTGCGCTACACTCAGCAGCGTGTACGCGCGTGAGTAGTCGATGGTGGTGATGCCGGTGCGGAAGATGCCGACGATGCGCAGGCTGCGGGCGTCACCATCGCGCAGTTTCACGCTGACCAGGTCGCCCTTCTTGACGCCCATCAGGTCGGCAATGCCGCCGCCCAGCAGCATCGCGCCACCCGAGGCGTACAGGTCGTAGATCTGGCCGTCTTCGATATAGGAATTGATCTCGTTGACGGCTTCCTGCTGCTCAGGCTCGATGCCCATGAGGTTCACGCCGCGCTCGCGCGAGCCGAAATTCAGGATTGCGGTGCCGACCACGTTGGGCGCAACCGCGCTGACCTCAGGCATAGCGCGCAACATGCGCACCATTTCCAGCGGTTGCTTGATGCGCTGGGGGCGCTGGCGGGGGCGCGCGTTGTTCACCGTCACCACCCCGCCGGTGGTGTCACTGAGCCAGCCTTCAAATTCGTCGGGCTTCTCGCGGCGCTCGTCGTAGATGGTGAGGTGAGGGCTGCTTTCAATGGTTTCGGTGACGAACTTCTTCTCAAAGCCTGTCATCAAGGCGCTGAGCATCACCATGAACATCACGCCAATGGACACGCCCACCACACTGACCACACTGCGAAACGTGTTCGCCAACAAGTGGCGGCGCGCAATCAGCAGAAGCGGATAATACTTTGAACTCATTTTGCCTCTGCTCCGTGAGGTGCGCTGGACGGCCCCTGCCCGTCCAGCGCGCTGCCATTCAAGCGGAACACGGCCGGACTGTCCAACCCACGATAGCCCCTCTACACGACAATCAACGCGCGAGTTTTCCCTGCCGGTTGTGTTCTGCCGGGAATCGAATCACTCTTTAGTGACGTTATGCTTAACTCAGCAACAAACACCGCAACCCACACCAGGCAGGTCACATGCGAAGGGTAATCCGATGACTTCCGTGTGGCTGAACCGCATTGGTACTGCCGTGCCCGCGCACGATGTGCACCGCAAATTCGTTGAATTTGCACCGGCGTTGCTGCGTGACGAGCGCGAGCGGCGCATGTTCGCGCGCCTGGCCGAGAAAGCGCAGATTGAGCATCGCTTCTCGATCTTTGAGCCGTCGCCTGATCCAGCACTGCTGGACGCGGGCGAGTTCTACGTAAAAGGCTGCTTCCCGGGCACGGCCGCACGCATGGCCATGTTCGAGAAGCATGCCTTGCCGCTGGCCGTGAACGCTGCGCGCGAGGCCCTTTCCGACGTAGACCGCAACACAATCACACACCTGATTGTTGCCACCTGCACCGGATTCAGCGCGCCGGGACTCGACTTGCAGCTGGCGCATGAGCTCGGGCTGCGGCCCTATGTGGAGCGCACCGTGATCGGCTTTATGGGCTGTTTTGCGGCCATCACAGGTCTCAAGGCGGCCTCGCACATCGTACGGTCCGACCCCGGGGCGCGCGTGCTGCTGGTGAACCTTGAACTGAGCACCCTGCACTTGCAGGAGGGCGCGGATCTTGAGGGCGTACTGGGCTTCATGCAATTCGGCGACGGCTGCGCCGCCAGTGTGATCAGCGCAGAAGCCAGAGGCCTGAAGCTGGGCCAGTTTCACTGCAACGTAATGCACGATGCCGCCCAGCTGATCACCTGGATGGTCGGCGATCACGGCTTTGCAATGCACCTTTCACCTAGTGTTCCGGGCGTTTTGGGTGAGAGCATCGTCAGGATGCTACAGCCCTTCGCGACGACCTCGACGATGGCTGCCACCGGCATGTGGGCCGTACACCCCGGCGGCCGCGCGATCCTGGACGCGGTGGAAAGCGGCCTGAGCCTGCGACCGGGGGCGCTGGCTGGTTCGCGCAGAGTACTGCGCGACTTCGGCAACATGTCTTCTGCAACGGTAATGTTTGTGCTGCGTGACCTGCTGGCTGATTCTGAGGCCAGGGGCAATGGCCTTGCAATGGCGTTTGGACCGGGCTTGTCACTGGAGTCGATGACCTTTGAAAAGCCGTAGCAACGAGCTGGAGTTGATGGACGGCGCCAACTGGACGCGTGAAGAGTACGTTCACTGCCTGCGCCAGTTGCGCTTGATCAACTTGCTGACCACGGGTTATCGACCCACACTGAAGGCATTGGCCCATTTCGCCCAGCGCTGCCCCGCCGGTGAACCCCTGCGCATTCTTGATGTCGGCTATGGCTACGGCGACACGCTGCGCGAGGTATCACGCTGGGCTTCACGTCGCGGCATTGAAGTGGAACTGACCGGCATCGACTTGCAGGGCCTTTCCGCCGAAGCGGCGATAGCTGCCACCCCACCCGACATGCCGATCCGGTACCTGACAGGGGACGTGTTCACACACAGGCCCGCCCGCAAGTACCACGTGATCATCAACGCGCTGTTCATGCACCACATGAGTGACGAACAAGCCCTGCGCGTGCTGGCCTGGATGCAGCAGAACTCGACGCTGGGGTTCTTTATCAATGACCTCCACCGGCATCAGGTCGCCTACACCTTTATTCAGCATTTCACGCGATGGTTCGGGTTCAATCGCATGATCTGCAACGATGCGCCGCTTTCTGTTGCGCGATCATTCCAGGCCCACGAGTGGCGCGACTACGCCCAACAGGCCGGGCTGGACGAAACCCGCCTGACCGTGAAGTGGTACTGGGCCTTCCGCTACGGTGTGCGCTATGACCACTGACTACGATGTTGCTGTGGTTGGGGCCGGTCTGGCCGGCTGTGCGGCCGCCTGCCGCTTGGCCCGTGGCGGTGCACGCGTGATCTTGTTCGAGAAGGCCGCAGCCCCCCACCACAAAGTCTGTGGCGAATTCCTAAGCGGCGAGGGCCTGCCGTTCCTGCGCGACATGGGAATCGACCTGGAGTGCACGCCTGCTGTGCCAAGTTTCCGACTGCACGGCCCGGCGCGAAGCTGCGAGGCCGCATTACCCATGCCCGGCCGCGCGTTTTCACGCTACAGGCTTGATGAGCTAATGTTGGATGCAGCCACTCAGGCTGGCGTGAAAGTCCGGCGCGGAGTTGTCGTGCAGACGCTTGAAGACGCCACAAGCGACCGTGGCTACGAGATTGACGGCTACCGCGCACCACGTGTCGTATGCGCTGCAGGAAAGTCCGAGTTCCGCCCGGTGCAAACCCGCCAGGGCAAAGACAGCGGCATGGTCGGATTCAAGCTTCACTTGAAGCTGGCCCCGCAAGCCCAAGACCGGTTGCAGGGCCACGTGGACCTGTTTGTGTTTCGCGGCGGCTATGGCGGAGTTGCGCCTGTGGAAGGCGGCGTGGCTAACTTCTGCTTCCTGGTCGAGAAGTCGAAGCTCAACGACATGCCTCGGAACTGGCCTGCCATGTCGGCCTGGCTTGGCCAGCGTTGCGACGGGCTTGATGCCTGCCTGCGCGATAGCCGTCCCGTATTCTGGCCGGCCCTTAGCGTCGCCAACGTGCCCTATGGCTTTGTGCGTGAGTCGGCCGTCGCGGACGATCTTTACTGCGTGGGCGACCAACTGGCCGTGATACCGTCGTTGACCGGCGAAGGCATGACGATCGCCCTCATGAGTGGAAGCCGTGCCGCCGAACACATCCTGAACCGTGGCGGCGCAACGGGCTTCCATGAGGAGATGCATGAACTGCTGAAGCCGCGTGTGGCACTGGGGTATCAGGTGCATCGGCTGTTCAAGGCGCCGGGCATCTGTGACCTCGCCACGCAGCTTGTTGCGCGCTGGCCACGCTTGCTGGAGTACATCTTTTCGAACACGCGGTTGCCGCAGCTGAGCAGGCTTTGAGGCCTACTTTGCGCCCGTATCGCGAACACGCGCACCGTCGCTGAGCTGGTTCACGCCGCCGGTCACAACCACATCACCATCCGAGAGGCCGGACTTGGCTTCGCAACTGCGAAAGTTCGTGAGGCCCAGCGTTACTCGCGTTTCAAACGCCTTGCCGTCACGCACGACGAACACGGTGTTGTCCGGCGTCAGGGCCGTGCGCGGGAACACCAGCACTGCGGACTGCGCACGGACTTCTATGCCGAGTTCGGCCGTCATGCCCGAATACGGTGACACTCCATCCTCCAGCACCGTGCGGCCTTGCAGCTTGCTGCCGGGTGCTGCCACGAAGGCATTGGCTGCTTCAAAGGTGACGCGCACGGTGTAACCCTTGGTGGTGCGGTCGGCGTCGGGCAGAATCTCGTAGACTTTGCCGCGCACCGGGCGTTCGTCGTGGCCGGCCAGGCGTATGAGCACGGCCTTGCCCTCGGTGACGCCGTGGATGTCGTCTTCGTTCACTTCGGCTTCGATGATCAACTCGCGAATGTCCCCCACGAGCGCCAACTCAGTACCCGCAGGCGCAAACTCGCCTTGCTTGAGTGGAAGACGCAGCAGCACTCCGTCCAGTGGGGCTCGGATAATGTTGTCGGCCTCAGCGGCCTGCACCGTCTCAAGCTCTGAGGTTGCCGCCGTCAGTGCCGCCTTCAGGTCGGCGATGGCCTTGGCGTAAGACTGCCGCAGGCCCGCCAGCGCCGAAGCGGACACCTTGGCGCGCGCGTTGGCGGCGTCGGCGGTGTCGCGGGTAACGGTGCCGCTCGCAACCTGCTTCTCCAGGCGCGCGGCTCGGTCGGCGTCGTCCTTCTGCGTGGTTTCAGCCTGACTGATCTGGGCTTCCCAGGTGGCGCGAAGCGGGCTGCCGTCGGCCAGTTCGACTGTGAGGCGCTGAACCTCCGCTTCCGCCGCGCGGCGCCGTGCGCTCAGGGCTGAGTCGCGAAGGCGCAGGATCGGCTGGTTCTGTGTTACCGCGTCACCCTCGCGCAGGGCGCGGGGCTTTGTCGCATACTGATCCGGGTACACCTCTTCGATCACGGCCGCGCGGGGTGCGCGAAGGATGCGGCGTTCGCGCGCTTCGACATAGCCGGTGGCATAAACAGTTTCAACTGCGGGGCCAATGCGGACGGTCTCAGTCGTGACTTCGACCGGCTTGAACATCGCGCCCAACACAGCAAACAACCCGGCCAGGCCGATCAATGCAAATGTGGCGATTATGATGATGCGCTTCACGAAGAATCCCCGCAGGTGCCCCGCGGGGATTATGACCACGCACTCTTTGCAAGGAAGGGGTGTGTTACTCGTTCGATCTAGCCCTTCCGATCTAGCCCTTCCACTCATCGCGCAGCGCAGACATCAGCAGCTGGTCCACATAGCGCCCCTGCACGAAGGTGGCCTGGCGCGCGACGCCTTCGTCGACGAAACCGGCTGCGCGATACGCGCGCACGCCGCGTTCGTTGTCGGCGTTCACGCGCAGGAACACCCGGTGCAGATTCAGCGTGTTGAACGCGTAGCGCAAGGTTGCCCGCGCGACTTCGCGACCGAGGCCTTTGCCCCACTGCTCGGTCTCGCCGATCAGGATGCCCCACTCGGCGTGGCGGTGCAGCCAAGAAATGCGGTGCAGGCCCGTTGAACCTATCGGCTGCGTTTCACCCTTGAGGCCGAACGCCATCACCACGTCGGTCTTGCCTTCGATCGACGGCGGGCCGGCGCTTTGGGCGTCGATCCATTTGCCCTCATTTTCTTCGTTGAACGGGAAGCGGCCGATCAGCAGGTTGCGCGATACGCGCGAATCCTGCAGCCAGCGCGTAAACAGCGGCGCGTCTGCGCGTTCAGGTGCGCGGTACCACAAGCGCTCAGACTCCATGAATGTCGGCATGGCACATTCCTTTCCGGCAAAGCAACGGGCGCGGGTTGCATCGCAGCTTGCTATGCTGGCAGCATACAGCGAACAGGGCAGCGCCATGAATGACCAACCCAACGAGAAGCTGATCCAGGCCAAGCAGAACATCGCCGCCAAGCACATCGCCGCCGGGCGCGGCACGGGCAACGAAACGGCCTCGCGCGATCGGCTGCCGCCGGGCCAGAAGCTGGTGACCAACGACTGGCCGGTGCTTGACCTGGGACTGCGCCCCGACGTGCCCACACATCTGTGGCAGTTGAAGGTCTTTGGGATGGGCGATGAGCGCGTGTTCGGTTGGGACGACTTCAACGCGCTACCGCAGACGAAGCTGGTGACAGACTTTCACTGCGTGACCACATGGTCCATCTACGACGCACAGATCACCGGCGTTCTATGGGCTGACTTCCTGAAACACATCACCGTACCGCCACAGGCCACACACGTGATGTTTCACAGCTACGACGGATACACGACCAACCTGCCGCTGTCCGAGCTTGCGCTGCCCGACGTGGCGATCATCCACAGTTTCGGCGGCAAACCCCTTACCCGTGAGCACGGGGGCCCGGTGCGCATGTGGGTGCCCCATCTGTACGCCTGGAAAAGCGCCAAGTGGCTGCGCGGCATCGAGTTCATGCCCAAGGACAAACGTGGCTTCTGGGAGGTCCGCGGCTACCACAACCATGGCGATCCCTGGAAAGAAGAGCGCCATGGCTAGCCTGTTGCCCTTGCGCACCTGGGCGCGTTAACTGCGCGACATGACTGCGATTCGCAAACTTTGGCGCGTGGCGCGCGTGCTGGTTATCTCGATGTTCGTCGTCCTGCATCTGATTGCGCTGGCGCTGCTGAATCTGAAGCCATTGTTCAGCAAGTTTCCGGAAGACCTGCGCGTCCCACACTCCACGGCCATGGATTACGGCCACGCAACAGGCACCCACCAGCGCTGGAACATGTTCTCGCCGAACGTCGGCAACGCGGCCAGCACCCCGGTTGTGGTGGTCACACTCAGTGACCAAAGCCAGCGGCTGGTGTTCCCGCTGACTGAATCCGGCCTGCCGCAAGATGTTCCGCTGCTGAAGCTCAAAGACGTACCCGTTGACTGGGTCTACCACATTGGTGACGGCCGCATCCGCAAGCTGGAAAGCCGTATCATCAACCCCGACCCCGGCTATTTCAGCCTGCGCATGCGTTACCTGAAGCTTGCCGTGGACGACTTCAAGCAACGCCACCCTGAGCTGGCCCCAAAGATCATGCACGCGCGGCTTGCCGCCGTATCGATCCGCTACGTGGGTGCACACCCGCGCCCGGTGGTGGACCACATCAACTTCATCGACAACATTCCGTTCAACTTTCCGGGCTGGCAGCCATCGGTGCCGGCACCGCCGCCCAGAAATCAGGCCAAACCCAAGTGAAGCCGCTGCGCGCGATCATCGACTTCTGGTCACGGCCCGTGCGTTCCGAGCCACTGGCGGCGTTCCGTATCAGTATTGGCTTGATTGTGCTGCTGGACACCCTGATCTCGCTGCTACCCGACGCGGCTTACTGGTACGGGCCCGAAGGCATCATGGACCCTGCGGTGTTCGGCTACTCGATTGAAGATAGCTGGCGCTGGGCCGTCTTTGGCCCTGATCACGGCCTCACGACGGTATACGTGTTGCTGGGCGTGCAGGCTGCGCTGGCGCTGTGCCTGATGCTGGGGCTGGGCACGCGGCTTGCGGCCGCAGGCGTGTGGGCGCTGCTGATTTCTTTCCACGCGCGCAACCCGCACATCCTGAACGCAGGCGACATCCTGCTCCGAATTGGCGCCTTCTACCTGATGCTGGCCCCGGCGGCGGCCTCATGGAGCCTCGACAACCTGTGGCTGCGGCGCGTTGGCATCACCCGTGACGGCTGGATCGCGCCGTGGTCAGTGCGGCTGATCCAGATTCAGATCTGCATCCTGTACACCTTCACTGGCATCGAAAAGTGCATGGGCTTCAACCTGGCCGAGTTCCAGCGCTCCGGGGCCATGGGCGACTGGCCCAGCGGATGGGCCGTGCACAAGACGCTGGCGCACGCACTGATCGCACGGTGGCCGTGGTTCAACGACATCCCGATCTGGGTTTCCGCACCGATGACCTGGGCAACCCTGGCATGGGAAGTCACCTGGCCGGCGTTAGTGTTGTGGCGGCGGACGCGGTATGCTGCGCTGGCGTTTGGCGTGTTGCTGCACGGCGGCATCTTCCTGACGATGGAAGTGACGCACTTCAGCTTCACGACCCTGAGCTTTTACTGGCTGTTCATCCCCGCGGCGGTGCTGGCAGACATGGCAGGCAAGGCAACAGGCGAAGTCGCGCGGCGCAAGTACACCGTCTTCTACGACGGCATGTGCCCGATCTGCAAACGCGCGCGCCGCAACCTCGAACGCTTCGACTGGCTGGGCCGGCTGCAATTCGCCGACATCCACGACCGCACCCGCGCTGAGGCCGACCTTCCCGACGTGAGCTACGCCGACATGCTGCGCCAGATGTATGTAAAGCGCCCTGACGGCCGCTACTTTGGCGGCTTTGAGGCGTTCCGCGCGATCGCGCCGGTGCTGCCGATCTCGTGGCTGCTGGTGCCATTTCTGTGGCTGCCGGGCGCAGGCTTCTTCGGCCGTCGCATTTACAAGTTCATCGCGCGCAACCGTTTCCGCTATGCCAAGTGCGACGATGAGTTCTGCAGCATGCACCTGAAGCTGCTGGCGGGCAAAGAACTGGACGATGAAATTGTGCGGCAGGTTGTCGAGCTGCACGAGAAGCGCCGCGCGGCGCTGGAGCGCGCGGGAAAGGCCACGGCATGAGAACGCTCGCGACGCTGGTACTGCTCGGGCTGCTGGCAATGACCACCAGCTGCGCCACGCACAGTGCAAAGATCGTCTACCTCGATAACGAACTGCAGGACCCGCTGGAATCGCTGCCTGAGGAGTACGAGGCGGAACCTGCCGCATCGGAAGCTGACCTGTTCCTGTCAGCCATGAATGCCATCGACGACGAGACAGTGTTCAGCGTTGAAGTCGAGTTCGAGGGCACGCGGGTCAAGCTCTGGACCAATGAAGAGTTCGAATCAGGCATTGACCCCGAAGACGACCCCAGCCTCGGCCGCATGCAGGAAGCCTCGCGCTTCGTGTTCCTGCGTATGACTCCCGGACCAGTCACGATTCACGCGCGCAAGGGCAACGGCCAAGTGACGTCCCGCGAGATCAACCTGGAAGGCGGCGAACGCCACACGTGGGTAATCGCCTTTTCTGCCCAAGGCATCCTGATCGAGTCATTCTCGTTGCGCTGATCGCCTACATTTCGTCGACGCTTGGTGCGGCCGGATGCCTTCGCACAAAGAAGATCGCGACACCTGCCAAAGTGAACAGCAGTACGGCAAGCGCTGCGATCCCTGCGGTCACCAGCATGTTGCTGACTTCGGGCTCCGGCTTGGTCTGCGTGTCTGGCGGCGGCGTGGGCATTGCTTCGGGCGTATTGTCCCAGCCTTGCCAGAAGGCCTGGTCCGTATCCGGGTGCCCACCGTTACTGAGCTTGGCAAGCATGTGCTGATTGCGGCGCTGCACCCAACTGTCGGCCGCCCGCCGGGATTCGGCAAAAGTCGCGCGGCGCGCCTCCAGATCCGGCACGTCGCGCAGGTGCCATGCCGTTGCATTCAGTGTGCGCGAGGTTGAGTTGTTGCTGGATGTCCACAGGTGACGCCCCTGCATGCACAGCTCTTCCATGCGCAGCCAGGCCCCGATCGCCTCGTCTCGTCGGCCTTCAAGCTCAAGCGCCAGCGACAACGCGTAAAGGTAATCGGTCGCAAGCCAGTCACCCTCGACGATGCGGCGAACCATCAAGTCAATTGCCCCGGCATACCCTTCGCGTGCCAACGCACCTGCACCCTTTCCCTGCCGCATAGTGTCGGCGTCAATGCCAAGCAGATTCGGCATAGGGCCTTCGCCCTTCCAGCGCACCCCGGTCAGCAACCACGCCACTTCGCGCGCGGCAAACCGAGCCTCAGCGCTGAAAGGGTCTTCGGCCTGCCAGGTCTCGATCACGGTGCGGGCGTCAGTCAGGTCCGTGGTGTCGGCGCCGCCGACAATGAGCCAGCGGCGAACCAACACCCGCGACTTGTTGGCCAGCCCACGGCGGAGATGCAGCAGCCCCAATTCAGGGGTGGCGTCTCGCACCTCGCGCGCCAGCGCAAGCTTGCGATCCAGCAGCAGCACGGCCGCGTCGTGCTGCCCCAGCGCAGAATGTGCGGCCGCGCAGTCATCAAAGGCCTCAAGCCGGGCCTGCGCCTCACCGGCCGCGTCTTCGATCAACGGTTGCAGCCGCAGAATGCGCGCTTCGTGATACGCGGCCGGGAATCGGTCGTAACTGGCGGCAATCACGTCGGCGACAGCGGGCGGGTTCGCGGGCCGGTCGCGATGCCACATCTGACCCGCCAGTGCGGGCAGCATCAACAGGATCAATGTCAAGCTAGCCAGCCGCATCGGCACGTGCCCCCGGCAACGGCGTACGTCTGCGCCTAAGGACGAGAAACAGCACCAGCACAGCCAACGCACTTCCACCGGCGGCGTAGATCCAAACCGGCAGCGCGGCGGTCTCTGTATTCGGGGTCGGTGCTGGTGTCGGCATGGCAGCTTTCGCCGGCGCAGGCTGCGTCTCCAAGTCCGGGCGCGGCAGCGGCGGTGGCGCGGGCTTGGCGGGCGCGACGTACACGGGCGGCTTGAACGCTGACCAGAAATCGGCCGCGAGCACTGACGTGCCGGCGTCCAGCCGTTCGGACGCGTACGCTATGCGCGCGCTATGCCATCTGCCCGCAAACTCGCGTCGTGCCTTGAATTCGCCCTCTATCACCAGTTTCTGCTCGCCGCTTACCGTAAGCACTTCCTTCAGCGCCCCCGCAAAGACTTGCCGGGGAACGGTCAGCAGCCGAAAGTCCTCAATCGCATCCAGCCCTGGCACTTTGCTGCCCGTGGCGGGGAAAAGTTCCCATGCGCGCAGCCGCGCAAGATAGGCCAGGTGCTGGTTGCCCCGTACACAGCACACCAGGCTGAACGCGTACAGCGTGTCGAAGTTCTCCCACTTGGGGCTGATCATTATCAGCCCGATTAAGGCCGCTTCCGCGCCTTCCAGCCCCATTACCTGCAACTGCTCGTTGGCGCTGCCAATGGTTTTGTCCGGCGCCAGCCGCAGATCAAACATGTCGTGCAGCATCGCCGTGGGGTCCGCCCTTTCGGGGCCTTTGGCCCAGCGCGCGATGCGGGTCATCGCTTCACTCGGCGGCAGGTGCACCGCGTGTTCGGCGGCCAGTTCCAGTGCGCGCGCGGGCGTCAGCTCGCCCTGGCCGCCCGCCCACCAGGCATCCCAGCCCAGCGTCACGTAATGGCGCGCGACCGCGGCTTGCTCGCCTGTGGCAACGCCCCCGGCAAAAGCGGCATCTAGTTCACGCCAGGCTTCTGTATAGCGGCCCAGCGCCGTCAGGGCTTCTGCCCGTTGCAGCACCGTGGACCGCGGGTCGGACAGCCTGGCATTCCAGTATTCGGGTAGCGGGCGCTCAATGCGGCCGGTCAGCACATCAACCACCGAGGGGTTCCCGGCGGTCTCAAGTTCCAGCGTGTCCGGGTCAAAGCGACAACAAGCCAGAACTGAAGTGGCGAACAGGGGTATCATGAACACGAGAAGACGCATTGCATTATGCTAGCAGCGGGCCGCTACCGGGGTAGCATCTCACCATTGGTGGTAACTGGGCAAGTCAGGGTCGGAACCGGGTTAGAACCCCCGGCCACGCGTGTGTATTCGGGAGAAGTCATGCGTTTGAAAGCCGCATTGTTTGTTGCGCTGTTGGCAATCGTTGTGGCCGCGCCGTTGTTCGCGCTGGACGGCAGCAACGTACTTGTGATCGCCAATGAAAAGGCCGAAGGCAGCGTGGAAATTGCCGAGTACTACGCCGACCTGCGCGGCGTGCCGGCCTCGCAGATCCTCAAGATCTCAACCTCTGACAAGGAAGAGATCACCCGCGACGAGTTCAACCGCGAAATCCTTGAGCCCGTGCGCAAGTACGTGCTGGCCAACGAAAAGATCCTGATTCTCGTGCCAACCCGAGGCGTGCCGCTGAAGGTAAAGGACCAGGACGGCAAGGCCGCCGGCGCGTTTGAGGGCCACGACGAAGCCAGCGTGGATGGCGAGCTGACGCTCGTGCGCGAGATCGACTTCAAGATCGACGGCGCGATCGAAAACCCGTTCCTGAACAAAGACGAGCCGCTGACCCTCGAGCACAAGGTCGTCATCGTGTGCCGCCTTGACGGCCAAACCGTGGCCATGGCCAAGGGGCTTGTCGAGAAAGCCATCCTGGCCGAGTGCCTGACGCCCGAGGGCCACAGCTACCTCGACACACGCGGCCTCACCAGCAACGACGGCTACCAGCAGCGCGACGACGTGATGGAGAGGGTCGAAGACGTGTGGAAGGCCATGGGTATCCCCTACACCCACGACACCAACCCGGCCGTCGTGGACCTCAGCACCTTCAAGGACCCGCTGCACTACTATGGCTGGTACGCCGGCAGCCAGAAGCCCGCTGGAGCGGTAAAATTCCGCACCGGCGGTATCGACATCCATTTGCACAGCTTCGCGGGCGCCACCGTGCGCAACCCGGACCGCAACTGGGTCGGCCCGCTGCTTTCATGGAACGCCACCGCCACCTACGGCACCACCTACGAGCCCTACACCACAGGTTTCCCCTACGAAAACATCTTCTGGGACAGGCTCAGCAAGGGCTACACCTTTGGTGAGGCCGGGCTGATGGCCAACCATCTGATTTCGTGGCAGGCGGTGTTTGTCGGCGACCCGCTGTACCGGCCCTACCCCAAAGACTGGGCCACGCGCAAAGAGCGCGCCCGCGCGGCGCTGTCGAACCTGCTGGTGCCGCCCGAAAGCGGCGCGAAAGATGGTGCGGTAGATGGCGCGGAAGTGCCGCCCACGGACGTGCAAGAGTTCCCGCTGCTGGCCCAGGCCCAAAAGCTGCTGAATGCCCGCGAAGAAGCAATCCGCCCGCTGGTGCGCAAAGATGCGGCCGCCGCGATGGCGCTGTTCGAAGACGCGCGCTTTCTCGTGCAGGACCTGGGGCAGGAAGCCTGGCTGCGCAAGATTGCCAAGCCGTTCGAAGACGAGCTCGCGGCGCAGTTTTCAAACATGAAGGCCGCGATCAAGGACGACATTACGAATACCGCCGCGTTCGAGGCCGCGCTGGAGCAATGGAAGGGCCTCGCGATTCACGCCAAGCTTGAAGAGTTCAAGGCGGAATTGGCGAAGGACCAGGAAAAGGCTGCCGCCAAGCTGCTGAAGAAAGCCCAGGCCGACGCCAAGCGCAAGAATTGGCTCAAGGCCTGGCAGAACGCGTCTGAGGCAGCGGCGCACAAGTTTGCCGAGAGTGCTGCCGGGGCCTCAACGCTGATGGCCGAGATCAAAGGCAACGAGCCTGCCGTCGAGGAAATGAAGAAAGACGCCGACAAGGAACTCAAGCCTATAGTCGAGAAGGCACAAAAAGACTTCGACCGAAAGAAGTACGATGCCGCGGCCAAGTCACTGGGCACAGCTTGGCGCCATTACCCCGATTGCGACCAGCGCCTTGCGGCTGAGACCCTGCACGCCAAAATTGTGAAGGAACTCAACAAGGGCTGAGCGTGTTCACCGGAATCGTGGAAGCAGCAATCCCTTTGCACAGCGTGAAAGACGGCGCCGTGCGCAGCCTGCAACTTGAACTGGCATCGCTGCCTGATGCAGCCACCATCAAGTTGGGCGACAGCGTGGCCTTGAACGGCTGCTGTCTGACTGTGGCGGCGTTGCACGGCACGCTGGCAACCTTTGAGGCCGTGCCGGAAACCCTGAAGCTGACCAGCCTGGGCAAGCTGGCCGCCGGTTCGCTTGTGAATGTCGAACGCGCCATGAAGGCCGGCGCACGACTTGACGGCCACCTTGTGCAGGGCCACGTGGACTGCGTGGCCACTGTTGCCCGCATCGACGACCGCGGCGGGGAATGGCGCGTTCTCATTGACTGCGGCCGCGAGTTTGCAAGCCAGTGCGTGCACAAGGGAAGCGTGTGCGTCGACGGCATCAGCCTCACGATTGCTGAGCTGCACGACGATGCATTTACACTCGCGATAATCCCGCACACCCGCACTGTCACGAACATCCGCGAGTGGCGCCACGGAACCCCGGTCAATCTTGAGGCCGACGTGATCGGCAAATACGTGCGCCGGCACATGCAGACACTCACCGGTGTGGACGCTGACCTGCTGCGTCGCGCGGGTTTCAGCCCATGAGCTACCGCCAGGAAAAACTAGACAATGGCCCGCGACGCTCGCTGCCTCTGCAGGCCATCGTCACACTGGCCCTTGGCCATCCGGCGCACCTGATCGGTTGGGGTGTGTTCTGCTTCTCGATGATCTTCTGGTGGAACTTCGGGGCCGAGTCAGACTGGATCACAGTGTTCCGCTTCGCCGCAGCCACGGAAAGCACGCAAGGCCGCGTGACGGAACTTGAAGAAACCAACATGAGTGAAGGGGGCAGCGACGACAGCCCCGGCACGCCGATTTACCGCGTCACCTTCCAGTACCGCGAGCCCGGCGGCGAGTGGCTTCAGACCCACGGCCACACACTGGGCCGCCAGTACACAACCGGCGAAGAAGTCGAGGTTGAGTACCTGGCAAAGAATCCGCGTATTGCCCGTATCAAGGGCGCGCGCGTGAAGCCATTCGGCCCGTGGGCGGCTCTGATCGGTCTATTGCCGATAGGCGCGCTTTTCACCGTGCTGATCGGGCTGGGGCTTGGACTGCGTAATCTGCGCGTGGTCAGGCGGGGCGAGCTGGTGCGCGGGCGGCTGGTCGATAAGTCGCCCACGAACACCACCATCAACAATCGTCGCGTCTTCAAGCTGACGTTCGAGTTTCTGGATCGCGGCGGCAATGCCCATCGCACCTCGATCAAGACGCACCACCCCGAGAAGCTCGAGGACGACGCCGAGGAATTGTTGTTCTACGACCCCGCGCACCCTGAGCACGCCTGCGCTCGCGATGCCATGCCAGGCGGCGTAAGCGTGAATGCCGATGGCAGTTTCCGAGCCGTGGGGCCGGGTCGCGCGACCATGGCACTGCTGATACCGCCGCTGTGCCTGTTGCCGCACGTGCTGGTGTTTATGGCAAGAATTGGCTGATCAGATCACGCGCCAGGGCGCGCTGTACACCGTGATCTGGTTGCCGATCGCGGTGCTGGCGATGCACATGTAGTAGTCGTTGGCCACCTGGATGGCAGCGCTGCTGGGCGGTGCAGCCGTGATCGCCATGCACACACCGGCCCGGGCCAGTCGCAGCGTCATCTGCTGCGTCAGGCCGAAGTTGGCCAGCGCAATGCGGTCGCTGGGAGTGACACCGGCAATCACCAGTTCGCCAAGCGCGCGATACAGCGCGTTGATGCGGTGAAAGCCTTCGCCGTAACTCTGGATCTCGCCGTTCTGGGCAAATGCCGCCAGGTAGCACATGCGTTCGTTGCTGCGCAGACCCAGAAACAGCTTGCGAAACTGTTGCGCCAGCTCGACCACCTGCTCGGGCTTCATCTCAAGCTCGGTTGATACGCGGCGCGGAAATGCCGGCTCGGAAAGTTTGCCCACGGGGCCAGTCAGCGCGCGGGTGGCCAGCTCGGCCGCAGCCTTTTCGTCCACCGTGACGCGGATGACGAAGTTTTCGAGGTCTGTGTCGATGGCAATGAATTCGCGCTCGTTCTCGATTACGCCTTCGCCGATCAACCAGCCCACGACGAGGCTCTTGATGCGGTGCGGCGCACAGTGCAGGTTGGTTTCGGTCTGGTTGTTGACGATGATGCGATACTCGGATTCCGCCGGGACATACTCGACGGTGGCTTCCCCGATGCGTTCAGGGTCAATCCGGATCACTTCAACTTTGGACAGGCCGGTTGTCGCTTCGCTGCTCACGCAATCCCCCCGGCGCACCGCGCCTTCCGGTTTATCGGACGCAGCACCACGGGAACTTTACTGTTCTCGACCGACTTCAAGACTTCCTGCCGCCGGCCCATTACACTGCCCGCATGAAGCTTTCGCTGAAACCACAACACCTGAAGCGCTATCGGCAGATCGCATCGATGCTGCTGCGCTACGGGTTCTCGGAGGCGCTTCGCGGCAGCGGCCTCGAAGACCTCATGGGCGAAGAGCTCAGCAAGCTCACCCAAAAGGCCCACCCCAAGCCTGAAGAGTTCGCCCGCGAACTTGAGGCCATGGGCCCGACCTTCGTCAAACTGGGGCAGGTGCTGTCCACCCGTGGCGACCTGCTGCCCGCCGAATACGTGCAGGCCCTGGCCCGCTTGCAGGACAACGTGGACGAGGTGCCTTTCGACCAGATCGAAGCCGTGATCCACGAAGAGTTCGGCCGCAACGTGGCCCGAGTGTTCCTTACGTTTGAGCCCCAACCGCTGGCTGCAGCTTCACTGGGACAGGTGCACAAGGCCGTGCTGGAAGACGGCCGCACGGTGGCGGTGAAGGTGCAGCGCCCGGGCATTCGCGCGCAGCTTGCTGATGACCTGGATGTCATGGATGAAGTTGCTGGGATGCTGGAAGGCGTCAGTGAGTTCGCCCGTCGTTACCGCTTCAAGAGCATCGTCGAAGACTTCCGCCGCACCCTGTTGCGCGAGCTGGACTACCGTACTGAGGCCGCCAACCTGGCCACCCTGGGCGCCAACCTGAAAGACTTTCCTGAGATCTACGTCCCGCAGCCGGTGGATGACCTCACCACGGCGCGCGTGCTGACCATGGAATTTGTCGATGGCGTCAAGCTGACCGAGATCACGCCCGAGCAGCGCGGCACAATCGACGGAGCACTCCTGGCCGACCGCTTGCTCAAGGCGTACATGAAGCAGGTCTGCATCGACGGTTTCTTCCACGCCGACCCGCACCCCGGCAATGTGTTCCTGACCAAGGATGGCCGCGTAGCGCTGCTGGACCTGGGGATGATCGGCCGCGTTTCCGCAGATATGCGTGAGCGACTGCTACGCCTGCTTATCGCGCTTGGCGAAGGCCGGGCCGACGTGGCGGCCGACCTGGCAGTCAAGATCGGCCAGCCTGCGCGCGATTTTGACGAACAGGCATTCCGGGTACGCATCAAGTCGCTGGTGAGCGCAAACCAGGGACAGGTTGTGGGCGAAATCCAGTTGGGCAAGGTTATGATCGACCTTGCCCGCGCCGCCGGCGACTTTGGCATGCGAACGCCCGGCGAATTGACCATGCTGGGCAAGGCACTCATGAGCCTGGACGAATTGGGCCGCGCGCTGGCACCGGACTTTGACCCATACGCCTGCATTCGCAATCATGCTATTCCGCTGGTACTGAAGATGATGCGCGCCGGCATGTCACCGGCCGCGATGCTGGCGCGGGTCCTCGAAGTCAACGAATTCGCCAATGAATTGCCCGGCCGCGTGAACAAGATTCTGGACCGGGTCGCCGAAAACCGCCTTGAGTTCAAAGTAGACAGCTTGGACGAACGCGAGCTGGTGTCAGGCCTGCAGAAAGTAGCCAACCGCATCACGCAAGGACTGGTGATCGCTGCACTGATCGTTGGCGCGGCCCTGCTGATGAACGTGCAGACACAGTTCCGCATCTTCGGCTACCCCGGCCTCGCGATCTTGCTGTTCGCAGCCGCCGTAGGCGGCGGGCTTGCGCTGGTATGGGACATCTACCGTCACGACCGCCGCATGAAGAAGTAGCACCGCCGAGTGCACAGGCTTGGAACTCAAGAAGACCCATCGGCAATGATGCCGGTACCACACAGCAAAGTTGTGACTGTTGGCCTTGGTTGCTTGCGTGGGGCTTAGTTGGGCGCTAGAAAACGGTATGGACTTCATTCCTTTTCAGTACATGCGCTACGCCAAGCGCCTTGAGTACGCCGACGGCGTGTTCATGGCTGGCAGCGGCATGAGCATGCCCAAGGCCGAGCTGCTGGGCTTCAAAGACACCGACTTCAGCCTTGAGGCCCTTTGCCACAACTACGGCGACCCTCGCAACGTGGCCTGGCTGGCCGAAAAGTACGCCTGCAGCGGTGCCAACGTGGTCCTTACCGCCGGCAGCAGCGAAGCCAACTTCCTGGCCTACGCCGCGATCCTCGGCCATGGCGACAAAGTGATTGTCGAGACCCCGGGCTATCCGCAGTTTTTCAGCCTTGCCAGCCTCACGGGGGCCGAAGTGATTCCGCTGCCGCGCACTTGGGAAAACGGCTTCGTGCCCGACCTGGCCAGGTTCAAATCCCTGCTGGACGACCGCGTGCGGCTGGTGGTGCTCACCAACCTGCACAACCCCAGCATGGCGCTGCTGCCCCGCGACGTGCTGGCTGAGATGGTGAACGCCGCCGCCGCCGTGGGCGCGATCGTGCTGGTTGATGAGGTCTACATCGATCACCTGCTGCCCGGAAAAGGCGACGACACGGTCTGGGGCCTTGGCGACAACGTCATTGTCACCAGCAGCCTGACCAAGGTGTACGGGCTGTCGCATCTGCGCTTTGGCTGGGCTATTGCGCCCGAAAAGATCGCCGGCCGAATGCTGGACCTGGGCGACATCGTAGACCCCGAGCTCGCGCCGATTACTCAAAACCTGGCCCATCGCGCGCTCGAGAACATCGCGCGCCTGAGGCCGCTGGCTCGCCGCCTGCATGAGAAGCACTGGCCCGTGGTGCAGGAGTGGCTGGCTACGCGCCCCGACATTGAGTACTTCAGCCCCCCGGGCGGCATCACCGTGTGGCTGCGCGTTAAGGGCGTGCAGGAAACCGGCAATCTGGCCACCGTGGCGCGACAGGATTATGGCGTGCTGGTCGTGCCGGGAGAATATTTTCAGTCACCGGGCTGCCTGCGTGTTGGATACAAGATTGAACCCACGGCGATCCGCGACGGGTTGTCGCGGCTGGGCCGGGCGATTGACGACTTCCGTAAGGCGTAGGCATGTTCCTGTCCCCCACCGGCGACACGTTGTTCTACAAGCGCCGGGTGGACGGTCTGGACACCCTGTTCGTGTTCCAGCCCGACACTTCGCGCGTCGAAGTTCATGCCCAACTGGCATCAAGTCCCGATCACTTGCGCGCCTGGCCGACGCACGGCGGGCAACTGGTGGTCGCAATCGGCTGGCCGCGCAACCCGGGCGGTCTGCGCTTTCGGTTCTTCGATACAGCTCGGGTCGCGTCGGCCTTGCAACGCACGGCCTCGCGCATCAACGAAGCACTGACCGACCTGCCTGCGTTGGGCGAGTTCACCCCCGAACGGCAGCAGCTGCCTGAGAGCGTCTTTGTGTGCGTGCGCGGCGAGCAAGTCGTGCTACCGGGCCTGTTTCCCAACGGCGAACGCCAGACGCCAGCGGTGTATGAGATTGACGGGCGCACCGCCACCTCTCGCGTGGTGCCGTTGCCGTTCCTGCCTGCGACTGCGCTGCCGGGCATGCTTTATGACGAGCCGGGGAACGAGCGCCGCTGGCTTACGGTCGGCGACAGCCACCATCTGTTCGTACTGGATGCCAAGACGCACGGGCTTGTGGGCGACATCATCTGGCCCGCAGAACAGCAGGCTCTGGCGCGCGTCGCGTTTCACCCCACGCGCGACGAGGCCTGGATCAGCGCGCTTTCCAGCATCTTCATCTACAGCCGCAGCAGCCTGCAACTTCTGGGCGAAATCCCGATCGAAGAAGAACTGCGCTGGCACCGGGGCGAGCGCGTCAGCGGCTTCATCGGCGGCGTTGTTTTCAGCCATGATGGTGCCAAGGCGCTGGTCGCGAGGCCGCTCTCGGGCGACCTGCTTGAAATCGAAGTGAATTCGCGGCGGAAGCTCGGCCGTGTACCCGTGGTCGTAGACCCGCTTGAGCTGCTGGCGGCACCGGCGCTGGGGCGCGTGTACATGCAGAGTTTGCGCAACGGCAACATCAGCTGGATGCCGTATCGATGATTCGATTCCACAGGCTGCCTTGCACGACCGATTGGCACCGCCTGCCCAGTCCGCCGATATTGCCTAAACCTGGCGCCCTGCTTGCGCGTTAAAGTAGCCGGAGACTGCGTTGAAGTTGCGGCTCAAAACCCGACTGCGTCGTCTGGCGTTTCGCCTGGCGGTGCTGCCTGTGCCCACCCGGCTGGGCTGGTACTTTTTTGGCGCAGGCCTGCTGATGTTCAGCGCGGGCACCTTGTACCTCGAAAACAGCTTTCTTCTGCTGGCCAGCGTGCCGGCAGGCCTGCTGCTGCTGAACGCGCTGGCCGTATGGCTGAACCTGCGGCGCGTGACCGTACGCCGCGAACTGCGGCCTGACACCCATGCCGGCGAAGCATTGGATGTCAGCCTTGTGTGCGTCAACCCGGGCGTGGTGCCACGCTTTGCCCTGGAACTTGATGACGAAAACCAGACTGACCTGTATCGCGACGAATCCGCCAGCGTGACGCTGATGGTGCCCGCGAAGTCCGAGATGGCCACCCGCTACACGGCCGTGTTCGGCCGTCGTGGCCGTCACGCACTGCGCGACATTGTGCTCAGCACCGCATTCCCGTTCGGCCTGATGCGCATGACCCGGCACCTGCAATGGCAGAGTGACGTGCTGGTCTACCCGCGACCCGTGCGACTGGCCCCGCAACTTGAGGAAAAGCTGCTGGCCGCGGCACGGTTCTTCGGTGAAAGCAGCATCGCAAGCCGCGGTCAGGAAGAAGTCTATGGCGTGCGCGAGTATCTGCCGGGGCAGAACGTCGCGCGCATCCACTGGCGCACCACGGCGCGCACCGGCAAGCCGATGATCCTTGAACTGGAAGGGCGCCAGGACGCAAGTTTCTGCATCGTGCTGGATACCGCGCCCGTCGGCGATCCCGGCACACTGCGCGCGCGGCTTGAGGCACTGGTAGGGCTGTGCGCGGGACTGACCTGGTTCTTCACGCGGCAAGGCATGCTGTTCCGGTTCGCTTGGCACGGTGAGCAGCTGCAAGTGAGTCCTCCCGGGCGCGGCGACCCGCACTACTTCGGCATCATGGAGCGTCTCGCCACCGCCGGATTCTCTGACGCGCGGCTGGGCGACTGGATCGGGGAAGTCGGAGTCGGCGGTGCCGCGGAAGTACCCGTGGTGCTGACACTGGGCACTCGCGAACACGCCGAAGCCTCCATGCGGCTGGGACTGAACGCCGTGGTGGTTGGGGCCACAGACCCCGACTTCAAGCAGCACCTGCGCTACGACAACATCGGGCGGCGCAGCGTTTCCACCACCGAACTCGCCGGCGATGCGGCAAGGCAGGCTCCATGAACCTTCAGGCCATGGACCGCATGCAGCAGGGACTCGCACGCCTGGCTGGCGTGGCACTCATCATCACGGCCGTGTGCTTCCAGCGGCGCGGCCTGATGGACTGGACCGAAGTGCTGTTCCTGGGCCTTTGCGTAGGCATGCAAGAGGCGTTTGCCCGCATCTCGAAGCTGCGCAAAGTTCGCACGCTGATGTTTGTGGCGTACTCGGCGCTGCCGCTGCTGCTGGTGCTTGTCCACAGCCGCCAGATTGAGGCATTGCGCGAAGACTTTGTCGGCATGGTGCTCTTCACGCCTTTACCGCTGGTGCTGGTCTGCATGCAGATCATGGTGCTGTACCTGAAGGAAAGCCCACGGCTTGTCAGCGTGGTGCTGGTGCTGACCTTGTTCTCGGTCGTCATCGGCGTACGCCGCCCAGATGCCAGCAGCGTGTGGCCGTGGATGCTGGTGATAACGGCCCTGGCCGCGCTGTACCTGGCGCTGCAATACCCCGCGATGATCTTCCAAGGCGCGTCCGCGCGCAGGCGCGGGCCGCTGCCCCCACCGACACCACGGCCCGGCTACGTGATGCGGCCGGCATTCTTTGGCACCGTGGCGCAGTACGCCGTGCTTTCGGTGGTTGCCGCCCTCGGATTGTACTTCGTGCTGCCCCGAATCGACCTTTCCGGCAACGCGCAGCCCGAAGTGATTGTGGTCGGCCAGCCCGGGACGAAGCCGGGCAACGGCATCGAGCCACCGGGTCCGAATCCCCGCACACCCCGCAACCCCGACGGATCGCCCAAGCAGCCGTCCGTGTCCGGGCTCGGCGATGGCGTGGACCTGGGCGACTTTGGCGAGATCAAGAAGACCAGCAACCCGGCCGCCCGCGTGAAGCCGTTGGACCAAGCCAGCGGCCGCCTCAAGCGCATCTATTTGCGCGCATTCACGTACTCTGAGTTCCGGGCTGGCCGCTGGACCGAAGGTCAAAGCGCGGCCATTGATCTGTACTCGGTACGCGACGGCGAGAAACGTGAACTGCCGCGCGCGCCCGGCCGCACCGGTTTGGGCTGGGCTTCGCTGAGCTACGAGATTGAGCTGACGCGCGCCGGTGTGGGCAACAAGGGACAGGTGCCGCTGCCCGTGGAAACCCGCGAATTGCTCGACTATCAGGGACCGCTTCAGTACGACGCGCGGACCAACATGCTGCGCGCCCCCGAAATGGTCAGCGGCGACTTCTTCACCGTGAACACACGCACCCGCACGCTGACGGAATCGCAACTCGCCACAGCATTGCGTGGCCGCGCTGTCTCACGCGTGGATGAAAGCCTGCGGGCCTATGTGACGATGCCCGATGCGGTCCGGCGCGGCTTCCAGGCCCGCTTTGACCGCTGGCAGGAACTGCAGCGAATCGCCCGCGGCGACAACCGTACTGACCCAATCGAGCAACGAGGCATGTACGCCTGCGCCCGCGAGATTGTACGGATGTTCCGCGAAGACAAGTTCGGCGAGCGCCCGAAGTGGGAGTACTCACTGACGCTGCGACCGATGCCGGGCGAGTACGCGATTGTCAGCTTCATGGACACCCGCACTACTGAGTCTGAACGCTTCGGCCACTGTGAGTACTTTGCTTCGGCGATGTGCCTGTTGCTGCGCAGTTACGGCATTCCCGCGCGCCTGTGCGCGGGCTTCTCAAGCGATGCCAAGGACGAGCGGGGGCACTTCGTCGTGACCACCGGTGACGCGCACGCGTGGGTCGAAGCCTGGTTTGAAGGAGAAGGCTGGGTTGCCTTCGACCCCACGCCGCCCGGCACCGGAGAACAGCCTGATCCCGTCGCTTCCACTACCGACGAGCCGCAACCGCCCGCGCCCGAGCCCGTGATCGAGAAGCCCGACGCCAAACAGGCCCCCGGCCGCGACTGGATTGACGGTTTCGGTGATGACTCACAGTCGGCGTTGTACTCCACTCTCAGCAACACGGCGCGCGACTGGTTCTCGCGCGGCGACACCTTCCTGCGCGGCCTTACCGGCTGGATGCCGGGCTTTCTTCCGGAAAGCGGCTGGCTGCGCGCGGCCCTGCTGCTGGTACCGCCGCTGGGCGTGTTGCTGGGCTTTGCGCTGCTTCGCGTGAGGCGTGGCCGACGTGAACGCGCCATGATCGGTGAGGCCGGCAAGGGTATGACACGCCGCCATCGGGGCCTGTACGTACAGTTGATGATGCTGCTGGGAAAGCACGGCTACACGCGCATGGCAACGGAGACTCCGATGGAGTTTGCGTACCGGGTGCAGCGCCAGGGTGGGCCGCTGTTTGAATCGGTGGTGCCGCTTACGCGCCTGTACTACGACCTGCGCTACGGTGCCAAGACCGATGCCGAAGAAATGTTCCGCCAGCAGTTCACCGAGTATGCACGGCTGTTGCGCCGCGTCGTGTCGCCTGCACATGCAGCGGAAACCGCCGCCTGAACCAGTACCAGTCAAAGAGAAGCAAAGCAGCCGCCAGCAGCGCCAGCCACGGCCGCAGATCAAGCGCCCTGGTGCCGCCACCTTCGAAGGCGCGCAGCCACTCCTCAATCGCCGCGTCGCTGGCTTCGCTGCCCGGGCCGGCAACCGCGGTTTCCATGGGATCGAGCAGGCTTGCTCCCAGCGCGTTGACGCGCAGCCCGGGCAATCCGTCAAGCTGGTATGCGCCGGCGCTTTCGAGTGCTACCGGCCGACCGGGCTCAGAATCAAGCCAGTCTCCGTCCACATGTCTGATGCGGTATGCACCGCGGCCTTCGAGTTCACTGACACGCAGCGCGTCGCGCGTCGTGAACGCACCATTCGGCAAAGGCTCGCGCACGCGGCGCACGTACTCGAACCAATTGGCCCACAGGATCAGCCACTCGTAGCGACCGGTGAATCCTTCGGCATCGGTGTCAGGATCAAACCCGACCACGATGTCTTCCACGCCGTTCTCGCGCACTACGGTCCCCAGCGGCACGCCGTTGGCCGATTCCAGCAGTGGCTTCAGCATCCGGTCGGTGCGGATCATCCGCGCGCGCGTCAAGTTCACGATCGGGTTGCCGGCGCCGCGCCACAGTACGGACTGCACGGGCCTGGAGTCGCCGGCCTCAAGCGCGTTCGCTTCACTGAAGACAACGCCCGGCGGTGCTGCAGCGGGCCCAAGATACACGGCTGGAAGGCGCGAGCTTACGCCCGATGCGGCCTCGCCGGCAAACACCCACGCGGCATCCGGACCCGCCGTGGCAGCGAGGGTGATGATGCCCATGCCGTCGGCAATGGCTTCGCAGGCCTTGCGCAGGGCGACCGGGCATGGCTGCGGCAGTACCACCTCAAGCGGGCGCAGCGCGGCAAAGCGCACATAGGCAAAGTCATCCAGCGCCAGCGCGTCCTCAAGACGCAGGCGCGCCCGGTAAAGGCCGTCGGTGACGCCGGGGAATGTCACCGGGGTGCGCACACCGGGGCGCAGGTCCACATCGCGCGCGTCCACGAGTTCAACGACAACGCCGTCCACACGCTCCAGCACTACGGAACTGCGCAGAGGCTCACCCCCCGCGTACTCGATACCCACGAATACGTCGGCGCGTCCGCCCGGCTGTTCGGTTACGCCGGCGGCAACGATGCCCGCATTGGCGCGCGGGCTGCCGACGGGCACGAACAGTACGTTGTCAGGCACAACACCGGGGGCCGTATCGCCCAGCAGCACGAAGCGTTTGCCCGGTTCTGCTTCGGCGGCCGCGCGCAGGGACTGCGTCAGCCCGAGTTGGGCCGCACCCCGCTGCACGGGTTGGAGCATTGCCAGCGCAGAGGCAGCGGTGGCCGCCGGAACCGGCCTCAGCGTGCCGTCAAACGCCAGCACGGTGACTTCGCTGCCGTCGGTGCTAGCGACAATGGTTTCGGCTTGCTCTACGGCTAGCTGCAGGCGGCTGCGATTGCCTTCGCGTGTGGCCATGCTGGCGGTGACATCCATGACCAGCACCAGCGGTGCCTGCATGGCCTGCCCGCCCGGGATGCGCAGCCCCGCCAGTGCCAGCACCAGGGCTGACAGCGCAAGCAGCATCAGCAACAGCGACAACGAACGCCGCAACATCTGAAACGGCGAAGTCGCCACTTGCGCGGTAGCCACGCCCTGCCAAAGCAATGTGCTTGGCACGCGCAATTTCACCGGCCGATGGCGCAGCATGAACAACGCCAGCAGCGGCAGAATCAGAAGGCCGGCCCAAAGTGCGGCAGGGTTGGCGAAGAAGTCCGTCATCGAACCTGTGATTGTGGTTTGCGCAGCGCAGATTGTAAGTGCGATTGCAGTGGCCCTGGGTGCAACAAGAAATCACCGCGCCGAAGCGCGGTGATTTTGGAATCGAAAGGCAAAGCTGTCCTAGCGGCGGAAGCTCATGACGATCACGGTGCCGCCCTTGGGGTGCGGGCGCATCGCGAGGTCCGGCATGGCCTGTGCCGCCATCGGGAAGAAGCTGCGCGGGTCACCCTGCAGCGTCGGCCCGGCGACGATGAACTTGATCTGGAGGTTGCGGCGCGCGGGCAGGAACGCCACGGCGTAGCTTTCGTAAATGCGGCCCTGATAGCAATTCTGGAGCACACCCTGCAGCACTTGCTCCATGCCGCCGCGAAGCTGGTTGTAGTCGGCCTCGCTGTAGCCCGCGCGACGGCACATCGCGCCGAGGTACAGGTTGAAGCCTTCGCGGCATTCGGGCGTGAACGCGAGCGTCAGCTGGCTGGTCGCCGGCGCAAGTTCAACACCGAACTGCGGGTCCACCACGAACGCGGTGCCGCAACTCGGGCACTTGTAGCGGCCGGTCTGGCTGACCTTAAAGCTGGCGGTACAGTTCGGGCATGAGACCACAACCGGGTTCTGCGGGCTCGGAGGCACCCACTGGCCGGTGCCGGGGCGCGCGTACTGGCCGGTCGGCGGGCGCTGCGCCGGGTTTTGCACCACGCCGGTCTGGCGGCGCGGCATCTGCGAAGTCGGCTGACGCTGCGCGGCCGCCTGCTGCGGTGCGCCGTATCCCTGCTGCGGCGCGCCGTAACCCTGCTGCGGCGCACCATAGCCCTGCTGCTGCGGCTGTGGCCCGCGCTGCTGCTGCGGCGGCGCGTACTGCTGCTGCGGCGGGGGCGGGGCGTTGCGCGCCGGCGCGGCCTGAGCCGGCGCCGCGGCTTCGCCGCCTTTGCTGGTGGCCAGGAAGTTCACGGCCTCATCTTCATTGGTGAAGATGCGGAAGAACGAGTTCAGGCCAAGCATGTCGAACACGACCTTGACCTTGGGGTGCACGCGGATCAGCGCCAGTCCGCCGCCAACCTTTTCGAGGTTGTCGGCCGTGGCGACAAGGCTGCCCAGGCCCGTCGAGTTGACGTACTTGATGCCCTGCATATCAAGCACGAAGTTGGTGTAACCGTCCTCCTGAAGCTGCTTGAGCTGAGACTCGAAGGAGATAACGGTGGTTGCGTCAATGGCGCCTTCCACAACAACGCGCGCCGTGTTCGCGAGGGAATCAATGGGGGTGATGTCAAAGCGAAGGTCGGTCAAGGGTGCTCCTTAGAAGCTATCCGCGCGCAAGCTTGAAATTGCAAGACTTGCACACCCCGTGCTCGGGTAGACATTCCAGATCAAGTATTGGTCAGGCGATTCAGGTCTGTCATTAGTACATCACGCCCTGCGTAGCGTCAACCGCAAACAATGGTTACGACAAACTGTCTGGTTTGAAATCGACCTTGCCTTACTTGCGGCCACAATCTTACCTACTACAATTCGTGACACTGGGATGAGACAACCCATCCTGACCGGATAAGTCAAAACCAAGCTTTGGTTTGCGTAGCGGCTTGAGCAGTGTTCACGCAGGCGGCTGTTTCGCAAGCGGGTCAGATGTACGCAGTTCTGACGTTCATGGCACGCCACGAACGCGCTACGGAATGCACATGCATTCCGGCGGACGCCTTCGCAAGGATACGGGCAAGTTCAATGGTCCACATCCCGGATGACAAGTCCAACCCTGCCCCGCAGGGTCAACCGCAACGACCCGCGGCG
This sequence comes from uncultured bacterium, assembly GCA_938014885.1. Taxonomy (GTDB): domain Bacteria; phylum Planctomycetota; class UBA8742; order UBA2392; family UBA2392; genus CALLQI01. The sequence continues at coordinate 272,611 of CALLQI010000017.1, forward strand.
CGGCCCGCGCCCGCCCGCAAGCCCCCCACCGGCGAACAGGCCCAAAGGCCCGGCACCGGTGAACAGGCCAAGCGCCCACCCACCGGCGAACAGGCGCGTCCAGCCACTGGCGAGCACAAGCGCCCTCCCGGCGACAAGCGCCCCACCGGCCCAACCCAGCGCCCCGCCGGCGGCACGCGCCCGTCCAAGATTCTTTCCCTTGAGCCGCCGCGCCGTCAGCCCGGCTCAGGCAGCCCTGCACTGGCCAAGCCCAACCAGCGCCTTGACCAGTTGGCCGGCCCCAAGACCACCAGCGCGCGTCATCGCGGCCTGTTCGGCACCATCGGCCGTGAACGTAACGATGCCACGACCCCGCCGGCACCGCCGCCGCAAGGCCCGGGCGCTACGGGCATGGAGACCCGCTTCGTCAAGCGCACCGCCAAAGAAGGCCCCGTTGATCTCGGTGCCGACGCTGCGGCCGCGCAGGACATGATCGTTCGCCGTAAGCCCACGCGTCGCATCCCCAAGCCGGGTGGCGGCATCCAGGGTGAAGCTGCTCCGCTTGACAGCATGGGTTCAGGCCGTCGCCCCAGCATTGACCCGGGCCCGCCGCAGCGCATGGATTCCAACGTGCCGCCGGTCGTGAACATCCCTATCCCGCAGGCCAGCCTGCCGCGCCGTGATGCGCCGCCGCCTCCTCCGGCCGTGCGTGGCAATACGCTTGCCGGCGTCAGTGCCGAAGAATTGCTGGGTGAAGACGGACGCCGCGTACTCGAAGAAATGCGCCGCCGCGAGGCCGAAGCCCGGCGCGCGCCGCCGCCGCAACAGTACCAGGCCCCGCAGCCGACCTATCCGCCAAGCCAGCCGGGCCGGCCGCTGCACCCGGGCACGCAGGATTCCAGCCGCATGAGCTTCCAGGCCGCCGAATACGGCGCGCAGGAAGCCATGGAGCAGGTGAGCCCCAGTGATGAACTCGCGCCGCAGGACAGCTTCCTGGCCGGGCCGACGCGCCGCATCCAGCGTGATGTGCTGCAGACGCCGATGCCCGTGGACGCACCGGACCCGGTGGTGGCAACGCCGCCGTCGGATGACCTTGGCTACGAGAAGCCTGTCGATTTCGGCGACGCGCAGCCGCAGTACGGGCAGGAAGTCGTTGACGACAGTGAATCCGCGCCCGTCGCCCGCGAAAGCGCCGCCCACGATGAAATGGAGCAGCGCGCGGGATACCTGCTGTGGCTGCAAGGCGTGATCACAAGGGAAGAGGTCGAAGACGCGCTGCAGTCCGCAGGCCATGTATCCCCCGAAGTACAGCAACTGATCGTTGAAAGTGCCTTCACGGACCAGATCACGCTGTATCGCTTCCTGGCCCGCCACGAAAGCATCGCGCCCATCGACCTGGCGGCCGTGGAACCGATGGATGAAGCCCTCGCGTGCCTGCGTCCGGCCATCGCCCGTAGCTATCGCGTGGTGCCCGTGGCCAAGGTCGGCGAGTTGCTGCTGGTGGCCGCGGCATGGCCCTTTGACCCGCGCCGCCTGCTGGAACTGCGCCGCCTGACTGCCAGCAAGGTCAAGCTCTACGTCGCCACCGAAGACGAAATTGAATTGGCATTGCAGCGCTACTACCCGGCCTCGCAGCAGACCCTGCGCTCGCCCAAGCCCGTTGCCGACGCGGACAATGATGAAGCGGCGCGCACGGCCCAAGACGAAGGCGGGGAAGGCGGAGAAGGCGGGTTCAGCGACAGCGGCATCACCGGCGAAGGTGAGGCCCTTGAGCAGAACTATGACCCCACGCTCAGCGGCGAAGACTCGGGCCTGTACGCGCCGATCAATGGCGCGGCCAACAACGCGCCCTCGGACGTAGGCATCTCCGAGGCTGACGAGTTTGAGGCGCGGCAGGTGGCGAGCGAGTCTGACCTTGACGAGTCAAGTCTCGAAGGCGGTACCGAGATGGCCGAATCCGCCGAGCTCGAAATCGGCGGCCCCACCGGGCCACAGGGCAAACTGGAAACGGGCCCTGAGGAACTTGACCCATTCAAGGACTAGCGCGGATTGCGCGCCTGTTGCGCGCGCAACAGGTATCGTATCCTGTACGGGGCAACTGAAGTCGCGCGCCGGGAAACAGACATGGCTCCGGAAGAGGGCAACGAGTTTTTCGAACATCTGGACCAGCAGCCGGCCGTCCCACGCCGCACCCGCCGTCCCAGCAGCAACAGCAACCGTCGCCCAGCCACGGGTGATTTCGCTTCTGTTCCTGACCCCTTTGACGATGGCGAAGCGATCAATGACCCGGACCACCCGCTGGCGCCCAGCGGTCGCCCCGCGCGTCCGCAACCAACGCCCGAGCGCCCGGCCAAACCCGCCGGCCCGGGCCTGAGCCCCGGCGTACCCAAGCTGCACGACCGCGCGCCCGCCACACGCGAAGTGCCGCGCAGCGGCGTCGTGCTTACACCCGGCGGCATCAAGCGGGTCGATGACAAGCCGCCCGGAAGATCACCTGAGTCCATGGCTGCGCTTGATAGCCCGGCGCCTTCCAAGCGGCCGGCATCGCGCCCTCAGCCCGCGCCCGACATCCCGCCCGATGAACCGGCCGACGCGGACATTTACGCGGAAAGCCGCGACAAAAACGATGCCGACGACGTGAACTGGGAAGAGTACGCGGCAAGCGGCTTCCCGGCCATGGCCGCCGAAGAGTTCGGCGTAAAGACCAAGACCACCGACAGCGGCCGCATGGTGCCGGTCGCCGTGCGCTCGGACCTAACGGACGAAGCCATCAAGGGCAAGTCGGTCAAGGGCGGCGGCGGTGCCAAGCCACGCCCGGTGCAGGGCGGCAAGCACGAGGCCCGCCCGCCCGAAGCCCCGATGACCTTCTGGGGCAAAGTCGGCAAGAGCTTCCGCCTGAACAAAGTGGAAAGCGCCGCCGAAGAAGAAAGCACCGAAGCTGCCGCGCCATCCGGCAAGGGCTTCGTGAAGTCCGGCAGCCAGCAGCCGCGCAAGAGTTCGCGGCCCAAGAAAACTCCGCTTGGAATCGCGGTCAGCGTGCTGGTTGAAGTCGGCAAGATCCTGATGCTGGTGCTGCTGCTGCGCGCCTACGTGGTGCAGGTCAGCCGCGTGGAAGGCCCCAGCATGGAAGGCACCCTGACCGAGCGCGACCGCCTGGTCGTGGAACGCGTGACCGCACTGGTCGAGCGCAACCGGCACGAGCCTTGGCTGCGCTGGCTGCCCGACTTCATGGCCCCGGAACTTGAGCGCGGCGACCTGGTGGTACTGCGCAGCCCCGAAGACCCGGGTGCCGAACTGGTGAAGCGGCTGATCGGCCTGCCCGGCGACACGCTGAGGTTTGAAGACGGTAAGCTATACCTGAAACCCGCCGGCGGCACCGACTTCGCCGAAGTCAATGAAAGCTACCTGAACCACGAGTCGTTGAAGCGCGAAGATGGCACCTTCCGCAGCTACGCCATTGGCGACCTCGGCGGCGTGATTGAAGAAGGCGTTGAGCTTGTGGTGCCGGACGAACGCGTCTTCGTCATGGGCGACAACCGCGCCAGCAGCAACGACAGCCGCCGCTGGCTTGAAATCGAAGTCAAGCGCACCGAGCCCGCAAACCTTGACGCGCTGTGGGCGCACAAGAGCAGCATCGAAGGCCGCGTGATCTTCCGGATCTGGCCCAGCGACCGCATCTGGCCGCCTGTGAAGTAGCGGCGACGCCGGCCTACGCCTTTTCGATCAGCGCCTTCTGCCGGTCGCGCCACTCTTTCAGCCAGGGCTCGACCTTGTCCAGTGCGTCCAGCTTCGCGAAGTGCTCCAGCGCGGCCTTGTCATTGCCGAGCCGCCGGTTCAGTTCACCCAACAGATAGTGCACCACGGCCAGGTCGTCGGCCCCGAACTCTTCGGCCGCCAGCGCCAGCTCAAAGTATTTCACGGCCTTGCGGCGCGCGTTTTTCTGGTCGTCGTCCTGTTCGCCTTCCATGCGGCTGCACCACGTGGCCTGCAAATACAGGTCGGCGACTTCGGCGCTGCGCTTGCCGGCGTAAATCGCGATCAAGGCCGCGCGGCGGTAGCGTTCGGCCCCGCCCAGCGCCTGCCCCTTCTGCCAGTGGAAACCCGCCAGCAGTTCGCGAACGCGCTTGAGGACTTTCTCGTCGCGCATGTGGCGGTAGTCGGATTCGTAGCCGATGAAGCCGCACTCGGGGCAAACATGCAAGAACGCGGGCAGCGGGTTGCCGTCAAGATAGCGCGGGCAGAAGTCAGGGTCCTTGTCGCCGATCTTGAAGCCCGTGACCAGCTTCGACTCGAAGCCGTGGTCGCAGGCCGGGCACTTCATCAGCTTGGGCTCGTACTCCGGCATGCGTGTGTTGGCGGCCTCTTGTTCAGCGGGTCATCAGGGCCGCGTAACGAAGCATGTCGTCGCTGCGTACGTCGTAGCGATAGATGCTGCCGTCGGCACGCACCAGTACATTGAACGGGATCAGCCCCACGTCCAGCTTCTTGACCAGTGTGTTCTCGGCGTCGCGGTCGATCCACACGTTGCGAAAGCCGATCGCGTCGGCGTTGCGCTCAATGTATTGCTCAAGCGCCGGCAGGCTTTCGTTCACACTGATGCCGAGCACCGTCAGCTTTTCACCGTACAGGCGAATCGCCTCCTGGATGAACGGCAGCTCGCCCAGGCACGCACCGCTGCTGCTGTCCCAGAAGAACAGAAGCACCGGCTTGCCCTTCAGGTCGTCGCGGCTGATGGTCTTGCCCGCGAGGTCCGTCAGCGCAAACGCCGGCAACTCGCGGCCGACCCAGTCCAGCGCCGCCAGTTGGTCGTTCAGGAATGCCTGCGCGCCTTCATCTTTCGTCACGCGTTCCTGCTTCAGCAGCGTTTGCAGCGAGCGCTTGGCGTCTGCCACTTTGTCCATGAACAGCAGCGTGCGGATGCGCAGCATGCGCACGGCGTCGGCTTCCTGGCGGTCAGGGTGCTTTTCAAGGAAGCCTTCCAGCGCCGCCAGCGCGTCGTTCTCGCGCCCTGCGACGCGGAACAGTGTCTGGCCCATGATGAAGCGCGCGTCGGCCGCAAGTTCAGAGTCGGCGTGCGACTTCAAGAAGTCTTCGGCCGCCAGCACGGCTTCAGCCAGCCGGTCGTCCAAGCGCGACAGCGTCACCGCCAGCTCAAAGCGCGCGGGCAGCAAGTCAGCGGCCCCCGCGTGGCCGGCGACGTACGCCCGCAACGCGTCAACGTACTCGCCGTCGAGCTTGATCAGTTCGGTTTCGGCGGCCTGCATTGCGTCGCGCGAAGGGTTCGGCTCAGCCTGCAGGCGCTCAAGCTTGGTGATCAGCACGTTGCGGCGCTTGTCGAACTCGTCGAACAAGGCCTCGTAACTGTCGTAAGTTTTTGCGGCCGGAGTCTCGGCCGGTTTATCAGGTTCTGCGTCCTGCGCGCTCGCAACAGGCGCAACGACAGAGGCACCGATCAAGGCGGTAAGCAGCAGTGCGGAGAACACTCGGAACATAGGCATGACAACTCCCCGAAAGGGGGCCGGCCCGGAAGGCGCATCACAGCGCCGAGTAATAGAATCGCACAAGCAGCCAATAAGTCAACCGCAGTTCGCGTGGCCGTGCCTTCAATCCAGTGTGTGGTGTGGGCGCCCCGCCCGCACGCTGTTGCAGTTCCGCCCCCGGCGGCGGACG
>CALLQI010000018.1 GCA_938014885.1 uncultured bacterium
GGCAACGTGGCACGCGCGTCCCGCGCGTGAGTGCCGGCGGCGTCCCGCCGCCGGAGCGGCAACCGCATGCGGACCGGAGGTCCACATCACACGCGTGCGGACCGGAGGTCCACATCACCGCACCGTGCGGGCGGTCTTTTGGAGTTTTCCGTAGTCGCGGCGGGTTTGTTCGTCTTTGAGGTAGATTTCGCTCAGGGCTTCGTCGAAGCCGTCGTCATCGGCGCTGGTCAGGCCGCTTCCGCTGAATTGGGCCTTTTCGTCGTCGTTCCAGCTGTAGCCCATCACCGCCTGCTTCACGGCCTCTCGCACCTGGTCGCGTACCCGCTTGAGATAGCGGCTTACGCTGGCTTCGCTTACGCCCATGGCGTCGGCGATCTCTTTGCCCTGGTGACCTTTGGTCAGGCGGATGCGATAGCACTCGAACTCGGTGAAATCGGCCGTCTTCTCAACTTCCTTCAGCGCCCGGTACACCTTGGCGCGGAACACCGCCATTTCGAATTCCTGGTCCGGCGGCGATGTTGTGCTTACCTCATACAGCGTGTCTTCCAGGCTCATCGGCTTGCTGCCGCCGCCGCGCTTTTGCGCGTTGCGACTGGTCAGTTCGCTGTACACCACGTGCTTGGCAATCGCGTACAGCCAGGTGCTGAACTTCACGCCGCGCTTGGGATCAAACTTGCCGATTTCCTGGTACACCCGCGCCAGCGTTTCCTGGCTGACGTCCTTGATTGTTTCCTGTCCGAAGTAACGGCTGGCAATGCTGCCGATCAGCCGCTCGATACTGGGCCCGAACACTTCCCACATTTCGTACCACGCGGCCGCGTCGGCGCGTTTGAGGCGTCCCAGCAAGTCGGTGTTGATCGAAATCAAGGCAGGCCCCCCCGGGTCACTGCGCCAGTGTAGCTCGGCGCTTCGGCCTGTGATTACGGAAAGCAGCGCGGCGATTTCGTTCCGTGCAACCGGTGCAATGTTGTTCCGAACAAAGCCTGCCGCCGGTCGACTCCCGCGCTAGACTGCGGGCATGAAACTACGCATCACAACCCCCGGCCGCACGTTTGAGGTTGCCGCGCCGAATGACTCGTTCACGGTGGGCAGCGACAGCGACAACGCGATCCGGATTGAGGACGACCCGGCGATTGCGGGGCGGCACGCGCGCATTGAGCGTTTCATGGACCGCTGGTCGTTCGCGGACCAGTTCACGTCATCGGGCACGCTGCACAACGGCGAAAAGAAGTACAGCAACGAACTGGCCGAAGGCGACGTGCTGACGCTTGGCGGCACGCGAATCGAAGTGCTGGCGACGGGTGCCAAGGCGGCCGATCCGTCGCCGTTTGCGCCGACGCCCACGGACTACACGCCCGAGCCGCCGACGGTGCCGGAGCGCGCGTTCACGACCAACACCACCGGCTTCACGACGCAATCGCAGTTTGGTTCGGGCCCGCTGATGCACGAAGACCTCAGCGAAGACGACCTGGATGACCCGCTGTTCCAGGCGTACATGAAGCAACTGGTGGCGGGGCGCAGCCTGAACCAGGACGAGCTGCTGGAGCTGCAGCTCAAGGCGCACGAGCTGACCACGCAAACCCGCGACCGCATGTCGGACGACGTGATCGAGCGCGAACTGCTGCCGCGGATGCGCGGCGAAAACCCGGCCTCGGACAACCCGCGCGAGATCAACGAGCAGCAGAACCGCGCCAAGACGCCGGAATCGCACGTGCGGCGCATCGCCGGCTGGGCGTTGGCCGAGTTCGCGGGCCAGACCGGCCACCGCGACAAGCTTGACCGCGCGGCCGAGCAGCGCCTGAACGAAGCCGCCGAGCGCGCGGTGATTGAGTTGCAGAACGCGACGTCTACCGAGATCAATTTGCCGTTTCTGGTAACGGGGCCGTCCGGGCCGCTGCACCTGCGCGCCAACCTGCAACGCAAGCACCTGCACCATGAACCGGGAGCTATCGATCCCGCCGGGCCCCGGCCGGTGAACCAGCAAGGCAAGCAGGCACATCAGCAGCCCGCCTTTGCCGCGCACCAGCAGAAGTCGCGCAAGGCCAACAGCAAGCCCGGCGCGATCATCGCGGGCGTCATTGTTGCGGTCGTCGCGATGTTCATCGTGTTCGGCGCGATCTCGGACTCGATTGACGAGGCGGAACCGGTCACGCCGGGTGAGACGCAGAGTGCCACAGGAAAGGACAACAGCGCACTGCGCAGCGAGCTGGCCAAGATGATCAGCGACGTTTCGCGCGACAACCAGCGCACCGCAGAGCAACGACTGGAAGTGATGGACGCGATCGAGATGCAAGCCGACCGCGAGAACATTGACCTGGACTATCAGCTCAAGTCCGCCCGCGACTACCTGCTGCGCCTGCAGTACAGCGCGCTGTCGCTTGAGTTCAACCGCGTGTCCGGCGGGGTGTACAACCTGCGCGAACTCGGCAAGCTGGTCGAAGCCGACGCAATGCGCTTTGCCTTTGAGAAGCACTACACCGACGACTTCAACCGCGCCAACGCCGCCAAAACGATGGAGGCCGACAAGTGGAACGAACGCGCCAAAGCCGAGATCGCCGCGGCCAACCACGAACTGCTCGATAAGCGCCTGCGCGAGGCCGACGAAGCCCTGGACCTGCGCGAGTACGCCAAAGCCGCCGAGGCAATCGAATTCCTGCGCGAGAACGCCATCGTCGAGTCGCTTGACCGCACCTGGCTGAAGACTGAGGCCGAAGCCTGGCGTGCCGTGGCCGAGTTGCAGGCCACCGGCAAGGCCGATCCGCCGCTGCCCAAACCCGCCCGCAAGCCAAGACCTCCGGCCACGCCCCGCAACACGCTGTACCCGCTGGGTGGCACGAGTGCTTCACGGCTGCTGACCGCGGTCCGCGAGCGCACGCTGCAAATGCTGCGGGACGGGATCATGACGGACGTGACGACGACGGTGCGCGGGCACACGGCGGTGGCCAACGGCCAATCGCGAAACTCGCTCGTGAAGCTGGTGGTGTCGCGGCACTACCTGCGCGACCCAAAGATGAAGCGCACACTCAGCTTTAAAGTCGAGATCGTGTTCGGGAACCTGCCGGCTGAAACGCAACTAGGCATCATGCTGGCCATGCCCGATGCCTCGCTGGACCACCTGCTGGGCATGCTTCACCTGTGCTTTGAGAACCACCTGTCGGATCAGGCCGGGGCGCTGGCGGCGCGCATCCGCGCCGAGTACCCGCAATCCAAGGCCGACCTGGATGAAGTGCTGGCCGCGAAGTGGGAGACACCAGTACCCGAAGGCGGCTTCCCGGAACGCGACGGCCGGGTGGTGCGCGAGTAGCTCAGGATTTTGTGGGCTCGACTTCGACTTCGCTGACCGCGCCGGCGCGCTTTTCCCACCACGTGCGCAGCGGCTTGGCAGCCCACCACGCGAAGATCGCGAGGGCGTGGCCGGCAATCACGTCCGGGAAGTAGTGATAGCCGCCATAAAACGTCGCGATGTACACGCCGATGCCGATCGGCAGGTAGAACCAGAACAGCGGCCTCACGCCCTTCCACGCGGCGATCAGGAACAGGGTGGTCCAGGCGGTGTGCAGGCTGGGGAAGCAGTCGCGGTTCATGTCCTTGATGTCGTCCATGAAACTGAGGGCGGCGCTGCTGGCCTCAAGCCAGCGGCCTTCGAACACGTACTTGGGCCCCACCACGGGCACCAGCACATAGCCGACATAGGCCAGCGCGCCGGTAATGGCCAGCGCGCCCATGAAACGGTTGAAGTGCTGCCTGCGCCCCAGAAACCAGAGTGACAGCGCCAGCGCCGGCGCGGCGTAGACGTAGCTGATGTAGCAGGCCTCATGGATGTCAATCTGGCGCAGGTTGATGGTCGCCAGCAGGTCGGTGATCCATTGGGCGTTGAAGAACTTGTGGACCATGGCGGCGGTAAGGTCGCCGAACATCCAGTACTCAAGCTGCGCCATTTCGGTGTCGTACAGCGTGTCGCCGCGCATGGCGGGGATCAGCCGTTTGTTCATCTCATAGACGCCCATGCAAGCCAGAAAAGGCAGATAGGCGCGGATCCCGCCCAGGCCCCACAGCAGCGTGGCGTTCAGTCGCGGCACGGTACCCTGCGCTTCGCCCCACACGCCGCGCATCAGGGTGCGGGCCTTGCCCTTGTTCCACAGAGGCAGCATCGCGACGGCCAGGATCACCAGCGTCCCCAGCAGGCACCACAGCGTGAACATCCACATCGTGCCGTGGCCGTGGAAGTTGTACTTGAAGCCTGCCCACAGCGACTCAAAGGGCGGCGCGTTGGGCAGCAAGGCGTAGGTGATGACGAAGGCAAGCAGCAGCGCGGCCAGTACGGCCTCTTCCAGCCGGAACAAGCGGAACAGCCACTGCTTGGCGGTGGGCCGCGTGATGGGTTTGGGAGGCTGTAGCTGCTGTTGCATCGCGCGAGTGTAGCGAGTTTCAGGCCCGTTTCTTCACCGGGCACACACGCCGGGCTGAAGAAGCGATGACGGAATCGGCGCAATCTGTGACCAAACTGTGCCAAACAATCAAGACGTCACCGCCGTTGGTAGTGAGGAATTCCCCGCGAGTCTTGGAGGCGGCCATGGTTTCGCTACAATTGCCCATCGCTTCGCTGACGGGTTCTCCCAAGGACGAGTGGATGTCGGATAGCGCGCCTAAAGGTGGACGCATCCGGGAAATCAATCCCGACGACCTTGATTTTGACAGCAGCGACCCGCACGCACAGTTCGACTTTGACGCACAAGAACGCCGCCGCTTCCAGCGCGCCACGCTGGAAGTGCCCATCGCGATTCGCCTGCTGGGCAGTGGCGACAAAGAGCTTTGCAAAGGCAAGGCACTGTTGCGCGACCTCAGCCTCGATGGCGCGTTCCTCACCGCCATCGAAATCGAAGAAACCGCAAACGGCGTCAAACCCGAAGAACTGGGCGAATTCCAGCGCATCCAGTTCACCATCATGGACGGCCCGTTCAAAGGCGTTGAGGCCGCTGCCCGCCCGGTACGCGTCGGCAACCGCGCCGGCGGCGTCGGCGTGAAGCTTGAAGAAGGCTTCAACTTCAGCGTTTGACACTCAGCGCAGGGACGCCAGCAGTTCGCGCGCGTTTTCGAACTGGCCGGGATCAATTTCCATAGGCTCGGGGCGTGGCTTGCCGGCCGCATCGAAGGCGCGGCCCCAGTACTCGACATAGCTGCGTCGCAGTCCGTCCGGGCCGTGCGGGCCGTCGGGGTTCTTGAGCGGCAGGAATTGTTCATCGCGCGGGACTTCAAGGCACATCACTTTGTTTGCCAGCGGGATGGTGTCGAACACGAAGCGCTCGAACTTCCAGGCGTTGGGTGCATCCGGGTTCACGGTTTCGCCGGACTGGCCCACGTACGGGACCTTCTTGTGCGCGGCGTGCAGCGGCAGGTCGGTGCCGCTTTCAGCCAGCCGGCGCAGGAAATCAACGCCAAAGGCATGCACCGCGATGCTGCCCGCCCAATAGCGCAGCCGGCCGTCGGGGCCGCGCTCAGCGGCCTGCTGCGGGCTGAACTCGGTGTATTCGACGATGCCGGGCACGCCGTCATCGAGGCAGAAGATGCCCACTTTCTCGGAGGGTTCGTGCTTGCGTACCACTTTCAGGCTGACTTCCGCGCCCTCGGCCAGATGCAGGCCCAGAAAGGGCGCGTCGGCCACCGGCGTCTGCAGGTTATCGACCTGGAAGTAACTCAACAGTTGCACGCCTCGCGCAGCCATGTCAGCCAGCATCCCGCGCGCATGCAGTGCTCGCAGAACGCCGCCGTGGCCGTCGGGGCCCATGAACAGGCGGTCCGGTGCTTCCAGCACCAGCTTGCCCATATCGTCGAGCGCGGGCAGCTCGCCTTGTGCGAAGAACTTCACGTCGTCCGCTTTCAGGCCAAAGTATTCATGATCGGCCCAGAAGTTGCGCGTTGCAGTTTCATTGTGACCGCCCACCATCACGTACAGCGGGGGCGTGCGGCCGTATTCGCGCCCCACCCGCAGCAGCTTGCGCGCGAACACTTCAAACAGCGTCATGCCCGACGGCAGCACCGGGTAGCAGCCCTTGGGGCCGTCAAAACCAAGCCGCGTGCCCTGCCCGCCGGCAACCAGCAGCGCGCCCACGCGGCCGTCGCGAAGCGCTTTCTCGCCCAACGGGGCAACGGCCTGCGCGGCCACAGCCGGGGCGTAGGGATAATTTTCGTCGGCCAGTGCAAACACTTCGGCGGGGGCCAGATTACGTGCCACGGGGTGGCGGGTGGCCTCAATGGCGGCTGACAGCAGCGGCAGCGAAGCAAGGTCAACCTGCGCAAGCTGGCGCAGCAGGCGGCGCTGGGCGCGTTCGCCTAGCGTGTCGAAGTAGGCGAAGACATGGCCCTGCCCGGCTTGTTCGAAGTCGCGGCGCAGGGAAGCAGGATCAGGCGTGTGCTCCATGGCGGCAGGGTAGCGTCGGCCGGGGCGGACACCAAGGTTGGAGATTGGAGGTTGGAGGTTGGAGACTCGAGCTTGGGGTGCCGGGGACCGCGCGGAACATGTTGGTACTGTGCAACCACAGTGCCAGCGCAACACGATGTAGTTGCCAGACCCGAAGCACGAGGCACGAAACACCAACCACAGCCTAGGCCAGCGCCTCAAAGATCCGGTAGCCGTGCTGGTACCGGAACCTGAAGTACTCTTGGGCCTGGGCAAGCAACTCGGCATCTTCCTTCTTCTTTGAGTCTGCCAGCAGCTCGCGTGCCGTGCGATAATGCCCGGCCAGCTCAAGCGGCGGCGGGACCACATCGGGCATGAGTTTGGCAAGGCACTCCTGCGCCTTGCGGAAACGCCGTGTGGCCTGCGTGGTGTCCTGGCCCAGGAATGCCAGGTCGGCGCACACTGTTTCGATGGTGAAGGCGGCCAGATCGGCGTTCTCAATTTCGGACGCGCGAGTTTCGCTCAGCTTGCTTGCCAGTTCGGCCAGATCAAGGCTTCCGGGACGCGCCAACTGCTTTTGCGCGGCGCGGGCCAGCAGCTCAAAGAAGCTTACGCGCCAGACGGGCTTCAGGTCTTCGCGGGCGGCGTACTTCAGGGCTGTATCAAGGTTGGCGCGGTCGCGTGTCCACCATGCGTAAGCCAGCAGATGCTCGGCCTTGGCGTCTGATGGCGGGCCGATGCCGGCCGCACCATCCATGTCCACGACGCCGGCCCACAGCAGCAGCCTTGCCAGTGCGGCCTGCGCGACGGTCTGGTGCATACCGGTCAGGCGCGGCAGATTCCGCTGGATCAGCGCCACGCCCTCATACAGGCGGCCGCTGTCGGCGGTGAGGTTGCCGAGTGCCGTCTCAAGGCGGGCATAGCTGGGCCAGTTGCGGCCCTCTTCGCCGGCCAGTGTCAGCAGGGCCACGCACATCTTGCGGGCTTCGTGCACACGGTCCATCTGGATCAGCGCGATCACGATGCGGCGGCCTTCATCGCAGGATGCGTCGTTGAACAGGGCCACGTCGCTGATGCTGCGCAGGAACAGCTTGCGCTGTGTCTGCAGGAATCGCTGCGAGTGCCGCTGCTGGAACTCGTGGTAGGCGCAGGCGCGCAGGTAGTTGCGGGTCAGGGTTTCGTCGTCGCACAGGCGCGAAAGCTGGTCGGCGGCCTTGCGCAGGTGGTCGGCGCGGTCGCGGTCGAGACTGTCTAGGGCCTTCTGGAAGTCACTCAGGATGCGCTCGAACACGGGGCGCGAACGTTCATTCAACGTCGCGCGCAGTTGCTCGTGGCGCAGCAGTGCGTCGTTCAGTTCACGCAGCACCTTCAGGTGATGCTTGCCGGTCAGTTCGCCCAGCAGCATGCGGCTGACGGCGCTCATGGCCTCGACCAGTTCCAGCAGGTTCTCGCCCAGCTTGGCGGTCTGTTCCGGCACGTCGGCCAGGAACGGGCTGCCTTCACCGACCAACAGCCAGCTCGGGTTCACGCCAATGCCTCGCACCAGGCTGCTGCAGAAGCTGGCGGGGATGCGCGCGCCGTGAACGTAACGGTTAACGGCGGCCACCTGGCTGCCGGTCTTGCGCGCGATCTCGGACTGGCTGCGCTCGGCCAGCAGTTTGTGCAGGCGCTCGCGAATCAGGTCATCATCGTCGCGGTCTTCTCGCGGCTGCATGGGGGGCCTCCACTCTTATCGTGATCGAGATACTACGTTCGGTGAATCGGGGAATCAACTTTCACGCAGACAGGAAAGTGATTTCAATTGCGCCCGAGGACATTGAGGCCATTCACCCACAGGAGACACCATGAAGTACGCGACACTTGCCATGCTTGCTGTGATGCTTTCCACCGCGCTTGCGGCGCAGTCCACGGGGCCATCGCCCACGCCGACGCCGGCGCCTTCGCCGTCGGGCACGTACACCGTCAATTCCGGTGCGGCCGCATACACCGACCTGGCCGGCGGCACGGACCTGTTCCTTGCCTACGGTGGCAACGCGCTGATTTCACCGGCCGGGTTCAGCTTCAACTACTTCGGCGTCAACTACACGAGTGTGCGCGTGTATGCCTCGGGCTATGTGGTCATGGGCAGCGCATCCGGCACGCCTACCAAGGCCGTCAATCACAGCTCAGGCGTGGGCAACTTTGTTTCGCCCCTTTGGGGCGATTACAACCCGGCCGCGTGGCTTGGCTTTTCGGCCACCCTGGGGCAGGTGAAGTGGCTGTACCAGAACAACCAGCTCATCGTTGAGTGGAAGAACATTCCCAGCAACGGCAACAACGCCGTAGGCGTGCGGATGCAGGTGCAGTTCGACACCACCAGCGGCCGCATTGACATGCGCTACGGCACGCCCAATGGTGGAAGTGGATACGTCAACAATTCGGCCAACGCCTGCGCGATCAGCAGTCCCGCCGGCGCCACGCAGGAAGTGGTACCGGGCAGCGATGCCGGCTACATCAGCACCAGCGGCGCGGTGACGGCTTACCCGGCCGGGCGCTACGTGCGCTTTGCGCCCAACGTTGCCACGCCGAACACCCCGCCGGCGCTGACCGTGAAGTCGGGCGGCGTACTGGTCACGGGCGGCTCGACCCTGAACGTGAGCCACGGCGACACCGTGGCCTCACTGACACCCGAAATCACCGTCAGCGACGCGGACGCCGACAGCATCAGCGTTACCACCACCATCACCAACCTGGGTGCAACGGGAATTCTGCTGACCGAGTGGTCCAAGGCCGCCGCACCCGGCCCCTACAATCTGAACCCGGCCAGCGGCACCTTCAACACGCTGGCAGGTGTGACGCACCTGGTCACTGTGACCGCCAATGACGGCAGCGCGGACACCATCGTCAGCTTCAGCATTGTGCAGGCCGTTGCGGGGCCCGTGCTGGCCGTCAGCGACGCGGGAGGCGCCATCAGCAACGGAGCCTCCGCGGCAGGCACCCTGCGCGACTTCGGCAGCCAGGATGTCAGCAGCGGTGCCACGACTGCCGTGGTGTTCACGATCAGCAACAGTGGCGGAAGTGACCTGGTGTTGTCGAACTTCGCGATCACGGGCGCGGACTTCGTTCTCGATACCACCGGCACGCTGTTCACCGTGGCGGCTGGAGGCAACACGACCTTTAGTGTCGCCTTTGACCCCGCCAGTGCGGGTGTCAAGACCGCCGACGTCAGCTTCACCCACAACGGCGGCAGCTTCAGCTTTGAGGTCGCGGGCGTGGGCACCGTGCCGCTGACGCCGCAGCTTGTGGTGCGCGCCGGCGGTGTGGCCGGAACGCCGGTCAGCAGCGGCTACACCCACGACTTCGGGACCCACGCGCTGACTTCGCTGCCCACGGCCGACTACGTGTTCTACCTGCACAACGCGGGCACGGCGGACCTGACGATCAACAGCCTGACCGTCGCGGGCCACGTTAGCGCCGGCATGATTTCGCCGATCACGCTCGCCCCGGGCAATGGCACCAACCTGGGCGTGAATTTCACTGCGGCCGCGTCGGGCGTCTACAGCGGCACAGTTACGTTTGCTCACAATGACACCACGGTTGCCACACCGTTCACGCTGAACTTCACGGGCACAGTCGCGGGCAGCGGCGGCGGCCCTGTCGCGGGTGGCGTGGCCACCGGCGGTGGCGGCGGTGGCGGCGGTTGCGCCGCTGCTTCAAGCGGGATCAGCGGTCTGCTTGCGGTGGCAGGGCTGGCGCTTCTGGGATTGAAACGCCGCAGGGAAGCATGAATTGGGGGCTTGACCCGGCGGCATAGGGGCGGCGCGTGCCGCCCCTGTTTCGTTGCCGGCGGCGCGCTAGCCGTCGCGGGTGATCGCGGCGATCAGTTCGCCAAGCACCTTGTCGGCCTTGGCTACTTCGACCTGGCAGGTGCCCGCGGCCTTGTGGCCGCCGCCGCCGTACTTGAGCATCAACTCACCCACGTCGGTCTTGCTGTCGCGCTTCAGAATGCTTTTGCCGCACGCGAATGAGACATTCTGGTTCTGCTTGCCCCACAGCACGTGGATGCTGATGTTGGTCTCAGGAAACAGCGCGTACACCAGAAAGCGGTTGCCCGCGTAGATCGTGGTTTCGTCGCGGGTGTCCAGGACCACCAGGTTCTTGTGCACGGCCGCCAGCTTCTTGATCTGTTCGGCCGCTTTGGGCGCGTGTTCGCGGTACAGGTCAAGGCGCTGGCGCACGTCTTCGTGCTGCATGATCTTCTCCAGCGGCTGGGTGCGGATCAGCTCAATCAACTGGTGCATCAGCTCTTTGTTGCTGATGTTGAAGTCGTGGAAGCGCCCAAGGCCGGTGCGCGCGTCCATGATGAAACTCAGCAGCGTCCAGCCAGTAGGGTTGAGAATGTCGTCGCGGCTGAACTGCGCGCTGTCGGACTTGTCCACAGCGGCCATCAGGTCCGCGCTGATGCGCGGGAACTTCTTTTCGGCCCCGTAGTGCTTGTACACGACGCGCGCGGCGCTGGGCGCGTTGGCGTCAATGATGTAGTTGTCGGGGCGGCCGACGCGGCTGATCTCACTGGCGTGGTGGTCAAAGGCCAAGTACACGCCCTTGGCGTAGGGAAGGTTGGCCGTGATGTCTCTCGCGGTCACCTGCACCTTGCCGTCCTGCATGTCTTTGGGATGCACGAACTCGATTTCGTCAATCATGTCCAGTTCGCGCAGCAGCACGGCGCACACCAGCCCATCGAAGTCGCTGCGGGTGATCAAACGATACTTGTCGGCCACGAGAGCCCCCTTTCGTGGCCGCATTCTAGCCAACGAGCCCCGGAGAAACAGTTGAGGGGAATGCGGGCGATCGCATTCCCCCCAGTCCAGGTATCCGAGCAAGGCATGGCAAAGGATCCTGGAGACGCTGTTCGGGTAAGGACCCGCCGAAGCAGGCCCCCGCCCGGCTTTAGAAGATCCACTGCAACTGCAGGCGCACGATCCACAGGTCGTTGTAGTCAGCGCTGTCATTGGCAGCGCTGCCCGCCGTACGAGCCGGCGGAGCGTTGTAGACGCCCTTGATCGCGTTGGCGCCGCCGCCGTCGGCGTTGGCACCGAACGGCACCTGCTGACTGACCATCAGGAAGTCGAAGGTCAGCTTCAGGTTTTCGCCGTGGACGTAATAGTTCACCGACAGGCCAAGCTCGGTGGTGTCCGGCCACAGGCCCTGGTTGCGGCTGGTGCTGCCGTTCATCCAGAAGTCGTCAGCGAACAGCGTGTTGTAGATGATGCCGACGTTCAGGGTGGTGGGCAGGATGAAGTAGCTGACGAGGAAAGTGAAGCCGCTGTCCGTCAGGTTACTGATACCGTTACGCTGCGGCGTACCGGGGTTGTACTTGTTGCGGCCGCGGTTGTGGAACTCGGTGTGGCGGAAGAAGTAAGCAAGGTCCACACCCAACCCGTAGAAGCGGAAGTGACCGTCCAGGGTGATCGCCAAGGTGTCCTGGCTGGTGCGGCTGCGGCCGCTGGCGGTGGCACCGGCGCCGCTGGTGTCGGGGCGCAGGTCGCCATCGGCAAAGCCACCCAGCATCCAGTTGACGCCCAGGCCGATCGCGAAGATGGGCTTGTCGAAGGCGTCTTCCTTGCGCTGGTCGTTCATGCCGTACTTGACTTCACCCATCGGGTGCGTCTCGAGGCGCAGGTTGACCATCATGTCGCCGTCAACCACGCCGTCGGTGAAGGTTTCGCTCGGCAGGGCCTGGTCGGCGTTACGGAAGTCGTCGTTGCCCTTGCGCACGCCGTTGTAGAGGCCGACCCAGTACTTCAGCCACGGGGTGTCATCACCGACCATGCCGTCGATGGTGAGGCCCTTGGCGAAGTCCTGGTTGAACACTTCGTTGACGTAGCTGCGTTCGACGAACTGCTGGCTGCCTGAGCTGGTGATTTCTTCCCAGTTCCAGGGCAGCTTGGTCTGGCCTGCGGTAATGTTGATGTACTGCATGATGGCCCAGCGGAAGAACGCTTCTTCGATGATGTTGGCACCGCCGGCCCAGGTCAGCGTTGCCTTGTACTGAAACTCCTTCGCGAAGATGTGCCCCGAGAAGGTGGTCTTGGCGCGACGGATACGGAAGTTGACGTAGTCACGTCCGTTGGTGCCGTCGTTGCCGTTGCCTACTTCATTCTGGTAGGTCAAGCGAAACTGAACGCGGGTGGTGAGGCTGAGCTTGAAGCCTTCGGTTTCAAACCCGAGGCCCTTGTTGCCCAGCTTGGTCTCCGTGCCGCCTTCTTGTCCGCCACGCGAAATGTTGCCGACCTTGTCGGCGTCCTGCGCCATCGCCGGCGCAGCAAATAGCCCCATGCTGCACGCCAGCATCAGGGCCGTCCCCAAAAACTTACTCATTGGCTCTCCTTTTCCGATCCGAAGTGCATGCCTGCACAGGAATGCGCGGAAGGGTAGGAAGACCGACACACCCGGCGCAATGCGCCACAGGCGGTTTCACGGAAGTCTCATGCAGCCGCAACCAAGCCTTTGCAAAGCCCTCACACGCGCCGTGTGCGCGATTACTTGAGGCACTTGCGTTGATGAAACTCGAAACGAACCCACACGTTAACTTGATGACATGGTTCGAGATTGGAGTCTTGAGGTTCGAGATTCGGGACAAGTGAGAACCTCCGAACTAGAACTCCAAGCTCCACACTTTTCTTGTCAGGACTCGGTCTCAACAGGCACTTCCCGCTGTAACCGCTTCACCCCCACCTGATCTGGAGATGCCATGAGACTCCCGCTTGCGGGCGCGGCCCTGCTATGCCTGTTGCCGCTGCACGCCCAGGAAACCGCGCCCGCTGTCGAACCCGCTGCCGGCGACACTCCCGGCCGCACTGACCTTGAGGTCGTTACCCCGCGCGGCAGCGCTTCGCGCCTGATGGACACCCCGGATTCGGTGAATGTGCTGGATCGCCGCCGCATCGAAGAACGGATGTCCGGCCAGGCCCCTGACCTGCTGCAGGGAGCGACCGGAGTGTTCCTGCAGCACACTTCGGCAGGGCAGGGCTCGCCATTCCTGCGCGGCCGCACGGGCAAAGAAATCGTGATGCTGGTGAACGGCGTGCGCTTCAACACGAGCACGTTTCGAAGCGGTCCAAACCAGTACTACAGCAGTATCGACCCCGACAGCATTGAACGCATTGAAGTGATCCGCGGGCCCAGCAGCGTGCTGTACGGCAGCGACGCCATGGGTGGCGTCATCAACATCATGACGCGCATGCCCAGCTACAGCGAGTTCGACTACACCTTCGGTGCCCGCGCGCGCTTTGAAAGCGCCAACGCCCGCAAGCAAGCGGGACTGTTCGGCGAGGTCGGCAGCACCAACTTCGGCGCGATCGTCAGCGCGACATACGCCGACATCGACGAAGTCGTCGGCGGCAACAGCATCGGCCGCCAGCCCTTCACGTCATACGAAGAATGGGGCGTGTACGGCACCGTCGGCACGCGCTTTGGCGGCCACACGATCAGCCTGATGTACAGCCACTTCCAGCAGAATGACCTGAACCGCACCGACGCCGTCAGCGGCATCATGCCCAACCAGGGCGCGCTGAACACGCCGGGGCAGGGTAATGATCTGCGCCGCCTGTTCACCTACCAGGTTGACGACCTCGCAATCCTGTCGTGGCGTTTTGAAGGGAGCGACCTGCTGGAAGAGATGTTCGTGAACCTGAACTACCACAAGCAGCAGGAAAGCCTGCAGCGCATCCGCCGCAGCAGCCCCAACCGGCTTGAGGACGCCAACTTCAACACCCACAACTTCGGTGCCAAAGCCCAGGCCGTGCTGAACTTCCATGAGGCCGCGCGCCTTACTGTCGGTATGGAAATCTATCACGACGTGGTGCACACCCGCAGCGTGGACATCGACCTCGCCGACGATGACGCTCAGTCAAACCACGAAAACCGCGCCCAGTTCCCGGACTGGAGCAGCTACACCAGCTTCGGCATCTACGCGCAGAATGAAACCAGCCTGATCGACGACCGGCTACAGTTGCGCTACGGCGTGCGGTACTCGTTGTTCCGGGCGCTGAGCCGCACGGACATCCGCTTCCAGCAACTGGATGGCGTGAACGCGTTCTACAGTGACATCACTGGTGCCGTTGCCGTGGTCGGCCGCCCGATTGATGAACTGTCACTTACGCTGAACCTGGCCCGCGGCTTCCGCGCGCCCAACCTGGACGACCTGGCCGCCAGCAAGGCGTTCGGCAGCGGCGCGCAGTTCCCCAACCCGGATGTTGACCCGGAAACCCAGTACAGCGTCGATATCGGCGCGCGGCTGCTGATCCCGACCAAGGACAAGAACGCCCACGCGCCTTACGAAGTCACGGCGCACGCGGTGTTCTTCTTCAACTATCTGGAAGACACCCTGATCAACCAGCCAACCTCGCTGGATGGCACCAACGGATTCCATCAGGAGAATGCCGGGCGCTCGCGCATCTTCGGCGTTGAGGCCGAAGTGGGCTTTTACTTCTCGCAACTCATGGGCTGGCTGGGCCTGCCCACGGACCACATTTTCTTTGAGGGTGACGCACTGGGCATCCACGCCAACTTCACTTACACCCGCGGCGATGACCTGAAGAATGACCTTCCCTTGAACCGCATGCCGCCGGTTTATTCAGAAATTTCGCTCAGGTACGAGGCTCTGCGGGGACAGGTGTATATCGAGCCCTACATGAGCGTTGTGGGGCGTCAGGACCAGTACGGAGCCCAGGCCTTGACTGACCCGCGCTTCACGCCCCATGACTCGCCCGGTTACGTGCTGTTTGGCCTGCGTACCGGCTGGTACCCATCGCGTCACGCGCGCATCAACCTGAACGTCCACAACATCGGCAACCGCAGCTATCACCCGCTGGGCAGCGGCACGTACGGCAGCGGAACGAACGTTGTACTGAGCGGAGAAATTCGCTGGTGAACCGGCCTCGCTACTTTGGCATTGCCGTGCTGGGGCACGCATTCGGGATCGCCTTGGTCCTGCAGGGCGTGCCCCGCTCTCACGGTATGCAGAGTCAACCGACGCTGGCGGTCAGCATCGAGTCGATTGCCGTAGCGCCCGACGCCACGGAGCCTGAGGCCGATACCACCGAACTGTCCGAGTTTGAGCAGGCATCCCCGTCCGAAGCGATCGAAACCCCGGCCCCGACCGAGTTCCTGGAACCCGATCCGCTACCCGCACCGCCCGAGATCACGCCGGACCCTGAGCTTCCCGGTCACGAGCCCCAACCGCCGCGCCCGCCCGTCGGCCCTGCCTTGCCGCTGCAACCCAAGCCACCCGCAGCACCGGCGTCGTCTGAACCGGAACCATCGGCCCCGACCTCTCCAAGCCCGGAAAGCGCGCCAAGCAAGGCCTCATCCGGGCCCGTGGGCGAGTTCACGGCGCCGGTGCTGCTTGAGCCCGCGTGGCCGCGCGTGGTGCGCCGCCGCTACACCGGCACGATCAGCGTGGAGGTCACGGTCAGCGCGCAGGGCAAAGCGACGTCTGCCCGCATGCTGAAG
The DNA here is from genome assembly GCA_938014885.1 of uncultured bacterium. Taxonomy (GTDB): domain Bacteria; phylum Planctomycetota; class UBA8742; order UBA2392; family UBA2392; genus CALLQI01. The sequence goes on from CALLQI010000018.1 coordinate 15,893, forward strand.
GGAACCGGCCGCGACGACTGGGACGAAGCGCTGCTTGAGACGTTTCTGGAAAGCAGCTACAGCCCCGCATGCCGAGGCGCAACCCCGGTCGAATGCACGCACATCTTCGCCGTAACCTTCAAGCAAGAGTAGCGGGCCACGGCCGGGACGGCCGTGCCACTGGCGCGGCATGCGAACCTGCACGTGCCAGCATCACATGCAAGTCCTAAGTGGCACGCGCGTCCCGCGCGTGGCCCCAACGCTGCGGGAGGCGTCGCAGGCACAAGCACGCACTTTGCCTAGAACATCCACTGCAGCTGGAAGCGGACGTGCATTTCGGTGTTCAGGTCCGCGCTGCTGGGGTTTGAGCCCAAGCCGCCCTGGCCACGCTCCGGGATGTCATCGTACACACCCAGCAGGCTGCCGCTGTTGTTGTAGCTCCAGGCCAGCTGGTGCTGGATGAACACGATGTCCATCGAAAGCTTCAGCGAGTCACCGTGCAGGCGCCAGGCCGCCGTCAACCCGTACTCGGTGCTGTCGGGGCGGATCGCGCGCTGGTGATTCCTCGTGAAGCGCAGGCCCGCGTCGCGGCCCCAGAACTCGTCGGCATTCACCAGGCTGAAGCGCAGGCCCACGAAGATGTCGGCCACATCAAGCCACGGGAAGTTGTAGCCGACCTCGAGGCTGGCGCCCATGTCCTCCAGTTCGCCGATGCTTTCGCGGCCGCCTACCTTGAAGGTGTTCAGGCCCACGTTGCTGAAATCCGTGCGGCGGTAAAACACCGCCCAGTCCACACTGATGCCATACCAGCGCATGTGTCCGTCCAACGTGAAGGCCAGCGTGCTTTGGCGCGTGCGCGTGCGGCCGGACCCGGTGCTTGCGGCGGCCGTATCCCCGCGCAAGTCGGCGTTGCGCAGGTGGCCGGCGATCCAGTTGAAGCCGACGCCCACGGCAAAGAAGCCATCTTCGATGTCGGCGTTGTCGCGGTCGTCGCGCAGGCCCTGCCACACTTCGCCCAGCGGGTGGGTCTCGAGGCGCAGCGCGACCATGACTTCGTTGTCGATCACGTCGCTGAATGCGTCGGCGGTCAGTGCGCCGTCCTTGTTGCGGAAGTCTTCTTGGGAAGCAAGCACGCCATTGAACACGCCGGCCCAGTACTTCACCCAGGGCACGTCGTCGCCGATCATGCCGTCTACCCAGATGCCCTTGCCGTAGTCCTGGTTGAAGACCTCGTTGGCGTAGCTGCGTTCCATGAAGTTCATGGACTCGGCCTCAGAGCTTTCTTCCCAACTGAATGGCACTTTGTCCTGGCCGCCGTTGAGGTTGACGGCCTGGAACAGCGCCACGCGGAAGTGCGCGACCTCGAGCATTTCGGACGCACCGCGCACCCAGTTCAGACGCAGCTGGTAGGTGAACATGTCTTCAAAGATGTGGCCGGAAAAGCCGGTCTTCACGCGGGGCAGGTTGAAGTTGATGTAGTCGCGGCCGTTGGTGCCATCGTTGCCATTGGCGCGCTCGTCGCGGAAGCTGAGACGAAACTGGACGCTGGTGCGTAGCGCGACGGAGAAGCCTGCGGAATCCCAGCGCAGGCCACGGTCTTCAACGCGGGTGATGCGCGCGGCATCGGACCGGGGCCTGGGGTCCGCGGGCTCATCGGCCGGGCTTTCGGTGGCGGGTTCTGTGGCGGATCCGGTTGTGGGCTCTTCGGCCCAGAGGCCGGCGCAGGCAGTCGCCAGCGCCAGCATGAGAATGGCTCGGAACATGGATGCTCTCCCGGCCGGGCAGGATAGCAGCGGCGAGGCGATTTGGATTTCGGATTCTGGAAAGCGCGGCAGGCGCGAGGTGGAAGTTGGTAGGTGGGAGGCCTAAGTCTGGAGACGGGAGGCCGGAGGCGGGAGTAACTGCTTAGCCTACTCGAGACTCCAGACTCCAGACTCCAAACTCCAAGCTCCAGACTCCGGACCCGTTCAACACCCGCTACAACCTGGCACCTAACCCCTGCCCGTCAAAGCACACCGGCGGCCCTGATGGGCCGCCGGTGGTTTGAGTCATGCCTGTGGATCGTATGACTTAGAAGATCCACTGGAGCTGCAGACGAACGATCCAGAGATCGTTGTAGTCGGCAGCGTCGTTCGCACGGCTGGTGGCGCTGCGCTGCGGCGGGGTGTTGTACACACCCAGCATGGTGGTGCCTGCACCCGGGGCGAACGCGAGCTGCTGGCTGACCATGAGCAGGTCAAACGTCAGCTTCAGGTTGTCGCCATGGATGTAGTAGTTGACCGACAGGCCCAGTTCGGTGGTGTCCGGACGGACGCCGAATTCACGACGGTCGCCCTGCCAGAAGTCGTCAGCGAACAGGATGTTGTAGCGGATACCGACGTTCAGCATCTCAGCGATGATGAAGTACGACACGTCGAACGTGAAGCCCATGTTCGTGATGTCGCCGATACCGGCGCGGCTGCTGACGTCAAACTTGTTACGGCCGCGGTTGTGGAACTCGGTCTTCTGGTAGAAGTAGGCCATGTCAACGCTCAGGCCCATCCAACGGAAGTGACCGTCGAGGGTGAGGCTGAGGGTGTCCTGGCTGGTGCGGCTACGACCGCTGGCCGGGGTACCGGCTGCGGTGTCGCCACGCAGGTCACCGTTGTTGAAACCGCTGATGAACCAGTTCATGCCCAGGCCGAAGGCGAACAGGATGTCGCCACGGGTGTCTTCCGAGCGCATGTCGTTCATGCTGCGCTTAACTTCACCCATCGGGTGCGTTTCAAGGCGCAGGTTGATCATCATGTCGCCGTCCACCACGCCGTCATTGAACACTTCGGCGTTGATGGCCCAATCGGCGTTGCGGAAGTCGTTGTTGGCCTTCAGCACACCGTTGTAGAAGCCGAACCAGTACTTGAGCCAGGGAACGTCGTCGCCAACCCAACCGTCAAGGGTGATACCCTTGGCGTAGTCTTGGTTGAAGGCTTCGTTCACGAGGCCGCGTTCCACGAACTGCTGGCTGCCGCTGCTGACCGCTTCTTCCCAGTTGTACTGGAGCTTGGTCTGACCGGCAGTCACGTTGATGTACTGCATGATGGCCCAGCGGAACCAGGCTTCTTCAACGATGTTGTTGCCACCGCTGACCCAGTTCAACAGCAGGTTGTACTGGAATTCCTTCTCGAAGATGTGACCCGAGAAGTTGGTCTTGGCGCGGCGGACGCGGAAGTTCACGAAGTCGCGGCCGTTCGTGCCGTCGTTGCCGTTGCCTACTTCGTTCTGGTAGGTCAAACGGAACTGGACGCGGGTCTTGAGCGTCAGGCTGAAGCCCTCCGACTCAAATGCCAGACCCTTCTTGTCGAGCGCGGTGCTGGTGCCACCTTCCTGGCCACCGCGTGAAACACTGCTGACGTCATCGACGTCGCTGGTCTGCGCATTCGCCGGCGCTGACCAGAGGCCTGCGCTGACCAGCAGCGCGAGGGCCGAAACCCAAAGTTTTGCCATGCCTTGCTCTCCCTTAGAACCGTAAAAGATGCTTCGTCCGTCCGTCGCTGCCTTCAGGAGAGCCTGAACACGGTCCTTTCCGAGGCGTGTCCAAGCCTTGTCGCCCTTCCTGAATGGCAGGCAGACCATAAAACCCGTTTGCTGCCCGTCAACACCGTACTTCACACTTTTCGAGGCTTGGGTTCACAAACCACACAGCCCACGAACGTTGTGTTCATGCTTTTCGTGGCGCTTATCGGCAAGCTGCGTCCGATAACTTCGGCAATTCCGGCACTTTTTTCGACCAAGTGCCGTTGATGCACACGTCAGTGAACCAACCGGGGCCAGTCCGCCAAGTCCGTCCCGCGGGTTTCATCGGCCGGAAATCAGCCAACGGCAAAGGTTTGGCAAAGACAAGCTTGACCAAATCCCTGCACTAAGTTTCTGACATACCCCGAGACAATAGCTTCCGTCACGTGCAAGGCAACTGCTTCCTAAGTGAAATCACAGGGGGCGGAGGGGGGGGCTTCAGGCGGGAGGCGAGAGTTCGCAAAAGTAGTCGAGGTTCCTGTCTTCAAGCTACCAAGGCACGCCTCCCCATTGCCAGCGTCATGCCCCTGCTTCTGTCCCCCGCCTCCAAACTCCCGCATCCCCCGAACCCCTGGCTCCAATGTGTCTCCCTCTATCCTCGCCCCAGCTTCGTTTCTTCCTATACTGTCCCGTTGCGAGGGTTTGCGTTGAGCGAGACCACTGACTCCGGACTGCACCTCACCCCCTTGCCCAAAGTCGGGCAAGCGCTGGGCCGTTACCTCATCGAACGTGAATTGCCGCGCGGCGGCCAAGCCCGCGTGTACCGTGCCTGGCAAGTCGACCTGCAACGAGCCGTCGCCCTCAAGCTGCTGCCCGCGAGCTTCGCCGCCGACAAAGACGCCAGCACCCGCTTTCACGCCGAAATCGAAAACGTTGCCAAGATCACGCACCCCAACATCGTGCGCGTTTACGACGCCGGCGAACTCGACGGGCACCCCTTCTTCACTATGGAGTTCATCGACGGCGTCGATGTCGAAACCCGCATCAAGCGCGGGCCGCTCGGACCCGACGAGGCCGCCTCGATCATCGAAGCCATCGCCCGCGCGGTGCAGGACGCCCACAAGGGCGGCATCATCCACCGCGACATCAAGCCCGGTAACATCATCTTGCGCCGTGACGGCACCCCGGTGCTGACCGACTTCGGTCTCGCCCAGGACCTGGCCCAAAGCGCGCAGCTGACCCGTACCGGCGTCAGCATGGGAACCCCGGCCTATATGTCGCCCGAACAAGCCCGCGGCGAACGCAACCGGGTGGGCGTGCGCAGCGACGTATACGCACTGGGCGCGACACTGTTCACACTGCTGACCGGCCGCAGGCCCGTCGATGGCGAGTCAGCCTATGAGCTGATGGTCAAGGTGGCCGAAAGCCAGGGGCCAAAGTGGCCGCGCTACTCACTTGAAGACGTGCCCGTTGACCTGCGCTCCATCGTCGAAATGGCGATGCAGAACGACCCGGGCCGCCGCTACGAAAGCGCGGACGCCCTGGCCGATGACCTGGAGCGCTTCCTGCACGGCGAATGGGTCGTCGCCCGCAGCCGCAGCAGGCTTTCGCGCCTGTGGCTGCGCTGGCGGCGCTATGTGCCCGTGGCTGCGGTGGTTACGCTCGCACTCGGGCTGGCCGGCGGCATGGTGTACACCGGCCTGAACATTGACACCAATCCGGGCAATGAGGCCCCGCCGCTGGACAGCTTCCAGATCGGTTTTGAAGACGACTCGGACTCGGCCGAAGACCTTGAGCCCCTGTTCAATGAAGAAGGCAAGTGGACCCGCTCCGGCGCGACCGTGACCCGCGGCCAGGGCAATGAGATCGTGCTGGCCCGCACCGGCACCGATCCCATTTTCATCGCCCCGCGCGACGGAATTTGCTGGGGCGACTTCACCCTGCAAACCCAATTCCGCGTGACTGACACCAGCGGGCCCCTGTCCTTCATGGTCGGGATGCCCGACGATGGCAATGACGCCGACACTTCGTACATCATCAGCCTGGGCAGCGCCTCGCGCGATCGGTTTGAGCTGCGCCGCCTGAACGGCAGCGTGCTTTCGGGTTACCGGGCCGGCGGCCGCGCGCTGCTTGAGGACGGTGTGGCGTACCGAGCGACCATCACGCGCGCCGGGCAGACGATTTCCTTCCTCATGAGTGAAATCCTGACCGGGCTGCCTGTGATTGAGTTCCGGTTTGAGGACCCGTTCCCGGCGTTGATCCCCGGCAGCCGCGGCGGCGTGGCATTCGGCCGGCAGCGCTTCGGCATTGAGTCCGCCAGCGCGCAGCTTGCACTCAGCAACGTGACGGTCAGCCACCGCGACAGCAAGTACAGCACAGAAGCCCTGCTGTTTTCGGTCGCGCAGTATGCCGAGGCCGAACGCTGGCTTACGGCCCGCCTGACTGAGCCGCTGCCCCCCGGCGCCAACGTGGAAATGCGCGAAGACCGCGCCGAAACCCTGTACATGCGCGCGCGCTGCCGCATCGGCATCGGCAGCCTGGAAGATGCAGCAATGGACGTCGCCACGGCCAAAATGCTGGTCGAAAGCAGCCGCCTGCGCGGGCAGTTATTCCAGCTTGGCGCGGCCATTGAAACGCGGCGCGGCAACGATGAGGCCGCGCTTGCCCAGTTGCGCGTGGCCCAACTGGCGCAATTGCAGGCGCCAGACCTGGCTGGTGCGCTGTTGCACGACGCCTTCAACTGTGCGACCGAACTCGCTGCGACCCAGCCGGAGCGCGCGCTGCTGTACTACGACTACCTGGCTGAAAACGCCCTGGGCAGCCCGTACATAGTGTGCGCTTCGCTGGCGAACTCGGCCCAGATTCGATTCAGCATGGCAGAGGCCGCACCGGCCGACGAAGCGGCCTCGCTGCGTCTGGCAGCTGTAGGTGCCCTCGAGCGGATTGAGGGTGCTGGGTACCAGCGATTTGCGTCCGTATACGTCCCGGCCATGACGCAGCTGTTTGATCTGCGCTGGAATGCGCTGCTGGCTGAGCCCGCCAATGCCGCGCGCGCTTCCCAGGTGCAGGAGCTGGCGGGCTGGCTTGGCGGCAGCGTGGGTGCCTATCTTGCCCCGAATGAACTGCTCGTGTCGCCGCTGGTGCGGGCTTCGTGGCTGGGGCGCCTGAATGCCTCGGCGGCCGATGCCCAGCCCTGGCGGCAGGCCTACGCGACCTTGGGCGCGCTGGAGGACCATGCCGACCCGGTCTGGCTGGGACTGCAAAGCGCGCTGGCACTGGAAGAACGGCCCGAGCTAAGTGATGGCGCTGACGCCCGTCTGGCAGCCTGGCGCGAGCTGGCGGCGCTGCTGGACCCCAAACGCGCAGACCACGCCCTGCTTTCGGTCGTGTGCGAGTACTTCATCGGCTACCCGGCCGATGAGGCCGACGCGCGCCGCCGGTCCGACATGCTGCGCGCGGCGCTGCGTCGCGACTTCAAGCTGGCTGAGCCGCACTGGCTGGCTGATGCCGACGCTGACAGCTTTGCCGCCTACTGCATCGGCTTGCGCGGCCAGTACACCGACCGCCGCCAGGCCGAACGCTGGCTGGAAGAAGCCGCCACCGGCGATGCCGCGGGCGCGCTGACCCTTCTGAAGGGCCGCGCGGCACGCTGGCTGCCCATCGCGCGCTAGAAATTCGCTGACTTGAGGGCGTCGGCTGTGCGCGTTCCGGAACAGATGAGCACAACCGCCCGGCTAGCTGACGCCGCCCGAGGACATCTGCAGCAGCGGGATGATGATGGCAGCCACAATGCCGCCCACGACCACAGCCATCAGCACGATCATGATCGGCTCAATCAGGCCGGTCATGCGCGCGATGCTGATGTCTACTTCTTCGTTGTAGGCTAAGGCCACGCGCTCAAGCAATTGCTCGAGTTCGCCGGTTTGTTCACCCACGGCGATCATGTAGCCGACCACCGGCGGAAACACGCCCGACTTCTTGACCGGGGTACTGATGTCGGTGCCTTCCACGATGCTGTCGTGGATACCCTGGATCACTTCCTGCAACGCGCGATTGCCCACGATGCGGCGCACGATGCGCAAAGCCTCAAGGGCCGGCATGCCGCTGCGCAGCAGTACCGCAAAGGTGATGGCAAAGCGGCTGACGGCGGTCTTTTTCAGCAGGTCGCCAAACAGCGGGGCTTTCAGCTTCATTGCGTCCCACTTCAGGCGGAATGCATCCTGCTGCAACGCGGTTTGCAGGAAGAACAGGCCGATCAGCGGGCCCTTGATGATCAGTTGCCAATAGGTCTTGGTGAAGTCGCTGATGGTAATGAGGATCATCGTGGGCAGCGGCAGCGGCACGTTTTGCTCAACCAGGATCTGGGTGATCTGCGGCACCACAAACGTCATCAGCAGGATCACCACCAGCACGCCCACGGTCAGCATGATGCCGGGGTACATCATGGCGCTGATGACCTTGTTGCGCAGGCGGTTCTGGTTGGCCAGGTACTCGGCAATGCGTGACAGCACTTCATCCAGCTGGCCGCTGGCCTGGCCTGCGCGGACCATGTTCACGTACAGGGTATTGAAGTAGCCGGGACAGGTTTCGAGTGCCGTGCCGAAGTCGCTGCCCTGGGTGACTTGTTCGCGCAGGTGGCGCAGGGTCTTTTGCATGCCCGCGTGTTCGGCCTGCTCGATGCACGCCGTCAGCGCCTGCGCCAGCGGGATGCCGCTGTGCAGCAAAGTCGCAAGCTGGCGCGTGAAGCTGCTTACTTCCGCGAGATTCTGGATCTTGTCGGTCCCTTCGCTGCTGCCGGTGTCCTTCATCTTGGCAACGGCCAGCACGCACGCGCAGGTCAGCCCACCGTACACCAGCGCAAAGGCGCCGGCAAAATAGTCCGACTCCATGACCAGCTTGGAAAACGGGATCACGGCCTCAATCAGCCCGAACATCGCCGTCACATACAGCGCCCAGGTGCGGCCCTTGAGCACCACCCAGCCGAACATGCCGGTGGCAAACGCCGAAACAATGCGCACGCCAATGTCGATGCCGGTCAGGGCGCCCTCAACTTCTTCGCCGCCGACCGTGGCCACGCCCATGTTTTTGTAATCCAGCGCAAGCTGAAGCAGCATCACGCCCGAGGCAATGATTGCCAGCGTACCCGCGACCTTGACCAGTTGCGGCAACTCGGCCGAGATCACGATCTTCTTCTGGCCCATGTCGTCGCGGACGACTTCTTTTTTGCTTTGGCGGTTGCGGGTTTCCGAGATCTCGGTGACGTAGAGCTTCTGCTTGCGCAGCTTCTCACGCGCGTCGCGGGCAGTGTCCGCGTCGATCACGTTGGCAATCGTCTTGCCATTGGCGTCAAGCGCCTTGTAGTCGAAAACCGGCATAGGCTGTTCTCAGCTGGTACTTCTAACGCACAGCATGCCCGTGCGTTGTAGCCTTTTTCCACCCCCACGGAGGATTGTTTGCAATCGGTCAAACGACTACACTTCGGGAAGAATCTACTAAATCCCAGGCCTTCATCAGCTTTCCATGCGTGCAACCCACGCCCCTTGAGGAGTCGTCATGTCCGGCGCCCACAACGCACCCCAGGATAACCCTTACTTGCGGCAGCCCAGCGGCGCACACCCCTCACAACCGGGGTGGGGCGGCGGCGGCTGGGACAACCCGGAATCTGACGAAGGCGGCTACGAGGCCCCGGCCCAGGCAGCCCCGATCAGTGGCCCGCAGCCACTGCGCCAGCAGGCCAGCGGCCAGAAAAGCGCCTTCGAGACCAGCAACCTGATGAACCAGTTGCTCGAGATCGCTGAAAGCGAAGACGCCTCGGACTTGCACCTGACCGCCGGCGCACCGCCGGTGCTGCGCATCAACGGCCGCCTGATGCCCGTTGAGGCCAAGGTCCTGACGCCCGAAGACACCGAAGCCGCCCTGCGCATCATCCTGACCGACCGCGACATGGAGCGCTTCTACGAACACCGCGCGATTGACTGCACACACACCACTCCAGACGGCAAGGGCCGCTTCCGTGTAAGTGCCTATGTCCAGCGCGGCGCGGTTACCGTCGTCTATCGACGCATTCCCAGCGACGTGAAGCCCTTCAACAGCCTGGGCCTGCCGCCCGCGGCCGGCAAGCTGTTCCAGCTCAATGACGGCCTGATCCTGTGCGTGGGCGCCACTGGTTGCGGCAAGTCCACAACGCTGGCGACGCTGGTTGACCAGATCAATGAGACGGAAAACGTAAACATCATCACGATCGAAGACCCGATCGAATTCGTGCACCGCCACAAACGCAGCCTGGTGAACCAGCGCGAGCTGTACAGCGACACCAACAGCTTTGCCGACGCGCTGCACTTTGCGCTGCGTGAAGACCCGGACGTGATCCTGGTCGGCGAAATGCGCGACATTGACACCATGCGCACGGCCATCACGGCCGCCGAAACGGGCCACTTGGTGCTGTCCACGCTGCACGCCATCGACAGCGTCAGCACCATCGACCGTATCTGCGCGATGTACCCGACTGAAGAACAAGAGTACGTGCGCATGCAGCTTTCGATGGTGATGCGCGCGGTGATCGCGCAGCGCCTGCTGCCCACCCGCAATGAAGAGAAGCGCGTGATGTGCGCTGAGCTGCTGCTGGTGACACCGGGCGTGGCCAACATGATCCGCCAGGGCCAGCCCGCCCTGATCTACCAGGCGCTCGAAACCGGTGCCAGCTACGGCATGATCAGCATGGACAAGTCGCTGATCAACCTGGCGCGCAAGGGCATCATTGACCCGGACCTCGCCGTCCGCCAGGCCCGCCACCAGAAGGGCGTGGCCGAAGCACTGGGCCGTCAGGCTGTGCTCAAGCTCTAAGATGCGGGGGTAGGTTGTAGGAAGTAGGGCGTTCGATCCACCAAGCTGAGTACCTGAACCCCGAAACACCTGGCACGAGACACGAAGCCCGAAACGATGATCAACTTCGACAACAACGCTACCACCCCCGTCGCGGAACCCGTCTTGGACGAGTTGGTTCGCGCCACCCGCGAGTTTTACGGCAACACAAGCAGCGGCCACAGCCTGGGTCTTAAGGCCGGCAAGTACCTTATGGAGTGCCGGCAGCGCGTCGCCAAAATCCTGAACGCTGAGCACCCCGAAGAAATCGTGTTCACCAGCGGCGGCACAGAAAGCGACAACGCGGCCATCCGCGGTATCGCCTGCGCCATGAAAGAAAAGGGCCGCAACGGGCTGGTCACCTGCGCCATCGAACACCGCGCGGTGCTGAACCCCTGCGAAGCCCTGAAGCCCGAAGGCTTCACACTGGACGTGCTGCCCGTGGACGCCAACGGCGTCGTCAGCCTGGACGCCGCGCGCAAAGCCATCCACGGCAAGACCGCGCTGGTCAGCGTGATGCTGGCGAACAACGAAATCGGCACGATCCAGCCGATCACTGAGCTGGCCAAGCTGGCCCATGATGCCGGCGCGGTGTTGCACAGCGACGGCGTGCAGGCCGCCGGCAAGATGCCGATTGACGTGCGCGCCAGCGGCATCGACAGCCTCAGCCTTTCCGCGCACAAGTTCTACGGTCCCAAGGGCGTCGGCGTGCTGTACCTGAAGAAAGGCATCCCCTTCCACAGCACGATGCTGGGCGGCACGCACGAAGCCAACCGCCGCGCGGGCACGGTGGCGCTGCCGCAGATAGCCGCACTGACCGTGGCGCTTGAGTACGTCGAAAACAAGCGCCTGAAAGAAGGCGCGCGCCTGAAAAGCCTGCGCGATGAGCTTGTGAAGCAACTGCTTGCCAAGGTCCCCGGCGCGCACGTGAATGGCAACCTGGCGCATACCACGATCAACACCGCCAGCATTCGCTTTGATGGCGTGTACGGCGGCCACTTGCTGCGCAAGATGGACGAGCACGGCATTCTGGCCAGCGCGGGCAGCGCCTGCATGTGGGAAATCACGAAGCCCAGCCACGTACTCAGCGCACTCGGCCTCAGCGACACGGAGGGCGGCGGCACGATCCGCTTCAGTCTCGGCTTCAGCAATACGCTTGAGGAAGTGACGCAGGTGGCGGACATCCTGGCCAAGCTGGTGCCAGCCGTCCGCGCCGAGCCCCGCGAGAAACTGGTCGCGCGCTAGCCGCGCCGCCCGCATAATCGCGCCATGTCCCACGCGTTGCCCGACATCCTGGTGCAATCCAGGCGCGGCATCTGCCCCAATTGCGGGGCTGCCGTGGCACTGGCTGATTCCGGCCGCACGGCGCGCTGCGGCTTCTGCGGCGGCGAATCGGACCTGAGCTATCGGCTGCGCAAGCTTGAACCCGGGATTGACGACTTTCACCCGCCCGTGAAGCCGCTGCACGGCAAAGGCGCCACGCGCTGGCTGGGCCTGCAGGGCCGTTACATGCAGTTGAAGTGCCCGGGCTGCGGCGATGAGTTCAAGGCCGACAGCAGCCACAGCATCCAGACCTGCGGCAGTTGTGGTACCCAAAGCAAATTGGAAACGCGGCTGGTCAGCATCACCACCCAAGACGTGAACCCGCCGCAGCGGCGCACCAGCACCGACTACGACAACCAGCGCCGTGACAAGCTGGATTACCCCTGGGAAGTCGGCACCGAGCACCTGATCTGGCGCGTGCTGCACGAGCCCGACCTGCCCAAGCGCGTGAAGATCGCGATGGCGTTCGAAAACTGGGGCAGCATCAACCACACCATGGCGCACTTCCTGCCCTGGCTGCTGGAAGGCGTCATGCGCGACCACGACGCCGTGGCCTTTGGCGTGCTGGATGCCGTGGGCAAGCTGCTGTGCAAGGAAGACCCCACGCTGATCCTGCCCGTTTTGCAGGGCTGCCAGAAGGCCGTGCACGAGCCCGGACTGAAGCCGCGGCTGCTGTTTGAGCTGAGTCTTGGGCCGGCCGTCTGCGTCAAGCTGCTGCTGGATGCCGTGGAATCCGCCCAGCAACGCGGCGACACCACGGTCATGAACAATGCGATGTGGGGCGTGCATACGCTGATCGGCCGCAACTTCCCCGACCACCCGCGCATCGCCGAAGTGGTGCTGTATCGGCTTTTCCACCTGGAAGGCCTGGCGCTGGCCTGGGCGATCAACCTGATGCGTACCAGCTACCTGCGCGGGCGCTTTCCCGTGACCGTGCTGATTGCCGCCATCGATGAGCTGTCGCTTGAGCGGCCGCAGGTTGTGCACCACTTGATCGACAGCATCTACGCCGGCGAGTGCGCCGACGGCCAAGAGTTCCTGGCGCGAGTCGCGCTGATCCGCAACGCGCTGGCTTGGGGCGGGCAGGCGGCCGCGGCCGAGTACCTGGGCGTTCCGCCCGTGGACGACGACGCGCTGTACGCGGCCGCCGTCGAAGTACTTGAGCCGCTGCTCGACGATGAACGCGCGCTGTGGTCGGCCGAGCGCGCGCTGCACCGGCTGATGACCGGTCAAGAGAAACTCGCGGCACCGGCGTTGCACGGGCTGGTGCAGCGTCGCGGCGAGGCACTGAGCTATCGGTTAAAGCGCGAGTTCATCCGGCGGCACCCGGATACCAAGCTGCTTGATACGTCGCAGAAGTACTGGTGGCAAAGCGACCCCGTGCGCCCCCTCGACCCGGACATCGAGCGCATGATCGGCGAGTGGAAGGCCGGATTCAAAGACTCGGTCGATGAAGACCGCCGCCAGCGCGACGCCGCCCGCGAGTTCCGTAACCAGTTCAAAGACGTGGACGCCAGCGACGACTGGGAAGGCCCGGCCACATTGCCGCTGAAGCCGGAAGTGATCCAGGCCCAGCAGGAAGAGGCCGCCCGCGAACAACGCGAGGCCGAACAGGACGCCAACCGGGGTGCCGCCCACGCGGAACAAGAGCGCATCACCGCCGAGTACATGGCCTGGGTGACTGAGCTGATGCAGCGCATGCCCGGCATGACGCCTGCGCAGCAGCAGCAGGCCAGCGCCGACATACAAGCGCGCGCCCAAGCGATGCAGGACGCGATCATGAAGCTGTGGAACACTGGGTGAACCATTGACCGAAGCCGACGCCATCGCACGCAGCGAAACCCCTGCCACGATCGAATCGCTGGCCGCAGACCTGCGCGAACTGGGCGTGCGCGAGGGCAGCACGCTGCTGGTGCATTCCTCGCTGAGTTCGCTGGGGTGGGTCTGCGGCGGGCCTGAGGCCGTGGTGCTGGCCCTGCAACGCGCTGTCGGCGACAACGGCACGCTGGTGATGCCGGCCCAAACCGGCGGCAACTCCGAGCCAGAATTCTGGGAACACCCGCCCGTGCCTGCTGACTGGTGGCCCCTGATCCGCGAGCATGCGCCGCCCTTTGACGCGCGTTCCACGCCGACGCGCAACATGGGCGCCATTGCCGAGTGCTTTCGCACCATGCCCGGCGTCGCGCGCAGCAGCCACCCGCAAGTCAGCTTCACAGCCTGGGGGCGCTACGCCCGCGCGATCCTGGCCGACCACCGCCTCGCAAATGGCCTGGGCGAAGAGTCGCCACTGGCCCGCGTCTACGACCTCGAAGGCGACGTGCTGCTGCTCGGGGTCGAGCACAACCGCAACACCAGCCTGCACCTGAGTGAGTACCGCGCCAACTGGCCCGGCCACAAACCGCGCCAGCAGGGCGCCGCGATGATGGTCGATGGCATGCGGATGTGGGTGCGCTTTGATGAACTGGACAAGACCACGTCCGACTTCAACGAAATCGGCTGGGACTTCGTGCAGGTCGGGCAGGTGAAGACCGGCAAGGTCGCCTGCGCCAAGGCGCAACTGATGCCGCAGCGCGCGCTGGTCGATTTCGGCGCGCAGTGGATCAGTAATCACCGGAAATAGCCCTGCTTGACGGGCCCGCCACCGATTCGCGACCTCGCACAACCCCTTTGCGACTCCGCGAAGGTTGCTGCGCCACGTTCATCATTCCAGTGTGCGTGTTGGCGAAGACGGGGTATGCTTCCGGTGTCCACTTCGGGAGATCGTCATGGTCGGCTACAAAGTCCTCAGCAAGTCAGGCCTCAAGGGCCCCTTCCGCAAAAGCTCGATCATCAAGGCCATCACCACGGCCATGTTGCCTTTGCAGGCCCGCCTGCTGGACCTTGAGACCGGCCGCTACCTGTGCGCCGCTGAGCTCGTGGGCGAAGCCATCGAAAAGACGCCGCGCGCCAGGCCCGAGACCAAGCCCGAACCCAAGGCCGAGCATCACGTCCAGCCGGCCGCACCGCTGACCTTCGCCGACGAGGCCAAGTCGCCCCAGACCAACACCACCCTCGACGCGCACCCCCCGGCTGAGCCCGAGCACCGTGTGATCCTGACCGGCAAGACCCCGCTGCTGACCCGCCGTGCCGTGCGCCTGCCGGCCCCGCGCAAACTGGCGCAGATGTCACTCGCCGAAGGCCCCGAAGAACTCGACCTCAACCAACCGGCCGCATGATTTGCTAAACTGGCTGCATGATCGGCTACAAGGTTGTGACGAAGCAGGGCCTGAAGGGACCGTACCAGAAGAGTTCGATCCTGAAGGCAATCACCAGCGCGCAACTGCCGCTGAACGCGAGGCTGCTTGACCTGGAAACAGGCCGCTACCTCAGCGCGGCCGAATTGGCGGGCGAATCACTCGACCCGCCAAAACCCAAGCAGGACGACGGGGACGGCCTCAAACTGGTGTAGGCTACTCAAGCTGCTGGCGGTGCCAGTCCAGCGCGTTGACGATGCGGACTTGCTCATCGTCGCTGATCTTGGCCCCGCGCTTTCGCGCCATGTCGCGAACCAGCTCTTCGATATCGCGGCGTTCGCTGTACAGCTCAAGGTGGTTGAAGTAGCGGTCCATGCCGTGGCATGGCAGGCACTTGTCCTTCGTCAGCTGCCAGTCTTCCTGCACGGTTTCCGAGGCCAGCGTGAACTCGGGGTCGTATTTCTTGGCTGACGCCGCACAGGCCGAAACCACGGTCAACGTCGCAAGGCACAGCAGGCAGGCAAGGCGCATAGGCATCTTTCCGCAACACGGGCTTAGTTGTTGAGCGCCCCGGCGTTGATCCAGTCTTTCACCATCTGGATCTGCGCGGCCGCCAGCGGGGGCTCGTTGTATGGCATCTGGGGGGTGATCGTACCCTCCAGCCGCTGCACGATAATGCTGTTTGCCGCGTCGCCTGCAATGATGATGTTGGGCCACGAGTTGCCGGTGCTCATGGCAAGCGGATAGGACGACAGGTTCAGGTTCTGCACCGGAAAGCTGCCGCCGTGGCACGACGTGCAATTCTGGCCGAACAGGAACTGCAGGTTGGCGGCCCAACTCACGTACACCGTGGCCGTCGTGTTGCCGCTGATGCCCGTGCCGGGCTCGGTGGCCGTCACCAGGCTGCTGCCTGCGGCCATGCCGGTGCCGACCCCTGCGGGCGTGATGCCCAGCGCGGCCGGGGTGCCGCTGACCCAGGTCACAAGGTCGGTGATGTCGTCACTACTGAGGTCACTGTAACTTGCCGTGGCCGCGAAGTTGGCCGTGCCGTCGATATAGACGCTGGGATTGGCCGGCGTCACGGTGATCGAACTCAGTGTGTACGCGCCCACAGTCATCACCGCGCTGCTTGTGGCGATGTCGAGTGTCGCGGTGATGTCCGCGCTGCCTGCTATGAATTGCGCCGTGGCCAGGCCCTGCGGCGCGGCCGTGGCCACGCCGGCATTGCTGCTGTCCCAGGTAGCGGTGGCGGTCACGTCGCCGCTGCTGCCGTCGCTGAATGTGGCCAAGGCGCGAAACGGTACGCGCATGCCCTGCCCCACCGTGCGCGCTGCCGGCGCGACGACAACATCCGTCGCGAACATCAGCGCCGGGCCAATCGCCAGCAGGTGCGCGCTGAGCCCCGCAAAGTCGCCGGCCACCAGCCCCGACTGATTCGCCGCCGAGCCCAGAAACGCCGTCAGTGCCGCCGCAAGCGCAACGTTTGCCGCATCGGACGCAAGCGGGTTGCCGCCCAGCAGGATCACGCCGGCACCGTCCATGCCGTCAAAGCTGCCATCGGCGGCGTCTTGTGCGAGCGCGGCCGCGTACGCATCCGGCGCCACGCCAAGATCGGCTGCAGCGCGCGAGATCGCGGCCAGCACCGCGCCAGCGTCCGCGCCCGGGCCGGCCGTTGCCGGGCCCTCACTCAAGATGACAGGCGTCGTGTCCAGGCCAGCAAGCGCAAAGTACGCCGCCACCATGCTGCGCGCGCGCGTAATCGCCGTGACCACCGGGTCGCCCAGGCTGATCAGCCGCAGAGCCCGCGCGGCCGCAATCGATGACAGCGGCGAGATGACGGCACCCGACTGCGGCGCACCCAGAACGGCCTCAAGCGGCGCGGTCTGGGTCAGAGTGCCCGCGACTTCGTCGTCAAAGCTTCCGCCGGTGACGCGCAGCAGCAGCGGACCGGTGTGTCCGCCGACGTCGATCGAGAATCCGCCCCCGCCATCAATGCCGTCCGTGCCAAGGCTCGCGCCCGCTGTACCGGTGGCATCGATTGCAAAGGCCTCAACCTGGCCTGACGTAAACCGGCCCTTGAAGACGCTGCCGGACACGCGATTGCCGCCGTCATCGCCCGAACCGCCGCCGCCATCATCGCCCGCGCACGACGCAAACAGGCACAGCGCAACTAGGCATAGCGAGCACAGGTGTTTCATCGCGACCTCAACCGTAAGGGTGCATCAGACAAGTAGCCGCAACAGGCCGCTACTTACATTGCCAGCGATTTGGTCCGGTCGGCCACCGCAATCTGCCGATCAGTGGCCCCGGGGGATTCATGGCCCGACGGCGTCGCCGTATCCAGATTGAACTGCACGGTCGCGCGGCCACCGTGGCAGCTGCGGCCTTCGGCGTGTTGCTGCTGGGCCTGCTGATCGGCTGCGTGGTCTACCAGGCCACCGGCCCAGCTGAGCCGGGCAACGACCCGCCGCAGCGCACCCGCGCCGAGCCACTAACAGCACTGGACCGCATCGAAGGCTGGGTGCCCTCATGGTCCGACGAAGCCGCCATCACCCGCGAAGCCGTGGGCGCGGGCTTCACCGATCTGCTGTTCTTTCACGGCACTGTTGCCGAATCCGGCACGGTGAAACTGGAAGACCCGGCGGGCCTCGAGAAAGGACGCGCGGCGGCCGTGCTGGGGGCCGTGCGCACCTGGCTGACGGTCACGAACCACGGCAAATCGCTTGAGGCCGCGCTGATCGGCGATCTGGGCGCGCACGCGGCAGCCGTCGTGGCCGTGTTTGAGCAAAGCCGCTGCCAGCATCTGGACCTGGACTATGAGTCACTGACCACGGCGCAGGCCAACGCGCTGCCCGCGCTGGTGCGCAAGCTGGCGGGCATGGTACGCCCCGGTACCCGCATCGCGCTTACGCTTCAGCCCGTGGATGAAGTCCGCCGGCCTGAGCAGCGAGAGGTGGTGCGCGAGCTGTTGTCGATGCGCGAGGTCTACACCGTGCGCTTCATGATGTACGACTATCACTGGCGCAACAGCCTGCCCGGCGCGCTGTGCCCGATGCCCGCGTACCGTCGTGTGCTGGACACCTGGGCCGGCCAAGCCCACAAGCTGACGATGTGCCTGCCGCTGTACGGCTACAATTGGCCGCGCCCAGAAGACGCATCGCTGCCGCGCGCCGACACCGTGACCCTGCGCGACGTGCCGGCCCTGCTGGCCGGCGGCATGCAAAGCGCCTGGATGCGCGAAGAGGGCGAACTGGCCGGCCGCTTGGAGGGCGCGCGGATGGCGGCGCTGCCTTCGCACCGTGCGATCACGGCACGCGTGGAAGCGGCGCTGGATTATGGTGTGCCCGCGGTCAGCTTCTGGCAACTGGGCTGCGCGAAGCTTGGGCCCGTGGTGAGCGCGTGCAGGCGCGGGGCGGATGTCAGCGAAGGCGAGCACCCCGAACTGGCCAGCTGGGAGACCTGGATTGAGCCCTACAAGCGGCGCGTGTGCCGCGTGATCGCCGGCCGCGAAGGCGAAAGCCTGGACGCGATCGCCAAGCGTGAAGGCATCGAACGCGGCGTGATGTACCGCTTCAACGAGCAGCTCACGCAACCCGGCAACACGGGCGGCCAGACTGTGTACGTGCCGCGCCGCTGACATGCCGCAGCGCTGGCTTGCCGCAGAAGGGTGCGTTGCTACACTCCCCCTCCCACGTCGGGGCGTAGCTCAGCCTGGTAGAGCGCTTCGTTCGGGACGAAGAGGCCGCTGGTTCGAATCCAGTCGCCCCGACCAGTTTCCCTGATCCCGAGTTTCGACTGCATCGACTTTCAAACACCCTGCGGTGGCTGGATGCCGTTGACGGCTTTGTCGATGGAGGCTTGCAGGTCTTCGATTGCCTTTTCCAGCGCGCCCACCTGCTCCTGCGTGGGCATGTCGGCTTCGGCCTTGGGGGTTTCGGCCGCGGCATCGGGGGCCGCGCTTTCCGGCATGGGCGCTTCGGCGCCAGGTACTTCGGCGGCCTGGGCCTTCAACTCGGCCAGTTGCTTATCGAGCTGCGCCTGCATTTCCTCGACCTGCTTGTGCAGGTTGTTCAGCGCTTCGTCAGCATTCCCGGCGGCGGCGGTGCCAGCTTCCGGCCCGCCCGCGGCCTCCAGTGGCTCAAGCAGCGACTTCACGATCTCGGCCTTTTCGGCGTCGGACAGCGGCAGGCCCGCCAGTGCGGCCGTCAGCGTCGGGCCGAGACTCTTCACGTCCGGGATCTCGGCGGGGCTTTCTGACGGGCTCTGCACGTAGCCCTTCAGGAACTCGAAGAACCACAGCGCGTATTGGGCCTCATACACCGTGGCCAGCTTCGTGAGGCCGTCGGGCGCGCCCATCTCAATCTCGCCCCGGGCCTGGCCCAGCAGCGTTTCCATGCTGATGCCCTGGCCCGCAAGCTCAGCGCCAACCTGCTTCAACATCTCGGCTGTGGTGTCTGTGGGCATGGGTCTACTTGTTCATGTTCTTGAGGCTGCTGAAGTACTTGATGATCTGCGTGACGCGCGCGCCTGAGGCGTTGTCGGCCGGGCCTTCCGCCGGCTCCGCCACCACGGGCGGCAGCGGCACAATCGGCGGCGAAGGCGGCGAAGGCAGCTTAGGCTTGATCACCGGCGGTTTGGCGGGCTTGCCGCCCATGGCACCTACAGCCTGCCCGTTAATCTTGACCTGGCTGCCGTCAATCGAGACCTGCCCGCCGCTGATCGCGACCTGGCTGCCCGAAAGTTCCAGCTTGGCGGTGGCGGCGACAGTGACAGCGCCCTTGGCCTGGATCTTGATGCCGACCCCCTTGGCGTCTTCGACAATGATGCCGCTGTTGCTCAGCGTCACCTTGCCGACCGCGCTGTCGATGACGATACCGCCGTCTTCGCGGCTCGAAATCATCAGGCCCGCGTTGCCGATGTACATGCCCGACTTGTTGTCGTTGGTGGTCAGCACCAGCTCTTTGCCCGTGAAGGTGCCCTCGCCATCCTTGATCATGATGCCGGTGCCCTGCCCCGTCGTGTTGAACGCGCCGTGCATCTTGTGGCCGAGTGCCACGAACTTCTCGTTCACGCGGATAGTCATGTCGGGCAGTTCGCCCGGGCCCATCATCGTCACGTTCTTTGTGCTGATTGTGATGCCGCAGCCTGAGGCTTGGTGTTCTTCGCCGATCACCTGCAACGCGATGGCCGAATGCGCCGTGGCCAGCGCGTAGTTGCCGTGGATCGTGAAGTCCTTGCGGGCGATCATGTCAATGCTGCCCGCGTCCGTCGCAATCAAGATGCTCTTGCCGCTGCCCGCAACCGTGACGGCCGCACCGTCGCCCGCGCGCACCATGGTCAGGCCGTGCACTTCTTCGTCGGCACCGGCGTCGATGGCCTTGGCCTTAGCGTACGCTTGCGTGAAGCTGCGCAGGGTGAAGATGCCCGCAATGAACGAGGCCGCCTGCTTAACCTTGGTCAGGGCCGCGTTGGTGCTGAAAAGCAGTCGCTTGCCGCGATCAGGCCAAGCTCCGGCGCGGGGCGTCATCTTGAGCTTCAGGTCCTTGGCGATGGTGCGCTGCAGCAGCTTTACCTGTACCTGCACGATGATCAGGGTAAGCACCAGGTTCAGGATCGGCATCAGGATGTTGGCCACGCCGGTGGGCTGGCTGCCGCTGCGCTTGGCGTCGGTTTCGTACTTGTAGCCGATGGTCATGCCCGTCAGCAGGCCGACGACGGCACCCTGGATCAGCGGGTAGCCCGCCAGAATGCCGACCTGCCGCATGGACGTGATCGACACTGCAACCACGCCGGACATCACCTTGGTCATCAGTGAGATGTCTGTGTTCATCGCCGCCATGCTGGCGATATTGCTGAGTGACTTGGCGCTGTTGCCCACGGACAGGCTGGCATCCGTCAGCACGGACAGGCTCTGGCCGGCGAAGGTGCCCTCCGTGGACAGGGTGATCGATTCCTCACCCTGCAGGTCCTGCATGACCATGCGTGTGGCCTTGGTCTTGATGATGGTCTGGTCGCGGTTGCTGTTGATCACCGGTGGCTTCTGGCTGGGCCCGCTGACTGCGGCGACGATCACCGGCCGGTCCGGGTCGCCGCCTGAAAACGCGACCAACACTTCGGTGCCGTTGATCAGCGGCATGTGCATGCCGCGGTCCGGGCCACCGTAGGGCTCAGCCTTGCGGATCGGCGCGCTAGCATTGTTGGCACTGGTGTCGTTGTCGAAAAACAGCCGCACGCGGTAGCGGCCTTCGCTGTCGATGCCGGGGTACTGCGCGCCGTCGTCGTTCTCGACCACGCCGTGCAGCAGGCCGTGCACCACCGGGCGCGGTGTAACGCGTGAGGGCCGGTAGGTCAGCACGTTTGGGATCGCGACGTAGTCGTTTTCGTACTTCACGCCACTGGCGTTGCCGCTGCTGATGTCCACGCTTTGCGAGCCGCGGTGCGTCACTTCAATCAGCAGGTATTCGGTGGTGGCCGCGGCGACCGGGTTGTCGGTGATCTTGAAGGTGTAGCCCGCGCAGAAGCTGCGCACGTCGCTTTGGCCGTGCACGCGGTAGTTCATGCCGTGGTATTCGTCGCGGCGCACTTCCAGCACGTCTTGCACGTTGTAGGCGCTGGTGTCGGAGTCGATTTCAATGTGGTCGCCGGTGCCCGGGCTGCCGACGTCAATGACTTCGCGGGTGGACTGTGTGGGCGTGTCCTTGTTGAAGTCCACGACGGTCAGCGAATCCGGCACCAGTGAATCGCGCCACAGCACGCTGCTGATGGCCTCGCGCTGGTTGCCGCGGCGGTCGTTGGGCAGGTACTTCACCTCGTTGCCGGTGCCCATGTTCAGGGGCAGGAAGCCTTCCTTGACGTTGCAGAAGATCGCGACTTCGTGGTCTTCTTCGTGCTTGAAGAAGTACGACACGCCGTAGAATTCCAGCCAGCGCTGCAGGAAGTTCAGGTTCGACTCCATGTACTGCATCGTGAAGTCGCGGACCGGGTTCAGGTGATGAATCTTGGACTTGTCGGTGTCGACGGGCACGTCGGGCTTTTGCGACCACGTGTCTTCAATCAGGTCAAACAGGTTGTAGTTGACGTACACCTTGCTGCGCACCATCTGCATCGCGCGCCACAGCCGCGGTACCAGCACCGCGCGGTACTGGTAGCTGGTGCCGTCAAACCCCAGCAGCTCAAAGCTGCGCAGCATCCCGTGCAGCGGCCGCGTGGTGGTCTGGCTGGCGCCCTGGGCACTCTGGACCTC
Source organism: uncultured bacterium (assembly GCA_938014885.1). Classification (GTDB taxonomy): domain Bacteria; phylum Planctomycetota; class UBA8742; order UBA2392; family UBA2392; genus CALLQI01. Next base: position 38,024 of record CALLQI010000018.1, read on the forward strand.
GCGCTGCATGGTCAGCTTGGCGGTGCGCCGCAGGATGTTGCGGAAGCTGTCAGGTTTGGAGCGCGAAATCAGGTCGATCGTGTACTGGAAGGGTTTGGCAATGGCCTCACGCCCTTCGAAGCTGGTGACATAGAACGGGAAGTCCGGAGTCGTATCACCTGAAAGCCAGTTGACTTGAAAGGTGTACGCGGGGTTTCGAGACATGGGTGCCCTTTCCGAGGGTCAAGCATGATTGCCACGGCACCCCCGGGCGACAAGAGAAATTGTCGTGATGGTGTTTCGTGCTTGGGGCTTCGTGTTTCGGGCCTCGTGTTTCGTGCTTCGGGTTTCGGGTTTCGTGCTTCGTGCTTCGTGTTTCGGGACTCGGGGTTCGGCAATGCAGCGCCGACACGATCGAAGCCCCGAATTCAGACACCAAGCACCATGCACAGGGCACCGAGCACCGAGCACCAAGCACTGGGCACGAAGCACCAAGCGCCGAGCACCGAGCACCGCGCAGCGAGCACGAGACACGAAACACCAAGCACGAAGCCCGAGCTACGCGATGATGCCCTTGGTTACATTGAGGAAGATGTCTTCGAGGTTCTGCGTCGCTGGCGCAAGACTTACCACGCCGACGTTCCGATTCAGCAGTTCGCGCAGCAGCGCCGGGTTGCTTTCAATCGGCTGCTGGAACGTGAAGGTGATGATCCCGCGGTCAATCTCAACCCCGCCGATGTCGGGCAGACTGCGCAGTGAAGCCACGGCCGCATCCGGGCTGCCCAGCACGCGCAGAAACAACTTCTGCACGATGGGCTGGCCGGCCTGGCGCTCGGCCAGGATTTCATCAATGCGGCCGGCCTTGAGCATGATGCCGCGCTCAATGATGCCGACCGAATTGCACATGTCTGACAGCTCGGTGAGGATGTGGCTGCTGATAATGATGGTCTTGCCCAGTTTCTGCAGTTCTTTGAGCAGCAGACGCAGCTCAATGCGCGCGCGCGGGTCAAGGCCGGCCGCAGGCTCGTCCAGGATCAGCACTTTCGGGTCGTGCACCAGGGTCTTGGCCAAGCACAGGCGCTGGCGCATGCCCTTGCTGAGGGTCTCGACATCTTTGCTGGCGACGGTGGTGAGATCGGTGATTTCCATGATCTCATCGACCAGCTTCTTGCGCTTGTCTACGGGGATGCGATAGGCCGCAGCGAAGAAGTTGAGGTACTCGCGGATTTCAACGCCTTCGTACACGCCGATGTAGTCGGGCATGTAGCCGATCATCAGGCGGATGGCCTCAGGTTCATCGAGTACACTGACGCCGTCGATGGTGATGTCGCCGTAGTCCGGGTCCAGCAGCGTGGCCATCATGCGCATCGTGGTGGTCTTGCCGGCACCGTTGGGGCCGACGAAACCGAAAATGTCGCCCTTGCCAATGTGGAACGAAAGGTCCCAAACCGCGCGGAACTGCTTGAAGGTCTTGCAGACGTGGACGACATCAATCATGGGCTAGATGGTCGGGTGCAGATGCACGCAGGTCAAGGGTCGGGTGCTGCCAAGCGTGACACGACGTTTCGCCCACGAAGCCACACGAAGTAACACCAAGTAAGGCAACTACAGCTCACACGCAGACGTACAGACTGCTGTTTTTTCCAAGGAAGCAGGGGCCGTACTTCGTGGTCCTTCGTGGCGCCTCGTGGGAAACAGTAGTTGCCGTCGATTACGCGCGGGCCAGCGCACCGCACGAACTAGTCTTTTTTGTCGGCCTTGTCGTCGGCCTTGTTTTCGGGTTCTTCATCGGCGCCGGCTTTCATGGCTTTGTCGACCATGTTGGCCATGCTCTTGGGCAGCCCGAAGCCGAACATGTATCGCAGCCCCAGATAAATCAGGCCCACGCCTACCAGCAGGCCCACCGCGATCTTCAGGAAGTCCCAGATGATTGAGCCGATGATCAGCGCCGCGATCACGACCACGACGCCGATCGAGATGTACTTGATTGCCTGTGGGGATAGCGCCATAGAGCACCTACAATAGAAAACCGGGGGGCATTCCGCCCCCCGGCCTCTGATTGCGTTTACTTCACGTTGGCTTTCAGCCATTCGTCGGCGGCCTGTTCGTCGGTGACCTTCACGAACGAGCTGTCGTCGGCATCCAGCGTCTTCTTCGATTCTTCCAGCAGCAGTTGCAGCTTGGCCAGCTCATCCTTGCTGTCTGCCAGCTTGGCGAGCTCAACCTGGTTGCCCAGGCGTTCCATCTGCACTTCCAGCTTGTTGCGGGTGCGGTTCAATTCCGTGCGTTTGTTTTCGGTCAGCTTCACCAGGCGCGCGGTTTCGCCTACCAGCTTCAGCCAGTCGCCGGCGTCCTCGTCGCCCTTTACCTGCTCAGCGCTTAGGCCCTTGTCGGCGATGATCTGGCGCAGCTTCTTTTCGTGCTCGGCCAGTTTGTTCTTGTTGGTAGCCTCGGAATCGTTGATCGCCTTCAGTTTGGCGTCCACCTTGCGGATCATGGTGGCGATTTCGCGCTTGCTCTTCAGGGCCTCGCGGCTGGTGGCGTCGCCGCCCCACAGGCTGATCAGGTCAAACTTGGGGTCCTGGGCCTGCGGCACCGCGGTTTCGGTGGTTTCCCAGGCGTTGTCCACGCCGATGAAAACCAGCCCGTAGTTCTGGTAGTCCTTGTCGGCGCTGGGGAAGTCTTCGAACACGTCGAAGATGTTTTCGATGCTGACCTTGCCCTCTTCGTCCACGTAGCCGCTGCCGGTCCAGGTGGCTTCGGCACCGGGCTTGTAGCGCAGGAATTCGTGCCACTTCTTGCCCTTCACTACCTTCTGCACAGCATCATGCGTGTCATCAAAGCCCTGCTCCCACGTTTCGGGCAGGTAGCCGGTGGCCACCAGCTCGCTCAAACTGCGGGGCACGCGGCCGTTGTCGGCCTTGAATTCTTCAATCGCGGCCACGACCGGCGCGCCGCCCTGCTTGGACATCTCTTCGCTCTGGAACTGCAGGTGCATGCCGAGCCCCATGAAGGCGACCCAGCCCACGACCTGCACCGCCGAAATCACGAAACCGGCGAATGCCATGCCCTTGGCGCGCTTGTTGCCGATCATGCCGATCAGGCCAAACAGCATCGGCAGCGGCGAAATCAGGCCCAGGCACAGGAAAAAGCTGACCAGCGAAAGGATCAGGCTGGCGGCCGCCCAACTGCCGCTGCCCTGCTGGCGATAGCTTGCCGGGTTGAACATCTGGCGCGTCATGCCGCGAAAGCCCTGCTGCGGGTACGGCTGCGCGTAGCCACTGTGCGGCGGCGGCGCGTAGCTGCCCGACTGCGGCATCGGCCCCGTCGGGGGATGCATGCCGGGTCCGCTGGGTGGCGCGCCGTAGCCCGGCTGGCCCTGCGGCGGGCCGTAGCCCGGAGGCGGGCCGTAACCGGCCGGAATGTTCGAACCCATGTTGTTGGGGGGCTGGTTCATTGGCTTGCTCCGTTAGGCATACTTGTAAAAGCCGCGGCCGCTCTTGCGCCCGAGGTGGCCGGCGGCCACATACTTCTTCAGCAGCGGGCAGGGGCGATACTTGCTGTCGCCTAGGTCGCGGTGCAGCACTTCCATGATCGAAAGGCAGGTATCCAGCCCGATCAGGTCCGCCAGTGCCAGCGGGCCCATCGGGTGGTTCATGCCCAGCTTGATGATCTGGTCGATGTTTTCGGCCGTGGCCACGCCTTCCATCAGCGCGTAGACGGCCTCATTGATCATCGGCAGCAGAATGCGGTTACTGACAAAACCCGGGAAGTCATTGCAAGGCACCGGCGTCTTGCCCAGCTTGTTGGCTGTGGCAATTACGGTGTTGTAGGTGTCGTCGTCGGTATCAAGTCCGCGGATCACTTCCACAAGCTGCATCAGCGGCACCGGGTTCATGAAGTGCATGCCCACGAACTTGGATGCGCGGCGCGTACCGGCAGCGAGCGTCGTGATGCTGATGCTGCTGGTGTTGGTGGCCAGGATCGCGCCTGACTTCATGATTTCGTCGGCCTGGCGCAGGATCTGGCGCTTGATTTCGAGGTTTTCGGTGGCGGCCTCAATCACCAGGTCGCAATCCTTGAGCTTGGTGTAGTCGGTTGAAGTCTGCACCTGCGCGATGGCGACGCCCATCATGTGCGGCTGCAGTTTGCCCTTCTCCACCAGCTTCGACAGCGACTTCAGGATCGTTTCGTGCCCCTTCTTCAGGGCGGCGTCGTTTACGTCCAGCATCACGACAGGAATCGCCTGCATGGCAAACACCTGGGCAATGCCGTTGCCCATTTGCCCGGCGCCGATCACGCCCACCGTCTTCACATCTGCCATTGCCCGCTCCTTCACCGATAAGGGGCGAAGAGTCTACCACGCGGGCAACAGTATGAAAGCCGCGCGGCGCGCGCGCGGTTACTATTGCCCAGCCACTTTGGAATCACGCAGCTACTTCGCCGCAAACGCGCCCGGCGCGAAGGGATTGGCCGGGTTGCCCAGTTGCAGGCTGATCGTGGCCACGCGGGCGGTCTTGGGGTCGCGCTTGCGGGGCTTGCCGTCGCGAAGTTGTTCAAGATCGAACTGCCAAGTGGACACTCCGCTGGATTCACCCACGAACTCCATGCGCGCCAGAAGCCGCTGCATGCCCCAGGGGTCCTTGCGATAGTCGAAATCGAGCACGCCGTCGCGCCCCAGGTCAATCACCAGCCGCGCGTTGTAGCCGCCGCTGAACTGGACCATGGTGAACGGTGCCTGCGAGCGCGTGGCCACGGTAGTGCCACCGGCCTCCATGGTCAGCCGCGCGAATAGCGCGTTGTCGGCAAGACGCACGCCGGCAACACAGCCGGGGGCGGCCGCATCGTGAAACAGCAGATCGCGAAGCTTCCGGCACCGCTCCAGCACGGGCTTCATAGCTTCGGGCGAAGTGGCAACGCGCAGCCCGGCCACGGTCACTTCGCCAAGGCGCTTCCAGGCGGCTTCGACCTGCCAGGCGGTGCCGTTGTTTGGGTGCAGCAGCTTTGTAAGTGCCTCGAAGTCAGCGCCGGCTTCGGCGGCTTCGTCAAACGGGAACTTGGCAAGCTGGCCTTCCAGCGCGTGGTTCACTTCGCGCTGGAAACGCTCTTCCAGGTTGGCTTCCTCGGCCCGGAAGGCCCCCATGAAGCCTTCAAACGCGGCCGAAAAGCCAACACCGGCTTCTTCGGCGAAGCCGCGGGTCAGGTCCTGTTCAGCCCGCAAGAAGCTTTCATTGGCGCGCTCGGCGTCCTTGCGCTCAGGAATGCCGGCTGTCTGGCGATACTTCTGCCATGCGTCGCGGGCGTCTTTGGCGTCCTGCTGTTTTCGCAGCAGCGCGCGGTCGTCGCGTTCGCTGTCGAGCCATGCCATGCCGCTGAAGTTGATGATCACGTAGGCCGCCATCGCCGTCAGCACCAGCAGCAGCAGCACCCAGCCTTTCCATAGTCCGCGCCGGGGCGGCGCCACAGTGGCGGCGGAAACCACGGGCGCACCGGAAACATCCGTGGGCGGTATCCATTCGCGCTGGGTGACGTTTTCGGTGATCGCCTCGCTGCCTGAAACCAGCACCGAGTGCGCGACCGTCACCTGTTGCAGCCTCTGGCGCAGATCGGCGGCGTGTTGCGCGTCATCGGCGCGCTCGAGGGCAGATTGCAGTTGTGTGGAAAGGCGCTCGAACTTGGCCGCCACGTGCTGGGGCGTGGCACCGGCATACAGGCCAAGATGTTTCAGCGCCTCGTCGCGATCCATGGGGGCAAGTTAGAACGGGCAACCCACCCTGCACAGTACGCTAGCGGAATCGGCTGCGCGCGATCGGCGTCGTGGCGGCCTCGTCCTTCTTGTTGCTGTCGGGGCTTTCGGGCGACACCAGCAGCAGGCCCTCTTTGGCGCAGCGGAACTCGCGGGTGTTCTTGCCGGTCTCGGTCAGGATGATTTCGCGGGCGACGCCACTGAGTGTGATCTTCACGGTCACGGTGTCGATGCGGTCCGGGTTCTTGTCTTTCTCAAGTTTCAACAGGATCCAGACGCGCCCGCCGGCCTCATCGGACACAGACTTGTCCAGCACCACCGCGCTGAGCGCGTTGAAGTCTTTGTCGCAGAAGTACAGGCCCGGGTTCACGTCCATCACTTTGGCTTCGGTGCCGATGCGAACCGTGCCCACTTCATCTTTGGCCGGGGTCGCCGGCCTGTTGGTTACCGTACCCGCGCCGCTGCCGGGTGCTGAAGGCTTGCCGACGGGGGTCGCGCCGCCCGGCTGCGGGGCCGGTGCCGGTGCGGGCGGGTTATCTGACGGACCCGCCTGCGGGCCCGGCGCGTTGACGCGGCCGGGTGCGGCCGGGGCCGAGGCGCCGCCCGCGGGCGCATTGCCCGTGATCGCGCCGCGGTTGTTGCTGTTGTTGTCGCGGTTGCGGCGCTCGCGGGGCTGGGTGCTTTCCAGCCCGCGGGAGAGGCCACGGTTCGAGTTGACGTTCGTCGGCACCTGCGTTCCGGGGCTGGTCGGGGTTTGGGGCGTCGGGGTGGTCGGTGTGGTGGGTGTGCTGGTGTCGTTGCTGCCTTCCACGGTGGTTTTGGCCGTGAAACCGACGACGGCCAGCGCACTTTGGCCCGACAGTGCGCTGCCGCTAACTTCGCAGGCCAAGTCGCCGGCCACGCCGCCCGCGACGCCAAACAGGGCCGTGACCAGCTTGATTTCGGTGACACGAACCGTGACGTTGGCCAGCGAGGCATTGCCGATGCCGAAGCTGAAGGTCTGGTTGCCCGTGCCCAGCGCCGGGCTGGTGATGCTGCCCTGGTCGATGACCGCAACTGGTGCTGCCGAGAACGTGGTGCCGGTCGGCGCGGTGATCTGCACAGTGCCGGCAATGCTGCCCTTGATCAGAATGACGCCCGCATTCTGCGGCTCGGTGACGTTGACGCGAACCAGTTTGATCGATTCGGAGCCCACGCTGGCCTGGCTGCCGGGTACCGCGACGGTGCCCTTGATCGCCAGCGTGGCGCGCAGCGTGCGCAGCACCTTGCTGCCATTGACGGAATACAGTTCCAAGCTGGCTTCAATGGTGCCAAAGGCGTCCTGGTCCACGTCGATGCGCGCTTCAGCCTCATTCTGGTTCAGTATGCTGAACGAGCCGGCCACTACGGTCACGCCGGCGCCAAACTTGAGCTGCGGGGGTTTGCTGCTGCTGCTGCTGAAACCGGAGGTGGTCGTCGCCACGATGCGGATATTGAAGCCGCGCGCCCCGGCCTCAACGGCGCCGGGCTGGATCACGAAGGACTCTTTCTCGGCTGAGGCCGCGGGTTGTTGCGGCACTTGGGCGGCAAGGCTGCCGGCGAACAGGGCCAAAAGCAGAATTGAGTTCACGATCCTGGTCATATTCGCTGCTCCTGTGTGGCCGTGAGTCCTGAAGCGGGAGTCTAGAGGCGGGAGCACCCAGGCATTGCGGGCTCCAAACTCAAGCTTCCGGCGTCACCTGATCGGTCTTCAACCGCTGTGTTTTCTTCCGCGTGCTGGTCTTGGTATCGCCACTTGAGGCGCCTTCGGTCTCACTGGGCGGCAGTACCCTTACCTGCACACGACGCACACGGTGCCCCTTGACCTGCAGTACCTTCAGCTCCAGCCCATGATACGTCGTTACGTCGCCTTCGGCCGGGATATTCCCGAATGCCTTCAGGGCCAGGCCGGCCACCGTGTCAAAACCCTCAAGGGCCTCTTGTGGCAGGCTCAGCCCGAGTTGCTGCACCATCAGTTCATCGGTGATGCGGCCGTCCACGACCCAGGTGTGTTCATCCAGCTTCTCAAGCGGTCGTTCCTCGTCGTCGTACTCGTCGTCTATGCGACCGACGATGCGCTCAACGATGTCTTCCAGCGTGATCAGGCCGGCCGTGCCGCCGTACTCGTCCAGCACAATGGCCATGTGCGCGCGGCGCCGGCGCATTTCATCAAGCAGCCCGCCCACGGCCATCGTGCCTGGCACGAACAGCGGTTTGTGCAAGTATGCCAGCAGGTCAAAGCCGCGCTGGCGGCCGGGGTCGTGGCGCAGGAACTCTTTGAAGTTCAGCACCCCCACGATGTCGTCGAGGTCGCCCCGGTACACCGGCGTACGGGTGAAGGGCTGGGTGCGGTAGAAACTGCGGATGTCGTCCACCGTAGCCCCGGCCTCAATGCCCTGGATGTCGGTGCGTGGGATCATGACTTCGCGTACGCGCGTTTCGTTCAGCAGGGATGCGCGCTGGATCAGCTCTTTTTCCTGCGAGTCGATTGCGCCTGCCTTTTCACCCAGGTCGGCCATGGTGTGCAGCTCATGCACATCGAAGATGTCATCCTGGCCTGGCTTGCGCCCAAGCAGAACCATCACCCCGTTGCTGAGCAGTGTCAGGCCCAGCACTACGGGCGAAAGCACTTTCATCAGTACATACAGCGGGTAAGCGGCATTCAGCGCCACGCGCTGGTGAAAGGTCACCGCGATCGTCTTGGGCAGCACTTCGCCAAAGATGAGCAGGAATGTCACCGAGCCCACCGAGGCCACAATTGGCCCGGCCCAAGGCGGCAATGAGCCACCGTCGCGGATCATGCCCTCAAACACCAGCGTGGCGTACACCGCCAGCACCACGTTCACGATGTTGTTGCCCACAAGCAGCGCGGCGATCACGCGGCCCTTGACCGCGGTGATGCTTTGCAGCAGCTTCGCGCGGCGGCTGCCCTTTTCGGCAAGGCGGGCGATGGTCACGGCCGAAATCGCGGTGATCGCGGTTTCAGTCCCTGAAAACGCCGCCGACAACGAAAGCAGCAGCGTGAAGATCAATAAGGGTAAGGGGTCCACAACATGCTCCGTGCGCTACTGGGACCGCGCCAGGGCTTTTGTCTCCTAAAGAACACACGGCAGGTCATGCTCGCGGCAACTGGATGGGCACGGCACGCTCAATTGCGCCCCTTGTGGGCACGGGTGTCGGCGAATTCGGTGCTCACTCGCTCAAGCAACTTCGAAGCCTCGGCGCGGTTGCCGGCCGCGTTCAGTGCTTGCGCCTTGCCGATCAGCCCCCAGGCGTAGTACTCGCGCACAAGGGCATAGTTGCCGTCTGACTTAGGCGTGGCGGCAAACACCATGCTGATGAACTCGTAGGCTTCGGCGTACGCCTCAAGCTCAGACAGCAGCACATAGATGCAAAGTCCCGCGGGCAACGTGCTGCTGCCACGGGGCACCGGCATCAGGATGCGTTTGCGCATTTCCGCATCGTGGGTCAGCAGGTGCGTCAGTGCGGTGGCCAGCGCCTTGCCCTTGGCGGCATCGGCGAACTCGCTGCCCGCGATTTCGGCCTCAAACTTGCCGTCCTTGACCCGCGTGATTGTGAATGACTTGTCCCCCATAGTGGCGGCGCGCTGGATGTTGATCATGACCGTGCCGCCGCCGAACAGCTTGGCCGCATCCTCGGGCCAGGCGTGCTCTTTCAGCAAGTCGTTCTGGCCGCGCACACCGGGCATGCAGGCGCCAGTCTGGTTGTAGTCGAGTGCCCGCAATGCGTCCCAGGCCAGCTTGATCTGGTCCATGCGGCGCGCGATGTCTTCGGCCAGCGGCTTGAAGCGCTCGTGCCCCTTGTGTTTCAGGTAGTCCGCGTGGCCGGTCTCGAAGTCTTTGATCGCCTTTTCGGCGCTTGCAAAGTCGCCGCGCACCAGCGCCTTGCGCGAGCTTTCGAGCCCATCCACGAACCCGCGCGACGCGCGGTCATAGGCCTGGTCCATGGCCAGCTTCTGGGCTGACTCGGCTGACTTGCGCACCGTGTCCAGCTTGCCCTCCAGCGCGATGCGACGACGCGTCAGGCGCTCTTTGTAGGTTTCCTCGTCGCAGGCCTCTTCGCGCGCGGCTACGTCCTTGGCCAGGCCCTCAAGGATCGTCACGCGCTCGGCCGGCTCAAGGGCGTCCGAGCGCTGCTCTTCGCTCGTCACGCGCTTTTCAAAGCCGCTGAGGGCCGACTGGCAGGCGGTAATGTAACCCTCCAGCAGCCACGAGGTTGCCTTGGCGACGATGAGTTTTACCTCTTCGTTTTCGTTGGCTTCGTGCTTCTTGATGAACTCATTGGCCTGGTCACGCGCGGCCTTGAACTTGAAGTCTTCAACCTGGGCCAGTGCAGCCCGGCGCACGTCTTCCCATTCATCGTTCACCGCGGCAGCACCTAGCGCCAGCGCCTTCATCGCCTCGTCCAGCGCGTTACGGCGCTTGCGCAACGTGTCTTTCATTGACTCGCTGCCCTTGGGCCATTGCACGAGTGCCTTGTCCAACGCGTCAATCGCTTGCTGATAGTCTGAGGCCTTAAGCGGCGGGTTGCCGACCAGGAAGTTCGCCACGCCCAGCGCGGCCTTCAGCTCATCGTCAGCAATGCGCGTGTCTTCATCGACCGGCGGCGTGTTGTTGGCAGGCGCGGTGTTGGTGTTGCCGGCGATCACCGTGGTGTTGTTCTGCGCGGGCGGGTCGTCACTGAAGACGAACACCCACAGCACCGCCACAAGGGCACCCACGGCAATCACGGCCGCGACGGCCGCGAACATCAAGTTGCGTTTGGCCGCGACCTCGGCGATCTGCTGGCTGGCCTCAGGGCTCAGGCCGCGAGGCCGGTCGGCAAACGCCGACGAATCCGTGACGGCCTTGCGCTGCTGCAGTGAGTCCCAGTCCGTCAGGTCGCCTGCGATCTCGCTGGCGTGCTGGTAGCGCTCGGCCGGGTTCTTGGCCAGCATGCGGTCAATCACGGTACTGATCGCCGGCGGGCAATCCGGCACCAGCTCAATCACTGGGCGGTGCGGTTCGCGCACTTGCTTCTTGAGAATCTCTTTGACGGTGGCGCCGCTGAACATCGTTGAGCCGGTGACGATGCGATAAAACGTCGCGCCCAGCGCGTAGATGTCGGCGCGATGGTCAATCGGCTTGCCCATCGCCTGCTCGGGTGCGATGTAGTGGGGCGTGCCGAACACTCCGTCTTGTTCCGCCTGCAACTCGACGGTGCTCATGGCCAGGCCCAGGTCGCCCAGCTTGACGGTGTCGTCTTCCGTGACCATCAGGTTGTCGGGCTTGACGTCGCGATGCACCAGGCCCTTGCGCTCGGCGTAGTCGAGTGCCGCGCAGGCCTGCCGAATGATGGTGACGGCGCGGCTCAGCGGCAGGGTCTTCGACTTGCTCATTTCCTCCAGCACGCTGCCTTTGCTGGCGTACTCCATGCTGAAGTAGTACTGACCCTTTTCGTCGCCGACGTCATAAACCTGGATGATGTTGGGGTGGTTCAGACTGCCTGCGGCGCGGGCTTCTTTGACGAACATGTCGCAGAACTTTTCGTCCTTCACCAGGTCAGGCGCCAGCACCTTCAGCGCCACAGTGCGGCCCAGGCTCAGCTGCGTGGCCTTGTACACCGTACCCATCGCGCCACGGCCCAGGCGCTCTTCAATCCGATAGCCGCCGATCTGCTGCCCGATCAGCCCGCCCTGTTTGCTGTCCTGATCGTCGGGCATCCAGGTGATCAGCGTTTCGCCGATCTGGATGCTGTCGCCGTAGGTCAGCCGGTGCGCCGCTTCCGACTTGCGGCCGTTGACCAGCGTACCGTTGGCGCTGCCCAGGTCTTTGAGCCCGAACACGCTGCCCTTGCTTGCCACCAGGAAGTGACGGCGCGAGCACATCTGGTCGGAAAGCTGAAGGTCGGCGGCTTTGTCGCGGCCCGCAACGACCTGCTGGCCCATCACGACTGTGACGGAGCGACCGCGATCAGGACCTTTCTCGACCAACAGGCGTGGCATCTCTTCCCCGGTACTACTGGCTATCGCACTCGGTAATCCCAGTGTGCAAACAACACCACGACGGCAAGGGGGCCGTCATGCGCATGAACTTTCTTGCGCGCAAGTATCCAAGGTTTGCAGGGTTGGGTCAACGCACGAGATTCGGGGGGCGGGGCGGCCACCCCCACCGGACACTCTATCCCCTGATCTTCTCGATCTCGGCTGCCAACTTGAAATCGCGTTCTGTGATTCCGCCCGCGTCATGAGTACTGAGGCGGATCAGCACCTGCTTATAGACGTTCGTCCATTCCGGGTGATGGTTCAGGCGTTCGGCGGCAAGGGCCACGCGGCTGAGAAATCCCCACGCGGCACTGAAGTCCGCGAATTCGAACGACTTGGCAATCCCGTCCTCGTCGCGCTCCCAGCCGGGCAGTGTGGCCAGGGCATTTTGGATATCGGCTTCAGTCGCTCGTTGCATCGTCTTCCTTTGATTCTTCTCGGGCTTCGCGCCACTCACCCTGGAAGGCAACCTGGCCGTCGGCCTTGCGGCCGGCATGCAGGCGCACCAGTGACGCGCCGTTGCGATCCATAATCGATAGTTCAATCCGCCCTGCAGTGCGCGCGGGAATGGCGCTCACGCCCGGACCGGCGGCCGCCTTGGTCAGCACTTTTTGCAGATTCTCGTACGCGACCTTGGCGAGTTTGGGGTCCGCGTCGGCCTCACGAAGTGCTTTTTCGTCTTCAGGGCGCAGGTATTTGGCGATGCCGGCCAGGCGGTCTTCCGGGTCTGTGCTGGGCTTCAGGGCGTCCTGCATGACGGTGATGGCCTGCGTCAGCGCGCCCTCTTCCATGGCCAGGCAGCGGGCCAGGCCGCCGTCGAAGGTAAATGGCTTTTGCTCGCTGGCGGGTTTGATTCGGTCTGCGGCGTCGCGCCCGACGAGGTAATCCAGCTCCGACAAGTTCAGCAGTTCGGGGCGGACCATGCCGTCGCCGAAGTACGGGGCGCAGTTCACGACCGTCGCTGCGGCCGCGCCGTGCAGGTTCACTTCGATTTCGGCGATGCGCCATCCGGCCTCGATCAGGCGCCAGCGCACGAAAACGGCGACGCTTGCGCCAAGTGCCAGCGGGCGCTCACAGATCAACAGGACTTCGGTGGCGTCGGCAGGCAGGTTGCTGACTTCGGGGGTTGATTCCAGCGCCTTGAAGAACAGTTTGCCCAGGCGCGTGTCGCGATGGCGCACCAGTTGCGCCAGACGCAACTTGAAGCGTTCGAGTTCTGCCGGTGTGGCAGGCTGGTTCACGAGCATGGACAGCAGTGCTTCACGCGCTGCCGTGGTGTCTTCCTTGGTATCGAAAGCCGGATTTTGCAGCGCCTTGGCAAACGGAACGACCGATAACGTGGTTGCACCCACGAATGTGGGCATGGCCAGAAGCAGCAGCAGTGTGGCAAGGCGCATTGGGGTTCCGCGCAAGTGATTACGGGATCGGACGATAGCCTGTCGCATGGAATGGCGGAAGGACTGGAGCCCTGCACCTTTGGTCTTGTTTGTGAGCGGCGCAAGTGGTTGAATCACGGGTGCTTGCAGCCCCCAATTGCAGCGGTATCGCGCCCGGCGGGTGCCAGGGCCAGTTCCGTTGCAGCGGACGTTGCGCCGTAGTGCTGGCATCGATTGACGGCGGGTTCCCATGGCTGACGAATCAAACGTTGACTATGCAAACCTGATCCGCGCGCAGACGCGGCAGGTCGACATTGACGCGTTCAAAGAACGCGGCATGAAGAAGGTCAACGTCATCAATGCCAAGAAGATCAATGAACTGATCTCGCAGGCGGTGACGAACATTATCGGCCGGATGGAAGACGCCGATATTGCCACGATCAAGGATGACAAAGCCAAGATCGTCATGGACTCGATGGAAGAGTTCAAACGACTCTTCGCCGAGAACAAGAAAGAACAGGAATCCCAGAACAAGCTGCAGGAAGAGCTTGCCAACCTGCGCGAGGCCGTGACTGCCCGCGAAACCCAGGCCACCAACGCGGCCTCAGCCGTCCAGTTCCAGGGCATCACCGACGAAATCGCTGAGCTTAAAGCCTTCATGGTCAACCAGGCCAGCAAGGCCCAAAGCCAGGAAATGACCCGGGCGATGATGGTTGAGCAGCAGCAGCAGATGCTTGAGGATTACTTCAACGACCTGAAGGCACAGCTGGGCACCGCCGGCGGCGGGGCAGCCGTGCAGGCCCAGGCGCTGTCGGACGAGAGCACGAAGAAGGCGCTGGAAGAAGCCGTCGGGCGCATGACCGACCTGCTGGAGAAGCAGGAAAAGAACCGCAACGGCGCCACCACCGACGCGCTGATGCAGGCATTCAAAGACCTGCGCGGCGACCTGGATAAGAAGTTCACTGAGCTCACGTCGGCGATTCGCGACAGCAGCAGCACCATGCGCGAAGACATCGCCAAGGCCAACGCGGAAGGCCTGAAGGCCGAAATCGCCGGCCTGCGCGCCGACCTGGAAGCCAAGACAGTCGCGGCCGGCACTGCCAACACGGAAGCTCTGCAGGCCCAGCTGGCCAAGATGGAAGAGATGATGGCCAAGGGCGGCGGCGGAGGCGGCGGCTTCGGCGGCGACCTCAATGACATCGTCAGCAAGCTCGAAGGCAGCATGTCCAAGAAACTGGCCGAGGCCGGCATCGGCAAGCAGGAAGTCAGTGCCGACGACGCGGTCGCGGTGTCGGGCGTGATGCTGGGTGCGGCATTCAAGGGCATGGACGATATCGAATCCAACATCGGCGCCCTCGACGCCAAGAAGAGCACCGACAAAGAAGGCGGCAAGAAGGCCAAAGGCGCGCTCGACGCACTGCGCAAGCTCAAAGGCAAGTAACCCTGCAAGTCTGCAAAGGCCCGCCGCGAGGCGGGCCTTTTTGTTGCCGTGCCATTGCGGCCGTTCGCCGATCACGGAAACTAGACCTCATGTACGTCATCGACGGCTACAACCTGCTGCATGCGTTGGCCCGCTTCCCAGGTGTGTTGCCCGGTGACGGCGATCGCGCCCGTGCCCGCATGCTTGAGCTGCTGTCGCACCTGTGCCGGCGGGAAAGCACCCGCGCCCGTGTGTACTTCGACGGCACGCCGCCGACCGTGGCCAAGGGCGAGCTGGCGAACCCCGGTGTGCAGGTCTTCTTCTGCGGGCCTGATTCCGAAAGCGCCGACCGCGCGGTGCGCGACTATGTCGAAGGCGCCAACGAGCCCCGCAAGCTCAAGGTCGTCAGCAGCGACAACGCCGTCGCCAGCGCCTGCCGCCTGACCGGTGCGACCATCCTGCGCAGTGCCGAGATGGGCGAGCGTTTGGCCGGATTGATCCAGAAGAAGGCCGGCGGCGGCAGCGGGCTGGAAAAGCCGACCCGCGGCGCGATCGGCCGCATTGAGCGAGAGATGCTGGACGACATCGGCGACCTGGCCGAGTTCGAACGCCGCATTCTCGAAGGCGAAGACTGAACGGGCTATGCCGCCTGTTTGCGTGGCGTTGTCGCCGCGTGCAGCAGCGCCGCCGCCAGCGTCAGCGTGCCCGTCAGCCACAGGGTATGTGCACGCAGCAGGTTGAACGCGGGTTCATCCCTGAGTTCGGACCAGTGCCCCAAGTACAGCACCGAACGCCGCAGCGGGTCGCCCCCGAATGCGTCCTGGCTGAAGCCAAGCCACGGGCAGCCGTGCAGCGCGTAATCGCGCCAGAGGTGGCCCGGCAATTTCTCGACAAAGAACGGCAGCCCGCAAAGCAGCAGCCAGCCGATCACCGCCGTTATGCCGGCCGCGAGGTGCAATGCACCAAGGCTGCCGCCAAGTAACGCGCCCGCGCCACACCAGATGGCGGTGCGCAAGAACAGCGCGGGCTCAAACAGTGTGAAGCAGGCCGCCAGCAGCACCCCCGCCAGCATGGATGCGCCCGCGCGCTCGCCCGCATCGCGCAACGAGTTGGCCCGGCCCGAAACAAACGCCCCCAGCGGCAGCGAAAGTGTCACGGCAATCAGCGCCAATGCCGGGCGGTCGGCCGCGGCCAGCGGCTGCAAGCCGGCCCCGAAGGCCAGCAAAAGCGAGGCTGCGGCGGTGCCGCCGGCAACCAGCGCAAGCCTATTCGTCAGAGTCGTCCTCAAAGTCGTCCTCAGGGATCGGGACCTCGAGCAAGTCGTCATCGTCGTCGGGGGCCACGTACTCTTTCAGCAGCTCGGAAAGTGCCGCCTTGGCCGCCCGCTGTTCGGCCTCTTTCTTGTTACGTCCCACACCGGGCCCGTATGTGACACCGTCGATGTTGACCACGACGTGAAATTCTTTCTGGTGGTCGGGGCCCTCTTCGCTGATGACCTTGTAATGCGGAGCGCGGTCGTTGCGGGCCTGCACCAGGTGCTGCAGCGCACTCTTGTAGTTCTGCTGGAATTGGTGGGCGGTGATGCTTTCGATGATCGGCCCCAGGTCGCGCTCAACAAAGCGGCGCGTCTGCTCCATGCCGCCTTCGAGGTACACGGCGCACAGCAGGGCCTCATACAAGTTGGCAAGGATGCTGGTGGGCAGGCGGGCCGCACCATCGCGGCGTACACCTTTGCCCAGGTACATCAGTTCGTGAAGGCCCAGTTCACGCACGCGTTCGGCCAGCACGGCGCGGCTGACGGCGACGGACTTCACCCGCGTCAGCTCACCTTCCGGGAAATCAGGGTACATGCGGTAAAGCATTTCGCTGATGATCAGCCCCAGCACGGCGTCGCCCAGGAACTCCATGCGTTCGTTGCTGGGGAATTTGCTGGTCTTGCTGCTGCTGTGTGTCAGCGCCATGCGCAGGTGCGCGTAATCCTGGAACTCATGCCCGAGCAGGCGCTCGGCGCGTTCGAGGCGATCGATTTCGGCGGGTGAAAACCCGGCGCGTTTGCCGGCGGCGGGCCGGTCGGGCTCAGGGACGGGCATCAGGACTCCTTGGCAGGAGGAGTCCGGGTCATCCCCCGCCCGGGCCGCATTTCGGCCACAGGGAGACAGCTCGGACTACTCAGCACGCAATGGTAAGCCAAAACCCGCAAGCGGCAAGAAGCCAATCCGAGCGCAATTCGCGTGGCTCAACGCTGCCGCTTTGTACGCTGGTGTGCAGGAGCATCCCATGCGACCACTGCCCATGCGACCATTGCTGCTCGCGATTGCGTTGCTGCTGGTCAGCTCTGTCACCGTGCGGGCCAAAGAACCTGAGCCCGTGACGCTGAACTTCGCCCACACCGGAACTCTGGCAACCGAGACCCGCGTGCTCGAGCACGAAATCAAGCTCAGTGGCGACTTCGCCGTCCGCGACGCCGCGGGCAAAGAACTGCCCGCCAGCTACGACAAGAAGGCGGGCAAGCTGCTGATTCTCGCCGCGATCCCCGCCGGCGGTGCACAGTTCACGCTGCACCAGGGCGTGAAGTCCAAGGCCAAGCTTCCGTCGTGGAAGAAGCACAAGACTGAAACCGAAAAGCAGCAGATTGACTTGGGCAAGAAGATCAAACGCGTCACCGCCGAGCTGCAGAACGACCTGCTGAAGCTCGAGCTGCCGGCCGAGAAAACGATTCACGGCCGCATTGAGCTGAAGGCGCTGAAAGGCAACTGGCACCTGTTCGTGTCGCCGCTGGGGGCCAGCGTCGGCTGCGTTGAAACGGCCGCCATGGGTGAGGCCGTCGACGAATCCTACCGCAAAGGCGAGCCCTCACATCCCGAAGTGTTCGTCGTGTACCCCAGCATCGCGACCAAGGCCGAAGTGCTTGAGCCAAACCCATTCCAGCGCACGTTGCGCGTTGAGACCTTCGTGTACGCGCGCAAGAACAGCGACGCCAAACTGGACCTGTTTGATGAGACCGGCTTTGAGGCCACACTGACCTGGGGCAGCCCGGTCGTAACCATCCGAAGCTGGCGCAAGCTCAAGACCACATTCTTCAACCACAACGGCGTAAACCTGAACGAGATCTACCTGGATGCGCTGCCGATCCAACTGCAGTGCGACGCCGAGGCCGAACCCCGCGAACTGGACCTGAAGCCCGGCGGCAAGGTGGGACCCTTTGACTTCGAACGCACCCTGTGGATGCGCGACAAGACCGGAGCCTGCGTGATTCACCAACCCGACTTCAAGCGCCTCGGCGTGTACAAACCTTGCACCGTGGCCACGCCCGACCGCATCATGACCGTGATCAGCCAAAGCTGGCATGAAGGCTGGAAGGCCATCGAAATCAAGGCCGGCGACTACAACGACACCATGACCATTGCCTGCAACGTCGGCGATTCACCCAAGAAGCTGAAAGACTGGATCACCGAGATTGACCCGCCCGCGCCGCTTGACCCGCCCGCCCCCGAATAAACCCCCGACGCCTGTGGGCCACGGCCAGCAGCGCAAGAAGCACCACGATCCAGCTGCTGCTTTGCGTGGCCGCGCAGCCTGAGTCCGGCTTGCTGCCGCCTTTCTCAATGTGGCCGGGTGGCGGCTGCACGATCAGCTCAAAGTAGCGCACGTCGTCACCGCCCAAGGCATCCACCACGCGCAAGCGCAGGCCGAACACCCCGTGCGCAAGCGGCATCCCGGTAAGTTCGCCGGTAGCGCTGAACTGCATGCCGGCGGGCAGTTGCCCTTCGACAATGTCCCAGGTGTAGGGTTGTGTTCCCAGCGAGGCCGCGACAGTGAACGACCCGTAGTCGCTGCCCGCCTTGGCCAATGGCAACGTGCTGCTGTCAATCCGCACGCCGTTGGGGTCAACTCCAAGGCCGCGCACTTCAAAGCGGAAGGGCTGCGTGACGGTCGGGTCGTCGTGGGCGAATTCGACGTGGGCAACCTTCAAACCCTTGGCCAGCGGCTCAAACGCCACCGTGAAGCCCGTCCATTCGCCGGGTTGCAACACCAGCGTCATCCGGCTGTCGTCAATCACGAAGCTGGCCGCGTGCGCGCCGATCAGCACGGGCGCACCAAGCGTCAATGGCTGCCAGCCGGTGTTACCGACCAGGATGATCGTTTCAGTGCCCGGGCCCGTGCCTACGTCGCGGGGGGCGAACAGACGACCGCCGCTGGCGGCCGCACCGTAGTGGATGGTGGTGCCGCCGATGAAGCCCTCGTTCACCGTCACCAGCGGCGTGTTGCCGATGCCTTGGCCCGTGACGTGGAAAGTGAAGGGCGTGCTTTGGCCGACGTCATTGTGCGCGAACTCGACCATGGCGTCGAACGCGCCAAAGGCCGCCGGGGCAAACAGGACCTGGAATGACGCCCATGCGCCGGGTGCGAGAGTCGGCGGCAGAGTCCCCGAAAGGCTGTACGCGGCAGCCCCCGGGCCGGACAGTGTGGGGCTGCCCAGTACCAGGTCCTGATTTCCGTTGTTCTGGACATGTACCGCAAAGGCGGCCTGCGTACCGGTAACCACCTGGCCGAAGTCGCGGCCGCCCGCCGGCGCGGCCCCATTGGCGATCAGGCTGCCGGCGGCGTTGTTTTCATGTACCGCCAGCACAGGCCCGTTTCCGATGCCGAGGCCGCTGACGCCGAATTCAAAGGGCGTGCCGGTGTTGGACGCGTTGTGCGTGAACGTGACGATGGCGCTGCGGGCGCCGACACCGGTAGGCGCAAAGCGCACGGTGAACCAGGTGTCTTGGCCCGACGTCAGCGTGAAGGCCATACCGCCCGTGTACAGTTCGAACTGCGTGGGGTCGGTGCCGGCAAGCGTCGGCGTGCCGACGGTCAACGGCGTGGATGAAGTGTTCTTCAGCCGGATGTACAGCCAGCTTGAGGCGCTACCCGCAGTCACGCTGCCGAATGCGCGCAGGCCGCCGGGGGCTGCACCGTTGGCGATCTGCGGCCCGCTGCTGATCGAGTTTTCGTGCACCCGCAGGCCCGGCAGCGGCGTGGGGCTGGGCGTGATGCGTGTGTTGCAGCGAAGCTCGACCCTTTCGCCGGTGCCCGTCACCGTCCCGCGCAAAAAGAAGTGCGCGGTCATCTGCGTGAAGGCCACAGTCAGCGGCAGTCCGGACATTTCGAGGATGCCATTCACCGTGGTACTGGCCGCGTTGGCAGCAATGTTCGTGGTGCCGCCGACGGCCGCAGTCACGCTGCCGTACCAGCTTGCGTTGGCTTCGTAGTGAATCGGCAGGATCCACGCCGACTGCACGTACACGTCGTTAACGATGCCGATTTCGACACTGTCAATCGTAAGCGCCGGGCCGCCGACGTTGCTGACGTCTACGCTGAAGCCGTGCACATGCCCCGGGTACAGCACCGGCAGCGGCGCGGGCCAGCCTGTGCCGCTGAAGGTGTTGGGCGATGCAATCACGGCCGGCGCCGCATTGGTCGGCGCTGCGTAGGGCGTGCGCACCACCTCAAGGTCGTCGATGCACCAGCCCATGTAGCCATACCAGTCCAGCTCGCCGAACATCTCGGGCCCGATGCCGAATCGCACTTGTGCCTGGCTGCAGCCGGCCACAACGGCCGAGATGTCCACCAGCTCAAGTGTCCATGCGATGTCCACGGTGGTGGGATAAGCGAAATTGCCGGGGCCAAGGCGGTCCCACACCGTCACCCAGCCGCCGTTGCCGCGCGCCTGGATGCGGATGCCGGAATGCCCGTTGGCGTGGCTGAGCCAGCGCCGGAAACGCAGCTGCACGGAGGTCTCTTGGCTGCAATCAAGCAGCGGCGATGTCGCCCAGGTCTCGAAGTGCAGTCCCTGCTGGTAGGCCTGCCCCGGTGAATCCATCAGCGCCATGTTGTTGGCGCTGCCGGGTGTGAAGTCCTGCGCGGGCTCGGCGGGGAAGTGGCCGTGAAAGTTGGGCTGCACGGCGTTGCCCGAAGTGCCGGAAACGGTGGCGCGGGCCCAAAGGTGGTCGTACTGCCAACCGGTTTCGGTGCTGAAGTCGTCCTGGAATGGCAGCGCGTAAGGGGCCGGGTCCACACGCAGTGTCAGCACGCGGCTTGACACGTCAAGTGCCGCATCCGTGACCTGCACCGTCAACGGGTACAGCACAAGGCCAGTACCCGTGGCCGGGGTGCCCGAGAAGACAAACTCGTCACCGACCTGCGTCAGCGCAAGCCCTGCGGGCAGCGTGCCTGCGTTTAAACTCCACTGGTAGGGCGGTGTGCCATTGGCAGCCGTGATCGGCGTACCGTAGCTGAGGGTTTCGTGGGCAATCGGCAGGGTTTCGGTGGCGACCACAAGCTCAGCGGGCGAGACGTCAATCAGCCAATCCTCGACTTCGCCCATGAAGAAGCTGCCGTTGGGTTGCGTGACCGGCGGGCCGCCGATGGTGTCCTGCACGGCGATGCGCACGCCCACCTTGTGCAGGCCGTTGCGCGAGAAGTCCTGCGTGGCGTGGATGCGTATGTTGCGGATGGTGTACTGCTGGTTGCTCGGGATGCGAAACGGTGAGTACAGGTAAGTTTCGTCAGCGCTGAACATGCCGTCGTCGTTGGCGTCCACGAACGCCACCAGGTAGACCATCGCCGGCGCGTGGGTCTGCCCCAGGCCCCACTGGTTGATCGGCGCGTCAATGTAAACGGTCAGGCTGTTGTCGCTTGACCATGAGCTCCAGCTGTGGGCCCCCACCAGGCCGTCGTCCACATCGCCGGTCCAGGCCGGGCTTACCGGGTTGGTGGTGTCGCTGGTGACGGTGTTGCCCAGCCAGCAGGTAAGACCGGCGCTCCAGGCGTAGTGGGTACCGTAACTGGCAGGCGCGTCGCCGTACTCCTGCGCGTGCAAAGCAGCGCTGCACAGAATCATGGTGATCAGAAGGATGCGCATGGCTGTCTCCGGTTGGTGGCTCAAGGACAAGCCTATCGAAGATCGCAACGGCAAGTCACACTGTTACACCACTCGCATTTCATTTTCGAAATGAGGGGCAAATGGGATTTGAAACTCAAAACGACGGCATCCGCGAACGCCTGCGCCTGCTGGCGGCGCGCTTTCCGCAGGCCGAGATCGCCCGACGCACGGAGACTTCGCCTGCCAACGTCCACCGCTATCTGCGCGAAGGCAAAGTGCCCGTCAGCTTCTGCGCTGCACTCGTCCGCGCGTTCCAGGTCAACCCGGCATGGCTGCTGACCGGCGAAGGCGGCGTGCTGCTCAGCGACGTGCGCGCCCCCGTGCACCAGCTTGGCGGCGACATGCTGGAACTGGTGGAAACAATGGGTGCTGTCACCCGCATGCGGCTGGGCGAGATTTCCGGCCGCCCGGACCAGAAGACCCTGCGCAGCCTCGGCGAATCGCTGGATTCACTTGAGCGCATGCGCGGCACCCTGAACAAGCGCGCCGGACCGCTGCTGCAGGCCACACTGGGCGAGCTACAACGCTGCTTTGGCGGCATGCAGATGGACCGCGCCGGCAACCTGATTGAAACCGCCCGCAAGCTCGCCCGCCTGACCACCGACGACACATTGCTCGAGCAACTCGATGCGGCCGAAAGCAGCTTCCACTACCTGACCGCGCGCGTAGAACAGGCCCTTGAATTCGAGCGCCGGGTGTTTGCGCGCCGCACACGCGCGGGCGTGATCCGCCCCGGGCCTGAGCTCAACTCCACCCTGCAATTCACCATGCTGCTGCGCGAAACCGGCCGCCTGCGCGAAGGCCGCCGTGTATGCCGCGCGGTGCTGGCACTGGCCGCCGAGGCTGCCGCCGACTCAACCTACAAAGTCCTGCAGCTTCTTGAGGCCAACCTGTCGATTGAACTGGGCGACCTGGCCGAAGGGCTGGCCACTACCGTGCGAGTCTACCCCACCCTGACCCAAGACAACTTCGGCGCCGGCCCGCTGTACACACGCGCGATGCTGCTTTCGGGCAATCTCAGTTTCCATGAGGCCGTCCACGTCGGCGCCATGAACGGCGCCAAGGCCCGCATGCTGATGCGCCATGCCGCCACCCGCGAGAACGCGACCGAGCTGGAACTCGCATTGGGCACGCTCGTGGGCCCACTCCCGCAGCGCGTGCCGGACGCCGAGTACGACACCCGCCTCGCGGCGCTGGTCCTTGATTGCCTGCAAGGCAAGAAGCGCACCGTGGCGCACTTTGACGCGCTGGCGCGAGATCATCCCCCGGCCTCACACTCGCCGGTGTTGAAGCAGTCGATGCTGGCGATTAACCGGGCGCAGGTCGCGCGCCTGTGCGGTGACCGATCTGGGCTGAAGCACGCCCAAGCCGACGCGGAGAAGGCGTTTCAGGCCGTGCCGTCGGAACTGTCAGTCAAGCTGGACTGGAAGGCCACCCGGCTGCGAAATCTGCGGGCAGGCAAGCCAACGCAAGAACTGGCAGCGGCCGAGCAAGAGCTCGCGGCGCTGCAAAACGCGGGATATCGGCTGGTGTAGCGGGCTGCTGCAACGGGCAACTACTTCTTGCGTTCGGCCATGCGCTCGAGGGCCTGGCGCAGCATCTGCTTCATCTGGCCCATCAGCTCAGGGTTCTGCTGCAGCTCTTTCTCAAATGCCTGGAACATCTCAAGCATCGGCACCGGGATGTCGGCCTCAGTGGTGCCTTCGCCCAAAATGTCGGCGATGCGCGTCCAGGCCGCGCTTTCGTCGGCGCTGGCGTCTTCAAAGAAGCCGTACTTCAGCAAAAAGCGGATCGAGTACGCGTGGGCGGCGCTTTCGGCGGGGCGCGTCAGCACGCCGCGCAGCATTTTCTCCCAGCCCTGCCAGCGCTCAGCGCTGATCTGCTCAAACTGCGGGCCGATCAACTTGCGCACTTCGTGCTTGATCGCGTCCACGCGGCCGGAAACGGCCCACTCATCCAGGCCGTCGCTGTCGCAGGTGTCCAGTCGCACGCCGTCGTCATCGACGAAGGCGCACTGGCGCAATGCCACGCTGTGGCCGCCGACGAGAGTGCCGCCGTGGCTTGGCATGGCGGTGTAGCCGCCTTCGGTGCGGCGCAGGGTCACGCCACCGCGTGAAAGCTGCACGTCAACGCGGCCTTTGCGGGTGCCGATGCGCGAACGCACCGTGCCGCCGCGCGATTCAAGGTAAAGGTCGCCCTCAACGGGCTCGAAGTTGGGTGTGCCGTCAGCGTCCACATCGGCCAGCCGCGCGCGCGAACCGGGGCTGAGCACGGCCGTGCCGTTGCCGACCTTGATGACGGCGTGCGAATTGGCCGGTGCCTGCACTTCGGCGGGCAGTGAAACGCGCGCGTCCATCACCGTGCCCGTGCGCTGGTTGTTGGCGCCATCGCGCAGCGTGAAGTCCTGTGCGCTGGTCGCGTACACTTGCGCCGTAGGCAGCACTGCCGCCTTGGGTGAGTCGGGTACCGGGTCGTTGGCAATGCCGAAACCGTCGCCGGCAGGACGGCCACTGTTCGTGATCGCGCTGGCGATGAACACCAGCCCAAGCGCCAGCACCATCGCTGCAGCCACCAGCAGCGGAGCCGCCGTGAAGCGCAGGCGATACACCGGCGCCAGTTCACGTTCGGGTGCGGCCGCTTCGGCCTTTTCTGCTTCAGCCAAATCCAAACCGGCAAGCACGCGGGCTTTGAAGTCATCGGGCAGTTTGAATTCACTGGCCAGGCTGACGGCGGCGTGGGCGCGCGACAGCAGTTGCATCAGTTCAGCCAGGTCGGCGTCGCGGGCCAGGCCTTCATCCAGCTTCGCCTTTTCGGCGGCCGAAAGTGTGTCCGCCGGGTCAACGCTGAGCGAGCGCGAGCACAGCAACTCAAGGTCAGAGTTGTCGGCGTGTTGGTTGTGGTTCTCGTTGCTCATGGCCCTGTCCTGCCTTGCCGGTTGGTGCCGGATTTTCCGGCGGATCAACTTTGGCTGTCCCTAGTCATCGCCGGGCTCAAAATCTTTCAGTTTTTCTGCTAATGCCTTCCTTGCACGCAGCAGGATCATGTGGACGGCCCCCTCGCTGACCCCCAATTCCTGCCCGATGGCCCGGCCTCGCTGCTTGTCGAAATAGTGCATCATCAATGCCGTACGGTAGTTATCCGGAAGGTCCTCAATCGCCTCGCGGATTGCCTGCACGCGCTCAGAGCCCGCCAGGGCCTCCAGGCCGCCCTCGCGGTCGTCGGGGGCGGCGTCCATCAAGTCGGGGTTATCGATCTCCTTGCGGCGGCGGCGCGCGAAGTTCAGCGCAATGCCGATCACCCAGCTTCGGAAACTGGCCGGCTTTTCCAGCCGCGCCAGCGTCGTGTAGGCCGTGGTGAAGGCGTCCTGGGTCACTTCCTGGGCGCGCTGGGGGTCGCGGGTGCGCGCCAGCATGTGGCCGTACACACCTTCCTGGTACCGGTCCATGAGCGCGGCAAAGGCGTCACGGTCGCCCTTGCGGGCCTTCAGCACCAGCTCAGATGTGTCCAGGTCAGCGTAAGGCATTGGCCCCTGCCGGGCAGTAGTACGTCAGGCTGCCCCCGTGCCCACGAAAAATGAATTCGAAGGCCGGTTTGTACCGGCCTAGCGTGAATCGGGAAAGACGCTGTAACGCGGGCTACTTCTGCAACTCGGCGAGGATGGCTTCTTTCGTGGGGTTGTGGTCAGCGATGTCGCGAAGCTCGGCGCGGGTCAGCACGCGGCCGGGGCGCAGTTCGGCCTCAGCAAACTCGTCGCCCAGCACGATCACTTTCAGCGGAGTGATGCCGCCAACCTGCTTCCATTCGGCGGGGACTTCGCCGGGCTTGGGCCATGGGCGCCAGGAGGGGCGTCGGGCGTAGCGCGCGGTCAGGTGGATCGGCCGCACGCCGAGTTTGCACCAGTTGCGGGTTTCGCCGCGCGGACCGACGTAGACGGGCACGATCACGCGGGTGTCCACGGCCATGTCGGGGTCATCGGCCCAGTTTTCGAGCCACTCCGATGCCAGGCCTTTGCAGTAGCCTTCGTCGGTGATTTCGCCGGCGCGCAGTTCGGGCTTCAGGCCGATGTCTTCGCAGGCCAGCAGGTAGAAGCCGTAGAACTTCAGGCGCATCAGCTCAAGTTCGTCGCCTAGGGGCATGCGGTGCACGGCGCCTTCGCGCAGGCGGTTCAGGCCGTTGGGGTCCGCCACCGTGGCCAGCACCAGTTGCTGTACGAACGAATACGCGCGCGCGTAACGCAGGTAGTACGTGGGGTTGGGCTCAAGCCGCAGTCTTGGCACAACGGCATCTTCTGGCGGCGAAGGCTCACCAGCCGCAGCATTGCCGGCCGCCGCAATCTGCCGGATATGTGTCTCGCGGTGCTTGGTGACCTGCGCCTTGAAGGCCTCCAGCAGCCGCAGCTTGTACTTGCGGGTCAGCATCAGCTTGGGGGATTCGGGGTTCTTTTCGGGCAGCAGCAGGGCTTCCAGCGCGTGCAGTTGGTAGTCGTACCAGCCGCTGTCGGGGCCCGGTGCCAGGTCCAGCTTGCCTGTGCGGATCGCCGCCACCAGGTCGCGCATCAGCTCAGCACCGGCGGGCACGCCCATCGGGTACAGGCGCTCAAACAGCGCGTTCTCGGGCGCGTCGGAATATGGCAGAAAGTGCACCGTCGGCTGCTTGTCCGGCGCGGCGATTTCGCGAAGGTCTTTGCCTTCGTTGCCCGCGTCCAGCAGCGCCAGCAGGTTCAGCCCGTCCATCGGGTTCGTGAGCTTCGAGTAAAACTCAATCATCCGCGTGTACTGCTCGCGGCACGACCCATTGCGCTTCAGCGCGTTGGCCAGCACCTGCGGCACGCCCTCACGCACGTGAAACGGTTGCTGCAGGAAACGCAGGAACGTGAACACCCGCGTAAGGTCTTCATTCCACGTGTAAAAGCCCACAGGCTTGCTGGCCGGGCTGCGCCGGAACGCTGCAAGATACTCATCCGTCTTCGCCGGCCGCCGGTTGAACTCGTCGGGTGAAAGCATGCGGCCGGCCTCCAGCGCGGCAATCATCCACGCATAGGCGCCGCCGGTCGGGTTGAGCTCAGACATCAACTGGCGCACCAGCCGCTTGATGTCGGCGATGCCTTCTTCGGTGTTGGCGGCCATGTGCAGGTCGAGCGCGGCGTACAGGCCGTCGTCAAACTGCTTGGCCTTGCCGCCGATCAGGTTGACCGATGGCAGCACCGTGAAGCCCGCGGCCTTGAGCTCGCGGGCCGCTGCGGAGTAGTCAGGGTACAGCCGCTGCAAGGCGGGGCTGTCGTCGCTGCGGGTGTCCGGCACGTCCAGCGCGATCACGGCCGCACTGAGGTTGAGCTGCCAGCGGTTGTCCTCGGGGCCGAAGGGTCGCGGATCGGTCAAGTCGGGGTCGAAGAAGGGGTTTTTGTCCTCGAGTTTGTCGTCTTCCAGCAGCGGTGGCGGGTTGCTGGGCTGCACGTCGGTGCGTTCGACTTCGTAGGTGTCCTGGAAGATGTAGCCGGACTTGGCGGCAAAGATCACCAGGATCGCGCCCGCGAACACCAGCCCCGCCGAAATCAACGCAATCTTCATCTTCATCCCCCCAGTGTAGTCCGCGCGCCGGTACCGAGGGTGCAAAAATCGCCTTGTACGTCCCGCCCCAGAAGTCCTTTACCCCGGCGGCGATTCAGGGCAAACTCCGTGGGCTCACTGACTTTTCCTGGAGACCCGATGAAACTTCTCGCGCTGACCTTCGCCTGTGCCGCCTCAATGCTGCTGTTTGGTTGCGGCGGTATGCCCAAGCCCCAGATTGAGGCCGCCAAGCCCCGCGCCGACGCAACACTCGTGCGCGTCAACATCACCGCCACCAATTACGACACCAGTTGGGACAAAGAAAACGTGCGGCTGCGCTGCAGCCAGATCTGGCTGAATGACTCCGGCGTGCCCACCAACAAGGAACAGGTGTTCGACGTGGCCTTCAACGGCCGCACCGGTGACGCGCGCTCGACGCTGAAGATGAAGGACTCAGACGGCCGCAGCACGAACCGCGTGCGCCTGAACTTTGAGCTGGTAAGCGGTGAGAACAAGGCCACGGAAAACGTAAGCGCGGGCACGACGCTGGAATGGAAGGTGCCGTCAGGGCTGGAACAGAAAGACATCGTGTTCCTGGCCGTGGTCAGCCGCAAGGCGCGCAGCAACTACGCGATCGACGTGTTGTATGCGATGGACCCGGCAACAGCCGAACTGGTGCAGGTTCTGCCCAGCTACGACGCCGAGTAAACGCGCACGCAAAATGACCAGAACCCCCGCCTCACGCGGGGGTTCTTTGTTTGCCGTCATGCAAGCGCTTCCATGCATGCGCTAAGAAAGGATGGGGGAGTCAAAAGGAGGGCTCAGAAGTTCCCTTGACTCCCCCGAGGCGGGCGATCATCCCCACGATGGAATCGCCCGTTTCGCAAGGGCTGCCGCCCTTGCTACCTGTATCGTTACTGGCGGGAACCGTACACCGTAGCTGGCCTGTAACACACTGCAGGCGTGCAATTTGGCGGCTTTGAGGCCCGAGTTCCCACTCGTGGCCTAACTTCACACCCGCCTTGCGCTTGCGAGTCACCCCACCAAGGGGTCAGTCTGTCGGCGCGGAATGCACTTCGGTGCGATTGGTTCCTGCCTTCGATAGTGCAAATCATGCGCCAATCTCGAACGCGATCGACAATGTTTCTCCGTTGGAAAATGACCGCTTGTTCGCACTATGGCCGGATTCACAGGGCCTGTGTCTGGTGCGGAGATCTGGGATGACCCGACTGTTGTTCGCCTGCGCGTTGCTCGCGCTGCCTTCCTTTATTGTCAACAACGTTGCCCAGGCGACCGAAACCAAGCCAATACCCGGTGCTCCTGACTACGTCATCCTCTGCGCCAACGGCCTGAAAGAAGTCGCGACGGAGTGGGCGGCCATGCGTGCCGGCCACGGCCGCGTCACGAAGGTCGTCACGCTGGCCGAAATCAGCGGTGATGCCAAGCGCGCACCCTCATTGGTCGACATCAAGTCCCAGGTGGTTCAGTGGTCGGTACTGGACGATGAGGTTCGCCCGAGCTTCCAATTGCTGCTGATGGGCGACTGCCCCGACGAAGGGGTTGATGCCTATGACCCGGCCTCACAGATTCCGTGGTTTCTGACGCGGCAGGAAGACAGCAACCCGGAACCTACGCGCCGCAAGCGCATCCCCACGGATAACTTCCTGGCCGACGTGATCACCGACGAACATGCGATGCCGGACATCGCCGTCGGGCGCATTCCCGCGCGCACGGTTGAAGACGCGCGCCTTGCCCTGAAGAAAGTAAAGGCTTACGAGGCCGCGCCGCAGGGTGAATGGCTGCGCAACCTGACGTTCTTCGCCGGCGAGGGCCGCTTTGGCGCGCAGATTGACCGCATGCTGGAAAACCTGTTCACCCAGTTCGCTGAACAGACAATCAGCCAGGCTTACACCGTGCGCATGACCTACGCGAACATCCGCAGCAGTTACGCCTACGTGCCACGCCTGTTCAGTGACAAAGTGATCGACGAAGCCAACGCCGGCGCACTGATGCTGACCTATATGGGCCACGGCCTGTACGACCGCCTCGACAACATGGACATCCAGGACGAAAGCGGCAAACGTGTGCGCGCCCCGATCCTTAGCAGCGACGACGTCGCCAAGTTCAACATCCCCGACGGCAAGCTGCCGGTGATGCTGATCGTGGCCTGCCAGACCGGCTACATGGACCACCCCAAGGGCTGCCTGGCCGAGAAAATCTGCTTCACCGAAAAGGCACCCGTCGCCGTCATCGGCAGCAGCCGCGACAGCCACCCCTACAGCAATACCCTGCTGCAGAAGGCGCTGGTAAGCGCCGTCAGCACCGACCGCGTGCCCACGCTGGGCGAAGCGCTGCTGATCGCCAAGCGAGAACTTGTGCTAGCCGAAGACCCCGACCGCGGCCGCCTTGAACTGATGGCCAAGTTCATCATCCCCAAGGATGAAGAACGCACCGCGCTCAATGCCAGCCACATGAGTATGTACAACCTGACCGGCGATCCCGGCCTGCGCATGCGCTATCCCACGGTGGACCTGCAAGGCCACAGCGCCGATTTTGCGGACGGCAAGCTGACGGTGCGCGTACGCCACGCGGACAAGCTGCCCGAAGGCATTAGCCTTAGCTGCGCGATTGAAGTACGCCGCACAGAAATTGCCGGTGAGTTGAAGTCATTCACCGCCGCCGACCTGGTGTCCGCCGACGCCGACAAACGCAAGGCCGCCGAAGAGGCCGTGCGCGCCAACCACGCCACCAGCAACAGCAAGCTGCTGCTTGATCCGAAACTTGAAGTGATCGGAAGCGCCAAGCTGGATGAGGGCGGCTATGAAACCGTGCTGCAAGGCAAATTGGAGAAGGTTCCCGCCGCCGGCGAGTACAACGTGAAGGTGTACGCAACCGTGCAGAAAAGCACGGACTGCGGCTTTACAGCGACCAAACTGATCCTAAAGAAGTAGCCCTTTGGGAAAGAACCCGACGCCGGCCAGGCTCGCATGGTGCGAGAAAGCGGACGCGGGGTCCAATACCGAGGTCAACCATGCAACTCCCCAGCCTTAAGGCTGAGCCGCGCTCAGCCATTGGTACCAAACACATGCGTCGTGCCCGCGCCGAGGGCAAAGTCCCGGCGGTGCTGTACGGCAAGGGCAAGGAAAACCTGAACCTTTCCGTGCCGCAGCGCGACCTGGAGCAGCTGGTAAAGGCTGCCTACCACGTACTTGAGCTCGACATCGGCGGCAAGAAGGAACACGCGCTGATCCGCGGCCTGCAGCGCGACAACCTGCGCGATGAACTGCTTCACATCGACCTGCTGCGCGTGGACATCAAGGACAAGGTCCGCCTGATCGTCCCGTTCACCTTCCTTGGTACGCCCAAGGGCGCCAGCAACGGCGGCCTGCTTGAAATCATGCAGTCGGGCGTGGACATCAACTGCCCGGCCGTCAACGTGCCCAAGTACATCACCGTCGAAGTGGCCAAGCTTGAGCTGGGTGACGGCGTCCGCTTCAAGGACGTCCCGCTGCCCGAAGGTGCCGAGCTGCTTTCGCCGCCGGAAGGCTTCGTGGTCAAGTGCGCCATCGCGCGTCGTGCCATCGCCGACGAGCAGGCGGCAGCGGCAGCAGCAGCACCGGGCGCAGCAGCAGCCCCTGGTGCGGCCGCACCGGGCGCCGCAGCCCCGGCCGCCGCGGCGGCAGCCCCCGCAGCCAAGGCAGCACCTGCCAAGAAGTAGCGGGCAGCGTCATCCGCATTGCATTCATCGCCCTTCCCGGCGCTTCGGCGGCGCCGGGCATACGACCGAGAGGGCATTACTGTGCCGAAGCCAGGAGAAGCCATGCCGCAGGACAACCAGAGGCTTTACGAGGGCCTGTTCCTCGTGGACCCGGGGTTTGCCAACAAGGACCCGGAAGCAGCGATCGCGCTGTGCCGCACCGTGCTGGAAAAGCACGGCGCCACGGTGATTCGCGCCGAGTTGTGGGCCGAGCAGCGCCTTGCGTACGAAGTGCGCAAGAACAAGCGCGGCGCCTACATCCTGACCGCGTTCCGCGCCGAGACGCTGAAGATGCAGGAAGTTGAGCTCGAGTGCCGTTTGACCGAGCGCATCCTGCGCTACCTGTTCACGAACCGTGAAGGCGTGCCAATCGAAAAATGGTTCCGCCGCTATGAGCAAAAGGCCCCGCGCCGCGAAGAAGAAGCACCGCGCGAGACCGAAGAAGTGCCGGCATTGATTGAGTAGTCAGGACTGACCCGCGATTCGGACGAAGCAGCACACGGACAACGGCCATGATCACTCTGAACAAGGTATTCCTGGTGGGCAACCTGGCCCGCGACCCTGACCTGCGGCACACGCCGTCAGGCACACCGGTCACGGAATTCCGGCTTGCCGTAAGCGACAGCTACACCACAAGCAGCGGCGAAAAGCACGACCGCACCTGCTTCATCGACGTGGTCAGCTGGCGCAAACTGGCTGAAAGCTGCGCCGAGTTCCTGAAAAAGGGCTCGCCGGTTTTCGTCGAAGGGCGCCTTGAGCAGGACACCTGGACCACCGGCGACGGCCAGCGCCGCAGCCGCATCCGGGTTGTGGCCTACAGTGTGCAGTTCATCCGGCGCGAGGTTGAGCGCAGCGCGTCGGGCCGCCACATCCGCGTGGTGGAAAAAACCGGAAGCACGATTCGTGATTCGGACGAAGGCAGCGTCAGCGACGCCGACCTGGCCATGCCCGAAGAGCGCGAAACGTCCGAAAACGTGGAAGACGTGGGCGACGACGTAAACCTTTAACCAAACACAGGCGGGGCACGCCCCGCAGGAGACAGCCATGGGTAAGATCCGCATCAACGCCACAAAGCTGAAGAAGAAGAAGAAGCGCGCGCGCGCGATCATGCCGACGCAGAGCAAGCTGACCCGCGACCAGCGCGAATTCCTCGATTACAAGGACATCGAAACGCTGTCACGCTTCGTTTCAGGCGTGGGCAAGATCCAGCCCCGCAAGCGCACCGGCGCCAACCACAAGGAACAGCAGTCCGTACGCCAGGCCGTGAAGCTGGCGCGTTTCATGGCGCTGCTGCCCTTCGTGTCGCACTAAGCCCGGCCGCAGAGTGAACTGAAACGGAACCGCGTACGAACAGATTGACGGAGACCAACATGAAGCTTCTTTTGCGTGAATCCATCCGCGGCGTAGGCAAGCGCGGCGACGTCGTTGACGTCACCGACGGCTACGCCCGCAACTACCTTCTGCCCAAGAACCTGGCCATGCCCGCCAGCGATGAAAACCTGCGCCGCCTTGCCGGTGAAAAGCGTGCCTATGAAGCTCGCACCGAGCGCGAAAAGGAACACGCCCAGGAAATCGCCGACGCGATCGGCAAGGTCCAGCTGACCGTGCCCATGCGGGCCAACCCCGAAGGCCACTTGTTCGGCAGCGTCAGCTCGCGCATCATTGCCGACGCGTTCAAGGCCGAAGGCATTACCCTCAAGCCCGCGCAGATTGAGCTTGAGTCGGAACACATCCGCGAGCTCGGAACCTACAGCTTCAAGATCCGGCTGCACGACGAAGTCGAAGTGCAGAGCCGCATCTGGATCGTGGCCGAAAAAGAGTAGTCCACAGGCAAACCAGAAACCGGACGCCCAAGGGCGTCCGGTTTGCGTTGCCGGGGCGCCCGGTGCCCAGCGCTCGGTGCTCGGTGCTGCGGGTTCGGTGCTGGGGGTTCGGGGTTTGGGACTTGGCGTTTCGTTGGTGGGTAGACCGCAGACAGCCCCTTCGGCCGACTC
This sequence comes from uncultured bacterium, assembly GCA_938014885.1. Taxonomy (GTDB): domain Bacteria; phylum Planctomycetota; class UBA8742; order UBA2392; family UBA2392; genus CALLQI01. Next base: position 70,831 of record CALLQI010000018.1, read on the forward strand.
GGGACTCGGGACTCGATACGCAGTCGCCGTGTCCACACGGTTAAAGTGAAAGGTCCCCCTGTTGGCGGACAGAGGGACCCAAGTCGAGAGTGTGTGTGTTTCGAAAGTTACGTGCTTTGAAAGTTCAGTTCCAGCTTAGCGGTACTGCGTCTGTCTTGCTTTGTACTGCCGTTGCTGCGTTTACTGCGGTTGTTTCGGGTTCGGCCGCGCGGGCGACGTTGGTCAGCCATTCGCGGCCGGGGTAACTACTTCTTCTTCGCGGCCTTCTTCTTGGCGGGTGCCTTCTTCTTGGCCGGAGCCTTCTTGGCTGACTTCTTCTTCGCGGTAGCTGCCATGTTTCTCTCCTTAGGGTTGTACTGCGTACACACACTCACTGCGGTGAAAAGTATCCTACGCAGCATGCAGCGTCAAAAGAAAATCACCCGCCGTTTTGCCGTCCTTGACACGTCAATGGCACCCGCCGGGGTCGCCGCGGAGGCAAAATCTTGACACGTCAACCCACCTTCCGTGCGCGACTGTCCCGGCTGATCGCCCTGCTTGCCTTGCCGCTGGCTGTGTCTGCGGCCGCTGCCTGCACCAGCGTGTCGCGGCCGGTACTGCGCCAGCCGCAGGATTCGGTCAACGCCATGCGCGATGCCTACGACAAAGATGATGCAGGACTTTTTCTTCACACGTTATCCAGACCGGTGCTTTCCGAGTATTCGGAACACATCCTGCGCGTCGGATGGTCCGACATACGACCCAACGTCGGCGACTTCGTGACGCAGGCGCAAGTCGTCAGCGACACCGAATACCGACTGCCTCGCGCTGAGCTGGACGTGCCGCGCGGCTTCGTGATGCCTGAGCAAGACGCACCGCTGCGCGCCGTGAGGCTGCGCGTCGGCGACAAGCAGGAGAACTTCCTGTTCCAGCTTGAGGTTGACCCGCCGGCCGAAGACTCGGCGCAGGCGCGCGGCTTCTGGATCGGCGACCGCTACTTCGTGCGCACCGAACACGCGTCGCCGCAAACCTATCTGGTGAAAGACTCGCCGGAATCCGAGCGCACGCACTGGCGGCTGGTGTTCCCCTACTATCCGTTCCAGGCGCAAGGCGAACTGACCCGGGCACTGCAAGAGCGGCTCAACGCGCCGGAGTAGCACCGCGGGGGAGTCATGGGGCAGGGGACAGGGAACAGGTTGTAGGGGTGGCAGGGCTTGGCGCTCACGCTTGCGCAGCCACACACCCAGACCCCGGCCCCCCCAGCCCCAAGCCGCTACCACCTAACCCCTACAACCTGCTCCCCCCTCCCCCCACTCCTGTTGCGCGCGTCGGCGCTTGTGCTTTGATCTTCGCGTGCAACCCGACGTCAAGAACCGCACTTTCAAGGTGATCGTGATCGCCGCCTTTGCCGCACTTGCCAGCACCACGCTGGGCATCGGCGGCGGAGTGCTGATGGTGCCGCTGCTGACGCTGGTTGTGAAAATGCCGATCAAGCAGGCCGCCGGCACCAGCCTGGCCATGGTGGTCGGGGTGATTGCGGTCGGACTTGTCGCGCAGGAAATCAAGGCTCCCGGCGACATCCACTGGGATGTCGCGCTGCTGCTTGCGGTGTTTGCCATCGGCGGCACGTTTGTCGGCAACTGGCTGAACCGCATCGTGCCCGAGGCCGTGCTGCGTTACGCGTTCTGCCTGGTGCTGATCGTGGCCGCCGTGCGACTGATCGGCATCATGCCCGATTCCGAAGCGCTGCTGCGCAACAACCCGCGCCTGACCCACCCCGGCGAGTTCGCGTTCCTGGCCGTCGTGGGCGTGGTCGCAGGCGTGACGGGCAGCCTTTTCGGTGTCGGCGGCGGCATTGTGGTCGTTCCCGCGCTGGCCCTGGCCTACGGCTACTTCAACACCCACTTCGCGGAAACCCGCGCCACCAGCCTGGCCGTCATCATGCCCACCAGCATCGTCGGCGCGTGGCTGCACTGGCGCGCAAAAAATGTCGAGCTGCCGCTGGTGTTGCGCACGCTGCCGGTGGCTGTCGTGTTCTCGGCCGTCGGTGTATTGGTCGCCTACGCCGTCAACGCCGAAGTGTTGAAGGTGGCATTCGCGCTGCTGCTGCTCGCGGCCGCGCTGCGCCTCGCGCTGCAAAAATCTGCCGGCCGCAAAGTCCCGCCAACAAAGGCGCCGGAGGCTGCTGTGACTTCGACACAGGTGTCGAGTAATGATTCTGAAAAATCCTGATGCACGGGCGTGGAAAACAACCTATACCTCACACCCCACAGAACGAATTTAGGGCCGAGCAAACGGAGTACTTGCTGTTATGGGGGGGCAGGTATTCTGTCGGCCCGACTGATGAGGGCGCCGCGAAAGCGGCGCCCGAATCATTTTTTCACCCGGCGTCAGCAACGGCTGACGCGAAGCTCGCGAAGGACCACGAAGAACGGCAATTGTTTTTGGGGCTGACGGCAACAACGTATCGCCAACGCGCAAAGACACGCCACGAGCCGCCACTTCATCGCACCGGCTTTCAGCGCCAAGGGTCTAGGCAGGCTTTGGCGCTTTGGCGGTTCGAAGTTGTTTGCCGTACGGCAGACTCTCATCGCAATAGGCTATCCCACGCCATGTGGGGCTCGTGGCGCTCCTTTGCGCCCTGGCGTATCCCGTTTTCCGCCGTCCCCGCAGCCTCAATCTGTTGCCCGTGGACTGTGCATGGGGCATGCGCTTTGTATAGTTCGGCCCCCTCCGGGCTTGTCCCGGACGGGCGCTTACACTAAGGAAGACGGCCATGAAACGAACTGGCATTATTACCCTGTCCGCCACGCTCCTGGTGCTCTTGCTGGTTGCGGGCTGTAAGTCCGCCGCCGCCAAGACCGAGTGGGGCAAGACCTACGACGACGTGCCCGTGCCCGCCGGCTGGGAGAAGTACGACACCCCCCCCTTCAAACGTACCGACAGCGAAAGCGGCAAGCGCATCTACGGCCGCTACGCCTACAGCAGCGGCAAGCAAACCGCCAGCGTTGACGACACGGCCGCATGGTTCAAAGCCGAGCTGCCTAACCAGGGCTGGGACTTCCAGACCGAAGAGCTTGATGCCAAGGCCGGCAAAATGGAACTGCGCTTCAAGAAGAAGTCAGACATCCTGGTGCTGCGGATGGCTCCGGATGAAAAGGTCCAAAGCAGCAACGCGTTCAGTGTCCTGGTCGTGGAAATGAACCCGCAGTACGACTGATCTTAGCCGGTCCAAGCCGTCCTAATCGAAACCACCGCAGGCAAAAAACATGGTCCGCACCACCATCACCAAGAAGGGCAAGCAGGAACCCCTGGCTGCCCAGAATGACGCCCACCGCGAAATGCTTCCGCGCACGGGCATGAACGCGGGCGCGCTGTTTGTAGACGCCGCCAGCAAGTTCCTGGCCAGCTACGGCAAGATCCTGGGCCCGGTGGTGATTCTGACGATCACCGCGTTCGTGGTCTTCTACATCGTGCAGGCGCGCAGCAGCAGCGCCGAAGTCCTGTTCCGCAACGAGATCGATAAGGCCGCGCAGGTCGCCAAGTTTGAAGAGCTGCGCCCGGCGATGGAAGTCGTCATCGCCAAGGCCGACGAAGAAGGCGAGCTGCAGGCCTACGCGCGCTACCGCCACGCGATGCGCGCTTTCCAGCTTCTTGAGCGCCCCTACAAGGCCGACCAGTTGAAGGCCGCGATTGCGGTGTTCGACGATTACCTAAGCAACCACGGCGAAGACGAAGCCCACGTGGCTTGGAAGTCGCAAATCGAAGGCCTGCGCACGCGCCTCAACGGCGACCTGGAGTTTCTGCAGAAGCCTGACAACACAAAGCTGCTGCCCTGGGACCACCACAGCAAGGCCGACAAGCCTGCCACCAAAGAAGTCGCCGACGCCAACCCGATCGTCGTGTTCGTGACCAGCATCGGCACCGTCAAGTTTGAGCTGTTCGAAGACGACGCACCCAACGCCGTGAAGCACTTCTTGAGCCTTGTGGACGAAGGCTACTACGACCGCGTTGACTTCAGCGCGCAAAGCTTCAGCAACCACTTCAGCGCTTCAGGCCAGTTCAAGAACGCCACCGTGATCAGCGCCGGCCGCGAAGGCCGCCCCCGCGGTGTTGAGCTGGAAAAGCCCACCGACGCTAAGAAGGAAGACGACGTCGACACCGTCGCGGTCAAGAACCCCTACACCATCGAATACACCGGCAGCACGACCAAGGCCTTCCGCCCGGGCAGCATCAGCCTGGCCCGCGACACCGATGACCCGCTGCGCGCCCGCGGCGAATTCTTCATCACGATTGAGCCTTCGGCGACCATCGACCTGAACTTTGACCCGCTGGGCCAGCTCGTGGACGACGCCGACGGCAACGCGCTGAAGGTCGCACGCCGCCTGCACAGCGCCGAGATTTACTACACCTACGTTGAGCAAAAACGCCCCGGCGTGAAATACATGCCTGAGGTGTATTACGACGGTTGGCCGGTACCGACTACCAAGCGCGACAAGACCCCTGACCCGGTGCGCTTCAGCAAGGTCGATCTCGTCATCGACGACAAGGCCAACCCGCTGGTGGTGATCGAGATGGAAAAGGGCGACATCGTCATCGAGCTGTTCGAAGACGTGTGCCCCAACACGGTCAAGAACTTCATCAACCTGGTCGAGGAAGGCTTCTTCAACCAGGAGTGCGAGTTCTATCGCGTCGAAGGCACCGGCACCGACATCGCCGAGATCTACCGTGGCAGCGGCGCGCGCATCATCCAGGGCGGCTTTGACCAAAGCCAGAAGCGCGACGGATACGATTACGGCATCAAGAATGAGGCCGTGACCGACGCCTACAAGGCCGCCGGCCTGCGCAACTCGCGCGGCACCGTGGCCATGGCCCGCACCGACCAGCTCGACAGCGCAAGCACGGAGTTCTTCATCAACTTGAAGGAGTTCCCGCAGTGGGACAGCGAATCCAGCCCCTATTGCGTGTTCGGCGAAGTGATCTACGGGCTGGACGTGGTCGCCGGCGTGACCAAAGACGACGAAATCAAGAGCGCCAAGGTCATCCGCAAGCGCAGCACCAAGTACGTCCCGGAAGTTAAGTACACCAGCGCCACAGGCTTCGAACCCAAGAAGCCCGTCACGATCCCCAAGGTCGAAGACGACAAGAAGGACGACAAGAAAGACGAGTAGCAACCCGCAACACAGGACCAAATCAAACGAAGCAGGGCCAACGGCCCTGCTTCGTTCACGTTGCGGCGGTCTTGTTTGCGCCTACGCCAGCAGCGCCTTCTGCAGTGCTGTCAGGTCGGCGATTCCTTTGGTGGCCAGGTCCAGCAGCTGGTTCAGCGTTTCGCGCGGGAAGCTGTGTTCTTCAGCCGTGCCCTGCACTTCCACGAACTGGCCCTTGCCGGTCATCACCACGTTCATGTCCGCCTGGGCCGCGAAATCCTCAACGTAATCCAGGTCCAGCACCGGCGCGCCCTCGACAATGCCCACGCTGACGGCGGCCACACTGTCGATCAGCGGCCAGTACTTGAGCTTCTTCTCTTCCTTCAGCTTCAGAAGCGCGTCCCACAGCGCGACGTAGGCACCGGTGATGCTGGCGGTGCGGGTGCCGCCGTCGGCCTGGATCACGTCGCAGTCAATCCACAATGTGCGCTCGCCGAACAGCTTGATGTCTATGATTGCGCGCATCGCGCGGCCGATCAGCCGCTGGATTTCAACGCTGCGGCCGTCCACCTTGCCGCCTTTGTCGCGCGATTTGCGGGTGTTGGTGCTGCTGGGCAGCATCGCGTACTCGGCCGTGACCCAGCCTTCGCGGTCGGACTCAGGCTTCTTCATGTTCTGGGCGCGCAACCAGGGCGGCACGCCTTCTTCGACCATGCAGGTGCACAGCACGCGCGTGCGGCCGAACTCGACCAGCACACTGCCGGGCGCGTGATCCGTGAAGCCGCGCGTGAATTTGATGCTGCGAAGTTGATCCGGGGTGCGGCCGTCGTGTCGGGGCATCAGGCTTGTTCCGCGTAGGCCAACGAAGGACTAGTGCCCCTCGCCCGTGACTTCGTTTTTTTCGTTGAGCAGCAGCACCTTGGGCTGGTGGTCGCGGATTTCACTGCGCTCGAACATCGCAAAGGCCACGATGATCACGCGGTCGCCGACCTGGCAAAGTCGAGCAGCAGCGCCGTTGACGCCGATCACCTTGCTGCCGCGCTTGCCGGGCAGGGTGTAAGTGCTGAAGCGATTGCCGTTGTTGATGTTGTAGATGTCAACCTTTTGGTACGGCAGGATGCCCGAGCGTTCCAGCAGCTCGGAATCGATGGTGATGCTGCCCTGGTAGTGCAGGTCACACTGGGTGACCACTGCCTGGTGCAGCTTGGCTGTGAACATCTCGATCTGCATGGCTTCGTCCGCGTAACTCGTGTCCTGCCCGAAATCATAGGGGTGCGGCAGGTTGCGTCAATCAGCGGCGAGTACGCCGCCTTTGCCTTAACGCCTGCTATCACGGTCACAGTCCCGCGTCACGGTCAGGGCTATTGCGCGGTCGTGCAAGCATCGCGATCATTTCGCTAATCAGGAGACACATGGGCTGCCTGTATCTACTACTTGCATTGATCTCACCGCGGCTGCTGCTGATCGCGCTGTGGCTGTTTTCGCCCTTTGTGCAGCCCAACGCCTTCAAGTTCTGGCTGTGGCCGCTGATCGGGCTGATCTTCATGCCGTGGCTGACACTGGCGCTGGTGTGGGCCTACAACGTCGGCTTTGGCCCGCTGCAGATTGCCGCCATTGTCGTCGCCGGGCTGATCGACTTCGGCAGCAACAGTGAGGCCGAACGCCGCCGCCGCAAACGCGAACGCGCCTGACGGTCACACATACAAAGCGCTGCCGACCCGCACGTGGGTTGCGCCTTCCTCAATCGCGACTTCGAAGTCGCCGCTCATGCCCATGCTGAGCCCGCGTTCGCCCTCGCCGCAATGAGCCGTCGACAGCCGCGCGAGTTCGCGGAAGTGCGGCCGCGCGGCCTCAGGACTTTCAAGCAGCGGGGCCATCGTCATCAGTCCTTGGATGCGCAGCGCGGGCAGGGCGCGAATCTCGGCCAGGGCGGCGGCGACTTCGGCCGGTGCCAGGCCGCTTTTCTGGGGCTCGCCCGATACATTGACCTCGATGAACACGTCAATCACTCGGCCGCATTCGAGGGCGCGATGGCTGATTTCCAACGCAAGTTTGACTGAATCGACCGAATGAATGCAGTCAAAGTCCTGCACCACGCGCTTGACCTTGTTGCGCTGCAGCGGGCCAATGAAGTGCAGGCGCGGGCGAAACTCGCGCAGCGCGTCGGCCAGCAGGGGCAGCTTGGCGGCCGCGGTCTGCTGCCGGTTTTCCGCGATGTCGCGCACACCCAGTTGCAGCAGTTGCGCGATCACCGGCGCTTCGACAGTCTTGGTGACGGCGACCAGCGTCACGCTGTCGGCTGCGCGATGGGCGCGTTTCGCGGCGGCTTCGATGCGTGCTAGCGCCTGTTGCAGGTTGTGTCGCAAGTCCGGCGGCTGGCTCATGTTGTGCATTGTAGTCAATGCGGCGATGCGGCGCACGGCCGGGAGTATTGCGCTGGCTTTCTTCGTTAACGGGGATGCTATACTGCGGCTCGCTCACGGGGCCCACGGGGAGATTGCCATGGGACGCGTACTGCTTCTGGCCATTGCGGCGCTGGCGTTGCCAGCATTGTCCGCCCAGACCTTTCTTGAATACGACGACGAAGTGTTCCTGCACGACCACGAAACGGTGCGCTATCGCATCGACGTGGACCACGGCACCGGCACCAGCGTGCTGCTGAAGCTGTACGTGCGCGGCTACAACGCCGCACCGCGCGTGCGGGTGCTGGACGGCGACCGCGACGAAATTTCGAGCCGCGAAGACAACGGCGCGGACTGGCTGCTGGACTACAACGTGCGCCTGTACGCCAGCCGGGGCGAGACCTTCTTTGTCGATGTAGACGCCAAGTATGGCTTCGAAAGCGGCTGGTTTGACGTGACCCTGCAACTGGAGGCGCCGGAATCGCAGCTTGCCGACGGCGACATCTTCTTCGACAAGACCTTTACCGACTGGCGCAACCGCGACCACGACGACAGCAACGATTGCGCCGTGCAGGCCACCGGGTCCACGCTGCCGCTGGCCGCGCTTGGGCTGCTGGCCGCACTGGCGCTGTGGCGGCGCAGGTCCAGCCATGCATGATCTTGCGCGCCATGCGCTGGACGCCGTGATTGAGCGGCTGCATGAAACCAAAAAGCTTGGCGACGGCGTGCTGGCCCAGGTCAGCGCGCCGCAGCTTTTCTGGCGCGCCGATGCCCAGGCCAACAGCATCGCGATCATCGTGCAGCACATGCACGGCAACATGCGCTCACGCTGGACCGACTTCCTGACCACCGACGGCGAAAAACCCTGGCGCGGCCGCGACGGCGAGTTCGAACCCGCCTGCGACACCCCGCAGGACATCGCGGCATTGTGGGATGCGGGCTGGAAGCTGACCTTTGAGGTGATCGGTGCGCTGCAACCGGCCGACTTGACCCGCACGGTGCACATCCGCGCCCAGCCGCTGAGCGTGCTGCAGGCGCTTATCCGGCAGGTCGGGCACTACAGCTATCACGTCGGGCAGATGGTGACGCTGGCGCGGCAGCAGGTGGGGCCGCAATGGCGCAGCCTTAGCATTCCGAAACACGTCACGAAGCCGTGAAGCGATGCAGCGTGGACTCATGCGTCGCGCCGCCGGCGACGACCTGGATGGTGCTGCCGCTCAAGATCACGATCCAGTCGGTCTTGCCGGTCAGCGTGGCCGCTAGCGCCTCAACGAAGCCATTGTCGAAGCCGATGAACTCAATCGCCTGCAGCCGGCGCACTTCGCCCACGCAGCGGCCCATCAGCTCAGAGGCTTCGCGGGCCGTGCGCTTGAGCACGTGCACCCGCGCGTCGTAATGTTTGAACGTGATCTTGTCGAGCTTCTGGACGCGGCATTGCCCGCACTCAACCCACAGCGCCGGGCGGCCGTCGTCGCTGCGCAGCAGCAGGTCGGGGCGGAAGCGGTCGTCGTCATCCATCACCGGCTCAGTGACCAGGCCGGGGGCGTGGAACAGCGCCATGCCCAGAAGCTTCAGGGCGACGTGGCCGGTGCTTTCACCTTCGCGCAGTTCGACGACGGTGCGGCGTTCCGCGAACAGGTTGCGGTCGTAGTCGTTGATCGAAAGGTCAATGTTCAGCCGCGCCACGGGCTAACGGTACTTCTTTTCGTACAGGTGCGCGTCGTCCATGTGGGCCGGGTGGCGCTCAGGGGCGTACACGCCTTGCAGCACGGTGTCGGGGTCGGGCTTGGGCTGCTGCATCACCCATTCTTCGGCGGCTTCGATGTCGGCGCGGATCTTGGCCGTCATCTCGGCAATGCCGTCGTCGTCGATGTAGCCAAGCTCCTTCAGGTACGCGCCGTAGCGCACCAGCGGGTCGCGGCCTTCCCAGTATTCCTGCAGCTCTTTGGGCACGTACTTGGCCGGGTCGTGCTCGGCGTGGCCTTTGCGTCGGTACGTCAGCACTTCAAAAAGTTGTGTGCCTTCGCCGGCGCGGGCGCGATCTACGGCCGTCTTGGTGGCCTCATACACGGCGTTTGCGTCATTGCCGTCGATCGTGACGGCGTGCTTGATGCCGTAGCCGATGGCCTTGTCGGCGAAGCGCTCGGCCGCGCACTGGCCTGACACCGGCGTGCTGTAGGCGTACTGGTTGTTTTCGATGATCACGACCAGCGGGGCCTTCATGACGGCCGCAAAGTTCACGTCTTCATGGAACTCGCCGGTGCTGGTGCTGCCTTCGCCGATCCAGGTCAGGGCCACGCGCTTTTCGCCGCGCATCCGCGCCGCCAGCACGAACCCGCTGCACAGGGCAATGCTGCAACCCAGCATCGAAATCGGCGCGATGATGCCATACCGCAAGTCACCCATGTGGGTGTTGCCGTCGCGGCCCCCGGTGGGGCTGTTGGTGCGGTACATGTAGTTGGCCAAGAAGTCACGCGGCGGCAGGCCTTTCACCAGCGTGGCCCCGGCGTTGCGGATCATCGGCGCAATGATGTCGTCCTTGCCCACGGCGTAGCAACTGGCGCAACTGCTGGCTTCCTGCCCCAGGCTTGAGAACGCGGCGCCGATCACAAGGCCGCGGCGATACAGCAGGCTGATCTTGTTGTCGAACTCGCGGTTCACGACCATCCAGCGAAACACCTCAAGCTGCTGCTCACGCGTGAGGCGCGTCTCAAGCAGGATTTCGCCCGCGTTGCTGTGCGTTTGCTTGCGAGTCCCGCTCGCCGGTTTGCCCGCTGTTTTTGCCTTGGCCATGCCGCCGAATATGGCCAACCCGCCGGCTTGGCGCAAGCATCGGCGGGCGAACTCTTTTGCCGGCACATGCCAACAAAGGTCCACCCGCCCGCACATGCCCCAGCGGCCGGATTGCACAGCATGCTCACGGGCCCACAATTCCTTTGATTTCGCGGCCTTCGCGGCAATGATCGGTGGCACTCTTCTAAGGGACATTCCTATGAACATGGCACGGATTCTGATTGCAGTCGGCCTGATGCTGCTGCTGGCCGCCTGTGGCGGCAGCAAGAACAAGACTGACAAAGACACCACCGGCAAGGGCTCGGGCGACAGCGCCTGCAGCGGCACTGACACCAGTTCCGGCCGCAACAAGTCAAGCGACTCCAACGGTTCAAGAAGCGGCGGCAGCGGCAACACCGCCAAGGGTAACACCGGCAACGGCGGTACCACGCAGCCCGAACCTGAGCCGGAACCAGCGCCCTCGATCTACGACACGCCCAAAGCCAGCTGCGACGTCGAAGGCAAAGTTACCGAGTTCAGCCATGTAATGGCCTTCTGGGACGAGGTGAACCATAGCGTGCGCGTTGTTTGCAGCACGGTCCCGATCCCGGATAACCAGCTTGAGCGCCTGCGCATCGGCGAGCCCATTGAGTCCGAAACGCCGCACCTGCTGGTCTCGTTCGTCCTGAAGGAAGGCACTAGTGAGTGCAGCTACGGCGCGATCGAGAACCAGGTGTATGGCTTCCATTGGCTGACTTCGCTCAGCCCCATGAACCTGATCAACCTGGGCAAGAGCGCCATCAAGGAACTTGCGGGCAAGCCTGCGGTCGGCGAGAAGGTCAAAGTCCAGGTCGTGTTCCGCAGTGAAGAACACAAAGACGCCCCGGAAGAGAAAGTCCACTTCGACCTGGTTTACGAACTGGAACTGAAGTAGCCGATGCGCCTCACTACCACCTCCACACTGTTGTGCCCGATGCTTGCGCTGGTGTTGTCTGCCTGTGGCGGCAACACCGGCGCGCCGGGCAACCGCCCCGCCAGCTCGCCACCCGCCGCGAATCAGCCGGCGCCCGCCGCCCCTGCTTGGACCGAGCCCGCGGCGCGGGTCAGCAACGAAGGCACCGAAACGCGCTTCAGCCACACGGCCGCCTTTTGGGATGCAGCCGCCTCCGAGTTGCTGCTGGTTATGACCCGCTTTGAAATCGACGATGCGGCCGCCGCCCGGCTTCGCGAAACCGGCACGCTGTCCGAAACCGAGCCCCACGCTCTGCTGCTGATCGGCTTTGATCCCGGCGTTACTGAGTTCAGCGCGGGTGCTGTGCAGGGCCACAACTTCATGCTGTTTCAGCTGACCGACCCGCAGCCCTCACAGTTCGCGAACATCGGACCCGAGTCAATCAAGTCGATCACCGGCAAACCGGCCAAGGGCGAGAAAGTCCGCGTGCACATTGAGTTCCGCGCCGACCAGCACAAGTTCGGCGGCACCAGCAAAATCCACATTGATCTGCGGCAGGAACTGACGCTGCGCTAAACGCCGCTACTTCAACCACGCGGGTTCTTCGTCCTGCGCGCGGCAGACGGCGGTCCACATGCGGGCGGCCGCGGTGACGGTGTCGGCCGCCGTGGTGGCGAAGCTGCGTTCACCGGTGCGCTCGATGCCCGGGGCCCGCGCCGCCTTTTCGGCCATCTCGCGGCGGTAGACCTCGATTTCGATTGTTACCGGCAGCTTGGGTTTGTGAGGCCGCAGCTTGCCCTGCTTGAAGCGACGCACGGCCTCGGCTGCGCCGTCTTCCAGCAGTTTGCGGGTGCGGGCGGGCGGCAGGCACAGTGCGGCCGTGAAGCCGTAGGTCTGCTTCAGGGGCACGAACACGAAGCCAGCGGGGATCGTGGCCTCGGCCTCGGGGCCTAGTTCGCTGGCGCCGCTGACCAGCCCGACCGGGACGTCCCAGTGGCCGACGATGGCGGCGTTCAGCGCGGTTTCGCCAACGACTTCGCCGTGGATGCGCACGTTGCAGACCGTGCTGCCGACCCAGGTGTGGGCCAGCAGGCCGCCCGGCGTGCCGGCGCGCGAGTGATAGCCGGTGAAGAAGGCCAGGTCGCAGCTTTCGTCGCAGCCCTGGGCCTGGCACAGCGGCTTGTTGTCGGGGTTGGCGGGGCCGATCACGAGCTGCGCGGATTCATGCAGCTCTTCGATCAGGATGTTGCGCATCACGCCGTGGGCGTCGCAGACGATGAACTCGGCCCCCGGGGCCTCACGCAAGGCACCGGCGATGGCGGCGTTGATGTCGGCGGTCATCAGTTTGCGCGCGCGTTCGTAGGTTTTGCCTTCGGGCGTAAGCTGGTCGCGGTGGGCCACGCCGGTCACGCCTTCCATGTCGGCCGAGATGAAGATCTTCATGGGGGCTCCTGTGTCCGCTTGCGTCAGTTACTCCAGGACCATCTCAGCCTTCTTCATGCTGAACTTGCCGGCGTTGGATTCGCTGGCGCCGATCTTCATTACCGCGTCCATGCCATCGACCACGCGGCCGAGAACAGTGTACTGCCGGTCCAGGCTGGGGCAGTCGTCGGTGCAGATGAAGAACTGGCTGCCGGCGCTGTGCGGGTCACTGGTGCGCGCGGTGCTGAGAATGCCCGGCACATGCTCGATTTCGTTGAACTCGGCGGGAAGCTTATAGCCCGGGCCGCCGCTGCCGGTGCCGGTGGGGTCGCCGCCCTGGATCACGAAGCGCGGCACCACGCGGTGGAACTTGATGCCGTTGTAGTAGCCCTTCTGCACCAGCGCCACGAAGGCGGCCACATGGTTGAAGGCCTTGTCCGGGAAGAACTCGAGCGTGATCACGCCGGCCTCGGTGTGCAGCTTGCAGTGCAGCTTCTTGCCCCTGGCATGCACGATCAGAGGTACGCGTTCGCTGCGTTCGCACTGGGTGTCAATGAACTGCGGGTGGATGTTGCCGGTGGGCGCGAACATTGCCTCAAGGAAAAGGCCGCGGGCTTCCACGGCGGGGAACTCGATCACGCCGCTGATGCTCTCGCCGGGCTTGACCTTCACGTCGCCGCTGTGGCCCTTCACGCGCACCAGGAAGCTTTCGGGCTCAGTGGCGTCGGGGCGGCGCATCACGTGCAGGCTGGCGCTGGTGAGTGCCAGCTCGGGCTTGGGCACGGTGACCGGTGTGGCACCGTCGTTGGTGTAGGTCACGTGGGCGCGCACGGTGTCGCCGAGGTTCACTTCGCCTTTTTCGAGTTTGAGTGTCAGCGCCATGGGCATCTCCTTGTGAGGCCGTTGTAGCTTGCGGTGCGCTTGGGAACAGGCCTTTGCGGGTTGCTGCTTTGGGGTGCTTGGGGCGTCTCCCCTTCGCCTCCTCGGCAACGCGGTGCGTTGCCTGCGGTTCGCTTGCTGCGCAAGCTGCTTCGGGCTCTTGTTTTTGCGATGTTGCGTTCTTGGCTACTTGCCCAGGTCGCGTGGGAAGATGGTGTCGATCTTCTTGCTTACTTCTTCCGTGACCTGGATCTTCAGTGCGCCAAGGTTGGCCTTGAGCTGCTCAAGCCTCGTGGCGCCCGTGATTACGCTGCTTACGCCCTTTTGTGCGAGGCACCAGGCGATGGCCAGTTGCGCTCGGGTCACGCCCAACTCGTCGGCGAGTGTTTTGAACTTCTTCACGCGCTCGCGGTTTTCGGGCGTCAAGTACGAGTTGCGCAGGTTCACGCTGCGCCACAGGCGCGAGCCTTCGGGCAGGTCGTCGTCGTACTTGCCGCTCAGCAGGCCGCTGGCAAGCGGGCTCCAGGTCACGACGCCCATGCCAAGCTCGGTGCACGTGGGTTCGATTTCATCGTGGTAGCGTTTGCGCGCCACCAGGTTCAGTTGCGGCTGCTCAACCATTGGCTCGTAGGCGTGGCGGTGCTCGGCGGCCGTGAAGGCCCCGCGCAACTGATCGGCGCTGTGTTCGCTGGTGCCCCAGTACAGCACCTTGCCGTGGCGAATCAGGTCATCCATCGCGCGCACGGTTTCGTCGGCGGGCGTGTCCGGGTCGGGCCGGTGGCAGAAGTAGATGTCCACGTAGTCGGTGCCGATGCGTTTCAGCGACTTCTCAATGCTCTCCATGATGTGCTTGCGCGACAGGCCGGTGTCGTTCACGTCGTCGCTCATGGGCCAGTAGCACTTGGTGCTGATTACCAGTTCATGGCGCGGCAGCTCGGCGAAGACCTTGCCCATGGCGCGCTCGGCCTCGCCCTTTTCGTAGATGTCGCTGATGTCGAAGAAGTTGATGCCTGACTCATAGGCGTGCCGGATGATGCTGCGCACTGTGTCTTCGGCCTTCACGCTGGCGCCGTAGGTGGTCCAGCCACCGAGGCTCAGCGCTGAAAGCTTCAGGCCGGTCTTGCCCATGCGGCGATAGCTCATGTCCGGGTGAAACATGCGTTGCCTTTCGTTCTCGGCGTTCAGAACTGCTGCATTCAAACTACTTGCAGCGCTTTGCGCACCAGCTCTTCGGTGCTGGCCTTGCCCAGTGATTCCGCGGCTTTGGCCACGGCGGCCTCGGCCTTGGCGGGGGGGTAGCCCAGCGCCACCAGCGCCAGCGTCGCGTCTTCGGCGTCCTGGCCCTGCACCGCCTTCGGGCGCGCGGCCCCCGCCGGTACCGCCCAGGGTGCCAGTTTGTCGCGCAATTCCGTCACCAGGCGCTCAGCCGTCTTGGGCCCGATGCCCTTCAGCTTCTTCAGGGAAGCCACGTCGCCGCGCGTAATGTGGCCGACAAGCTCATCGGTGCCCGCCGCGCACATCACGTTCAGCGCGGTCGACGGCCCCACGCCCTGCACGTCCAGCAGCGCGCGGAACAGCCCGCGCTCGCGCTCTGAGCTGAAGCCGAACAGGCGTTCCTCGCCTTGCTCGGCCAGTATCTGATGATGCAGCAGCAGCTTTGCTTCCGTGCCCGGTCGCAGCGTGCTGCTGGTGCTTAGCGGTACCAGTACGCGATAACCGATGCCCCCGGCCTCAAGTACGGCCACGCCGGGCAATGCGGACTGGACCACACCTCGCAGGTATTCGTACATGGGTGACCTCGGCCGCTAGCCCTGCTTGAGGGCCTTGAGGATGCGGGTGGTAACCTTGGGGTCGCCCTTGCCCGGCACGCTGGTGACTTCCTTGATCACGACACCGGGCTGCTTGGCGCACAGCCAGATCGTTTCCACCTGGATGCCGCCCATGCGGCCGCGTTCGTGCCTGTACACGATGCACTCGAACTGGCCGGCGTCAGTGGTCAGCGTTTCTTTGCTGATCTTGGTGTCCTTGGCAGGCAGCGCGAGGCGGCGGATGCACTCGGCCCACTTCACGGTCACGGGCTTGCCGGCGACCTTGTTGTCGCCCTTGATCTGGCCGATGACAATGGTGAAGCCGTTTTCGTCGGCGGCACTCATGCCGGTGACTTCCTGGGTGACTTCGCCGGCCCAGTCGGTGATTTCGTGGGTGATCTGCAGCTTGGCCGCGTAGGCCGCGCGCATCTCCTCGATGGTCCATGGAAGGTCCACGCGGATTACTTCCAGCGATTCCAGGGTAACGCCCGCCTTGTGGCTGACGGTGCCGTCTTTCTTCGTGGCCACTTGCTCAGACTTCAGCAGCACGCCGGGCACCTTGGCGCTGTACCACTGGGTACGGGTGACGCTGGCGTCTTCGTCAGCGGCGTCAGTCTTCACGAAGCGCGTGGCGCGGATGTCCGTGCCCATCAGCTTCACGGTGTCGTCGGTGGCGGTTGTGCCGGTTATGGAGTCCGCAATCTTCTGCCACCAGTCGGCCCACTTGGCCTCAAAGATGGCCGGGGGCGCTTCGGTGTCGCCGACGATCGAAGACTCGACGGTCAGGCCTTCCTCACCCACCTTGTGGTACTTCACGCGGATGCGCATGGGCTGGTCGTTTGCATCGTCGCCAGCATCACCCGCGACGGCGTATTCGGCCACGTACTCGGGGTGCAGGAACGATTTGCAGTCCTCGAGTGTAAAGGGCAATTCGGCTTTGTCGGCCTGAGCGCGCGCCACAAGGCACAGCGGCAGGGCCAGCACGCACAGGGCAATCAGGGTACGCATCGCGGTCTCCGGGAAGGCTGCCGTCTGCAACAGGCGGACGATCATACGAGCGAAGGCGGCAGCGGGCAGGAAAAACCTACTGCAGGCCGCGGCTCCAGTTGCCTTCGTGCGTGGCGCTGAGCTGCCGGCCGTTCATCGCCTGTTCGCACACGTCGCGGATCTGTTGCGCGCTGTAGGGCCTGTGGATGAAGTCAACCCGGAAGCGATGCGCGCCGATGGCCTCAAGCTCGCGCACATGCTGCGCGATGCTGTAGGGCTTGTCACCCAGAATGATCGTCTGGCACCAGTTGTCGACTGCCAGGTATTTGCGGCCGTCGGGCGCGGTCATTTCCATCTGCTTGAAGTCGCACTTGGCCTTGCCGGGGCAATGGCCCAGCATGTTGGCGTGCACGCAGGTCTCGGACGTGAACAGCGGCGTGTCCTGATAGACGACGACTTCGGCGTGGTTGGCGAACTCGCGCAGGATCGGCGTCATGTTCTCTGCGCCGTCTTCGATGCTAAGCGTGACGCGTGAGGCCCCTTGCTCAAGCCAGCTTCGCACGGCCTCGCGCGACATGGCGTAGCAGGGCCAGTCGGTGGCGATGTCCAGGCCTTCACGCGTGAACTCAGGGATGTTCGGCTCGTAAATCGCCACGCCGGCGCGCGGCTGCACAATGCGCGAACGGCGCATCAGCGCGCTGGTGTTCATGCGCTTGCGTTTCTCGATGCCGGCCGCGCGGGCGATGAACTCAAAACCGCCGAGGTTGGCCACGGAAAAGCGGCGCGCCCCCAGCTTCACCAGTTCGCTGAGCTTGGCGAACACCATTGGCGCGGTCCACGCGCGCAGGATGATCGGCACGGCAATGCGCAGCTTGGCCCCGTGGCGACGCCAGGCTTCCAACACCGAATCTTTCGTGCCGTGGGCGATGTCGAGTACCACTTCATCCAGGTGCTCCAGCGGCAGATGCTCAAGGTACTCGGCGCGGTCCACCATCACGTCAAAGCGCGTCGGCGGCAGCGCGTCGGTGTTGACCGGGTTGGCCGGCGGCCCGCTGACCACGGCGCGGGCGGCCGACAAAGCCTCATCGCGCGCGCGGTTCAGGGCGGCCTCAAGTTCGTCAAAGAACTGGCGGCGCGCGTCGTTGACCTCGGCGGCGGGGATGAACACCCCGGCGGGGATCACGCCGTTGAAGCTGGCCAGCTCAAAGCGCGTGCTGCCCAAGCGTTCAAAGAAGGCGCGCAGGCGTTCTTCATCCAGCGGCTGGCTGTCGGCGAACAACAATTTGCATGGATACTCGCGCCGGATTTCGAGGCTGAACACGCGGCCCACAATCTCGATCACGCCGGGCATGCCAAGCTCGGTCAACGCGGGGCCGCCCGGGTTCACTTTCAGCAGCACGTCCAGGTGCACCGGCAGGCGCGAGCGCACGGGCTTGCCGGGGATGTTCAGCGGGTACAGCCGCTTGATTGCGTTGCTGCTGATCAGACGCAGCTCGTCGCCCTGCTGCACGCCGTCGGGTACCGCGATGCTGACTTCCTCGCCGGCCTTGACCTCAAACACGCGCTCAGCGCCGCGGTTGATGCGGTCCGCCCCGAACTTCACGCCCGGGTCGTCGCTGCCGGCCTTGCGCGCGCGGGCCAGGATGCCGTCGTGGCGCTCAAAATCCGTGGCCGTGCGGAAGCTGGCACGGTCGCCCTTCAGCCGCGCGATCGTGCCCAGGTAAACGCCCTGGGGCTCCGATTCCTGCACGTCGGCCTGGGCCTTGGCGTTGCCGTGGCTGCCTTCAAGGAAAAGCTGCGTGGTCTCGCGCGAGTAGATGGTCTTGAGACGGCTTTCCACGGCCTCAACGTCCACTTCCTTGCCGTCGATCAGCTTGCGGTAAAGGTCGGTCACCGCGGCCACGTACAGCGGTGCCTTGCGGCGACCTTCGATTTTGAGGCTGCTGACGCCGATCCGCGCCAGCTCACTGACTTGGCGGGGCGCGAACAGGTCGCGCATCGAAAACGCCTTGCCCTCGCCGTCGGCAGTCTTGAAGTTGTCGCGGCAGATGTACGTGCACTTGCCGCGATTGCCGCTGCGGCTTTCTTCCTGGCTGGCAAACAGGCACAACCCGCTGTAGCTGTAGCAGAGGCTGCCGTGCACGAATGTCTCAAGCTCTATGTTCACGTTGCGGGCGATGTGGCGGATTTCATCGAGCGTCAGCTCGCGCGCCAGGATCACGCGTTC
This sequence comes from uncultured bacterium, assembly GCA_938014885.1. Taxonomy (GTDB): domain Bacteria; phylum Planctomycetota; class UBA8742; order UBA2392; family UBA2392; genus CALLQI01. Next base: position 89,409 of record CALLQI010000018.1, read on the forward strand.
AAACCCGTTGCGCTGGGCATACCGAGCGCCTTCCAGGTTATGGATCAGCATCTGCGTGCTGGCGTGCCATTTCAGGCGCGGGAACAGCTCGCGCACCGCGCGCATTACGCCCAAGTCCTGCAGAATGATCGCGTTGACCCCGACTTCTTCGCAGATCGCCAGCGATTCCAGCACTTCCGGCCACTCGGATTCCTGGATCACCGTGTTGATCGCCACATACACCTTGCGGCCGAGGCTATGAGCGTAGCCCACGGCCACATCCAGGTCTTCCGGGGCGAAGTTGACGGCGTTGTCGCGGGCCGAAAACTTCTTCAGACCCAGGTACACGGCGTCGGCCCCATACTCCATGGCGGCGTAGAAGGCTTCCAGGCTGCCAGCCGGGGCAAGCAGTTCGGGCTTGTTAAGAATTGGCGCAAGCGTGGTTTCAGCCTCATCGGCTGACACAGGGGTGCTGGGATGTGTGGTTGGCTCGCTCATCTTCGGTCTCAGCGGCGTGATCGCCGCATCGCCCTACTTCGTTATGCGAAGGTTGGACGCAGGAAAGGTAACAAGCGGCAAGGCCGTCGCAATGCAAATAAACCTGAACGAGCGGTCAGGAATTGTGTGCGGCGTCCGGAGTGCGGAGTCTGGGGTGCGGGGTTCGGGTTTCGTGCTTGGTGCTTCGGGTTTCGAAACACGAGACACGAAACACGAGACACCGCACACCAGACACCGCACCCGAGACTCAATCCCCCATCTCAATCGGCGGGTTCACGGTAATGCCGCCCTGCTGTGTTGGCACCGGCGCGCCGCTCAGGATCCAGCGCTCGATCTTCTCGATTTCCTCGGCCGGCAGCGGGTCGCCGCCAAATGGCATCGATGGCTGCTTGTGGCCCTTCAGATGCATCAGCAGCGGCGAGTTTTCGGCGTAGGGCACCACGCTTGGCCTCAGGTTGCCGAGGTCATCCTTGGCGCCGCGCATCACGCCTTCGATCGTCCACAGGTCCAGTTCGCGCGGGTTGCGGCTCCAGGTCGCAAGCCAGCCCGCACCGCCCAGCGGGTTCGTCGCCGGCGAGGCTTTCTCGTCGGGCCCGTAGTGGCAGCCGTTGCAGCGCCCGCGAAGGATCGACATCACCTCGGTACTGCTGACCGGCTCGTGCGTCGGCTGGTTCATCAGAAACCACGCCAGCTCGCGCGCTTCGGCCTCGGTCATCGACACCTGCGTCATGCCTGACCACGGCAGCCAGTGCCCCGGTTCGCGGATTGCGGCCGCCAGCCATTCCGGCCTCACGCGTGCAAACGAACGATCAAGCGGCGGGGCAAATATCACCGGCACCACCTTGGCCTGGCCGCCCAGGCCGTACTCGGGCTTTACGATGTGCGAACCCAGGCTGTGGCAGGTGCCGCACAGCTTGGCATGGAACAGCTCATCGGCGGCGGCCATGCGCGCGGCATCGGGCGTGGCTTCGCGCTGAGGCCGCCAGCCGGGCAGCTTGGCGATGCGTTCCGCGCCCAGTTCACCCAGGTAGCCCACCAGCACTTCGATGTCGAAGTCCGACAGGCTGAAATCCGGCATGCGGTCGGCACTGTTGGTGCGAATCGCGTAGGGGTAGCGCAGATAGCGCCGGATCCAGCTTGTGCTGCGGCGCTCGGCCACGTGCTCAAGCGGCGGGGCCAGGTTTTCGACGCGGCCGGCCTTCTGGTGGCAGAGCTGGCAGTTGTCGCGCGGCGGGTGTGAGGCTGGCAGTTCGGTGCGATGGCAGAAATTGCAGTTGTGCTGCGAGACCAGCTTGGCACCGGCGGCCAGGATCTGTTCGCGGGTTTCGGGCAGGCCCTGCGCTGTGGCGTTGGGCGGCGGAGCATTGGTTTCGTCGACGGTCAGAAGCACGAAGCCGATCACCGTCAGCGCAAGCCCGGTCACGAACAGGATGATGTTGGCCAGCTTGATGCGGGTCATCCTCACAGTTTAGCGGGCATTGCAGGAATCTGCTGCATCGCCCGCATGTTTCCGTAAGCTGGGGGTCCCCGGGGCCGGCCCCAACGGCGAATCCATGCGCTACCTCATGTTTGCATCCGTGCTGCTGTTGACCGCGTGCGGCGGCCAAGGCCGCTATGTGTACGAACCGGACCCTGAGCCGCGCGACCCCGAGCCGCGACCCCGCAACATCCCGCTTGAGGAAACCGCCGACGCCTTCGTGCGCCGCGCCCACCGGGCCGAATCCGCCGAACGCTACGACGAAGCCCGCACCGAATACCACCACGCCTTCCGCCGCGAACGCTGGCACTTTGAGGCCAATAGCGGATACCAGAACCTGATGCGCCAGGTCGGCCTCAGCGATGTGGTGTGGCGCGAATACCTTGACCTGTGGCAGCAGAATGCAACGCGCGGCGATGCCTGGTGGTGGCACCTCGGCCACACGATCAAGCGGCGCCACGAAGCCGGCAACCTGCAAGGCGAGCCCATGCCCAAGGCCACGCCGGAGGACAAGCAGCGCATCGACAGCCTGCGCGAACAGGCGATGCAGGCCTGGAAGGCCCGCGACTTCGAAGCATGCGTAGCGCACCTTGATGATGCCCTGGAATTGGCCGACCTTTACGACCTGCACCGGCTGCGCATTGCGGCGTGGCCCGAAGCGGACCTCGACGCGCTGGTGAAGCAATACGCCGAACACGCCGACGAAAACCCCGCCAGCGGCAACCGCGCCGCGCTGCACGCCGCCGCTGCAGGCCGCCAGAACCCGCTGGCCGCCCTGAAACTGCTGCGTGAGGCCGTGGTGCTGGAAATCCCCGGCGAGTTCCTGTGGCTGGAACTGGCGACCTGGGCGCTGTGGATGGGCCAGGAAACAGACGCGGAAGCCAATCAGGACGCCACACGCCAGGCCGCAGGCTGGTACCTGCTGGCGGCCGAAGCTGCAACCGCCGCGCGTTACCTGTTGCCGGAATCAGAGGAGGTAGCGAGGTTGTCCAAGGAGTCGGAAGAAGGCTGGCGAGCCCTCGCAAACCGGCTGAGGTAGGGCACGAAACCGGGCGCACAGAAGGGCGCAAAGGGCGGCCACAAGAAGGGCACAAAGCGGCCATCCCCTTGACGCAAAGCGCGCAAAACATACGGTCTGCAACGCTTTGAGCAGCCAATCCGCCTTAGCTCAATGGTAGAGCATTCGACTGTTAATCGACAGGTTGCTGGTTCGAGTCCAGCAGGCGGAGCCAACCAAAAAGCAGCCCCAGAAACCACTTCTGGGGCTGCTTCATGCTTTGGCTTCTTCGCTTGGATTGGTGACTGACTTTAGTACTTCCATGTACTTGGCGGCGATTCGTTGCCAGCTCATGGTTTGGGCGTTTTGGATTCCGGCTTGGCCCATGTTTCTTCGCTGAGCTTCGTCTTGCAGCAAATGGCGCAGTCTGGTTGCTACTCCTTTGGCCAGGTTTTCGTCGTTGGGGACTGTGTAGCCGGTTTGGCCGTCGATTACGAACTCGGGGATGGCGCCCGCGGCGCTTGTCACCACCGGCAATCCCGCCAGTTGCGCCTCTAGAAAAACGTTGCCGAAGGCTTCCGGGTACACCGGCGTCAGCGCGAAGATGTCCGCGTTGGCAAACGCCCAGCGCCATTGCTCGCCGCTGATTACGCCGGTCCAGGTCACGCGGTCGTCCAGGCCCAGGGCCTTGCAGTGCGCCTTGATCGCGGCCTCATCTTTGCCGTCGCCGGCGAACACGGCGTGCCAGGGCAGGTCGCGCAGTGTGGCCAGTGCGTCCAGCAGAACTGTCTGGCCCTTTACCTTGCGCAGCATGCCCATGCACAGGATGCGCGGGCGGGTATCGGGCACGCCGGGCGGCAGCGACTTGGGGCCGTCGAACAGGTCCAGGAAAACGCCGTTGTGGATCGCGTGGAATTTGCCGCCTTCCGGTGCGCCAATTTCGGCGCGCCATTCGTCGGTGGCATTGCGTGAGATGCCGATGCAGGCATCGCATTCGCGCAGCGCGCGGTGGGCCTGGGCCTCTTTCCAGCCGCCTTCCACGGCGGTCAGCCCGCTGCGCGGGTTCAACACGAACGGCACGCCCGTGCGGCCGCGGAAGTGCAAGGCCGCCGCCCCCGCGTACATGCCCTGTGCCAGCACCACGTCCACGGCGTTGCGCTTGTGGATGCGCCGCAGCAGCCACGAGTAGTAGGGTGCTCGGCCGATTTTGGTGGAGATGATCTTCAAGCGGTAGCGCCGCAGCCGCACTTCAGCCCCGCACTCGTGCTGATACGTCTGGCTTTTGGGCGCGATGCCGAGCACGGTGACGCGGTGCCCCTGCCCGGTCCAGACCTTGGCCATGGCGCACACGCTGCGGTACGGGCCGCTGTTGACCTTGTGGAAGTGTTCGCTCAGCACGACGATGTGCATGGGGCCGGGGTTTCGGGCTCGGGTCCTTGGTCGGGGTCAGCATGCATTGTCGCGCCATACATGACAAAGGCCCGGCGATTGCCGGGCCTTTTTGGGTGCGGGTGCGTGTTACTTGAATTTGATGTCCCAGCGATCAAGCTCATAGATCCGCATGGTGCCGCTGAACTTGACGTACACGGCGACCAGCCAGTTGCCTTGCGCGGTGTCGCCGGCGTCGTCGAACCACTCGGTCAGCGTGGGCACAAATTCGGGCACCTTCAGCTCGGACAGGTCCTGCGCGCCGACCTGCGGGGCGCCGCCCGGCTGCGGGTTGTTGCCGCCGGGTTTGTCTTCACCCATCACGCGGCGCATGATGTCGCGGAGTTCTTCCTCGTTGATGTCCGGCAGGCCGCCGGGCATCTTGCCGCTGTCCTGGAACTGCTTGCCACCCTTGTCGAGATCCTTGAACAAGTCGTCAAAATCCTGCGGGTTCTGGGGCACCACGTTGCCGTTGCCACCGCGGTCGCCACCGCGCGGGTTGCGCGGGTTGCTGCCCGGAGTGCCGGGGGCGGGCGGGTTGCTGGCCGGCTTCTTGCCGGCTACCGGCAGGTGGCCACCGACGATCTGGTAGAAGCCCTTTTCGCCGAAGCTGGCCTTCTTGAGCGACAGGCGCATCACCGCATTCGTCTCAAGGTCAAAGCGGGTGCCGAAGCGCTGCTTGATGTTCTTGTCGTCGCCGGCCGTGGTGTCGCCGCCGACCATCACCGTGAGCTTGCGGGCGATCTCATTGTCCATTTCGCGGCGGGCCCAGTTGATGGCCTCGTTCACGGTCAGCTTCTTGTCCTTGACCTTGACCCGCGCGATCGGGCGCAGCTGCTTGTACCACTCGGTGATCACGTACTTCGTGAAGTCCAGGTCGATCTCGGCGTAGGTTTCGTTCCACTTGTCGAGCACGCTGTCAGTCGGGTTGAACTGCGTCTTGGCGTTCTCGAGCGTGGTCAGCGCCGCCTTGAACTTCTTCTTCTTGGCAAGCTGGCGTGCAGCCGTGAGGTTCGTGAGCAGGCCCTGCTGGCGGATCAGGTCGTCCAGCTTGGCCTCGTACTCAGTCAGGCGCACCTGCAGCTTGCTGTCGGGGCCGGCGGCCAGCGCCAGGGTGACGTAGTCTTTCGATTCGGCGTACAGGCCCAGCGCGTCGGCGATGCGCGCGAGTTCATAGAACTGCTTGGCGGTTTCGGGCTGGCGCTCGGCTTCGGCCAAGGCGAGTGCTTCGCGCTCGGTCATCATGACCGTGGCGTCGATCTGGACATCGTGGACGACGCCTTCTTCCAGCACGTCCTTGCTGCTGACGAAGCGGGGCTTGCTGCCCAGTTCGCGGTTGCTGACGTTGTAGCCGCCCGATGCGTCGCGGATATCGCCTTCGTATACCGTGCCGTCGATCAGCTCAATGCGGCTGCCGACCACGGTGACTTCGAGGTTCAGGCCTTCGTCGGGGTCGGTGTCGTTGGTGAGGCGCTTCTTGAGCGCGGAATCCACCTGGCTCCAGCGCAGGAAGACCTTGCCGCCGCTTTCAGTCAGCTTGAAGGTGAAACCGTCTTCCTTCACTTCGGTGACTTCGCCCTGCAGGAAGGTACCGTCTGACAGCCGGATCTGCTCGGCGTTGATGGTGCCGCCCGTGAACGTCAGGCCCGTAAACACCAGGCCGGCAAACACCGCAGGAAGGATTCGTGGGTAGCGCATGGTTTGTCCTGTCCCAGTAAGAAACGATTCCCGTAATTGCTGTCACGGAACCCCGTAAGGGTAGCCCGGTTACGCCGAATCGCAAAGCCGTAAAGCCGATTCCGCGGCCTCCCACCTGAATGCCGACGCCAACCCGCGAAGGTCCGCGGAAATGTGCCGAAGCGTGAACGGGGCGAAAAGCCGCGCCACAGCGGGAATGCCGCCTGCTAACCATTCGTTCAGTTCATGCTGGTGCTGGTGTCCGGGTGACCCGCCCGCCCGAGACCCGGTCACCGTACCGCGACCTGCCCGGCTGCAAAGCCGGGCAGGACTCAGACGCGCAACAGGGAAAAAGACGCCGCGAGCAATCGCGGCGTCTTGCCGTTTCGGTGCTCTGTGCCCGGTGCTTGGTGCCCGGTGCTTCGTGCTTGGTGTTTGGTGCCCGGTGCTTCGTGCTTGGTGCTTCGTGCTTGGTGATTCGTGCTTGTTGTTTCGTGACTTGCCAATGCGGCTCGCGGGAACACTATCGCATTGAACGGGTTGTTGCGGCCTGGGCTGAACGAGACGGCCCTTTGGGCCTGAAGCATCCCCAAGACCCCGATTCCAAACCTCGAAGCACGAAGCACGAAACACGGAACACGAGACACGAAGCTGCCCCCCAAGCCCTACGCCCCAAGCCCCCCATACATCTCCCCCACCAGCCGGTTCACGGCTGCCGCATCCGCCGCCGCCGAGGCCTTCGCGATCGGCTCGTACAGCTTGCCCGCCTGCTCGCGGGTCGGGATCGGCAGCGCGCGCAGGTGCGACACCTTCACTTGCGGGAAGGCGCGCTGCCGCGCGTCACGATGCAGCGCCCGGTGGATGCCCGCCAGCGTGTCGCTGTTCAGCACCCCCAGCAGAAAGTCCGTGTCCAGCCCCGGCGCGCCGTAACAGGCCAGCACCGAGTTGCGAAAGTAAGCCCACGGCGTGTGCCGCGCCGCCACCGGCCGGTCCGCGGTCTGCCGCAGCACGATCTGCGCGCCCTCAAACCGCGAGGCCGCGGCAATACGCGCGTAGTGAGGCCGTCTCAACTTCGCCGGCCTCAGATGCAGCGAAGGCGAAGCCAGCCCCCACGGCGTGATGTCGCGGCCGACGCGCAGCGGCAGCGTGCCCCGGCCCGGGCGCTCGCGCAGCAGCAGCGCGGCCGCATTGCCGGTGTGGACGCCGCAATCGGCAAAGCATTCGGGCGGCAGCGGCTGGAAGCGGCGCAAGGCGGACAAGTCAGAAGACAAGTTGGCGGACGGGCTCCAGACCGCGCCGCTGCCCGGGCCTTCGCCAAACACCAGCAGCAGCGCGGGTTCCGTGACACCGGCAAATGCGTGCTCGCCCAGTTCGGTCACGTGCAACAGCGCGTGGCGCGCGGTGACGGCCTTGCGCGCGGCCGCGTAACCCGCGAGGTCGCCCATCTGCGCGGGCAGCAACAGGCCCAGCACGCCGCCCGGGTGTACCAGCTCGGCGCAGCGCTGGGCAAAGGCCGCGTGCAGGCTGGGCCAGCCGGCGAAGGCGCTGTAGTCGCGAGCCAAGCGGCGGCGGACGGCGGGGGCGATCTCGGCCGCATGACGGCCGGAAAAGCTGATCCAGGGCGGGTTGCACAGGACCACGTCCCAAGGCCCGGGTTGGGCGCGGCGGTCCAGTGCGTCGGCGACGCGAGCAAACGGGCGCTTGCGGCTCAGCGCCTGCGCCAGCACGCGGTTGGTGGCGGCCACGGCGCGCGGGTCGCTATCGAGCCCGCAGAGCCCGCCTTCAGCCCAGGCCTCAAGCCACGCGGGCCGCTGCGCGCCGGCCCACTCAATCGCACCCAGCAAAAGCGCCCCGCCGCCGCAGGCCGGGTCGAGCAGCAAAGGAGGCTCCGTCAGGCCGGAAAGAGCGGCATCGGCAAGTTGCAGCGCCAAGGCCCGAGGCGTGTAAACACACCCCGGCCCCACAGCCAGCCGCAAAGCCAGCCGATCATGAGCAGCCCAGGCAGCCTCAAAGTCCAAGTGAATGGAAGCGTCCACAAGGCCATAATAGCAGTTCAGCCCCAGCCGAAAGCTGCCGAGGCATCACACTCGCACTGCAGGCCAAGTCCGGCCCCCGTAGCGGCCGTGCCGCGTGAAACTTGCAGGATATGCGCCCTGCACCACTCACTGCCGCGGGCGTGGCGCCCGCGCCACGGTCAAAAATCGCCGTCGAACAGCGGGATGGTGTTGTCGAAATCAGCCAGAGTCTTTTCGCCGATCAGCTTGCGGGCTTCGAGGTATTCGCCGGTTTCAAGATCAAGCAGTTTGGCGCGCAGGGGCAGCATGCCCGCGCGCAAGCCATTGATGATGCTGCTTTCCTTGAACGGGCCTTTCAGCTCGCCTTTCACCAGCACCTTGTAGGATTTCGTTTTCGCCATGTGGGCCCCCGCGACAGTATACCCCGGGCGCGGCCACAAGGCACAGAATGTCGGGCACGGGATTTGGGGATGGGACTTAGGGCTTAACGATAGCCGCGTTTCAGGGGCAGTTTCCCCAGCCCCAAGCCCCCAAGCCCCGAGCCCCATCCAGCGCAACCTGAAGCTCGTACCGATCTGACTTCTATATAGTCTGCCGCCATGGGATGGTTCACGAGCAAGTGGTTCAAACGCAAGAAGAAGCCCGCATTGCCCGCGCCGGCGATGATCGTGCTGCTGGATCGGCTGGTGCCGATGGATGCTGAGGCCGCCAAGGCCGCCGCCACGGCGCTTGCCGCCATTGAACCATTGCGCCTGTACCCCAAGTTTGACCTGGCGGCAGCGGCCGGCACCGAGCTCGGCAAAGAGGTCGAGTACGGCCACGTTGACTTTGACAGCCATCGCGTGAGGCTGGTGGGGCTGCCGGCGCCGGTCCCCGAGTCGGTGCTTGAGACCACCGTGCGCGTCTCGCACTGGCCCGTGGCCCAGCGCGAGGCCATGGCCGCCCACGGCGCGCACATGATCTTGTGGCATGAGGGCGGCGGGGCAAGCCAGCGCGAGCGCTTCATTGCGCTGTACAAACTCGCGGCCGTGCTCGGCGGCGACAGGCTGCGCGGCGTGGTGATTGAGGATTCGTGGACTTGCGCGCCGCCTGAGGCCGTGCGCGATTTCCTGCAGGCCAAATTCCTGGTTGAGCTGCGCGAGGCCCCGATGCCGTTCTTGTTCACGGGCTACGTGACCAGTTTCGACGACGCGGGCGCGTGGTTCATGAGCAAGGGGAATCATTACTTCGGCGTGCCCGATCTCGTGTACCACGGGCCAAGGGATACCGACCCGGGCGAAGCGCTCGAGATCGTGATGCAGGTGTTCATGTACCTGACCGGCGGGGCAAAGATCCTGCCCGGCCACACGGCACAGATCGCGGAAGAAGTGTTCCTGAAGTTCAGCTTGGTGCCGGAGAATCACAGCAACCCGGAATGGTTGAAAGGCGCCGGCGAAACGCTGGTGCTGGAAAAGATAAGCAAAGACCAGATCAACACAGGCAAGAAGTAGTTGGCCCAGGCATCCTGTGAACGCTGATCGGCCGTCACTTGGCTCAGACTCGCCTGCCTTTGTCGGGCGTCCCCAGCCTTTCGGCTGGCGCCTCGGTGGTTGCGCGGGCGGGAAGCCTTGCTGCTTGCGGGCTTGCTGTTGCCTGGCCGGGTTGAGTTTGCAGACTGCCGGCATGACTTACTCGGTTCGGAACATCACGACCTTTGACAACGAAAACCCCTGGTGGCCCGAACGCCGTGGCCGCTGGGAGGTGCTCGATGAGGCCGGCCACGTGGTCTACAGCTTTGAATGGAACTTCAACGGCGACTATGCCGAGTGGGACGACCGCGAGTTCTGGCAGGGCCCCATGCGGGTGCGGATCAGCGCCGACGGCAAATGGGTCGAGTGCGTGATGCAGACCGGTGTTGAGCACGGTGTCACGTTTCCCGGCCGCACCGGCGAGCGCATCGAGCGTCACCCGCTGCCGCCTTCTGGCGGGGCGGCGGTTTAGCTGGTGTCAGGATCGTGTGGAGAAGCGGCAAATTTTGGCTGGCACCTTTACAACGGGGCCCCTTTGTCGCAAAAAACGCGCGCCGTTCATGGACGGCGGCACTCCCCTCGGTCATGCCTGGCGTTTGACGCGTCAAGTCCCATGACCGAGCGGAGTGCCCTTGCCGCGCACCGCGGCCTCGCGCGAGGCTACGGGAGGCGGCGCCAACCGCCGGCCTTTCATTGAACGGAGCCGTTGGATGCTGCAACTCGTACCTACCCGTGCGTTCTTCACCAAGGGTGTCGGGACCCACAAGGAATACCTTTCGAGCTTCGAAGACGCTTTGCGCGACGCAGGTATCGCCGCGCTGAACGTCGTCACCATCAGCAGCATCATGCCCCCGGGCTGCAAGATCGTGCCCCGCGAAAAGGGCCTGAAGGAACTGCACGACGGCCAGATCGGCTTTTGCGTCATGAGCCGCCAGGCCACCAACGAATACCGCCGCCTGATCGCGGCCAGCGTGGGTGTGGCCATCCCCAAGGACCCCACCAAGTTCGGCTATCTCAGCGAGTACCACACGTACGGCGTGAACGATGAGCAGGCCGGCGACTATGCCGAAGACCTCGCGGCCACGATGCTGGCCACGACCATGGGCCTGAACATCGACGCCAACAAGGCGTGGAACGAACGCAAGCAAGAGTGGAAGGTCGGCGGCGAAATCGTCACCACCCGCAACATTACCCAAAGCGCCGAGGGCCCCAAGAACGGCCACTGGAGCACGGTGATCGCGGCCTGCGTGTTCATCTTCGACAACTGGCAGCTCACTCCGGACCAGATTTCGGCGCTCAATGCCGGGCACACCGGCCTGCGCGTGCCGCAGCCGCAGAACCCGATCATGAAGAAGAAGTCCTAGTCGAGTCGGATGTACCCAACAGCGGTCTGGCAGGGCGGGAAGCCGCAATGCCAGGCCGCTTTCCACTAACGAACCCAGGTTGACGACCATGGCAAAGAAACCCGCGAAGAAAGCGGCAAAGAAGGCAGCGAAGCCTGCGAAAAAGGCCGCCAAGCCCGTCGCGAAAAAGGCCGCTGCGAAAAAGCCCGTCCCGAAAAGACCTGCTGCCAAAGCCGCTCGCAAGCCGTCCGCACCCAAGTTTGAAACCAGCCTGGAGAAACTGGTCGTCAAGGGCGACGACAACTTCTTCGGCCTTGAGCCCGACGAAACCACGCTCAAGCGTTCGCGCTTCGTGGTGATGTCCGCGCCCTATGAAGGCACCGTCAGCTACGGCAAGGGTACGGGTGCGGGCCCGGCCGCGATCCGCCGCGCGAGCCAGCAGGTGGAACTGTTCGATGAAATCACCGGGCGCGAGCACATCCCGCGCCACGGCGTGTGCACGCTGAAGCCCTTCAACGCGCGCTGCACCGCTGAGCAGATGACCATGGGCCAGATTTACCCGGTCACCAGGCAGATCGTGAAGGCAGGCAAATTCCCGGTGCTCGTCGGCGGTGAGCACAGCGTCAGCCCCGGCGCCGTGAAAGCGGTCTGGGAAAGCTACCCGGACCTCAGCGTCTTTCACATCGACGCCCACAGCGACATGCGCGACGCCTACCACGACAACAAGTTCAGCCACGCCAGTGCGGCCGCGCGCATCAACGAATGGTGCCCGATCGTGCAGGTGGGCATCCGCAGCCGTGAAAAGTTCGAGCCCGGCCACCCCGACCGGCCGGTGCACGTGTATCACGCCTGGCAGTACCACACGCCGGGCGCGTGGATGGATGAGGCCGTAAGCCGCCTGTCACGCAACGTGTATGTGACGATCGACGTGGACGGCTTTGACCCCAGCGTGTTCCCGGGCACGGGCACGCCGGAACCGGGCGGGCTGAGCTGGTATCTGGGGCTTGAGCTGCTGCGCAAGGTGGCGCAGTTGCGGAACATCGTGGGCTTCGACGTGGTGGAAGTCGCGCCGACCAAAGGCGAGCAAGTAAGCGAGTTCGCGGGCGCACGCCTGATGGGCCGGCTGATCGCGTTCATAAGCGAGTACTGCTGGGGCAGCAAAGGCGGCGAAGAAGAGTAGCGCCGGTGTGCTGGAGGTGCGCCCACGCCTCGGACGGCGCGCGGGCGGCAGTGCCACGTCGCGTGCCTGCCTGCAGCTTGCGTTGCCTACTTGGCCGCTCGTTTGGCTTTTCTCAGGCGCTTGCTGGGAGCTTTGCCTTCTACCAGTTCGGCGCCCTCTTCATCTGTGAGGTAGTCGAGCCGGTCGCTGTCGGCGGATTCGGGGTCTAAAGTTGCGCCGGCTGCCTTCTGTTCGGCATCTTTGGCGGCATCTTTGGCCGCTTCCATGGCGGCGCGCAGTTCGGCCTCTCGTTCGGCTTTGGTCTTGCGCTTGCGCCTTGGGGCTTTGCGGCGCGCGGGCGTTTCGGCCGCCTGTGCGGCTTCCCCGGCTGGAGTGGCGTCCACTTCCGGGGTGTTGCGGCGGCGTTCCACGCGGCGGCGTTTGGCCGGGGTTGCGGGTGCGTCGGCTTCGGGCTCGGGCAAGCCGCCGAGGCGGGCCGACAGGTTGCGGGTCAGGAATTCGGTGGCTTCGCGCACTACGCTGTCCACCACGCGGGCGCGGGCGCTGTCGGCACCGACGACTTCGGCCAAACCGGTGGCCAGTGCGTCGATGCTTTCGCCCAACTGCGTGCGGACACTGGCGATGTGCGCGTCCTGCGCGGCTTCGGGCTCAGCGTCGCCGGACAGCGGCGAATTGTCACCCGCCAGGCCCAGCCGGCGCTTGACCTCACGTGAAGGATCGCCGCTGCGCTCTACCGGCGTGAACTGGTCTTTACCCTGCGCGATCACCACGCGGTTGCGGCCTTCCTGCTTGGCCTTGTACAGGGCGCCGTCGCAGGCTTCTTTCAGGTCGCGCTCGGTGTGCATGTATGAGGGGTCGTACTCGGCCACACCGAAGCTGGCGCTGATGGGCAGCAAGCGGCCGCGGTCATCGTGGAACTCGGTGCAGGCGATGATCTGGCGCAGGCGTTCGGCGGCAATCGCGGCGTCATGCTCAGTGGTGCCGCAGCAGACGATGCAGAGTTCTTCGCCGCCGTAGCGGTAGGGCGTGTCGGACTCGCGGGCTTCGCGCTTAAGGATTGCTGCGACCTGCTCCAGCACCACGTCGCCGGCGAGGTGGCCGTATGTGTCGTTGACGTGCTTGAACTTGTCGATGTCCATCATGATCAGGCTCAGCGGGCTGCGGGTGCGCTGGGCCAGTGCGACCTGCCGCTTCATCTGGTCCTGGTAATGGTTGTTGTTGAACAGGCCGGTCTTTTCGTCCTTGATCGCGCGGTCCCAGATGCTGGCGGTCTTGAGTCCCAGGCTGACCATGCGCACGAGCTGTCCCATGGCCTGTTCGTAGGCGATCATTTCCTCGCTGAAGTCGGGTTCATCGGCGACGTTGCGGGCGATGCGCACGACGCCGCGGGCCCCGTCGGGAGTGCCGAAGTAAACCGCGAGCACGAACTCGCCGGTGCGTTCATCGAGGTTGCGGACGGTGCGCGAGTTGCGGACGGCGTCGGCGACCAGCGAGCAATCGACGGTTTCGGGCGACAGGTTTGGCGGGAAGCGATCCACGCCGCGGCGGCGCTCGGCGCGGGGCACCGGGCGGCCTTGCTCATCTAGCGTGAATACGCTGATGCTGTCGCTGCGGGCGAAGTGCTCCAGCTGCTCCAGTACGGCGCGCAGGATGCGTTCGAAGTCCACTTCCTGCTTGATCGCCATGCTGACCTGCTGCGCGGCCGACACGAGGTCAAGGTTGCGCATCAAGCGGGTGCGTTCTTTGGCCACGTCTTCATTCAGGTAGCGCTGCAACTGGCGGTACTCGCCTTCGTAGCGCACACGGGCGCGGTACGTCGCGCTGCTGAACAGTGCCAGCACCGCCGCCATTAAGGCGGAAAGGCCGCCCGCCAGCGCGATGATCGAAAACGCCCAGGGGTTGGCGGGCGTCTCCGTGGCAAAGGGGTTCATGCGCACGAAGTAATAGCTGACCAGCACGATCGTGCCGATTGGCAGCAACAGGGCCACGCCAAGGAGGTAGGTGCTGCGCCAGGTTGCGGTGTTGGTCATGGTTGCCGCCTTGGGCGTGTGCGCCCTGAGCAGTTATCGGACCAACCACCGCCAGACTTTAGGCCGAATCGCACCCCCGGCTCGGGCCGTTGACGCGTCAACACGTTGCAGGGCGAAGGTTTGCGCGCGCCGGGGGTGGCGCGTTGCGGCAACCGGCGCTAAGGTCCCGCGCCAACACGGACACCGCAAACGGAGACAGCCATGGCCATTGAACGCACTTTGATTCTTGTGAAGCCCGACGGCGTGCAGCGCGGGCTGGTCGGCCGCATCGTTGACCGCTTTGAAACCCGCGGCATGAAGATTGTGGGCCTGAAGCTGATGCGCATGAGCGACGAGCTTGCGGCCAAGCATTACAAAGACCACGTCGGCAAGGGCTTTTACAAGGGCCTCGTGAGCTTCATGACCAGCGGCCCGCTTGTGGCGATGTGCGTGGAGGGCCCCAAGGCCGTCGAAGTCGCGCGCAAGATGATGGGCAAGACCTTTTGCACCGATGCGGAACCGGGCACGATCCGCGGTGACTTCGGCATCAGCCGCGGCATGAACCTGATCCACGGCAGCGACAGCCCCGAAAGCGCCACCCGCGAGCTGGCGCTGTTCTTTGCCCCCAACGAGCTGCAGGAATACAGCCGCGCCGTTGACGCGGCCGTCATCAGCGACGAAGACCGCGGCTAAGCGATTCGACGCAGGTGCACGAACGCGGGCGCCTAGGCGCCCGCGTTTTCTTTCAGTTGCCGAAACCACGCGATGGTGTGGCGCAGGCCGGCCTCCAGTTCGGTCTTCGGCTCAAAGCCGAGTTCGCGCCGGGCGCGGGCGATGTCAGGGCAGCGGCGTTCTGGGTCATCCTGCTGACCGGGTTTCGAGACGATGCCCGCCTTGCCGCCTGTGGCCGTGAGCACGCGTTGTGCCAGTTGCGCCACCGTAAGCTCCTGCGGATTGCCCAAGTTGAAGGGCTGGTGCCGAAGCTCGCCGGTGTATTCCATCAGCGCCAGCAGCCCGGGGATCAGGTCATCGACGTAGCAGAAGCTGCGGCTCTGGTGCCCGCCGCCCCACAGTTCCAGCGGCGCGTTGCGCAACGCGTTCAGGATGAAGTTGCTGACCACGCGGCCGTCATCAGGCTGCATGCGCGGCCCGTAGGTGTTGAAGATGCGGGCGATGCGGACATCGACCCCGTGCTGGCGGTGATAATCCATCATCAGGGTTTCGGCCACGCGCTTGCCTTCGTCGTAGCAGGCGCGCGGGCCAAGCTGGTTGACGTTGCCGAGGTAGTCTTCGCGCTGGGGGTGCTTGTCGGGGTTGCCGTAGACCTCACTGGTGCTGGCCAGCAGGATGCGCGCACCGGTACGCCGCGCAAGGCCGAGCATGTTCATCGTGCCCAGCACGTTGGTCTTGACCGTGCGCACCGGGTTGGCGCGGTAGGCCACGGGGCTGGCGGGGCAGGCGAGGTGATAGATGCGTTCGGCCTCAAGGCGGATCGGCTCAATCACATCGTGCATCACAAAGGTGAAGCGGGGCTCGCGCAGCAGCGGCTCAACATTGGCCTTGCGGCCGGTGCTGAGGTTATCGACGCAGATGACTTCGTGGCCGGCATGCAGGACGGCCTCACACAGGTGTGAGCCCAGAAAGCCGGCGCCGCCAGTAACGAGTACGCGCATGCTAGCGATCAGCGACGGTGTCGATGAGCAGTGCCGTGGTCAGGCCCTGAACGCCGATGCCCACGACGCGGGCGGTGACGGAGAAGGCGCGTTCGAGATCCTGCAGCCAGCTCTGGTCCATGAAGACGATGTCGCCGGGATGCACGGGGAGGTTGGGGCTGTCGCCGCGCACGGTCGCCGCCAGGTCGAAGCGATAGACCTTGCGGTCGTTGATCGACTTCGAGTTGCGGATCACATAGATGTAGGGCTGGACATCGACGTCGGGCTCGCCGGGGCCGCCGGCGCGGGCCACGACTTCAACCACGCCCATGCCCTTGCGGTAGGGAACTACGTTGGCGCGTTCAGCCTGGCCAGGGTTGCCCTGGGCGCCGCCGAAGTTGCCCAGCACCACGATCGGGTCGGGGCCGGTCGGACGCTTCAAGTGCACGGTCATGGTCGGGTCGACGTAATAACTTTTCAGCTTGTCGCGCAGCATCTGCCGCGTCTCGCCCAGCGTGTGGCCGATCAGCACCAGCTCACCGGCATAGCGGAAGGTGGCGCTGCCGTCGGGCAGGACGGCGGTTTCCCACTTGTAGTCTTCGTCTTCCGCGATTTCGACTTCGATGACGTCGCCCGGCTCAATGCGGTAGACGTAGTTGTCGGCCGGCAACTCTTCCAGCGAGGACACGTCAATGGCGTTCTTGGGCCCGGCGCAGGCACCCAGCAGCAACGCGACAAGACCGGTCAGCAGCAGGCGCTTCATGCGGCCTCCGCGTGCCGGGCAAGCTGCCTGCGGCGCAAGAGGGCAATGGCAAGGCCGATACCGACGGCAAGCCCGAGCACCAGGCCAAGCGCGATGCCGAGCAGCACCTCGCGCGGCAGCTTGGCGGCTTTGCTGGCGGGGCTGACCAGTGCGAGTTCGCGGTCGGCGGTGTCCATGACGGCCTTGATTTCTTCCAGCACGACCTGGTTGCGCTGGCGCTGCTCAATCAGTTCGTCTTCTTCGCGGCGGATGGTTTCACTGTCGAGGTAGCCATCGCGCATGCGGGCGAGTTCGGATTCGAGTTTGGGGATGCGTTCGTTCAGCCAGTCCAGGGCGGCCTGGGCTTCGCGTTCGGCGGAGGCGGCCTTGGCGACGCGGTCTTCGGCAAACGCGCGGTCGCGATTCATGCTACGTTTGTCGAGGTTCTCGGGTAATGACTTCTCGAGCTCGGCGATTTCGGCCTTCAGTAGTTCGATATCGTCGTGCAGCTTGGCGATGCGCTGATGGATCGGGTGGGCTTCACCGTAGCTGCTTTGCTTGCGGCACAGTTCGTACCACTCGCGCTCAAGCTCATCGAGATAGCGCTGCTTGGCCTGCACGCGTTCGTCGCGTTCGGGCGTGTCGAACTCAGGCAGGCGCGCGGCAATGGCCTGCTGCGCTGCCTTTTCATCTTTGGCGGCCGTGAGCTTGAACTCCCACAGTTTGCGGTCCTTGCGCTCGGACTCTATGGTTTCGATCAGTTCGCGGATGCGGTCGGCGACGGACACGCCGGGCACTTCGACTTCGCTGATCTCGAACTCTTTGAGGCGCGCGGCATGGATGTCGGCGAGGCGCTTATCCATGTCGCCCTGGCGCTTCTCGTAATCCGACAGGTTGGCCGCGGCCTCACTGGTGACATGTTCGAAGTGCACGCGCCGAAACTCTTCGCTGGCGGCACCTGCGATAGCCCGCGCGGTTTCAGCGCTTTCGTGCACCGCCGAGAAGCGGATCATGTAGGTGTTGTTGCCGGTGTCATCGACGCTGACGGTCAGCGCGTTGGCAATGGTCGCGGCGTCAATGGAAAGCTTTTCGGGGGCGGCGTCGGCCGCGGATTCTTCAGGGCGCCAGCCGGTGCCCGCGAGGCGCGCTGAAACGCGGCCGTGGAAGGTCGGCAGTTTCACAAGCTCAAGCACGGTCTTGGGCGGCAGCGAAGGCAGATACGTGCTGGGCCGGTTGGTGATTGGCGCGCGCAGGCTGCTTTGCTGGGTCTTTTGCAGCAGCGCCGTGCTTTCGTAACGGTCAGGCTGGGTACTGACACCGAGATACCCGAACAGCGCGAACAGCAGCGCCATCCCCATCACGATGTACCAGTGCTCGGTGGCTGCCTTGAGCGTTAGTTCCAGCAGGTCACCGCTGCCGGATGCCGCAGGCTGCGGCACCGCCGACACCCGTTCGCGCTCTTCCTGTTCAATCAGGATTCGGCCGATGACGGGCGAGCCCTCGGGGTCCACGGTCGCGGGCACCGAAGCACTCTGGCGACTGCTGCGCGAGGGCTCAGGCACAGTTTCCAGCGCGCTGCTGCGGTCATCCTGCCAGGGCCGGCGCGACAGCAGGTCAGACAGGGTTTGGCCGGCGTCTTCGCCGCGCAACAGCGCATCCAGCGGACGCTGGACGTTTTCACGGCCCAGTTCGTCCAGCTCGGAATCCAGCAGGGTCACGAAGGCCTGCAACTGGCGGCGCACTTCGGGCGCGGCGCCGGACTCTTCAGCCTTGCGGGCCAGGCTTTCGGCGCGGCCCACGAGTGACAGCGCGGCCCCGATGATGCCGACACGGGCGTATTCGTCGGCAGACAGGGCTTCGAGGATGGTGTCGGCGGCTCGGGCGGCACCGGCAGTGTCTTCGTCACGCAGCAGGCGCGAAAGCACGTCAATGGCTTCAAGCACTTCCAGCGTGCGGCCTTGCTCAGACAGCGCGTCGCGCAGCTTGCCGGCGGGCGGGGATTGGCGCAACTCGCCCAGCAATTGCTTGCGGGCGGCCGAAAACTCGCCGTTGACGGCGAGCTGGCGGATTCGCTGCAGGTTTTCTTGCCAGCGCTGATCCACGTGGGCTCCGGTCCGAAAAACGCCGTGCTGCTTTATCGGCGCAAGTTTCGTACCCTTTGAATAGTATTCCCGAATTGGTGCCGCCGTACAAGCGCCCAGATTGCATGAAGGCAACCAACCAGACCGCAAACCCGCATTCCCTGCCGCCGATTGAAGGCCGGCTTCGCGCCGGTTTGTTCCTTGCAGGTTCGCTGGCGGCGCTGGGCGCGCTGCTTGGCGGCGCGGCTTCCGGCCAGGCTTCTTCGCAGGCGCTGACCTGGGGCGGCGGCGGCTTCGTGCTGGGCGCCGTGATTTCCGCAGTGCTGGACTGGCGCGTCGGGTTGATCTTGCTGGGCATGATCGCCCTGGGCGAAGATTCCGTCCGCAAGGCCCTGCCCGATGCCCCGTACACCGTAACCCTCGGCAAAGATTTCGTGGTCGCCGCCTGCTATGCATCGTTCCTGTTGAAGCCGCAACTCCGGGCTGGGCAACGGCGCGACCCGCGCGAGCGCATGTTCGTGCTGGTGCCGATCATGATCTGGGGTGCCTTTGTGATCCTGCAAGTCTGGAACCCGCGGGTGCCGCACATCCTGGTGGGCATTTCCGGCGTGCGAACCTGGCTGCTGTTTGTGCCCGTGCTGTGGCTGGTGGCGGCAATGTTCCGCGAGCCCGGACTGTCCGACAAGCTGCTGCGCTGGGTGGCGTACCTTTCAATCCCGATGTCGATCGTGGCCTTGCTGCAGAATTCGTATTACCACGAATTGCCGCTGTTTCTGGCCAACAGCGCGTTCGCCAAGTACCACACGCTTGAAAGCGGCACGCCGATCCGTTACGTCGAGTCGGTCTTTGCCACGCCCACCATGTACGCGCTGGTGTGCGTGTTTCACCTGTGCCTGTGCGTAGGCCTGCTGAAGTCGCCCCGGCCTCGGCGGCAACAGGCACTGTTGTGGATCGCGGGCTATTGCGCGGTCATGGGTGCTCACCTTTCGGGTGTGCGCACCGGCTTGATGTTTGTGCTGGTCGCGCTGCTGGCGATGATGCCGGTGATGCTGTACCGGCGCACGGTGGCGTCGCCGGGGGCCTGGCTGCGCCGCCCCGGGCTGGCGGCCGGCGGGCTTATCGGGCTGATGGTGGGGGCGGGGCTGGTGGCCAGCATGAAGCCCGCGCGCTTTGAAAGCTTCCGCACGGCGTTTGAAGTGAACATCGTTGGCGAACGCATGGAGCAAGCCGTCGAAGGCGGCAAGATTCTGGAAAGCGGCGCGCTGGGGCTGGGCACCGGCACGGGCGGCAAGAGCGGCAACGTGATGCTGCTGATCGGCCAGCCTTCGCCCAGCGAAGAAAACCTTGAATGGGGCACCGCGCTGATCGGCCATTGCTATGGCTACGTCGGTAAATGGCTTGGCGCCATGCTGCTGGCGTGGCTGATGGGTGGGCTGCTGGCACTGGCGCTGACTTCACGCGAAGGCCGTTTCGCGCCACTGCGCTACACACTGTGGGTGTACCTGGGCGCGCAGATGGGCTGGTTCCTGTACAAGGCCTACCCGGTCATGGAGAACGCCTCGATGGTGCTGCTGTTCTGGAGCAGCGCCGGCCTGATTCTCGGCCTGACGCGCAGCGATTCACATGACCTGTCGCGCGTTGGTATGCAAGGCGGGAAGTCGGCCGGCAAACCATGAAAGTACTGCACGTTACGCCCAGCATCGGTGCCGATCAGGGTGGAGTCGCCACCGCCGTCGCTGGTCTGTGCAGCGCGCTGGCCACGGCCGACAAGCGCTGCGATGTGGCGACGCTGCACTCTGACGTGGCCGATGCAGCCGGGTTTGCCGAAATCACCATCCACCGCTTTGAGCGTACCGGGCGCATCGCCGCTGCCAGCCGGCCGATGCGCGCGTGGCTGCAGCGACACATCCGCGACTACGATGCCGTGGTCGCGCACTCGATTTGGCTTGAGCCGCTGCACTACGCTTTGCGCGCAGCCCGCGAGGCGCGTGTCCCCGCGTTTGCGATGGCCCATGGCATGTTGGACCCGCACTCTCTGGCCTACCATCGTTTCCGCAAATGGATTCGTTGGCGCACGGCCACAGCGTCGGCGCTAAAGCATGCCACGCTGGTGTTTACTTGCGAACAGGAGCGCGAGCGCGCCGGGCAACAGAACCCCGGGGCCTTGCAGCAATCGCTGGTGCTGCCGCTGCCGGTGCCCATGGCGACGCGCCCGCCGGTCCCGCGCGAGGACTTTGTCCTGATGATGAGCCGTGTACATCCGCGCAAGGCGGTGCTTGAGGCCGTACAGGCGCTGGCCCTGTTGCGCCAGCGCGGGTTGAGCCCGCGCGTGGTTCACGCCGGTCATATAGAGGAAGCAGAGTACGCCGCAGAGGTCCGCCGCTTATCCGAATCGAGCCTTGAGCCCGGTGCATTCACAATGAAGGGCCCGCTGCCCGGGCCGGAACTGGCGTCGCTGCTGCAACGCTGTCGCCTGTTGTGGGTGCCGACCAACCAGCCCGAAAACTTTGGCATGTCGATCATGGAGGGCATGGCCGCCGGAGCGCCCGTGCTGGCGAGTCGCACCGCACTGCTGGTAGGCGAGTTGGAGCGCGCCGGCGCGGTCGTGGGCACTGACCCCGACCCAGCCGCAATGGCTGAGCAATTGGAGGCACTATTGCAGTCTGAATCGCGCCGCCAGGCCCTGTCCCAAGCCGGGCCGGCCTACGTGGCGCAACACTATACGCCGCAAGTAGTTGGCGCCGCGTGGCTGGCCGCACTGAAGTCCGCACGCTGCGCATAAGACCGATAATCTGCACCAACTGCCCGCTTTCGCTGAAGTTCAGCGCCCCGTTCCGGCGTTAAAGAAAGTGGAGGCGTTGTGAAAGGTCGTGTGAACATTACGCGGGACCAACTCATGCGCGCCTTGCGCGTGTATTGGCATTTTGCGTGGCCGCCCTCAAGCGTATGTCCCGTGTTGCCGGAATGGGGCGATCTTGGGGTCAAGGGCATCCTCAAGCGTTTCAGCGATGAAACCGCCAATCACCCCAACGCGTGCCGCCGCTTTGTGCTTCGACTTGGCAATCACCTTTACCCGCACATGAAGTTCGCCGTCGAGCAATGCACGCCTGACGGCGATTTTTATTTCCTCGCCGATTGCCACGACGCCGCTCGCGCCCCGGGTGCCGTCGATCAGTCGCAGTGGGACCTGCTGCGCGGCCGCAACCTTGAAATCAAGCTCGCGATTGAAGCCGGCTGGGACGCCGAAGGCCTGCCCACGTTCCGCAACGCGCGCCATGCTGCGGCGGCTTGTTATGCCAGCCCCGGCCACGCGGGCGTCGGCGGCTGCCGCATCCTGATTGTGGATGATGAGCCGGCAAACGCCGAGCTTACAGGCGCAGTGCTGCGCGCCGAAGGATTCGGTACGGTGACATCGCCGTCGGGCAGCGATGCATTGGGCTGCGTGCGAAGTGTAAAGCCGGACCTGGTTGTTTCCGATTATGAGATGCCGGGCCTTACCGGCCGCGACGTGGCGCTGAAACTGAAGGCCGACAAAGACACCCGCGAGATCCCGGTGCTGATCTGCACCTACGCGGATGTCACGGTCGAAGACCTGCGCCCCGCCGACGCGCTGCTGAAGCGTCCGTTCTCGCCCCAGCAGCTGCGCCAGCAGGTTGACCTGTTGCTCAAGGGCAAAGCACGCCATGACTGAGACCACGCCCAAGCCCAAACCGGAAAAGCCGCCGCTGCGTTACAACATCCGATGCGCCGGCTGCGGCGGTGATGTAGAGATCTGCCCCGACAGCCTCAGCAGCAAGATTGCGGTTTGCGCCGACTGCGGCATGCCCAACGCCACCCCGATCTACGCGTTGCTGTCAGGCCGCCGCCCCGGCCCGCGCTGAACCATCGCGCCTACTTGGACGACTTCAACTGGACATTGCTGACCATACGTGACCAGGCTGAACTGGCGTGCACGGTTTCGGATTTCACCACCACGCCCGGGTGCTTCTGGCAGACCCAGATCTTGCGCGTGTACAGCGGGTGCCCGCTGCCGTCGTTGGTCCAGAAGTACACGGTGCAGCGCACTGCGGCCCCGCCCAGCATGATGGTTTCCTTGGTGGTAGTGACGTCGCACCGGAACGCGCGGTACTCGTGCAGTTCTTTCAGTTCAGCCGGGTCGCGCTTGATCACGACGGGCTGCGCGCCTTTGCCGGACGACACGTGGCGGTACTCCAGCTCTTTCTGGGTCACGCTCAGCACTTCGGACGTCACATCATACTTGCTGGCACCATCCACCTCGCCCGCGCTTGAAAATGTTGAGCTGTGGCTGAACACCATTTTGCGCCCCACCGTCCAGTAGGCATCGAACTCGGCCGCGGTCCACGGCAACTCCAGCGGCAGCAGCGCGGTTTCAGCCTTGTGTTCGGTGAACTTGTCGATGGTGCACTTGTGCTTCTTGGCCAGCTTTTCGACATCAGCCTTCTTCACTTTCTCTTTCTCGCGCGACACCAGCCTCAGGATCGTCTCGATCGTACTGCCGGCAAAGCCGGCCGCGCCGGGCAGGGCGACGGCCTCTTTCACAAAGTCAGCGCGCACCGAAGGCGCAGAGCCCTGAGGTGTGACCAGAAAGAACGTGTAGACCCTGCGGTCCTTGGGGTTGGGGAAGGCCTTTGCGGCCTCATCAAACTGGTTCGCGCTGGCATCGCAGGCAAAGGCAAGGGTGAAGGCGATCGCTGCCAGAGCGGTGAAGGTGGTACGCAGCATTGGAGTCTCCGTTGGGTGCGGCGCCCTGTGCGCCGTACCCCAAGCTTCGTGCGCGCCTCGACACCCGGCAAGTAATGCAATACCATTTTTTGTCCAAGGAGTTGCCAAATGACAAGAAGTGCCAATCCTCTTGCCGGGGCTGAAGACGCGCGAATCGGCGAAGGGCTGCGGTTGCGGCTGGGCCAACTGGTTGCTCAAAACTCACAGGCCGCCGTGGCCCGCGCCGGCGGCGCAACCGAGTCCAGCGTGCATCGCTACCTGAAGGGGCGGCGCATTCCCGTAGAGTTCTGTGTGCGACTGTGCCAGCAGTTGCATGTCAACCTGGGCTGGTTGCTGATGGGGGCTGGCAGTGCCGGCGCAGGTGAAGGCAACCTGCTGGCCCAAGAGCTCACGGGCGAAATGGAGGGTCTGGTGCGGGTGCTGGCTGCACTGGAAACCGAACGTGGCAGCGGCATGGACACCAAGGGTGCGCGGCACTTCAAAGCGCTCAACAGTGTCCTTGAAGACTGGAAGCGCGCCCAGGCCGCCGTGGCACGGCGGATTGCACCCATCGCCGAGCGTCTGCTGACCGAGCTTGAGCTTGCCACGTCGCGCTACAACGAGGTCCGCGCGCAGGACCTGGCGCAATCTCTGGCCTTCCTTGAACAGTTCGGCCTGCCTGCGGAGTCACAGGCCAAGCTGGACCTTCAGCGCAGTTCACTCAGCCACTTGCGTCGTGATTACCATGAATCAGCCCGCATTCGTGAACGCCTGCTGTGGAAGCAGCTACTTCGGGACGCGGACAACTCCGCCGAGGTGATGTCGCTTGGGGCTTCAACGCTGGCTGCCCTGCATGTCGTTGCTGAACATGCCCGGGCGGCACGCATTGGCGACGCCCTGCATGCGGCCTACCGGCACTCTTCACCGACTCACGAGAGCTGGAACCGCCTGCGCGCTACCCGAAGTTTTGCGCTGGCAGAGACCGGCCGACTGACCGAGGCGCTGTCTGAGCTGGGCACCGCGCTAGCCTACCTGCCCGACGCGTTTCGCGCGCAGCACTGGGGACACTTCCAGCGCATGCAGGTTATGGCCGGCTTGCTGTCGCCCGCCGAAGCGCGGTTGATTGAGCCGGGCCTGCAGTCGCGGTCACGGGTGCTTGAGCTGATTCGTGTTGCCGTGGTGGACCCGCAACAAGCCACGCTGCAGGGATTGCTTGCAGATGCGGGCAAGCTTGGCATCGCACCCAGCCCTCCTGACCTGCCCGGTTTTGCCGCCTGCCTGCATGAGGCGTTGGGCGGCAAGCCCGGCCGCGCGCTGAAGAAGTGGGACGCCGCCGACCGGCAGCAACAAGTGGGCACCGACTGGCGCGGGCCCTATCTGCGCAGGGCGGTAACGCTTGCAGCTTTCGTGTCACCTGCCGAGGCACGTCGCCGGATCGATGCCCTGAAGAAGGAGGCGCCAGACAGCGCGCCGCGCAACATCACCGACGAACTGGCGTGGTATCTCACACTTCAGAAACTTGACCTGCGTGGGACCCTGGCGGCTGAGCGCGAACAGCTGCAAGCTCGCTTGCAGGCATTGGCCGGGGCAGGCTATGCCATGATCGCACGGCTGCTGCGCCTGTGATTGCGTTTGGTGCGTGGCCGGCCCCGGGCTATCCTGTCTGCAGTTCTGGGCCCGGAGCTGACGATGCAATTCTTGCTGATCCTGCTGCTGCTCGCGGCACCGCTGGCGGCCCGTACGCTGAAGGTGGGCGAAGAGGCCCCGAACTTCAAGGCCAACGGCGACATCATCAATCCGCCGGAGTTTGAACGCACCCTGGACGACTGCAAAGGCAGCGTGATCCTGGTGATGGAGTGGTCGCTGCGCGACCCCACCTTCGGCGACATGAAGAAGGTGCAGGACTACTACAACAAGCACGCCGGCAAGGGCCTGCACATCTGGACTGTGTATCGCCTCGACTTCGAAAAGCTGTTCCGCGTACGCAAGATCGCCTGGGAGAACGGCTTCACCTTCCCAATCTGTATGGGCGGCTTCTACGACGAAAAGAACGACTTCTTCGGCTACAAGCGCGAAGAGTCCGGCTTCCGCACCACCGTGGTGGACATCGAAGGCAAAGTCGCCTTCTACGGTGAAAAGGGCTGGGACGCGGTGCTCGACAAAGAGCTTGCCAAGCTGGTCTACGGCGGGCTGGGGCGCCAGAAGGTCGCCGACCCGGTCGCCAAGATCGCCGCCAGCTACGCCAAGCGCGACTTCGGCAAGGCGCTGAAAGATGCCGAAGCCCTTGAGGCCGCCGGCGTGCCCGAAGCCGCCGCCGACGACCATGGCTACATCGTGGGCAAGTTGAAGCAGATCGCCGACACCCGCAACCAGCGCATCACCGAATGGGTGGCCGACAAGCGCTACGACTTGGCATTGCCGGTGCTAGAGGCCCTGCGCGACGAGTTCAAGGGCCACAAGATCGGCGACGACGCGAAGACGCAACTGGATGCGATCAAGAAAGACAAGGACGCCAAGAAGGAAATCAAGGCCTTTGAAGACCTGCAGAAGCTGATCGACAAGCTGAAACTGGGCGAGAAACAGATGCTCGTGAACGGCCTGAAAGACTTCGCCAAGCGCATGAACACTGTGCGCGCCGGAGTGGTGGCCACCAAACTGGCCGAGCAATACGAGCACGAACCCGAAAGCAACAAGTAGTGGCGGACTTCGAACAACAGCGCCGCCACATGGTCCAGGACCAGCTGCAGGCACGCGGCATTCACGACCCGCGGGTGCTGCAGGCCATGGGCGAGCTGCGCCGCGAAGAGTTCGTGCCCGCCGAGTTCACGCACCGCGCGTACGAAGACAGCCCGCAGCCCATCGGCCACGGGCAGACCATAAGCCAGCCCTTCATCGTGGCGTGGATGACACAACTGCTGCAGCCCGGCCCGGACGATGTCGTGCTGGAGATCGGCACAGGCTGCGGCTACCAGACCGCCGTGCTGGCAAAGCTGTGCCGCAAGGTCTGCACCATCGAGCGCGTGCCCGAACTTGCGCGACAGGCAAGCATCAACCTGCAGCGCGCTGGCATCGAGAACTATGAGCTGCGCATCGCCGACGGCACACAAGGCTGGCCCGATCAAGAAGCCGAACCGCAGTTCGCGCGCATCCTGTGCGCGGCCGCCCCGGCCGAAGTGCCCCCGGCGCTGATCGAGCAGCTGGCCCCGGAAGGCAGATTGGTACTGCCGTTGGGACCCAGGCAGCAGCAGTGGATGACGTTGATTCGCAAGGGCCGCGACGGCCGCCCGTTCCGGGAAGAGCTTGGGCTGGTGGCGTTCGTGCCGCTGGTGGCGGACCATCCGCGCGCCTGAGGGCACGACGCATCATTGACCGTGCGGCAGTTGGTCACTACCATCCGCGCCCATGAAAACCTTCAACGCAATCGCGCTGCTTCTGCTTACTCCGCCTGGCGGGGTCAGGTAGTGCGTTGCAGGTCTGCACTTTCCGGCCCCGCCCACTAAGGCGGGGCTTTTTGTTTTCCGGCCGATTCATCCCAGTACGAACATGACTCGACACACCCACATCCTTGGCCTGCTTCGACTTCTCGTGCCGCGCGGCGCGCCGGGTTGAGGATTGCCATTTCCTCTTACCGTGCGCCCCGCCTTCGCGGGGCGCGTTTCTTTAAAGGACCCAGCCATGCATGAAGCAACTGATCGAAGTAATCACGTCATCAATCGCATCACCATCTTCGACACCACCCTGCGCGATGGCGAGCAAACGCCCGGCGTCGCACTGAGCACCCGCGCCAAGCTCAAGATCGCCGCGATGCTCGAGCAACTCGGTGTCGACGTGATTGAGGCCGGCTTCCCCGCCTCTTCGCCCGGTGCCGCAGAATCCGTGGCGGCCGTTGCTGCCCAGGCCGAGAAGGCGTCCGTGTGCGCCCTCGCGCGCTGCCACGAAGGCGACATCCGCGTTGCGGCCGAGTCTCTGCGCGGCTCGCGAAAGCCACGCCTGCACGTGTTCATCGCCACCAGCCCAGGCCATATGCGCCACAAGCTGAAGTTGACCCCGACGCAAGTGATGGAACGTGCGGCCGCAGGCATCCGCATGGCGCGGGAACTCTGCTCCGATGTGCAGTTCAGTGCCGAAGACGCGACCCGCAGCGAAACGCATTTCCTGGACGACATCGTCGCCATGGCCGCCGAACTGGGCGTGGCCACGATCAATATCCCCGACACCGTGGGCTATGCCGTGCCAGACGAATACGCGCGCACCATAAGCCGGCTGTGCGCCCTGGTAAGTAAGCACCCCGGCACGGTGATCAGCGCGCATTGCCACGACGATCTGGGGCTCGCGGTAGCCAACTCGCTGGCGGCCGTGGGTGCCGGTGCCCGGCAAGTCGAGTGCACCGTGAATGGAATCGGCGAACGCGCGGGCAACGCGGCACTGGAAGAGGTGGTGATGGCCCTGCGCACCCGCCCCGAAGTATGGGCGTTCCGCACCGCCATCCGCACCACGCGCCTGTGCCGCGCCAGTGCCAGAGTGGCCCGTCTGGCCGGTGTGGCCGTGGCACCCAACAAGGCCGTCGTGGGTGCCAATGCCTTTGCCCACGCCTCGGGCATTCACCAGCACGGGGTGATCGGCGACGCCAGCACCTATGAGGTGATGCGGGCTGAAGACGTAGGCGCGCGCACGTCGCTGGTCCTCGGCAAGCAGAGCGGCCGCCACGCCTTTGAACGCTGGTTGTCCGAGCGCGGCATCACGATATCGAAGCCCGAGTTCGAACTCGTGTTCCAGAAATTCAAGCGCGCGGCCGACGCGCGTGGCACCGTGCCCGAAAACCAGATTCTGGCATTGGTGAAGGGGCCCGGTCGCGGCCGCATGACCCTGCGCGAACTGGACGCGACGCGCGCCGATGGCAGGGAGTGGATCGTCGCGGTCAGTCTGGCTGACTCTGCAGGCCGCGTGCACTGCGGACGCGGTACAGGTGAGCTCGCCAACGCGATTGCCGCCGCGATCGCGGGGGCGGCCGGCATGTCACTGCTTGTGCAGCGGTGCAGCGTCGGCTCGCACTCACTGGGTGACGGCACGCAAGCCGTCGCGCAAGTTGAGTTCACGTGTGATGGCCTGCCATTGACCGGGCGCGCGATGGCAACCACCGAGTACGAGGCCATTGCCCACGCGATGATGGACGTGATGCCATCGGCTCAGCCTGCCGGGCACGAGGTGAAGTCATGAGCCACCCGCGCACTTTGCTGGACAAAATCTGGGACGCGCACGTCGTCAACCGCGAGGCTGGCTGCCCCGACGTGCTTTTCATCGACCTGCACCTGCTTCACGAGGTCACGTCGCCGCAGGCCTTTGCCGAGCTTGAGCGACGTGGGCTGGCAGTATGCAGCCCCGGCCGCACGCTCGCGACCATGGACCACAGCACACCGACCACGCCGACCACGCTGGAACAAGTCGAGCCGGTGGCCCGCAACCAGCTGCTGAGGCTGGCCGAGAATTGCCGCCGGCATGGCATCACGCTGCTGCCGATGGGTGACCCCGGCAACGGCATCATCCACGTGATTGCGCCTGAGCGCAGGCGCATTCGGCCCGGCATGACCGTGGTCTGCGGCGACAGCCATACGTCCACGCACGGGGCGTTTGGCGCGCTTGCATTCGGCATAGGCACCAGTGAAGTCGGGCATGTGCTGGCAACGCAGGCACTGCTGCAAGCGCGGCCAAAGTCTATGCGCGTGCAATTCATGGGCACGCCCGGGCCCGGCGTGACGTCGAAAGACCTTGCGCTTGCGATGATCCGCGTCATCACGCCGCGCGGCGGCATCGGACACGTACTCGAGTTCCAGGGCGAGTGCATGCGCGCGCTGTCGATGGAGGGCCGCATGACCCTATGCAACATGAGCATCGAGGCTGGTGCCCGCGCCGGCCTGATCGCGGCCGATGGCGTGACGGCCGCCTGGCTGCGCGACGGGCGCGACTACAGCCACTGGCGCACTGAACCCGGCGCGCGCTTTGATCGCGAAGTGTCTGTCGACGTCGAAGGACTCGCGCCGCTGGTGACTTGGGGGACACACCCCGGCACCGGCATAGCCATCGATGCCGCCGTACCTGAGCCGGTCGACGAAACCGAGCAGCGCATGCAGCAGTACATGGGCCTCGCGCCGGGCGTGCGCCTTGCCGATGTCGCGGTGCGGCATGTCTTCATTGGATCGTGCACCAACTCGCGGCTTGAGGATTTGCGACATGCTGCAAGCATCCTGCGCGGCCGTCATGTGGCGCCCGGTGTGCGCATGCTGGTGGTGCCGGGATCGATGGCAGTGAAACGCGCGGCCGAAGCCGAGGGGCTGGCGCGCGTGTTTGAAAAGGCCGGCGCGCAATGGCGCGAACCGGGATGCTCGATGTGCATCGCCATGAACGGCGACGTCGCGCCCCCGGGCGAATACTGCGTCAGCACCAGCAACCGCAACTTCGAAGGCCGACAGGGCCCGGGCGCTCGCACGTTGCTAGCGTCGCCGCTGACGGCGGCCGCAAGTGCCACCGCGGGGCGCGTCGCCGACCCGCGCGAATACATGACGGAGGTTTGCCATGCCCTTTGATGACTTTGAATCGGCTTGGGTGGATCTGCCGCAGAACGACATCGACACGGACCAGATCATCCCGGCCCGCTTTCTGAAGGCCGTTGATCGCGGCACGCTGCGCGACGGGCTGTTTCATGCGCTGCGCTTTCCTGATGGTGTCAGTTTGGACGCAGCCTGCCCGCTGCATGCCCCCGGTGCCCGTGAGGCCGAGATCCTGCTGGCCGGGCGCAACTTCGGCTGCGGCTCGTCGCGTGAACACGCGGCCTGGGCTTTGCTTGATTGGGGCTTTCGGGTCGTGGTGGCGCCGTCGTTCGGTGACATCTTCCGCGTCAACGCGCTCAAGAACGGCCTGCTGCCGGTGGCGTTGCCGGACGAGGCATTGGCGCAGCTTCGCGAGTGTGCGGGCGCGAAGCTCCGCGTCAGCCTGCGCGAACAGCGCATCGGCCCGGTCGGGGGCCCGGGATTTGCCTTTGCCGTGGACCCGTTCGCCCGGCGCTGCCTGCTGGAGGGCGTGGATGAGCTGGGCTATCTGCTGGCGCGGCGGCCTCAGATTGAGGCTTTTGCACAGACACGCCCGGTGGAATGAACCTGCGGGTTGCTCGTTTGCGGGGCGCGGAACTTCCTCTATTGTGGGGCGATGATCGCGCTGTTGCATCTGCTGGCACAGGCCAACGCCAACCCGGGCTACAACCCTGAGTTCGAGGCCCAGTTGCGTACCTTCTTCATGGTGCTGGCGCTGATCGCGCTGGTCACGATGTGGCTGTGGCTGTACTTCCGCACCCGCGAACGCCGGGCCGAGCGTGCGGTCATCGACGCCGGGGCCGAAGCATCTGAGCCCGCCGGTGACGAAGACGAAACCCGCAAGAAGCCCGATTGAACACCCCGCGCCGCGCGTTAGGGTGCTGCTTGAGGGTGACTACATGATACTTCGCGTGCTTCCGATTGTGCTTGCCTGCCTGTGCGCGCCGCTGCATGCCCAGGTGTTTTCGCCTGCCGGTCAGGAAGCGCTGCCGCGTGTAGATGCCATGATTGTGGCCCGCGCCGAAACCGATAAACCCGCCTGGAACGGCATACTGCTGCACCTGAAGCCCCTGCTGCGGGCCGAGGCCACGAAGCTGGCGATTGTCGTGCCCCTGCCCGCCGAGGCCACAAGCTTTGCCATCGCGGACCGCCAGGCAATCCATGCCGGCCAGCAGATGCACGCCAACCTGCTGGCGCTGGCCCGCGAACAGTGGGAGGCCAAGACCGACTTCACGTTGCCCGACTGGCTGGGCTGGATGACCCGGCGCGAGCCCCCGCTGTCGCCCGAGCCGCTGCCCGACGTGATTGCTGAGCGCGGTGTGGGCGCCGTCAACTTCACGCCCATCCGCGGCACCGGTGCTGAAGCTGAGGCCGCCGTGCGCGCATGGCTGTCCCAGCGCGGCTTCCCAAGCGACGGCAAGCTCGCGGCCTGGCCCGGAGACGCGGGCAGCTTCCTGTGCGTACTGGTTGAGGCCGACGGGCGCGGCAGCATCCCGCTGCGGCCGGACCTGCCGGTGCTGGCCATTGCCTATGAAGGCGAGGCCGCGTTTCCGCTGGTGGCATTCCCGATGGCCGACGGGGCGCTGGATCTGACCGTTGTCAGCGACTTCCCGGTCGAAGACAAGTCGATCCATGACGCCCGCGTCGCCATGAGCACACGCATTCTCGGCTACGTCAACCTGGTGAATCTGTACAGCGTGAACAGCCTGCCGGAGGCCATCAGCGCGGCAGCCGGAAAACGCGCAGGCGAAAACCCGCCCGAACGCTGGTTCCTGAACCGCCTGGAAAGCCTGAAGGTCGCGCCGCGTGACGGCGCTGAAACGGCCCCCGTGACATTCAAGCCGGGCAACCAGACCGACGAATTGCCGGGTTTCTGGTACTACGGTGACCGCGAAATCAGCTTCTTCGAACGCTTCTTCCGCCAGCACGCGATGGCGTTCATGTTCAGTATGGGTGCGGGCGGCTTTGCGCTGCTGCTGATCAAGACCAGGCAGAACCGTCGCCGCATGGAAGCCGAAGCGCGCGACAAGAAGGTCGCCGGCTAGCGGTTCATGACGGTTGAATCTGGGGTTGGCGCGGAAAAGCGGCGCGAAGCAAAGCCACTGCACTAACCACGGAGAACACGGAGTTACACCGAGAACCTCGGCTGGACCTGGCTCCGTGTAATTCCCTGTTCTCCGTGGTTGCTGTTGCCTTTGCGGTTCGGCGCGATCTTCACCCCAAGCCAATTGCTGACACGCCCACCCCGAAGTTCAATCGTCATTGAACACTAGCCATCAATTCTTCCAGATGCCCAGTTTCTTCTGCTTCGCGTGTTCTTCGGCCTGCGCAAGCCGGTTGCGGTGCGCCGTGTTTGGCGCAATCGTCATAGTGCGCGCCCAGCCCTGCTGCAAAATGGTCTCGTTCAGCAGCTTGCCATCCGGCAGGTAGACGTATGCGAGCGTGCGGCCGTACTTGTCGGCGCGCTCTTTGTCGAACTCAAGCCGCACCTGGGCGTCAGGCGCAAGCAGTTCGCGCACGAAGTGCGCGGCTTGGCGTCCGAGGTCGGTGTCCGTTTCAGGGCAGTCAATGCCGATCAGGCGTATGCGCTCTGTACGGCCATTTCGCGTTACGTCCAGGGTGTCGCCATCGACCAGCTTGACGACTGGGAAGTGCCCCGGCTTGGGGTCCGCGGCCACCGGCAGGTCGGGCTCGGCCTTGGGAACACTGTTGCCGGCGTAGATTCCGTCCGGACGCAGGCGAAACGGCAGCATGCCGCCCTGCCACAAGTAAACGCCAATGCCGACGCAACTGACCAGCAGCACGGCAAAGACCACGCCGGTACGGGTGCTTCCTCTTTGACGTTCACGCCTCATGGCCACAGTATAGCGCAAGATGCGCGCATTGGACCAACGACTAAGCCGAACCGTGCACGACTGGAAGCTGGGGCCTCTGGATTACGCCCTCGCCGTGCCGGGCATGCTGTTTGGCAGCTACGTCATGCCCGTCACCGTACTGGCACTGGGCGTGTGGCTGGGATGGAAGTTCGCGCTGGTTTGCGTGATTGCGTCGTTAAGCACGCTGGCAGTCACCAACCCTCTGAAGCACTGGGTCGGCCGGGCAAGGCCCGAACCACTGAGTGTCCCGCGCGCGCTGAAGCTGCGCAAACTGGTGAACAACCCGGCGTTTCCCAGCGGTGACAGCGCCCAGGCAGGATGCATTGTCGCGTTGCTGATGTTGGCGGGACCGCTGTCATGGCCGCAGTCGGCGGTGTTCTTGCCGCTGGCGCCACTGTGCATGCTGAGCCGTGTTTACTTCGGGGCGCACTGGTGGGGCGACACCGTCGCCGGCGTCGCGATTGGCGCATTTGTGGGTGCGGCCTACGGCTTCTGGTTTCGGGCGCTTCTGTAGTTCCGGTTACTTGCCCATACGTGCCAGCAACTCGTGCACATACTGGTCATCAATCACGCGGAAGCGCTTCTTGGTGTCGTCGAACACTTCCACCTCGGCGTTGCCGATGTCGAACCACCAGGCGTGAAGGCGCAGCCTGCCGCTTTTGACACGCTCGGCCACAAACGGGTAGCTGAGCAGGTTGCGCAATTGCACGAAGGTGTTGACTTGGCTTACCAGGTCGGCCCTTTGCAGCAACGGGTCGAAGTGCACATCACCCGGGATCTCGAGCGCTTCTTCGGCGTGGCGCAACCAGGCCTTCAGGTTTTCCGCATGACCGAGCTCAACTTCGCCGCAGATGGCGCGCATCGCACCGCACGAGCTGTGGCCGCAAACGACAATGTCAGGCACGCCCAGGTGCATGAGCGCAAATTCGATGGCGCCGGCTTCGCTTTCGTCGGCCTGGGATATTCCGTCAGCGCCGCAGGGTGCCACGATGTTGCCGGGGTTGCGGATCACGAACAGGTCGCCAGGGTCGCTGGATGCGAACAGGTTCGGCACCACGCGGCTGTCTGAGCACGCGATGAAAAGACAGTCGGGCTTTTGCCCAAGGGCCAGCTTGGCGAAAGTGTCTTTGCAGGTCGGGCGGACGTGCTTGTAGAAGTGCGCAATGCCTTCGATCAGTCGCTTCATGCTGTGTTCTCCCGAAGGTGTCTGCCGGCGCGCAATGCTGCGATGTTTCGTGGCGCCGTAAAGTGCCGGGCAGGCGTGGACGGCAGATACTGTCACTCGCGAACATTTGTTTCACCCGGCAGCGCGATGCGTTGTGGCGAGTACCTTGTCGCGCCTACGGGTAAGATTCTTCCATGGCCGCTGAAACTTCGTTCATTCCGCCGCATTCGATTGAAGCCGAGCAGGCCGTGCTGGGCGCGATCTTCGTGGACCCGGGCTGCCTGACCGAAGTCAGCCTGGTGCTCAAGAGCCCGCAGATGTTCTGGCGTGCCAGCCATCAGCACATTTACCGCGCGATCCTGGAACTGTCCGCCGAAGGCCACGAGATTGACTGGGTCAGCGTCGCTGAGCAAGTGCGCAAGCACGGCGCGCTCGATGCCTGCGGCGGTGCCGACGCGCTGCACAGCTACCTGTCCGAAATCAGCCACTCGCTGCCCAGTGCCTACGGCCACGAGCGTTACGCCAGCATCGTGCGCGACCGTTCGCT
Source organism: uncultured bacterium (assembly GCA_938014885.1). Lineage (GTDB taxonomy): Bacteria > Planctomycetota > UBA8742 > UBA2392 > UBA2392 > CALLQI01. The sequence continues at coordinate 123,889 of CALLQI010000018.1, forward strand.
GATGCGCGAGATCATCCTGCGCGCCGGCGACGCTCGCAGCATGGCGCTGGATGAAACTCGCAGCCCGGCCGACGTGATCGAGAAGCTCGAGCAAGACGTGTTTGACCTGTCGGCCCAGCGCTATCACGGTGAAACCCACAGTGTGCAGGCACTGATCCAGCAGGTGATGGACCAGCAGGCCAAGATGCGCGAGTGGCGCAACACCCACGACGGCAGCCTGCTGCCCGGCCTGTCCAGCGGCTACAGCGACCTTGACCAGTTCACCACCGGCTGGAAACCCGGCGAACTCGTGATCATCGGCGCGCGCCCCGGCCAGGGCAAAACATCGCTGATGCTGAACCTGGCCGAAAACATCGCGCTCGAAACCGCCAGTCGCCGCGACGACGGCAAGGGCGGCGTGCTGCTGTTCAGCCTGGAAATGACGGGTAGTGAACTGGTGCAGCGCATGCTGTGCGCCAACGCCGGCGTTGACCTGCGCCGCGTGAAGCTGGGCATGTACTCGCGCGAAGAAGAGACGCAGCTCAAGGACGCCACCGCGCGCTTTGCGCAAGCAGCGGTGTTCGTGGACGACAGCTTTACCCTGAACCTGTCCGAGATCCGCAGCAAGTCACGCCGCATGAAAGAGCGACACGACATCGAAATCGTCTTCGTCGACTATCTGCAGCTCGTCAAGGATGACGACCGGCTCGACCGTCACCTGCAAATCGGCAACATTTCGCGCGGCTTGAAGGCACTCGCGCGTGAACTGGGCGTGCCCGTAGTTGCGGCCGCACAGTTGAACCGTGGTGTTGAGCAGCGCAGCAGCCGCGAAAAGCGCCCGATGCTGAGCGACCTGCGCGAATCAGGCAGCATTGAGCAAGACGCCGACCAGGTACTGCTGATCCACCGCAAGGAAGGCGAAGACGCGGTCCAGAACGATGAAGTCGCCGAGTCCGAGCTGATCGTGGCCAAGAACCGTAACGGCCCCACGGGCGACGTCAGCATGCTGTTCCGCAAGCGCTTCACGCGCTTTGAGCTGCGCCAGAACATCCCCACGAACTGGGCCAGCCCGATGCAGGCCTAGCCTGGGCGTGTCAGCCGCGACGCTCGAACTCTTCCCAGCGGTCGTTGCGGCGCACCAGAATTGTCTTGCTGACCAGGTACGAGCCGCCTTCGTGCACTTCGTCGGCGATGCCACGCAGCGCTTCCAGGCCGCCTTCCGTTTCCGCGCCCGTGAACAGCAGCAGGTCGCGAGACGGCGCGCAGGCCACCAGTTCGCCTTGCACGTTGCCCTGCATCTGCCGCCACAGGTCATCGACCAGCAGCATGCTGGCCTCGTAGTTGCCTCCGCAAAGCACCATGCTGGCTACATCCCCGGGCTGCAGCTCAACTTTCTCAAGGATCAGCCCCAGGTTGGCGACGGCCACTTCGCGCAGGTCTTCTCGTCCGATGCCGATCACGGGCAGCTGCGAGGCCTTCAGCGTGGCCACGCTGTTGGGCCGGTCGATCGCGTACACGATGTGCAGGTCGGCGGCCAGCGGCTCAGTGACCAGTTCGTTATCCGGGCCCATCATCTCAAGCACTTGGGCCATGTACTGGTCATCCTTCACCAGCGGCACGATGCGCTCGATGTCGGGTACGGACTCTTCCTCGGTTTCGAGCATCGCCATCACGTGGTGCGTAACAGCGACGACGCGTTCTTCGGCGTCTGCCGGCAGTGCCCCCCACAGGTTGTGCAAGTAGACCTTGCGGTCGCCGTCCGGGCCGCAGTGGATGCACAGTGTTTCGGCGACGACGGCGTTCTCATTGGGTGCCAGTTCAGCCATGGCATCAGCGAACAGGTGCGTGAATGCAAGCTCATCAAGTTCGGCGGCCAGGGCGCTGCGCCAGTCCGGTGTGCTCATGCGGTGTTCCCTTGCGAAGGCTTCGGTTTGCGGACCCGCATTCGCTTGCTGACTTGCGGTGCGATCAAAGTAATAATCTTGGGCCCATAGCGAGAGGTGTTCGATGCAGAATTTCGTGCCGGCCTTCATTGAAGAGCAGCGCAAGCAGGGGCACCACACCGGCAAGTTTTCCGGTACGGTTCTGTTCGTTGACGTCAGCGGTTTCACCTCGCTGACTGAGGTCGCCTTCAAGCTGGGCGACGCCGGCGCGGAACTTATGAGCCGCGAACTTACCCGCATCTTCGACCCGATGGTGAACGCCGTGCACAACCGCGGCGGTTTCATCGGCGGCTTCATGGGTGACGCCTTCACCGCATTCTTCCCCGACAGTGCGGGGTCGCAACGTCGCGCGATTGAGGCCGCACACGAGATCCTGGCCTTCTTTGCCGAACACGGCGTCAGCAAGACCCGCCACGGTGACTTCAACTTCGGCGTGAAGGTCGGCGCCGACCACGGCGACGTGGATTGGGGCATCCCAAGCGACAAGGCCACCGGCGCGCAGACCTGGTACTTCCGCGGCCCGGCCGTGGAGGGCGCGGCCGCCGCTGAGCACAAGGCAGGCAACGGGAAGATTGAGCTGTCGAAAGGGCTCGCGGCTTCGAAGTCATTGAAAGAAGCCGGCGAAGCGCAGGGCGCGACCCTGGCGGTCAGCGACCGCGATACGCTGCGGCAGTACTTCCGCGATCAGGTGATCGATGCCGGCGAACGTGCCGAGTTGCGCCACGTGGTAAGCGTGTTTATCCGCTTTGACGGCGTGAAAACGCATGAACAGATCAGCACGATCCACAGCCTGCTGGTAAGCGGCTGTGCGCGCCATGGCGGTACCCTGAACAAGATCGACTTCGGCGACAAGGGTTTCACGGCGCTGGTCTTCTTTGGCGCGCCCATCGCGGCAGAAAACGCCGAAAGTGCCGCCGTCGCCTTCACGCAAAGCCTGCCCAGCCACGGGCTGGAGTCGCTTGCCGGCGTGCACATGTCGGCCGGCGTGGACGCGGGCCTGGTGTATTCGGGCCTGCTGGGCGGTGAGCGCCGCAACGAATGGACCTGCATCGGCGATGCGGTGAACACCAGTGCACGCCTGATGTCGGCCGCCGACAAGGGCCAGACACTCGTAACCGAACGCGTCACCAAGGCCGCCGAGAAGCGCTGGGAGTTTGCCGACAAGGGCACCCGCATCCTCAAAGGCAAGAGCAAAGAAGAGCGCGTGGCCGCGCCGTCCGGCGTTCGCGCGCGCATGCGCGGCTTCCAGTACCGCAACCCGATGCTCGGCCGCGACAAGGAATTGGCCGACATGCTCGGGTTCGTGGACGCGATTTTCGCGGCGGAACCGAAATTCCCGGGGGTAAAGCGCCTGCTGGGCGAGCCCGGCCTGGGCAAGACGCGCTTGGTGGCGGCCCTGCGCAGCAAGCTGGAAGAGCGCGGCAAGCCTTTCCACTGGATCACCATGCCGTGCGACGGCGTGCACAAGAGCGGCTGGAACGCCGTCAGCACCTGGCTGCGCGGCTTTTTCGGAATCGCCGAAAGCGCCACGCCCGAGCAGAAGAAGGCCGCCATTGAACAGAAGTACGCCGAGATCGAGGCCGAGGCAGCGGTGCCCGAAAACACCCGTGCCGAGCTCAAACGCACGATGTCATTCGCGGCCGACCTGGTGGATTGCCACTGGGATGATTCGCCGTTTGCCAAACTCGACGACCCGAAGCTGCGCCACGAAAACCGCATCATCGCGGTAAAGGAACTGATGCGCGCGCTGGCCGCGATCGCGCCCACGGTGCTTGAGATCGAGGACACGCACTGGATCGACGCCAGCACCGAAGCCTGGCTGACGGCGATGACCCGCAACATCGCGACGCTGCCGCTGGCGATACTGGCCACCAGCCGCTTCGCCGACGACGGCAGCAAGCCTGAACTGAAGATCGCGCAGGATGTGGAACTGGCGGACTTTGAACTGCAGCCCATCACCGGCGACGAGTTCACACAGGCCATGGCCAAAGTGTTGCTGGGTGCCGAAACCGAGCTGGACGGCGATACCGTCAAGCTGGTCAGCGGCAAGGCCAAGGGCAACCCGTTCTTCACCGAACAGCTGATCCTGCACCTGCACGAAACCGGCGAACTGGAAAAGGTGCAGCCGGCCCAGGGCGACGAAGGCACCAAACGCCGCAGCAAACTGCGCATGAAGAGCAACGACACCGCCCGCCTGCCGGGCAGCCTGTCGTCACTGGTAACAGCGCGCATCGACCGCCTGAGCCCCGAAGTCCGCGAAACCGTAAAGCACGCCAGCATCCTGGGCGTACGCTTCCTGTCACGGGTGCTGGGTGAATTGCTCAAGCGCAGCGGCAAGGTCAGCCGCAGCCTTGAAGAATTGCTGGTTGAGGCCGAGAAAGAGGGCGTGCTGATCCCGGCCGAGCGAGCGGAAGAAAAAGCCGATTAGCCCGCCCGAAACCAGCCCTAACGCGCCAGCGATGCCATGAACTTCTGCACTTCGGTGCCGATCTTCTGGCCGCTGATGGCGCGGTCGATCAGCTCGACCACCTTGCGGAACTCGTCCTCGCGCGCCCCCAGCGTCGTCAGCAGCGGGCTGCCGATGCGAATGCCGCTGGTCTGCGTGTTCGGCAGCGGGTCGTAGGGAATGAAGTTCTTGTTCACGGTAATGCCTTGCTCGCCCAGCAGGCGCTCAATCTCCAGGCCGTTCTTGCCAGTGCCTGAGATATCCACCATCACCATGTGATTGTCCGTGCCGCCGCTGATCACGCGGTAGCGCTGCGGGTTGATCGTGCCGAAGGCTTCCGCCATGGCGCGGGCGTTGGCGACGACCTGCTTCATGTAGGCCTTGAATTCCGGCCTCAGGGCTTCTTCCAGCATCGCGGCCTTGCCCGCGATCACGTGTACCAGCGGCCCGCCCTGGCAACCAGGGAACACGGCGCGATCAATCTTGCTGGCGTGCTTGGCGGTGCTCAGGATCATGCCGCCGCGCGGCCCGCGAATGGTCTTGTGCGTGCTCATTGTAACGACGTCGGCCACGGGCACGGGCGACGGGTGCTCACCCGCGGCAACAAGGCCCGAGATGTGGGCGATGTCGGCCATGAACAGCGCGCCGTGTTCGCGCGCGATGGTGGCCAGGCGCGCGAAGTCAATTGTGCGCGGGTAGCTCGAGGCCCCGGTCACCACCAGCTTGATGTCGGGGTTTTCGCGCAGCAGTCGCACGTATTCGTCTTCGTCGATGCGCTGGTCTTCGCGCCGCACGCCGTAATGAAGGAACTGGTAGTACTTGCCGCTGGCGTTGAAGGGCGCGCCGTGACTCAGGTGCCCGCCGTGTTCCAGCTTGAAGGCCAGCACCTTGTCACCGGGTTTGATCATCGCCAGGTAGCTGGCGAGGTTGGCCTGGGTACCGCTGTGGGGCTGCACGTTGGCGTGCTCAGCGCCGAACAGTTCGCGCGCAAGATCAATCGCGTGCTGTTCAATCTGGTCGGTGAATTCGCAGCCTCCGTACCAGCGTTTGCCCGGGTAGCCTTCGGCGTACTTGTTGGTGAAGACGGTGCCGAGCATCCGCAATACGTAGTCACTGACGAAGTTTTCGCTCGCGATCAGGTTGATGGTGTGGGTCTGGCGTTCGCGTTCGCTGGCGATCAACGCTTCGATTGAGAGTGCGGGTGTGGACATAGGCGGGCCGATCTTCACAGTCAGATGTGGCAATCCAGGCGAAACCGTGGCGCTAGCGCAACACACTCATCAGCGCGGCCACGTCGGGCTCCGAGTTATACCAGTGGGGGCTTACGCGCAAGGCACCGTGCCTGACGCTGGCGGCAACGCGGGCGCGCTTCATGGCTTCCAGCGTGTCAGGGCCAAAGGGTCGCGACGGCCGCACCAGTGTAACGATCTGGCTGCGATTGGCGGCAGGCCATGCCGCGCGCAGAGCCTTGGCACCGACCGAAGGGGCCAGCGCCTCCACCAGATTCGCCAGCTCGTGCACGCGGGTCTGGATCGTGTCGCGACCCACCTGCTGCTGCAGTGCCATTGCCGCGCGCAACGAGTACACCTGCGCCATGCTGGGTGCGCCGATCATGAAGCGCCGGGCACCTTCGGCCCATTCCTGCCGCAGTTGATTGAAGTTGAAGGGCTCGCGCACGCTGTAGGTGCCCGCGCTGTGAGGCCGCAGCAGGCCAAGCGAATCGCGCCGCACGTACAGCCCGCCCAGCGCATCAAGGCTGTTCAGGTACTTGCGCGCGGCCACGGTGGCGAAGTCGCAGCCCAGCGCGTGCAGATCAAGCCGCAGCGCGCCCACCGCCTGCACGCAATCCAGCGCGAAGGCGACCTTGCGCGCGCGGCAAGCTTTGGCCAATGCGGCCGCATCCAGCATGAACCCGGTTCGGAAATCGACCAGGCTGGCGCACAGCAGGCGGGTCGCGGGGGTAATGGCCGCGATCAGCTCCGCCACGCTGACGCTGCCGTCGTCGCGGGCGGGCACCAGGCGCACGATCACGCCGTGGCGCTCAAGGGCCAGCAGCGGCCTCAGCACGCCGGGGTAGTCGTTTGCGGGAGCAACGACCTCGTCGCCGGGTTGCCAGTCAAAGCCCAGTGAGACGCGCGTAAATGCGTCCGTGGCATTGGCGAGCAACTGGACTTCGTCGCGGTCCGCGCCGATGAAGTGGGCCAGCTCCGTGTGCGCGCTTTCGAAGGCGGCTTCCCAGTCGTCCCATGCGGTCACGCCTCTGGTTGCGAGGCCGTCGATGTAGTCCTTGGCGGCCTCGGCGGCCGGGGCGCTGATCGGCCCGCGCCAGGCGTTGTTGAGGTAGTGGAACTCGCGGATAACGGGGAAAAGCGCCGCGCGCTCGGGCTGGGTCATGATCTCGGGCATCGCGGCGTTATAGCGGCCCGTGGGCTCGCAGCCTATGCTGTGCGCATGGCACGGCAGACAGAAATCCTGCATCGGAAAGTTCCCGATGACACTGACGACGCACACCGCCCGCCGCCGGGCGCGGTGCCCGGCACGCTGATTGAGGTCGAGGGCGCTCAGCCCACCCGCATCACGGTCGTGGATTACGGACCGGGGCACCACGAAGTGCGCGAGTTGGCTGACCCGACAGAAATCAGGCCCTACATCGACAAGCAATCGGTGACCTGGATTGATGTAACCGGCTTCAAGGACGTGGCCGCGATCCGCACTTTGGGCGAAATGCTCGACATTCACCCGCTGGCGCTGGCTGATGCGGTGAACATCCCGCAGCGCGCCAAGGCGGAGGCCTACCCGGATTACGTGTTCATCGTGACGCACGCGCCGGAAGTAACCGGCAATGGCTTTTACAGCGAGCAAGTGAGCGTGCTGTTCAGCGGGCATTTCGTGCTGAGCTTCCAGGAGCGCTCAAACGAAGACCTGTACAAGCCGCTGCGCGACCGCATCAAGAGCGCGCGCGGACTCGTGCGCAACAAGGGCACGGCTTACCTGGGTTACGCGATCGTGGACGTGATCACGGACACCTACTTTCCCGTGCTGGATTCGCTGGAAGACAAGCTGGATGCGCTGGAAAAGCGCATCCTGGGCGGCGAGCTGAACGTGCTGCAAGACCTGTACGCACTGCGCCACACCGCGCTGGACATACGTCGCGCGATTGAAAGTCACCGTGACGCGCTTTCGACGCTGATGCACATGCAGGTCGCCAGTATCCCCGACGAAGTGCGCCTGTACATGCGCGACTGCCTGGACCATGCGCTCAGCCAGGTCAGCACCGCGCAATCCATGCTGGATTACGCCGTCAGCCTGCGCGAACTGCTGGCCAGCGAACAGGCCCAGAACCTGAACCAGGTCATCAAGGTGCTGACGATTGTCAGCTCCATCTTCATTCCGCTGAGCTTCTTTGCCGGAGTGTACGGAATGAACTTCGAAGGCCGCGGCAACATGCCCGAACTCTCGACGCCGTACTTTTACTGGGTGTGGTGGGTGCTGATGGCCGGTGTGGCCACGGGGATGCTGCTGTTCTTTCGCCGCAAGGGCTGGATCGGCCGGGGCAAGTAGGCCTGCGCCCGCGACCCCTTGTTTCGCGCGGCTTACAGGTGTACGAATCAGCCAGAGAGCGAGGTTGACATGACCATCCGAGACGACGCCCGCGCCGAAATTGATACGCCGCTGGGCAAGAAAACCATCTACCGACTCGACAAAACCGGCAACGTCCAGAACCTGCCGTACACCATCAAAGTGCTGCTCGAGAGCGTGCTGCGCAATCTCGATGGCGTGGCCTACACCGCTGAGCACGTGAAGGCGCTGGCCAACTACAACGCGCGCGCCGTGGGTGAGCAGGAGATCCCGTTCATGCCCGGCCGCGTGGTGCTGCAGGACTTCACCGGCGTACCCTGCGTGGTGGACTTGGCCGCGATGCGTGAGGCCATGAAGGCACTGGGCGGCGACCCCAAGAAAGTAAACCCGCTGGTGCCCTGTGACCTCGTGATCGACCACAGCGTGCAGGTGGACGTGTTCGGCACCGCCAACGCCGAATCCGAGAACAGCCGCATTGAGTTCGCGCGCAACAAGGAACGCTACGAATTCCTGAAGTGGGGCCAGAAGGCCTTCAACAACTTCAGCGTTGTGCCGCCGGCCACGGGCATCGTGCACCAGGTAAACCTCGAGTACCTGGCCAAAGTGGTTTGGGAAAAGGACGGCGTACTGTATCCCGACAGTTGCGTCGGCACTGACAGTCACACCACCATGATCAACGGCCTGGGCGTGCTGGGCTGGGGTGTCGGCGGCATTGAGGCCGAAGCCGTGATGCTGGGCCAGCCCACGTACATGCTGGTGCCCGAAGTGGTCGGCATGAAGCTGACCGGCAAGCTGCCGGAAGGTGCCAACGCCACGGACCTGGTGCTGCGCGTAACCGAAATCCTGCGCAAGCACGGTGTCGTCGACAAATTCGTCGAGTTCTTCGGGCCCGCGCTGGCGGCGCTGCCGCTGGCCACCCGCGCCACGGTCGCGAACATGGCACCTGAGTACGGCGCGACCTGCGGCTTCTTCCCGGTCGATGAGAAAACGCTTGAGTACATGCGCCTGTCCGGGCGCGACGAAAAGCTGATCGGCACGGTCGAGGCCTACTGCAAGGCCCAGGGCCTGTGGCGCGACGACACCCGCAAAGTCACCTACAGCGCCGAGCTGGAACTTGACCTGTCAACCGTTGAGCCCAGCCTGGCCGGCCCCGCGCGCCCGCAAGACCGCGTAAGCCTGGGTGGCATGCGCGGCAACTGGCAGAAGTATTACTCCGACGCGCGCAAGGGCGGCGGGACTGCCACGGCAACCAAGACGGCAACCGGCGTGCAGGACGGCAGCGTGGTGATCGCCGCGATCACAAGCTGCACCAATACCAGCAACCCGTATGTGCTGATGGCCGCCGGTCTGCTGGCGCAAAAGGCCGTCGCCAAGGGCCTTTCGCAGAAGCCGTGGGTGAAGACCAGCCTTGCCCCGGGCAGCCGCGTGGTCACGGATTACCTGCTGCGCAGCGGCGTGCAGGCCGCGCTGGACAAGCTGGGGTTCAACATCGTGGGCTATGGCTGCACGACCTGCATCGGCAATTCCGGCCCGCTGCCGGACGCCGTCAGCAAGGATGTTTCGGACAACGACCTGGTGGTCGCCAGTGTGCTTTCGGGCAACCGCAATTTTGAAGGTCGCGTGCACGCGCAGGTCCGCGCCAATTACCTCGCCAGTCCGCCACTGGTGGTAGCCTACGCGCTGGCCGGCACCGTGGATGTCGACCTTACCAAAGACGCGCTTGGCACCAGCAAAGACGGCAAGCCAGTGTACTTGAAAGACATCTGGCCCAGCCAGGACGAGATTGCGGCAGCTGTGCAAAAGCACATCAGCCGCGAGCAATTCCAGAGTTCGTACAAAGACGTGTTCTCGGGCAGCGATGAGTGGCAGGCGGTGAAGGCCGTGAAGTCAGAATTGTACGCCTGGGACAAAGACAGCACCTACATCCAGCACCCGCCCTACTTCACTGGTATGAACATGCAGCCCGGCGCGATCTTCGGCATCAAGAACGCGCGCTGTCTGCTGAAGCTGGCCGACAGCATCACCACCGACCACATCAGCCCTGCCGGCGACATTGCGGAAAAGAGCCCCGCCGGCGACTTCCTGAAGTCGCGCGGCATTGCCAAGCCTGACTTCAACAGCTACGGCGCGCGTCGCGGCAACCACGAAGTCATGATGCGCGGCACCTTCGCCAACAAGCGCATCCGCAACCAGCTTGCCCCGGGCACCGAAGGCGGCCTGACAACCGACTTCACCGACGGCAAGGTCAAGCCGGTGTACGACGCGGCCCAGAGTTACCTGAAGGCCGACACACCAACCATCGTGCTGGCGGGCAAAGATTACGGCATGGGCTCAAGCCGTGACTGGGCGGCCAAAGGTGCCCTGCTGCTGGGCGTGAAGGCCGTGATCGCGGAAAGCTTCGAGCGCATCCACCGCAGCAACCTCGTGTTCATGGGTGTGCTACCCCTGACCTTCGAAAAGGGTGAAACGGCGCAAAGCCTGGGCTTGACCGGTCAAGAGACGTTCGAGATCGACGTACCCGCGAACCCGCAGCCACTGCAGAAGCTGAAAGTTCGCGCCAACAACAAAGAGTTCACCGTGACCTGCCGCCTGAATACCCCCGTTGAAGTCGAATACTACCGCAACGGCGGCATTCTGCAGACTGTGCTGCGCAAGATGGCCAAGTAGTAAGCGGCAGCAATGGCATGAAGAAGCGCCGGCATTGCCGGCGCTTTCAGTTTGAACGGCAGCAGCTTCAGGCTCAGGCCTTCTTGGCGCGTTTGCGGGCGTTTTCGTCCAGCAGGCGCTTGCGGATGCGCCAGCTCTTGGGCGTGACTTCGACCAGTTCGTCGTTGTCGAGCCACTCCATGGCCTCTTCAAGGCTCATGGCGCGTTTGGCCTTCAGGCGCACGAAGGCTTCCTTGTTGGCGTTGCGCATGTTGGTCAGGTGCTTGGTGCGAGAGGCGTTGATCGGGATGTCGCCTTCACGGCAATGCTCGCCCATCACCTGGCCCGGGTAAATCGGGTCGCCGGGTTCCACGAAGAAGTCACCGCGGTCGCTCAGGTTCTCCAGCGCAAAAGTCGTGACCTGACCCGAGTCCGTGGCGATCATCGCACCGCGCACGCGCCGTGGGATGTCGCCCGCCATGGCGCGGTACTCAATGAACGCATGGCTGAACACCGCTTCGCCAGCCGTGGAGGTCAGCATGCGCGTGCGCATGCCGATCAGCCCGCGGCTGGGGATCTCGAAGTACAGCACCGTGCGCGGTCCGTGCGTTTCCATGTGCACAAGCTGGCCGGCGCGTGAACCCAGCAGCTCAATCACCTTGCCCGCGTATTCAGCGGGCACGTCGGCGACCGCTTCTTCCCACGGTTCGTGTTTGCCCTCAGGTGTGTCGTGCAGAATCACTTCCGGGGCGCCGATTGAGAACTCGTAGCCCTCGCGACGCATGTTCTCAACCAGGATGCCCAGGTGCAGCGTTCCGCGACCCTTGACGCGGAAGCTGTCGGCATTGTCGCCAGTGTCAACGTGGAGCGCCACGTCGGCCTCGGCCGCGCGCTCAAGCCGGTCGCGGATCTGGCGGCTGGTGACGTACTCGCCCTCCTGGCCGGCGAACGGGCTGTCGTTCAGGCGGAACTCCATTGCGACCGTTGGCTCGTCAATCGGCACCGGCGGTAGCGGGTCCGGGTGTTCGGGGTCGGCCACGGTGTCGCCGATGTCGATGCCATCGAGGCCCACGATCGCGACAATCTCGCCGGCGCGGGCGCTGGGCACATCCTTGCGGCTCAGCCCGTCGAACACCTGCACCTGCTTGGCCTGGCGCAGAAGCGTCCCGCCTTCGCGCTTCAAGATCACGACCTGGTCGCGCGCCTTCAGCGTTCCGCGCATGATACGGCCGATGCCCACGCGGCCCACGAACTGGTCAAACAGGAAGTTCGTGATCTGCACCTGGAACGGCTTGTCAGGCTCAATCTCAGGGCCCGGGATGCGGTTGATCATGGAATCCAGCAGCGGGATCAGATCCTTGCCGGGCACAATCGGGTCTTCGCTGGCAATGCGCTGGCGGCCGCTGGCGTACAGCACTGGAAAATCAAGCTGGCTGTCGTTGGCGCCAAGGTCGAGGAAAAGCTGGAACACGAGGTCGAGCACTTCCACACTGCGCGCGTCGGGTCGGTCAATCTTGTTGATCACCACCAGCGGCTTCAGGTTGTGTTCAAGCGCCTTGCGCAGCACGAATTTGGTTTGCGGCATCGGCCCTTCGGCCGCGTCCACAAGAAGGAAGCAGCCGTCGGCCATGCTGAGTACACGTTCGACTTCACCGGCGAAGTCGGCGTGGCCGGGGGTGTCGATCAGGTTGATCTTCACGCCCTTCCACTTGAAGCTGACGTTCTTGGCCAGGATGGTGATGCCGCGTTCACGTTCCAGCGGGTTGCTGTCCATGAACGCTTCGGCGTGTTCGGTGCGGTGGCCAAAGAAGTTCGCGGCCTCCAGGAAGCCGTCTACGAGCGTGGTCTTGCCGTGGTCAACGTGGGCAATGACTGCAATGTTGCGGATGTCGTCGCGTCTCATGGTGTACGGCCGCCAAAGGCGCGCGAATGGTAGCGGCCGAAAATCACCGCGCAATGAGGCGGCAGGGGCGGGTCACACAGCAGGCCTCAATGATTGGTCGCGAGTTCGGTGGTCATCAGCAGCGCGAACAGCAGGTCTTCGGCGGCGGCAGTCTTGTCCTTGGCTTCGGCGAAGTGTTTGGACAGCCGCGCGGATTCAGCCTCAGAAGGCTTGCGCGACAGGATGGTCAGGTACAGCGCCTCCACGCGCTGCGCTTCGGGATACTCCGCCACGATGCGCCGCAGCAGCGAGTCCTCGCCGCGGCCGGCCAGCGAATTGGTGAACTGTCCGTTCATCACCGCCAGCGCCTGGTCGATAGTCTGCGTGAAGCCTTCGCTGGCGGTCATCTCATCGTCGCCGGAAATGCTGGCGTAGCGGCCGGCGGCCCAGCGGGTGATCCACCAGCGCGCGTCCATCGCCTTGAACTGTTCGGCGAAGCGGGCCAGTGCGTTGTGGTCGTACTGGGTGTAGGTGTTGCCGGCCTTGCGGTCGGCGGCCTCGCGGGTTTTCAGGTCGGCCATCGCGCGGTCCAGGCCTGCGTCGCGGCTGGTTTGCACCAGGTCAGCAAGCTGCTTCTCGGAGAGCAGGCCGATAAGCGTGTTGATGAATTGCTCGGACGTCAGCTGCCGCACCGGGTAGCTGGCGAAGTGCCAGCGCTGCGCGCCTTTGGCCGGTGTGCTCGCGCGCTGCCAGGTTTGCGATTTCAAGATCGCGCGATACAGGCGCTTGAGGCTCCATTGATTGGCTTTCAGGTCATCGGCAAGGGCGTCCAGCAACTCGGGGTGGCTGGCTTCGTTGACCGGGTTGAAGTCATCAACGGGGTTCAGCAGTCCGCTGCCAAACGCGATTGCCCAGACGCGGTTTGCCACATAGCGGCGAGTCTGGACGTTGGCGTCGTCGGTCATCCACGCGGCAAGCTTGTTGCGCCAGTTGGCCGGGTCGCGCGTGTCGGCGGCGGTGCCGTCGGGTGTCACGGGCGTCACATAGGGCAAGTAGAAGTCCACCTGTGCCTGCTGCTCTTTGTTGAGGCTGGCGTAGCGCTTCTTGGCGTCCAGCACCCGCTTTGGCACCGATGGGTCATCGCGCAGGCTGATCCGCGCGGGCTGGTAGCGGTTGTCCACATTGCCGCGCGCTGCCACCACGAATGCCGTCATGCCCTGGAAGTCTTTCTGGCTGAAATCAGGGTCGTAGGGGTGGTCGTGGCACTCTGCGCACTGGATCTGCACGCCGGTCAGTCCGCGGCTCAGCTTGCCGATCACGTTCGTGGGCAATTCGCCCTGGCCGTCAGCGAAGTAGGGTACGATAGCCGCGTTGTCCACCAGTTCGCCGCTGGCTGTCACGATTTCGCGGATGATGCTGTGCATGCCCGCGTTTTCCCGTATGCGCCCGGCAAGCCATTGCGCAAACAGGTGCCCGCCATTGAGCGCCTGGTCGCTGCGCGGCGTCAGCAACACCGACCACTCGTTGGCCATGTGGCGCGCAAAACGCGGGTCATCCACCAGCGCGTCGATCAGCTTTTCGCGTTTGTCCGGCTGGCGGCTGTCCAGGAATGCCCGGGCTTCGGTGATGGTTGGCGGTGCGCCCACGGTGTCGAGGTACACCCGCCGCAGGAACTGCTCGTCACTGGCGCGCGCGGCCGCCTTGACGCCGTCGCGCTTGAGTACCTTGTCAATTTCGACGTCGATGCGAGCGGAAAGGGCGGCCTCAGGCTCGGGCACAAAAGTCGAGCGGCCGCCGTCCTGCGCATGGCGAGGCTCTGCCAGCAGGGCAAGCGCGACACAAGTGACGCACAAGGCAAGCAGCGCAAGACTTATCCGTGCCATGGCAGTCCCCAATCAGGTGATGGCTGTGCTTGCGAATCCGGTGCCCCGCGATTTCGTCCCGGTCGCTACTTGCCGTCTTTTTCAGCGTCGGGCTTCTCTGCGTCGGGTTTCTCAGGTTCGTCCGGCTTGGGGGGCTCGGCCTCATAGCCGTCTTTGAAGAACTTTTCGAACAGCAGCCCGGCGCTTCCGTATTCGCGGTACCAGCCGTCGAGCCAGCCCGCTTTGAATGTGCCCTGCGCGAGCATGGCGCCTGTAGAGTCGTACCAGGCCCAACTGCCCGTGCGGAGGCCCTTATCGTCGTAATGGCAATGCTGGCGCAACTTGCCGTTGTCATGCCAGAACTGCCATTGCCCGATGCGGTGCGCGTTCTGGTGCTGTCCGTGGCTGGCAAGCGAGCCGTTCACGTGCCAGGTCTGCCACAAGCCCGTCGGCAGGCCGTCGTGATAGCTTCCCTCGGTGGCCTTTTCGCCGTTTTCGTGCCAGGTGGCCCATTTTTCGTGGCGCAGACCATCGACCCATCGACCTTCGGCAGCCTTCTTTTCGTTGGCGTACCAGCGCGTCCAGTGGCCGTTCAGTTCATCATTTGAGTACGTGCACTCGCACTCGCGGGTGCCGTTAGGGTGCCAGCTTCGCCAGGCGCCTGTGCGCATGCCCTCGGCCAGAGTACCTTCACTCTGCTTCTGGCCGTTGTCGTGCCAGAAGCTCCATTGCCCGGTGCGGCCGCCTTGCTCATAGCTGCCCTCACCCTTGCGGCTGCCGTTTTCGTGGTAGTAGACCCAACGGCCAGTGCGGCCGCCGTTTTCGAACTTGCCCTCGGACTCAGGGGCGGCGTTGCGGTGCCATGTTTTCCACGGGCCGTGGCGCAGGTCGTCCAGCCCTTCGCCTTCGGCCTGCAGGTTTCCGTTGTCGTACCAGAGCCGCCAAGGCCCCGGGCGGTTGGGGCCGCGGTAGTCGTGGCTTTCGGCCTGTTTGCCGTTTTCATGCCACGAGTCCCAGCGCGCCGTGCGCACGCCTTTGTCGAAGCGGCCGGATTGCTTCAGCTGGCCGTTTTCGTGCCAGTACTCCCACTTGGCGTCGGGCAGGCCGTCCTTGTGCTGGCCCTGCACCGACCGCCCCCCGGATTCGTACCAGATCACGTGGCGTCCGTGCAGGGTGCCCGCCTTGTAGTAGGTTTCTTCCTTGCGGCGGCCGCTTTCGAACAGGTACTCCCATTTGTCGTCGCGCTTGCCGTCTTTGAACTTGCCCTCGGTTGCTTTCTTGCCGTTGCTGTGCCAGGTGGTCCAGGTGCTTTGCTGCACGTCCTCGACGTAGACGCCAAGCTGCATTTTCTGGCCGTTGGCGTGCCACCAGGTCCAGGTCTTGGTGCGCTTGCCGTTGGCGTAATCGCCTTTGGTGCGCTGCTTTCCGTTTTCGTAATACTCGTTGTATTCGCCGTGCCGGGTGTCGGTGCCGTTGCTGACCGAGACCGCGAATTTCTCGCGCAGCTTGCCCGACGGGTACTGGGTCTCGCGCCATTCCACCTTCACTGGTTTGGCCGCAAGGGCAGCAGGCAGCAGCAACAGCAGCAACAGGGTTGCGCGCACCATCGAAGTCTCCGTTGCGGGGGCCCGGCCAGTCTAGCTTGTGGCCGGGCCGGGCTGCACCAGAAACCCCCGGGACTACCCCATTGCGTCGTTGCCGGGTTTTCTTTAACTCTCTGGCCGTTCGGTCGTTACAGTAGCCATGCACGCCCCGCGTTGCCCCTCAGAGTCTTTCCTGATGCGATTCGCTTTCCTTATCCTTGTGCTCCTGCTGAGTTCGCTTGGGGCGGGTTCTCTTTCAGCCGAAGACACGATCCAGTGGCCGCGCCTGCGCCAACTGCAGGACCTGGTGCGTCGCGCATCCGACAGCCGCTATCGCGACAGCGAAGGCCTGCTGGGCCAGGGCGCCTTCACCGCCGGCTTCAGTGCCGGCTACATCAGCGACTACTACTTCCGCGGGTTCAAGCTGTTTGATGGCGACCTGCTGATGCGCGGCGACGCATACGTCAACATCTACGGCTTTGAAGCCAGCGTATGGGGTATGTGGGACTTGGCCCGCGAGCAGATGCGCCCCACGGAAGTGGACTATCAGCTCAGTTACAACTTCGAAATCGAAGGCGCGATGATCCGCGCTGCATATACCTTCTACGACTTCAGCGGCAGTGACGGCAGCATCGGCCGCAAGGACCAGGGTTTCGGCCGCAAACCGCTGGAGCCGTTTCCGGATGACCGCTTCCCGAACAGCGTGCACGAGTTGCTGATTTCGTTCACGTACTTTACCAGCGTGCTGCAGCAGGAAGGCGCGAACCTGCGCTACACCCTGAACTACTGGCAGCGCCTGGACGACGAAGGTTCACGCTTTGAAAGCACCGTCAGCCTGTTCGTGGACAGCCCCGGATTCACGATTTTTGGCGACTACTTCGAAATCACGACCACCAGCATCTACCAGCACCGCTACTTCACCAACCGCTCCGAGTTCCAGGGCCAGATCACCAGCGGCCGCGTGGTCTACAACCTCGACAAGTACAACATCGCGCCGGTGTTCTTCATGCTTGAGGCGCACTACTTCGTTGCCTTCGACAACGATTACGTCGACGGGTTCTTCTTCGGCGCCACAGTGCACTTCCGGTTCTAATCAGGACCGGATTTCCTGAAACGACTCCGGCATTGCGCCGGTACCTTCTTCATTGGACCACTGGGGCTGCCATGAAGAACTCGACGTTGATTGCCATGTTTCTGCTGGTGCTGATCGCCAGTGCCGGTTCGTTTGCCGGCGGTTACTTCGTAGGCAAGGGCGACAGCCCGGCCACCACGATTGCCCCGCCGCCCATTGCCGATGGCTCGGACAAGCCGCTTGATCGCGCTGAGCCGCTGCAGGGCAAGCCCGACCCAACGCCCACTCCGCCGCCCATAGACAAGCCGCTTCCCAAGCCGGAAACCGACCAACCGGACACGGTTGCCCAACCCGCAAGACCAGGCACCGCTCCAGACGCCGGCAGCAAGCCGGACACCAATGCGTCCGGCCTCACGCCCGCCAGGCCCAAGTCTGCAGGCGGTGTGGCCGAGGGTCCGGGCGAAGTCCCGATCCCCGGGGTGCCGGGCGCGCGCATCCTGCCCGGAGCTGGCGAGTTCGAGGAGTTGTTCAACGGCCCCAAGGTTGAGGTGAAGGCCAGCATCTCGGGCACGGTAGTGGACCCGCGCGGCGTGCCGGTTGCCGGGGCGCGCGTGCATGCCGAGTTCGGCGAAAGCTTCACGTCGGATGAGGGCGGCGACTCGATGCGCCTGGTCATGCGTTCGTCCTCGTCGGAAGGCGAAGACGGCCAGCTGATCGCGACGACCGACGCCGCGGGCTTCTTCAGCGCCGATATCAGCCGCCAAGTCCCCGAGAAGGCCAGCCTGCAACTCACGCTCACGGCAAGTGCCGATGGCTTCGCCCGCAGCCGCACGAGCCGCCACAACATCCGCAACGGCGACAACAAAGAAAACATCAAGTTGGCCGTGCGCGGTTCCGGCAACGTCACCGGCCGCGTGGTGGACGGCAACGGCACCGGGGTGTCAGGCGTGAACGTCAGCCTGCGCGCCATGGGCGGCGACAGTGGCGGCATTGAGATTGAGATGGGCGACTTCGGCGGCGGCCAGTACAGCGCGGTCACCGATGGCGCCGGCGAGTTCACGATCAAGTCCGTTCCCGAAGGTCGCTATCGCTTCCGCCTGCGCAGCATGGGCGTGCGCCAGACCAGCGGCCCCACCGAAGTCGACGTAGCTGAAGGCCAGGACGCCCGCGCGTCAGCCGATTTCGTAGTCGCCGCCACGGCCAGTCTGCGCGCCACTTTCATCGACGCGCAGGGACAACCCGCGCAAGGCTGGGCCACGCTGGTGATCAAGGATGGCGACAAGATCGTGAAGCGCCTGCAGGGGCCCGTCAGCGGCAAGGGTGTGTTTGAGGCCAACGACCCGCCAGCCGGCAACTTCAGCGTCGAGATCACGCTGTGGGGCTTCAAGAAAACCAGCGTTGCGGCCGTCTTCACCGAAGGCCAGGTCACAGACCTGGGCACCTTGACCATGGAACCTGACGCGGAAGGCCACACGGGCGGCATCCTGATCCCCGGCGACGACTGAACCTCGTAGCAGCTGGCCGAATCAGTTAGCCTGCCGCCATGGATCGCGAGTTTCATGCAATGTTGGTGGTGGGTTTCAGCGACGGCGTCGATCGCACCAGCCGCGCCATGTTTGAAGAGCGGTTGACTCAGCTTGGCTGGCGCAAGCTCACCGACGCGGCCTGGACGCTCGAGTTCGAACCGCGCAGCCGCGCGACCTGCGCCGACACCGTGGCACTGCACTTGAAACTCGCCTCCGAGTTCGCGCGCATCGAAGCAAGCCAGCGCCAGGCCTTCGTGCAGTTCGGCGACGACGGGCCCGCGCCGGTCTAGACCGCGCCTTTGCGGCCCCTTCCTGAAATCCCAAACCCGGGCGGGCAATTGTGCCGATACATCCACGGCACTTCGCCACGGGGAATCGCCATGCCTTCCAAGTACCTCATCCAGGGCGGCCAGACACTCAAGGGCCACGTCAAGGTTTCAGGCAGCAAGAACGCCGCGCTGCCGATGATGGCGGCCGCACTGCTGGCCAAGGGCCCGACCATCCTGCGCAACGTGCCGGACCTCAGCGACGTGAGGCTGATGGCGCATATACTGGAGACGCTGGGTTGCGACGTAACTCTGTTCCCGCAGCCGGGCGTGGTGGTGATTGACGTGGTGGACGAAACGCCGGTCAGTGCGCCCTATGAGCTGGTAAGCGAAATGCGCGCCAGCTTTTGCGTGCTGGGCCCCCTGCTTTCGCGGCGCGGTGAAGCCCGCGTAAGCCAGCCCGGCGGATGCACCCTGGGCGAGCGCCCGGTGGACCTGCACGTGAAGGGTATTGGCGCCATCGGCAGCGATGTGCGCTTTGAACGTGGCGACGTGATCGCCA
Source organism: uncultured bacterium (assembly GCA_938014885.1). Taxonomy (GTDB): domain Bacteria; phylum Planctomycetota; class UBA8742; order UBA2392; family UBA2392; genus CALLQI01. The sequence continues at coordinate 143,235 of CALLQI010000018.1, forward strand.
AGGGCCGCCCCACCGGCGGCCGCGTGTACCTGGGCGGCCCCATGGGCCCCAGCGTCACCGGCACCGCCAATGTGATGTGCGCGGCCGTGATGGGCACCGGCGTGACCGTGATTGACCAGGCCGCCTGCGAACCCGAGATCACCAACCTGGCCGAGATGCTGATCGCGATGGGTGCCCGCATCACCGGCGCCGGCACTTCGCGGCTGGTGATCGAAGGCGTGCGCGAGCTGCGCCCCGTGACCTTCAGCGTGATCCCCGACCGCATTGAGGCCGGGACACTCATGATCGCCAGCGCTATCACGCGCGGCGACGTGACGCTCGAGAACTGCGACCCGGACGTGATGCTGGCGCTGTTCGACAAGTTCAGCGAAATGCGCGTGCCGTTTGAACGTCTTGATGCGCGCACCGTACGAGTGAATTGCCCGCACCGGGCGAAGTCAGCCGACGTGACCACGCTGCCCTACCCGGGTTTCGCCACCGACCTGCAAAGCCCGCTGATGGCGCTGCTGTGCGTGAGTGAAGGCTACGCACTGGTGGAAGAGAAGATCTACCCTGAACGCTTCATGCACGTGCCGGAGTACCGCCGCCTGGGCGCCGAGATCCGCAAGCAGTTCAACACCTGCATAGTGACCGGCGTAGACAAGCTGCAAGGAGCCCCCGTAGCCGCCACCGACCTGCGCGCCGGCGCAGGCCTGATCCTGCTGGGACTGGTAGCGGAAGGCGAAACAGAAGTCCTGAAGATCAGCCACGTAGACCGAGGCTACGAAAACTTCCACGGCAAACTCGCAGCCCTGGGCGCCCAAATCCGCCGAGTAGACTACAGCCCCATGAGAAGGGCCAGCGACCGCACCAGCAAACGCACACGAGCGGCGTAGTCGGTTCCGGCGTGCACTTGTTATGCGATGCGGCGTTCAGTCAGCGCGGCAAGCGCCTGGCGCAACCCTGACTCGTTCGGTGTGAAACTGACCCCTGTTGGGTTTGTGGTGCGTTCGTTACATTTGGGGCGGTTTGGTGGGCGACCACAGGACACCCATGCTGCACAAAGAACTCACCCAGCAGGTCATCAACGCCGCCAAGGCCGTCCACGCCGAACTTGGCCCGGGGCTGCCACACAACTTCTACCGCGAAGCCATGGAAGTCGAGCTGCGCGAACAGGGCGTGGCCGTCGCCGTCGATAAGCCCGTCAAGGTTCACTATCGCGGCCACACGCTGGGTGAACTGGGCGTCGATTTCTGCGTGAATGACGCGATCCTTTGCATCGTCGTGGATACGGACGAAGTCACGCCTGACGACTACGGCCGACTTCGCACCATGCTGAAGGGCCTTGAACTTGATGTGGGTTTGCTCATCAAGTTCAACGGGGCCCGGCTTGATGTGCGACGTGTTGAGGCGGTGGCGAAGAAGCAGCCCGCGGCATAAAACCCGCGAAAGCAGCCAAAGCGCCCCGCACGTCGCGGGGCGCTTGCTGTTTCGCGCCGCGAGAAACATGCCGGTTGATAGGGCCCACCGTGCCGCTATCGTACCGGCGCATCACCGGAGCAGTGCCCATCACCGGAGCAGTGCCATGGAAGACGAACGCCGTTTCCCTGATTTCGAAGCCAAGTGGCAGCAGCGCTGGCAGCAGCAGCGCAAGGCGGCTTCGAGCGCCACCACCGCCAAACCCGCCGACAACTTTTACCTGTTGTCGATGTTCCCCTATCCCAGCGGCAAGCTCCACTTCGGCCACGCGCTGCCCTACACCGTCACAGACGCCATGGCGCGCTACCTGCGCATGCGCGGCAAGAACGTGCTGAACCCCATGGGCTGGGACGCATTCGGCCTGCCCGCCGAAAACGCGGCCGTTGAGGCCGTGCGCCGCGGGCAAAAGAACGTCACACCTGCCAAGCTGACCAACGAATCCATCAACTACATGCGCAAGCAAATGGACTCGTTCGGCTACAGCTTCGACTGGGACCGCGAGCTCTACACCTGCCGCGAAGACTACTACAAATGGACGCAGTGGATCTTCCTGCAGATGCTGAAGCACGACGTGGCCTATCGCAAGCACGCCCGCGTCAACTGGTGCCCCGACTGCAAAACCACACTGGCCAATGAACAGGTCGAAACTCACGTCAAGAATGGTGAAGAGTACCAGGCCTGCTTCCGCTGCGGCTCGCCCGTGCAGCCGCGCGAAATACCGGCCTGGTTCCTGCGCATCACCAAGTACGCCGACCGCTTGCTCGAGGGCATCGACAGCCTGGGCGAGCAATGGCCCGAGCGCGTCACCAGCCAGCAGAAGTTCTGGATCGGCCGCAGCGAAGGCGTCGAAATCGACTTCACAGCCAAGCTGACCGACGCGCAGCACAAACTGACGGTGTTCACCACCCGCGCCGACACGGCCTTTGGCGTCACATTCGTGGCGCTGGCGCCGGAGCACCCGCTGGTGCAGAAGATCATCGAGCAATCCGACGAAAAGGCCGCGCGCCGCCTGCGCGAGTTCGTCAAGGAAGTGTTGATGATGCCGGAGCAAGACCGCGCCGGCGACGCCGAAAAAGAAGGCATCAAGACCGCCTTCAAGGCGATCAACCCGCTGAACGGCGAAGAAGTGCCGATCTTCGTGGCCAACTACGTGCTGATGTACGGCACCGGCGCGGTCATGGCCGTGCCCGCCCACGACGAACGCGACCACGAATTCGCCGGCGAGTACAAGCTGCCCCGCAAGCAGGTCATCGAGCCTGCTAACGATGAAGACGAAATCGACATCGACGACACCGCGTACACCGCCCACGGCCACCTGATAAACAGCGGCCCCTACGACGGCCTGACCACCGACGACGCCATCAAGCGCATTGCCGCGGATTTGGCCGCCAAGAAGGCCGGCGGCACCAAGGTGAACTACAAGATCCGCGATTGGGGCATTTCGCGCCAGCGCTACTGGGGCTGCCCGATCCCGGTGATTCACTGCACCGACTGCGGCATTGTGCCCGTGCCTGAAGCTGACCTGCCCGTCAAGCTGCCCGACGACATCGACTTCCTGCCCACCGGGCAATCACCGCTGACCCTGCACCCCGACTTCCAGCGCACGAAGTGCCCCCAGTGCGGCCGCGACGACGCCAAGCGCGACACCGACACCATGGACACTTTCGTGGACAGTTCGTGGTATTTCCTGCGCTACACCGACCCGCGCAACGCACAGGCCATCTTCGACAAAGCCAAGCTGCACCATTGGGCACCCGTGGACCTGTACATCGGCGGCCGCGAGCACGCGATTCTGCACTTGATTTACGCGCGCTTCTTCACGTTGTTCCTGCACGATCTGGGCCTGTGCGAATTCCGCGAGCCCTTCAAGCGCATGTACGCCCACGGGCTGATCCAGGGCGAATCGCGCCGCGTCGTTACGGATGACATGGACCGTTACGTCACCGAAGACGAACTGGCCACATTGATGAAGGCTGGCAAGGTCAGCACGGACCAGGTCTACCGCCGCATCGAGAAGATGAGCAAGTCCAAGCTCAACGGCGCCGACCCCACCGAACTGGCTGCAGAGTACGGCGCCGACGCGCTGCGCCTGACGATCCTGTTCCTGGGGCCCGTTGACGCCGATAGCGTCTGGGACAGCAACGGCATCAAGGGGCCTTACAACTTCCTGCGCCGCTGGCACGACACCGTGCTGTCGATGGCCCCGCTGGTCGAAGGCTTGCCGCCGATGCAGGGCGCACACAACGCGGCCGCCAAGCGCCTGCGCCACGGCACGCACACGCTGATCGACCGCGCGACCACCGAGTTCGAAGGCCGCTGGGCCTACAACACCGTGATCGCCCGCGGCATGGAACTGGTGAACGAGATCCGCGCTTTCGTGACCGCCGAGAAACTGGAAGGCCAGGTGAAAGGTCCCGACGACCCGACACTGGGCTCGCGCCACGCATTGGCCGAAGCCTTCAATATCCTGTGCCGCACGCTCGCACCCTTCGCGCCCCACACCGCCGAAGAACTGTGGGAGGCCCTGGGCAACAGTACCAGCGTGCTGAGCGCGTCGTGGCCTCAAGTTGACCGTGCCGCCATGCAGCTGGACGAAATCGAGCTGCCCGTGCAGGTGAATGGCAAAGTCCGCGGCACGATCACACTGCCCCGTGAGGCCGACAAACCCACGATGGAAAAGCTGGCGCTGGAAAACGACAACGTAAAGAAGTTCGTCGATGGCAAAGCAATCCAGAAGCTGATCGTGGTGCCCGGCAAGATCATCAACATCGTCGCCAAGTAGGCATCGCCAAACTGGATGGGTACCAGCCTCAGGTTGCGGGCTGCAGTCCACGGTTGACGGTCGACAGTTCACGGTAACTGCGGCTGTTTGCAGTAACCGTAGACTGTGAACCGTTGACCGCAAACCTGCTCCCTGACTCTGGCGGTCATGCGATCGGGCAGTTGCCGTGCCGTTTCCAACCAAACAAACGCGGCCGCTGCTATCATGGCCCCATGCGAACTTTACTCGTACTGGCCATGCTGATGGCTTGCGGCCTTCATGCCGCGGAACTGTTTGTCGCGACGACGGGCGATGACACCAGCAACGGCAGCAAAGCCGCGCCGTTTGCGACGCTGACGAAGGCCCTGCAACAGGCCAACGCCGGCGACACCATCACCCTGCGCGCGGGCACTTACGCCGGCGGCCAGACGATCAACAAGGCCGACATAACCGTGCAGTCGTTTGAGGGCGAAACGGCCACCGTGAAAGTCCCCAACGATGTCGAGCGCCAGGGCAACTGCCTTTGGGCCACCGCCAACAACGTCGCGTTCAAGCGTCTGGATATCGAGGGCGGGTATTACTACGTGCTCAAGTTCGAGCTCGGCGTGGTGGGCGGGCTGGTGGAGGATTGCCGCGTGCACGGCAGCGGCCGCGACTGCATCAAGATCGCGGGGGCGGACAAGATCACGATTCGTCGCTGCGAGATATTCAACTCAGGGCAGCGTGACAACAGCAACGCCGAAGGCATCGACAATGTGAATGGCGACTACATGCTGGTGCAGGATTGTTACATCCACGACATCGCAACGTGTGGCGTGTACCCCAAGGGCGGCAGCATCGGCAGCATCATTGAGCGCTGTTTCATCACGCGCTGCAACCAGGCGGCCATCAGCATGGCGCAAAGCAGCGGGCTGCAATTCTACGATAAGGAGGCAAACCCCGAGTATTACTCGTGCCGCGACTGCATCGCGCGCAACAACATCATAGTCGATATCAAAGGCAGCGGCATCGACCTCGAAAGCGCGCTCAGGCCGAAGGTCTATAACAATACGCTGGTGAACGTGGCGCAAACGATGCGAGCAGGAATCCGAATCGCCGGCAACAACAAAGGCGGTGAGGCCGGCCTGGTCAAAGTCAAAGACGCGGACATTCGCAATAACATAATTGTGATCAGCGCCGAATCTCGCCGCCCGGCCATAGCCATGCACAATGAAAGCCACGAGGGAACACTAACGATCAGCCACAATCACTATCACAAGACAGGCGGAAAGCCTCTGTTCTGGTGGGAGCCAGACAACGCCTACAACCTGGACCTGGCGGGCTGGACAAAAGCAAGCGGAGAAACCGAAGCCACGCAAGGCGACCCAGCCCTGGACGAAACCTGGCACCTGAAGAAAGAAAGCCCCTGCATAGGCAAGGCGACAAACCTCGCCCCAAACACCGAAGAAGGGAAAGCCAAACCCAAAGCCAAGCCAGCCAAGGGCGAGGCCGCAAACCAGCCACCAAACCCCGAGCCAAATTTCAAAGAAGACTACGACGGAAACCAACGCCCCGAGGCCAAGGACCGAAAACCCTGGGACCAAGGAGCCGACCAAACCGGAGCCGACCCACTACCAACCCCACCAAACAAAGAAACCCCAGGCACCGGCGCCAAGGCCGATCAAGGGAGCGCGAAGCGTAAGCGAGCGGCTGATTAACCGCGCATAGGATTCATGGTGCAGCTTTGGAGTGCTCGGGCCAATCCTATCCCGTAAACACCCACTCCCGGTGCCACTCCAGTGCCGCCGGGTCGGGGTGGTAGCGGGTTGGTTGGGTTAGGTTGCGGCCCTTTAGGTTCAGCAGCGCCTCGCTGTGGGTTGGGCTGGGGTCCTCCACCTCCAGCTTGCTCGATACCATCACTTTCAGGTCTTCGTCGAGCCCGATCAGCCCTTGGTCAAAGGCTCGGTCGTGCAGGGCGCACAGGCTTAGGCCGTTGGTCGGGTCTGCTCTGCGTGGTTCGCTTTGGCTCCACGGGATTATGTGGCCGGCGGTCAGTAGCGCCGCCGGTTTGATCCCGCACATGGCGCAGGTTTGGCCGTAGCTTGTCAGCACAGTGCGGCGGAAAAACGTCTGCACCGTCCGCACCTTCACTGCGGCCCACGTTTCAGTGCGTGTTCCTGCCGTTCCAGCGACAACGTCCTGCTCCGCAGCCGCGCCCCTTTCTCCGGCCGCCGAGACTGCGCTGCGATCCCAAGCTTGCTCGCTCTCTACGGCGGTGCGGGTCCAATCTGCGGTGACTTCTTGCCAGAACTTCACCAGCGCCGGGCCGGTGCTTCCGAGCCCTTTGATGCCGCGCTTTTGGTGCGCCGGGTCGAGGCTCGCGAAGTTGCTCAGGCGCATCGCCAGCGCGTCGGGTGTGCGGCCGATCGCTTGGGCTACTCGCATTACGTCGGCGTTGCGACTGTGGTACTTGCCGAAGGGCAGCCGACAGTAAAGGCTGAAGGCGATCAGGAGTTCGTCGCGTGACCACAGACGCTGCGCCATGAGGGCATGGTATCGCCGCCACAGGTCAGTTCCAGGTGCAGGGCCTCGAACTCGATTGGGCGCTCGTGAACTGGGACGCCGACTTGCGCCACGCTGCCGGAGGCTGGAGCCACCACGACTTCCGCGGCCACAAGTGGACCAACATTCATGTTGAGGCCAACCGGCGCTACCTGCTCAACGCCTATCGCGTGCTGCTCACGCGCGCCCGGCAGGGCATGGTCATCTTCGTGCCGCCAGGCAGTCCCAGCGACCCCACCCGCAATCCGGCCTGGTATGACGCGACGTTTGAGTATCTGAGGGCTGCGGGCATCCAGCCGCTTGACTGAACTCCACTTGCCACCAGCAGCGCCATCAACTGCCGCCGGGCAACTAATTGCCTTGGAGCGCCCGTGGCTGCAAAACAAACTCTGTGGCTCCACCATCAGGCTCAACTGCAAAGCGAGCCCGCGCGCAGGATGCCGCCATGACATGCCGACTCTCTCAGATCGTTGACCGCCCCACGCTGCTGTTGGCAGCCTTTGACTTTCCTGTGAACGCCGATGCCATCGACGGCTGGCGGCCGCGCCACAACATTGCACCCGGCGGGCAGGCACTGGTAGTTCACGGTGATCCCAGTGATGCGCGCGCCACCAAAATGCGCTGGGCGCAGGGCATGGGCCGGCTGAGGCCGTGGGCACGCGACGACACGTTCATGAAGGGCCGCTACAAGTCCGCCAAGCGCTGCGTGATTCCCGTGCCGGGTTTCTACGAGTGGCCCAGCGGAACCAAGAAGGCCTACTTCGTGCAGCCAACCGACCGCAAGATCCTGGCGTTCGCGGGCATATATGTAGAGCATGACGACGGCGGCACATTCGCCGTGCTGACAACCGAGCACAACGCCGACATCAAGCCACTGTACCACCGAATGGCGATCTATCTCGAACCAGCCGAGTGCAAGCTGTGGCTCAACCCGGAAACGCCGCGGCCTAGGCTGCACGCATTGATGAAGCAATGGCCAGAAGGCCGCCTGAAGCACTATCAGGTTTCAACCCGAGTGCACAGCCACCATGCCGACGACAAAGCCCGCGTAGCACCGCTCGAAAAGAACAAGTGAGGCCGGAGCCGAGGCCAACTCAACCCACGCTTGACGAGCCAAACCGAACCGGCAAGATGAAGCAGAATTCAAGAGCGGGCGTAGCTCAGCGGTAGAGCTCCTGCTTCCCAAGCAGGTGGTCGAGGGTTCGAACCCCTTCGCCCGCTCCAGAAAGCCGCCCCGGAGGCCATCTCCGGGGCGATTCGTTGGGCAGCGGACCTTCCAGCAGCCCCGCGCCACCCAAATCGCCACCCAAGTGTACGGCATGAACACGGATCGGGCAACAAACTCACGGGCACCTGCCTTCAGAGCAGGTGGGCGAGGGTTGCCGCGCTATCGCCTTATTGACAGTCGGACTGTCTGAACGTCAGACAGTCCGCATGGCGTTTCGACAACCGAATGGTCTTGGCGTCGTGGTTCTTCAGCAGATCCCAATCCGCTTGATCATCTCAAAAGCTGCGCCGTAACTCGTTCGAGTCCGCGATTCATCCCACCACGCCAATCCCCATCTCGATGCAACCACACGCATGCCGTGCCTGATGATGAACTCCCCGCCGAAGAACTGAGGACTTGACGCGCCGTCGGTCTCGCATGCAGCAGCCAAAGCCACCAGACGAATGTCGCCACCTTGCTGGTCAAACGTCATCAGCGCCTTGTGGATACGGTACGGGATCGGCTCGTAGTCGCGAATGGTCCAAAGTCTGGGGTGCTTGCCGGTCTCACCTTCGCGCCAGTCATCAAGCCCCATGCGTGGCCGAGATCGATGGTAACTCATCAACGCTTCCAAGCTGGATCGGTGCTGGCTGTGTGACTCCACCAAAATCTCTACACGAATGCCGCGAATGGTCGATTGTCCAGACACGAGTTTCCTTTTGCGCGTCGCCTTCTTCATCAGACCTACGGCATGAGTGCGCCATCGGCAAACTTGATGCTGGCTATCTTGTTGCTCGGGCCGGTCCAGTTCGGGGTTCAAAACACGGCCGAAAACGGCTGACTTACTTGAAGGAACTACGGATCCACCTTGACGCTATCTTTGGATCCCGGTCTGCTGAGCTTGCTGCATCGTCGAGGTGGCTGTTCACCCCTGTTCAGCACTGTACGTTTGCATAACTCGATCCATCTCCTGACTTGTACGATACGTGACCGCTTTGGGCGCGAGGTAACGATCCAACCGCTTCAGAACTCTCGCAACATCAGGCAAGTCGTCATCCAGAAACGTCAGTGTGGTGATTCCGAACGTAGAGAAGTAGTCGTTCCGCTTATGCATCTCGTGCTGCCACTTCTCTTTGCGTTCCTGTTCGGCCTTGGCTTTTGCTTTGGATCTGGTTCGTCCGTGTGTGGACCACGGACTCAACTCAACCCCAATCATGAAGTTGTGATCGGCAGACAGCAGGGTGAAATCCAGTCGGTAACGGTGCTTTCGAGCCAGTCCTGCGTGCCGAAACTCCGGGATCAGCAGCGGCACATCCTGCGGGTTGGCGTGCGCCTTCAAGTACTCCGCGTACTTCTTTGCCAAGTTGCGTCCGTGGACCGAACGCGTTGGCCGAACCAAGACATCTCTGTAGAAGTCGAGAAAGCGATCTAGTGAATCGAACTTGTGCGGCGTTGGGTTGTCGCTCACAACTAGACCGCTGGTGAGCACATGCCCAATCGTCCAGTATCGAAACTTGGCTCGCCGAATCTCGCTGACATCGTTGTGCCACCCGTCCGTGGCATCCCAGCGCGGAGCAATGAGCAACCCGTACTCGTGGTCGTTCTCGCCAAACCAAATCTCCCACAGACTGCTTGCTGGCTTCTTCCGAACCCTTGGCACGTACTCCCTGAAGAAGTTTCTCGTTAGAAACGTCTCTACGTACTCCCGCACCGCCCGAATCTTCAGCCAACCCACAAGGCGATGGGCAGCCGATTGTTTGAGCGCACGACCGTACTGTTGCTTGTCTCTCCTGTCGCGCTCGACCACAGACGTGTGCAGCCCTTCCTTCCACACTGCTAGGAACTCATCAGGATTTCTGAATTCCATGTTCACCACATCTGCGTAGGTGCTATTCTTTCCTCCAATGACGCCATGAAAGCTGTGGATTGATCGCTCCCCACCCACAAGCTCCAAAACGTGCTCACGACGGCTCTCAAGCCAATCATCCAAGTCGTCGAGAATCTGCTGTTGCGGTGATTTCTTCCTCGCCATCTGCGCCTCCGATGCGCCCACGCGCATGCAATCGCTCTCAGAGCACGGCTGTCGGCCAAAAGTAGTGGGTTTGCCCCACCGGTTCGATGAGATTCTTGGCTTCATTGCGCAGATCGTGAGTCCATGCTGGGGTGAGCCCACCGCAGCAGTGAGCCGTTGCCCACGCGGACAACAACGCGTCCCATTGGTGAGAATCTACGTTGCCCAAGGCTGAGGGCATTCCCAGCACCTTCTCTAACCACCGCCGCATTCCTTGGCCCCAAGAGTATCTCTGTTGACTCTGCTGAAAGTAGAGAACCTTGGGGTGTGTTTCGTTGAGCATGATGCCCGGCCAGAGCCTTCGAAGTTCAAATGCAAGCGCCATCCCCTGAATCGCCATTGAACCGAATGCCGAGTTGGAAGCAAACACGCTGTTCGATACCAACGAGTATTTACTACGCAAGAGTTCGTCTTGCGGTCTCCATCCGGCTCGTGACGTGGCCCAAGTTTAGAACGTGTCGATGCCCGCCGCGCTGGGCGTTTCGCCCTTTAGGCTCTCCTTGAACCATGCTAGGGCATCGTCAACACTATCGACGGTTTCTCGCAGTGCCTCCACGAGTGCCTTTCCCTTCACACGCACAATGGCAAGACCGAAAGCTCCTTCGCCTCCGGGATCGGCACCAATGATCAACATGTGTTGACTCCACTGCGTATGCAGCCCGACTACTTGTTGTCTTTAAGCAGCCAGTACAAGAGCAGCCCAGCGCCTATCGCACCGAGAACCGCGCCTGCACCGGATCCTGCTGCCGCCGGAGCGGCTTTGGGATTTAGCCAGCCCGCTACGTTGGACAGAAACTGCTCGTGTAAACCTCCAACGTTCTTCCGATCAAAGGGCACGACGGTTGCGCCACGAATGTTGTGCTGCCACTTTGCGCCGGTTTCTACAAAGACTACGGCTAGCCGACCAAACTGTGAGCAGGCCACACTAATTTCGTGATAGACCCAATCAGCAGCCTCGCCAGCGGCGGTCACGAGTCCCCACACCCCCGTACACTGGCGAATGGCCTCCAGCGTGTACCAGTTAGCCGACCCATCAACGGAAGGCGTGCGATCTGGAAGCAGCACTTCAATGCCCCGATCCTTCGCATACTGGATGAGCGCAAGAAGGCCCTGCTCATCTGTGGGTGAAATGCTGTAGGACAACAAGAGTTTATGCATGCTTCCTCCCGTTCCTCAGCCTCATCTCCTCCACGGCGATCTTTGCTTCTTCCATGTTTCCCTTGACCATTGCGTCCATTATATGGTCCAGCCCCTGATCCACTTCGCGGTCAGCGACGGCTTGTTTGATCCTTCTGGCCCACTCAGGAAACCACTTCAAGCCGACCTCGTTGAGGCAGCGGGTCATTACGCGGTCACACAAAACGGTGCCGAACCATCCAGCGGCCTTTAGGTATCCCTGAGGACCAAAGCCACGATAGGAGTCGAGCTTTCGCTGAAGGTCCGTTGTGATCGAACCGTTTGTCATCAATAGGTAGCCGCACGCCTGATTGCTGGTGCAGACCGTCGGGAATCCAGCTACATGCCTAAACCCGACGGCGAAGTCCGGCTTTGAACTCCACTTGCACTGAATTACCCACTTCTCCTCGAACAAACGCGGTTCCTCGAACGCAATTCGGGCGATGAAGTCCACGCCACCATCGGGTCCCAACGATGGACGTTCCAGAATCTTGTACCCTTGATATTCTAGCAGATCGCAAGAGAACTCTTCAAATCGACGTGGGGAAAGGGCACGCAAGCTGCTAAGAAACTCATCCACCGCGATCATTTTCGACGTGGTGTCAGGTGCTGGTACTTGGGACTGTTTCACCCGTTTCGGCATCATTACCCAGCGAGCAGTCCAGCTAGCGTTGCGCTTTCATTGATCTTGCTGTGTGCCACCAGCATGTACTTCCACGGCTTACCGCCATTCTCAAGCTCGTGCTTGGTTGCATTTTGGCACCACGTAATGGCCGCTTTGGCTTTGGCCTGTACCTCCGGCGTGTTGATCTCGTTCTCGGCCTTCACCTCGCACAGCAGCTTGTCCGTATCGCGCTCCACAACGAAGTCCGGCTCGTAGGGCTCTCCCTCACCATGCGTTGGGTAAATCTTCAGGTCCTGCTTTGACGGCCTGCACCACTTCAACACGCCATTGCCCTTCTTCTCCAGCAGCACCGCGAACTTGCGCTCGCTGTCCGAGTCGAACTTCTGTAGCTCGTACACGCACTTGCTAAACCCGCCGAACACCATCCTGCGGATGTCCTTCTTCTCATCCACGTTCTCGCGGAAGTCGCGCACGGCCTCGCCAGCTTTGATGGTGGCCGTACCGGGCGACAGTTTGATGAACCCTTTGGTCGCCTGCGCGACGTAGTCCGAAACCTGCTCCACCCGGTGCTGCTGCATCTGCACATGGATGTGCTTCGCAAGGTCCTTCTGGTGGTACTGCAACACGTTTAATAGGTCGTCTTCCGTCTTCAAGTACGTCTTCAGGTGCGTGATCATCTGGCCAGCCAGCTTGTACAACAGGTCGCTGACCAGTTCGTAATCAACGTCGTCCAGCATGATGAACTGACGCACGATGTAGTTCTCAGGCCGTGGCTCATCCGCCACGCCGGTGCCACTGGCCAGTCGATGCTGCTCTCCATCCTGAAGTGATTGCATCAGGATGTCGTTATCCACCGGCTGAACGTGAAGTCCTGCCGCATCAAGCATGAAGTCCTTGTACGTAACCTTTACCGGCCCTGTCGGCACTACCACGATCCTTGGAATTTGGATCGTCAGTTCCAGAAATTTTGCCGTCGTGGTCGCCACGACTTTGGCAATGTCCACTTTCGCCTTGGTGCTGATCAGTTCCTTTTGAGCGGGCGTCATCTGCACTTCGATCTTTGCGACGATCTGCTTCTGTACGTCCGGCTTCGACAATCCGCCCATCGATGGCAGATTCTCATAGGTCTTGATGATCGCGGCTGCGGCCTTTGCCACTTCCATCTCTTCAGGTTTCTCAAACAGTGGCTTGGTGGCCGGAGCATTTTCATCTGCCTTGCTGACGCCAAGCATTACGTCAATCTTCGGCGTTAGCTGCTTCACCTCCAGTTTCTCTTCTGGAATGAACACAACCCTGACGCCCGCCTTCAGGATGCTGTTCGGGTTCTTCGCCTCGTCCACAATCTCCTGAAACTTGTCGTGCGCCACGATGGTCAGCATGTCCACTTCGGGGTTGCTTGGATCAGCCACGCGCTTGCCGTAAGGCAGTCGCAGGCCGCGCCCGATGCTCTGCTCGACCAACGTTTTCGAGTTTGCCGTGCGCAGCGGCACGATGGTGTACAGGTTGGTTACGTCCCAACCTTCTTTGAGCATGTTGACGTGAATGACGATTTCGGTCTCGTTGTCCGGGCTTTCGACCGTCAATAACTGCTGCACAGTCTCGTCCTTCTCTTCGCCACGTTGGGCCGAGTGAACCGTGATCACCTTGTTTTTGTAATGGCCGTCAAAGAAATCGTCGGCTTCGATTCGCCGCTTCAATTCCTCCGCGTGTTCGGTGTCCTTGGCAATCACCAGCATGAACGGTTTGACCTTCTTCACGCCGTTCTCGCGGGCATAGGCATCCAGCTTCACTTTGGTGGCCTCGTGAATGCGCACGCCATCCTTGAGCTTGAGGTCTTCTAGGCCTGCCTCGTCATAGTTCTTGGCATTGAAGTTCTGCCGCGTGCCGACGGCTGGTTCTTTGACGAAGCCGTCCTTCATTGCATCAGCCAGCGGATAGCCGTAGATCACGTTTCTGAACGGGATCGGGTCTTGCGATCCCCGCTCGATCTGCGGTGTGGCCGTCATTTCCAATCCGATGATCGGCTTCAGTTCATTGATCGCCTTGATGCCCGCGCTGGCCCTGTACCGGTGCGATTCGTCCATCAACATCACGAGGTCATCCAGCTTGCTCAGGTAATCGAAGTAGCTCTCGCCGATGTATTCGCTCAGCCGCTTTATTCGCGGTTCCTTGTCGCCGCGCACTTCGCTGTTGATCTTGCTGATGTTGAAAATGTTGATGTGGATGCCTTCATCAAACGCGGCCTGTTGGCCACGATAACGGCGTACACCACGACCACTTTCGTAGTTGTCGCCGGTGATGATCTCAGGCGGATTGGTGGCGAACTCACTCAGGCCCTGCAGCACGTACTTGGCGCTGCCAGCCGTGAAGTCCGAGATCAGCTTGTCGTAGATCGTCAGATTCGGTGCCAGCACGAAGAAGTGCCGTATTCCGTGCGCTCGGTGCAGGTAGCCGATGAAGGCGCCCATCAGCCGCGTTTTGCCCACGCCGGTGGCCAGCGCAAAGCACAATGACGGGAAGTCGCGTTCAAAGTCGGTCACGCACTTGAACGGCTCATGCGCGTGCAGCAGTTTTAGCGCTTCGTCTTTGTCGATGCCCTTCTTGAGCGGCAGCAGGTCGCACACCTTGTCCAGAATCTCCAGAGATTCCCGTTGTGGCTTGCGCAGGCTCAGTCGGCTGGCGACATAGTTGACGTGGGCTGTGTTCACTTGGAGTGACCTCCCCTAGCGTTCCTTGCGTTCTTGTTCGGTGACCGCTTGTGCTGCTGGGCCTTGGTTGGCTTGCCGGTGAATAGGTCCGTGGTCTTGTCGCCCTTCTTCTCGGGCACCGCTGCTGGTTCAGGTTCCGGCTCGCGCCACGGCAGGTTCTTGATCTCAAGGCTGTAGTCGTCGTGGCCCCACTCGCACTTGTGCAGCACGGTCTTGGGTATCTTTTTCACCGTCAGGTTGGGCCAGCGTTCGAGGTTCTTGGCCGTGAATGCCGCGCAGACCACCAGCAGCGTGCGCTCAGGCCCGACCTCTTCGCTCAGGGCGTTTAGCATCTCTGCGGTCATGGTGTGTGTGGTGATGTAGATGAAGTCGCGCTCGGTGCTGCGGCCATGCTGCCAGTACGGGTCGTCACTCGGCTCGTACTTGAAGCCTTCGAGTTTGCAGACGGCCTCTGCAAGCATGGCCGTGTTGAAGTGCTTGTTCACCACCCACTGGCCGTACTTGTCCTTCTCCAGCAGCGATGGCGCGAGCTTGAAGTAACGGAACCCACCGCCGCCCTTCCAGCCGGTGGCCTCCGTGACGCCGCCAGAATCAGCGCCGTCAACGACCTTTTTTAGACGGGGGACGACGTGCGTGTGGCAGTGCTCGCCCAACTCGATAGTTATCCAGCGTCTGCCCATCTTGTGAGCAACGGCTGCCGAGGTGCCTGATCCTGCGAATGAGTCCAGTACAAGCTCGCCCGGACTGGAACCAATTTCCAGCACGCGCTTGAGCAGTCGCTCTGGCTTCGTTGTCTGAAAGACCTCCTCAACATCCGGGAGTACTGCGTTGACTTCTTCCTTGGCTTCCTTGGTATGACCCACGTCCTGATAAAGCCAAAGCGTCTGCGGCACCCTCCCTGCCATCACTTCCGACTTGAACCGCTTGATCATGGGAAGCCGATTCTTGTCGCTTCCCCACCAGATGCGGTTGTCACGGTGCAGTTCCCAAAACTTCTCTTCTGCCACCCGCCAATACGTACCGGGTCTCGGCCCTTCGATCACACGTCCACCGGGACATGTGATCGAATAGGTACCTTTGCTGTAGTAGTTGCGTGCGGCGACATCGCCCGGTTTCCACGGTCCTCGGGGATCATTGTCTGGATTCTTATACGCACGGTCCTGCTTCTCTGTTCGTTCCATTGGATTTGGCACCCACTTCTCGGCATCCTTTGCGTAGACAACGATGAAGTCGTGGTCTTCCGAGAAATGGCGGGCTGTGTTCTTTGGCGCAAACACTTTTTGCCAGATGACTGTCGCTACGAAGTTTGGACGGCCGAACACCTCGTCCATCATTACGCGCAGGTAAGCTTGCTCGTTGTCGTCAATGCTGATCCAGATAGACCCATCCGGGGTCAACATGTTGCGAAGCAAATCCAACCGGTCGCGCATCAATGAAAGCCAGAGCGAGTGCTCGACACCATCGTCGTAGTGCGTGAATGCCGAGCCGGTGTTGTACGGCGGATCGATGTAGATGCACTTGACCTTGCCGGTGAACTCCTGCTCCAAAGCCTTGAGCGCCAGCAGGTTGTCGCCAAAGATTAACCGATTGTCGAAGATGTCGTGATCCGTCACGCGCTCCTTTGCGTGATGGCTCAACGCCACGTCCTCCACCAGAACACGAGGCTCCAGCTTGGGCCGCACATCCTTCCCGATCCACGTCAACTCCAGCTTCTGCTTGTTGCTCACCTCTTGCTCCTCTTGCGCACGCCTGCTTCCTGAACTCGCTTCTTGCGGGGTGCGCGTTTGATCTGCTTCGCCTTGGCGGGCTTGCCGGTGAACAGGTCTGTGGTCTTGTCGTTCTTCTTCTTGGGCACCGCTGCTGGTTCAGGTTCCGGCTCGCGCCACGGCAGGTTCTTAATCTCAAGGCTGTAGTCGTCGTGGCCCCACTCGCACTTGTGCAGCACGGTCTTGGGTATCTTTTTCACCGTCAGGTTGGGCCAGCGTTCGAGGTTCTTGGCCGTGAATGCCGCGCAAACCACCAGCAGGGTGCGATCCTTGCCGACTTCCTCGCTCAGAGCGTCGAGCATCGGTGCGGTCATCGTTTGTGTGGTGACGTAAATGAAGTCGCGCTCGGTGCTGCGGCCATGCTGCCAGTAGACACCGTCACTCGGCTCGTACTTGAAGCCTTCAATCTTGCAAACGGCCTCCGACAGCATGGCGGGATTGAACTGCTTGTTGATCACCCACTGGCCGTACTTGTCTTTCTCAAGCAGCGAAGGCGCGAGCTTGAAGTAGCGGAACCCGCCACCACCGCTCCAGCCGGTCGCCTCCGTGACTCCCCCCGGATCAGCCCCGTCGATGACCTTCTTCAGTCGCGGGATGATGTGTGTGTTGCAGTGCTCCCCAAGCTCCACCATGATCCAGCGCCGTCCCATCTTGTGGGCCACTGCGCCGGTTGTTCCTGAGCCCGCAAATGAATCGACGACTATATCGCCCGGACTCGAAGCAATTTCTACGACGCGCTTCATCAGACCCTCTGGTTTCGGTGTCTCGAACGCCGCCTTCTCGCCGTAGATGATTTCTAGCTCACGTGCCGCATGTTGGTTCAACCCCACGTCATCCCAAATCGATGGTGCGGTCATTCCGGGCTTTGCCTCTGACTTGAACAGCTTCCTCATTGGAGTACCGGCCTTGCCGTCTTTTCCCCAGAAGAAGCGACGATCTGCAATCATCCGCTCCATCTCATCGCGTTTGTAAACCCAGCACCGACCCTTCCTTGGCCACACCTCATCGCCCGTAAATGGATTGCGAACTGGATAGAACAAGCTTTCAACGTAGCGCCCGCCTTTGGCGTTACCTGTGCTGTCAACCTTGCGAAACGGACCACGCGGATCAAAGCCAAACGGCTCTTCATAAAGTTGGTACTGCGAGTCCGCCTTTTCGGTCCTCTGCATTAGATTGAATGACTCTTCAGCATCCGTCCTCTTAGCGGTTCCGCTTCGTCGTCGTGCGTAGACAAGTAGGTGGTCGTGGATGGAACCAACTTTGCGGTCGTTTGGAGCACCATCACGCTTCTTCCAACTGATGTCGGCGATGAAGCACTCTCTGCCGAAGACTTCATCACAAAGGACCTTGAAGTAGTGAGCCTCATTGTCGTCCAACGTCGTCCAAATTGAACCATCGCGGGTAAGGAGCCTCCGTAGCAATTCCAGACGCTCCCGCATCATCGAGAGCCACAATGAGTGCTCAACACCGTCGTCGTACTCGGCGAATGCGGCTCCGGTGTTGTACGGTGGATCAATAAAGATGCACTTCACTTTGCCCGTGAACTCCTGCTCCAGCGCCTTGAGCGCGAGCAGGTTGTCCCCGAAGATCAGCCGATTGTCGAAGATGTCCTGATCTGTCACGCGCTCCTTCGCGTGATAGCTCAACGCCGGGTCCTCCACCAGCACGCGAGGCTCCAGCTTGGGCCGAACATCCTTCCCAATCCACGTCAATTCCAGCTTCTGCTTGTTGCTCATTTCAGACCTTGGTGTAGCGATACTTGTGTTTGATGTTCGCGTTGAGGTACTTGCCGACTGACTCCGCGCTTAGCATGGCGTCGAAGTGTTCGCTTGGAACGCCGTGGTACTGGTAAACAGAACCGTCCTTGAACTCGACCTCAAGCGTTGACGACGAAGCATCGTAGCCGACAGATTCGACGTTTGAGGATGTGACCGATACCCGATCCATTGTCGCTCTCCCTTGTTCATCAATTGCATCAGACATTGTTTCGCGGGACGACTCCGAAAATCACCGCAATGTGCTTGGGTTTGATCCAGCAGCGGGCTGCGCAACTGGCGCAGGCGTGGTGGCATCAAAGGCGGTGACCGCAGCCTGTAAGTCGGCCTCCGTAGTCCATTCACACGCGCCTTGAGGCGCTGGCTTGGACCAATCCGTCAAGGCGGCAAGCAAGTCCTCAACGCGCTGCATCGCTGCGGCATCGTTCCGCATCTTCAGAAAGGCGTTGTAGGGCTTCTCGTCTTCAACTGCCTCGCCCAAGTAGGCCTCTTCAAAATTCGGCACTGACGCAAACAGCCTGACCCGTCCGGCAGCTTTGGCGGCCTGTAGCTGGGACTGGATGTTGTTGTTGATGGTCCACGCCGGATTCGCCCGCTCCTTCTTGGACTTTCGCCCAATGACCTTAGGTCGATCACTGTCGTGGAGAATCGAGTAGTTCGAGCCAAACTGATCTAGCACCTTCGAGAGCGCGACGATGGTCGCCTTCCCCCTTGCCCTGACGACATGGACCCCGGCGAACTTCTGTGGCTTTTCGGTCAACAGAAGCGCGAATGCCGTATGTTCCGTGTCTCCTTCAACAATGACTGTCTTGCCGCCGAAGAAGAACTCGGCGACATATGGATCGCAATGGTTCAGCAACTTCAATCGCTCCTGCTCGTCATCACTGAGCTGCGCTCGGATTGGGCGGTAGATGGTCGTGCCAGATACCGCACCGTCGTCCTTGCGCTCAACACGCACGAATGAGGTGTTGTCACGCGCAAAGTCAATGAAGACTGGTGAATGTGTCGTAACCATCACCTGCCAGTTTCCGTTGGATGGGAGGTTGTACAGCACGTCACGCGCTTCGCGGATCGCCGAAGGATGCAAGCAGATCTCAGGTTCATCCATGAGCAGCAAATGGGGCCGCTCCGTCGCAGCAGCGGTTCGCTTCCGCTCTGAGATCAGGCGCAGCGCCGCCCATAGCAGAGTGCGGCGAGCACCACTGCCTTGCCGGTCTAGTTGGCTGAGGTAGCCATCCTTCAAACCAATTCGAAGAGCGGGAGACGCTTTGAACAACGAGATCGACTTGTCCAAGTCGTCCTCAGCCCTTGCGTCAAACTTCACTACGTGATTCGGAAAGACAGCCGCAATAGTCTCGGTTAATGCGCTCTCAATCTGCTCAATCTCTTGCTTGGCGTCGCCAACGATCTGCGCTTGAAACTGCTTCACTTGTTCCAGCAGTTTCTCGTAAGGCGACTTCTCCCCTTCCCCTTCGGGCTTTCCCACTTCCTTGACGCGCTCGGTTAGTGCTCTTGTCAGGAGGTTCACGACTTCTTTGGCTTGGTCATCCGGTGAGTCAAAGGCACTGATCCGGTGCGGCTCCGGTCGGTTTGGTTGTGCTACCCCCGGCGCTCCCCACGGTACTTCTTTCGCATGCCAATCCCCTGTCGTCACATCCCAACCCACGCGCTTTGCCTTGCCGGGCGCTTCCCAAGTCCAGCGCTCACGAACGTACATCTCGTTTGTCAGGGCATCAGTTCGAACCCACTTCGCGCCGGGTGCAGTCACGTCAAACACAACCGTCTCCAACTCAATCGTTGGAAGTGCACCTGCATCCACTTTGCCATTCGGAAAGTCGTCAAGAGTTAGCATCCCTTCCTTGCCGCCATGACCGATGACCACCTCGTATGCTCGGAGCAGCGAAGACTTGCCCACATTGTTCGGGCCGACGAGCACAACAATGTCATCGAGTTCAATCTCAACCGGTGTGCTACCAATGCACCGGAAATTCGAAACCGTCAGCTTGTGGAGTCGGGGCCGCTTGATCAGGCCAGCTCCTTCGACTGCCACACTTTGAGGTGCGGGGATGGCACCCGCTTCAGTCCCCGCCACGCCAGCTTCGAACGCAGCCTTCTTGGCGGCTGCTGTCGCGCCAGCAGCCTTCCCGGAACTAGACTTCGGCTTCTTTCCCTTGGCCATTTCTGCTCCCCTCTTAAGGTGTGCAGTTCGAAAACAGTTGTTGTGCTTCAGTCCAGTTCGGCGGGACCATCAAGCTGAGCGAGTTCAATTCCTTCAACTTGCGGCAGAGTACTACCCGCGATCCCTTGGAGATCGCCGTACATCCCCACGGTTGCGTTCATAGCTTGGCCCAATTGCTCTTCACGTTTTGCCCATTGCTTCTGAATTGCCTTTCGCTCTTTGATCAAGTCTGACTGCATGGTAGTGAACGCCTCGACGATGGCCTGCACCCGCAGCTTGAACTTCGGTCCAGTTAGGTACTGGTACATCAATTCCATTTTTGTGCCTTGCCCTTGTTGAGCCTGTCTCGCCAATCCAATCTCCACCATTGACCTGCGAAGCATCAAGGCGAAGGGCAGAACGACACGCGGGCTGACCACCCAGACATCGTCAATCAGTTCAAAAGTATCTACACCATCTGGCATTGCTTGGCTGATGATCACTGCAACTTCCGCTTTGGCTTCGCGTTGATCCTCTCGCAGTTTTGGTAACCAAGTATCGCTCCAGTTCTTGGTGCGCTTGGATTCCCAAATGATTGTGCCGCACTTGTTCCCGAGCGGATCATTGACCCGCTGCAAAATGTCTGCGCCTCGCTCGCCCTTGGCGACTGGTTCAATCACGTCCTGCGGAAACTTTGCTTTGAAAAGGTCCTCCAGCTTTAGCTCCAGCACTTCTCCCTGCGCCTGCTGAGAACCCTGCTCGGCCTTCCTTTGGAGATCGGCTATGGTCTTTTTCATGCCCTCGATAACTTGATCTCTTTCGGCGAGCTTCATGCCGAGCTTGTCTTCCGCTGCCTTCCCTGCTTCCGTCTTGGCAGCATCAAGCTTCTCGTTGACCTGCTTTTCGACGTTCAGGTCAACCTCACGTTTCGCTTGCTCAAGTTCGCGCTGAGCCTTCAGTGCCGCCTTCTGCGCTTCCTGCGCCTCTGTCAGTTTCTGATCTTTCTCGTCAATGATGGCTTGAAGGTCAGACTTCTCTCGATCCTTACTGGCAAGTTGCTGCTTGAAGGCGATCTCCGCTGATTTCTTTGCCTCTGCGACGAGTTCGGCCTCCTTCGCATCTACCCCCGCCTTGATCTTGGCGGCTATCTCGGCCTCCAGTTGCTGAATTGCCGCCTCACGTTCGGCCAGTTCAGCGTCACGCTTGGTAACATCTGCTTGTTGTTTGGCCAGCAGGTCCTTGTATTTCGCCTCCGTCGCCGCAACCAACGGCGCGGCAAGGGACTCGGTCAGTTTGATCACGGTTCCGCACTTCGGGCACGTCAGTTCAGGTTCGATTTGTCCTAGCGATGTCATGCCGCCTCCAGAAATCTGCGCCGACGTTGATGCACCGCGTCCCCCTGTGCTCCTGCAACCGCTACCCAACTTCAATGTCGTCAATGTTGTCGTCGGTTAGTAGCTGAACACGCGGGCGCAGGACTTCACGCATCTTGTCAAGGGTGTCGATCATCCATGCATGTAGTTCAGGCCAGCGAGCCTTGTCGCTGAGGTCTACCTCACGAAAGCGCCTAAGGTGGGAAAACTTCTTACCGTCTTCATCGATCCATTCGAGTTTGAAGCCCAGCTCTTCCTCAATGTCTTGACCGCTGTCGAACAGCGTGGAGTACCAAGTAGGATGAACACGGCGCTCAATCTCTAGTGACACACCGATAGCAGCTTTGTTCACGACGAGAATTACATGAGCACCGGTTCTACCGATTCCGTAGCCCTTCCAATTCTCTGGCGACGGTTTCGGGGGCTTCACCTTCGAACCCACTGACTTGATGTAGTCGCCAAGAGACTTCCAAAAGTCAAGTTGGAGCTGCTTGCCTTCCGACAGTTCTCCCCAATCAGCAGCGGCGGCGGCTTCCTGCACAATCTTGGACCAGTCGTTGGGCTGTACTACCACATTGAATTTCGGAGCGGGAGCCGAGGTGCCAATGCGCCACAACTCGATCTCGATGCCGAAAAAGTTGAAGTCCTCATGCGTGATGCGATTCAGCCAATCGAGCGCGGCACGATGCTCTGGTCGGAGTTCCGTGACGATCCAGATCAGAGTCTTTACGTCCTCCAATCCTGCTGCATAGGTGAACAGTTTTCCTAGATGGTCGTGATCTGCCCGCTCAAGCTGGTTCTCAATCACAACCAAGCTTTGCTCACCGACATTTCGGCAAATGATGTCTGCACGGAACGAGCCGACGTTTGTCTCGACGGACTCCACCTCAAGCTCCAAACCCAAGGTGTCGGCCAACAACTCCATGTTGGCCTCTTCGGCGAGCCACTGCGTGAAATCAACATCTTCACGCTCCCAATAGTCGCGGGGATTGACTCGTTCGAGTGCGCCCAATGGCTCTTTTGCCACATTTCCCCCTATCTTCAGTTCACAGACCAACGAATTGCGCAAACAGGTGTTGTTGACTGCCGATGCTTCAATCTAGCCTCAACTTGCTGGATCATCTCGTCGCGCTTTGCGTCGATCTGGTCCTGCGCGTCAAACAACTCGCGTCGCTTGCGGCTACGCGTGGCCTCAAGGTCCTTGATCTGCTTCTGGGCTTCCAGCTTTTCGGCCAGTGTCACCATCAAAGCCGCTGACTTCTTCTGCTCGCGGATCAGCTTGTCTAGTTCCTTGATCTCGGCCTCCAAGCCGCGTTTCAAGTCTTCGGTCCAGCGGTCGAGCTTGTTGACCTCTTCGTCAAAGTACTTGGCGTTGCGCTCTTCAACTTCGCGCAGCTTGGCCTGCAACTCACCATCGCGGATTGATGCAAGGTCGGCCAATGGCTGGTTCAGTTTGCTGACGGTGGCCGGGACCTGCATCAGCTTCTGGCAGGTCTCTTCGTCAAGCGGCTGCCTGTCATCGGTCTGACCTGCGAAGATCAGGAATTGCTCCGTGTCCAACGACTCGATGGTCAGCTTGCTGATCTCCAGCCAGCCGGATTTGCCCACGAGCGGGTCCAGCAGGCTGATGTTGCCGCCGTATCCGCTGTAGTTGAACGTCAATTGCGCAGGTTCCAGATGCCGCGCCAATGCCTGCTGGATGACACGCTGGGCCAGTTCGTGGTCAGGCCGGTAGAAGTGCTCGCCGCGCTGCTCGGCCTCTTTCCAGTTGAGGTTGTACGCGCCGGACTTTGACAGGTTGCCGGTGTAGGTGAAACGCGGATTGTGCTGATCGAACTTGGCATCACCATTGAGTTCGGCCCGCGTGATTTCCAGCAGCCAGCGTTCACGCTGGCTCAATGACTCCAGTGTCTTGTCGCGGTGTACGCGCAAGCGTGCGCCGACCTCTTCATCAAAGTTCTCCAGCAGGGCCTGACGGGTTTGGGCCATGCGCGCTTTGATCTCTTCATCAAGTTCGGATTGCAGCTTGTCGAACGCGGCGGTGATTTCGTCGGGCGTGCGGCATTCCTGATAGACCTGCGCGATGCGGCGTTCGACATCAACGCCGCTTTCCAGTGCGCCCAAGATTTCATCACTGGCACCGAACACGCCGTCAAAAAGCCTGAACTTTTGTCCAAGCAGGTCATGCACACGCTGGTCGGCAGCGTTCATTCGATTCACAAAGTTCAGCACCACAACGTCATGCTTCTGGCCGTAACGATGGCAGCGGCCTATGCGTTGCTCCACGCGCTGGGGATTCCACGGCAGATCGTAATTCACCACCAATGACGCGAATTGCAGGTTGACGCCTTCGGCGGCGGCCTCTGTTGCGAGCAGGATCGTGGCCTGAACTTTGAAGTGCTCGACGATTGCAGCCTTGATGTCCACGGGGCGGCTGCCGGTGACTTGGCCGTCGTCTTGATGGCGTTTGCACCAGTCTTCGTAGATCACCTTTGAGGTGGCGTCGCTGTTTGCCCCGTTCATCAAAACGACTTGGCCTGCGTAGCCCTGCTGGTTCAGCAGATCGAAAAGGTACTCCTGCGTGCGCCGCGACTCGGTGAAGATGACGGCCTTGCGCTGTGCGCCAAGCTCGACCGCCTTCGTCAAAGCTGTGTTCAATGCCGGGATTAGCGCTTCACCTTTGGCATTGGTGGTGATTCGCCCAGCCATGTCGGCAAACTTGCGCAAGTCGGCAAGCTCGGCCTTCAGCAGCTTTGGATCTATTGCGTTTTCATCAAGCTCAGCGTCCGCTGCGACGATGGCGAACTCGTCCTCGATCTCGTCGATGCCTTCGAGGTCTTCATCATCAAACAGGTCGTCTGTGGTGATGGCGTTTTCTGATGCCAGCTTTTCCAGCCTGATGGCCAGCCGGTTCAATGTCTTGGCAATGGCGAAACTTGATGATGCCAGCAGCTTGCGCAACACCAGCGTGATCAGTGCCCTTTGCGCATTGGGCAAGGCGTACAGTGTTTCACGCTGGAGGTACTCGGAAACCTGATCGTACAAGTCGCGCTCGGCTGATGATGGCCGGAAGTCCGCCGTCAGCGGGATACGATTGGTGAACGGCACGTACTCCAGCACCTGACGGCGCAGGGTCCTGATACACACTGACGCCAGACGCCCGCGCAGTTCCTTGTTGCGTTCGGCCTCATTGCTGGCGCGGACGAATTGCTCGCGGAAGGCTTCGATGTCGCCAAAGACGTGTTCATCAACGATGCTCGCGAGGCCGTACAGCTCCAGCAGCGAATTCTGTAGCGGTGTCGCCGTTAACAACAGCTTTGGACGCTGCCTGATGGCTGATGTAATCTTGTTCGCCGTCTTGTTGCGCGGATTGAACACATTGCGCAGCCTATGTGCTTCATCAATCACGACGAGGTCCCAAGGAATGGACGCCACGGATTCATGGCGCGAGGCAGCGAACTGGTACGACGTGATCACAACGTAGTCTGTCCGCTGTAGGGGGTTCGGGTGCCCCTTGTCCTGAAGTTCTTTGAAACTGCGACTGTCTACAACAACGCTAGGCAGAAAGAATTTGCTGGCAAGCTCCTGCTGCCATTGCTTGCGGAGCGTTGCCGGGACGATCAGCAGGATGCTGCGGCGTCTTTCGGCCCAGCGCTGACTTAGCACCAATCCCGCTTCAATGGTTTTACCAAGGCCAACCTCGTCGGCGAGTATCACGCCTTTGGTCAGCGGCGACCTGAACGCGAACAGCGCGGCATCAACCTGATGCGGGTTTAGATCGACGCGGGCATTGGCGATGGCCCCGGAGAGATGCGCAATGGACCCACCAGCACGCTGAAGCGTGAGTTGTTCGGCCCATAGCCGACTGTGGTACGGCGTCATTCCCACCTGCACACCAGCTCCTGTCGCCTCAGTTTGACACTGCATGCCGTGACTAACGCTCATTCCGTAGCACCGAAAACAACATCACCACAGCGTACATGGCCCTGCGACACAGGCCGGTGGCCTTGGTAATGCGATGTAATGCACCCGGTGTTTGGTGATGTTATAGCATCATCGCCTATCGGATTTCACGTGCCCAGCGTGGCCTCAGGAAGCCCATTTGGACCTGTCGCATCAATGTTGACGTTCGGCCAGCTTCACTGGTGCAGCAGACTGGTGTATTCTGGGCAAGCCTCTAGCGCTTTGTAAGCACATTGCTGGCGCTGAAGAGATGTTGGTGTAGTCTGGTCGGGCTGATTCTCTCTTTTTTGAAGGGGAACTTTGCGCGGGTTGACCGCGCCGTGCAGTTGACAACTTCGATTTCGCGGAAGTCCTAAATCGCCAGAAGTACCTGTCAGACCGCGAACGCATGGCTCAAGCCAATCTTGGGCCATCGTTCGTGTATCTGACGTGGCTCTGGCGAGCCTTGGACTGAGCATGGGCGGTGGTCCTCCCTTTTTTGAGGAACACCGCAACCGCGAAGCCAGACGCGGGAGTAAGCATGTCGCTCATCAAAGTGGAGTGCTCTTCGTGCGGGAAGCGGTTTTCCGGCGACGCGGAGAAGATTCGTTCCATCAAAGCCTGCCCGAAATGCAAGCACGCTGGTGATTGGTGGGCACTGCTCGACCGCCCTGCGCCTGCCACCAACGTGCCCAAGGATAACGATCCAACTCCGCTGCTACCGCACAGCCCTGTTTCACCGAATTCACCATCCGCCGTTGGCCCGGCCCCATTGCAGTCGATGACGCCTTACGGACCTCCGCAATCTTCCACGCCAGCTCCGCGCAGCAAACTGCCTCTGATGATTATCGCCGCTGTGGTTGTGCTTCTTTCAGTGGTGGTCAGTGGTGCTGTCTTGCTGATGATGGGCGACAGCTCGTCTGTTGCAGGTAACGCTCCGGCAGGCGATGGCTCAACCAACCATGCGCTCGTCGAGAAGCTGTCAGATGACGACCGGAAAGCTGTGCTGTCGGTGCTGGATCAGTATCTGGCGGTTAGCTCCAAGCTGAAGGTTGGCATGACGTACAAGGACTATGGTGATGCGGTCGCTGAACTTCAGGTCATCACGGACAAACTCCGTCGCACCTTGAGCGAAGATGGCCGCGCTACTCACGAATTGGTGGCCGCAATATTGGATGACTACATTTTCGCTCTGTCGATCTGGAAGAAGAAGATTGGCAAGACGGGACTTCAGGAAGATATCAGCAACGATTGGGATGCGTCCGAATTTCTGATGCTGAAGGAGCAGTATGGGGTAGTGCCGTATCCTGACGCCTTCCCCAAAGAGCTACGTGAAGACTTCGAGCAGAAAGCCGGTCGCCACGCCGCCAGAAAGTGGATCCCGTACAAAGAGGCTCTGTCGGCTGTGTGGCAAAAGGCCCGCGCCCGCTCAGAAGACTTGCACGGGTTGGTGAGCAAATAGTTGTTCTACACGGGCGACTCAAAGCCATAGCCAAGGAGCAGGCGCGATGTGTACTCACTGCCAGATAGCAACTTGGTTGTTGGAATTCCGACCACTCTTGAACAAGCACGGGGTAGATGTCGATCACCATTCGATGTGGCTGGTGAAATCAAAAGGAAATCAGCCCCGCATTGCATGGCCGGGCCACCCAGAAGATGGCATGTGGCGTGAGACTGTTGAAGCGACCGGGCGCAAACAGACCGAGAGTATCCCCGTCCGAAAAGCTACTTATGGGGTGTACAGCATTGATATTGATGAGCGTTCACCGATTCCGCATCTCGTCATTCAGTACCACGCCGACGAAGATCCGCCACACGGAAACATGCCCTACACGCTTGGCGTCATCACCATTGCGCTTTCGGACCTGAGCGTCAGGTACTACCGCCAGCGTTGTGGGGTGGCGACAGAGGTGAGAGCTGACGAATTGCCCTCACCTATGCCTTTCACGCTTCGCCGATAAGCCGCCGGTGAAGACAACGGGCTCTGGGGGCATCACATGCAGTATGAGGTGACCGTCGAGTTCAAGCCTGTGTTGCGCGGAACCATCGTTTTGGACGCCAAGCCAGAGGACGAGGCCCGGAAACGCGTGGTTGACCTGCCTGAGAGGGTACTGATCGCCAGTTGCACCAACATTGATGTGGCTGCATTGAGTTTTCTCGAACTTCGCGAGCTTCCCGCGTCTGAGTGATGGCTCGACGTGAACTGAACACTTTTTGTGGACGCTGCGGGCTCTATAGCCCTACCGTCTTGACGGTCGCCAGCGGACGAATGCGCAGGAGATTGGTATGGTCAGTGATGAACAGATCAAGAGAATGTGTGACGAAGGCGTTGGAAAGCTCACGACCGTCAAACTGCTGATGAAGTTGGAAGAAGTGGGCCTTGCAGATGCGGTGAAGCGTATCAATGAACTGGATCTTCACTGGTCTTCCAATCGCGGCTCCGGCTCAAAAGGACTTTACAGCGAAACGTACCAGCAGATCTCTGGCAAGAGCGGTGAAGACATCTTGATGGAACAAGGACGTGCAGCCTTCAAGACCGTTCTCGACTTGGGTGAGGCTGAGATGCGTGGATTTGCTGAAGCGTATAGAGATTTCAAAAAGCAGGAAGGGATTGAAGGGACCGTTTTCAGCATGCTGGAGTCTGACAAGTCATGAACCCCTGACTTCACGCTCTCCCTTTCAACCGGATCCGATGATTGCCATTGAACTCGGCGGCTTTAGAGATTGCGTCTTTATGATTCTTGGGTCCGCTAAATGCGGCCCGAAGGACTTGCTAGAACGCATCAGAACGATGCGCTCCAGTAAAAGCATCTTTACGATTCGGAAGTGCTCACGACGATCTGGAGGAACTGCTCAGGATGATCTGAAGGACTTGCTCTGGACGCACTAGAGGACTCGCTCAGGAACAACAGAGTGAGCTGAAGTACCGTCCAAACAACCGTCTCCTTCTCTCTCGTACATGGCTATAATCAGCACTTCTTGCTCTTCCCCTTGGATTCGTAACTCATTTGCCCACACAGGTATCTGTGCCGATGGCACTGTTCAATGTCACGATCCTACAGAGGTGAACATGATCGTGGTTGGCGTGCCCCTTCAGCAGACCTAATCGTTCTTGTCCACTTCCGAAGACAACAGTGTTTCTTGCTTCTCTATTCGCTTACGTTCCAAAGGAGCTCCCTGCACCGGAGAATCTCTACCTCCTATACGGTTTCCTGCTGCTGTGTTCGGCGCTGTCATGAAGCTTGCTGCACGAAACGCACTTTTCGTGGATCAGTCATCGTCGAGTTCCATACCACGATGCCTGCTGCTCGGTTTGTCAACTCGATGTATCGATGAGAAAGCGCTCGCCCATAACATGCCAATCGGTTGACGAGCCTCTTGCTCCGGCACCACTGCGCCCGGCGGTGTAACGCGGTGAAGAAGTACAACGCTTCCTGTACCTTTTCGACGTTTGTTTCCCTCGTGACCATTCGCGCCGCGTACTGGTACACATCGGCTTCTGTTTGAAATGGGCACGGGGCTTCCACGCTCGTCTCGCGTTGCGAAGTATCGGCATCGGTGGCAGCCTTTCCGCGCCACTGACCGCCAAAATCATGTACGTGTGTTCCATTCATGAACACGAGCAAATCTTGGATTTGTGCATCAGACATCTGCTTCACGGCAAGACCAAGCCCGTGAGTCTGGTTGAAGGAAAGCCAAGTGCCGCAGATGTACTCGGTCGCGTTGGTGAAGTGCTCTTCTGTTGCATACTCCGTGACCGTCAGATCGCCACCGCTTCCACAAGCGTTGAGAACGTCGTCGAAAGCAGCCTTCAGCTCGTCAATGACAGCTTGCCGATCAACACCGGCTTTGAGCTTCACAAGAATATGGAAGTGTGGCCGTGGAACCTTGTCCGGTTCAACGCCAACGTCCAGTTTCCGGAAATAGGCTTTGACGTATCGTTTCCACGCACGCTGCTTACGCAGGCTGCGATAGAGTGCCGATGCCTTCTTGTGAATGGCCCAGATATCATCGGTTGGTGCTGAAGCAGCATTCACGGTCAGCATCAGGTACTGTGATCCGGCCTCGTCAGTTGCCAACTTGTCGTTCAGCTTACGTGTGAACCTCATGCTTCTGCCAACATCACAGAAGTTACACCAACGATTCTTGCAGAGCTGGATGCCAACGAGACATCTGCTCTTCTTGTCAAAATGGAACGTAAGCCTCGCTCTGCATTTCTCCTGCTGGTGTAGAACTCGACGAGCCTGTTTAGTGTCGATGCACTTGAACCTATCCATGTAGGTCTCGTCGAAGCTGTCCGGTTCTGCTTCAAAGGTGACCATTCTGGCCATAAACATCTCCTTGAGTGAGTTACTTTCTATAGTGCTCCAAGAAGGAAGGATCAGGCCAGATCTGGGCCTTTTCGATGGTCGATGTAGCGCCTCAAGTCGCTTCGCAAGACACGGTACGGCGCTCGAAGTTCACCGACCCCCAGCTTGAATGCTTTCAGGTAGCCGTAGCTGATCAGTTTTCGGACGGTCTTGGGTGCGCAGCCAAGTTCTTTCGCGACTTCTTCGACCGTAAGGCATGCGGTTTCAATCTGTTCGTGGCTCATAGGGTTTCCTCCGTACAAGAACCTTATCCACGCAGGCCAACGGAAATAAAAAGACGCCCACAGGGACCGTCGGAGGCATTCTTGAAGGCGGCCCAACCCCACCCAACGCCATAAACAGGCACTGGCTTGCAGTTTAGGGCTCACGGGCCAACCGACGCCAATGCCACTAGAATGGTCGGGCGGCCCCAGACACGGCAACGCCCATCGCCGCTGCTGCACGAAGGGCGCTAGCTCGTTAGTCCTGATAGGCCGCTGCTAACTCGCTTCAAGCAGCGGAATGACTTTACCCACCAACTCACTGCCCGGCTTTTTGTGTTTTGCTATCCAGTCATCATTCAAGTCTGCGATGCCGAGTATCGCTGCCACATCATTTCCGCTGTACTGCTCCGGTGGCAGTTCACGCAGTGACGCATACGATGACACAAGCACCGTGTACTGGTGGCCCAAATCGCCAGCCAGTCTTGGTTCTTGTCTATCGTTCTCCTTGAAGCCGTTCTCCGATAGACTAGACCGAATCAGATCACTCTTCATGGTGTTCGTCTTGAAGCCTGTGACGCCAAGTACCGAGGTCTCCGCGAAGTCAGGAGCGGAGTACCTTCGGCACTTGGCAACCCCGGCTACACCTCGCGCTTTCCCCTTCCCCGCTGGACTACCTTCGCAGTCTTACTAACACCCGCCGCCGCCCGGCCTCGGGCACACCGACATTCACACATTCAAGCAGTCTGAATGTTTAGCCTGCGCTTTGGCATTGAGCGCCGGGTTGTGGCGCGAGTCATGTCCTCTTGGTTCTATTGACTTGGAGCCTTTTTCATGAACCGATCTATCTCGCTTGCTTCAAACCGCACAGCGGAGCGCGATGACGAGCCAAGCTTGTACTTGGTTATCAGCCCCGATGCCGCCATCCTGTCCACCTGACGCTGGGATGAGTTGAGTCGGTCAGCGACTTCCCTTTTTGTCAGCCAGTGGCTTGAGTACGCTTGTGAGTGTTCATCACAAGTGCCCGTGCAGGCCGAAAGCAACTCTACCATAGTGGTATCTACAGCATGAACTGCGATCATGCCCACCAACGGCTTCAGCGCGTCAGCTACCATCTGCTTTACTGCTACCGATGAGTGAACAACCGTGCGGAAGGCTATATTCGCTGCCTCACTCATCGCTGGCCACGCTGTAACTGGATCATCCCACAGCAGTGTTTCGTGATCAGACTCTGTCGGCCTGATGATGTCGGTGAAGCCAAGATTGCACTGACGCGTCAGCCACTCTTCGCGACGTGGAAGCAGGGTCGCCACTGAGTAGCCGTCGATCTTGGCCCACGGTGCGAACAAGCCAATAACACCCGGACCACCATCTGCGCGATCACGGTCGTAGTAGCCAACAACCTGCTCTGCTCGTCTTGTCCACTGCCACACGGATTGCCACATCAGCCGTGCGCGGTCCTGACGCAATGGGGTAGGCGTTAGCACTGGTGCATCACCAGCCAGAAATGCATCGAGCTCACGACAGCGGTGTCTAGCAGTCCTGATAACTGACTCAATTACGCGTTGCATTGTGTACTCCTTTCATGGGTGTCGAGTGATTACGCGGGCTGGCCATCTGCACACTGGCCGTCACTGGAGTCTGATGCCTCACTGGTCTCAACGATATCTCCAATCTCCATTGCCAGTTCAAGGGTTGCGTATTTATGCGGGATGCTTCTGATCAGGCCAAGGTAGTGACGCTCGGCGACTTGAACCGAGTGACCCGTGCGTCTTGCGGCCAACAGCGTTGACGCCGCACCATAGATGCCGGGCGCACAGACGAGGAACGTTTCGCAGGTACGCCGCAAGTCATGCCATGTGAACTGGGGAGCTCCGTAGGCGGTGATCAAGCGCTTCTTTGTGGAGTCCCAAAGTGACTTTGAGGTTGGATTATGATGACCGAAAACAAATGTTGCACTTCCGCAGCTAAGCTTCATCCGGGCCAGCAGCTTGAGCAGTGATGGGCAAACACGAAGATCTACGTGTCGGGCATGCCCCGTCTTCGTGTCATCTTCGCTCAAAGTGATCTGCTCCGAAGCGAAGTCTACTGCCTCCCACTTCAGCGTAATCGTTTCTGTCAGTCGCATGCCGGTCAGCAACATCACGAGCACGAACTCAGTTGCAGGAAAGTAGCGGGGAGTTGCGTTGCCCTTTGAGCCGGAATCATGTTCAGCTCTGGTGATCTTGTACTTCTGAGCATCGTGGCGTTTGCATGCATCAAGCAGGGACCGGATTCTATCCACACTTAGGAAGTTGGGCATGCAGCGCTTGGTCTTCGCGTGCGGCAGGGCGTCCGAAATTACGTCGGAGTTCAGCAATGGCGTATAACCGTGTTTGCGCCACCAAGAGAGCATCGTTCGTATCGAACGAAGGCCCTTGTTTACGCTATGAGCTGAGCGCGGCTTCGATGTAATCTGTTTCTTGCCGCGTCCCGCCCGCTTGCCCTGTACGGGCATCTTTGCGCGCTGCTGCGTCCAATGATCATAGAACTGAATCAGCACGTTGAAGTTCAACTCTGCCGTGCGTTTCACACCTGCCAACTTCAACCATTGGGCAAAAGCATCGATGGACTCGCGATAGTTTTGCAGCGTACTCGACTTGCAACGAGCACCTACGCTCTCGATGTAGTCCCGAAGGGCATCCGCTATTGGCTTCTCGGTGGTGTTAGCGAAGCCTAATGAAACGAGCTTCTTTACATCATTGAGTTCCTGCGCCTTCTTGGTCGCCCAGCCCTTCCTTGCTTCGGCTGTCGTCAACCCAAGGTAAGTCAGGCTCTGCTCACTCTGCCGACCTGTGATCGCATCATTCCAGCGTGCGAGCCAGACATCTCCGGACTTGCGCTTTCTGCGGAGGACTTTGACGCCGGGATGCGGCGACCGAACCCGTCTCCGACGCTTTGCTGCGCGTTCTTTGGATGGCAGATTCGCGCCACCTGAAACGCCACCCACATCTTGTCCATCCTTGTCTATCGGTGTCAGTTCTGCCGGTTTGTGTGACTTGTTCTTGTCTTCCATTTTGGTCTCCCAACGGCCATGTGAAGGGGGTTACATGGCTATATTCGCTGGAAGTCCGAGTTTTCATAATTCGTGAAGCGGCGTTCCCAAGCAGGTGGTCGAGGGTTCGAACCCCTTCGCCCGCTCCATTGGTTTTTTGGGTTTGCTTTGCGCCGTACTTTGGGCTTTCGCCTGCATTGGCTTCGGCTCTTTGGCTTCGGCTCTTCGGCTTCGGCTCTTCGATTGTGCTGCCGCCCGGGCCTTTTCGGTCCGATTTGGGGTGCTTCTGGCGGCTTCTGATTGCGCGCTGGTCAGGCGCCGGCGGTTTCTACGGTGTAGTGCTTCAGCGCTTCTTCCATGCCGGGGCAGGAGTTGTCGGGTACTTCCACCGTGATGCGGCGTTTGTTGGGGTCTTCGTTTTCGGCCAGTTCGATGGTCACTCGCACAAACTGTTCCGGCCACACTTCGGGCCAGATGCTGGCCCACTCGATTACGGTGATGTCGTTGGGGTTGTCGATGGCTTCCAGGATTTCGCCGGGAAGCTCGGGCGATTCATTCAGCCGGTAGAAGTCGACGTGATGCAGCGGGCAGCGCCCGCCGTGATAGCTCAGCATCAGCGTGAACGTCGGGCTGCGCAGGCCGGCCCAGCCGCCTTCTTCCAGGCCGCACGCGATGCCCTTCACGAAGTGCGTTTTGCCGGCGCCAAGCACGCCATCAAGCGCCACGAAGCTGCCCTCAGGCAGGCATTCGCCAAGAATGCGCCCGATCTGCAAGGTTGTTTCGGTGGATGGACTGACCAGATGAATGGTTCTCATGTCGCACCTCGCCTTCCGTGTTGGCGAGCCCTGCCGCAATCATTATACACCTTATGCATCTGACTTGTTCCGAAAATCGCCCGGAATCCGCTTGTCAGGCCGCTTCACAGACGCCTCCTTTGCACACGCATCCACAACGCAGCCAACGGCCGGGGGTTGCGTGGCTGACCTGCCGGTCAGCGCCTTCCGCCCCTTTGACGGCCGGAATCAGGAAGCTACCTTTGCGCGCCGTATCAGGTCAGGTAGCTCAGTTGGTAGAGCAGCGCATTGAAAATGCGCGGGTCGCCGGTTCAAGTCCGGCCCTGACCACCACAAAACGCGGCCCGCCCGGGCCGCGTTTTCGTTTGCCCTGTGCGCCGCCGCCGCGGATACCCAGCCACAAACGAAAGCGGCCGCGCCGCCAAGAAGGCAACACGGCCGCCATCAAACCTGGTACACCCGGAAGGAGTCGAACCTTCAACCTTCTGATCCGTAGTTCCATCAGATCGTGCCCCTCATTGTCCCTCGATGTCGCTCGATGCCCCTGAACCCACAAAAATACGGGGTTTAGGGCAGACGGAGCTTGTATGGGTCGCCCTCAATGGGCAAGGATTGAACCCGATCAATGGGACCACCTATGGGAACAGGAGGAGCCAGTGCCAAGGAAGCGCAAGAACAAGGGCTACAACAAGAGAGCACATGCAGAGCATCCGGGGGTGTCGATTCAGGTTCGACGCGAAAAAGTGGTGTTGCGGTACATCGAACCGGGCAGCGTGGGCAAGAATGGCGCTCCCGTTCAGCGGCAGGAGACTGTTTACGACAGCGCCACCAATGAGCCAATCACATCGAGGGAGAGAGCAAAGCCCTTTGCCATTGCCAAGTCAAAGCAACTCGCCGAAGACCGTCGCCGACAGGAACATGACAATGTGACTTTGCGCGCAGACATGGGTTGGGCAGAACTTCAGTCGGCACATAGGGCTGAACTCAAAGCAAACAACCGTGCTGCGAAGACGCTGGTGTGTTACGACTATCTTTACAAGGTACTCGGCGGCTGGGCGGCACGCCCGCTGCGCCCGGCAGCATTGCGCAGAAGCGATCTTCGGAGCTTCGTGTTGTACTTGAGGGCGCGTGCGGCAAGCCCATCAGAGGCAACAGTCAGATCGATAGCTCGTCACTTCAAAGCGCTCCTGAATTACGGAAGAAGCTCAGATCAGCCATGTGTGAGGCTTAGCGACATTGAGCTTCGCAAAGGTCTCGACACCGGACGCAAAACAAAACTCGCGCCGGTTGCGCTCGCGACGGACGAACTCAGGACAATCTTGGAGAAAGCGGCACAGTACGATTGCGAGCGGGCGAGACATGATGTCTTCCCGTTTCTCTCTTTCCTGTTGCTTACGGGTTGTCGAAGGGGTGAGGCCGCCTGTCTGCGCTGGGCTCCATCAACGCCCGGCGCTGCGGAGTCGTGGTGTGATCTTGAGGCAAACATGCTCATGATCTACGGCGCAAAGACCCGCGTACAACGTGTCGTCCCTCTGAAGGCCAGAAGGAAGCTGCGTGAACTGCTTAAGGCTATGAAGAGCAACACAGACGTTGATGCTGAACCCTATGTTTTTGGTGGAGCCAAGGAACTCGCGTTTGGCGACAGAAAGCGCGACCCTGATGTAGCAGCACGCGGTAGGGATTTCACGTCTCCGATCAGGCACATCAGGGAACTGACTAAGATCACGTTTAGGCTCAAGGACTTCAGGAGCACAAATGCCACGTATCTGGCAAACAGCCTGATGTTCAGAAATCTCTACGGCTTGGCGGGTGAAATGGGACACGACTACAGCGTACTCGTGTCGGCGTATGCCAATTGCCGCGAGCTTCCGCAGCAGCAGCGTGAGGCACATGATGTCGCGGACATACTCGGGGTTGGCGACCTGATTGACACGTGGGTTGCTGCGCACTCGGCTCAGCAAGAGGAGGGCGCTGGATCGATAATCCTTCTGCATGACCCAAGGGAAGCAGGAGGCGTTCGACAGAGTTCGGCCACGAGGTGCTGAAGGTGCCCTCCAAGCTACTTTGATGCGGCAGAATAGTCCTGTGTGCCGCTCAAAGGAGTTTTCTTGGATTCTGCTTATATTTTGGCGACGAGCCTGAAGTGTATCTCCAGAACCTTAGGGAGATGCACAGATGGAAAAGCCTTCAAACAACCACTCAGGTACAAGTGGCAGTATCAATCGCTTGCCTCTCAGGCCAGCCACTCCACACATGAACCCAGCGCTTCCCCTACACACTGTGGACGAGGCTGGGGTCATCATGCGAATGAAGGCCAAGACCGTTCGCAAGTTGATTGCCTATAGGATGTTAGAGGCAGTTCGCATGGGTGTTGGAAACAAGCGAGCGCGTTACCTGATATCTCAGGCCGCCATTGAAAAGTATCTCGCATCGCGCACGCAGCCAGCCGAGTTGTGACCCTTGCCCTTGCCAACGCAAAGAACGGAGTAGTTCAGCCAACACCAGAATTAGTTAGCCACCGGGTGGTCACAGGTGTCAAGGGGGGCGGTCAGGGGAGACATCCCTACCCCAGCCACCATAGACACCGCTAGCCCGGTCATTCGTGACCGACAGTAGTTAGAGGGTTGAAGGGTGTCAGACGTCTGACGGAAGGGTTAGAAAAAGACAAGGAACTGGACGCTCCGCATCCAGTACCAGTCTTTTCCCCGCTTCGTTCGAGAAGGTCAATGATGGTGGTGTATCCGGGAGACTGGAGGAGTGTAATGGCCGACAGATTACAGTTCTTTCAGGTGCCGTCTGCAATTGTAGAGTTAGGCCCTGAGCTCACCCACTTGTACTGCATCATGCTCCGATTGGCTGGGAGTAGGGACGCGACCTTTGCGTCCCAGAAGCGAATTGCTTTAGACTGCAAAGTCTCCTTGCGCACCATTCGGCGCAGGTTGAAAGACCTCGCAGTGAAGGCTCCAGAGTGGTTTCGGGCAGATGCTCGGTTTGACGAGAAGCACCAACAGATCACGAACTGCTATGTGATTACAAAGGTCAGTCACGTCAGAGTACAAGAGCGAGTTGGGCGCAGCACGATCTTAAGTCTAGAACAGTACGCAGCAGAGAATCCCGAGTGGTGGTCCCGACGGGCGCAGGAGCTAAGACAGATTACGCCTCTAGTGAATCGGTATTTGCAACATCGTGCAAATCGAAACAACTCCGTATCCGAAGACAGCATTGACGAGGTTGTGAAGGAGTGCCTGAAGCTGGGTGACGACTTGGAGCACGCGGTTCATAACTGCATCACCTACGGGTGGAGCAAGCTGGTCGGCAGGCGCAGGCCGGTAAGCGACAAGCAGAGGGGGGCAAGAGGCATTCCTGTAGGGCAAAACCTGCCTTCTAACTAGGAAGACGCGGACCACTCTGCGCGTTTGGTAGCCCTTATGAACGCGCTCAAGAGCGCCAGAGGACTCCAGCCCTGCCGGGCAGACCAAGTCACGCTGAGGGACGCATCCACGCAATGAGTACCAGTGGAGAGCAGAGCGTCAAGTCAGTATTGCCACAACTGCGGTACGCACAAGGGCTGTATGGTCACTGCTCGCCCAGCATGGCGCGTGGATTCGGTGCAAGGTCTGGTGTTTTGGGCCACTAACGCAAGTGATCCGACCACAGCCACTTACGGCGAGTTGGATTCTCATCAAACGATCCCAATGGGTCTGGGGTTGGCGACAAGATGCTCCGGTTGCTGAAACGGTGCTTGGTTCTGACAAGGGCCAATCAGCCGTTGTGAATCTGGTGATCAAGATGACGGATCGACCTCCGATGAGCGAAGCCGAGTTCATGAAGATCGTTCGGGAATCCGCTGAAGCGTTGATTCGGAACGCCAACAAGAACAAGGCCACTCCTCCGTTGACCACTGACGACCTGACGAAGTTGGCAGAGGAAGCGCTGTCAGCGATTAAGCTGAAGGATGTGGACGCCTAGAGCCATGCCATCAGGTAGGCTGCAAGCGAAGATCGACAACAAACTTCCATTCAGCCAGTGACTCGCTGATCGTCATTGTGGGGTCCATGCTCCAAACGATTCCAGCCTCTCCAACGACGATCTGTGTTGCAGCAGGAATGACAAACTCACCAGCGATGATCTTGATAAGCTCGTCGTTGGGGTGAGGGTGGATCGCTTGTCTTACGGCATCAGAATCGATAATCAAATCGTGTTGACCGCCGTCGAACACCAGCAGCTTGCTGAACCACTCGTCTTTGATCGCTGGATGGCCGGGGAACTTCCACAGTGGCTTAGGTTCAACGTCTCTCAGGCTCATGTAAGGCGAGAAGCGGCTCTTGGCGCTCATGATCAGCTTGAGATAGCTGGAGCGGCGATAGACAAGCAGGTTCTGCGCCGACAACGTTTCGTCGGGCAGAACGTCAGTGATCACTTCGACGTAGCTTCCTTTGTGGAGCATCGCCAATCCGGCCTTGCGCCCAGACCTGATGATCTGGCGTGGTTGATCACTTGTCCTTGAGCGGCTTTCGTGGTTTGAAACGTGTCGTGCGAGTCGTCCAAGCTACTTCGCCAGTCTCGCTGGAGAAGCCCTCTTTCAGCACAATGGCACTACCGGCCTTCATCTCTTCGGCGGTGTCGTAGTCGATCCAGTGGTACTTGTCGTCCTCGTCCTGTTTTTCGTCGAGTGCCTTTCCGTTGAGACCCTTTTCTGCCCAGATCGTGATGGGCTGATGCTCCAGCGCTATCGGCTTTCCAGAGCGCGAGTCATACCACTTGCCTTTGTCGATGGTGATCTTGATGCGATCATTCTTTTCGACGGTCACGGACGACACGACAGCCGCAAGATACGCGAACTTGTAGGTGTACTTGGAAATCTGATCACGTTTCTCTTTGATGCTGAGCGCCTTGTCCTGTTGAATCTTCCAGACTTCCGTGTAGCGCTCAGCAAAACCTGTGCAAGACACTTCATCGTCCTCAAGCTTGGTTGGTACCTCTACCAGTTGAATGCGCTTCGCCGCTTCTGCCTCCGCCCACGTCAGAAACGCCTCTGGTCGCTGAGGAGCCGCACTATCGCCGGGCCAGTCGTATTCAACCATCGAGATGCTCTCGATCTGTTTCTTCCGGTCAAAGTCCAGAACGCCGTAGCCGGTGTCGAGGCGAACGGCCTTGTCAGAAAACTGGACAACGATGCCCGCGAAGGACTGCTTCTTCTGGGTTTCGACAATGTCTGCTTTCAGCAAGGGCGCAAATGCCAGCAGCGTGATGATGATCAGTTTCATGAAGTTCTCCAGTTCCCTAAACAATGACCAACGCGACTTTTCGGTGATCTCTGCGGCTGTCACGCACTAGTGCGTAGGACTGCATCAATCCCCATCGTCTCGTACATGCTGAAGCGCGTCCCAATGGCAGTCGCACTTGACGGCTTCCGGAAGCGCGTGGCCATCGGGAAGCTCGGTTGCTTCGCCGCAACACTCGACATAGTACCGCACGCTCAGATCGTTCAGGCTAACGCTGATTGCACCAAAAGTGTATGGCTTGATCCCACGGGCGTCGTTCCGCTGCGCATGGTAGGAGAAAGTCAATTGAGGAGGGGACACGTTTTCGTGGACCTCGATGGTGAATGGGCATCCGTTTTCGTAGATGCGCTCAATCGGCACGCTGTCCTTGCGCAAGATGCCTTCTTGATCGAGGTACTCACGCCACATTCCGTCAAGGGGATGCCCTTCCCACGCGATCTTAGGGAGAGTCGGCCCGGACCGAAGAATATGCAGATTGTGGTGGCCTACACCAACTCCGTTGCGTTGCAGAACTGGTGCGAATGACTGGAGCCAAGGGCCGATGGAACAGTTGGTACACATTTTGTTGGTCTCCTAGCTGATGGCCGAATGTACTTTCCTAACCGTCGGTTCACTCGGTAGCAGAGGGTTCACGCCTTCTGATCCGGCAAGCCAGACACATCAAAAGTGCCAGCATGGCCGCAACAGCACAGTCGCGCACACCCGCACGACTTTCGGTTGTGCTGCAACCGCTGCTGTTGTCGTTGCCGCCACCATTGCTGCCTGAGATAGGAGGTGCAGCGTAAGTCCACACGTCGTTGAGTGCAGGCGGCGATGAAGTTCCGCCTCCGCCGATCACAAACAGCTTTCCACCAAAGTTCACGGCACCGTGCTGCACGTGCCGTGGACTCCACACAGGCGCAGATGCATGTTCAGTCCAAGTTGATCCGTCGGGAGAACTCCATGCGTCGTTACTCCACCCAACAACATTGTCGATTCCGCCGAGTATCCAGAGCTTGTTGTCGTAGATGGCGAGCCCAGCGCCATATCGTGGTGTCCAATGCGATCCAGTTGTCGAAACTTGAGTCCAAGAAGCGCCATCGGTAGAGGTCCAGATGTCGTTGTGAGAAGCGCCAGAAAATCCGAAGCCGCCCATGAGCCACATCTCGTTGCCGTAGACGGTCGCTGACACGTAATTTCTACGCTCCCAAGGCGCATTCGCCGTCTCTTGGGTCCAGTTGATCCCATCTGAAGACGACCATACGTCATTGACGTGGGATGTGGCCGATGACCAGCCACCAAGAACCCACATGCGGTTGTTGAACACCAGCGCTGCATGGGAAGCGCGTTGTGTCCACATGGGCGTCGAAGTAGTCAACTGCGTCCACGAGATTCCGTCTGCCGATGACCACACGTCATCTGTTTCGGAAGTTCCATCATGGCCACCAAGAACCCACAGCAGATTGTTGAAGACCACGACTGCATGACCCGATCTTGCAAAAGGGTTGGGCGCGGATGCGGCCACTTGAGTCCAAGCGACACCGTTCGTCGAGTTCCAGCAGTCCGTCCTGTTGACGCCGTAGGTTCCATTATCGCCGCCCATTACCCACAACTTATTGGCGAAGGCAAACGCCGCGTGGTCGGCTCTGGCGGACCAAGGTGCGCCAGTCGGCGCAGACTCTTCAGTCCATGAGATAGATTGTGCGCTCGCGTACCCGGACACGAGGCCCAGAACCAGCAAAGTGACCAGCAAGAAATTGTGCTGAGAGATCATGACACGCTCCTCCGATTTGTTGACGCAACGAAACCGGCCATCGATGCGACTATGGACGGTCAAGACTGCGGCGAGGAAGTGGTGGGCGAGGTCGAGGTGGAAAAAAACAGGAGGAGCAGCCCTCCGCTGCCCACCGAGGCTCCGCTAGAAGCCCACAAAGCGCAGTCGTCGAACTGCCCCAAACTTCGGGGCATCGAGAACTGCGGGCTTTGAGGTTGAAATCTAGCGGATTTCGGTAGCCGCAGAAAATGATGCGATAGTTGTCCTGCCGTGCGGCAAGTGCCGCGAAGCTAACCCTCCTGAATCGATGGCAAAGTGGTTTCCAGTCGCGCCAATGTACATCGGACGCCGGAAGTTTCGCAATGAGCATCCGTCCACACACGTCTTCAGGGAATGTGACGGCGAATCCGTGTTTGATGTCGTAAACTCTGGTCTGATGTCCGTTCAAACCGAAGTTCAGAAAATCCCACGCGAAGCCCGAATGCTGTTGTCGCGGGCCGGGATGCTGTTGCTGCAAGCTGCGAACCAGCCGTTGGCTCCTGATGTCCAAGCAAGCTGTCGGCGGGCGTTGCTGCTGATGCAGCACGCCCACAAGATCATGAAGCTGGCGCGTAGTGTACGGGCTGATGCTGATTTATCTTGTCGGCAAGCAGCGCCCATCCAAGGTCGCTGCGATCTCGGCGGGCGGTTCAGGCCAGTCGCCGCACTTGAACGCCTGTAGAGCGGACTTCCCCAAGTTTCTGACACACACCCGAATTTGATCCACAAAGATCACCTGTCCTAGCTGCGATGCAAAATCGGTACATTGGCAGCGTGTTGTCGGCATTATGTCGGGGGCTGATCTATCGGCCAGCGAGACAGGCATGACGATTTACCACAGCCGCCTGTGGGCAGAGCTTCTCACGCTTCAGCGTGCCGGTGGTTCCATTGATCATCTGTCGCGTTCGATAGCCAATTCCCGTGTTGATCTAAACCCACATCAGGTTGACGCGGCGTTATTCGCTTTCAGATCACCGCTGACCAAGGGCGTGGTCCTCGCGGACGAGGTCGGCCTTGGCAAGACCATCGAGGCCGGACTGGTCCTGTCCCAACGTTGGGCAGAGCGGCGGCGTCGAATCCTGTTGATCGTGCCAGCGACGCTGCGCAAGCAGTGGCAGCAGGAGCTTGCCAGCAAGTTTTTCTTGCCCAGCGTCGTGATGGACACACGCAGCTTCAAGCAGATCGTTGAATCCGGCAGCGACAACCCGCTGGAACAGGAAGATCACATCGTGATTACCTCCTACCAGTTCGCGGCGTCCAGAGATCAAGCCGTGCTGCAAGTGCCTTGGGACCTCGTGGTGATCGACGAAGCGCACCGGCTGCGCAACGTCTACAACCCGCGAAACAAAACTGCCAACCGCATCAGTGCAGCAATCAAGAACAGGCCCAAGCTGCTGCTGACAGCAACTCCGCTTCAGAACTCGTTGATGGAACTGTTCGGGCTGGCCAGCATCGCCGACGATCACGTCTTTGGTGACATCGAGTCGTTCAGGGAACAGTTCGTTCGCACCAGCAACGAGCAAGAACGCAACAAGGAACTCCGGGCGCGGCTGTCGTCCATTTGCATCAGGACATTGCGCCGTCAGGTTCTTGAGTACGTGCCGTTTACAAATCGCATCCCGCTGACGGCGGACTTCAGACCATCTTCAGCAGAGCGTGATCTTTACGATCAGGTGTCGGCCTACCTCCAGCGGGACACTTTGTACGCGCTTCCCAATGCGCAACGTGCCCTGATCACGCTGGTGCTCAGGAAGCTGCTGGCTTCGTCGAGTTTTGCAATCGCCAGAACCTTGGAGAGGCTGGCTGGCAGACTAGAGCGACTCGCCAATGATCACGGCATCACGACCGACGATCTCTTCGACGATGAAGACCTCGAAGGCATCGACGAACTGGAGGACGAGTACGCCATCGTTGCTGCTGACGATAATCTTGATAATTCCGGCATTGATCCAGCGCTGTTGAAGGCCGAGCTTGCCGACGTGCGCCGCTTCGCCGAAATGGCCGCACGCATCACGACAAACGCAAAGGGTGATGCACTGGTCCCTGCGCTAAAGACGGCGCTGGACAAAGCCACCGAGCTTGGCGCACGACGCAAGGCCGTAATCTTTACCGAGTCGCGCCGGACGCAGGAGTACCTGTTTGATCTTCTGAACCAGCAGGGCTTCGCTGGCCAAGTCGTGATGATGAACGGATCAAACAGCGACGATACGTCCAAGGCGATCTATCAGGACTGGTGCAAGCGTCACGAAGGCGACGGACAGGTCAGTGGCAGCCGTCCAGTGGACATCAAGGCCGCAATTGTCGAGCACTTCAAAGATCACGCCTCGATATTGCTGGCAACAGAAGCAGCAGCCGAAGGTGTAAACCTCCAGTTCGCGTCATTGGTGGTGAATTACGATCTACCTTGGAATCCCCAGCGCGTAGAGCAGCGCATTGGGCGTTGCCATCGCTATGGCCAGCAACATGACGTTGTGGTGTTGAATTTCGTCAATCGCATGAACGCCGCAGATCAGCGCGTGCATGATCTTCTAGGCCAGAAGTTCCGTCTGTTCGACGGCGTGTTCGGTGCCAGCGATGAAATCTTGGGGGCACTGGAAAGCGGCGTTGATGTTGAGCGCCGCATAGCTCAGGTCTATCAGGAATGTCGTACCCAAGAAGAGATCACCACGGCGTTCGATCAACTCCAAGCCGAGCTTGATGAAGAGATCAAGGCTCGCATGGCCCAGACACGCCAGACCCTGCTGGAGAACTTCGACGAAGAAGTCGGTGCTCGTCTAAAGGTCCACCGTGACCAGACGCAGGAGTCGCTGAACCAACGCGAGCGCTGGCTGCTCGAACTGACCCGCGCCGAGCTTGATGGCGACGCGATCTTCGACAATGACAGGCCGCGTTTCACCTACAGCGGTGATTTGGCCAAGGTTGGGGCGTACAACCTCAACTGGAAAGACGCCGAACAACACCGCGAGAATTTCTATCGCCCGGATCATCAACTTGCACAGAAGTTGATCCAACAAACGCTGGACAGGCCGCTCGAACCTGCTGAACTGACTTTCGATTACTCGGGCTACAGAGGCAACATCAGCGTGCTTGACCCGTTAGTCGGCAAGTCCGGCTGGCTGGAGATCAGCAAGCTCACCATCGAGTCACTGGATACAGAGCAGTTCCTGATCTTTGCAGGGCAAACCGACGACGGCCAACAGCTTGATGAAGAGACCTGCATGAAGTTGATGCAGGTCCCGGCCAAGGCCAGCAAGCTAAATCAGCCAGTGGGTGATCTTACCTCGATCCGCGATGCAGAGGTTCAGGCAAAGCTGCGTGAGGTGGAGCAGCGCAACGCCAAGTTCTTTGACGAGGAAGTCAACAAGCTCGACCGCTGGACTGAAGACTTAAAACGCGGCTTGGAGGCAGAGATCAAGGAACTCGACCGGCTAATCCGTGAACAGAAGAAATCCGCAGCCTTGATGGTGACACTGGCTGAAAAACTGGAAGCCCAAAAGCAGATCAAAGACCTTGAGGCCACGCGCAGCAAGAAACGACGAGAGTTGTTTGACGCGCAGGACCAGATCGACGCCAAACGCGACGAGATGATCAAGCAGGTGGAGGCAAGATTGAAGCATCGGCAAAGCCTAAGTCATGTGTACGCATTTCAATGGCGCGTGAGCTAAGGAGCAGCAATGGCCAAGAAAGCAGCCGCGCCAAAGAAGCCTAAGCTCAAGAGCCAGAGCTTTACCGTGTTCCTGATGAAGGACGGCAACAAGGACTTTGCCAAGGTGCTAAAGGACGACGACAAACAGAT
The DNA here is from genome assembly GCA_938014885.1 of uncultured bacterium. Classification (GTDB taxonomy): domain Bacteria; phylum Planctomycetota; class UBA8742; order UBA2392; family UBA2392; genus CALLQI01. The sequence continues at coordinate 188,067 of CALLQI010000018.1, forward strand.
TCAGCAGGTTGCGGTCAAGATCAGTGGCGAGTCATGTTTGCTCGCCTACAAGCAGTACAACCCTCATCCCCCGGATTGGGTGAAGTTCCTGAGCAGCGTAGCAGGTACTTCCCTAGACAACTTAATCAACGCAGGGAGCGCAGGCGTGCTCCTGATGAAGGCTTCCCATCGGCTGTTCGCAGTGATGTTCGGAAACGGACGGCATCTGCTCAAGGCCGACAGCTACGAAGAGAACTTTGGCCTGAAAGTTGTGCTGAACACCGTCAATCCAGAAAAGGTGCGCAGCGTGGATGTACGCAGCCTAGACGCAGTGCCCGTCAATGTGCGGAGTCAAGCCAGCGTTGCTACAGAAGTGGCCGGGTTCGGCCTGAACGTGGAGCAAGACTTGCTGTATGCGGCAACGGGTGAACCGCTCGACGCCACACTTGGCAAGACAATCACCGGCAAGGACTCGTTGAAGCTAAGCCTGCCAATTGATCTGGATGGACTTCAGGGATTGCTGGAGAAGCTGCTGGTTCAGTTCAATGCTGACGCCTACAAAAAAGTGTTCCCGTGGATCGATCACCTGCAAGAAGTGCGAGACGCCGCGATCAGGTCTAAGCTGGACGAAGCTCTGGTATCGCAGATTGATGCCGACAACTTCGCCCGGACTTGGCTGTCTGTGCCAGACATCCTTGATTGGGTGGACATCGAGGGGTTCAGGTACCAACGCCCGAAACAGGGCGAATTGCACGCTGACATTGCATGGGAGTCGTACCTTGAGTTCCTAGAGTCAACCGATGACGATCTGTCGCTTGCGACATTGAAGAAGCACACAGTGTACGCGATTTCCCAGAGCACTGAGCAGGTGAAGGAGCAATGGCCAGTCTACAAGTGCGTTTACTGCGAGATCGAGTTGGGCGACCACACATACGCCCTGACCGGCGGGAAGTGGTTTCGCATCGACGTGGACTATCTCAAATCCATTGACGCGGCCCTCAATGAGATTCCAACCGGGACCATTGCGCTGCCCGATTACGCGGAGAAGAACGAGGCGGATTACAACATCAAGGTCCAGCAGACGGACAAGAACTACTTTGCGCTGATGGACAAGAAGAACATCAGCTACGGGGGCGGAAGCAGCAAGATCGAGTTCTGTGACCTCTACACCAAGGACAGAAAGCTGATCCATGTAAAGCGTTACGGCGGGTCAAGTGTGCTCAGCCACCTCTTCTCGCAGGGCTTGGTCTCTGCGCGACTGACCATGATTGATCCGAAGTTCCGCGAGAAGGTCAACGCCGAGTTGCCGCCGAGCCACCAGCTTCCGAAAGACGCAACTCCACTCGACGCCTCGAAGTACGAAGTGATCTACGCAATTGCAAGCAACAGCAAGGACGACAATCTTGCGTTGCCGTTGTTCAGCAAGATCAACCTGCGCAACGCCTACACGCAACTCTTGCTGATGAAGTTCAAGGTGAGCACAACCGTCATCAAAGTGGTGGTCTAGCATGGCGTGGAATGACAAAGTGACCGACAAAGCACTGGAGATCGCAGGCTCGAAGAGCAAGCGGTTGTGGGTCGCGGTAAGGTCCGGCACTGGCAAGACCTACTCGCCAATGCGCAGGCTTTGGACGTTGCTCGAATCTGCTTCAAGCGAGGTCGGGCATGGATGACTTCGCGGAGTTTGCTTCTTCTTGGAAGGAACGTCTCGACCGCAAGGGTGAGCGGCGCACTGTCCCCAACATCGTGTATGAGAACGTTCGATTTGTCCTCGTTGGAGATCATGTTCAGCGGCTGGAGCCACAGAAAACGCCTATCGACTTTCTAATCGGGTACGTCTGCACCTGCTTTGGAAAGGAGTGGGCCGAACAGGAGCTTGCCAAGCCTCAAGAGCAGTCGCATCCGTTCATCGACTGGTATCGGAAGATGCGTGACTACCAACGCGAGGTGCAGGAGCAACAGGCGGGACCACAAGACCATGTAGTCGCACCGGCCAGCAATCCCATGCGTGCCTTGGTTCAACTGGCGTGGGACCTGATGCTACTTGAAAATCACGCCGAAATTCAAGACCGGCTACTGACGCGCCTGAGGGACAGGCAGAAGTTTCAGGGAGCGAGGCACGAAGTTTTTGCAGCATCTTTGCTCGTGATGGCTGGCTTTGAATTGACGGTGGTGGACGAGACGGACAACAAGCGTAAGCATCCTGAGTACATTGCAAAGTTCAGGCGTACCGGCGAAGAGATAGCAGTCGAAGCCAAGAGTAAGCACAGGATTGGCATTCTCGCAGCGGAAGGCACCGCGCCAAGAGACCCTGATCGGTTGCGCTTGCAGAGGCTGCTTGAAGATGCATTTGCCAAGGCCGAAGACATCACCCTGCCGCTGCTAGTGTTTGTGGACCTCAATGTACCCGCGATGGGTGCGCCAACACCGGACGCGACTTGGATCAACGAGATCACAGAAGACATTCAAAAGGCTCTGCCTGTGAACGCCAATGGCAAGGACCCCTTCGCCGCGCTGGTCGTTTCTAATCAGCCATACCAGCGGGCTGCAAACGACGAACCGCGCTATCAGCACGAGTGCCACCTCGTGATATCCAAGAAGCCAAAGATGGGCGTGCGAGACGCGGCGTGCTTGATGGCCTTGCGGGAAGCGAGTTTCAAGTACGCCAACGTTCCACGGACTTGGGAGGAAATGTAGCCATGTCCAACGTTCCGAGTGAGTCCAGTGACGCTGGCAGTGAGGATGAGGTCGCATCCACACATGAATTGCCACGTGGAAACGACAGCCTGTTCAACTGCGGGAAGCACTACCGCGAGAACTTCCAGTTGAACTTCCACACGCGGGAGTACGACTACATCCGCAGCTTCAAGGAGGCTGCCGATGGCGTGATTCAGGCCGCAGTGGATGATGGCGGTGATCCATCTTGGCGGTTCCTTTCGGCCTGCTTCCTGTACCGGCACTATCTGGAGTTGGCTCTCAAGCGGATCATTCGGCGGGACTGCTGGATACGCGGCGTGGACTTCAATCCGGCAGATTGGCAGAACCACAAGCTGCCAACGTTGTGGAACGCCTCGAAAGACGCCGTTGGCAACGCGCTGGAGGAGCAGTACCACCCGCACATCAAGATCGTCGAACGCATTGTGAACGAGTTCCACCTGATTGATCCGACAGGGCAGGAACTCCGGTACGACAAGAAGATCACAGGCAGAGGAAGGGAACCGCGTGTTATCACGCCGTCACTTGAAGATGTCCGCGACAAGTCTGTTGGCATTGTCAACATGCACGAGGTAATGGGCCGGTTGGATGAGTTCTTCGGCTGGGTCGATCATTGCATGAGCGAGTGGGGCGAGGCCAACAGGGCTGGGTTTTGAACAAAGGCGCAAGGCACAAGACATGAGCAACAAGCAGAAGCTGGAGTTGACTTGGATTGGGAAGGATGTTCGGCCCAAGCTGGAGCCTCGTGTTCTGGTGGAGGACGTGGCGTTGAGCTATCACGCGAAGGAGCGCGTGACGGATCGTGACATCTTCGACAATCGTTTGATCTTTGGCGACAACCTGCTGGCGCTCAAGGCGCTGGATCAGGAATTCAGGGGTCAGGTGCAGTTTGTTTACATCGACCCGCCATTCAACACCGGTCAAGCTTTTGAACATTACGAGGATAACGTCGAACACAGCCTGTGGCTGTCGCTGATGATGCTCCGGCTCGAAGCTCTGTACGACTTGCTTTCCGAGCGTGGAAGTCTGTTTGTTCACCTAGATCAAGAAGAAGTCAACTACCTCAAAGTTGCTCTGGACCAACTGTTCGGTAGATCGAATTTCCTTGGACAGATTGCATACGAGCGCTCCGGCGTGTCTGGCATTGGTCAAGGTGGCGCATTCGTCGTGAACACCCATGAGTACATTCTCTGCTATGCCAAGGACAAGTCCAAGTTTGTGGCCATTGACAATCGTGGCGCTGCTCCGTTGGAGGAAAAGGACATGCGCCGGTACAACCGCATTATGGTCGCGGCTGGACCTAGAGAAGAGGTCGGGCGATTTGTTGCGCCATCGACTGGAGAGCCGGTGGTTATCTATCGGCATCGAGACCCGCAACTCAAGACAATCTCGCTCCGCAGTTTCAACGACCGGCGACCGGAGATCGAAGCAACTTATGTTGAGCACCTACCGCGCATTTTCCGAACGACCAGCGTTCAAGCGGAGAATGAGTTCCAAACCAGAGTTCTTGAATTCTGCAAGGATGGCCTGTTCTCTGCTGACTACTTGGTATCGCGTGGAAAGTACGAGGGCAAACAGGTCACGTCGTACTACCTGAATGGGCAGGTTTTTGCGTGGCTTGCGGAGACTGCTGAAGTGCAAGACGGAGCGGTCGTCAAGACCAACAAACTGTCCGACTTCTGGCCGCACGGTGAAATTCCCAAGGCCGATCTAGCGAACGAAGGCGGAGTAGAGTTTCGGCGGGGCAAGAAGCCTGAAGCGCTCTTGAAGCGGCTGATCGGGTTAACAACAAAACCCGGTGATCTTGTTCTCGACTCCTTTGCTGGCTCCGGCACGACTGGAGCAGTAGCCCACAAGATGGGGCGTCGCTGGATCATGGTAGAGTTGGGAGAGCATTGCCACACACACATTATTCCGAGGATGAAGCACATCGTTGACAACAATGACAGCAGTGGCATTTCAAAGGCTGTCGGCTGGAATGGCGGTGGCGGGTTCCGATACTTCAAGCTCGCGCCATCGCTTCTGGAGAAGGACAAGTACGGCCAGTGGGTGGTGAACAAGAAGTTCAACACGGCCATGCTTGCAGAGGCCGTCTGCAAACTCGAAGGCTTCAAGTACGAGCCGAGTGACGACCCGTACTGGCAGCATGGCCGCAGCACCGAGCGCGACTTCATCTACATCACCACACACACCATGACCGCCGAGATGCTCAACGCCCTGAGTGAAGAGGTAGGGCCTGAACGCACGCTGCTGGTGGTCTGCGCGGCCTTCACGCCCAAGAGCCTCGACCGCTGGCCGAACTTGACAGTGAAAAAGATACCCAAGACGGTGCTGCACAAGTGCGAGTGGGGCCACGACGACTACAGCCTTGAGATCAAGAACCTGCCGTGGCGTGAGCCGGAGCCCGAACCGGCTGCAATTCCGAAGAAAAAGAACGACAAGACTACAGACCTGTTCACCGGCAAGCCCACGAAGGCCAAGCAGATCAAACGCGCACCAGCCAAGAGCAAACGTGCACCAGCGAAGCGCAAGAAAGGCGGTGCGAAATGAGCGCCGAAGTCAATTACGTCGCCAGCCGCCTAAGCCTACGCAAGCCGCAACGGGAAGCGCTGGAGACATTGCACCGGGTTCGTGATCTCGGCCTGCTAAAAAAGGGCATCAGCAACGAAGAGGCGCTGGCGCTATTGCATCAGGAAGCGCAATTCAAGCGCGTGGAAGACTTCGAGCGCGAGTTCCCGTCCCTGTGCTTCGCGCTGGCCACCGGAGTTGGCAAGACCCGGCTGATGGGGGCGTTCATCAGCTACCTGTTGCGTGCGCACAACATCAGGCACTTTTTTGTGCTCGCGCCAAACCTGACCATCTACAACAAACTGATCAGTGACTTCACGGCAGGTACGCCGAAATACGTGCTACAGGGCTTGAGCGAGTTCGCCACGAATCCGCCCGAGATCATCACGGGCGACAACTACGAGAGCGGGCGTGGTGTACGACGATTCCGTGGGCAGCAGGCAGCCTTCGACGACGCCATCCACATCAACATCTTCAACATCAGCAAGATCAACAGCGAAGTTCGGGGCGGCGCTTCACCACGGATCAAGCGGCTCAGCGAGTACATCGGTGAGAGCTACTTCGACTACCTAAGCAAGCTTGATGATCTCGTGATGTTGATGGATGAGTCCCACCGCTACCGGGCAAGCGCAGGCATCAAGGCCATTAATGATCTAAAGCCGATCTTGGGTCTGGAGCTAACGGCCACACCCCAGATCGAACGCAACAACAAAACAGAGCCGTTCAAAAACGTGATCTACAGTTACCCGCTGTCGGAAGCGCTGAAAGACGGTTACGTCAAGGAACCAGCGGTCGCCACGCGGCAGAACTTCGACGTGAAGAACTACGACGAGGCCAGCCTAGAGAAGTTGAAGCTGGAAGATGGCGTGCGTGTCCATGAAGCCACGAAGGTCAAGCTGGATGCCTACGCCCGCGAGAGTGGTGTCAAGCGCGTCAAGCCGTTCATGTTGGTGATCGCGAAAGACACGGAGCACGCCAACGATCTGAAGCAGCGCATCGAGGCTGATGACTTCTTTGACGGCCAATACAAGAACAAGGTGATCACCGTCCACTCAGCCCAGCGCGGCGAAGAAAAGGACGAGACAGTTCAGCAGTTGCTGACGGTTGAGGACCCCGCCAACGAAACCGAGATCGTCATTCACGTCAACATGCTCAAAGAGGGCTGGGACGTGACCAACCTCTACACCATCGTGCCGCTGCGGGCGGCAAACTCGAAAACGCTGGTGGAGCAGAGCATCGGGCGCGGGCTACGTCTGCCCTATGGCAAGCGCGTGGCTGATCCAGCCAACCCGGAAGTAGACATGCTGACCATTGTCGCGCACGACAAGTTTCAGGACATCGTCGATGAGGCCAAGAACCCGGACAGCATCCTGAAGTCCAGCATGAAGATCGTGTACGTCTCCGACGAGAAGCTGGAGGTGAAGCAGCTTACGCCGAAGCTTGATGTACTGCTCGGCATCACCAAGGCCGACGAAAGCACACCAACCACCAAGCCTCTGTTCGAGAAACCTGAAGAACTTGAGGTGGCCAAAGCGACGCAAGAGATCATCAAGTCGCTGGAAAAGCTGCCATCGATGAGTGATCTATCGACACCTGATGTCCAAGCGCAGATCGTCAGCAAGATCACGGCGCAGATGACGCCCGCCCAGAAAGAACTGATCACCACCAAAGCGCAGGTCGATGTGGCCAAAGTGGTGGAAACGACCACGCAGAAGTTCTTGGAGCTAACGATCTCGATTCCCAAGATCGTCGTCGTGCCGACCGGCCCGGTGAAGGTGACCTACACCGCGTTTGATCTCGACGTAAAGGACCTGCGACCACGGCCTGTTGAGGCAGACATCCTGAGGCAATCACTTCAGACCGGAAATCAGATCAAGCTGGTCAGTGGCGACGGGGTCATCAAGGAAGCCAAGTGGGAAGATTTCATCGTCAGGAACCTGATCGACTTCGATGACGTGGATTACGAACTGGTCAGCGACCTGCTGTACAAGTTGGCCGGGCAGATGATCACGCATCTGAAGAGCTACCTGAAACAGGAAGACGATCAGTTGAACGTGTTGCAGTACCACCAGAAAGCTCTGGCGAACCACATCCACGCCCAGATGCTGGAGCATCGCGTAGAACATGCATCCGACTACGTGGCGAATGCGACACGCGGGTTCACGAAGCTGTCGCCCGGCACGGCCACCATCAAGGCAGGCGAAAGCGTGCGTGACTTCCGGGAGAACGTTGATGAAAAGAAGGACATCCGAAAAATGGTGTTCGGTGGCTTCAGCAAATGCGTGTACGAGCTACAGAAATTCGACTCGGACAGCGAACGACGCTTTGCCGTGCTGCTGGAAAAGAACAACAACGAAGTGCTGAAGTGGTGCAGGCCGTCGAAGCAGGACCTGAGGATTGACTACGCCTTCGGCACAGGCGGCGAGTACGAGCCCGATTTCGTCGTCGAGTGCAAAGACATAAAGCTGCTCTGCGAGGTGAAGGCCGAGAACGAGATCGATGATCCAGTCGTTCAGGCAAAAGCAACAGCAGCCAAGAAGTGGTGCGAGCACGCAACCAAGCACGAGCTAGAGCACGGCGGCAAGCCGTGGAAGTACCTACTCGTGCCGCACAACAAGATCAGTGACAGCGCGACCTTGGACGGATTGGCGTAGCGTCGGAGGACGGGCATTGAACGGTGAGCCATCCGAATCGCCATTAGCCGCGCCGAACAGGTCCTCCAACCTGAACGCTGTTGAGTTGTTTTTGAATGAGCTAAGAAAGCTGGACGGACATCTGTTCGAGCACTTTGTGCGGGATGTGATTGCGCAGAGTGGTTACACCATTGTTCAGGGGCCAGCCGTTGGGCCAGATGGCGGCAAGGACTTGTTGGTCCGCGTTCGATACAGCGAACCGGGCGAGTTTGAAGAGATTTGGGTGGTTCAATGCAAGTGGAGCAGCAAGCCGGACTTCATTGTGTCGGACCGTGAGATTGTCGGGTTCCAGTCAGTTTGCACGCGTCATGCCGCCTGTGGCTACTTGTTAGTTACAAACGGTCAACTTGCAGAGAGGCTGAAGACAGAGTTGTCCGCGCATAGGGGAAACGGACAGAACCACAGTTTGATTAAGGCGACGGCTTGGGACGGAACGTCTCTTTGCAACAGGCTGATGCGGCTTGAACTGGCCGTGGCTCGCAAGCTGTGGTTGCCCCAATGGGACTCGATTGTGTGCCCGGATCACAAGATCAAAGTGGCTGCTGAGGGAATCGATCTGGCAATGGCCGCATTGGGACGAGGAGACCAAAGCGCTGCCCAACAGTCGTTAGCTCAACTTCGCCAACGATTGGTTGAGGGGGACCACAATGCATAAGCTCTTGCTCAGTTACAGCATTGGCACGCTGGAGGAGTCTGCGCTCATCACCCTTGTTCAGTATGCGCGAGAGAAGGGCATTGAAGTTCTTCTCCCAGACAGAACTCCATCGATAGATGGTACGGCGAATTGGTACACGTTGGAGGCACTTAGGCAGTGCACGGGGGTATGGGGGCTGGTCACTCTTTCCGGTGATTCCAACGATTGGGTGAGTCACGAAGTCAGCTTGGCACGTAGCAACTCGAAGCCTGCGGTTGTGTTTGTAGAGCGAGGTGCCGAGTGGACTTGCGGCGTGCAGGGTGTGGCGGTCGTCGCTTTTGACCGCAACAACGTTCAAGATTTGCTTGACCGCTTCTTGGGCAATGTGGAGGGCTGGCTGAAACCGAAATCTGCCCAACCAGCGACATCCGGGGCCGGTGCAGTGCTGGGCGCAATTGGTGCCGGGCTGCTGCTCTACTGGCTGCTCAAGGACAATAAGTAGACCTAAGTGAGCGTACCTCGAACGGTGACGAATGTCGGTTCTTGCCGAGCAGATCGTAGAAGAGTGGCTGAACCGACGCGGGTTCTTCACCATGCGCGGCGTTCGGGTTGGAACTGGCGAAATCGATCTGCTTGCGGTGCGCTTGAGGGGCAAGGAGCCTGAGTGCTGGCACTTTGAAGTACAAGCTTCATTGCGGCCCGTGAGCTACATCTGTCCCGCGCCAACAGCCGAACGAAAGAAAGGAACTGCCCCGTTCAGCGCCAAGCGCCGAACGCCTGCCGTGATGCGCACAGCAGTGTCTGAATGGATTCACAAGAAGTTCGAGGCTGACGAGAAGCACCGAGTTCGGGAGGTGCTTTGCGGAGATCGGTGGCGGTTCGGCCTGATATTGGGAAACGCCAAGCATCGTGAAGAAGTAGAACTCATCAAAGCCGCAGGTATCGAGGTGATCCGGCTTGCTGACATCATCCGGCAGATGGAGCCGACGGCGAGAATTCGGCAGGGCTCTGACCACGTGATCAAACAGGCCGGGGGCAATGACTTTGTCGAGTTGCTGTGGGCGCACCAGAACCTGCGATGAAATCCCGTTACACGGTCAACGATGCCACCGGAGTGCCGGATTGGTCACCAACGGAGGCAGGACTTGTCTTGTGCCCTCACGCATACCTGTGGGACTTCCTTTGGGACGTGCGGGCGCTAGGCCACTTGCGACGAAAAAGAAGCCGCCCTAGAATGAGCTTCTAGAGCGGCTTTGAGGCTGGTACACCCGGAAGGAGTCGAACCTTCAACCTTCTGATCCGTAGTCAGATGCTCTATCCATTGAGCTACGGGTGCTTTGGCCCGGCTGCTTCTTTACCGGGACGGAACGATTTACCGCGGTTGGGGCCGCTGTCAACGGGTTGGCGCTTGCTGCCTCTGCTTCTGGGTTGCCGCCTTGTGCCGCATCAAGCCTCCGCGCTTTGGGCATCGTTGCTTCATTGACCGTTTGTGCCGCTGGTCGCGGGGGTCTGAATCTGGGCGTTTGGCGGTCTTCTCTTGGCGTTGGTTGACGGTGGCCCCCTTTGCGGGATAATGCTTCCCCCTTAGAAACGTGGCCGGGTTGCATGTCGTCGTGGGTGTTTGCCCACAGTCGACAGCGCTTCACACGGCCGCGTGACGGGACATGCCTCAGGCTCTCCATGGGTGACAGAATCCTGGTTGCCGATGACTCGCGCGAGCTGCGCACGCTGCTCTCGACCCAGTTGCGTCGCATCGGCTTTGACGTGCAAATCGCCGTTGACGGCGTTGAAGCCTTTGCCAAGGCCCGCGAGTTCAAGCCCAACCTGATCATCATGGACATCAACATGCCCAAGATGACCGGCTTGCAGGCCACCAAGAAGATGCGCGAAGACGCCACCCTGGCCCACACGCCCATCATCCTGCTGTCTTCGCTGGGCGAAGAGCAGGACGTGGTCGAGGGCATCGAAGCCGGCGCCGACGAATACCTCGTCAAGCCCTTCCGCCAGCCGGAACTTGCGGCCCGCGTGCGCATCCTGCTGCGCAAGTCCAACTCGGCGGCTGCTCGCAAGCTGGATGAAACCACCGTGCAGGGCCTCGAAGACGCCGAAGACAACAACGAGGCCGTGCGCCGCTTCAAAGAAACCGGGCAGATCGTCAGCAAGGATTTCGCGGGCTTCACCATCATCGACAAGCTCGGCCAGGGCGGCAGCGCCACGGTGTACCGCGCGATGGAGCCGATCCACTTCCGCCCGGTCGCGCTCAAGATCATCAGTCCGTTTGCGGCCGTGAAGGAAGGCTTCCTGAAGCGCCTGCGCCGCAGCAACGAAATCAGCGTCAAGCTGGTGCACCCGCATATCGTGCGCACCTACACGATGGGCGAGTACGAAAGCGTGCACTTCATGGTGCAGGAACTGGTTGAGGGCCACGCGCTGGATCGCTACACAGCGGAAGGCGCGGAGCCTTTGACGGAGCCACTCGCCCGGCGCTACATGCTGCATGTGGCCGAAGCGCTGTCGTACCTTGAAGAGCGGCACCTGATCCATCGCGACATCAAGCCGGGCAACATCTACGTCAGCCAGGACGACGTGGCCAAGCTGGGCGACTTCGGCCTGTCGCGGCTGCAGGAAGACATGGGCCAGACGGCCGAGGGCTATCTGCTGGGTACGCCGCACTACATCAGCCCGGAGCAGGCCAACGGCGAGAAGGTGATCGACACGCGCAGTGACTTGTACGCGCTGGGCGCGTCGTTCTTTCATCTGCTGTCAGGTGCGCCACTGTTCCCCGGTGACAACCTGCAGCAAGTGGTGCTGGGCCACCTGACCCGCGAGCGCCCCAAGCTGGCGACTTCGGCACCGCACGTGAGCCCGGCGTTCTGCGCGCTGATCGACAAACTGGTACAACGCGAGCGCGAAGCCCGCTACCAGACCAGCGCGGAACTGATGGCCGCACTAAGCGCCCTGCCTCCGGCCTGAACAGCCCAAGCTGAAGGACGACATCACGAGAAGGGCACCGGCCGAAAGGCCGCCAACAGCAACTGCTTTGGAACCACTAAGGGCCACGAAGAACCACGAAGAACAGCAACTGCTTTTGGGTTTAACTACAACTGCGGTCATTGCGAAAAACAAGAGCCCGGAGCGCGAGCGACGGGTAGATACACGGCAACTGCAATTTCGCGCAGAGTCGCGGAGACGCGGAGAACGGCAACTGCTTTGGAACCACGAAGGGCCACGAAGTACCACGAAGAACGGCAACTGCTTTTGGGTTTAACTACAACTGCATCATCGCGCTCCGGGCTGCTGTATTTCGCGATGAACGCCGTAGCTGTTGAGCAGAAAAAGCAGTTCCTGTGCGCCCGCTGTTGGCGGGCGTCCACGGCCCTTCGGCCGGGGCTGTGCTGTTATCCGTGTTTATCTGTGTGAATCCGTGGTTAACCCGCAGTTGCCGTTCTCTGCGTCACTGCGTCTCTGCGTGAAATTGCAGTTGCAGTTTGTCTACCCGTCGCTCGCGCTCCGGGCTCCTGTTTTTCGCGATGAACGCAGTTGCCGTTGAGGTGCAAAGGCAGCCGAAGTGCGCCCGGGACGGCCGCGACATGGGGTTACGGGCCGCTGGTTTGTATGGCTACTACGTCCAGCAGCTCTTTGAAGCTTGGGTTGGCGTTGGCGTTGTGTTGTATGTGTCTTCGCAGTTTGCGGGATGGTCTTGGGGGTGGGCCTTTGCCGCCTTGCCTTTGCCACTTTTCGTAGGCTTGGATGTATTCGGCGGCGGGCAGCCTCATTGTCGGGTGCTGCCAGATTTCGTCATCCTGGATGCGGCGATTGTTCTGCGCGGGCTTTTCGGCCACGGGTTCTGCGGCCGGTGTTTCGCTCGGGACTTGGACTTCGCTCGGGACTTCGGCTGCGCTCGGCGTTTCAGCTTCAACGGGCGTTTCAGCTTCGACCGGCGCTTCAGGTTCGACCGGTGCTTCAGGTTCGACAGGCGCTTCTGCCTGCGCCTGTTCCATTGCCCGGGACTGGCGGATCAGTTCGGCCGTGGACTTTGCGTTCTTGCGCGCTTCCTCGTACTGGCCGGTCTTGCGCGCGATCGTTTCGTAGCCGCCCTGCGCTGTGGGTTCGCCGCGCAGCCTGACTTGCGGCTCGCGCAGGCCTTCGCCGCGCGGCTTCATGCGCCGGGGCCGGTTGCCGCGCAGGTAGTACTGCGTGAGCCGGGCCTCAAGCTTCGTGTAAAAGTCGTGCACGAACAGGTCGCCCTGGGCTTCCAGCGCGCGCGAGTAATCGGCGAAGCTCTTGGCGTGGTTCTCGAGGTTGTCCAGCACGTCCGGCGAAATCGCGAACGCGAGGCCGAGACGTTCGCGCCGGGCTTCGGCCTCAATGGCGTCGATGGCCAGGCCGGCGGCCATGAAGGCGTAACGCATGCGTTCGCGCTCGGAGTCGACCATCGGGCGCTCGGCGCAAAGCACGGTGTTGGCCACGGTCATGCCGGCGCGCAGGCAATCCAGCAGGAACGAGGTGGTCCCGGCCATGAGCTGTCGATTGTGCTGGGTAAGCTCGGACACACAATTCTCCCACCCTTAGCAAAAATGGCGCACAGTTTTCGGGCAGAAAAACGGCAAAAGCATCATGGCGAAAAACAAGAGCCCGGAGCGCGAGCGACGGGTAGATACACGGCAACTGCAATCTCACGCAGAGACGCGGAGACGCGGAGAACTGCAACTGCTTTGGAACCACGAAGGGCCACGAAGGACCACGAAGAACTGCAACTGCTTTTGGGTTTAACTGCAACTGCGGTCTCACGCAGAGACGCGGAGAACTGCAACTGCTGCTTCTGGTGAACTGCAACTGCGTGACCACACGAAGACACCAAGGCACCAAGAAGAGCACACGGCACCAACAGCGCAGCGATGGCCTGATGCCCTTTTGTGGCCTTTCTTCGTGACTTGGTGTCTTTGTGTGAAACCCGCCGTTGCCGTTCTCTGCGTCACTGCGTCTCCGCGCGAGATTGCAGTTGCTGTGCGCCCGCCTTTGGCGGGCGTCCCCGGCCTTTCGGCCGGGGCTGTGCTGTTATCCGTGTTTATCCGTGTGCATCCGTGGTTAACACGCCGTTGCCGTTCTCTGCGTCACTGCGTCTCTGCGTGAGACTGCAGTTGTAGTTAAGCCGGTTCTGCAGTTGCCGTTCTTCGTGGTTCTTCGTGGCCCTTCGTGGTTCCAACGCAGTTTCCCGAACGAAACCTGTGCGCCATTGTCGCTATAGGTGGGAGGTTTTATGGCCTACACACCTGATTATGACGGTCCGGTGCATTCGGCGCGGTGGTTTCCGCCGCATGAGGAAATGCCCGAGGCGATCACGGCGCCGCACGCCAACACGCAGGCGATTGAGCTTGACGTGTCAATGGAAGGGCTGCGCGCGCTGGGCGACCTTTCCGTCGCGCTGGCGGCCAAGGCCCGCGACGCGCGCGAGAACCATCGCGATTACACCGCGCGCGACCTGTGCGCGCTGACGGCCGCGGTCCACAAAGTGACCACGCTGCGCGTGCAGCTGGCCCGGCGCGCCGCCAAGGTGGCCGCACGGCGTGACCTGCGGGTGGATTTCCTGCACGACCGCGCGCACGCCGTGGTGCGCGACACGCTGCTGCACCTGGACAAGAAGTTCTGGGATGTGGGCTTCGGCGGGTGGATGCCATTCCGCTTCCCGGACCAGTGGCTGATGTTCGTGGGCGTGCTGCGGCGCGTGCTGGCGGCCAACGGGCTGATCCATTCGCCGCACGCGCAGGTGTACCGCAAGCTGCTGGAAGACACGCCCTACCCGCACAACGAAAGCCTCGAGCAAGAGCCGCCCAAGATCTGGTCCACAGTGCACAGCTACCAGGTGCCACGCAACATGGACGAACTGATCGAAACCGTAGCCCACAAAGAAAACGCCAGACGCGACGCCATAACAAACGCGAAGTAAGTGGTGCGGGCGCGCTGCTTTGGGTTACTTGTTTGGTTTGGGGCGGTTTATGGGGCGGGTGATTGGCTTGCCGGGCTTGGTCAGCGGCGGGGGCGCTGCCACTACGGGCTTTGCGGCCGGCGGTGGCGCTGGCACGGCCTTGGTTGCCGGTGGTGGGGCCGGCACTACGGGTTTGGCCGTCGGCGGGGGCGCGGCTACTACGGGCTTCGCCGCTGGCGGTGGCGCGGCTACTACGGGCTTGCCCACCGGCGGCGGGGCGGCTACTACCGGTGCGGCTGGGGGTGGCGGGTCCGACAGCGTTGGCGGGGCCTTCATCTGCCGCGACGTCTGGCGCGGCTTGGTTACGGGCACCGCGGTCACGCGCCCGGCGGAAATCTTGGCGCGGCCGGCGGCCTTCTTCAAATCTTCCTGGTAGGCGCGGAACTGGTGCAGCTGCCCGTACTGGATTGCCTTCTGGTTCAGGTCCAGGGCGGCGCGGTAGTCGCCCAATGCGGCCGCAGCAACGGCGGCGTAGTGGTATGCCCACGAGTTCTGGTGGTCGCGTTCGGTGATCACGCGGTAGGCGTCCATGGCCTTGCCGTAGTCGCCAACGTCGCGGTACAGGTGCCCCAGCGCGAACAGCGTGTGCACGAGGCGCACGGGGTCCCATTCGGTCTGCCACGCCAGCGCGCCCCAGTTCAGCGCCTGGGCGTGGTTGCCCATCAGCCGGAAGTACAGGAAGGCGGTGCGCGCATACAGGTCATTGTCGCCGAAACGCTGGAACACCTTGCCCAGGGCGGTTTCGGCGGTCTTGAAATCGCCCTTGAAGCAATGGCATTCGATGTAGTTTTCCCAGCCGGCCTGGCAGTCAGGGTCCACGACGGTGGCCCGGAAAGCCCACGGAATCGCGGTTGCCAGCGCGCGCGAGTCGTAAATGTCCACGTCCTGCACGCCCAGCCGATAAACGCACGCGGCCGCCATCGCGTAGCCGCCGCCGTAGGTGGGGTCGGCCTGGATCGCCGACACCGCAAGGTCGATCACCATGAAGATGCGTTCGGTGTCGCGCTCATAGCCGTACAGGAGCGGGGCGTTGGCTTCAAAGGCCTCAGCCTGGCTGCGCGAGCCGCGCAGGAGCTGATCGACAGGCATTTCCAGGAAGCCGTGCACGGGCTCGAGGGCCATGTTGGCCTCGATGAGCTTGGCGAGGATGGGATCTTCCTGGTCGGTCATTCTCGGTGCTCGGTGCTTGGTGCTCGGTGCTCGGGGGTTCGTGCTTCGTGCTTCGTGCTTCGGGATGGACTCTGCGATGTCTCCCGCCTCACGCCTCACGCCTCACGCCTCACGCCTCACGCCTCACGCCTCCCGACTTTGCTCTGGTCCCTTTGCTAACCCGTCGCTTGCGCTCTGGGCTCTTGTTTTTCGTGATGCCGCCAATTCCAACAATCGACCATCAACCATCGACCATCGACCATCGACCATCAACCATCAACTTGGTGCTCTTGTCCCCCACATTCTTAGTCCTTTGGTGGCTCCGGCCTCGGCCCCTGCGTCTATCAGTTGCAGCACTTCGCGGTTGGTGCCCTCTTCTTCTACTT
The DNA here is from genome assembly GCA_938014885.1 of uncultured bacterium. Lineage (GTDB taxonomy): Bacteria > Planctomycetota > UBA8742 > UBA2392 > UBA2392 > CALLQI01. Next base: position 204,177 of record CALLQI010000018.1, read on the forward strand.
TCGGGGGCACGAGGTGCATGGGTGCCCTGGCGTCGCCTACGGTGTCGCCTTCGCGGTAGAGCGCGCCCAGTGCGGCCTCACGGGCCCAGGTGCTGAGCATGGCCCGGGCGGGCTCGAGCAATTCGTGGGGCAGGTCATTGAGTTCCAGTTCAGCGCGGCGGAATTTGCACAGGCCGTGGGTTCGCACGCTGTACTTGCCGCGGGTTTCGCGGGCGCGGATCACGACGTGCTTGGCCAGGTCAAAGTTCTGCGCGCTTTCGTGACGCCAAAAGCCGCCGCTGATCGCGAGGCCGGTTTCCAGGTCAATGCCGATGCCGCCCGCGAAGCGCAAGAACGCGTCGCACAGCCGGCAGGTGGCGATCACGCCCAGCAGCGGGTCAAAGCCGTGTTCGGCCAGCATCAGCCGCACGTCCCAGGGCGCGTTTTCGAAGCGCTGCATGCTTGCTCGGTCCACGTCGAAGACGCTGCGGGCTTCTTCGGGCAGGTCGAGATACGGGTTGTGCAGGTTGTGGCGCTTCATCAGCAGCACGTGAAAGACGGTGCCGCTGCGGTCGTCGCTCATGACGTACTGGCCGGGTTTGAAGCGTTCGCCGGGCGTGAGCGGCATCTTCTCGAAGGTCTTGGGGTCAAGGACGCGCACGGTCAGTTTCGCGCGGCCTTCGAAGCTGGCGTCCGGGGCGACGATGTCGTTGACCACGGGCAGGTGCTCGCCTTCCAGGAACAGGTTGGCGCGGAACAGCGGCACGAATTCTTCGTCGTCGTCGTGGCGGTCGTCCATGTCGCCGGTGTCGGGCTTTTCGCCGCCGACTTGCCGGAAGGGCCCGTCGATGCCGGCCTTCACTTCTTCGGCCAGGCTGAACCCGGCCTTGGGCACGAAGTTCAGGCGCCGGAAGTAGACCAGCAATTCCTGCCGCCAGCGCTGCCCCAGCTCAAACGTGCCGAACGTGAGGCTGCGGCGGTTCAGCTCATAGGCTTCATCATACTTGCCGCGCGCGTGCTTCAGCCGGCTCCACAGGTGCAGCCGCACGCGCTGCGCGCGGCCGGTGAGCACGCCTTCACCCATGCGCGCGTCGGCGAGTTCAAGGCTGGCAAGCTGCTGCAGCGCGAGCCCCTGGTACACCAGCGACCACGAGCGCTGCTCGGGCCCGCCGGCCTCACGGGCTGCCAGCGCGAAGTTTTCTTCGGCCTGCTTCCAGTTCTGGTGCAGCCCGGCGTAGAGGCCGCGTCCGAAAGCCTGCGCCCAGGGGAAGCGGCGGTCGGCCTTGTATTCGGCCAGCAGGTCGGAGGCTTGCTCAAAGCGGCGGGCGTAGAGTTCGCAGCGCAGCAGGGCGTCGGCGGCGTCTTCGCTGACGGGGTCAAGTTCGCGGGCGCGCACCAGCAGGCGGCGCGCGTCACGCAGCGGGCGCGGGTGAAAGTGCCATTCGTCGATGTAGCCGTATTGCGTCAGCACGCGGCCGGCGAGCACGAGCGCGGGCACGTGGCAGGGGTCGGCGGCGAGCGCGTCGCAGCAGCGCTCAATGGCGTCGTCGAGGGCTTCGATGTCGGTGGGGTCATCGAGCGGGTCAGCCAGCGGGGCCAGCAGGTCGGATGCGCGGGCGGCATCGCCGGGCGGGCCGTCGAGGGCCTGCATGGCGCGCTTGATCAACGCGCCCGCGAGCCGATAGCGCTCCGGCATCGGCAGCCCAAGGGCCGTGTCGCGACTGACCACACGTTGCAGCATGCCCAGAGGATATGCGCGAAGCGCGCCCGGTGCCAGTGTTGCTTGCGAAGGCAGGAGGCAGGAGTGCGGAAGCAGATACTCCCGCCTCCAAACTCCAGACTCAGCCATTCAACGCATGCAGGATCAGCGCGATCACTTGCGCGCCTACGCGGCTGCCGCGCTGGTCGTCCAGCACGCGCGGCAACTGCGAATCGCCGGGGCCGGTCAGCTTGGGCGCGTCTTCGACCTCGAGCGCGTAAATCAGCAGGTCGCCCACGGTCTTCAGATACGCCACGTACACGCGGTCGGCGTTTTCGCCGCGCTCGATGGCGATCCAGCGTTTGATCTCAGGCTGGTTGTTGCGGCCGAGCGCGAGGTGAATCGGGTCCTGCGGCGTGAAGCCGTTGGCCTGCAACTTCGATTCGGCCTTCATCAGCAGCAGTTCGGTCGCCACGGCCTCAGGCCCGCGCACGAGAAACAGCCGCACTTCCTGCGGGTACTCCTGGGTGAAGCCTTCTGCTTTGGATTCGGGGTCAGTGACGACCTTGTAGCCCGCTGATCGATAGATCGCGAACACGGACGGCAGTGCCGCACCCGCGCCCTCATATTCGCTGGCGTCGGCGAGGTCGGCATTCCAGCCCTGGTAGCGCACCGAATCGCGCACGAGGCCGTCGGCCGGCAGCAGCCGCGCGAGCCCCTTGTGCTCGGGCGTGGGCGCGTCATCCAGGTTCACGGCCGGGGGCAGCAGTTCATCGGCCGATTTGCGATCTCCGGCAAGGTCCGGCACCACGGGCCCATTGGCGGGCGTGTTGCCGCCCGAACAGGCCGAAAGCAGCAGCGCCAGCACGGCCGCGCAGAACACGCCGGGCACTGGGCACAGGGCACTGGGCACCGTACGCATGCTACTCCCATTCAATCGTCGCGGGCGGCTTGCTGCTGATGTCATACACCACCCGGTTGAAGCCACGCACTTCATTGATGATGCGGTTGCTGATCTTGCGCAGCAGGTCGTAATCCAGCCGCGCCCAGTCTGCGGTCATGCCATCGACACTTTCCACGGCGCGCAGCGCGCAGGTGAACTCGTGGGTGCGTTCATCGCCCATCACCCCGATGCTCTTGACCGGCAGCAGCACCGCAAACGCTTGCCAGATGCGCTTTTCCAAACCGGCGTTGCGCACCTCTTGTCGAACGATCAGGTCGGCCTGGCGTAGAATGGAAAGTCGGTCTTCCGTGATCTCGCCCAAAATCCGCACCGCAAGCCCCGGCCCCGGGAAGGGCTGACGCCACACCAGGTGCTCCGGCAATCCAATCTCGTGGCCGACTTCGCGCACTTCATCCTTGAACAGGAAGCGCAGCGGCTCAACCAGTTCAAACTTCATGTCATCGGGCAGGCCGCCGACGTTGTGGTGGCGCTTGATCATGGCCGTGGGGCCGCCGTGGGCGGCGACACTTTCGATCACGTCGGGGTACAGCGTGCCCTGGGCCAGGAAGTCAGCGCCCTTGACCTTGCGGGCTTCGGCCTCGAACACACGAATGAACACTTCGCCGATGATCTTGCGCTTTTCGTCGGGGTCGGTGACGCCTTCCAGCCGGGTCAGGAACTGCTTGGCCGCGTCGGCCACGATCAGCTTCAGGTTGAAGTGGCCTTCGAAGGCATCGCGCACTTCTTCCACTTCGCCGCTGCGCAGCAGGCCGTTGTCGACCATGATGCAGGTGATCTGGCCCGGGATGGCCTTGCTGATCAGCGCCGCGACCACGCTTGAGTCCACGCCGCCGCTCAGGCCGCAGATCACGTGGCCCTTGCCGACTTGCTTTCGAATCCTGTCGCACTGTTCGTCTATAAAGCTGGACATCTGCCAGTCGCCGGCGCAGCGCGCGACGTTGAACAGGAAGTTCTTCAGCACCAGCAGCCCGTTGACGCTGTGCTTCACTTCCGGGTGGAACTGCACGCCAAAGAAGGGGTGTTCGCGGTGCTTCACGGCCGCAAACTCGCAGCTTGGCGTGGTGGCCAGGGTTTCGAAGGTTTTGGGCAGGCTGGTGACTTTGTCGCCGTGGGACATCCACACGCGCAGGGCGTCGGGTTTTTCGGCCAGTTCGCGGCTGATGCCGGCCAGCAGCACGTCTTCGCGCTTGACCGTAAGTTCCGCGTGGCCGAATTCGCGCACCTTGCCGCGCTCGACGGTGCCGCCCAGCACCTGGCTGCCAAGCTGCATGCCGTAGCAGATGCCCAGCACGGGCAGGCCGCTGGTGAAGATCGCGGGGTCCACCTTGGGCGAATCATCGCCGTACACTGAGGCCGGGCCGCCGCTGAGGATGATGGCCTTGGGGTTGCGGCCCTTGATTTCGGCCAGGCTGGTCTTGTGCGACAGGATTTCGCTGAACACGCCCAGTTCGCGGGTGCGACGTGCGATCAGCTGGGTGTACTGCGACCCCATGTCCAGGATGACGACGTGTTCGTGAGCCGCCATGACGCCTCCGGTCCGTGAAGCAAATGCAAACGGCGGAGACGTCGAAGGCGTCCCCGCCGGGGCAAAAAAGGAGTATAGGCACGAAGCAACCACAGGCAAGGGCACGAAGCCCCAAGCAAACACCAAAGCCCCAGCCGAAAGGCTGGGGACCGTGATGTGGACCTCCGGTCCGCAGCCGTTGCCGTTCGCAGCCACGGCGCAAAACCCCGCAGGCGCAGCAGAGCCCCAGCCGAAAGGCTGGGGACCGTGATGCGGACCTCCGGTCCGCAGCCGTTGCCGTTCGCAGCCACGGCACGAAACACCCCGCAGGCCAGAGGCCAAGCAGGCAAGATGCCTAATGCTGCGTAGTCAGCGCAGGCAGTTGGTCCGTGCGGCGCGGAGCGCCGGTACAGGGTTAGCCCCCGGCAAACGCCCGCAAGCCGAAGGCGGCGCGGGCGTGCAGCCGGGGGTATGCACGCGAATGGACCCCAAGGCGCGGAGCGCCGACACGGACCCGGCCCGTCACCCTGGCCCGATAGTGGCGGCGCTCCGCGCCTTGCGATTTATGGCTGCCTGACCCCCGCCCGCGCTTCGCTTAGGCGGGGGCTAATCTTGTCCCGGCGCTCCGCGCCGGACTGCAGGAACACCCAACGGATACCGCCCGGAGTTCCTTAACTACGCAGCATTGGGCAGGACGCCCGCAACCCGGGAGCGCCAACCTCCGGCCGGCAACCACCGAGGCCGCCCCGGCCACCGCACGGGTCCAGTGATACCATGCACCCATGGACACGATCGAATTTAGGGTAGGCCGCAGCACGCACGCGAAGCGGGCCGTAACGATCCTGATCAACGGCCGCAACCTGATCCCCACGGTGCGCAAACACGAGCTGCCCTTCGCCGAAGCAGAAGGCCACCCCAACATAGCCGGAAGCTACGGGCCAAGGTCAGTCGAAGAATTCAAGATAGACCACGCCGAAGTCGTGGCCGGAACCCACTACAAGCCCAAACTAAGCCTATACGCCTGCCGCGACTGCGGCGAAGTCGGCTGCTGGCCCCTGGACGTAAAGATCACCCAAGAGGGCGACCAGACAATCTGGCAAGACTTCGAACAACCCCACCGCCCAGACTGGACCCACAAACTAGGCCCCTACCACTTCCAAACCAAAGCCTACGAAAAGGCCCTAAAAGCCGCCGGCTTGGCGATGCATGATGGCTAAACAGGACTGGCTGGAGAGGGCGCGGCCACTGGTGACGACCCGTAGCAGAATCACTTCGCCCCCAAAATCGGCTTCTTAGGACGGCGGCGACACCCTTTCGGAAGTGGCATCAGATCGGGTACATTGTCGACAGAAATAGGGGGGGGCGGGATGGCAACGAGCAACGGTCGACAACCAACAGTTATCGACCTTTTTTGTGGTGCAGGGGGACTGTCGCTGGGATTCCAGAACGCTGGATTTCAGATTCTGGCTGGTTTCGACTCAAGTCAAGTCAACGTCGATACCTACGGTCTCAACTTCCCAAGTGCCCGAGCGGTGAAGTGCGACTTAGGGAATTTGACAGGCAAACAGCTGCTCGCGACTATCGGCGCGCGAGTGGGCGAGGTGGACGTGATCATTGCCGGACCCCCGTGCCAAGGGTTTTCCCTGATTGGAAAACGCGCCCCAAGCGACACGAGAAACGGCCTCCTAGGCCATGTGCTGGAGTTCGTAGGCACGATTCGACCGCGTTACTTTGTGGTGGAGAATGTCCAGGGGTTGCTCAGTGGAGCCACCAAGCCATTGGCCGACGACTTCGTCAGGCGAGCAGATACTTTGGGGTACGACGTGGTGACACCAGTGAAGGTCTTGGATGCCAAGGACTTCGGTGTGCCACAAACCAGAAAGCGGGTCTTCTTCCTCGGAAGCCGACGTGCGGCCAAGCCACCTGTGTATCCGCGCCCCGGTGTGTTGACCAACGATTTGGAGAAGGGCACACCGACTGTGATTGACGCGATTGGTGACTTCCCTGATATTCAAGGCATTGCCGCGTTGTACTTGACGGATCGCTTCCGAGGTGTGCTTGGAAAGCCAAGTCGCTATTCGGCGCGCTTGCGCAAGGACGCACCAAACCGTCAATCCGCTCCCACCACCGGTGGCACGGGCATTGGTGGCTTAGCGCTTACACGGCACACCAAAGAGACTGTCGCGCGATTTGCATTGACTCCTCCCGGATGCACCGAAGTCGTAAGCCGCTTCCCGCGACTCGACCCCTTTGGTGTTGCCCCAACACTGCGGGCGGGAACAGGTCCTGAACATGGCTCGCACACAGCCGCCCGGCCGATCCACCCTTCGCAGCCTAGGGTAATCACGACGAGGGAGGCCGCTCGTCTTCAGTCCTTTCCGGACTGGTTTGAGTTCCATCCATCCAAATGGCATGGATTTAGGCAAGTTGGCAATTCGGTTCCACCCATACTGGCCGAGAGTGTTGGTGCTGCTCTCATCGCAAACCTGATGTGAGGATGCCTTATGAACCTCGAAGTCAAGGCTAGCCCAACGAAGCATTTCTTTGTCGACATGCTTACCCGTGACATTGCATTGAAAGATGCGATTCTCGACTTGATCGACAACTGCTTGGACGGGATTCTGCGTCATGCCAAACCAAAACGCGGGGTCGGTGATCTAGAAAGGTATGCCGGCCACAGCGTCAGTCTGACCATTAACAGAAGGGGCTTCGAGATTGTTGACGACTGTGGCGGAATCTCTCGAAAAATAGCAACAGAGACCGCCTTCATGCTAGGCAGGGTCCCCGAGCGGGTTGAACGGCTGCCGACTGTAGGTGTCTATGGGATTGGAATGAAGCGTGCTATCTTCAAGCTAGGAGAAGATGCCACCGTTCACTCACACCCTGTTGGGGAAGCGGCGTACAAAGTTCACATTTCACCCAAGTGGCTTTCAGATGACACGGCCTGGACGCTACAACTTGAGGATGCCCCCTCAGAACTAGAACACCCGGGGACGCGAATCACCGTGAAGAAGCTAAAGCCAGAGATCGCGCGAGCCTTCGATGATGGGAACTCGCCCTTTGTCGAGGAGTTGCGTAACGAGATTGCACACACGTATGCACTAATCATACAGCGAGGCTTTGCAATCGCGGTGAATGGCAGGAGGGTTGAACCCGTCGGTACCACCCTACGCATCTCACCCAAGGCAGCATCAAAGGGTGCGAAGATCGCGCCATTCGTTGTTACCGCACGGATTAAGAACGTCGATGTCACGGTGATGGTGGGCTTTTACCGAGCACTTGCGACTGAGGCCGAGCTGGAAGTGGTTGATGGCGGTCCAGTCCAATCTCGCAGCAGTGACCACGCGGGAGTCACTATTGTCTGCAATGACAGGGTCGTTCTTTACAAGGACAAGACAGTGCTCACGGGCTGGGGAACCGGAGCAGTTCCCAGGTATCACAATCAGTTCATTGCGATTACGGGCATCGTCACATTCCAAAGCGATACACCCGAGGCGCTGCCACTCAACTCAACGAAGCGTGGCGTTGATCTTGGAACAGATGTCTACCAGTTTGCTTTGGATCAACTCAAGGATGGCTTGAAACGTTTCACAGACTTTACCAACAAATGGAAGCAGAGAGAGAGAGAGACGACTGCTGACTTCAAGGAAACGAAAGCCGCATCTCCCGCAGAAGTGATCAAGTCGATTCCCGCTGGCTCGTGGTCGCAGCCGCGCCGGCACAAGCAGGAGAAGCTACGAAAGTTTGTTCCAGTTCTTCCAGCTCCCGTAGGAGAAAGCAGCAGGGTACGCATCGCTTTCACGCGAGACCTCTCGGAAGTGGAGCTCGTGAGGTCATTCTACTTTGATGATGACCAGGTTGGCGCCTCTGAAGTGGGAGAGAGGTGCTTCGAGGACAGTCTTTCCAAGGCTCGCAAATGAGTGGCGCGAACATTCCATATCATTTACGACTTCACAAGCACGTGGATCGTGCACTTTTTATCGAGCTCTGCGGCCATATTGCACGAGCGCACGGTGTTACGTCCAGCACGTATGCTTATGTTTCGATGGCCGGGCGACACCTTGTTGACCTCAACATGGCTCACACGACTCTGAGAATAAACAAGCTGTTCTCGATTGATTCGGATCGGTCTACGGTGAAGCGCCAGCTGTTCAATAGGCGGTACGGCTGTATCGATTGTAAAGAGATGACAAGCACGGATCTTGTTCAGGACTTGTCGGACTTCGTCCACCAGAACCGGATCAAGAGGCTAGTGCTGTGGTTGGACTACACCGACCCCTCAGCCCTGCGAACTCAGCTCGACGATGTGAACAAGGCTTGTGCTCAATTGTGCAGCGGCGACATATTGAAAGTCACCATAAATGCGGCGCTGGGGTCACTGGCAGAGAGGAGATTTCGCGAGGAATCTGAAGAGTACTCCGTTCGCCAGCGAAGAACACTACTAGAGCGCTTAGATTCCTATGCTCCAGCAGCGGCACGCACCGACTCTATCGACAAGAACACGCTACTGACCATGTACGCGCAGGCTCTGCAAAGTGCAGTGGAAAGGGGCTTGGCGAGCAACCCGAAGGACCTGGACCATGTTCTGGCATCGGCGTTCGTGTATGAGGATGGCCAACGAATGGCGACCTTTACGGTCTCAATAGTGGATGACGGTGCAAGAGTGATGCACCGCAGAAATCTTCGCAGCGGGTGGCCATTCGTGCCAAACTCTTGGGCGGACGTCAAAGCAATCAAAGTACCCATGTTGTCTCAGCGCGAACGCGAAGCAATTGAGTCTCGCTTGTACCGGTATAGCCCGAGGAAGATTGCTCGATCACTTCCGTTTCCTTTGGATGGGAACCTAGACGAGGCAACCCGTCAGATCATTGCGTTTCGCGACTACCACCACTTTTTCCCAGCGTTTGTGAGCGCTGTGGTTGTATAATCAAGAAAGTTCGCCTGGTCGGTCAGACTCAGTCGGGGCCACGCTGCGCAAGCGCGCCTGCGAACCCTCACCACCACAAAGTCACCTCGGCTGGGGCTCTTTTTGGTCGCGTGCCTTTTTGGTCCCCAGCCTTTCGGCTGGGGCTGGGTTACCAGTTCACTAGCTGCTCTACGGCGGCCACGACCCCTGCCTTCTGCGGTAGCACGGCGTTTTCCAGTACTTTGCTGTAGGGGCAGAAGCTGTCTTGGGCGGCTACTCTTTTTACTGGGGCGTCCAGGGTCTCGAAGGCTTCTTCCATGATTCGGGCTGAGATTTCGGCACCGAAGCCCATCGTTAAAGTGTCTTCGTGCAGCACCAGTGCCCGGTTGGTTTTGCTTATGCTGTTGAATACGGTCTGCTGGTCCCAGGGCAGGATCGTCCGCAGGTCTATGATCTCTACCTGGATGCCTTTGTCTTCGAGCTCCAGCGCGGCGTCCTGGGCTATCATTACGGTGTTGCCCCACGTTACCAGCGTTACGTCGCTGCCTTCGCGCACTATGCGGCCGTGGCCGAACGGCAGCAGGTAGTCCTTGTCGGGCTCGGGGCTTTTGGCGCGTTCCTGCCGGTACAGGTTTTTGCATTCCATGAACAGCACCGGGTCTTCGCCACGGATCGCGGCCTTCAGCAGGCCTTTGGCGTCGGCCGCATTGCTTGGCATGGCGATGCGCAGGCCGGGGCGGGTTGCGAACACGGCCTCAATGCACTGGCTGTGGTACATGGCGCCCTGGATGTAGCCGCCCACGGGCACGCGGATCACCATGGGGGCGGGCCAGTTGTTGTTTGAGCGGTAGCGCGCGGTGGCTACTTCGTTCACGACCTGCATCATGGCCGGGAAGATGTAATCGCCGAACTGGACCTCGACCACGGCCTTGCTGCCGGGTTTGTAGCTGTAGCCCAAGCCGGCGCCGACGATGGTGGCCTCCGCCAGCGGGCTATTAAACACGCGGTCGGTGCCGAAGCGGGTGCTGAGGCCCTTGGTTGCGCCGAACACGCCGCCCTTGCCGTCCTGCACGTCCTGGCCCCAGCAGACGAGCTTGGGGTCGCGTTCGAATTCTTCGTGCAGGCCGTGGTTGATGGCGTCGATCAGGGTGGTGCGTTCGCCTGTTGAGGTTGGGGCGGCCACAGGGGCGTTCACCACGGCGTTGTCTTCGCCTTCGAAGTAGATGTAGCGGGCGGCTGTGCTTGGGTCGGGGTGCGGGCGTTCTTCGGCGCGTTCGGCCGCGGCGTCGATTTCGGCCTTCACTTGTTCCTCGAGCGCGACCAGTTCGTCTTCGTCGGCGAGGCCGTGCTCGATGATCCAGGCCTTGAGGCGCTGGTTGGGGTCTTTCTTGGATTCCTCAGCGATCTGGGCCTCGGTCATGTACAGCTTGCGGTTGTCGGAGCTCGAGTGGCCCCAAAGGCGCACGACGCTGCTGACGACAATCGCCGGGCCTTTGCCCTTGCTGCACCATTCGTGGGCCTGTTTGAAGGCCTCATAGCTGGCGAACAGGTCAAGGCCGTCGACGGGGAAAATGCCGAGGTTGGCGTAGCCCTTGACCATCTGCTCAATGGGCTGGGCGCGTTCCATGGAATGGTGCGTGCTGATGCCGTAGCCGTTGTCTTCGACGTGGAAGAGCACGGGCAGCTTGTGGATCGTGGCCCAGTTCAGGCCTTCGTGGAATTCGCCCTGGGCGCAGGTTGCGTCGCCGCTGCTGACGTAGACAACTTCGTCTTCGCCCTCAAGCTTGATGCCGTACGCGCGGCCGCCGGCCTGCAGCCATTGCGTGCCCACGCAGCTTGATTTGCTGATGATGCGGTGCTTCTTGTGGCCGAAGTGGCTTGGCATCTGGCGGCTGCCGGATGCGGGGTCGCCTTCACGGGCCATGAAGCCGGTGAAGATTTCTTCGGTGGTGACGCCAAGGCCGAGCACGTAGGTCAGGTCGCGATAGTGGCAGATGCTCCAGTCTTTGCCCGGCCGCATGACCATGCTGGCGGCGGTGAGGACGGCCTCGTGGCCGGGGCCGCTGATCTGGAAGCTGCCGCCTTTGGATTGGCGCAGGATGATGGCGCATTTGTCCTCAGTCATGCGGCTGGTGATCATGTTGCGGTAGGCGCTGAGGATCTGTTCGTTGCTGAGCGCGCGAGATGCCTTGGCTTTGGCGGCCTTTGCCATGGTGCGGTCCTTTCACAAAAAGCGCGCCCGCAGGCGCGTTAGCCCGGCGATTCTGGCCATATGCGCGGGCACGGTCAAGCTTGGGCAAACGGCGACAAACGGCTTTAATGGCGGGTGAACCACGAAGGACCGCAACTCAGAGCCCGCTGCGTAAGCTGCGGGACCTGTCCGTTTGGAACAGCAACAGCGTTTATCCACTAAGGACACGAAGGGCCGCGAAGAACGGCCACGGCCACGACATTTGCCCACGAAGCCACACGAAGTGGCACGAAGAACTACAACTGCGTTTTGGTGTTTACTGCAACTGCAACGGCTGCGGCCTTGGTTGCTTGCTTTTGCTGTTTGCTTTTGCCGTTTACCTGTATTGCTGTTGCCGTTCTTCGTGGTCCTTCGTGGCGCTTCGTGGGAAAAAGTAGTTGTCGTGGCAGTTCTTCGTGGCCCTTCGTGGCGCTTCGTGGATAACCGCAGTTGCCGTGGAATTTGCGCTTGCACGGGCGCGTACATTCGTCAAATTCGCCTTGGGGGTGACCATGGACTTCGGTGATCTGATCGGCAAAGGCTGGGCGCGGCATGAATCGGACATGGACGCCGTGCTGGGCGAGCTTGAGGCCCACGCGGCGCTGGCCGACGACGCGCAAAAGGCCGCCAACATCGTCAACCTGTACTCGCACATGGCGGGCTTTCACCGCGCCGATTGGGCCCGCGCGGCCGCCTATGCCGAGCGCGTGATCGCCGGCCTGCCCGACAGTGACGCGCTGCCGATTGCGCTGGCGCAGCTTGCCGTGGCGCGCTTCATGGCCGGCGACGCGGTGGGTGCACTCGCCGCCGAGACGCGGGCCGTGCGGCTGACCGAATCCGAGCGCGTGTCGCCGATGCTGCGCACGCGGGTGCTGATTGCGTCGGCACTGGTCGAAAACAAGCGGCTGGAAGAAGGTGCCCGCCTGTATGAGGCCGCGCTGGAACTGGCCCGCGAAAACCCCGAGAAAATGGCCTGCGACCGCGCGATTGCGGTCACCAGCAATAACCTCGCCGGCGCGCTGCTTGAAAAGTCGCGCACAAGCGCCGAAGACGCGCTGATGCTGAGTGCGGCCACAGCGGCCCGCGAGTTCTGGCTGAAGGCGGGCACGTGGGAGAATGAAGAACGCGCCGAGTACCTGCTGGCGCAGGTGCACAACCAGCTGAAGCAGCCCGAGCAGGCGATCGAGCACGCGTTGCGGGGGCTTGAGGTGATTTCGGCCAACGGCGAAGAAGTGGTCGATGAAGCCTTCCTGAACCTGGTGCTGGCGGCAAGTTTCAAGCAGCAAGGCAACGAAGAAGCGCGCGAGAAAGTGCTGGCCCGGGCCGACGAAATCGCGGGCGAATGGACCGACCAAAGCCTGAAAGACTGGTACGCCGGCGAACGCGCGAAGGCTTAACATTGCGGGTTTCCGCCAGGGTCCGGGCACTTGCGCCAGTGGCGCACCGGAATCCGCGACTTCCCGTTTGCATTCAGGCGCAAATCGCTAGATTGCCGCCATGGAAGCCGACGACTTCACCGACGCATTTCTCGACAGCCAGTACCTGCGCCTGACTGAGGGCGCGCTGGCCTTCATCTTCACCAAGCCGCGCGTGCAAAAGGCCCAGGCACTCAGCGTTGAGCAAGCCAACGCCCTGCTGCAAAAGCACCACGCGCAGCTGGTCAAGATCTACGGCGATGTCACCAAGCGCATCCTCGCCGATGCCTTCTACATGAAGATGTTCGAAGAACTTTACGACCTGCCCGACGAAGTCGCGTTCGCCTTCATCAACCTGGCGCTGCGCCGCATCGAAGACACGCAAGTTGAGGCCGCCCGCGTGCAGGCCGTCACCGAATACCAGCGCAAGCGCAAAAAGGCCGCGCCTGTACAGACACCGGAGGAAAACCGTGGCGGTACTTGAGTTCACAGTCGTCAGCACCAAGCGCACCACCGTGATGCCGGGCAACGAAGTGCTGAACATTGACCTGAAGGTCAGCTACGCCGAATTTCTCAGCATGACCAAGCACCTGGAAAAGCCCTACCGCGCCAGGTTTGAGTCACCCGACGGCGAGTCGTTTGAGCACAACATCGGCATCGCCAAGGGCGTCGAAAGCCACGCCAACGCGCGCGTAACCATGCGCAACTTCGAGGGCGAAGTGCCAGAAGGCAGCATCGTCACGATTCTTGAAAACTGATTCCTCCGCCGCACACTTCTCCCGAAAGGCCCCCCGCCATGTACATCACGAAGACCGCCGTCACGCTGCTGCTAGCCTGCACCATGCTGCTGTGCGCTTGCCAGGTTGACCCGCTGACCGGCAAAAGCACGCTGAACCTGTACAGCTACGAAGACGAAAAGGCCATCGGCGACGAAAACGTCCAGCCCATCGTGGCCGAGCTTGGCGGCCTGTACCCCGACGCCGCGCTGCAAAATTACGTCAACACCGTCGGCCAGAAGGTCGTTACCGCCGGGCGCTCGCGCCTCAAGGATGAGGCCGGATTCCCGGACTGGGAATTCAACTTCTACGTCGTCAACACCAGCATGATCAACGCGTTCGCGCTGCCGGGCGGGCACGTGTTTGTCACCCGCGGCATTCTGGATCGCCTGAAAGATGAAAGCGAACTGGCGGGGCTGCTCGGCCATGAAGTCGCGCACGTGTTCGCGCGCCACAGCGTTGAGCGCATGAGCGAGATGACGATGATGATCATCCCGGCCGCGCTGCTGGCCAGCTTTGAGGAAACGCAGGGCATCGCCGTGGTGGGCATTGTGGCAATCCAGCTGCTGGCGCTGAAGTACAGCCGCGACAACGAAAGTGAAAGCGATACCTTCGGGATGCGCTTTGCGGCGCGCGCGGGTTATCGGCCCGACGGCATCATCGGCGTGATGCGGATGCTCGATGAGATGATGCATGAACACGGCGGCGGCGGCCCCGAGTTCCTGTCCACGCACCCCGACCCGGGCAACCGCGTAGACAGCCTGACGCGGCAGATGAGCAAAGAATACGGCAACGAAAAGCCCGAATGGTTCCGCGGCGATGTCGAATACACCGGCGCGCTCGTTTCCATGCGCAAGGCCCAGCCCGCCTACGTGCTCGCGGACACCGGCGACGCGCTGATGGCCGAAGGTTTTGAACTGTTCAACAACGGCAACGTGGAAGGCGCCAAGGCCAAGTACCGCGAGGCCCTCGACAACTACCGCGCGGCCGCAAGCGCGCAACCCGGCCACGCGATCCTGCACGTGAACCTGGCGCAGGCGAACTTTTACCTGGGCGAGTACGCGCAGGCCGAAAAACACAGCCGCGACGCGCTGAACCTGGAACCCGGCAGCTTCTGGCCCAACTTCATGGGCGGGCTGGTCGCGATCAAAGCCGGCGACAACGGCGCGGCCGCAACAAGACTGGCCAAAGCACTCGAGCTGATCCCGGGTTCGCCGGTAAGCATGTACTACCTGGCCGTGGCCTACGACCGCAACCAGAACACGAACGGAGCGGCCGAGTATTACCGCCGCGCCTACAACGCCTTCAACGGCGAAGGCGAAATGGCCGCCAACGCAAGGCAACGCCTGATCGAAATGGGCCAACCCGACCCAGCCCCGCAACCCAAGTAGCCCCGGGAATGCCGATCTCCCGATCGGCCGCAGTTAGTGTTGCGGGCTTCCAGCCTGCACGTGGCACGCGCGTCCCGCGCGTGAGTACCGGCGGCGTCCCGCCGCCGGTACGGCAACAGCGTGCGGACCGGAGGTCCACATCACCGGCCGCGGCAGATGCCGGCCAGAGGCCGGCGCTCCCCACGGCTACGCGCCTTTGGCGCGCTTGGCGGCGAAGTCGCGGGCTCGGGCCAGGTAGCGGCCTACGGTGCGCCTTTCGATTCGCAGCCTTGTGGCGATTTCGTCCTGCGTCAGGCCTTTGTTGTGGGTCAGGTCCACGACTTGTCGCATCCGGCCTCGCATGGCGTGGCGGTGTTCGAGCAGCAGCCGCACGGCGCGCATTTGCAGCCACATCTCACGCAGGCCCTCGGCGCACTTCTGGCGCTGGGTGTGATAGATGCGGCCGTGATCGCTGCGCGGCAGCAATGCCTTCAGCGCGGCACAGGGGCTGGTGCAGGTTGCGCGGCGCGGGCAGGGAGTGCAGGGCGACTTGGCTGTGTTGGCGGCGCTCGTGGCCGTGTAAGAATCCGGCGGAGTGCCGGCCGCGTGGAACTGGACCTGCGGCTGTTGCTGCGCGCTGACCGCCGACAAGCTCGGGGCCGGCGCGGCGTGGAAAAGTGTTGGATTCGTTGTTGATGTTTTATTCGTTTTCATCGCCCGCTCCTGAGAAATATTACAAGACGTAATATATCCGGTCGGAGCGACAAGAAGCGGGGGAACGGACCCGGGACAGCGGTGTAAGCCCAGTGATTGCCTAGTGTTGTGAAAATGATTGGCTTTGGGCTTAGGGCCTTGGGCCTTGGGCTTGGGGGGGGGGGGGCTTAGGTCAAGGTCAGGGGGACAGGTCAGGGTCAGGGTTTAGGTCAGGGTCAAGGTCAAGGTCAGGGATCTGGCGACTAGGAAGGAACCCAAGTTCACCCCAAGCCCTAAGCCCCAAGCCCCAAGCCCTAAGCCCCAACTCCCCTTCGCCGATCCGCCCAACTCTTGCCGTCTTTTCTTGAGCGCGCCTTTGCAGTGCTTACACTTGGGGCATGCGAAACCTTGCCCGAGCCCTCGCCGCTGCCGCCCTGCTTGCCTGGGTGGGCAGCGTCGCACTGGCCGAAACCATCTACTTGAAGTCCGGCAGCAAGATCAGCGGCAAGATCATCGAGAGCGACGACAAGAAAGTGAAAATCGAAGTCGCCACCGACGAAGGCAAAGCGGTCATGACCATCGACCGCGCGCGCATCGACCGCATCGAAGAGGCCACCACCTTCGAAGAACGGCTGAAGGCCGCGGCCACACTGCTCGAGAATGGCCAGAACGCGCAGGCCGAAACCGAGTTCCGCGACCTCGTCCGCAACGAGCCCCGCAGCGCGCAAGCCCGCATGGGCCTGGCCAAGGCACTGGTCGCCAACTTCAAGTACGAAGAGGCCATCAAAACGCTCGAACACTACCTGCTGCTCGTGGACACCAACCGCAGCGCCGACCTGATGATGTACCTGGCCGAGCAATACCTGCAGGCACGCAATTACCGCGACGCCAAACGCACCGCCCGTGAGGCCGCAGCTCTGTACCCGCAGGACCGCCAGCTCGCGACCGCGGCCGACGAATTCGAGAAGCGCTGCGACCGCGTGAAGGCCGGCACCGAACAATTGAAAGAGCGCGAAACCGCCGAAAGCGCCGAGCGCAAACGCCGCCGCGATGAACGCGCCGCCTTTGACAAGAAAGCCGGCAATTGCTTTGAGGCCACCCGCGCCGCCAAAGAGCTCGCGGCCTGGGCCAGCGAATCACAGCCCGGGCTGGTGCTTTCGTACTATCACACCATCAGCGCGCCCGACGACGCCTGGCAGAATTACAACCTCGGCGGCGATGAGCAGGTGCTGCAGGCCCAGGTGCACAAGTCGGAAATCAAGCTGATCGTTGATGAGGCCACGTGGCTGGGCCTGTATGACCACCAGAAATCGGTGATGGTCAACGGCTGGTATTACCAGTTGAAGGGCCTGTATCCCAAGAGCTTCCCGGTGATCGAAGTATTCTGCCTCGAGCCCGACCCCAAAGCAGGCAAAGACGCCACCAAGGAAAAGAAGCTGGCCAAAGGAAGCTGGGACGGCCGCCAGGAAGAAGTAACCGTAGACCGAACCACCAAAGAAAACCGCGACCCAATGCGCCCCAGAAAAGTAATCCGCTAGCAATGGGGTCTGGCATCGTAGCAACGGGGGCCCCGTCCGCAGCGAAGCGAACCCCATTGCGGCGAGTGCACAATCAGCGCGCATCGCACACAACGGCAACGGCTTGATCCACGAAGTACACTAAGGACACTAAGAACAGCAACTGTGTTCGCGCGCAGCGGCCCAGTGCCGCCGCGAATGCGCATTCCCTTGTTCCCATTGATAGGATGGATGCCAGACCCACGAAGAGCAAATCACACCTGTCGAGGCTTGGACCCAGAATGCCACACCCTGAACACGACAAGATGATTACAACAACTCTAGATTGCAGTGGCGTCCTTACCACCCCGCCAAGTCACTTGGCGGCAATCATACTCATTGTCGGTTCCATCTTTGCCGTGGCGTGTGCACCTCCTGGGGATACGGGCGAGAACACACCTGCCGCGAATGTGCTGCCGCCCAGTAACGTAGACCACGTGCCGCTTGTCCTCCCGAATCCGCAACTCGAAACCCTGCGCCGCAGCGTACTGTATCCGCGGGTTCGTTCGCGGCATCAGGAGCTGTACGAAGAGATCAAGAAGCGCTTGTTCGTGTCCCACTTCGACCCCTTTATGCTGGCCGAGAGAGACTCCTGGAGATCATTCTGGGCCGTCGACGACATGGACCTCAGCTTGCTCGTTGGTGCAGCGGCGGAGGAGTTAGACAGTCCACGTGGTTTCTGGGCGGCGATTTCCCTAGTGTACTATGCGAGGCTGAGAACCGACCGTGTTAGGTTGATCATGCTTGAGATGCTCGCATTGAGTCAATGGCACGATGAGGCCGTGAGGGTCTATGGCAGGAACCCCCAGCAATTCGTCGGAGCTCAGTGGCGCTATGTATGGAGACAGATGTCAGCCTTTGCTGAGACTGCCGCCCATGAGTGGGGCCCATCGTGCAGTGCCTTTCGGCGCTGGCGTTGGGTAACGCTCAACGCCACGACACGGTAGTTCGACTGGTGCAACTCATGTCTACCGCAGGGCAACGCCTCTACCGCGTTGTAGAGTTCTTAGTCGGTTTAGGGGAAGATGAGTTGGCCAAAGAGCTTGATGTAGAGTTGGAGAAGCGCATTCTTGAAGCGGGCCCCCCTGCGTCGCCTGCAGACAGGGAGGAATTGCGTAGCCTGGAGACCGAGGTCGCGATCTTGTTCAACCACGGATGCAAGTTGGCTTGGACCGCATGGCTGCGGATGGTACGACGCGAAGTGTCGATGGAGCGCGATCTGATGACGCTGCTCGCTGATTCGATCTTGCGTATCGCAGTTCCAGAGTTCCCATGGGACAAGAGGCTGTTTCGACGCCCACTTATTGACGACATCGACGACGCCACTGTTCTGGCAGTGCACAAGGCCGCAGACTTCTGCCTGAGCGAAGAGTTTAGCAGTTCGACGTGGGACACCATGGCCAGGTGTTGGCATTGAAAACTGGAAGGGCGCTGAGCCAGCACCCATCAAGAAGCGTGGCAACGGCATTGTCCACGAAGTACACCAAGAACAGCAACTGTGTTCGCACGCAGAGGCGCTTTGACCGCGGTCGACATACGGCCACGTTTCACCAGCATCACCCAACCGCGGTGGTAGTTCTTCGATGCTCTATGTGGAGAGTCCGCGGGTTAACTCGCCGGACGGAAGCCGTACTCTTGCCGCCTACCTAGTGTGAGTCTGGCAACCGTGTATGAATCCTTGAAACAATTCTTGGGCGCTTACTTTCATCAGGATTGGGTGGAGGACGCAGGGGATGACAACGCCGACACGGTGATCCAGCACTTTGCGCTGGACGCCAGCAGGGCGGACATCGAGCAGGTGGCTCAGGAACTCAGCGGCCTGCTTGAGAACAGCACGGACATTGAGTTGTCCGTCTTCGTGGTTGACTCAGGGTGCTGGTACGAGCCTTCCGCGGACGGCCTGAAGACACGCGCGTGGCTCAAGCGCGTGCACAGCGAGCTATCTTCGTATCTCAGGGGGCTCGCGTGACGGGTGTCGGTTGCAGTTCAGGTCCCGTTTGGCGCGAACCAGCCTTTGTGGGTCACGACCACGCCGGGGGCCACCAGTAGTGCCAGCAGCAGACCTATCGCGAGTGTCGGCCACGGGGTCCAGGCCGCCAGTACCGCGGCCAGCGCGGTTACCAGGAATGCCCCCGACAGAATCGACGTCGGCTTGTGAGGCCGGATCTGCACGGCCCACACGCTCAGCAGGAAAATCGCCACCGACACACCCAGCACCAGGCCGACCGCGACGTCCGATGCGTGGCCGTGCCCTGAGGTGTGATCCGCCGCGATCGCCAGTGATGCGCCTACGGCCGCAGCCGACATGAAAATGGGCAGGTGTCCGTAGCCCCAGATGAACGCGCGTTTTGTTGAGGTCAGCAGCCCGGGGGCCGGCATCAGGAAGTACAGCCACCACATCGAGAACATGATCAGCGGCGAGCCCGCAATCACGCAGCCCAGCGCGACGCTGATGCCATCGAGCTGAAGCGCGGCCTGAATCGCCAGCGTGGCCGCCAGCACCGATTCGCCCACGACAATAATCGTCAGCAGCCCGTAGCGTTCGGCAATGTGATGCGGGTGAAACGGCAGCGCAACCTGGCGTGTCGCCCACACAGGCACCGCCAGCTCTGCCAGTACCATCACAGCCCAGCCGATGACCCAGCCACCCTCGGGCAACGGCACGTACAACAGCGAAAGCCAGCCGGCCTGGCAGACGATGATGCCGATCGCGAACTTCGTGGCCGTGCCTGCGGACTTGCCGCCGGCCTTTGCCGCGCGCACCCACAACGCCACCAGCCCGATGCGCATGATGACGTAGCCATAGGTGATGATCGCAAAGTCGCCGTGCGATGCGCGCGGCACGCCCGCCGCCAGCACCAGCACACCCACCATCTGCACCAGCACGGCCAATCGATAGGGCGTGTCGTCGTTGTCGAAGGCGGATGCAAACCAAGTGAAGCCCATCCACGCCCACCATATGGCAAAGAACACCATCACGAACCCGACAATCCCGTCCGCAAAGTGCGCTTCGATCACGGCGTGGTGCAGCTGCTGCGCCGCCAGCGCGATCGCGACTACGAAGCACAGGTCGAAAAGCAGCTCCAGCGTGGTCGCCGGGCGCTCGCCCTCATGGGGGTCGCGCGGCACCATCGGCTTGAGCCAGCGGAATGAGGCGTGTTCTGACACCGACTCTCCTCGCGATTTCTTATGCCGCGCGAATTCCGCCGCGTCAAACTGATGCCGCCCCCGGGTGCGGCCGCTACGGCTGGCCAAGTTGCAGCAGGTTCACGTGATAGGCGCGCTTGAGGGGCGGGTACACAGCAGCGATCAGCGGCCCCATCCACCGGTAAAACACGGGCAGCCGCTTCGGGTGCGCGTACAGCATGTGATAGAAGCTGTGCTCATCGACCATGCGAAAGCGCGCGTCCCACGTTTCCACTTCGCGGGCGTGTTGCACCGACCACGCGAACTCGGCCTCAAAGTGCCGCATGGCGTCGTGGCGGCGCTGGTGGCGCAGCACAAGCGGAGTCATCGAATCATAGGCGCACAGCGCGCCCGGGAAGGCATCCGCCATGCGCCCGAACAGCTGCCGCACCTCGGCGGGTTGCAGGTACACGAACATCCCCTCACTCACGATCAGCGACGGGCCCTGCGCGTGGCCGCGGACGTGCTCGATCCAGTCGTCATCCAGCGCCGAGCCCGCAAGCATGGTGCGGCGGTCCGTGTCCTCAAAGAATTGCCGGCGCAGCGCGATCACGTCAGGCAGATCCAGCTCAAACCAGACCGCGCGGCCGTTGTCGCAACGCTCGAAGCGGCTGTTCAGCCCAACCCCCAGCTCAATCACAGTGCCGTCCGGGTTCCGTTCAAGGAACTCACGCACCCAGGCGTCAACCTGCGCGCCGCGCACGCAACAGCCAAGCTGGCTGGCACGCGCGGCATCCAGCGGCGAGAAGTCATAGGCCAGATGTTCCAGAATCTCGCGCGACTTGGGGTCGTTCAGCAGCGGCGGGTTCTCGTCGGCCTCACGGGCCCGCGCCCAAAGCGGCACCAGCAGCGTCTCTTGAACAGGGCCAAGTTGCACAGGAGTCCGCATGGTCATCGGCGCGATACTACGCGCCAACGCAAGGCCGCAAATGGGTAAGGGGACCATGCCGCAAAGTTGCGGGCGGGGTCCTATTTGGTGGGGCGTCCATTTGAGGCGCATGTTTGGAGTCGCGAAGAACCGCGAATGGTGTGACAATATTCCCGCATGGCAAAGCGCTCGAATCCAGATAACGCGGAGCGGCTCTTCAATTTCGAGCTGGCGCGCTTGTACAACGAGCACCGGAACGGCCATACGACGCCCGAGCAGTACAACCAGTCCGTGCGGGAGGCATACGAGCGAGCGGGCCACAACTGGGACGACAGAGAAAGCCTGGCGGAGCTCGGTGCCATCGAACGGGCCCTGCAAGAAGCGGAGATCACTGAGGAAGAGGCCGACACCTTGCGCAGCGAAGTAAAGGGCGGCGCGCCGAGGTCGCTTCAGTTCAAGCTGGCCCGACTGGCTCTCCTGCCGGCGCTGGCAACCTGGGCGGTGGCCTACCAGCCCGGACTGGTGCCGCAAGGGGCCATGGCCCTCGCCATCTTCTCACTGCTGATCCTTTGGGTGGGTGCGATTCTCATCCTGCGTCCACCGCGCTCGTGGTGGGGAGGATTATTGGCATTCCTGAGCGGCCCCGTGCTGATCCTGATTGCAGGGCTGCTGCAAGGCAAAGTCCCAGGGACGTTCGTCTTCCTTTACTGCATGGTTGAAGCGCTTGCCATGCCGATTGGCGGGATATCCATTCTCGTGGCCGAAGAACGCCATCGCGAACGCCGCGAGTTCGGGAAGTTTGCCGCAATCATAGGGGCTCCGCTCCTGCTGATTGCGGTCATTACCCCATCCACATCCGTTAACTGGGAGGGCCTCACGGCCACCGAATTGGTGTTGGCTGCTAT
Organism: uncultured bacterium; assembly: GCA_938014885.1. Classification (GTDB taxonomy): domain Bacteria; phylum Planctomycetota; class UBA8742; order UBA2392; family UBA2392; genus CALLQI01. The sequence goes on from CALLQI010000018.1 coordinate 226,228, forward strand.
TGCGCTGGTGGCCGCCGCCATCGCAAACGCACGCGTGAGGCCGCTGACCATTGATGGCGTTACTCCGATTGCGTTTCGTTCCTGGACCGGAGTAGCGTGGCTGACTCTTGGGTTCATGATCTTTCCCGTGATTGGAGCCGTGATCGGCCACGTCATGCGCACCCGCGGTCTCTAAGACATAGCCCCCCCCGACCCGGGGCGCTCATGTCGCTTGTGACAACGCCGCCCATGGCGCCGCGTACACAGCAGCCAAGCTGGCTGGCACGCGCGGCATCCAGCGGCGAGAAGTCATAGGCCAGATGTTCCAGAATCTCGCGCGACTTGGGGTCGTTCAGCAGCGGCGGGTTCTCGTCGGCCTCACGGGCCCGCGCCCAAAGCGGCACCAGCAGCGTCTCTTGAACAGGGCCAAGTTGCACAGGAGTCCGCATGGTCATCGGCGCGATACTACGCGCCAACGCAAGGCCGCAAATGGGTAAGGGGACCATGCCGCAAAGTTGCGGGCGGGGTCCTTTCCGTGCGGCCTCCGCCCGGGACCACGGGCTGCCGCAGCTCGGGCGAGGGGTCGGGCGCAGGTTCGGTGCGCGGGGTTTTGCTGGTGTCTTGCGTGTTGTTGTCAGTTCGCGCGGGCCTTGTGGTGCTGGAACAGGCGGCGATCACCGTTACCAGAAGCAGCGCCGTAAGCACGCTCCAACACGTCCACTTGTGCATGGCTGCCAGCCTACGGATAAGGTTTGCAGGGCGGCAGGTGTCGCATCCGGCGGGGCCATCAACAACAGTTTCATCACACAGCCGCTCGCGCGGCGCACTCAGGGGGCAACCATGGACATCCTCGACTTCTTCTGGCCGCAGTGGGCGCAGGCGCGGCACCTGCGGCAGATCGCGGAATCCATGAGCAGTGGCCACGGCCGCAAGGCCTCCCCCACCAGGGCGTCGGCCGCGCTGCAGGTGGACGTAAACACGCTGGCGCTGGTGTGCATGGGGCTGGTGGCGACGCTGATTGAGAAGGGCGTGATCTCTGAGCTGGACCTGCAGATGCACCTGCAGAAGATCGACGGCATCGACGCCGAAGAAGACGGCGGCCTCGACCTGAACATGCTGCGCGGCGCACTGGGCCTGAAGAAGCCGCCCAAATCAAAGGCCCTGCCCACCAACGCCAAGCTGCCCCGCAAAACACCCAAAGGCGGCCCGGTACCCCGCAAGTAGCCCGGGGCTTACGGCAACTGCGGCGGTTCCACGAAGTGCTTCGTGGGCTATTGCTTTTGCCGCCTGCCGGGGCGCACTGTGATCAGCAATGCAGCCGCCATGGCCGCCAGCCAGAACATGCTGCTTTCGCTTCCGGTGCTGCAGCCGCTGTCTTCTTCTTTCTTGTCGCTTTTCTTCTTGGGTGCTGCGGCCACGTTGAACAGCGCCGTGGACGCCTGCGTTACCCCGGTGGCCGTGAACGTCAGCACATAGCCGGTGCCCTGGTCCGAAATCTCGAGGTCGCCGAACACCACAATCCCCGAGTTGGCCGTTTGCGGGTTCGTGCCAGACAGTGTCGCGCCCGTCGGGTTCGTGGTCAGTGCCGCCGTCACTTGCGTGCTGTTGTCCGAGAACACGCGGTTTCCGGCCGCGTCGCGCACTTCGACTTCGACGGGTGTCGTGAAAGGCCGCCCGGCGGCTGCCCCGTTGGGCTGCGTCAGCACGAACAACTGCGCCGGCGGGCCGGTCACGGGCAGCGTGTGGCTGAACGCGGGCCCCAGGATGATCGCGCTGCTGCTTTGGCCCACGCCGCCGTCGGGCACGCTGATAGTCAGGTTGCCCGCGCCGCCCGCCGTGCCGAAGGTCAGCGACACGGTCCAGGCCTGCGGCAATGCTGTGCTGATCGCCTGCGGCGTGGTCATGGTCAGGTCAATCGTGCCCGTGCCCACGCCCGCTGTGCTGATCGCGATCTGTTCGCCGGTGTCCATCACGCCGTCGCTGTCGAAGTCGCTGTACAGCAGCACGCCCGAAACGTGCGAGGCCAGCAGTGTGCCCGTCGTCTGCAACGTCAGCCGCAGCGTCGTCACCGTGGCCGTGGCGCCCGTGGCCGACAGCGAAAAGCGCAAGGCAACCTGGTTGGGTGTGGAGGTGCTGGTCATCATCGACGAAGGCTGCCCGGCCAGCTTGGCCAGCGTCAGCGCGGGCGCGGTCTCAAACCAGGTGATGTTGGTGGCCTGGTTGGTGCCGTCGGCGTCGTCGTTTTCGCCCTGCACTTCGCGGATCGCGTAGGTCACGCCCACGCCGAAGTCGGTCAGGCTGCTGCACCGGAAGCGCAGCGGGTTCGGCGAGCTGCCGTTGGTATCGACCAGCAGCCCGGCGTTGGCCGGGCCCAGCGTCGCCGGCAGCGAAAGCCCGTTGGGCATGCCGGTCGAGCTGTCGAACACGTTGTTGTCGCAGTTCACCGTGGCGTTGCTCAGCCCGGCCACGGTGATGTGCGCGCCGCTGCTGATGCCCAGCGAAAACTGGCAGTTGCGAAGGTCCGTCACGCGGCTGCCGGCGGGGATCGAAAGCCCCACCGCCGTGTAGTTGAAGAAGCTGCACCCGACCAGGATCAGCCCCGGCCCGGCGCCCGAGCCCCCGCCCAATGTCAGCGTCAGGTTGCCCGTTGAGGTGGACCCCACCGAGCAGCCCCGCAACTCAACCCGGTTGGCCGTGGCCGCCGTGGTGAACGTCCAGGCAAAGGTCGAGCTGATCGTGCAGCCCGAGAAAAAGGTGTCACTGAACGGCCCGGCCTGCAAAATCGCCGCGCTGCCCATGGTGATGCTGCCGTTCGAGATCGACACGTCGCCCGCCTGCGTGGTCGTCGTCGCACCCAGCCCCACTTGCAGGCCGCCGTTGAACGCGATGTTCAAGCCCGTGCTCGCGATCTGCCCGCCCGGTGTGGCCGCACCGCCACCACTGGCCGCGATCACGGCCGCACCGCAGGTGAGTGTCGAGAAGCCGCTGAGGTTCAGGTTGCCCGCGATGTTCAGCGAAGTGCCGCTGACGCCGGCCACAGAAAGGTTCAGGCTGAGGGTGATGGAAACGTTGGCCGTGGAGCTGACGATAATGCGGCCAAGGTGCTGCGGCACGCCTTGCGTAATGCCGGCGGTAACGCCACCGGGGAAGGTCGCGGTGTCCGTGTTGGCCGTACTGGAACCGGGCACAACGCCGCCGACCCAGTTGGAAGCATCGGCCCAGCTGGCGGGGTTAGTGCCGCCGCCCTGCCAGGTACCATCTGCTGCGATGAGTGAAGACGCGAAGACGACCAGGCCCCCAAGCACAAACGCCAACGCGCCAAGCTTCATGGAAATCTCCCAAAGAGCAAAGCGCAAAGCCTAAACCAGAAGCCCAAACCCCACAAGACGCCCGCAAAGGGGTCAGGCTCCGCGAAGTTGCGGTGCCTGACCCCTTTGCGGCAGTTGAAGTGCAAGCACGCATCGCAAAGCCAGACCCCATTGCGTCAAAGGCAAAGCAAGCGCCCATCGCAAAGCCTGACCCCATTGCGGCGAAGGCAAAAGGGCTGCCTAGGAAACCCAGCAGGTGCGATCGGGAAATGTGCCCTCTTTCCAGTGGAGAGAGAGTTTCTTTGCGGCGCGCGGAGAGTACGTCAGCTTTTCATCACCGGCTACTTCACACAACACCAGCACGACTCCAGAACGCTTGTCAATCTTGGCGCGACCGGTTTGGTTCCCGGTTGGTCCAAACGAATACTCGCACGATCGCTCGTCCTCAGCCGTCTTCACGATCGCGACATAGATCGCCACAAGAAGTCCCCAACTCAACCCAGCGGCACAAACAGGAGTTGCAAAGGACGCAAGATTGACGTTCTTTGCTTGAACCTCTTTCCCTCGCTGCCTGCCCGGGCTGCCGCACCACCCAAGTGCTTAAAGCTAAGGACGCGGCAAGAATCCGCCCGCCCGCAAACAGTTCAAGCAAGATGCGCCAGTCGAAACGACCAGAGACCACAGAACGAAAACAGCTAAGCCAATTGTCTCAATGGCCTGCCAGGGCTGGGATGCCAAAGCTTCGTTCTTAATGGTACGTTAACGTTGTGGCCGGACTGTTCGCGCGCGTACCTTCCCCGGGGCTGTCCCGACGCGGGCACAGGCTCACCGGTTGCGCCCTGGAGAATCATTAATGAGAACGAATCGCTTTGTATGGCTGGCAGCGGTTGCTGCGCTCCTGACCTTGGCGGGATCGTACCAGCCCCTGGCAGCGTCTATCCAGGCGGTGGAGCAGGTTGGTCCCAAGTCTCAGCTTCTCGCCGACAAGGCGGAGAAGTCGGGCTTCAAGTGGGAACTCGAGCTCGACGCGGCCGCAGAGTTTGAATCAAACACCTTCCGCCTCACGACAACCCAGCTCGACCGCATGAAGCGCGACAAGAATGTCGACCAGGACAACGGCCGGTTCGTCGACATGAACACCGACTACGACATCCACTTCCTGCTGAACGTGGAGTTGATGCTGGAGTTCGAAGGTCTGGCCAAGCAGCGGTTTAGAATCATCCCTTTCGCCGGATATGACCTGTACCTGCTGAACTTCAGGAAGAGCCATCCGGACTTCGGGCTCGCATTTGAGCACACCTTCACGAAGCACGGGCGGATGCGCCTGGAATTCGACTACATTCCGGGCGAGTTCCGGCGCAACTATCTGGTAGATGCGGTCAACACGGGCGGCAGCGTTTCTGCCTCACAGCGGGATTACGATCCGGGGATTCGCGACGGCTACGGCTTCGACCTCGACTACCGGCACACGGTGTTCCGCACTGGCGGGTCAAAGGATTCATTCGGGACCATTGAACTCACGGTCTCGGGCCACGTGGGCCTGCACTCGTATCAGTACCGCGGCGAACTAAAGAACCGTAACCAGTCGGGCTATGAAATCGGCGCCGCGGCGGAGATCAGCTTCGGGCGCTGGCTGACTTTGGGCATCGGCCACGACTTTGGCTGGGAGGGCTCGCCGCGCGGCAAGGAAGTCTTCATCGTGGATGAACCCGACGTCGGCATCGACCTCGACAATGACGGTGATGCCAACGACAACAACATCAGGCTGTTCGAGCGCGTGGACCGCACCAATGCCAGCCACCGGACCACGTTCGACGTGGCCGTCGGCCTGGGTGCTGACTGGAGCCTGCCACTGCGGTACCGGCTGACGATCACGGATTACACGTCCGGCGACTCGCTCGACTTCAGCCATCGCGACCGCACGGACACCACGCATGACGTCAAGGGTGGCGTCCAGTGGAAGGTCAGCAGCCTCGTGCGACTGGAGCTGCTGGGTTTCTTCACGCAGAAGACCCGCAACAAAGGTGCCGTGGACACAGGAGACGGAAGCTACACCAACTTCGGGGGAAGCTTCGGAATCAGACTGTCCTTCTGATCGGCCGAATCAGTGGCAGCACCTGCAGGGAGGAAGCCATGCCGCAGCCTAAGAGGATTCTTTTCTCCGGTTATGCGCCGGTCCATTTCGTGTGTTTCCAACCGGTGTACCAGAAGCTGCGCGCCGACCCGCGAGTGGACGTGTACCTGTCGGGCGGGTTCCGGGTGAAGGACGGCGACGACGTGTCGTTCAACATTGACGGCTTCTACGACCCGTTCCCCGTCGATCGCACCAGGATCATTCCCCCGACCGAGCTTCCCAATCAGCACTTCGACGTTGTGGTCTGCTCGCACCTGTCCGACACGCTGTTCCCGGGTTCGTTCACGCGGACGGTCCAGATCACCCACGGTGTCTCGTTCAAGAACCTGGCCGTGCGCGAGAAGGCGCTGCGCTACGACTTCATCTGCGTCGCGGGGAGATACCATGCCGAGAAGTACCGCGAGCAGGGACTCATCCGCGCCGGCGGCTCAAGGGTGCTGATCACCGGGCTTGCCAAGGTGGACCCGCTGGCAAACGGCAGCCTCGACCGCAACAAGACGTTGCGTGCCTTGGGCCTCGACCCTGCGCTGCCCACGCTCCTGTTTGCGCCGACCGGCGACAAGCACAACGCGCTGGAAACCTGGGGCGAAGCCGCAGTGCGCAGCCTGGCCGATCAGCCGCAATGGAACCTGCTGGTCAAGCCGCACGATCACCCAAAGAAGCAGATTGACTGGTTCGCGGAACTGGCGCCGCTGGAAAGCAGCCGCATGAAACTGGTGCGCGACATGGACATCGTGCCGTTCCTGCACGCCGCGGACCTGCTGATCACCGACGCGTCCTCCGTCGCCGTGGAGTACACGCTGATGGACCGGCCCATCGTTTTCCTTGATGTGCCCAAGCTCTTCGACAAGCTCGAGACACGGGCACCGGCCCTGGACCTGGCCACCTACGGCCGCAAGATCGGCTGGACCGTACCCGTCGGGGAATCGGCCGTGGACGCGGTCCGCGAGGCACTGGCCAACCCGGCACTGCATTCCGACCTGCGCCGCCAGATGGCTGCGCACGTGTTTTTCGGCGCCGGCGAGGCATCTGGGCGCGTCAGGGACGTGATCCTGTATGCCGCCGGGGTGGAGTCATCACTGCCGGCCGGGATGCAGCCGCAAACAGCCGACGCGTAAACACCCCTTCCAGGGACACCAGTTGAACAATCCTGGCACGACAGCATTGGAAGGAGGCACCCGCTGGTGGGCAACGGAGCTGCTTTCGTACGGACGCACTCATATGGGGGCGTTGCTGCTGGGCGCACTGGCAACCATAAGCCTGACCTTCTTCCGCGTCGCGCTGCCCTGGCCATTGAAGGGCATTCTCGAGGCCGCGTTCCCGGGCGGGCAGTCCGGCAGCGCCACCACACTGGACTCGCTGCCTGCGACCAGTGACCCCGTGCTGTGGCTGTGCGTCGCTTATGCCGTGATCGCGCTCGGCGCCGGCGCCAGCGAGCTGTTCCAGCGTGTCTACATGGCGCGCTACGCCGCACAACTGACGGACAACCTGCGCGCGACCGTGATCCGGCGCGTGATGGAGAGACGCGCCGGGGGCCAGGATGCCAGCCCCGGCGAGCTTGTCGGCCGCATCACGGCGGACAGCACCGGCCTGAAGAGCGGGCTGTCCGGCGCGTTGGTGCACGTCTCGAAGAACGCCCTGCTGTTCATCTGCATCTGCGCGCTGCTGACATGGGTGTCACCTCAGCTTGGCCTTGTGTTCCTTGGGGCAGGGCTGGTGGTGATCCTGATCGGCATGCGTTCGGCGCGGCGTGTGGCGCGCCACACCGAGAGGCACCGCGACAAGGAACTTGCCGAGGGTGAGTTGATGCTGCAGATGTTCGAGCAGCCCTACGCCGGTGAGCCCGGCGAGGACGCCCCGCTGGACGGCACTCCAAGGGAGATGAGAACTGTCAGGGCAGTCGCCTGGTCGATGTTCGTCTCGTCGACTGTGCTTGGCGGCATCATCGCGCTGGCGGCGTGGATCGGCGTGGGCCAAGTTCGCGACGGCACCCTGGCGCCCGGCGAGCTGTTCCTGTTCTTCGCCTACGCAATCACGGTCCACCGTCGCCTGGTGCAGCTGGGGCGCCAGGTTGCCCGCAGCGGAAGAATCGGCGTATCCGCCAGGCGCCTGCTGGCGCTGGCGCCGGCCAGGGGCTCTGCAGTCGCCAGGTCCGGCCTGCGCGAGTCGATCGCGCTCAAGGACGTGGTGCTCAAGTCCGCACACAGCGGTACCCGGCTGCGGCTGGAAGCGCTTGCCCTGAAACCCGCGGAATGGGTTGCGGTGCTGGGCAAGGCCGGCGCGGGCAAGTCCACCTTGCTGCATGTGCTTGCGGGCTCGATCGAGCCGGACTCGGGCCAGGTCCTGTGGGACGGCGTCGACTTGCGACAGGACCCCGTCGTCCACGAGGGCCAGGTAGCCCTGCTTGACCAGCACCCCAGGTTCTTGAAGGGCCAGGTTGCCACTCTCTTGGGCCCGCAGTTTGCCGAAGCAGACCCGGCCACGGTTTCCATGCTGAAGAAGATCGGTGCGGCGTCGCTGGTGAAGCGCCTCAAGCGCGGCGCAGACCAGCGCGTTTCATCCACCCAGCTTTCGGAGAACGAGGCGCGCATGCTGGCGCTGGCGTCGCTGCTGGCACGCGACTGCCCGGTCTGGCTGCTCGACGACCCGTTCCTCGGCTTGAGTAAGGCCAAGGCGGAACGGCGACTCGGCGAGGTCCTGGCCCGGGCCGACGGCCGCCTTCTCGTTGTCGCGATGTCCCGGCCTGTCGGGCTTGAGCGCTTTCATCGAGTGCTGGAATTGCGCAAGGGTCGCTGCGTGTTTGACGGTCCTCCGGGCAGCCGGAACGCCCAGGTGCAGGAAGGGGGCGCGCCATGCAAGGACTGATTCTGGCCGCGGGCCGGGGCAGCAGGCTTGGCGACTACCGGGCCGCAACACCGAAGTGCCTGCTTGAGGTTGGCAGGCAGCCGCTGATCGAGCACCAGTTGCGGACGCTGTCAGAGGCCGGGGTCGGCCCGATCGCCATGGTGCTTGGCTACTGCGCGGACGAGATCCGCGAAGTCGTCGGCATTGGCGCCGAGTACATCATCAGCCAGCGCTGGCAGAGCACAAACAGCCTTTATTCGTTCTCACTGGCCCGGGACTGGGTCAAGGGCCCGGTGCTTGTCCTCAACAGCGACATCCTGTTTCACCCGGAGATTCTTAATCGTCTCTTGGCGCAAGGCGGCGACGCGATTGCGTATGATTCCAGCTCAGGCGATGGCCGCGAGCATATGGGCGTCGAGGTCGTCGACGGCTTGCTTAGGGACATGGCCAAGGACCTGCCGGAAGAACGCACCACCGGCGAAAACGTCGGGATCCTGTGCTTCAGCGCCGCGACCACGGCCGCCCTGTTTGAGCGTGCGGAAGCGTTGCTGGCTGACGGTGGTGAGATGAAGTGGCTCGGTTCGGCGGTCCGTGAAATCGCAAGGGAGCGTCCAATCAAGGCCGTGGACGTAGCAGGGCTTCCGTGGGCGGAAATCGACTTCCCACATGACCTCGACCGGGCACGCAAGGAAGTATGGCCCGCCATCCAGGCCGACCGCCGGGTTCACCGCAGGCACCGCCGCCTGATCGTGTCGCTCGTGATCATGCTGCTGCTCGTCACCGCGGCCACGCTGGCCACCATCCTGCTTGCGCGCCCGGCGGAGACCGCGGCCGTCTGGTCGCCGATGGAAATGACGGGTGCGCCGACCACTACGATCCACAGCGGCAAGCGGACTCAACGCTGGTCGCTGCTCCAGGGTGAAGGCTCGCGGGTGACTGTCGAGGTGACGGGCCCGGACGAGATCCGCATTGATTCACGACTGCTCCTGCCCCAGGGTGCCGAGGGCGACGACGAGTACCCGTACGTCGTCGACATATGGCTGGACGACGAGCGCGTGCTGTATGAGTCCGCACTGACCGCCCGGTCCAACAGCTGGAAGCACGGCAGCATGCTCGTGTGCAAGCGCGCGGAATTTGTGCTGGCGGTGCCTGAGGGGGACCACAGGATTCAAGTCCAGTTCGCCTCGCCCATCGAGCGCAGCGCCTGCCTCGTACGTCTGCTCCAGCCCGACAGTCCCACCGAAGGCGAGTGATCTAGCCTGATCGAAGAACACTTGGCTGCCGTGCCGCGGCCACATGTTGCGCTAGCGGCCGACACCCTCACACGTCCACCCCGGCAGCGAGCGGTCTAGTCGACCCTGACACGACGCCGGTCGTTGGCAGCCCGGAGCCCGCCGGCCTGGCGGCAAGGAACTAAAAAGAGGTCGGGAACTAAGAAGGGGTCGGGCTACTTTTAACTGCCGTCCCGGCTGCTCTTGGTAGGCTTCGCCCATGCCTCGGCCTCTGCGCTCGGCTCCGGGGGGCTTCGTTGACCATGTTATCAACACTGGTAGTGGCCGCGCGGGTGTTTTCCAGTCGCCGGAGGGCGCGGCCTTTGGGAGTGGGCTTTCGCTGGCTTGTGAGTGCTCTGGTATGCGCCTCCTGGCCTGGGTGCTCATGAACGATGACTTCCGTCTGGTGCTGTGACCGCGCCGGCGACTTGCGGGCCTTTACGTGGTGGGCGACGGTGGGCGACGCTTGCCATGGGCGACGCTGTCACATGCATTTCAAGACGTTGGGGCGCGTGTGGCAGGGACGTTTTCGCTGCCCCCCCCACCGCTGGAAGAGGGGGGCCACCTGCTGTCCGTGCTGCGCTACTTACAGTGATACCCATTGCGGCGAGTGATGGGTTCGCACGCATCGCTAAGGCCCGGAAGCACTCCCCAGATGCGACAGGTTACTGCACGAGACGGCCGCAAAGCTGTCGGGATGGAGTTGGACCTTCGCGGTCGAGGCAGGCCTCGGTCATTGGGGAGTTGCTCTCCCTCGTCCGGCCCCGTGCTTGGCTGCGATCACGATGGCGGGCGATGTGACCAATGGCTCAGAATGTCAGACTATCAACACGATCGGCACATCTTGCACAGCCGAACGCTCGGACTAGCATCCACGCCCAACTAACCAGTTAGCGGGCTGCTTTTCGGGTCGAACTGCGGCGCCGCGATTACGCCTCCGGAGGGGAAGATATGCGATTCATGCTGTTTGCAACTTTGCTGCTGGGTGCCAGCAGTTTGGCGGCTCAGTCGTTTTCGTTTTTCAGGGACATCACGGCGACCAATACCGGTGGCACAGGACTTACCGACTACCAAGTGCTCGTCGAGTTGAACACCGTGAACTTCAATTACTCAAACATGCGCGCAGACGGCTTCGATATGCGCTTCTTTGACAGCACCGGCGCCATACCGCGCGATTACTACGTTGAGACTTGGAATCCGGCAGGAACGAGCTTGATCTGGGTCGAACTTCCCACTGTGCCTGCCAGCGGCATGGTCACGTTCCGCATGCACTACGGCGACCCGGCCTTTGGCACGGACGGCTCGAGTTTCGCCAACACGTTTCCCAATGCCTTCATCAGCAGTGGCAACACCACACTGACGGGCACGCAGACCGTAGACTGGTTTGAAATCCAGGCTGCCGACACCATTACTGTGGGCGCGGGCGCGATCTTCGCCGTGAATGCCCGGCGCGTGATCATTGCAGGCACGCTGGACGGCACGGGCGCCGGCAACGCAGGAGCGGCAGCCGGGTTTGTTGTTGGCGCGGGTACCGGTGGCGGTGGTGTCAGCCCGGTTTCTAACTCCGGATCGGGTGGCGGTGCCTATGGTGGAGACGGCGGCAGTGGCGGTTTCGACGCCGGTGACACCCCGGGCGTGGGCGGAACGGCATTTGGCTCAGCAACAACTGTGACGATCGACCTGGGGTCTGCCGGCGGCAGCGGGGGTGGCACCGCGGGCTTTGGCGGCAGTGGCGGCGCGGGCATAGACATTCGCGGCTTCATGGTCACCGTGACCGGAACGATTCTGGCTGACGGAACGATCGGTGGCGATGCGGGTCAATGCGGCGGCGGTGGATCCGGTGGTGGCATTCTCATCGGCGGCTTCGATGTTTCTGTCACTGGAACGCTGTCTGCCAATGGCGGTGACGGCGGCCCGGGTACTTCGACTGCGAATGACAGCGGCGGCGGCGGTGGCGGCGGCCGCATCAAGATTTTCCACGAGAACACAGTAACTAACACCGCCACACTCTCTGTCGTTGAGGGCCAGGGTGGCCCGAATGGAGGCGCTGGGCCTGGTCAGGATGGCCAGCCCGGAACAACCAACGCTGCTCTGGACACCACGGTAGTCGACGAAGTTTCGAACGCGATCGGGTCAGAACAGGTCTTCACCCCGACCGCGCCAACGATTACCAGTACGGCACCAACCACTGCGACCACTGGCACGGCATACACTTACACCGTCACTGCGACGGGCACTTCGCCAATCACATTCTCAATCGCCGGCTCTCTGCCAACCGGTATCGTTTGGAACGGTACTGACACGCTCAGCGGGACGCCCTCTGTTGCAGGGACCTTCGGGCCTATCACCATTACGGCCTCGAATGGCGTTGCACCGAATGACACCGAAGTATTTTCGATCGTCGTGACCACACCCATGCCTGAGATCCAGATTGACGACCCGAATTCCAACGACGTGGCGGACAATTCAGTTATCACAGTCTACGCGGCCGTCGTGGGCGTCGCTTCCACGGGCACATTCACCATCAACAACCCCGGCCAGCTGGACCTCACCATCAGCGCGTTTACCGACACGCTGGCTGTGAACTGCACCCTGGCCAATACAGCCCCCGGTGCGACGATCGCGGCGGCGGGCAGCGATACTTTCGGCATCAGCATTATGCCGACGGTCGCGGGGCCATTCAGCTTCACGCTGGTGATCACAAACAACGATGCCGACGAAGGTACGTTCAACATCAACTTCAGCGGTGTGGCCAAGTTGGTCGCGGATGCGGAGATCGCGGTGCTGGACCCGGCGCAGATTGACATCGTCAACGGCAGCACCATCGCCCAGACCAACACTGGCACGGCGACTTTCAATCGCCTGTTCACAATCCAGAACCAGGGCGGCATGCCGTTGACACTGAGTGGTGCGCCTGTCGTGGTCGCCGGTCAGACCAACTGCTCAGTCGTGGTAACCCAGCCAGCGAGCTCAGCACTGGGCGCGGCCGCAACATTCCTGCCCACCGAAGAGACGTTCAACCTGGCGATCACCCCGACTGCGGCCGGCGCATTCAGCTTCACTGTGACGTTGGCAAGCAACGACGCCGACGAGGCCACGTTCACGTTCACCTACAACGGCAACACGGCCGTGGGCGGTGGCGGCAGCAGTGGTGGCGGCGGTGGTGGCGATGACGACGGTGGTTGCAGCATCGTCGGCAACGGCACAAACTGGATGCCGCTGGCCGGCCTTCTGGTGTTCATGGCTGTTGCCCTGCGCAAGCGCCGGGCTCGCGCCTAGTGTATTGGATGTTGTCAACTCGACCCGGGCTGAAAGGCCCGGGTCTTGGTTTAAGCCCATGGCATGGGTGGTGCCTGCCGGCCCGGGTTGTCCCTGAATGCGCCGCGCGGGGGGCTGTGTGATGAAGTTCTTGTTGATGGCCCTGCCGGATGCGAAACTTGCCGCCCTGCAAATCATGTCGAAAGGCTGGCGGCCATGCACAAGTGGACGTGGTGGAGCGTGTTTACGGCGCTGCTTCTGGTAACGGTGATCGCCGCCTGTTCCAGCACCACAAAGCCGGCGCGTACTGACAACAACACACAGGATGCCCCGAGGACGCCGCGCACTGAACCTGCGCCCGAGCCCTCGCCCGAGCCGCCGGCCCCGGTCGTGGATGACTACACGGCCGAGCACGACAAGAGCCGCGCGCCGACTGTGCCCAAGTCGGTTGAAGTCCCGCTGGAGTACGGCGCGCCTGTGCTGCCGGCCGAGAGCGCCGCGAAGTTCTTTGAATCGCTCGAGGCCAAGTGGGAAGTCAGCAAGACGGCCCATCGCGGCGAAAGCGACAGCGGGCTGCACCGTTACAAAGAGTTCCGCTGGGGCAACTACCTGCCGCTTTGCATCTGCGAGTCGCGCTCGGTCGATGACTGGAAGTACGGCCACGGCCGCGCGGTGCTGACGTTTGACCGGCTGGCCAAAGATTCGCTGCTGGCGGACTGGTCGCTGCAGGGCAGCAGCACGCTGGCGATCGGCTACATGCGGTTCGGCAAGATGCACGGGCCCTGGCAGTTCCGGAAAGTAGACCAGGCCCGGCAGGGCAAGGCCGGCCCGCTGCACTTCGTGGGCGAGTATGTGTCCGGCGTGGCCCACGGCGAGTTCCGCTGGTACGACGCCGACGGCCGCACCGAAGGCGTGATGTACTACAAGGGCGGCAAGCAGGAAGACGAGCAGATCTCGCGCGTGCCCGGCGGCATCACCAAGCGGCGGTTCAGCGGCGGTGTCGAGCACGGCCTGTACCGCATGTGGAACGATGAGGGGCAACTGGTGTCCAGCGCCATGTCCTACAAGGGCCGCTTTTGGGGCAAGGCGGAGTACTGGTACCCCGGCGACAGGCGCTATTACCGGTTGCGGCACATCAAGCCCGGCACCGACAGCCATTGGGAGGTCTGTTACGACAAAGACGGGCAGTTGCTGGACCAGCGCTGGCTGGAAGGAACTGCCTACACCGGGCCATTCATTGAGTACTGGCCGGGCGGCAGGCGCAAGATCTCCGGCACTTTGAATGCCGGCAAGTATCACGGCTATGTGAACTTCTGGTACCAATATGGGGCAATGGTCGAACGATCCGCCCAGTACGAAAACGGTACGCTGAACGGATCATTCACCGAATGGCATTCAAGCGGCAAGTTGAAGCTGGAAGCCAACTATAAGAGTGGTGTGTTGGACGGCCCCAACAAGACGTACGACGAAGACGGCAAACTGACCAGCGAGACGATCTACGAGAACGGCGAGATCTTCGACCCCGCCAAGCAATGGCCCGCCCCGCGCGAAGTCCTCGACGCCAGCGGCAAGCCCATCCAGCGCAGGTACGGCCACTGGCGTACCGAAACCCACGAAGAAGGCAAGGCAGGCACACCCAGCGGCGTCCTTGGCATGTCGCTGGCCTACCACGAAAAGCTGGGCGGCGTCGTCATGTTCGGCGGCCTCAAGGATGCTGACAAGTCCGACAGTGGCGTCAACGAAACCTGGCTGCGCAAGGATGGCAAGTGGCAGCGCATTTTCGCCGGCGCAACGGCCCCCGTTGAACGGGACCTGGCGGCCATGGCCTATGATTCCAGGCGCGGCGTGATTGTGCTGTTCGGCGGCCGCAGGTCAGGCAGCATTCCCATGCTCGATACCTGGGAACTCAGCACGACGGGCTGGAAGCTGCTTGAGCCCACAGTGAAGCCCGATGCCCGCTATGCGGCGTCGATGGTGTATGACTCGCACCGTGGCGTCTGCGTGCTGATTGGCGGCATTGGACTTGACCCGCAGCGCTACCCCGAGGGCAAGTCAGAGGTCTGGGAATGGGATGGCACGAGCTGGCAAGCGCGCGGCAAGGGGCCCGTCGTGGCCGCTGCCGCCGCAGCTTACGATGAGCATCGCCGTCGCGTGGTCGTGAACGGCGGTACGAACGTGGTGCGCGTTGACGGCAAGGCCAAGGTGAAGGACGTCGCGGACACCTGGGTCTACGATGGCAACCAATGGAAGACCTGCCTGTTCCCGTCCGACTTCGCCGTCAGCGATCACGCCATGGTCTATGATGCAGACCAGCGATCGATTGTCTTGCTGCGCAACTACATCGCGCCGGGTGTGCGCGAGCTGCGCGCGTTGCTGCCTGAACGCCACCTCAAGTGGGGTTCGTGGAAGGCCACCCGCGAAAGCCACAACCCCACGGCTCGCACCGCCTGCGCGGCCGCCTATGACCGCAAGAGACGCGAGATCGTGGTGTATGGAGGCGATACGCAGGTAGACGAAAAGTGGGTGCCAGCACGCGAAACCCTGGTCCTCACCGATGAAACTCCCGCTGATCGCGCCAAAGATTTCGCGCAGGTCAAACGGGCCGTGGAAGCCGTGCCGGGCTGGACGGCCCACGACAACGGAGAGTTCGCGACCTCCGAGTTCTACTGCTACTCCATCGTCTACGACCGCAAGCGCGGCGTGCCCGTGATGCTGGGTGCGGCCGACGAAGCCGACGCGAAGGCCAACACGGGGCGGGCGTTTGTGGTGTACGAGCGCCATGGTGGAGTGTGGAAGCTGATCCCTTCCGCGACGGCCCCGGCGCTGCGGACCAACTACGCAAGCTGGTTCGACACCCGCACCGGCCTGGTGATGCTGTACGGCGGCGGTGAACTTGGCAGCACTGAGCTGAGCGACCTGTGGGCCTGGGACGGCAGCGCCTGGCGCTGTGTCGCGCAAAGCACACCCGGCACACCGGACCGGACGCTGTACCGAGTCTGGGGCTGGGACGACAAACGCGGCGTGCTTGTGACGATTGCCCCCGCTGAAGGAACCAGCGGCGTTGTCCACGAGTTCGATGGCACCGCCTGGGTCAACACCGGCATCGCCTTGCCCGAAAATTACGACGCCACGCAACTGGTGTATGACCCGGTTGCGGAGAAGCTCCTGATGCCCTATCCGGCTGACGTGGACGGTGGCGGCATCACGACGGAAGCCTATCACTGGGATGGCACCGGGTGGGAACCGGCCAGTCTTTCGCTTCCGCGCGAGGGCGCAGGCGAACTGCTGTATCCCGACCACGCCGGCAAAGCCCTTTGGCAGTACACCCGCTATGAACTTCGTCGCTACGACGGCTTAGAATGGCGCGTGTGGCAGCTGCCATCTGGATTGACCCCCGCTTTGAGTACCTGGCAATGCCGATTCTGGATTGAACCTGGCAGCGGCCACGTCTTCATCCACGGCTACAAGATGACCCTCAGTAGTGAAGACCGCAACGACACGCTCAGCTTCGACCCTGCCAAGGGCAATCTGCGCAGAGCCCAAGCCATTCACTCGTGGCCGGGGCCCGAAGTGGTCAAGGGTGCGGACGGCCAGCCGATCCGCCGCCGTTACGGCCACTGGCGCGTCGAGACGCAGGACGAGATGCCGCCTGCCGAGTTCGGCATGGCCATGGCCTATCACGAAAAGCTGGGCGGCGTGGTGATGTTCGGCGGCCGCGCGCGTGACGGCGCCAACACCAAACCCCTTGGCGAAACCTGGCTTCGTAAAGACGGCAAGTGGCAGCGTATTCTGGCTGACGGCGCCGCTCCGCCGGCCCGCGACTATGCGGCCGTGACCTATGATTCCAAGCGCGGCGTGATCGTGCTGTACGGCGGCCGCGACCTGCGGGGCAACCCGCTTTCCGACATCTGGGAACTTGACGCCAAGGGCTGGACGCGCTGCACGCCTAAGAACTTTGCCAATGAGGCCCGCGCGGCCGCATCGCTGGTGTATGACTCGCATCGCGGTGTGTGCGTGCTGATCGGCGGGCTGGCGCTGCAAGCCGGCGAAGCCGAGGTGCGCTCGGAAGTGCTCGAGTGGGACGGCAAGGACTGGGCCAAGGCCTCGGCACAAAAGGGCGCGCCGGCACTGTTCGGCGCGGCCGCAACTTTCGACGAGCAGCGCCGCAGCATCGTCGTGCACGGCGGCCAAAGCGCGCCCAAGACGGATTCCAAGCTGACGTGGGTGCTGCAGAATAACCGCTGGGAGAAGTTGGAAATGGGCGAAGTCCAGGCCACGGCGATGCACGGCATGGTCTACGACGCCGACGCACGCACTGTGGTGCTGCTGCGCGAATTCGGAGAATCGCTCGTGGCGCAGGTGCCGACGGGGTTTTGGTACTTCGCGGTGTGGGACGAGGCCCGGCGCTTTGATCACCCGCCGGCGCGCCGCGAGTTTGCAGCCGCATACGACCGCGGCACCCGCGAGATCGTGCTGTTCGGCGGCGCGCACCGCGAGGCCGACGGCAAGTTGAAGCCGTATCGTGAAACCCTGGTGCTGACCGACGAAAACGACGCCGACCGCGCTAAAGACCTGGCCGCATTCACGGCGGCAGCGCTGACCGCGCCGGGCTGGACCGTGATCGACAACGGCGAGCTGGCCTCAAGCGAGGTGGAAGAAGCATCCGTGGCCCGCGACCCCAAGCGCCGGGTGACGGTGATGTTCGGCGGCCAGTCAGGCCGAATCGAAACCAGCGAAACCCGCGAGTTCCGCGACGGCAAGTGGCACCTGATGAAGCCCGCAAACTCGCCCAGCGCGAGGAACAGCGCGGCGATGTGGTTCGACGACAAGAGCGGCAAGGTGATGCTTTACGGCGGGAGGACCGCGCAGAAGACTTTCAAAGACCTGTGGGAATGGGACGGGCAGGACTGGCGCTGCATCCACAAGACCATGCCGAACGCCCCCAGTGTAAGTGACGCGGCCTATGACCCCAAACGCGCGGTGCTGGTTGTGCTGGCCTTCGGAGACGATGGCCGGTACGTCCACGAATTCGACGGCAGCAAATGGACCGCCACGGGCGTGAAGGCCTTCGGCGCGCTCTTAAAAGGCCAGCTCGTGTACGACCCCATCGCCGAAAAAGTGCTGTTCGCATGGGCCATGGACGAAACTTCCTTTGAGGTGATGCAGAAGGCCTGGCACTGGGACGGCAAGGCGTGGATCGAAACCACGGCGATCGTGAAGGGCGCGACGAACGAAGGCACCTTCGAGCTGCACACGGACATCGAAGGCAAAGCAATCTGGCAGGTTGTGGGCGACAAGATCCGCCGCTTCGACGGCGAGAGGTGGACAGTCTGGAAAGCCCCGACCGGCCTTGCGATGCTTTCCGGGCACATGTGGTTCGATAATGGGCGTGCCTGCTTCCACGGCACAAGGCGCCAGGGCGCAAGCGTCCACGTGGGCCAGCGCCGCAACGACACACTAATATTCGACCCCGAGAAAGCCGAAAAGGTGAAGTAGCATATCCACGAGGGCCAATCAGAGCCCGGTGCGTAAGCGCCGGGACCAACGCCAAAGCAGCCCGCCAACGGGTAAGAGCTTCAGGATGCCGACCGGCCACAACGGCTGACGCGATGGCCGCGAAGAAGCGCGAAGGACGGAAACTGCTTAATGGGTAAACGGCAAAGGCATTTCCACACGAAGCCACAAAGGCACCAAGCAGGGCAAAGTTATCTGTGGCTGCTGGCGCTTGTCGCGTGATGCCATTCTTAGTGCCTTTGTGTCTTCGTGTGGAACCTGCAGTTATGGGGGCTTCGGGCTCCTGTTTTTGCGTTGGTGCATCAGCCAGCGATTGCCCCCTACAGCGGCACTCGCATCATTTCCTGTGCCAGCTCGAAGCCTGCTTCGAGTACGCGCTTTGCCTGCGGGCTGCCGGGGTCACACACCGGGTTGGAATGATTGAAGTGCGTCAGGATCATTCTGCGTCCCTTCGCTTCCTCACGGAAGTACGCCAGCGTGTCCTCTATGAATGGATGCGAAATCTCTTTCAGATTGCGGCCCGGCAGCTCGGCCGCGCTGAAAAACGTCGCGTCCAGGATGCACACCCGGTGCCGGCGCACTTCCTCACGCGAGGCCGGCCATGCCGCCCAACTGTCAATATCGGGCACATAAAGCACAGAATCATTGATGCTGACGCCCACAGTGTCGGTGTATTCGCCCCGATGCGGCACCGGGATCGGCCGCAAGCTCAGCCCCGGCCACGGCTGCACGGCGGCGGGCGGCGAAAGCTCGCGCAACTCAACGTTTCGCAGCGACACAAGCTGGTCCCATGGCGCGTTGTTGCGCAGGAACGCCGCCATGGCGGCCGTGCACCACACCGGCAGGTCGCGGGTGTTGGCGGCCTCACGCCCGAAGTGGGCCAGCCCAAGATAGTGGCCCATGTGGGCGTGGGTCAGCAGCGCGCCGTCAAAGGGGTTGTGGCCGGTGCGCGCGGCATAAGCCGGGATGCGCAGCAGCCGCGACTCTTGCTCTTTGATATCGGGGCTGACATCGACCAGGAAGCAGCGCCCGTCCTCGCCCAGCAGCGCAATGCTGGGGCCCAGGCGCACGGCCAGCGGGTCCAGCCGCGCGGCCGCATCGGCGGCCATACGCGCGCCCAGTTGCGGCAGCCCGCCGTCCTGCCCGCTGCCGAGGATAATCAGTTCGTGTTTCACGTTGCCCTCGACGCCCATCCTAACGCCGTCACGCTTGACTTCACGATGGCCGGGCGGGAAACTGCCTCGGCGTAGGAAATGGCATCTGCCGTGTTCGGTGGATGTTTTGTTTTTTAAGGAAGCCCATGCGGATTGCACTGCTTGCCCTGCTGCTGCCCACGATTCTTTCGGCGGCCCTGAACGCAGCCACTTTCACCGTGACCAACACCGGCGATTCCGGCGCGGGCAGCCTGCGCCAGGCAATCACCGATGCCAACGCCGCGGGCGGTGCCGACGACATCGAAATCACCGTGACGGGCACGATCAGCCTTTTGACCGCGCTGCCGGTGATCACGGACATCGTCTCGATCTACGGGCCGGCCACGGGCACGCTGATCATTGAGCGAAACGCAGCCGCGCCCGATTTTCGCATCTTCACGTCCACAGTCGCTTCGCTCAGGCTTGAGCGCCTGACGCTGCAAGGCGGCCGCGCGACCCCGGCTGCCCCGACGCAGGCTGAGGGCGGCGGCGTGCGTTCGGCGGGCGGGCTGATTATGCGTTCCTGCATCGTGCGCGATTGCCGTGCCCAAGGCGCCGACGTGGCCACGGGTAATTCGCCCGGTGCCGGCGGCGGCGGAGTGTTTGCGCTCGCGTCCACGGTGCTGGAAGATTGCACGTTTCAGGATTGCTCAGCCAAAGCAGGCGACAGCGCGGACATCGCGGGAAGCGTCGGCAATTCGTTCGGCGGCGGCGTGGCCGTGTTCATGGGGCCGCTGAGCATGACCCGCGTGCGCGTCATCGGTTGCTTCACGGAATCCGGCGAGGTTACACCCTCGTCCACGTTGGGAAGCTCGCAAGGTGCGGCCGTGATCGCCCCGGCCTCATGCACCATGATAGATTGCGAATTCTCGCTCTGCGGGGCCACTGGCGGCGAGTCGGTGCTGCACGTCAGCAACGCGACGATGCAGCGCTGCACGGTGCGCAGTTGCGCGGGTACGGCGCTGCTTGCCACCGGCGGCACTTCGCTGGCGCAGAACTGTACGTTTCACGGCAACACATCAAGTGTCGCCACAATCGCTCAAATAGGCGCTGTCGCCATCGACCTGGAGTATTGCACCATTACCGTAAACAGCGGAACCAACTGCGGCGGGGTTGAGCGCATCGGCGGCACGATCACCGTGCGCGGCTGCATAATCGCGGGCAACCTCGGGACTTTCCCGGATGTGGATGGCGCGTTCACCGACCTCGGCAACAATCTGATCGGCGACGCCACCGGCAGCAGCGGCTTCACCACCAGCGTGGTGGTCGGCAGCTCAGGCAGCCCGGTGGACCCGCAACTGGCGGCGCTGGCCGACAACGGCGGCTTCGGCCTGACCTGCATGCCGCTCTGGGGCAGCTTTGCGATTGACGGCGGCGGCGCGGGCGCGCCCTTTGACGACCAGCGCGGCGCCAACCGCGCCTTTGGCGGCACGCCCGACATCGGCGCGATCGAGTTCATCATCAACCAGGCGCCCGACTTCAACGCCGGCCCCATGATCGAGACCGAATCCGACGGCGACCGCGTCACCATCACCGGCTGGGCCACCGGCATCAGCCCCGGCGTCTTCTGGGAAACCGGCCAGACGCTGCAATTCGTGATCGTCGGTGAGGCCTTCCGCTTCCGCGACTACCCCGAAATCGACCCCGACACCGGCGACCTCACCTTCCGCCTGCATCGCGGCGAAGAAGGCGTGTTTGTACTGGACGTCTATCTCGTCGATGACGGCGGCACCGCCGGCGGCGGCGAAAACACCTCGCCCGTGCAATTCCTGGTCATCGACGCCGAAGCCGGCGATTCCGACGACGACGACA
This sequence comes from uncultured bacterium, assembly GCA_938014885.1. Classification (GTDB taxonomy): domain Bacteria; phylum Planctomycetota; class UBA8742; order UBA2392; family UBA2392; genus CALLQI01. The sequence continues at coordinate 247,541 of CALLQI010000018.1, forward strand.
ACGGCGACGACTTCTATTGCAGCACCGGGCAGCAAAGTAGCGCATCCTGGATGCTCGCGGCCGCATTGCTGGGTACGCTTGCATTGCGCCTGCGCAAACAGCAACGGCTGGCTCACGCAGAGGCGCTGAGGCGCTGAGATGGCAATGGCTTTTTCTGTGCCATCTGTGAAATCTGTGGAGTCGCGGTTCGGTAAATCAAACAGAGTTGCAGAGTACGGCAACTGCGTTTGAACCACGGATTCACACGGATAGCCACGGAGAACGGCCGCAGCTGTGGAGTCAATGGCGGCCAAGGACAACGGCATCACGCCAGGACGCAACGAGCGCCACGGCCGCATGAACATCGCGTGCGGCCTGCTGTGCCGGCGGATTCAAGTTGTTGCAGTGACCCGTGCAAACCTGTGGTTTCAAAGCCGAAGCCGGCCAACCGCGAATCGCACCGCGTTGCATGACCACCAGAGTCACGGAGCAAGCCTACGGTCAGCAGAGGCGCTGAGACGGCAATGGCTTTCTCTGTGCCATCTGTGAAATCTGTGGATGCGCGGTTCGGTAGTTCAAACAGAGTTACAGAGTACGGCAACTGCGTTTGAACCACGGATTGCCTCGCGCTGCGTTGCCGGCGCCATCCAGGCATGTTTACGCATGTGCACCGATGGTTGCTTTGCGTCGGACTTCGTTTTGAGCCACGGAGGGACACGGAGTTACACGGAGCGGCTGTGTCGCGAGGCCGTCGCGCTGGGCTCCGTGTCTATCCGTGTGAATCCGTGGTTCAAACGCAGTTGGCCCTGTTCACCAGAGTCCCGCGTAGGTCAGGCCTTCGCATGGCGTGACCACCCGGGTCGCGGTGCAAGTCTACGGTTACTGCATACAGCCGCAGTTACCGTGAACTGTCGACCGTCGACTGTTGGCCCTGAACCGCAACCGCAAGCTCGTACCCATCCAGCACGGCGTTTGGCTTGTAAGGATTCTGCTGGCGCGGCTACTTGGCTGGCATTACCGTATTGCCACTGAATAAGCTTGCGGGCGCGTACCGGCCGGGGACAACCTGGCCGCCGGCCACGGGGTTGTGGGAGACTCCGGCGTCCCGCGGCAGCACTGGCCGTGAAGTAAATGAAGCATCCGGGTGACAATCTCGATGCCACCCTTGTTTACGATACTGGGCGAGGAGGACATTCCATGAAGCAGCCTAATTGGCTCGCGTCCGTCGTATCCGCATGCGCCGCGCTGATCGGTGTGGCCGGGATCGCGACCCTGACGCTTGCATCGGCCAAAACCACGCCGCTGAGTATGCCGGCGGGCCCCGTACCCCCGGCGCCCACCGTTACGGCACCGGAAACGCCGGCCAACCCCAACGTGTCGCCCCGCGCCAAGGATTCCGAGGTGCCGCGCATGCAGGGCAACGTGACCGACATGATGATCGGCGTGTTCGCGGCCATTGAGCGCGGCGACACCGCATGGCTGGCCCGCACCATGCAGGAAAAGGCCGACCGCGAATTCCTGACCGAAGACGACCTGCACGACGCGCACCGCCAGTTCACCTGGCGCAGCATCCGACCGTACTGGGCCAAGGTGCAGGCGGCGTGGGACGCGCGCGAATACACACTGCAGGAAGACGACGACGCGGCGACGATGGTGCTGCAGGTGGGCGGCAACCTGGGCGAGATCACGCTCAAGTTCATCCGCATCGACAACAACTGGTACTTCGTGTTCTAGGTCAGGAGCAGGCGATGTCGAACAAGACCAACCTTCGCGCCGTGCTGGCGCTGGCTTTGATGGCGATGCTGCTGGGCGCGTGCGGCGGCGGTGGCGGTTCCAGTGGCGGCGGCGGCACGGTAAAGCCGCAGCCCGCCTACGACATGCAGCCCGTGGGCCCCAGCCTGAACGGCGCGCAGGTCAACCGGCCCTTCAGCATTACGCTGAACTTCTTTGAACCCGGCACCACCAACCCGCGCAACGTGCAGTCAAACGAGACGATTACAGCCACCAAAGCGGCCGGGCCCGGCAACCTGACCGGCACCACCAGCCGCAAGGGCAACAACAGCCCCAGCCTCACGTTTGACAACCTGATCCTTGACCAGGTGGGGCAGTACCAGCTTTCGTTCAACGGCCCCAAGGCCACGGCCGGGGTCACGACGATTCTGTTCAATGTGGGCGCGCAGCTTGACCTGCGGTTCACGGCCACGCCGACGGGCGCCTTGCGGAACAAGAATTTCTCGGTCACTGTCGAAACCTTTGACCCGGTGTCGGGCCTGGCGCAGGCTGCCGGCTACCCTGTGGACATCAGCCTGACTGTCGCCACGGGCAGCGGCAACCTGGGCGGCACGACAACGCAGACGTTGAGTGCCGGCAGCAGCCTCACGTTCACGCAGGTTACGTACGACACGGCGGGCAACCTCAGCCTGCGCGCGAGCGCGTTTGGCTTCCCGCCGGCGACCAGCGCGGTTTTTGTGGTGGACACGATTGTGATGGCCTTCAGCGGCACACCCGCCAACGTGCTTGTGAACGGCAGCTTTTCGCTGACCCTCAATTTGACCGGGCAGATTTCGGGTGTGCCGGTCGCGCCCAGCCCGGCCATCAGCGGCACGCTGACGGTTGCAAGCGGCGGCGGTGCCTTGGGCGGCGGCACCAGCGCCAACAGCAGCGGCAGCACGCTTACGTTCAGCGGGCTGACCTACAACCAGATTGGCGCGGCGACCTTCACCGCAAGCTCGCCCGACGCGGCCAGCGTCACCACCGGCACGATCAACTTCGGCGTGGACCTGCTGGTGACGGCCACGGGCCCGACTTCGGTGGCGCCCAATGCAAGCTGGAGCCCCTTCAACTTCCGCGTCGTGGACGGCACCGGCGCAACGTGGCTTGGCGCGGCCGGACCCTTGAACTGGAGCCTGACGAATTCATCCAGCGCGCAGATCCAGAGCGGCAGCGTGGCCTTCACAGCGGGCATCGCCAGCGTAACCCCAAGCCCGATCGCCACGGCAGGCAGCTACACACTGACAGGCAGCATCACCAACCCCAACACGGACAGCGCCAGCATCGGTTTGAGCGTCACGTCGTTCACGCTGATCAATGAGCCCGGCGCGTTCGCGGCGCTCAAGAGCACGCGGGTGAACAACCCCTACAGTGACAGCGCCAGCTTTGCGGCCCCGGGCGGCACGCTCAGCTACGGTTTGCTCAGCGGTACTTTGCCCGCAGGTTTGAACCTGAACACGAGTAACGGCACGATCAGCGGCACGCCGACCACGGCGGGCTCGTATTCGTTCACGCTGTACGCGTTGCTGGCGGGCAACCAGGCCCAGCCGATTCGCTGCGCACTGGCGGTGTTCAGTGCCAACGAAACAGAGTTCGTGAGCGGCCAGAACTTCAAGAATGCCGGGCCCTACCAGGTCTCCGGCCCCTTTGATGACACGTGGTCATTCACGTCGGGATTTGACGGAATCACCTGGGCGCAGTCCGGCCAGCCTGCCTGCAAGATGCAGGTCTACTACCCCAACTTCGCGGGCTCGCCCACGCCGCCCAGCCCGGCGCCGGTGCTGGTGCATCACCGCGGCCGCGGCTTCAACTACGATGACTACGATGTGGCCCTGGGCGCGCACCTGGCCAGCTGGGGTTTCATCTTTGTCAGTGTTGAGGACTACCAGTCGTTCCGCAACACGCTGAACAGCCCGCCGGTCTATGCGCCTTATGACAACAACGACGTCAACCGTTGCCACGTCTCAGCCAGCTTCTTCCAGGAAGGCGCGATGAACCGGGTGCTCGCACGCAACGCCAACTCGGGCGACGCATTGTTCAACCGCGTGGACGTGAACAACATCTTCATGAGCGGCCACAGCCGCGGCGGCGGTGCCACACATTACACGCACCACCGCAACCTGAACCTGAAGATCAAGGGCGTGATCTACTTCATGGGCTACGACCTGCGCAATTTCGCCGGCTTTGTCAGTGGCACCGGCAGCGCCCCCGCGTACTCGGGCATTCCCACGCCGCAGCCGCGCCTGCCCAGCATGATCATCGCGGGCGAGAACGACGGCGATCTGGTGTACCCGATCTGCGACCAGTTCATTGATCGCGCGGTGGGCCAGGCGACGTTTGCCACCATCTACGGGGCGAATCACAACTATCTGGGCGACGCCAATCCGGCCGACGGGTCGCCGTACATAACCCGCGCGCAGGAGCAGGAGCGCATCCGAAATCTTGTTGTCGCATTCATGCGGCGCTGGGCGAACCTGGACCTTTCGCTTGAGGGCTTCCTGTACGGAAACGAGTTCGCCGGCAGCGATGAAGTCGGCGTGACAGCCTGGCGCAACATGAACGAAACGCTGGTCGTCGATGACAACCAGGACAGCAACAACAGCACCAACAGCATCAGCGGCGGCAACACGCTTTCCAGCGGGACGATGGCGACCAACGCTTCCATATATCCCGCCACTGGCAACATGAGTTCGCTGAACTTGCGCCACAACCGACTTACCTTGAATGCGGCCACCATCACCACCTTTACCACCACCATCCCCGCAGCCAGCCAGGACCGCAGCCGCAATCGGCGCTTCATCATGCGCATCGGCAGTGTGGACACCGCCAGTGCTGTAAAGGGCTTTGACTGGGTCACTGTGCAGGTGCGTCTGACCGACGCGCAGAACGACCAGGCCACGATCACGCTGTTCAACCGCAATGCGCAAAACAGCACGTACCTGCCGGACTACACGGGCACTCAGAATGTGTACGACCGTTTCGTTGAGGCCAACGTGTTATTGTCGGCCTTCACGGCGGCCAACCCGGCGCTGAACCTGAACCAGCTCAGCAACGTGCAACTCATCTTCGACACCGCCAGCGGCAGCAGCCGGCAGCTGTACTTCGACGACTTGCGCTTTGAGTAACGGGCGTATCTGCCAAGGGCAACCGCAACGGCGTTTGCCCACGAAGCACACGAAGCAGCGCGAAGAACGGCAACGGCTTTCTGGGTTCACTGCAACTGCGTAACGCCAGGTCGCAGAGACTCGCCGCGGGCCTGCGGTGCCGGGTAAATGCGTTTCCACACTAAGTCACCAAGGCACGAAGCAAGGCAAAGCCATCGGTTGCTGCTGGTGCCTGTTGCGTCATGCCTTTCTTGGTGACTTCGTGTGGAACCCGCAGTTTTGGGTGTCTCGGCGGCTGGTCGCATCGCGCGCTTACTCGACGACCGGGACGTTGCCTTCCGGCGGGCGGGGTAAGAACGGCAACTGCTTTTTGGGTTGACTACAAGGGCGTAACGCCAGGTCGCAGAGGCTCGCTGCGGGTCTGCGGTGCCGGGCAAATGCGTTTCCACACTAAGACACCAAGGCACGAAGCAAGGCAAAGCCATCGGTTGCTGCTGGCGCCTGTTGCGTCATGCCCTTCTTGGTGACTTGGTGTCTTCGTGTGGAACCCGCAGTTTTGGGTGTCTCGGCGGCTGGTCGCATCGCGCGCTTACTCGACGACGGGGACGTTGCCTTCCGGCGGGCGGGGGCGGTTGGCCGGCGGCGGCGGCAGCTCTTCGCGCGGCATGGTGCGCGGCGCGTTGTTCACCGGCAGGTCGATGCGCGGGACATTCTGCAGGTTCTGCTCGTCCGCGGCCTTTTGCAGCGAGCTCAGGTCGATGAAGAACATCGGCACGAAAATCATCGCCAGCAGCACCGCCAGCACCAGCATTGTGCTGGGGCGCATGTCGCGCATGAAACCGCCCGGTGTCGGATCATCGTCCGTTGCCATGCGCATACCCTACCAGACTGCCTTGCTGGAATTCCAGAGCACGTGCTTGCCTATTCCGGCCACCAGGTACCGCAGCGCGTCGAGCGCGTGGTCGTCTTTCTTCACCGGCACAGGCTCAGCGCCGCCTGCGGCCTCGGCCCAATGGTAGTTTTCGAACTCGCGGATCAGCTTCACGCATGACTCATCCACCTGCATCCCGGGCTCGTCGCCTTTGCCCTTCAGCACTTGGCGCACACGGTTGATGCCCGGCAGCACCGGGTTTGCCGCACGCTGCAGGATGATCCCGTGTGTCTTGAGTTCCGCGATGGCGCCCGGGCCGGAAGGGTCGCCCCAACTGGGGCCGAAATTGCATCCGCGCGCCGTGAACTCGGCGTCGATGGCCAGGATCCGCGCCGCGTGCTCGGCCATCGTCAGGCCCGCTGCCACGTATTCGCGCAGCACCAGAATTCGCCCGTGGTCGTCACACCCCCACAGGCACGCCAGCGGGTTCGAGTAGCCAAAGTCGATCCCCCGGTAAATCACAGCGCCTGCTGGCACCGTCAGCGCCGCCACGTGCGTCTGGCGCGAGAACTCGGTGTACACGCGGCCGGCACCCTGCACGAACTCGCCCTCATATTGCTCGGCGAACACGTTGGCGGGCAGCGTTTCACGCGCGGCTTCGACTTCATCGTGGGCCACCAGCGGGTTGTCGGCGGTCTTGAAGCGAAAGCTGGCCCATTCGCCGCCGTCCAACCCGCGCTGGTACAGCTCATGCACCCAGTTCAGCCCGTGTGGCGTCGTGGGCACGATCAGCCGCCCGTTGCGCGACGACAGCCGCGCCCGCAGAAAGCGCACGAACACATCGTGCGGGATGTGCGCGGCCTCGCACAACAGCATGAAGTCCACGGCCGCACCCAGCAGGCTTTCCGGCGAATTGGCGCTGAGCGTATCGACCCGCCCGCCCCAGCGCGTGAGCATGCTTGAGGCCGTGCGCAGCCCCCCGTCCAGCAGGACCGCGCCGGCACCCAGTTCAGGCCCCAGGTCATCGCGCAGGTAATGGAACTCGTGGCGCGCCAGGGCGTAACTGGGCGCGACCAGCCAGCCCTGCCCGCCGCCCGTCAACACGTCGCGCAGCACGTCACGCGCCGCCGCCAGCGACTTGCCAAAGCGCGCGCCGGCAATCAGCACTTTGAAGCGCGCTGCCGAGTCATGGAACAGCGCCTGGCCCGCGTGGGGCTCGTAGCGCATGACCCGGAACAGCTCATTGCCGCTCATCGGGGGTCCCCGCGTCATGGACAAAGTATTGCGGCCGCGCGTGCAGCCGCGCCAGCGCCCGCTCAAGCACCGAGCCGGGCACCAGCCCGGCCTGCCGCGCGTGCCCGTGGCCGGTCTGCACCCGTGAACGCGCGACCGCGGCCAGCGCGGCGGCGAGTTTTGCGGCCTGGGCAGGCGGCAGTGCGCCCAGCACACGCTGTCGCATGGATGCGTCATGCAGCATTTCGGCATCAAGGCCCAGCCTCGCCAGCAGCTTAAGCAGGCGGCGGTTGCACGGCGGCTGGATCAACGGCCCGGGGTTGAAGCCCGCGCGCAACAGAAAGTCGCTGAACTGGCCCAGTTGCGCCACGCACTCAACCCAGCGCACGCCGAGTTGCCGCATGCCGTGCCGCAACAGAGCTTGCGCCACGCCGGCTCCACGCGCGCGCGGGTCCACGATCACGCGTTGCAGGTTGCGGACTTCGCGGTTCAACGCGGCGGCACCAAACTGCCGCACCCGCACCGGGTGAAAGCGCGCGGGCAGCATTTCGCGCCGGGCAGCCAGCAGCAGATGCGGGTAGCCGAACAGCGCGATCGCCACATCTTCGCCGCCCAGCCGGGCGATGAAGGCGTGCGAGGTCGGCCCCGGCAGCCCGGGCCCAAGGTAATGCCAGCGGGCAAAACGTGCGTAGTCAGCGCGGCGCGCCGGCACGATCTCAAGCTCGTCGGCCAGCGCGCGGGGCGCGGGCGGGGCCTGATCGTGCAGGGCACCATCCGCCCCCAGGCCAAGCACCCGCGACGCGCCCAGATACGGCAGCAGTTCAGGCCGGTGCGTTGAGGCCGCAACACGCAACCCAAGCCTGCGCGCCACGCGGGCCACGGTCTGGGCCAGTGCGCAGGCGGCAAGCTGATCGAGGTGCGTGTCGAATTCGTCCAGCACCAGCAGCCCGCCGTCGCGGCAGCGCAGCAGAGTTTCGGCAATGCAAAGCCGCGCATACTCGCCCGCGGAAAGGCAGCGCACGGGCAGTTGCCACAGCCGGCCGTCGGCAAGGCCGCACGACGCGAGCACGCGCAGCAGGCGGGCCGAATCGGCGATGTCGGCAAACAGCGCCAGCACGGGCGTGTCGTCGCGCCGGGGTTGCGCGGGTGCAACGCCTCCGTGGTGCCGGCGCAGGGCTTCCAGGGCCAGCGTCTTGCCGCTGCCGCTTGGGCCCAGCAGCGCCAGCACCTGCCCGGGTGCGGGAAGCGGCAGCATGGCGGGCGCGGGCGGCGCGACGCACAAGGGCGCAAACCCGAAAGCGCGGGCGGCGAACTTGATGTGCGCGTCCATATCAGTTGCCCAAGAAGCGGACTTCGCCGTCGTCGTCGGGGTACTTGCCTTCAAGTTCATGGACCATGCCGCGCAAAGCTTCATCGCGCGAAAGGCCCACGCCCAGCACGGTGTGGTCGATCAGGCACAGGCACAGGTACACGCGCTCTTTGGAAAAGCCGAAATCAAGCTCGCGCGAAAGCAGCAGGTAGGGCACGGCAGACAGGTCCATGGCAGGGCTCCGGCGGGGACCATTCCCCTGCCCTTAGCAAGAGTGGCGCACAGGCCGCCTGAGCCGTGTGCCGCGAAGCCTTGCCCATGGCCGGTTTGCGGGCACACGAAAGATTAATCGGGGCGGCCGCTGTGCCCGGGCTTCCCCTGCCCGGTCCGATACATAAAGGTATGCTTCAATCACCATGCCCAGCAGACGCTTCCAGCAGGTTGAAAGCCTTGAGGTCCACATCCTCGGCATGCCGCTTGACCACGGCGCGGGCCGCCGCGGCGTGGGCATGGGCCCAAGCGCGATCCGCATCGCCGGGCTGCTTGAGAAGCTGCGCAACATCGGCCACCAGATTGAAGACCACGGCGACGTGATCATCCGCGACGTCGAACGCGACAAGTCCGCCCCGGCCACCCCGCCGGAAACCCCGCCGACGATCAAGGGCAAGGCGAACCACCTGCCGCTGATCGTGCGCGCCTGCGACGCGGCACACGAACACGTGAAGCGCATCGTGAAGAAGGGCGGCTTTCCGCTGGTGATCGGCGGCGACCACAGCATGAGCATCGGCACCATCGCGGGCCTGGCAGCCGGCATCCGCGAAGAAGAAGCTGAGCTGAAGGCCAAGGGCATCCAGGATGAACTTACGCTGGGCGTGATCTGGATCGATGCCCACGGTGACCTGAACACGCCCGAAACCAGCCCCAGCGGCAACATCCACGGTATGCCCGTGGCCGTGGCCCTGGGACAAGGGCCCGACGCGCTGACCAAGATCGGCGGGTTTGCGCCCAAGGTTTCGCCGAATGACTTTGTGCTGGTGGGCCTGCGTGACCTGGACCGGCAGGAAAAGCGCGCGATTCTCGACAGCGGCGTGCACGCCTTCACGATGAAGGATATCGACGAACGCGGCATGGCCGCCGTGATGCGCGACGCGATCAACCTGGCCACACGCAACACCGATTACCTGCACGTCAGCTTCGACATCGACAGCGTGGACCCGCGCGTGGCCCCCGGCACCGGCACCACAGTGGTCGGCGGGCTGACCTACCGCGAAGCCCACCTGGCGATGGAAATGATCGCCGAAAGCGGGATGCTGACGAGCCTGGAACTGGCCGAAGTAAACCCGATCCTCGACATCTACAACCAGACCGGCCAACTGGCCGTAGAGCTGATCGCCAGCGCCCTGGGCAAAACCATCCTGTAAGCCCCGGCCACTGCAAGAGTCCACGAAAGCTAGAACAAGAGCCCGGAGCGCAAGCGAAGGGTAGACAACCGGCAACTGCATTTGTCCACGAAGTACACGAAGTTCACGAAGAACAGCAGCAACTCGTGTCCACCCGTGGTTTCAAGCCGTTGTCGTGCTTCGTGCCAATTCGTGTCCTTCGTGGACAAACGCCGGTGGCGCGCTTCAAGGACCGACGCGAAGTCCGCGAAGGAACGCGAAGAACAGCCCACTGCGTTTGAAGTAAATCGCAAAAGCGTAGCGCAAAGGCGCGCCACGAGCCGCCAGTGCTTATGCCCACGGCTGGGCGCCCTGAGTGGCTGCTGCACTGCACACGACGTGCAACAACTGCTAACCGCCGAAGCAACCACAACTGCGGGTTCCACACGAAGACACCAAGTCACAAAGAAAAGCATCACGCAGCAAGCGCCAGCAACCACGGATGGCTTTGCCTTGCTTGGTGTCTTAGTGCCTTAGTGTGGAACCGCAGTTGCCGTTATTCGCGAATCTTCGCGGCCTTCGCGTCAGCAACAAAGCACCCCGCGTTGTTCGCGGGGTGTTTGCTTTCGTGCCTGATTTCCCGGCCTAGTTTACGGCTTCGGGTTCTTTGTTTGGCATCAGTGACGCGGCCTTTTCGGCCGAGGCCTTGGCGAACTCTTCCACCTTGGCGCGCGTGGCCGACAGCATTTCTTCCAGTGCCTGCTTCTGCTCAATGGCGACGTCGCCGGCCTTGGCCTGCGCGTCGGCCAGTGCCTTGACCGCGCGTTCCCAGTGGGTCTGGAACATGCCCAGGTCCGCAGCACCCTTCTTGATCAAGTGCTTTTCCAGCACGTGCGCAGGCGGGCGGCGCAGGCCGCTGACCAGCCCCACCCACGACAGCGCCTTCAGCACGTACCAGCTGGTGTCGATCTCGTACCAGTAAAAGCCCTGGCAGGCCGCGCCCGGGTAATGGTGGTGGTTGTTGTGCCAGCCTTCGCCGCCGGTCGCCAGCGCGATCCACAGGTTGTTGCGGCTGGTGTCGCGGGTGGCGAAACGCCGGTTGCCGAACACGTGGGCCAGCGAATTGACGGTGAAGGTCGCGTGCCAGGTCAGCACTGTCGACAGGAAGAAGCCGACCAGCGTGATGCCCCAGGCGCCGACGCCGGTGCCGGTGATCCAGTAGCCAAGGCCCCACACGGCCACGCCCAGCAGCAGCGGCGCAATCCAGTCGAACTTGTCGATGAAGCGCAGCTCGGGGTACTTGGTGAAGTCGGGGATCAGGTCGTGGTGGGTCTTGTCGTACTTCTTGCACAGGATCCAGCCGGTATGGCTCCACCAGAAGCCGCGTTTGGGCGAATGGATGTCTTCCTGGTCGTCGCTGTGCTTGTGATGGTGGCGATGGTGCGCAGCCCACCACAGCGGGCCCTTCTGCACGGCCGTGGTGCCGGCCACGCCCATCAAGAACTGCATGAAGCGCCCCATGCGATAGCTGCGGTGCGCGAAATAGCGGTGGTAGCCTGCCGTGATGAAAAAGACGCGCGCCAGGTACAGCACGGCCATGATGATCCATGCGCTCCAGTGCACGCCTGTGAAGAAAGCCAGCAGTGGCACGAAGTGCATGATCGTGAAGACGACAGTGCCGACGCGGATATCTACCTTCTCGTCAGCGGCGCGGGAAAAAGCGTGGGTCATGTGTGTTCACCAGTTGTGCGTAACATGGTTCCGAATGGCGGAAGATTAACGCATCCTATCCGGCATAAAGCACAGTGAAATCCCGATTTCCGCCGGAATTTACATGGCCGGATGTGACAAGATTCCATATACTTGTTGCATGGCCAATCAACTGAAAGACGCAGCCGCCCAGATGGCGGCCTCATGCCTTGCCAGCCGCACACGGCTGCTGGATCGCGTGATCACGGCGATGTACGACGAAGCGCTGCGCCCGGCGGGCGTGACCAGCCCGCAGATGACGATCCTGGCGGCGCTTGAGCACACGGGCGGTTGCAGCCCGGGCCGGCTGTGCAGCGCCTTGAAGCTGGACAAGTCCACACTCAGCCGCAACGCCGACCGCATGGAACGCAACGGCTGGATCCAGCGCATCGGCGCCCAGGACGCGCGCTCGCACGAGTTGCGACTGACCGAGGCCGGCCGCCGCCGCTTCGCCGAAGCCTTCACGTACTGGAAGCAGGCACAACAGCAGGCGCAAGAAGTGCTGGGCAAAGCGGCCGCAAGCACCCTGCTGAAGGTATCCGGCAAGATCCGCGGGTTTTAGGACCGTGCAAACTACTGAAAACTACTAATGCGTTGACAATTAGTAGTTAGCCTTCGTTGAGATGGCATGACCAGGCGATGCACTTGGCTGCGGGCCGGCCTCAACGGCTGACGCGAAGGCCGCGAAGAAGCGCGAAGAACGGCAACTGCGGTTCCACACCAAGGCACTAAGACACCAAGCAAGGCAAGGCCATCGGTGCCTGCTGGCGCTTCTTGCGTGAGTTGCCTGACAACCGGAGTCAGGGAGCAGGTCAACGGTTCACAGTCTACGGTTACGGCGAACAGCAGCAGTTACCGTGAACTGTCGACCGTCGACTGTAGACCCCAGCGCAACGTGAAGCTGGTGCCCAACCAGTTCGCGTGATGCCTTTCTTGGTGCCTTCGTATCTTCGTGTGGAACGCGCAGTTTTGGGTGTCTAGGCGGTCTGCCGTGCGCTGCACAGCAGGCGCTCAACGAAGCGCGGCCGCCGGTAAAAACCGGCGGCCGCTTGCTTGTGCTTTGTTTCCTACTTCAGCTTGGCCGCGAGGTCGGTCTTTTCCCACGGGAAGCTGGGGCCTTCGTGGCCGAAGTGGCCGTTGCGCGCCGTTTCACGGTAAATCGGGCGCTGCAGGTCGAGGTGCTGGATGATCGCCTTGGGCTTGAAGCTCAGGTGCTTGCGCAGCAGCGCGATGATTTCGGCCTCAGGAATCTTGCCCGTGCCGAAGGTGTCGACGTTGATGCTGACTGGTTCGGCCACGCCGATCGCGTAGGCAAGCTGGATTTCGCAGCGGTCAGCCAGGCCGGCCGCCACGATGTTCTTGGCCGCGTAACGGGCCATGTAGGCCGCGCTGCGGTCAACCTTCGTGGGGTCCTTGCCGCTGAAGGCGCCGCCGCCGTGGCGACCGGCACCGCCGTAGGTGTCCACGATAATCTTGCGGCCGGTGAGGCCGCTGTCGCCGTGCGGGCCGCCTACTACAAAGCGGCCGGTCGGGTTCACGTGCCAGATGGTCTTGTCGTCCACCAGCTCGCGCGGAAGCACGGGCTTGAGGATATCGCTGATGACTTGTTCGCGGACCTGCGCCAGCGTCACGTCGGGCGAATGCTGGGTGCTGAGCACGACGGTGTGGACGCGTTTGACGGCGTTGCCTTCGTATTCGACGGTCACCTGGCTTTTGCAGTCCGGGCGCAGCCAGTCGTGCTTGCCGGCGCGGCGCAGCTCAGCCTGCTTGGCCGTCAGCTTGTGCGAGTAATACAGCGCGGCCGGCATCAGCGCCGGGGTTTCGCGCGTGGCGTAGCCGAACATCATGCCCTGGTCGCCGGCGCCCTGCTCATGGTCGGCCTTTTCATCAACACCCATGGCGATGTCGGGCGACTGGCCGTGCACGGCCACCATCACGCCGCACGAGTTGCCATCGAGGCCGTAGTCACCGTTCGTGTAACCGATGCCGCAGGCGGTTTCGCGGGCGATGTCGCCGATGCGCGCGAGCACGTCCTGCGCCGTGGTGGTGATTTCGCCCATCACCACGATCAGGCCGGTGGTAGTGGCGGTTTCGCAGGCCACGCGCGCCTTGGGGTCGCGGGTAAGGATCGCGTCCAGCACGGCGTCCGAGACCTGGTCGCAGATCTTGTCCGGGTGGCCTTCACCGACGGACTCTGAGGTAAACAGCTTGCGCTCGCTCATGGCAACTCCGGCAAATGTGAAGGTGGCGTTATAGTACGGGCATGCATCAGGGCCAGTAGCCGGTTCCCAGTGCCCAGTGCTCGGTGCTCGGTGCCCGGTGCTTCGTGTTCAGTGGGCGGGGTACTGCGATCGCGGGCTAAGACGATCCGACGCATGAAGCCCTTCCCCGGACACTGGGCACCCTGGATCGCGCACAGAGCACAGGGCACTGAGCACTGAGCACTGAGCACCGAGCACTGAACACTGAGCACCGAACACTGAGCACCAAGCACAGAGCACCGGTCACCCCTACCTTCCCGGGCCTGCTGCCGCTACCCTGTGCGCATGCTTGTCAACCCTCGCAACGGCCCCGCCAAGGCGGGTGTGGTGCTTGTCCCCAAGCGCCTGTGCAGTGACAAAGCTGTCATGCACAGCGCCCAGGGCATTGCCAACACCGGCTTTGCGGTCAGCGTGCCCGACATTGCGCGCCGGCCTCGCACGATTGATGACATCACCATCGATGAACTGGTGCAGGGCGTGCGCACAGTGCGCGATGCCGCCGCTGAGCTCAAGCGCACGCTGGGCGGCAAACCGGTCTGCGGCGTAGGCGCATGGCTGGGCGGCACCCTGCTGATGCTGGCCAGCGAAGAAGGCTTTGACGCCTGCGTGCTGGTATGCCCCTTCGTGCGCCTGAACGTGGCCGACGACGTGATCATCCGCCAGCCAATCGACGTGGTCGCCCGCAGCCACGCGCCGCTGATGGCCGTGTTTGGCGAACTTGACGCCGAAGTCCCGATCGAAGACGTCCGCGCCCTTGAGCGCGTGCTGTCCAGCAGCCCCGAAACCGACGAAACCTACACGTACCCCGGCGTCGGCCATGCCTTTTTCGACAACGAAGAAGGCAACAACGAGTACCGCGAGGCCGCTGAACGCGACCTGTGGACTCGCATCGACCGCTTCTTCGCCCAGCGCGTGGGTTAGCGCCCGTGAACGCCCCAAGCCCGACCTGGCAAGTGCTGCACGGCGACGCGATCCAGCTTGCCGCCTCGCTGCCGTCCGCTGACCTGATCTACCTGGACCCGCCGTTTTTCAGCGGCCGCAAGCGCAGCCTGCGTGTGGGCGGGCCCGAATACGACGACCGCTGGCCCGGCGGCATGGCCGAATACCTGCATTTCCTGCGCGCATTGCTGCAAGCGGCAACGGGACAGTTGCGTCCGCACGGCGTGATCGCGCTGCACCTGGACTGGCGCGCGTCGCACTGGGGGCGGATTGAACTTGAGCGGCTGCTGGGGCCCGATGCCTTCGTGAATGAAGTGATCTGGAGCTATCGCACGGGCGGCCTGGGCAAGCGCTGGCTGGGGCGCAAGCACGACACGATCCAGGTGTTCGCCAAGGGTGCCGATTACACCTTCAACGCGCTGAAAGAGAAAAGCCGGCTGGCGCACCATTACGGCTTCAAGAACGTAGTGATTGAGCGCGACGAACTGGGCCCTTACACCTATGCGGGGCTGCGCGATGTGTGGGAAATTCCAGCCCTGCGCGGCAATCAAAAGGAGAGTGTCGGTTACCCCACGCAGAAGCCGCTGGCGTTACTGGACCGGCTGGTGCGCGTGTTCAGCAACCCGGGCGACGTGGTGTGCGACCTTTGTTGCGGCTCAGGTACTGCGCTGGTCGCCGCCGTGTTGGCCGGGCGCCGTGCCGTGGGCGTTGACGTAAGTGAAGCCGCAGTTTCACTTGCGCGCAGCAGACTGTCGCACGCGGGTGCGGGTGATATACTCTGACCCCGGGGGCTTGCCCCTTTGGCTTGGAAATCGCTAGAGTCGCTCGAAACGCCGGTTCTGTCGGCGCGCGCAAGCGCCGGCCGCGCCGGTATTCATTGAACGCCGTCAGGGGCAACTTTCCACAATGCCTATCAACCTTCGATATGGTCAGCAGGCCGTCGCGCGGGGTTTTCTGGACCCGCAGCGCCTGCAAACAGTTCTTGCCAAGCAGCGCGCGCTTGCGGACCAGGGCAAGAAGGTCAGCGTGCGCATGATCCTGGAAAAGGCCAAGCTGCTTACGCCTGACCAGATGGCGCAGATCGACCGCGACTTGAACATCAAAGTCGTCAAGAAACATACCAGCAAAGTCGAACGCCCCGGCGCGCCACGGCCGGCGGCACCGACCAGCGCCCAGAACTTCATGGGCGAAGCACCGCCGCAGTTTGCCGGCATGGGCGGCGACAACCCCGACGCCACGGTGTTCAGCCCGCCGCCGCCGGACATGCAAGACCGCATCCGCGCCGAACGCGACAAGTCAAAGGCCGACGCCCGCCGCAAGCAGGAACAGGACGCGGCCCAGTTCTTCCAGCAGAATCAGCCGCAGCAGCGGCCTCAGCAGCGCCCGCAGCA
Organism: uncultured bacterium; assembly: GCA_938014885.1. GTDB lineage: Bacteria > Planctomycetota > UBA8742 > UBA2392 > UBA2392 > CALLQI01. The sequence continues at coordinate 263,526 of CALLQI010000018.1, forward strand.
GGGCCATCAGCAGCCTGCGTTTGCCGATGTCGGCTTTGGCGATGATGCCTCGCCCTTTGGCGGCGACCCGTTTGGCGGCGGCGACATGGCGCCTGAGCCCTTCGGCGGCGAAATGCAGCCTGAGCCGTTCGGTGGCGACATGCAGCCTGAACCGTTTGGCGAAATGCAGCCTGAGCCGTTTGCCGGTGACCTGCAGCCGCAGGGCAACTTCGGCGGCGGTTTTGCACAGGACGACGGCGGCTTCGGCGGCGACCCCTTTGGCGCACAAGAGCCTGAGCTGTCGCGCATGGATTCAAGCCCCAAGCTGGAGAGCCTTGCCGCCGAATACGACGGCTTTGCCGCACCCGAGGATGAAGCGCTGCCCACAATCAGCGCCTTCGATGAGCCGCCGCAGCACGCGGCCCCGCCGGCGCGCGGTGGCTTTAACCAGCCGCGCCAGCCGCAGTATCAGCCGCCGCAGTACCAGGCCCCGATGCAGGACGACCTGGCCCCGGCCAGCGCCGACTTTGACGCCTTCGGCAATGACATCCGTTCGCCCGAAGAACTTGAGATGGGCGCCGTAGGCGGTGCCTCAGGCACCAAGCCGCTGGGTGGCGGCGACATTGACGCCACCATGTTCAGCCCGCCGCCCCCGGGCCTTGGCACACCGCGCCAGAAGACCGGCGCGATGGACAAGACCATGTTCAGCCCGCCGCCCCCGGGATTCCGCCCGTCCGACCGCGCGGCGCCAATGCCCGAGCCGGAGCCCGACGCCGGCGACTGGGGCGAGGCCGACGCGCAGGCAGGCTTCGACGAACCCTTCGGTGCTGAGCCCGAACCGGCCGAAGCGAACATGGACGCGACGGTATTCAGCCCGCCGCCGCCGGAACAGGCAGCCAAGAACAAGACTTCCGCGCGCAAAGGCGCTGACGATTTCGGCAACGTGGACCTGCCCAAGGGCAAGCGCTTCGACGACGTGCCGACGGCCCCGGCCAGCATGGAAGAAGACATCCACCCGCTGCGCCGTGGCGTGGGCACCAGCTCAGCCAGCGTCAAGAAGACCACCTCGCCGCAGCCGGTGCCCCCGGCCGACGACCTGATGGACGAACTGCCGGGTGACGAGCAAGGCGGCTTTGATGCATCAGCCGACGTGCCCGACGCCGACATCCCCGACGAAGTGGCCGACGAGCCCAAGAAGGGCAAGAGCGGCAAGGGCGTCATGCCCACCAAGGCGCCCAAGAACGTCGAAAAGGGCAAGACCGGAAAGACCGACAAGAAAAAGAAAGAACTGCCCAAGGCCCAGGTCGAAGTGGCCGACGGCGGCGATGCCAAGAAGAAGAGTGCCGGCAAGCGCGTGCTGCTGATCTTCACGATCCTGCTGCTGCTGGTGGTGGGCGTGCTGACACTGCCGGTGGCGCTGTATGAGCAATCGTGGGCCGAGCCAATCCGCCCGCTGCGCGACCACCCGCAGGCCAAGCCGATCTATGATTACGTTGACTACGAAATCATGAACCGCTTCCGCGAATGGACCGGCCAGCCCACCAAGGCCCGCCCGGCACCAGCGCCGCAAGTGATACCGTACACCCCGCCCGCCAACATCCCCGCCGATACAGGCGGCGAATCAGGCGGCACGGGCGGTGAATCAGGCGGCACGGGCGGCGAAACCGGCGGCACAGGCGGTTAGCCGAAGCAACAAACTCAAAAGCAAACACCCCCGGAAACGGGGGTGTTTTCGTAGGCGCCAACAACGGCCAACCGCCAAGACTGCGGGTTTCACACGAAGACACCAAGTCACAAAGAAGGGCATCACGCGACAATGGCTAGACACAACTGATGGCCTTGCCTTGCTTAGTGCCTTCGTGACTTAGTGTGGGAACGCATTTATCCGGTCCTCAAGCCCCGCGTTTTCGCTGTATGTGGCCAACTGCGGGCGCTTACAATGCGCGGCCATGGGCAATTCGACCAAAATCGCTGTCGCGGGCTTGTTGCTGGTAGCGCTGGCTGCTGTGGCCGTCTACCAACTGGCCCCCGCGCCGCGCACGGAACCGCCGCCGGCACCTGCCCTGCCCGTGGCCGACCGCGAAGCACCCGCGCCCGACCCCGACCTGCAACGCCGCGTCCAAGAACTTGAGGCCGACCTGGCCCGCGAACGCGACGAATCCGAGAAGCTGCGCCGCGAACTCGAGGCCGCACAGGCCGAGCCCGCCAAGCCCGAGCCGCAGCCCGACACACCGGCCCAGCCGCCCGTGGACCGCGTGGCGCAGTACAAGTCGATGCTCGAAAGCGATGACAGGAAGACCCGCGAAAATGGCTACACCGGCCTGGTCATCGAGGCCGAAGCCGGAAAACCGGGCGCGCTGGAGGCGCTGGCGGCCGCGCTGCGGGACGGCAAACTCAGCCTGAAGCTGGATATTCTCGAGTACATAGCCGACCGCGGGAATCCGCTGTTCCTGGACCTGTACTCGAGCCTGCGCACTGACCCCTCCGGCACAATCCGCGGCGTCGTGGCCGAAGCCCTGGGCAAGCTGCCCGCTGACCAGGCAGGCCCGGTGCTGATGCAGATGCTGTCTGACACCGAGCCCTTCGTGCTGCGCAAAAGCGTCGATGCACTGGGCGACCTGAAGTACGCGCCCGCGCAACCGGACCTCACTTCACTCACCAACCACCACGAAGAAACCGTGGCCCTTGAGGCCGCGATTGCCCTGCGCCGCTTCGGCGACGAAAGCGCGGCCGAACGCTGGATCCACGTGCTGGGCGCCCGCGCCAACAGCGCCAACGTGGAGGAACGGCTGGACGCGGCCAAGGCGCTGCGCCGCTTCAAGATGGAGTCGTGCCGGCCCTATCTGGAGACGATGGCCGGCGACGCCGACAGCCGCGTACGGAAGGAAGCAGAAAAGGGATTGTCGTCGTTGAAGTAGGGGGGCTTGGGGCTTGGGGCCTCGGGCTTGGGGGTGCTTCTCGCGTTGCCTCCCGCTTCCAAACTCCCGCCTTGCGCGTCTGCCCGTCGCTTGCGCTCTGGGCTCTTGTTTTTCGTGGTGACGCTGCTTTGTCGCCATCGACCCCAGCCGCCGCACCCCAGCCGCCTCACCCCAGACGCCTCACGCCTGCTCCATCATTCCCAGCGCCAGCGCCTTCACTTCCTGCATGGCTACTTTGTCCGGCAGCTCTTCGGTGCTGGCTATGACTGCCCCTTGCTGCGGGTCTTGCGGCGGCAGGCCGTGGCTTCCCTTGACTATTGACGCGTCAAGGGGGCAGGTGCGGAAGCGATAGCGCAGCCCGATTTTCTTGCGCAGCAGTGTTGCCCCGGCGGCCGCGTTGCTGCCTGCCATGAACAGTTCGCAGGGGTCGTAGCCGGGCTTGCGGTGGATGTCCACGCTGCGGGCAAAGTCCGGCGCGAAGTCGTCGTCCAGCCAGTACGGGTATGCGAACCAGCTTTTGCGCTCCGACAGCAGCACCAGCTCGCCGGCGTTGGGGTGGTTGATCGCGAGTTCGGCCTGCGCTTCGCGATCCAGCACGCGGCCCACGCCCTGCAGGGCGCCCAGAATTTCGGCAATGCGCGGCACGTCGCCTTCGTCGCGCACGTACACGTGGGCGCACTGGTGGTCGCAGACCGCAAACGCGCGCGAGTCATGGGTGTCCAGCATTTCGCCAAACGGCCCGCGGCGCACGCGCAGCATGCCCGCGCGGCGCAGCTCGCGGTTCAGGTACACGGGCTGGTTCACGGGCGTGATGCCGTATTCGCTGACTACCAGCACGGTTGCGCCTTGCTCAGCCGCGGCATCCAGTACCAGCGCCGCGCAATCGTCCACTTCGCGCACCAGCCGCTTCACGTCGGCCTGCGAGCCAAAGCGCTGCAGGTCGTAATCGAGGTGCGGCAGGTAGCACATGCTCAGCGTCGGGTGTTTGCGGCGCATCACGCTTGCCGTGGCGCGCGCGATCCATTCGCTGCTGGCAAGCCCCGCGCGCGGCCCCCAGAAGGCCTGGAACGGGAAGGGACCCAGCTCAGCCTTCAGTTCAAGCGCCAGGTCGTCGGGCACGGTCTGGATGTCGAACTCTTTGCTGCCGTCGCTGCCGTAATGCGGCTTGGGCGTGGCGCTGAAGTCGCAGCCGCTGCCCTGATTGAACCACCAGAACATCTTGGCGCACGAAAACGGTTTGCTGTGCCGGCGTGCCACGGTGGCGGCTGCACGGTACAGCGGCTCAGGCAGCAACGCGTTGCTCTGGACCCAATTGCGGACCTCGCCCAACTGGCGCCAGTACCAGCTGTTGCCGACGACGCCGTGCTGCGCCGGCGAAAGCCCGGTCAGCAAGGTGGCCTGCGCCGTCATGGTCACGGCCGGGAACACGCCCGCCAGCGGCCGCGCGTTCAGTTTGCCCAGGCGGGGCGCATGGGCCAGCAGGGCCGGGGTAAGGCCCACCACATTGATCAGCACCAGCGGCTTCATGGAAGTGTTGTAACGCAGGCAGGTCAGGTTGTCGCGTGCCCGCGCCGGGGTGACGCGAACGGCAACTGCGTTTCCACACTAAGGCACTAAGACACCAAGCGGGGCACAGGCATGCGTTGTTGCTGGCGCTTGTCGCGTGATGCATTTCTTCGTGACTTTGTGTCTTCGTGTGGAACCGGCAGTTTTGGGTGTTTCGGCGCTCAGCCGTCGTTGTTTGCCGCGTGACGTACACCAGACACTCATGGCGCCCGGCCGGGGGCGTACACACTGGCGGCTCGTGGCGCTGCTTGGCGCCTTGGCGTTACGCTGTTGCCGTTCACATGAATTGCAGTGCTTCGCGTTACTTCGCGATCTTCGCGTCAGTCGTTTCGAAAATGCGCTAGCCGCCGACGTCGTCGTTGTCGCTGCGGCTGCCGCCGTTGCGGATTCGCTCTACTTCGGCGTGGTAGGCGTCGATGATTGCCTTGTGCACGTAATCGCGCACCTCGGCGCGGATCGGGTGCACCAGGTCAAAGTGCAGCTTGGCGCGGCCGCGGGCGTCGGTGTCGGCGCGGTTGTGCGAGAGCTTGCTGCCGCATTCGTTGCAGAACTTGGCGCGCAGGTGGTTCTTGTAGTGGCACTTGCCGCACTTGTCGGTGATCTTGCGCGAAGGCATCGCGATGAAGGGAACGTCGTCGCCCTGGATGATCTTCAGGTCCTTGATCACGAAGGCGTTGTTCAGGGTGACGCTGCAATAGCCGAGAAGTTTTTCGTCTTCCTCTGAGGCCAGCTTGATACGAACTTCCGTGACCTCAATGTTACTCATCGCCTAATCCCAGACTGCGCCCCGCCCAATGGAACGGGTGGCAAACGCCTGCCCCAGGCCGCGACCGGTGAAGCTCTGCGCCAGAGCTTCGGACGTGTACCGGTCCTCGACCGCGAATGCCAGCGCTGAGCCAGATCCACTGACAAATCGCACGATCACGCCCTGCTCATTGCGTGTCTGCTCCCAGACGGTGCGCAATGGCTCGGAAATGCGGAGGGCAGAGTCCTGGAGGCGATTCGTGGTGTGGGCCCTCAGCCAGTCCCGATTCAGGCTGATGTTAATTTCGTTAGAAAAGTAACACTTTGCGGGCGTGCCCGTCAAGTGACTGGAGTAGTCCGCGTACACGTCTTTGGTCGGCAGCACCACATTCGGGTACAAGATCACCACGTCAACGCCCGCGAAATCAGGCATCTGCCGCACGATCTCGCCGCGGCCGGTGCACAGTGCCGTGCCGCCTTCGACAAAGAACGCGCAGTCGCTGCCGATGCGCGCCACAAGCTCGCGCAGCCGATCAGTGCCCAGTTGCAGCCCCCACAGGCGGTCCAGCGCGACCATGACTGCGGCCGCATCGCTGCTGCCGCCTCCGAGCCCGGCGCCGTGCGGGATGCGTTTTTCCAGGGTGATGGCGGCACCCTTGCCCGGCGCGTGTTCACGACGCAGCAACTCCGCGGCGCGATAGACGAGGTTGGATTCGACGGGGCCGAGGTTGATGTTGCAGGTCAGCGTCAGCGAGGGCGCGTCCTGCACCGTGATGCGGTCAAACAGGTCGATGGCCTGCATCACGGTTTCGATTTCGTGGTAGCCGTCGGGGCGCTTGCCGCGCAGCTCGAGGTACCAGTTCACCTTGGCGGGCGCGAGGATGGTGAGGGATTGCGGCATACTGGATGGGTGCCAGCTTCAGGTTGCGGACCAGGGTCTGCAGTTGACGGCCGACAGTTCACCGTAACTGCGGCTGTTTGCAGTGACCGTTGACCGTGAACCGTTGACCGCAAACCTGTTCACTGACTTCGGCGGTTCTGCAATTGTGGCATTCACTTCTTCTTGCGGGTGACTTTGGTGGGCTTGCTGTCCGGGGCGACTTCGGACTCGGGTTGCTTGGCGGCGTTGAAGCCGATCGGGCGTTCGTCGGTGGGTCGGCTCAGCACGTTGATGCGATAGATGGTCTGGTAACGGATATAGGCGCTGTAGGTGTTCTGGCAATCGCGGGTGTCGACGAACACGCTGGCCAGCATGTAGTCCTGCTTCAACTCAGCGATATGCGACAGGTCCAGCACCTGGCCTGAGGTCAGCACCAGCTCAAGCACCGGGGTCTGGTCGTCAATCACGCACACCTGGCGCATGCGATCAAAGAAGTGGGTACGGAAGAAGCGCGGGCCAAACGCGTCTTCTTCGGTCATGCTGCCAGCCGGGTTGATGGGGTAGTAGCCGATCATGGTTTTCTCCGAGGCGGATAGTCGGCGGTGTGCCCGTCTGGGTCAAGGGTCCGACCGAACAGTACCACAAAGCGCGAGAACAAGAGCCCGAAGCAGCTGGCGAAGCAAGCGAACCGCAGGCAGCGCGCAGCGGTGCCGAGGAACGAAGGGTAGACACTCTGCAACTGCAATCTCACGCAGAGGCGCAAAGACGCAGAGAATGGCAACTGCCTTTGGGTTTCATGGCAAGTGCGGGTTCACGCTGACAAGTATGGCAGTTCACTGCACGCCGTGCGAACGCGAGAGGCCGCCGTGGCCACCCGGGAAAGACGCTTGGCCGCCAAGAACCGCCAAGTAACGTATTGCACTTCTCTGCGGCTCTGCGCGAGACCGTCGTTGCCGTAATCTGTGTCTATCCGTGTGCATCCGTGGTTCCAAAGCCGCTGTCGTTCTTCGTGCCCCTTGGTGTACTTCGTGGACACACGCCGTTGCTGTTCACGCCGTGATCGGCCAGGCGCGGCGCAACAGCTTGTGCAGTTCCATCACCGCCAGCAGGCCAAGCGCCATCACGCCTACCGTAATCCACGTCTTCAGGTCCACGGGGCCCACGCCCATCAGCTTCTGCATCGGCGGGAAGTACATGCTGCCGAGCTGCAGTAGAAACGCGATCGCGGCGCCGATCAGCAAAAACGGGTTCTTGAACGGTGAGATCGTGAACAGGCTGCGCGTCTCGCTGCGCGCGTTGCCGATGTGCACGTTTTCGAACAGCACAAACAACAACAGAATCACGTTGCGCGCCGCCGTTTCCGACCAGCCCTGGTCAAGCAGCAACTTGAACAGCACAAAGCCTGACACGCCCATCACCGCGGCCGACAGCAGCACGCGCTCAATCATGATGCGGTTGAAAATGCTTTCGCTGGGCGGCTTGGGCTTGCGCGCCAGCACGTCGCCTTCGCGCGGCTCAAAGGCCAGCGCCTTGTCCTGGATGCCGTTGGTGACCAGGTTCAGCCACAACAACTGCACCGGCAGCAGCGGCAGCGGGTAGCCAAATGCCACAGCCAGCAGCACCAGCATGACTTCAGCGGCACCACAGCTCACCAGCAGGAAGATCGCCTTGCGCAGGTTGTCGTAGGCGACGCGCCCTTCCTCCACACCCGCGACAATCGTGGCGAAGTTGTCGTCGCTGATCACCAGCTCAGCGGCTTCGCGCGCGACGTCGGTGCCGGACTTGCCCATCGCCACGCCGATGTTGGCGGCGCGCAGCGCGGGCGCGTCGTTCACGCCATCGCCCGTGACCGCCACGAGGTGCCCGGCGGCGCGCGCGGCGTTCACGATCTGCAATTTCTGCTGCGGGCTGGTGCGCGCGAACACGCGCGTGGTGCCGATGCGCTGCTGCAATTGCTCGGCGCTCAGCTTCTCAAGCTCGGGCCCGGCCAGCACCTGGCTGCGATCATTGGCCAGCCCCAGCTCGCGCGAGATTGCCAGCGCAGTCACCGGGTGATCGCCCGTCACCATCGACACCTGGATGCCCGCCTTGCCGCAGGCGGCCACGGCCTCAATCACGCCTTCGCGCAGCGGATCAATCATGCACACGAAGCCCAGAAAGCGCAGCGCCTTGGGCTCAGGCGGTACTCCGTGTTCATGCACGGTCTGCCCGTGACCGTCGGCGATGCCGAGCACGCGATAGCCGCGTGCCGCAAGCTGCGCGGCCGCGTCGGCCATGGCTTCGCGCCGCGCGTCACCGCCCTTGTCGGCCCAGGTGCACATGTCCAGCACGCGCTCAGGCGCGCCCTTCACGCAGCACAGCACCCGCGCGCCATCATGGTGAAAGGTGGCCGCGTACTTGCGCTCAGCCTCAAACGGAAGCTGGTTTACCAGCGGGTGCGCGGCCTCCAGCGCGTCGCGGCCGACGCCGGCCTTGAGGCCGAATGCCAGCAGGGCAATGTCCGTCGGGTCGCCGCGCCAGCGCCAGTCCTTGCCCGAACGATGCAGGCTGCCTTCGTTGCACAGCACACAGGCGCGCACCAGCTCCGGGTCGGGCTTGCCGTGCACGACGCCTTCGGGGGTATAGCCCGCGCCGCGGACTTCAATCTCATGGCCATCGGCGGCCACTACCAGCTTTACGGTCAACTCGTTGCAGGTCAGCGTACCGGTCTTGTCACTGGCGATCATGGTGCAACTGCCCAGGCCTTCGACGGCCGCCAGCTTGCGCACCACCACGCCGCGTTTGGCCATGCGCGAGGTGGCAATCGCCAGCACCACGGTCAGCGTGACCGGCAGTCCTTCCGGAATCGCCGCCACCGCCAGCGCGACTGCTGCCATGAACATCTCGCCCGCGGGCTTGTCGTGGATCAGCACCCCCAGCAGCGCCACCGCTGCTGAGGCCGCCAGAGCCCCGATGCCGACGATCTTCGTGAAGCGCTCAAGCCGCAGCAGCAGCGGCGGTTTGCCGGCCTCACGCCCGGTCACGTCAAGGGCAAGTACGCCGACCGAGGTGGCTGAACCGGTGGCAACCACCACGCCGCGCCCGCGCCCGCGCGCGATTACGCTGCCGGCGTGGCACATGTTGCGGCGGTCGCCCAGCGGCGTGCGATCATGGCCGACCCAGGCGGGGTCTTTGCTGACTGCCAGCGATTCGCCCGTAAGCAGTGATTCGTCGGCTTCCAGGCCATGGGCCGCGATCAGGCGCAGGTCGGCGGGAACGCGGTTGCCGCTTTCGAGCCAGACGATGTCGCCGGGCACCAGCTCAAGCGCCGGCAACTCGATGCTTTCGCCGTTGCGGGTGGCGGTGCAGCGCGTGACGATCAGCTTGTGCAGTGCGCGGCTGGCTTGCTCGGCCCGCCATTCCTGGATGCTGCCGATGATCGCGTTCACCAGCAGCACAGCACCAATGAAGCCGGCGTCGCTGTACTCGCGCACGATGATCGAGAAGACGGCGGCCGCACCAAGGATGTAAATCAGCGGGCTGTTGAACTGGCGGATGAACACCCACCAAAACGGCGGCGGCGGCTTCTGCGGCAGCTCGTTCAGGCCAAACACGCCGCGCCGCTGAAGCACCGCATCGGTGGCCAGCCCGGTCTCGGTGGTCTCAAGGTGCTTGAACACCTCAGCCGCAGTTTCGGCATGCCAGTGATGACTGGTTTTGGAATCAAGGGCCATGACCGCCAAACTGAAATCCGCGCGGCCGGACGCAAGCACAATCCGCCCGGGGCTGACTGCGGCCGGTCAGGAGACCGGCGCTCCCACACGACACCGGCCACGCGTTGCGGGCTGGCCGGCCCCCCGCTATGGTTTGCGGCCACAGGAGCCGCCATGACGCAGGGTGCAAACACCAAGGCCGAACGGGCCGCCGAGAAAGCCGACAAACTCGCGCGATTCCAGATTCCCGCCGACCGCATCCCCAACACCATCAGCAAGGCCCGCATCGACAGCGAGGCCTTCAAGGCCAACATCGCCGCCATGGATGCCTTCAGCGCGCCGCATCGCGCCGCCGCCGCCAAGCTGCGCCTCGGCGGCGGTCCCAAGGCCGTTGCCAAGAAGGTCGAAGCCGGGCTGCTGCCGCCCCGTGATCGCGTGGCCAAACTGCTTGACCCGGGCAGCCCCTTCCTTGAGTACGGCCTGTACGCCGGCATGGGCATGTACGACGAATGGGGCATCCCCAGCGCCAACGTGATCACCGGCGTCGGCAAGGTGCAGGGCCGCGACTGCATGATCGTGGTGAATGACAGCACCATCAAGGCCGGCGCGTTCTGCCCGATGACCAGCAAGAAGGTCCTTCGCGCCCAGCGCGTGGCCATGGAAAACCACCTGCCGCTGATTTACCTGGTCGATTCCGCGGGCGTGTTCCTGCCGCTGCAGGACGAAGTGTTCCCCGACAAAGACGACTTCGGCAAGGTCTTCGATTACGCCAGCCGCATCTCCGCCATGGGCCTGCCGCAGATCGCGGCCGTGATGGGCCTGTGTGTGGCCGGCGGGGCGTACCTGCCCGTGCTGTGCGACCACGTGCTGATGACTGAGGGCAGCGGCATGTACCTCGCGGCGGCCGCACTGGCCAAGGCCGCCAAGACCACCGCCGGCAACGTCACGAATGACGAAATCGGCGGCGCGCGCGTCCACGCCGAAAAGTCGGGCACTGCTGATTACGTGCTCAAGGACGACCCCACCTGCATCGAAAAGATCCGCAGCATCATGGGCATGACGGCTGCTCGCCCGAAGGCACCGTTCAATCGCGTTGAGGCGCGGCCGCCGGCCTACGACGCCAGTGAACTGCGCGGAATCATCCCGGCCAACCCGTACGCGGGCTACGAAATGAAGGAAGTGATCGCGCGCATCGTCGATGCCAGCGAGTTCCACGAATACAAGCCCGACTACGGCAAGACGCTGATCTGCGGCTACGCGCGCATCGGCGGCTGGGCCGTGGGCATCGTGGCGAACCAGAAAGAGACCATCAAGCACAAGGACAAGCCCTGGGAAACCGGCGGCGTGATTTACCACGACGCCGCCGACAAGGCCGCACGCTTCATCATGGACTGCAACCAGCTGGGCGTGCCGCTGGTGTTCCTGCACGACGTGAACGGCTTCATGGTGGGCCCGGAATCTGAGCACAACGGCATCATCCGCAAGGGCGCCAAGATGGTGAACGCCATGGCCAACAGCGTCGTGCCCAAGTTCAGCATCATTGTCGGCGGCAGCTTCGGCGCCGGGCACTACGCCATGTGCGGCCGCGCATATCGCCCGCGCTACATAGCCGCATGGCCCAACGCGCGCTACGCCGTAATGGGCGGTGAGGCCGCGGCGAACACGCTGCTGACGCTGCAAGTGGGCAAGATGAAGGCGCAAGGCAAGGAAGTGACCGAAGAAGAAAGCAAAGCGCTGTTGGCCGACATCAAGAAGCGCTACACCGACGCCATGGGCCCAGCCTACGGGGCAGCCAGGCTGTGGCTGGACGCAATCATAGAACCCGAAGAAACCCGCGACGCGCTGATCCAAGCCATAAGCATGAGCGCCAACAACGCCGAGCTGCCCGAATACAAAACAGGGGTGCTGCAAACCTGACCAAGGTGGCATTCGCGTCCCGCGAATGAGTTACCCGGGCGTCGCGCCCGCGACATCCGCGCCCGCCTGCTCAGCCGCCGCCCCAGCGGGGCGGCTGGATTCTAGCCCACAGCGAAGCTGTGGGGTTTCCCCCACCAGAACGCGCAGCGCCCCGCTGGGGCGCACTTCTGAAACCGCTACCGGTCCCACGGTTTCACCGTGGGCTAGATTCCGTGCGCCACTCCGTGGCGCGAATGCGGGGACCTCCGCGTTCCGGGTTGGGCTGCCGTGGCGCGAATGCGGGGGCCGGATTGGGTTGCCCGGGGCTATGCCGCCCGCGCCTCCGCACGCAATTTCCTGTGTCGGGGTTGAGCCTTGCTGGCTAGAATCTTCGCGGGGCGCTCATGGTTGCTTACTTCCCTGAGCTTGGTTGGGTGATCATGCGGAGCCAGCCTCCGCCGTGCGCGCTTTGACGCGCACTCCTCCTTCATTCATCCACCAACCATTGGGGTCATCATGCAATTCCTCATTTGCTGCCTGCTTGCGCTTGCGCTGGGTGGGCCACTTGCCGCTTCGTTTGAACACGTGCGTCCGCCGCAACCCGTGATGCAGCAGACGCCCACACAGAGAGAATCCAGCTCAAGCAGCCGCACACGCATCCCGATCAAGGGCATTATCGTGGTCATCCTGGCGGTCGTCGGTGCGGCCGGCTGGGTCATCAAGAAAGTCACCGGCAAGAAAGACGCCCCGCAGGCCCAGGTCTACCAGCAGGCGCAAACGCCCATGCAGGGCGGCTACGGGCCTTCGCCCTACGCGCCCGACGGAACGCCCGTGCAACCCAGCGGCCCGGCCACCGGCCCGCGTCCGGCAGCAGGCCCGCGTCCAGTAGCACAGCGCCCGGCCGCACCGGGCCAGCGCCCGCAGGCATTCGCGCCGGGCCAGCGCCCGCCCACGTCAGCTCCGGGCCAGCGCCCTGTGCAGCGCCCGCAGCAAAGGCCACCGCAAAAACCCGGCGTCTAGGCCACGCGCGGGACGAGAGCCACTTTGCCTGCACCGGGCACCGGGCACCGGGCACCGGCTTACGACTTGGTTTCGTTCAGGGCGCGGCGGCGGATCTGGGTGTCGATGGTTTTGTCTTCGCGCGGGTTGATGGCGCGGATCAGGTCGGCGATCAGCAGGTCCAGAAACCCGTTCACCGCGCTTTGGAAAAGTGGTTCGTCAAACGCGGTGCCGAATTCTTTGCTCATGGCGCGCAGCACTTTCGCGCAATGCTGGTTCGTGCGTTTCAGGTGCCGCTTCAGCAGCGTGTCGAGCGTCAGTTGCCGCTGGATGTGCTCAGGCATGTCCAGCGTCTCGGCAATCAGGTCGCGCACCCTTGGAAAGTAAATGTCGAACTTGTTGTTGTGCCGCGCGCGCACGCTGCGCACCACGGCGCCGCGCCCCGGGCCGTCCGCACCGCACTTGCCGCAGGTTTCCGCGCCGGCGGCCGCAAACAGCGCGTCGCATTTGGCGCACACCGGGTGCACGCGGATCATCGCTTCCACGGCGTCGTGCGTCGGTGCCAGGCGCGCGCAATGGCGCAGGCTGCGCGCCGCGGAATCCAGCTGCTTCATGTCGATCTGCGCCTTGGTGCGGCGGATCCACAACTCCACATTCACCGGGTCGCGTTTCAGGCCACTGGCGGTCGCGCGCAACACGCCTTCATTGTTACCCAATTGGCGCAGGTATTCCGACAGCGCGCGCCAGGCATCAATGCGGTCCGGTGCCGCCACGGCCACACCGCCGAGTCGCTTGACCACACCTTCGCGGCGGCGGTTGATTTCATCTTTGCTGCCGGTCTGGTTGGCCCATGCGCGGCGCGCGAGTTCAAGCTCAAGCGTCACCGGGTCAAGCTGCCGCGCGCGGCTGAGGGCGCTTTCCGCACGCGCGGAATCGCCGACCATCACGGCCTGGCCGCTCTGGTTCAAAAGCTGGATGATGGTGTCTTCGTGTGAGTCTTGCACGGGCGCTTAATATCAAAGTTCGCCATAATGTACCCGAATGCACAGCCCTGTGAACAGGGAATCGCCCGCCAAACGTGATGACTGTCGCCCCACCTGTGGCGCGGCTTTGCGGCCGCACCCCCAAACCCCTACGATGCAGGCGGAGGCAACATGGCCAAGCGCATGAACATCCGCGACTTCTGCAAGGCGGCCGAAACCCGCAAGCTGACCGTCGTGACCGCATACGACGCATTCAGCGCGCGCCTTGCCGATGCGGCCGGGATCGATGCCGTGCTCGTCGGCGACAGCGTGGGCACCACGGTGCAGGGCCGCCCCGACACACTGGGCGTTGAGATGGAACACATGCTGTACCACACCGAGATTGTGGCGCGGTGCAGCAGCAGCACGCTGGTGATCGGCGACATGCCCTTTGGCAGCTACCAGGTGAATGAAGACCTCGCGCTCGAAAACGCCGTGGCCTTCCTGAAGGCCGGCGCCAACGCGGTGAAGCTTGAGGGCGGGGCCTCGCAGATGGCACTGGTGGAACGCATCACCGAAGCCGGCATCCCGGTGATGGGCCATTTGGGCTACACGCCGCAAAGCGTGAACCTGACCAGCGGCCCGCGCGTGAACAAGTCGCGCACCGAGCTGCTGGAAGACGCCGAATCGCTGGTGGATGCGGGCGCGTTCGCGATCGTGCTGGAGATGGTGCCGGCTGAACTGGCGCGCGAGATCACGAAGGCGATCAAGGTGCCCACGATCGGGATCGGCGCCGGGCCGCACACGAGTGGCCAGGTGCTGGTGTTCCACGACCTGCTGGGCTTCAGCCCGGACTTCACGCCGAAGTTCCTGAAGCGCTACATGGACTTCCAAGGCCAGGCGCTGACCGCGCTGAAGCAATACAAGAGTGAAGTAGAAGGCGGCCAGTACCCCGGCGCTGAACACAGCTACTAGCGAGATGTGTCGGCGCTCCGCGCCGAACCCCCGCACCACAAAGCCAACCGCGTCAGCACCCAGCGATCAACCGATTTGCCGTAGCTGAGCAGAAGCAGCATCGACCATTGACCATTCACTGCGACGCCGCGGGCCGGAGGCCCGCGCAACTCATTCGCGGGACTTGAATGCCACTAAGACCCCAGCTTTTCGGCCTCGCGGATCAGGTTGTTGCACTTTTCGGCAAGGTCGGCGGGCAGTGGGTTAGTGCCGTAGCGGTTGCCCAACAGGGTGATGGCTTCTTTGCCGCGCCGCATGTTCACGAGTTCGCGGGCCATTTCGTAGCGTGCCCAGTCCAGCGCCGGGTCGTCGTTGGGCAGCTCAAGATACGCGCGTTCGTACCAGTCATAGGCGTGCTGGTGATACGCGACCCCCGAGGTCCCGTCGCGGAACTGGCTGGCGCGTGCTGACAACGCATCGCCGAATCGACGGGCACCCACAGCGCTGCGCTGGCGGCTGCCCCACAGGCTTGCCATGAAGCGCAGGTCGCGCTCGTCGCCTTTGGCTGCTTCCGTGGCCGCGGCCTTGCCCGTGGACTCGCTGTCCGCGCCAAGCCGGTCGTACAGCGACGACAACTGCGCCTGCCGGCTTGAGGCCGGGGGCAGCATTTCCGGCGGCGGCTCCGACGTCGAAGCGCAGGCCGCCAGCAGGCAGAACGCGCAAAGCAACAGGCACAGCGGGGTCAGCTTCACGGCAATTCCTCAGGGTCCGGCGTGGGGGTTTCGCTGCCTGTGGTTTTACGATCCACGGGCGTTTCCGGTTGGTCCTTTTGCGGCGTGGTGCGGCGCAGGCGCCAGTAGTACGACCAGCGCGTGAACTGCTCAAACTGCGCCAGGTCTTCAAACACGTACTCGCCGCTGTCGGCACCGTGCGCCAGTGCCAGCGTACCCGCCGGCATCGAAGCCTCCGGCGCGCGCCGCAGCACCTCCGCCACCTGCACGTGCAGGTCAATCGCCCGGTTGCCGAATCGCGCAAGGCCGGTCACGCGACCGGCAGGGGTCACGCGCAAACGCTCAAACGGGTGCGTGAACACGAGGTCCAGTACGGTGTCGATCTTGCCGAAGCCTTCGACCTCGGTCTGCGGCAGGCGCGTGCCCGTCATCGCCGCCTGCAGCGCTCCCGCGAGATCCTGCCTCGGGCGCGCAAGCTCGGCCGCGAGCGGGAACACGCGTTCGCGCGCGCGGTCAAGCTGGCGGGTCGCCACGCTGCGGCGGTCTTCCACTTCGGCCAGCATCTCTTTGTCCAGCTTGTCCACGACGCCCGCGGCCTGCACGGCGGGGTCGATCAGCACGCCCGCGCTGGCCAGCGCCAGGTTGCGCCACGGCCACAGCTTGGGCATGCCGGCCCCGACGATGGAGGGCGTGGCGAGGCCTTCCAGTTCAACGTGGCCGAGCCCGACGTGCACGGCCTTGGGCAGCAGTGGCAGCGCGCTGTCAGGGATCGCCTCGGAATCAATGCCGTGCGAATGCAGCAGCTGCGAGGCCGCATTGGCCTGCGCCTCGGTGCCGCCTTCAAACAGGATGCCGCGCTGCAGGCGGCAGATGCGAAGCGTGTCGGAGCGCGGCACGCCCAGTGCGGCCGCCAACGGCGCGGCCAGCTTGACGGGGTCAAGCCAGAGCTGGCGTTGCAGCACCACGCAAAAGCGCCCGGCATCTCGGCTGAGTCGAATCGCCATACCAGAATTAGCGAAGATCAAAGCGCCGTTGGCAATGGGAAAGTCTGTGTTCGGTGCTCGGTGCTCGGTGCTCGGTGCTCAGTGTTCGGTGCTTGGTGCTTGGTACCCGGTGCTCGGTGCTTGCTGGTTGGTGCTCGCGAATTCGTAGTGGCGGACCCCTGCGGCGTGCCTGCCATGTCTTTCCGCCCGCTGTACGCCGTCCCGGGCACAGGGCACAGGGCACTAAGCACTGAGCACTGGCTACCGGCACAGCTACATCCGCTCCACGGGCTGCATGCCGAGCAGCAGCAGTCCGCGCCCGAGTGTGCGGCGGATGGCGTTCACCAGCCTCACGCGCGCGAGACTCAGCTCGCGGTTGTCGCCGACGATCCGCGTGTCCTTCGTAGCCGTCCACCAGCTTGAGGCCGCCGAGGCAATCTCAACCAGCTTGCGCGCAACGATGCTGGGCTCGAACTCGGCGCTGGCCTTGGCCACGGCCTCGGGGAATTCGGCGATGAGTTTCACGATGCGCCATTCTTCGTCGAGGGCAAGCAGGCCGGCGTCGCCGTTGTCGAAGTCCGGTTCGCCGTGCACCTCGCGGAACTTTTCCGTGACGCTGCCCATGCGCACGTACTGGTACAGCATGTAGGGACCGCTTTCACCCTCGAAGTCGAGCACGGCGTCCCAGTCAAACTTGACGTTGTTGCGCCGGCCATTCTTCAAGTCGTTGAAGACCACCGCGCCCACGCCGACGGCATGGGCCGTCTTCTCGCCCTCAGGGCTGTTCGCAAGCTCAGGGTTCTTCTGAACCATGATTTCGCGGACAGACTTGATGGCCTCATCCAGCAAGTCTTCCAGCATGATAGCCGTACCACGCCGCGTGCTGGTTTTCTGCCACTTACCATCGGCCTGTTGGAACAACATCAGCCCGAATTCTGTGTGCGAACAATTCTTTGAGAACCCGTGGCCCATCAGTTCCAGCGCCTTGAACAATTGTTCGAAGTGCCACTTCTGCTCGCCGCCGACCACGTACGTGAGCTCGTCGGCCTGCCAGTGCCGGTGCCGGTACAGCGCCGCCGCCAGGTCGCGCACGTGGTAGCTGGTGGCACCGTCATTCTTCACCAGCATCAGCGGCGGGCGGTCTTTGCCGTGGGTGTAGATGACAATTGCCTTTTCGCTTTCCTCAGCGACTCTGTTGGCCGTGGCGTCGGCGATAATGCGGCGGCACAGGTCTTCGGCCGCGACGTAGTAGCTTTCGCCGATGTACAAGCAGTGCTCGCGATAGAAGGCCTCGGGCTCGCTCGTCAGCACGCGGCCGAGTTGCAGGTCCACCACCGGCCACAGGTGAAAGCTCAGGCCCAGGTGCGCGTACATGCGCTCAAATTCGGACAGGCTGATGTCGCGTGCGTGCTGCCAGATGCGGAAGTTGGCCTCGCCGGCCTTGCCCGTGGCTGCTTGCGTGCCGCCGATCAGGACTTCGATGTATTGCTCAAGCAGCGCGAACTCGTTCTTGCCGGCCTCGACCAATTCGTCGTCGCCCTTGCTTTCGTTGTTGAAACGGGCGTAAGTCTCATTCAGCGTCTGCACGCTCATGTCGCCCAGCGGGCGCGGATCACCCGCGTTGGCGCGCTTCTCAACGTCGGGGAAGTACTTCTTCAGCCCGGCTATCAGCTTGCCGAAGCCGGTGCCCCAATCGCCGAGGTGATTCACGCCCACCACGCGCCAGCCCTGGCTTTCGCGGATCTTCTTGATGCTGTAGCCGATCATTGTGCTGCGCAGGTGGTGCACGGCCAGCGGCTTGGCGATGTTTGGGCTTGACAGGTCAATAACGAGCGTCTTGCCCCGGCCGCTTTCGCTTGCGCCGTAGCGCCAGTCCTTGGGCTGCGCGCCGGCGCTGGTGCGCTCGACTTCTTCCAGCACCAGTTTCGTCACTTCGGCGCGGCTCAGCTTCAGGTTGATGTACGGGCCTGCGGCCTTCACTTCGCTCAGAAGTTTGCCGGGCTTGCCTGTGGCCGCGAACTTTGCCGCCAGCTCGGGCGGTTTGGCGCCCAGTTCCTTGGCCAGCCGGAAGGTGCCGAACGCGAGGTCACCCATCTCGACTTTTGGGGGCGCGCTCAGGTTTTCGACAATTTTTTTGGCGTCGATGCCCGCTTGCCCGAAACCCGCCCACTGGGCCATTTCCGCGGCAACCGCCTGTTCCACAAAACCCATGTTTGCGCCTTCTCGAGTGCCTCAATCCGCGATTTTTCTGTGCGCCATTGTCGCTAAGGGTGTGGCCGACGCGATGGCCCGGAGCCGAACATGCAAGCTTACGACCAGGCACTCACACTCGCCCTTGAGCACACCCGACCCGCGCGAAACCCGCGCATCGGCGCGCCCCTTGAACCCGGCGAACTGTACCAGCTTTTCAGCGGCAGCGGCGAATTCAACCGCATCGCGCAGGCCCGCTTCGCCTGGGACATGTACACCGGCGACCAGCTTCGCTACCTGCCGCGCCTGCCCGCTGAGTCAGCGACCGAATTCCTGCGCCGGCCTCACAAGCAGTTCCTGAACCTGACCCGCGCGGTGATCGACATCCTGAGCCAGCTTTACCGCCGCCCGGTGACACGCCTGATCGAAACCGACCCGGCCGACGACACGCTGCGCGAGCGTATCCAGCGCGCCTACGACCGCAACCCCACGCAGCGCCTGCTGAACGGCATCGACAAGCTCGCCCGCCTGCAGGGCGTGGCCGCAATCCGCATCGGCTACGACGCCGGCGAAATCCGCCTGTGGCCGTGGCCCGCGCACCGCCTGTGCGTCATCCCCGACCCCATGCGCCCCGAAACCCCGGCCTGCGTGGTCGCCCTGCCCGCCGGCGACGGAAACGTGGCGCACGTGTGGGACGCGCAGCGGGTAAGCGTCGTGCGCGAAGGCAGGCTGGCCCAGGAATCCGAGCACGGGTACGGGCGCATCCCCTTCGCCTTCGTGCACGACCGCCTGCCCGTCGATGGCTTCTGGGTTGAGGGTCGCGGCCGCAGTCTGTGCCACGGCAACGCGGAGATCAACGCCAAGCTGTCCGGTCTCGCGCACACCGTGGCGATGCAGGGCTTTGGCGTGATGGAGATCGTGAACCCTGACCCGGCGCAGGACATCGCGATCGGGCCGGCGCGGGCGATTCGCTTCACGGTTTCAGGCCACGAGCCCTTTGGCGTGAACTTCAAGGCACCCAACGCGCCGATCGCCGAGCTGATCGCGCACATCGAGTTCAGCATCCGCAACCTGCTGAAGTCGCAGCGCGTGCCCGAAAGCGTGCTCAGTGTGCACAGCGCCGGCGATGTCAGCGGCGTCAGCATCCTGGCGCAGCAGACGCCGGTGCTCGAGGACCGCATCGAGCGCCAGCAGGCCTTCCGCGTGTTCGAGCAGGACCTTGTCGATGCGATGCTGGCGGTGCTGCGCGTACACGAGAACGTGCAGGGCAGCGCGCGCATCAGGCTCGACTTCCCCGAGCCGCAGCTCGAACAAAGCGCCACTGAGCGCATGGCCATCGACGACTGGCGCCTGAAGCACGGCATGACCACGCCCTGGCAACTGATGCAACGCGACGACCCCGACCGCTACACCGACGAAGCCGCCGCCAAAGCCCAGTGGCAGCAGAACACGCAATCACGACCCACCGCCTGAACGCGGCAACCAACCCAAGGGACCAGCCATGACCACACTCAGCGAAAGACTCACGAATGCTCTGCCCGAATCACTCCGCGACGATGCTGCATTGCGCGACGCGATCCAGGCCGTCAGCGCGCTGGAACAGGCGGCCCAGCGCCACGCGGCCGAGCGCCAGTTCCTCGAACGCGCCCCGCGCGAAGGACTGCTGTTCCCCGGCGACGCGCTGAAGCTGGCCGACATCGGCGCTAGCGACAAGTCGCTCGATGAAGTGTTCCGCAACCTGAAGCAGACACGCCCATACCTGTTCGCCAAACCCGCAGCCGCGCCGGCCCAGGAGGTGCTGTCAACCAAGCCCGCCAGCGAGGCCCTCCGCCAGCAATGGCGAGGAGGATTGACCCGTCAAGTCCAGATCAACCGCGACGCGATGAAGGGGCGCGCGTAGCGGCGAGTGCGGGGTGCGGTGTCTGGAGTGCGGGGTCAAGTGCCCGGTGCTCGGTGCTCGGTGCTCAGTGCTCGGTGCTCGGTGCTCGGTGCTCGGTGACCAAAGCAGTTGCCGTTCTCAACCCTCATCTCTCGACCCTAAACCACGCCATCAACCAAGCCATCGACCATCAACGATCGACCATTAACCAT
This sequence comes from uncultured bacterium, assembly GCA_938014885.1. Classification (GTDB taxonomy): domain Bacteria; phylum Planctomycetota; class UBA8742; order UBA2392; family UBA2392; genus CALLQI01. Next base: position 284,111 of record CALLQI010000018.1, read on the forward strand.
CGACCATCAACGATCGACCATTAGCCATCGACCATCGACCATCAACCATTGACCATTAACCTAAGGAACCCCCATGTCTTTCACCGGCAAAGCTACCTACGACTCTGGCGCCACCCTTCCGGAACTCGTTGACGATGTCAGCGACTTGGTCGGGCTGATCTCGCCCTTCGACACCCCGCTGCTCGACGCCATCGGCAGCCCGCGCTACGCGGCTACTTCCACCCGCCACGAATGGATGGAAGACCGACTGAACCCCAACTTCAGCGCCATCAACAATGGCGCGGGCTATGCCGACGACGCCACCAGCCTCATCGTCGATGACGGCACGGTCTTCCGCGTCGGCGACCTGGTGCGCCCGGAAGGCAGCGACGAGCTGTTCCAGGTCACCGCCATCAGCACCAACACGCTGACGGTCACGCGCGGCTACGGCGGCAGCACCGCGGCCGCACTCAGCGACAACCAGCCGGTCACGGTGATCGGGCACGCGGCGCTGGAGGGCGAAGACGCGCCCGGCGCCAAGCACCGCGCCCGCGTGCGGCTGGAGAACTTCACGCAGATCTTCACGGAAGCGGTGATGATCAGCGGCAGCATGGACGCCGTGGGCCTGCACGCCATCGAGCGCGAGTTCGACTACCAGGTGATCCAGCGACTGCGCGAGCTGCTGCGCAGCCTTGAGCAAAGCGTGATCTGCGGCTTCAAGGCATCGGCCAATGGCCAGGGCAGCGCATCCGTGCGGCGCACCATGGGCGGGCTGCTGCAGTTCATCAGCGGCAGCGACGCCGTGGTTGAGGATGCCTCCGCGGCTGACCTTGATGAGCCCACGCTGAACGAGGCCCTGCGCGCGGTGTGGGAGAAAGGCGGCCGCCCCAACGTGATCGTCTGCAACGGCTTCCAGAAGCGCAAGATCAGCAGCTTTATCCAGGCCAGCCGGCGCTACGAGCCCGAAGGCACGGCGCTTCGCAACCTGGTTGAGCTGTACGAAAGCGACTTCGGCGCGCAACGCGTGATCCTGAGTCGCTACGTGCCGGCAGACAAAGTGCTGCTGCTGGACCTCGACCGCATCCAGGTGCTGCCGCTGCAAGGCCGCAGCTTCTTCGTGAAGCCGCTGGCGGAAAGCGGCGACTTCCGCAAGGCGCAGCTGATCGGCGAGTACACCCTCGAAATCCTGAACGGCGGCGACGGCGGGCATGGGTTGATCACCAACCTCGCCACCAGCTAGTTCAGGACCCACCAGGCCGGGGCGGGCGGGCCCGCCTGCCCCGGCACCCTCCCGGCGGTGCCCGGTGCTCGGTGCTCAGTGCCCAGTGCCCGGTGCAGTTCTCAACCCTCAACCAAGCCATCAACCATCGACCATCAACCATCAACCATCGACCATCGACCAACAAATCCCCATGCTCGCCTACATCACGATTCGCGATCTTCCCGGCACCTCGCGCTGGCTCTTCGACGGCGCTTCGCGCGACAACACCGACCACGGTCGCCTTTACGTCACCATCACGGAAGCCGCCGGCGTGTGCACCGTCTCGACCTTTGCCGACGCCGGCCTCTCGCGGCTGGTGGCGCAGGGCACCGGCGCGGCCGCCATCACGTTGGCTGCGGCCAACGACAGCGGCCTCACGGGCAGCGTGCTGCCTGATGGCGCTGCGCCGGCCAGCGGCGAGCTGGACGTCTTCTACGCCTGCGATGCCGACTTGCTTGCACGCCACACCGGCATCGAGGCCTTCCTGCACGAAGGCAACTTCGCCGGCCGCGCGGGTTTTGCCGAGCCCTGCGCGCAGGCCAAGCTTGTGCTGGATGCGCTGCTAAATGCTCGCCTTGGCAGCGGCTGGCGCGTTGATGACCTGCATGCGCTGGCACCTCCGGCCGCGAGCTACGCGCTGTCTTTCCTCTACGACTATCTGTCCACGCAGCCCGGTGACGCGGCCTTTGCGCTGGCGCGCCGCTTCCGTGCCGATGCCCGCGAGGCGCTGGGCCGGCTGCAGCTCGGCGTGAGCGGCCACACCGTGCGCCCGTTTGAACCGCGCGTTCTGCGCGCCTGACCTGCGGCATCCCAAGGAGACCCCCATGCCCGACTACACCGCGATCTTTGAGGTGCTTGGCGTTTACGCCCGCGCCTTCACCCAACTCGTCAACCTGGCCCGGCGCGACCTGCTGCTGGAAGAAGGCGGCGAGACATTCCGCAGCCTTGATCGCCTGCGCCGCGAATTCCTCGAAGTGCTCAACGACAGCGGCCCCGAGCGCGACCGCGTGGACGCCGTGCAACTGCTGACCCAGGCCGCGCAAACCGTCGCCGGCTGGGAGTTGCAACTCAGCGCCAGCCTGGACGCGTGGCTGCGCGAAGGCCTCTCCGCCGAATTGTCGATGCAGTCGGCCACACCGGCCGAGCTTTTGTCCGCGCTGCAACGCGCGATGCTGGCCGATGCCGAAAGCATTGCCGCAAACACCGTCGCCGTTGGCGCAGTCGCGGAAGCCGCCAGTAATGCGGGCGATGCGGCCTGCTACGTCACGGCCCGCACCGTAGATGCCGCCGAAACCGAACTCGACGACGAGCGCATCCGCACCCAGCGCATTGAGCTGGTGTGCACCCGCGACGCCGCGCATCACCGTGTACCCGTAGGCCAGGAAGAGTTTCGCATCCGGCCGCAAGTCGGCCCGGCCGCAGCCACGAGGGTGATCCCCGTGACCATCGGCGACGTGCCCGACGCGCGCAACGCGGTCCTGGACGGCGCCTTCGACAGCTACGACGCCGGCGAGTTTGCGCACTGGACCAAACACGCCGGCGGCGCGGTCTTTGCACAGGAAACGACGCTGAAGCTGTTCGGCGCGGGTTGCCTTCAAGTCACCGGCGACGGCCTGACGGCGGGCGATCTGCGGCAGGACCTGGCGGCCCGCGACCCGGCGCTCGAAAGCGGCCGCATGTTCGCGCTGGGTGCCTGGGTGCGCGTGGTTAGCCACACCGCGGGCGAAGTGGTGATCGAAGCGCTGATCGACGGCACGCCCGGCACGCTGCAACTCACCGTGGATGGCATGACGCCGACGGGCCAGTGGCTGCACCTCGGCGGCTTCGAGTACCTGCCGCGCGCGAGCTTCCCGAACAAGGTGATCCTGCGCGTGACGTGCAGCGCCGATTTTGACGGCGAGGTGCTCGTGGACGGCCTCAGCTTCGCGCCCGCCACCGAGGTGCCGCACGCGGGCGTTCGCGTGGCTGTGTTCCAGGGTACATCAGCCCCGCAGGCCCTGCCGGTGGCGGACCGTGTCAGCGTTGACACGTCAAGTGACGACGCCGGGGCCTTCCAGACGTTTGCGCGCGACCGGCTGGGCGTTGCGCTGCCCAGCGACGCCACGCCCACCATCGACGACACACTGGCGGAGTAGCCATGAGCCTTGATCTACAGTTCGCGGCCTCGACACTGGGCCAGGCCCGCGCCGTCCACAGCACGCGCCAGGACGGCACCGAAAGCTGGCAGGTAAGTCTTGCGTTGCTGGCCCCGACAGCAGCACAGCGCGACGCGTTGCTGGCAGCGCTCCACGCCCGCGTCGGCGCAACGGGCGACTTGCGGCTGCTGGATGGCAAGCAGACCGTGCGCGCGCTCGCGGCCGCCGATTGCGACTACGGGCCGGTCCTCGAAACGGTCGAGGCCCGCGACGACCAGCCCGGCGAAGCGCAAGGCACCCTGCACGTGAAGCTGCGTTTCGCGGCCAGCCTGCAAAGCGGCCTGCCGGGCGGCGTCAGCGACGGGCACTACACCGTCACCGACACCGTCGAAAGCGACGGCACGCGTACCCGCACCACAGCAGGCTTCTTCGTCGGGCCCGGCGCGCTGGCCCAGGCCAACGCCCTGAGGCCGACACGCCCCGAACGCGTCGAACTCAAGCGCGACGAGTTCCACGCCCGCGTGGACTTCAAGTTTGTCGAACTGCTGGCCGAGGGCGAGCTGGCGGCTTTCGCGGAAAGCGTCTCGTTCAACACGGCGCGGCGTGTGGTCGATCACCCGCTGCTCGGCCCGGGGCTGCCCGCATGGCGGCAGGAGATCGGCGCGCCGCAAACCTGGGTGATCCAGCAGGGCGAGGCCACCGGCGTAAGCGCGCACCCGCAAGCCCCGCCGCCGCGTTACCCGGCGCTGTTGATCGAACGCGAGGTCACCTATTCGCTGCCCACGGCGGGCTTTCACACGCGCTGGCGCTACCTGATGCGCGGTACCGGCCCGCTGCCGGCGACACCGGAGACGCCATGAACCCCGTAACGGCTACCCTGAATGGACGCGCGCTGCTGGCCTGCCGCGTAACGCTGAGCCGCGGCACGCAACCCTCGCGGCTTGAGGCCACGCTGCCGCCGGGCTGGGAACCAGCGCGCGGCGAGGCCTTGGCGCTGAACATGGGCGACCACGCGACAGTGCGCGAACTGCGCCAGTTCGTGTGTCGCGAAGTGCTGCGCCACGGCGACGGCCGCGCGACCGTGATCGGCAGCGACATCCGCGCCGACTGGCAGCAGCCTGTGGCGCTGGATTGCAACGTCGTGAGGGCCGACGGCGGCAGCTTGGCCAACCCGCTTTCTGCTACGGAGTGTGCCCGGCTGCTTCTTGCGCAGTCGCATGGCGCCAATCGGGACATTGGCGTTCCCGGGGGAGAACTTGCGTTCCCGGCCGGGACGCCTGCTCCGCTTGCGTTGCGCGCGTCGGGCACTCTGGCTGAGGCTCTGGCCGCGCTGGCCTCGAACGTGGGGCTGGGCCTGGGCATCGACGATGACGGCAACGCGGTCTTTGAGGCCGCCACCGAACTTGACGCGTCAACGGTGATGGAACTCGCCCGCGCCGAGCCTGCGAACGATGCGCCCCGCGTGATCGGCGGCGAGAGCCTTGAGCTGGTCGAAATCAGCCATTGGCAACCGGTGCTGCCCGACGACAGCGGCACTTGGCGGCCGCTGGAAGACGTGCTCGCCGCCTGGGGCGTATCACCGGCGCTTGCCCGGCGCGCGTGCCTCAGCGATGCGGGCTTCGAAACGCTGCTGCCGCGCACGACGCCTGCCAGCCGCCTCGCGACGCTGAAACAGCACGCCTTTCGCGCGTTTCGCGCTGACGTGACAGGGACGCTGCTGCCGATCGGCGGCATCGATGCCGACGGCCACTTTTTGCCGCCCGCGCTGACGGCGACGCCCGAGCTGTTCGCGGGGGTCGCGCCGTCGCACCCGGCCACAGAACACGCGCGGGCCGAAGCGCGGATCGCGCCGTTCACACTCGATCTTCCACGCGGCCTGCTTCACCTGAATCAGCCGCCATATGCGCTGGCCCGTGGCACGGATCCCACGTTCCAGGGCCGCGAGATCACGGGCGAGCCGCGCCTGCGCCTGACACTCGCGCGGCCGGCCACGCAGCCGCCCTTCGCGGCCGGACCCGAAGACGGGCCGGTGCTGCGCGCGCCGCACCTGCGGGCGCTGTGGCGCGACGGCGTGATGCTGAACCGCGCCACGCTGGAATCTGCCGCCGATGAGCTGGCCTCGCGCTACGCGGACACGCCCGCGACTACGGCCCGGCTGGCGGGCGTGTCGGCGCACGTGGCTGCGGGCGCGGTCTCGCAAGTCGAGATCAGTGCCGGGCCCGAGGGCCTGACCACGCGCCTGCGAATCGAAGCAACGCAGCCCGTGTTCACGGCAGCGTCGCGGCCGCGCGAGTCTGCGGGCATGCAAGCGCCGCTGCCCACGGGCCTGCACCAGCCGATCAACGCGTTTCGCGCCGGGCCGCTGGTGTTGCGCGCCGATGGCGACGCGCCCGAGTCCGAAAGCGTGCTCGCGATGCGGGCCGACGCGCGCGACACTCGCACCGGGGCGTTGGCGCTGCATGACCCCGGCGCGCTGGCCTTTGCGTATCACCTGCCCAGCACCGACGCCGCGCGCTTCGGCCGCTGGTTCTTTGTCGCGGGGGTTGAGGCCGACGCCGATGGCCTGCTGCGCGTGCTGGGCCCCGATGACCGCCACGCCCCGCAGGACGCCAGCGACCTGCAATCGCAGCGCCTTGCGCGGCCGCAGGGTCTGCGCGGCCTTATGCTCAGCCTGGGCGACGAGCAGGCATTTCTTGACCCCGGCCTGTTGGTCAGCGATGCGCGCGGGCAAGCACCCGGCCGCGCGAGCAGCCTGGTGCATGATCTTGACGGGTCAAGTCTCAGCACGCACCGGCGCGGCGGGTTGCAGTACCTGACCGTGCTGGCGCTCAGCCCGGCGCATCTGGCGGAAACCGGCCATGGCTGGGTGCCCGCGTTGAACCTGCGTGAGGGCGAAACCGCCAACCCACGCGTGCTGGGGCGCGGGCTTTTCGCCGAGGGCGACGGCCGCAGTCTGGGGCGCCTAACGGCCACGCTGCAAAGCGGGCCGATCCTGGCCGATGCCGCGCGCTGTGAGAAGCATCGCCATGGCCTGGCCACCGAAGACGGCTTGTATCGCGAAAGTTCAGGCCACATCAGCACCGAGGCATTCTTCAAGGTCCCGGGCGACCCGGTGCACGACGCGCCGATCCAGTTCTACCCGCAGCCGTTTGCGGGCGGGGTGCCGCCGTGGCCGCCGCACGAGGCGCAGCTCAAGTACGACGCGAACACGCAGCATCCATGGAACCGCACGCGCCGCGACGGCATGTGGAAGATCCAATACCGCGTGCCCTTCCTGCCCGACCTGCCGCCGACCTGGGACCCGCCCCGCAAGCCACCCGCCGAACCCCCGACCGATAACCCGCCGCCGGTGCACGTGCCCGCGATGGCGACGCTGCCCGACGCGATCTATCCGGCGCTGTCGCCCTACGAGCTGTGGGCGCCGAGCCATGACTGGATTCCGGCCTCGTCGGACCCGGCCATGGCCACGTTGCCGCTGCACGGGCCAAGCCTGCAAAGCATCGGCTACGCGCGCGAAACCGGCGGCGTGCCCGAACCTGATGCCGGCGGCTGCGTGCTGCTGCCGCCGACGCGGGCGCTGCCCGACGCGCAAGAAGACAGCGGCGCGCGCGCGCGCTGGTTCGTGCTGCACCCGGAAGTGCAACTCGGCTTCGGCCACCCGGATCACGAAACCGGCGGGGTCCACGGCGGCTGGCGCGCAGGGCTGCACGAGGGCGCGCTCGAGTTCGCGCCCACCGAAAGCGAAGGGCTGTTGCGCATCGCCGCCGACGCCGAGGTCACCGGCAAACTCACCGTCGGCGGGCTGATCGACCCCACGGGCCTGGAACTCACGCCCGTCAGCGCCAACCCCGGCGGTGTGGCCGGCAACACACTCTGGATCGAACAAGCCAGCGGCCGCGCGCGCATTGGCGCCAACGTGCTCGCGTTTGTCAGCGAGCTCGCGGCCGAAAACGTGCTGCGCGTGATTGCCTACACCGGCAGCGGCAGCAGCGGCCTGACCGTGGCGCTTACGGGCGTGAACCGCGCGATTGCGATGCTGTGGCTGCACACGGGCAGCGATGCCGTCGCGCCGGCATTTGCGCTTCCGGCGGGTGCGTCGGGAAGCACGCGCTGGCGCGGCACGGATGGCGGCACCACCGACACCACGATCAGCCTGGACGCGCCAAGCAGTGGCGTGGCGCAGACACTCACGATCAACCACACCCACGCGGCCATGAATGCCAGCGGCGGGAGTTATCGCCTGCTGGTGATCGGCGCGCCGACTTAGGAGAAGCCATGCGAAACGTACTGCTGACACTGACCCTCTGCCTGCTGGTGCTGGGCGGATGCGCGCTTCTGGACGGCCTGCTGGGCGAACGAGAAACGCAGGCCCGCGACGATGCCGGCCGCCCGCTGTTCGAAAACCCGCGCGGCGAAATCACGCCCGATCCCGTGGACCCCGCCACCGGCCTGCCGAACCATCCGCGCATGGTCACGCTGGTTGACCCCGACGGCGCAACCAGCCTCGGCAGCCTGTTGTCGGGCTTCGGGCCGTGGGGTGCGCTGGCCGGTGCGCTGACCACGCTGGGTGCGGGCGTGTATGCGCGCGGCCGCAATCGCCAGCGCCTGCGCGAGGCCGGTCTGCGCCATCAGGCCGAGCAGCAGCTCGACGGCACGAAAGCAGCCGCCGCATTTGCGGTGCAAATGCTCGAGCACATCAAGGAAGGCAAAGCGGTCGATTGCGACGGCAACGGCCGCGTAAGCCTGCAAGAAGTGAAGGCCTGGGTGCGCCGCCAAGGCGAGAAGTTCAGCAACCCGGCCCTGCTGCAAAGCCTGGTGAAGGCCGCCGAAAACAGCCTCAACGGCCGCCCCAAGTGACGTGCGGCAAACGCAAACTTTTCCCGTCGCATCGCGGGCCTTACTCGTTACATTGCCGAGCCTTCGGTTGAAAGCGGAGCTGTGATGAACGGGCGCGTCCTGACTTGTTCCTTCCTTATAGTGGCACTTGCCGCGCTTGCGCTGCCCGTTGCCGCCCAGGGCATGAGCGAAGAGTACGTCCGCCAGCGCACCGAGGAAAAGTTCTCGCGGCCTCACGGCTTCACAATTGAGTGGGACCTGTTCGCGCACATCGCGTACTTTGAACAGCAGCAGAAGATCCGCGGCAACGGCCTGCCCGGCGACGCGATCAGCTTCCGCGATGCAGGCGGCACGCCCTTTGGCGTGTTCCCCAGCACCGAATTGCGCATGCGGTTTTCGTGGCACGACAGCCTGAAGCTGGGGTGGAACGCGCAATTCCTGCGCGCCTTCAACGATGAGTTCGACGACACCACGCGCTTCAACGGCGTGATCTACCCGGAAGGCACCGACCAGGACTACGGCGCTGACTTCATGGAGTTCAACCTGATTTACCGGCGCGACATTTTCCGCCTCGGGTTGTCCAAGAACTTCACGATGTACGTGCAGGCCGGGCTTGAGTACGCGTACATAAAGGCCATGACCGGCAGCGACAACTTCCCCGTTGAAGAAGACCGCGATGAAGAAACCTTCCGCGAACTGCTGCCCTGGTACACCGTGGGACTTGGCACGGAAATCGAAATCGGCAGCAGCATCCGCCTGCGGGTCGATGCGCGCGGCACCTACATGGTGGGTTTCCCGACCTTCCAGAAGCGCGACGGCGACAGCATGAAGCAGAGTGTCGTCGGCCTGAACGCGCACTTCGCCTTTGAATACAACCTGACCGAGTGGTTTGCGCTGATTGCCCGCGTCAACATGCGCTACCTGCGTGTGAAGCTGTACGGGGGCGACCGCGCCGACAGCTTCCTGTGGTATTCACTCGGCCCTGAGCTCGGAATCGGCTTCCGGTTCTAGCGCGGCCCGTGTGCTAGACTGCCCTCGTGGCCACTGTCCGCCAACACATTGACGCCCTGCGCCGCCGCTTCGATGCCGCCGGTATCGAGGACGCGCGCTTGAACGCTGAACTGCTGCTGGCGCACGTCATGCAACTCACGCGCGGCGCGCTGATCGGCATGGCCGACCGCGAACTCGATGCTGAGCAGGCTGCGCGGCTGGCTGACTTGGCCGCCCGCCGCGAAAAGCGCGAGCCGATCGACTACATCGTTGGCGAACGCGACTTCTTCGGCCGCACGTTCACCGTGCGCGCGGGCGTGCTGGTGCCGAGGCCGGAAACCGAACTGATCATCGAACACACGCGCGCGGTAATGCCGCACGGCTTGCGCGGGCTTGCGCTGGACATCGGCACCGGCAGCGGCGCGCTGGCGGTCACGCTGGCGTGCGAGTTTGCGGGCCTGCGGGTTGTGGCCACGGACATCAGTGCCGCGCCGGTGCGCACGGCGCGCGAGAACGCGCTGCGCCATAGCGTGTCGGACCGGGTGCACGTGCTGCGCTGCGACGGAGCAAGCGCCGTGATTGAGCGACCGCTGTTCGCGCTGATCGTCGCCAACCCGCCCTACGTGGACCCGGCCGACCTGGCCGAGATGCAGCCCGAAGTGCGCGACTTCGAGCCGCACGAGGCGCTGTTCGCCGACCAGCAGGGTGCGGCGCTCGTGAAGGCGTGGCTGCCGCAGATGCGCCAGAGGCTCGCGCCGGGCGGGCTGTGCATGCTCGAGTTCGGGGCCGGCCAGGGCCAACGCACGCTGGAATTCGCCCGCGAGGCCGGATTCAACGACGTGAAGCTGCTGCGCGATTACGCGGGGCTGGAAAGAACCCTCGTGGCCCGCGCCTGAGTGTCTCCGGTGGACTTGCGTCCTTACGCCACGGCGCCCACCAGGTTCAGGGTTTCGGGGGCTACGCTGACGGTTACGGTTTGGCCGTCGTTGAACTCGAGGTAGTCGGTTTCGATGCCGTCGCCGAAGACCACACCGCCTTCGCCCAGTTCGCTTTGCAGGGTCAGCGCGTCGGATTCGCCCAGCAGGCCGAAGTTCAGGCTGGTGCCGGTTCCGACGCTGGGCCAGGGCTCACGTACGAACCAGGCCAGCGCGCGTGATGTCGGCGCCGGCAGCGCTGTTTCAATCCCGCGCTGCAGGCAGATGCTTGCGGTCCAGCCCGTGGCGCCGGTCCCCGTCGATACGATCACGCCGCTCGACGACTGGCGCTCGATCATCGGTTCGCCTTCCGGCCCGCGCCCTTGGATCGTGTACTTGGCGCTTTGGTGGCTCTGGTGGCCGATGAACACTTCGTTCAGCGCAAGCAGCCGCTGCCCGTCTTCGCGCAGCGCCTGAACCAGCGTGCGGTTTTCGACCGCGAACTTGCCGCGCCCGCTGTTGATCCATGCAAGGATCGCGGCTGCAGCGTTGGGCTTGTGGCGGCACAGTTGGCCGCCGACAGTTTCGGGGTCCGGGTTGAAGCCGACGACGCTCTGCCCCTGCAGGTACTTCGCGATGTTGGCTACCAGGCCGTCCTGACCCACGGCGAAGATTACGTCGTCGGCGTTGAACACGAAACGGTCGAAGTCATCGCGTGAAAGCTGGGTGCGGTGCTGTTCAGGCGGGATTGCCGCCAGCACTGTCTCCACGGCGCGCTGCTGCAGCGTGTGCGCGCGGGTGGCCCAGTCGAGGTTGCGGCCGCGCGACTCGGCATAGAACTTCGCGTTCTCGAGTGTGCCCATGCGGCGCACCATCATCTCAAGGGGCGTGGGGCGGGTGATGATCACGATGCGCGGCAGGGCTTTCATGGCTGGCTCCTTGAGTCATGCCGGCCCCGGTTTCCCGGGGCCGGGTTGATTCACGCTTCGGTCTTGTTGCCCAAGAACCCCTGCAGCAGGTCGCCCAGCAGGTTCGGGCTCAGGTTCAGGTGGTTGATGTGCTCGACCTTGCGCGCGAACTCGAGGGCTGCCAGGCCCAGCAGCACTTTGCTTGGCAGGTCCTTCCACGCGGCCGCACGGGCGGCTTCGGCATCGGCGCTGGCCTGGCCCATGACGCGGGCGGCTTCGGCTTCTGCCTCGGCGCGGGTGCGGGTCTGCGCGGCCATGCTGGTGGCATTCAACTCGTTGCGTTCGATGGCGGCCTCGGTGGCGAGCTTGTCGGCCTCGGCATTCTGCGTCACCTCGCGCAGCTTGTTGGCGCCGCGGCGCTGGATCAGGTCTTCGTTGCGGCGCTCCAGCTCGATCTGCGTGGCGAGCTCGTTTTCCTTGATCGCGCGTTCCTTTTCGACGGCGTCGGCGCGACGGCGGAAGATGGCCTCATCGGCCTTCTGCTGCAGCGATTCGCGGGCCGGTGTGGCCAGGGCCTTTTCCATTTCGGCGCTGGGGCTTACGCGCACCACGTGCAGTTCGACGACCGCCAGGCCCATGTCGGCCAGCTCGGGGTCGTTGTGCAATGCGGCTGTGAGTGCCCGATGCACGGCGTCGGCCCCGCTGCGGACGGCCTCAGCCAGCGTCATGGTGCTGAGCGCGCGGCGCGCGGGTTCGAGCACGCGCTGGCTCCAGAACTCGGAGAGCTTCTCGAGCGGCTTTTCGGTCCAGGCGCCGGATGCGGTGTCGATGCTGAAGTTGACGCGGCGGGCCGCGCGTTCCGGGTCGGCGATGCGGTAGCGCACCGTGACCTGGGCGTTGATGGCCTGCATGTCGGCCGTGCGTTCGTTCAGCAGGCAGGTGGCCTCGGCGTCTTCGACGGGGAGCTGTGCGATACTGGCGCTCATGGGCATGAACCAGTAAGCCAGGCCGGCGCCGCTGCGGGCCAGTCGCCCGCCGCTGAAGTGAAGGATGAACTGGTTGGGCTCGGCACGCAGGTGGCGCATGGGTCCCAGTTTGGTGATCGCTGCCATGGCTCGGCACTCCTTTCGGGGTCTATGTGTCACTTGCACACTTAGTATAGTGTGCAGATAACACTATGGCAAATGAATCCGTGAATCGTTTGCGGGGCAAGGAGAGGGCGATGACCATCTGGTTCTACGGGCGCACAAACGAGTGGGGCGAGTTCAGCAACTTCGCCCACTTCCCCTTCATCCTCGACGGCAAGCTGTGGCCGACCAGCGAGCACTACTTCCAGGCCCAGAAGTTTGCCGGCACGGAGCACGAAGAGGCGATCCGCCTTGCGCCAAAGCCGAACCTGGCCGCGCGTATGGGCCGCGAACGCACGCGCCCGCTGCGCCCCGACTGGGAGCAAGTGAAAGACGACGTAATGCGAAGGGCCGTGCGCGCCAAGTTCACGGCCCACGAATCGCTGCGGGAACTGCTGCTGAGCACAGGCGACGAGCAACTGGTCGAAAACGCCCCCCGGCGACTACTACTGGGGCTGCGGCAAGGACGGCACCGGCCGCAACATGCTGGGCGTAATCCTGATGGAACTGCGCGCGGAGCTGCGGAAGGGCTGACGATGAAGGGCAACTGCCACAGCGTGAAGCCACGGATTCACACGGATAGACACGGATAAAGGCAAAGCTCCGCATGCAATGCTGGGGTCGCGGCGCAATTGCCGCGACAAACAACAACTACGTGTGCCCACGAAGCAACACGAAGAACGGCAAGTGTCTCAACCGCTATCTGTGTTTATCCGTGTGAACCCGTGGTTAAAACGCCATTGCCGTGCAGATTGCCGACGCGGGCCGTGCCTGCTATCACAGGGACTCTCACGGAGATTCCCATGCGTTACGCACTGACGATGTGTGTGCTGCTCTGCTGCCTTTTGTCGGCCAGCGCCTTGTCTGCCGAAGACGCCTGGCAGCCCGAGAAGACCTGGGTGTTTGCCGTCGGCGTGCTGAAGTACGAAGACCCCAAGCTGGGCACCTGGCCCGACACCGCGCGTGTTGATTCGGTGCTGATCAGCGAGCTCAAGCGCCGCGGCGTGCCGCGTGAACGCGTGGCCTTCCTCAAAAACGAACAGGCCACCATCACCAATTGCACCAAGGGGCTTGAGCTGATGCTCGCGCGTACCGCGCCCGGCGACACGCTGCTGTTCTACTTCGCCGGCCACGGCAGCCGCGACTACAACGACGAAAAGCGCCCCGTAAGCCTGATGTGCTACGACAGCCGCGGCAAGGATGCATCCAAGTACTGGGGCGTGAAGCAGCTTCTCGACAGCATCGACAAGGGTTTCAAGGGCGCCAACGTGATCCTCACCGCCGACTGCTGCCACAGCGGCGCCATTGCCGATGAGGCCGCCACCCGCACCAAGTTCAAATACGGCGTACTGACCAGCGCCCACGCCAGCAGCAAGAGCACCGGCAACTGGACCTTCACTCAGGCGTTGGTCGACATGGTCAAGGGCAGCCCGCTGCTGGACGAAAACGCCGACGGCAAAGTGACCTTCAAGGAAGTGGTGGCCTACAACGAAATCGAAATGGCCTTTGCCGAAGAGCAGCTGTCATGCCACGCGGCCGTGGGCTTCAGCCTCGAGACCGTGATGTCGCAAGCCACCGGCAAGCGCACCGGCAAGGTCGGCGAGCGCATCGAGGGCCTGTCAGAAGGCGACTGGTACCGCTGCAAGGTGATGGAAGAGAAAGACGGCAAGTGCTTCGTAACCTGGGTGGGCTGGGGCCCGGAATGGGACTGCTGGGTAAACGCCGAAGAAATGCGCGCGTACAACCCGCCCATCATCGCCGAAGGCAGCGAAGTGCAGATCGAGTTCGAAGGCGAGTGGTACAAAGGCAAAGTAATCAAAGTCCAACACGGCCTGCACCGCGTGCACTACGAAGGCTTCACCGACAACGACGACGAATGGGTACCCCGCAAACGCCTAAAGAAAGCCAAAGGCAAGTAAGCGCGAGGCCACATGTCTATCATGGTGTGAGCGCCCCGCCCGCACGTAGTTGCAGTTACGTCCCCGCAGGCCTCCGGCTGCCCGGTTTGACGGCCTTTCTGGTGCATTGTGCCGGTGCTTTGACGTATCATGTGGCGATGCGTGTCATTGACGACAATCCGGCGATTTTGGTTGACAACGTTCAGGGGGGGGTGCGCTTTCGCACTGGCGAGAAACGTAACCCTATTTGTGAGGAATGCATGCCGTTTTCAGGCGCCCTGAACACCGCTTCCATTGAGGCTTCGCGCTGGCTGATCGAGAATGCGCCGGTCAAGATCCAGATCCACGGGCATTGGGTCTGGCGTGCTGTGCGCGGTTCGTTCCTTACCAACGCGCGCGTTCCGGCTCTGGTCCCGGGGGTCGAGGTGGGAGCTTGTTCACCGGCCACCGACCACAGTGATGCGGCCTCACAGGTCCGTTTCGGATTTGTCGAGTACGCGACGCGTTTCCAGGTCTGCAATGCCGATCAGGATCGCTACGGCTCGCCGAATGAGGCCGAACAGCTTGAGACCGTGCTGGCGCAGATCAAGCTGGACTACGCGTATTACGCGCAGCTCGACAAGGTTACTGGCAACCCCGACTTTGGCGGCCTGCCCGACATTTGCGCGCCGGGCAATTTCGTAAACATGGCCGGTGCGGCGCTGGACTTCCCGTGTCTGGAACAGGCGTTTTCGCTGGTAACGGCCAATAACGGCCGCCCGACGATGATCATGAGCAACACCCGCGCCCAGATGGACTACCACAACCTGTGCTGGAACGCGGGGATTGAGCCGCCGAAGATGCCGTGGCGCTGGTATGATCCGTTCAAGGGTTGGCAAACAGGGCTCGTGACGGCCTTTCACGGCGTACCGTGGCTGATCAACGACATGATTCCTGAAGAGCGGGACGTGCTGGAACAGCGCCGAATCTACTTCATGGTGGTGGGCGACGATGGCGGCCCTGGCCCGACGCGTGGTGTAATCGGGATTCGCCCGGCGCACCTGATGGGCAGCCCCTACGTGAAGCGCATCACGCAAGGCGTGCCAAACTTCGCGACGCAACAGGTAAACATGACCCGCGACGCATGGCTGACCATGCCCGCAGGCCTGGCGCTCGGCAGCCAAGGCGCGTTGAGCATTCTGACCAACTTCAACTACGTCGGCCTATGCCAGGCATAAATCCGGGAGCAAGCCATGCAAAGCCAGGACGAACCCGGCTGCAACGAATGCGGCGGGGAAGCGAGTGCGTCCCAGCAACAGTCAGGACAGCCTACTTCCCGGCAGCCCGAGGTGTTCGTTCGTCCGTACAACGCTGACAGCGACGGGATTCCAGTCCCGCGAATGCACCTCCGCGACAACTCGCGTACGTCACCAATTGCGCTGGGAAGACCCTTGGACGCCGCGCGTGTGGTCGTCGAGGCGGAGGATTGCGATATTTGCGTTGATCGGCCGGAGCGGCGCGGACAGAGAGTTGCGGCGCATCTACCGGGCTATACCAAGCTGCCAAGGGAGTGGAGCCCCCTGTCCGCTTCAATCAGTGTCGCAGACGCAGTCGGAGTCTCACAGGACTTTGCTGCACTTTGCTCCGGTCCATGGTTCGAGCAGTCTGGCCCACAAGTCAAGCAAAGCACTCGCGCTTCTCAGGCTTCCACACCTACCGTGCGATTGGGAACTCGTGCCGAGATGGCTGACGGAATGCAGCTGTTGAACGTTGCTGCGGAAGAACCTTGGATGGAAGAGGAACTGCTGGGTGAGACGCTCATTCAGACTGACGAGGGCTGTGAAGAGCGAATCTTGATCCGCAAAGAAGAGGGGGCAGATGCTCCCACAGCTGAAGAAGTAGAAGCAGTACTCCGCGCCATCAAGGCAAACTTTGCCAAGCTCATGAAGGCCGGAACCACAGGTTGGATTCTGGTCGAGTTCCCGAATGGCGAGTATCACTGGTACCAATGGCGCGGCGGGCCAAAAATCGGTTGCCAAGGGGAGATTACGTTTCGCTTGATGAAGTCCGGTCCGCGAATACGAAACCCGGGGCTGACTGTGATCAAGATTGACTCAAGGGGAGCTGGCATCGGCGTTGAGGGACCTGCGAACGATTCGGATAGTACGCCGCCGATCGCTCCGCAGCCACCTGCTGCACCGCCAGCGGGCGGGCTCGGTGGCGGGCCACCACCGGCCTCACCACCGCCAGGAGGGGGGCTGACTTGGACTCCAAACCTCCCAAGTCCGCGCCACACCTACGAGAATCCCGTTCCGAGCAGCGACCGCAGGAAGTACACGAACCTGCCGGCGGTCTCCCCCTGCCAGGAAGTTGTGTTCGCAACCATACAAGTGAGCTTCGACCCCTTCGTGCTCGCCACCATACCCACGCGCGAGAAACCGTTTCGTCAGAGGACTGTGCCCAATGACGCCGAGATGGCACAGTTGTTCGCAGCTGAGATCGATGCGGTTGGCAAGGAGCTCGCACGGTACACTCATCGGTTCCCTTCAGCAGCGCAGCTGGAGTCTGCGGCTCTGGATGCGACGACTTGCGTCAATCCCGAGTGTCCAAACGTGGGGAACTTGGTCCTGGATGGTTGGAACCTCACGGTTTCAAACCTTCGCGTGGAGACAAAGTACTCGACTCGGAGGGTCGGCAGTGCCGAGGATCCGCGGGGATACTTCGTCGCGTTAGAGCTCTCCATTGTCGCAGTAGCATCGGGCGAAGTGTGGTTCCATTATGAGTGCCTGTAGGCGGCAGACCTTGGTAGCGTTTGCCCTGGCCTTCTCGGTCACGGGATTGATGGTTCTGACCGCCTGGATGCTCTTGTCGCAGCCGCAACAGAGCAACGTCCCGACTACCCCGCGAAACGGCGGCACTAGGGACTCCAGCCCCGAGCCGGTCACTCAGACGTACACCCGGAAGAGAGCCATTCATTTGCCGGACCCGCGAAGGTTCTATGTCAGCTACCACATATGCCGCCGTTCGCAACTGGAGCTGAGGAAGAGTGAGCTGTTTCCGGCTGCCAACTTAGTGCAGAGGAAGGCTGACGATCCACTCCGGCATTTCGAGGGTGGGACGGTGGATCTGGAGGATGACGAGTTCTTGGTCGTCAAGACCTACGATTGGGAAATGATTGGCACCCGGGACGGCCACCTGCATCAGCTCGGACAGGAGATCCCAGAGGCTGAGGGTCTGATCCTGTGCAGCTCGCCATACCTTACCCGCAACGGGCTGATGAACTTGCATAGTTGGCGCAATCTGCGCTATCTGGAGTTGTCGGGACCTTTGAGCCAAGAGCGCGGAGTGGAGGATAACGACTTCGAACTACTGGGCGGAATTGGCAGTCTGACTCACCTGTGTTTCAGCTACTTCCACATCAACGCGACATACAGAGTCCCTAAGAAGGGCATGTTAGCACTCGCCGGACTGACAAGACTGGAGTCCTTGTATTGTCCTCATGCGACAACGGACGCGGAAGTTGCAGTGGCATTTGCGAGCCTCAATGAGTTGCGGGTACTTCATCTACATCCAATGAGGGACCCAGACGCATGGTTTGAAACTTTTGCCAAGCTGCCGCGACTTGAGCGGCTGACGTGCTATGGAATGTGGTTGCGTGATGCCCACATAGCGAGGCTGGCTGGTCTGAGCAACCTTCGCTATGTCATGCTGGGCCATTGCACGCTGCTCACAGACGCATCTCTGGTCTCACTTGCGCGGTGCTCGAAACTGGAGGGCATTGACCTGTTTGGCGGACTCAATACTAATATCACGATTCAGGGGATCGCATTGCTCTCGCGGTTGCCGTTGACCGAGCTCCGGTTGGGTGGCACGTTTCTCAGCCTGTCTGATGGAATTCTTGGGGTCTTGGCCGGCATGAAGCGGTTGCGCATCCTGCGACTTCCGTACATGCCCGCGTTCACAGGCCGGGGACTTGGATTGATGGCAAAGTTGCCTCATCTGGAGAAGCTTAACCTGGGCCTTTGCAGCCACATGAACCAGCATGAGCTTCGCGCGCTTGTCAATGTAGACAGACCCTTAGAGGTGAGCGTGCCGAGGCACGTCTGGGGAAGCCTCAGAGAGGAACTCGCGACCGCCAATCCAAACCTGACATTCAATCGCTGAGCAACTTGGGCCGGTTCCCTACGCCCCCAGCTTCTCGAGCGCGATTCGTTTGATTGCTCTCAAATCCATCTTGCCGCTTCCTAGTAGCGGTAGGGCTTCTACCTGCACGAAGTCGCGGGGTTTTGGGATGAAGAGATTGGGCAGGCCGTGCTCTTGCAGCTTTCCTACTACTACTTCGATTTCGATCTCGGCTTTGCAGCACAGCACCACCAGCCGCTCACCCTTCTTCTCGTCCGGTACGGCCGTCACTGCGAACACTTGCTCGGTTGCTTCGATTGCCACGTGCAGCGCTTCTTCTACCTTGCCGTGGGGCACCATTTCGCCGCCGATTTTGCTGAAGCGGCTCAGCCGGTCGGTGATCGAAATCGTACCGTCTTCATTCAACTTGCAGATGTCGCCCGTGCGATACCAGCCGTCGCTCAGTGCGGCCGCCGTCAGTTCCGGCTTGCCGAGGTAGCCGCTCATCACGTTGGGGCCCTTCGCCAGCAGCATGCCGGGTTCGCCTTGCGGCATCGGCTCGCCGGTGTCGGGGTCCACGATGCGCACGCGCACGCCGGGGAACGGGCGGCCGACCGCACCGGGCGCGTTGCCGGGCTGGAACACGCCGGGCTGGCGGTTTTCCGGGGCGTTGCAGGCGATCACCGGCGCGCATTCGGTACAGCCGTAGCCTTCGAAAATTGCGATGCCGTACTTCTCATGCCACGCGCGCGCGAAGGTCTGCGACAACTTCTCGGCACCTGAAACCACCAGCCGCAGTGTCGCGAATTGCGCGCGGCCGCACTTCTTCATGTACATCTGCATGAAGGTCGGGGTTGCGACCAGGATCGTCGCGCCGAACTTTTCGGTGGTGGCGCCCACACTTTCGACATCCAGCGGGTTGGGCAGGAACACCAGTGTCGCACCGAGGTGCGGGCCCAGCCACAGCAGCAGGTTCCCGAAGGCGTGAAAGAACGGAAGCATGTGCAGGATGCGGTCGCGCGGCCCCAGCTGGATCTGCCAGTCGGCGCCCTCGACGTTGCTGAGCACGTTGGCGTGGGTCAGCGGCACGCCCTTGGGCTCGCCGGTGCTGCCGCTGCTGAAGATCAGCGAGAGCGTGTCGTGCACGGTATGGCGCTTTGCCGCGCCGACCCAGCGGCGGATCAGCCACAGCGGCGCGAGCTTGGCCAGAATCAGGGCAATCAGCTTCGCCGGCGTGCTGATCGTTTTGGCCACGTCGTCCAGATAGATCAGCTCAACGCCCGCCGGGGCCTCCAGCTTGGCCTTGTGCAGGAACTGCTTGCTGGTGACGACCGTTTTGAGGCCGGCCTGCACGCAGGCACTTTCCATGCCGTCTTTGCCCGTCGTGTAATTCAGGTTGCACACGCTGCGCGAGGCCAGCACCGCCCCCAGGTTCGCCAGCCCGCCGCCGACACTGGGCGGCAGCAGGAAGCCCACGCTGGACTGGCCTTCCCAAGGCCGGCGCAATGCGCGCGCGATGGCGATGGCGCCGGTCAACACCTTGATCCAGGGAATCGCGCCACGCACCGGGTCCGCAAAGCCGACGTCGTCAGCGCGGCGGCGGCAGCCTTGGACAATGTTGCTGTCCATGGGCTGCATCAGTTCCACGCGGCGCGCCCAGCCTTCGTTCGTGAGCTCAATGAAGGCCGCGCGCAGATTGGCGGCCGTGGGCTCGCTGATGGGTGCGCCGTGCAGCAGTAGCGCCTGCGTGAATCGCGCGCGGGGCAGTGGCAGCGGGACAGGGCGGTTCGCGTCTCCGACCAAAGCACCCCAGCCGCCCGCGATGTGCAGCGGCGTCACCGGCAGCTTGCGCGCGACCGCGAGGCGCTGCACGGCCTCGGTCAGCGTCGGCATGTCACCCGGATGCGACAGCTTGGCCTCGGTGAAGATGCAGACGCTGGCGCCGGATTCGAGGGCTTTTTCGGCGGCTTTAAGTGCGGCCTCCATCGCGATCGGCCCGTCGCCAAAGTTGACCGCGCCGCCGAGGCGCGACAGCAGGCGCTGCTTGAAGGTGCCGCGGCGCAGCGGGTTTACCAGCGAGACAATTTTGCCGGGCAGGCAGGCGCGCACAATCGCAGCATCGAACAGGCTGGCGTGTTCGCACAGGTAAACGCGCGGGCCGGCGGGCAAGGCCGCCAGTTCAACGCGGCGCAGGCGTAGGAACGGCCACAGCAGCAATCTGATCAAAGCGCCCATGTTTCCGCCTCACGCGGAAGTATATAACGTCGTTATAGGATAGTCAATCGCCACGGAGTCTATGCAATCGCGCGCCACCCGGCAAAGCAAAGCCGCCCCGGTTGGGGCGGCGTCGGTGTTTGGTGGGCGGCTAGACGGGACTTGAACCCGCGACCCCCAGATCCACAATCTGGTGCTCTAACCAACTGAGCTACTAGCCGCATTGCGCGCGTAAAGTATCGCCGCGCCCCTGATCGTCAACGGGCGGCACGGCTACGGCTTGCCCCGGCTGCCCTACAAATCGCCTTCGCACCACATGCAGCGCTTGGCCAGTTTGTTGTTCTGGCGGCCGCACTTGCCGCAGTTCTTGGGCGACAGTTTGTCGGGCACGGCCTTGCCGTCGAGGGTGCCGTCCTGCAGGTCGATGAAGTCGCGCAGGTCGGCGAACTGGGCTTCGGTGAACACGCCGGCCTGCTGGCAGATCGTGGCGAGCGTCTTCACCACCAGGTTCAGCTGTTCAATTTCGTGCTGCAGTTCCTGGATATCGTCGCGGGCGTTCTCAAGCGCCCAGTTGGTGCGGGTTTCGAGCGCGCTGATCTTGGAGCCGTCGCGCCGGCTGTGCAGCCCCATCACGTTCCAAAGCATGCATCCCCCTTTCGTGTTCGCACAGGATAGCGGCCAATGTCCGCTAGGTCACGGGTGAGCCCGCGACCCCGCGTTGACACAACCAGCATTCGGCCACACAGTGTGTGTTGTAGACGCCGCGAAGGCTTCACAGGCCGGAGATGCCATGACCGACATCGTAATCACGCATGCGCTGCGCACCCCCATCGGCAAGATGGGCGGCACTCTGGCCCCGCTTTCGGCCGTCGATATGGGCGTGCACGCGGCCAAAGCCGTGCTGGAGCAATCGGCGATTGACCCGGCGCTGGTGGACGAAGTCTATTTCGGCCATGCGCGGCAGGCGGGTAACGGCCCCAATTCGGCCCGGCAGGTGGCCCTGCGCGCGGGCCTGCGCGAAACCGCGATCGCCACCACCGTCAACATGGCCTGTGCCTCAGGCCTGAAATCGATTGTGCTGGGCGCGCAGCAGATCATGGCCGGCGAAGCGCAGGTGGTGCTGGCCGGCGGCATGGAAAGCATGAGCAACGTGCCGTTCATGCTGAGCCAGCTTCGCGACGGCTATCGCCTCGGCCACGCTGAGGCCATCGACCTGATGTACCGCGACGGCTTTCACTGCCCGCTGGCAGATCAGCTGATGGGCCGCACCGCTGAGACCCTGAGAATTCAGTACAGCATCCCGCGCGCTGAGCAGGACGAATTCGCGGTCGCCAGCCACAACAAGGCCGAAGCCGCGATCAAGGCCGGGCGCTTCAAGGCGGAGATCGCGCCGATCACGATCAAGACGCGCAAGGGTGAAGTGCGCATGGAACATGACGAGCCCGCGCGCGAAGGCCTGAAGGTGGCTGACCTGGCGCGCCTGAAGCCGGTGTTCATGGACGACGGCACGATCCACCCGGGCAACGCCAGCGGCATCACCGACGGCGCGACCGCGCTGCTGCTGATGCACGCCGACACCGCAACCAAGCACGGCTACAAGCCGCTGGCGCGCATCGAAGGCTGGGCCTTTGCGGGCGTGGACCCCAAGGTCATGGGCATCGGCCCCGTTCCCGCCACCCGCAAGCTGAACCAGAAGCTGGGCCTGCAGGTCAGCGACTATGACCTGGTTGAGCTGAACGAGGCCTTTGCGGCCCAGGCACTGGCCTGCGACCGCGAACTCAAGTTCGACCGCGAACGCCTGAACGTCAACGGCGGCGCGATCGCGCTGGGCCACCCGATCGGCAACACGGGCGCGCGCATCGTGGCGTCACTGGCACACGCGTTGCAGCAGCGCGGCGGCAAGCGCGGCCTGGCCACCCTGTGCGTAAGCGGCGGCCTGGGCGCAAGCCTCAGCATCACCCGCGCCTGACAGGCATCGCAAACACAAGAGCCCGAAGCGCAAGCGAAGGGTTGACGTGCGTGGAGCGATGACCTGCAACTGCGTTTGAACCACGAAGCGCCACGAAGGACCACGAAGAACGGCTACTGCATTTTCACGCAGAGACGCGGAGACGCAGAGAACGTCAACTGCGTTTCTCTGCTCAGTGGCACGTGCAGGATCACGCTGACTTGCGTGGCAGTGGCAATTCACGGCGCACGTTGCGAGAGGTCGCCGTGGCCGACTGAGAAAGACGTTTAGCCGCCAAGATCGCGAGGATTCGCCAGAAACTGCCAGCACGCTTCTCTGCGCCTCTGCGTCTTTGCGCGAGAACCGCGTTGAAGTTGCCGTTCTTCGTGGCGTTTCGTGTTATTCGTGGATGAACGTCGTTGCCGTTCCGTCCCACCGCTTATGCAGCGGTTTCTGATTTGCGGGCGGTGGCGAGGATTACCCCGTAGTAGCGGCGGTTCTGCACGAATTCGCGGTATGCGGCCGTGTAGCGCGCCAGCCGCGCGTCATCTTCCAGCGCGCTATGAAAGATGTTCACCGTGGTCTCGTGGCCCTCGTCATTCTCGAGGCCCTTGCGGCTGAACCATGTCATCGCCGCAGTGTCGCTTTCGATGCCTGTGAAACCCGCGGCCTCCAGCTCGTCCCACCAGCCGCGTACGACCTGCGGCCTCACGAAACCCTGCCATACCTGGTGCAGCGCCTGTTCGCGCTCGGGCGTGGGTGGCTGGCGCCAGCACAGTTCATGCAGCCCGATGCGGCCGCCGGGTTTGAGGGTGCGGGCCACTTCGCGCAGGCAGGCGGCGGCTTGTTCGGCCGGCAGGGTGCACAGTGCGGATTCGAGCATGGCCGCATCAAAGTGAGCGTCGGGGAAAGGCAGCTGGCTGGGTTTGCCGATGCGGGCAGTGCTGCGTTTCCTGAGTGCGGGGTCGCTTTCCGTGACTTTCTCGTGCTCGTCGGCGACCAAGGCTTCCGTGGTGGCGCGGGTGGTCATGCTGACGTACAGGGCGGTGTTTGCGGCGGCGGTGCCGATCAAAAGCGCGTGTTCGCCGGTCTTTATGCCGAGCTTGTGGACCAGCGTGGTGGTCGCGTACACGCCGCCGGGCTTGAGCTCCGTCTTGCCCAGCGAGGCCAGAAAGTTCGGCAGCGCTTGCGCCATGGCGACAGTTTAGCTGCCGTCGCCGCCGGCTGCGATGGTTGTTGGGCGTGATCGCTTCTTTCCGTCGGGGCCGTTGCGCGCTAACGTCCGCCCCATGCCTACGCTGATCCTGGACGGTCGTTCACTTACCCTCGAGCAAGTCGATGCCTTCCTTCAAGGGGGCCTCGCGGTCGATGTCGCGCCTAAGGCCCGCGTGGCCGTGCGGAAGGCCCGCGCGTTCGTCGAGACGTTGCTCAAGCGCGACGCCGCTGTGTACGGCGTGAACACCGGCTTCGGCAAGCTTGCCAACGTGCGCATCCCGGACGCCGACCTGGACACCCTGCAGCTGAACCTGATCCGCAGCCACGCCTGCGGCGTCGGTGAGCCTTTGCCGCCCGCGACCGTGCGGCTGGCGATGCTGCTGCGCGTGAACAGCCTGGTCAGCGGCAACAGCGGTGTGCGCGAAGAAGTGATTGACGCATTCCTCGGCCTGCTGAACAGCGACGTGGTCCCCTTCGTGCCCGGCAAGGGCAGCGTCGGTGCCTCGGGCGACCTTGCGCCACTGGCGCACATCGCGCTGACGCTGATCGGCGAAGGCAGGGCCTATGTAAAGGGAAAGTTAGTCACGGCCGCCAAGGCGCTGGCATCGGCGCGGCTCAAGCCGATTTCGCTGAAGGCCAAAGAAGGCCTCGCGCTGATCAACGGCACGCAGATTATCCAGGCAATCGGCCTGGTCACGATTTGCGGCCTGCAACGCTGGATCAAGGTCTGCGACCTTGCGGCCTGCTTGTCACTCGAGTCGCTGCGCGGCAGCGACAGCCCGTTTGATGCGCGAGTGGCGCGGATCCGGCCTCACCCGGGGCACGCGCTGGTGAGCCGCAACATGCTGCGGCTGCTTGAGGGCAGCGAGATCCGCGAAAGCCACCGCGACAACGACCCGCGCGTGCAGGACGCCTACAGCCTGCGTTGCGTGCCGCAGGTTCACGGTGCGGCGCGCGACGGCTTCAAGTTCGTGCGCGAGGTGTTTGAGCGCGAGCTGAACGCGGTCACCGACAACCCGCTGCTGTTCCCGGCCCAGGGCGAAGTGATCAGCGCCGGCAACTTCCACGGCCAGCCGCTGAGTAACGCGCTGGACTTCCTGGCGATCATCATGAGCGAGCTGGGGTCAATCAGCGAACGCCGCATTGAGCAGATGGTGAACCCGGACCTCTCGAACCTGCCGCCCTTTCTGGTTGAAGGCAGCGGGCTGAACAGCGGCCTGATGATCGCGCAGGTTGTGGCCGCGGCCCTGGCCAGCGAGAACAAAATCTTCAGCCACCCGGCCAGCGTGGACAGCATCCCGACCAGCGCGAATAAGGAAGACCACGTCAGCATGGGTGTCACGGCCGCGCACAAGGCGGCGGCGATTTTCGACAACCTGCGCTACATCATCAGTATTGAGCTGCTGGCGGGCCGGCTGGCGCTGGACCACCACCTTCCGCTGAAGGCCGGCCGGCTGGTCGAGGACGCGGCCCGGGTGCTGCGCAAGGACGTGAAGCCCCTGCGCCAGGACCGCGTGCTGCACGAGGACTTCGAAACGATCCGCGGCCTCGTGGACAAGGGCAGCCTCGATGACGTGCTGGCGCGTCTGGACTGATTGGGAGTCCCGCCCCGCGGGTCTGACGCCAGCCTAGCTCCCGGTCTTGATCGTGACCTCGAGGTGCTGGCCGGGCTTTAGCTCGAATTCGCGGCAGTACTTCTCTGCGGCGCCGGGCCAGGGCACGACGCGATAGGTGCCGGGCGGCAGGGCGCGCTGTTTGTATGCAAACTCAATGCGGCCTCCCGGGCAGACTTCGTCCGTACCCTGCAAGTCCACGGGCCACCAGCGTGTGCCGATGCGGATCGCGAAATACGCCACGCGCGGGCCCAGCTTGCTGGCGGGCATCCACCATGGATCGACGGGGTTGCCGGGGTCGCCGTATCCTTGACAGGTCAAGGTCAGGGTCGCGGCCGTGACCCAGGGAAGTTCCGACACCTTCACGGTATGGGGTTCTTCGCCCAGAGTGGCGCTGAAGCTGTGGCTTTGCACGACACCCGTGTAATCACCGTTCTCATCCACCAGTCGCCGCGTCAGCTGCACCGTCAAGGGCCCCAGCGGCAGCCCGTTGTAGCTGTCGGGCGAGACCTCGCACATGTACCCCGGGCCAAACGCGACGCCCTGGTACTCGGCCATGTCGCCTTCACTCAGCTCAAGCACCAGGCGGCCGTGGGTGTCAACTTCGGGCCCAAGCTCAGACAAGCGCACCGTCAGCGTGCCCGGCAAGGTCACCACGTACTCGCGCACGTTCTCGCCTTGGATGACTTGCAGGGTGTGGGTGCCCGCCGGCCCAAGCACCAGCCAGCGGTTGGTGCCCGGCAGGCGCAACTGGTCGACCGGGACGTCGTGGCCGTTCCAGGGCTCCCTTCCCGGGCGCAGGCCATTCCACCCGGCCACCAGCTCGATCGGGTCATTCTCAAGGTCGATGTCCAGGTGCAGTTCGGTTTCGTCTTCGGCGTCCGGCACCGTGATCTCGAGGCAGGCCACCCCGGGCAGGTTGTTGAAACTGAAGTGCACCGTCGTGTTGCCGGCCGCAATGCGCAGCGTGCCCTCGAGGTAATTTTCGCCGCCGTGTAGTTCCCAGCGGTACTCGCAGGGAGGCACCCACCAGTTGCTGTTGCGGCCGGGGGTCAGGAACTCATAGCCTTCGTCCTGGTCAAACAGCACCATGCCCATGGCGCGAAAGAAATCCGAGTCTTCGTAGACGCCGGTGCCATGCAGATCCAGCCGGATCGGGTCGCCGCCCGGCGACAGCCACGCCGCCAGGGTCTGGTCAATGCCGAACGACACGCTGGCCGTTGGCACGTCAAAGGCTGTGTTGGTTACGGCGCGCGGCTTGATCTCGAATTGCACGGGCGGCAGGCCGGGTACCCAGGCGACGTAATGCCCGGTGGCAAGCTCAATCGGCGTCGGGGCCAGCGCGTCGTCTTCCCAGTCCAGGCTGATCTGTTCCACGTCGGCGTATTGCCCGCCGCGCAGCCACACCATGCCGCCCTTCACCGGCCGCCCGCCGAAACGCAAGAACGGTGCCCAGGTGCCGAAGGCGTCGTCGCCGACGATGATCTCGACGGTCTTGTGTTCCCCGGCCGCAAGCTGCACCACAATGCTGTGATAGCCGAAGTCATCGCCCAGGCTGACCAGCCAAAACCCGGGCGTGAGGCCGCCGACCAGGAATTCATTGCCCGTGTCGCGATAGAAGGAGTTACTGACCACGTCCAGGCCGAAGTCGTCCGGGATGCGCCCGAACGGCCCCACGGGTTCTACGTCCAGCTCGAGCGCGCCGGGCTCGGCGCTACCGGTATGCACGGCGACCACGCGCAGCGTGCAGAAGCTCGGCGCGGGCATCTCAAGCGTCAATTCATGCAGCCCGTGCCGCAATTCGACTACGCGCTCGGTGATCGCGCGGCCGGCCCCAAACGCCAGCACCCGCCAGCGGCCTGAGAACAGCGTCGGCCACTCAGCTTGCCCGGTGGCCCCGGTCACGGCGCTGAACTGTATGCGACCGGCCTCGGCGACGGGTTCGTTTTCGTCGATTGATCCCAGCCCGTACTCGAAGTCGAGGTCGTCCACGCAGTGCGGCTCAGCGGCGATTTCACGCAGGTGCTCCAGCTCGTCGCCCAGCCGCTCCGGTGGCGTGTCGCCCCACAGCGGGCCTGACTTGCCGCCCAGCACCGTGGGCCCGTGCGAGTAGCCGAAGCTGCCGGACTGCACGACGGCCCAATGCTGCACGGGTGCAGGCGCGTCTTCGGGCACGACCCAGATGGCAAGTTCCGGCAGCGGACGCTGCTGGGCGTCGCAGACGGTGACGCGCAAGCCCGGGGCTTTGCGCACGAGCCAGTCCACGGGCGTGGGGGCCGCAGCCTTTGCCAGCTCGCGGGCACGCGCGCTCACCGCTGAAGCCAGGGCAGCCGGCTCGTAGCCCGGCGGAATGGGCAGCATCATGCGCCAGCCTTCGGGCGCCAGCAGGCATTGCTTGTCGGTGTCGCGCAGGGTTCGGATGTTGTCGGGTTCCGTGGCCAGCAGCTCGCAGCGCAACGCCAGCATGCCGTGCTCGTCCGGCCGGGCGCGCTGTTGCGGCGGGTCAGTGGGTGAACCCACGTCGCAGTCATCGGTGTTGTAGATGTAGCCCCAGCTGGGCCAGCGGGCCATCTGGATCGCGGGCCACAGTTCGCAATCGGCCAGCGCCAGCGGCTGGTTGGTGTCGGCGTCGATCACGCGCAGCCACAGCGTGCCGCTGGCCGGGTCATTGCGGATCTCGGGCGCGGCCGGCGGCTCCGGCAGTGTGATCGGCCCGGTTGCGTTTTGCCGGGCGTCGTCAACAACGGCATCGAGCGGCCGTGAGATGTCGGTGGCGGCGATTGTGTTCACGGGCAGGTTGCCGCCGGCCGGTGCGCCAGCACGCGAAGGTGCCAGCAGTTGCCACGCGGCCAACAGGCCAAAGGCAAGCGCCAGCACCAGCGGAACCAGCAGTCGTCGGTCTTGCATGCGCTCAACTCAACAAGGAGCGCCCAGGGACTTTCACTATACCCCGCCAAAACCGGCCGCGCGGGTTTTTCAGTTAGCGTTGCGCCGTGGGTTGCGGCAGGCGCGGGGCCGGGCGGTCGCCGAAGCTGCGCAGCGGGCGGCGTTCCACGGGGCGGCGGCGCGAGGGCAGGAAGTTGACCACCAGCAGCGGCAGCACGAAACCCATGCAGATCGACAACACCAGAATCACCCACGCCGATTCGGGATAGCCCTTGCGCTGCATCCAGCGCATGCCGGCCACACCAAACGCCAGGTTCAGAACCGCCATACCCGCCAACATCCCGATCTCGAACATCGTCATGGTCAGTCTCCGCGAATCGCATTGCCGCACTTGCGATAGACGAAGCTACCCCATGGCCCACGCCCGGCGGGTCTACAATGCGGTACCGGTTTTGGAGCGACCCCTACCAGCGGCCGTCGTCGGGGATGGCCAGACGCGCGCAGGCGGCCCTTAGGTCAGCGCGGGCCTGCTGGATATCGGCGGCGGTGCCATTGTCGCGCAGCCATGCCAGCGCGCGCTGCCAGTACGCTTGCGCGTCGTCGACGCGGCCGCGCTCAAGCGCAACCAGCGCCCGGTGAACCGCGAGCTTCCAGAATTCGCGTTGCAGCTGGATTTCATCGGCGATGGTGTAGGCCTTGGCCAGCCAATGCTCGCTTTCATCAAAGCGCCCCAGCACATCCAGCGCGGCCGCGTAGTGCCCGTAGGCCGTGGGCAGGTAGCGCTTGGCCCCCATCCCCTCCAGTATCGCGATGCTGCGCCGCGACGCCGCGAGCGCCCCTTCCAGATCTCCCAAGTGGCGCAACTGGCCGGACAGCGAACTCAGAAAGAAACCCACGCCTGCTTCATTGCCGGCCTTCTCATTCAGTCGGATTGAACTCACGAACAGGCGGCGCGCGCGGCGGTGGTCCCTGGTGCCCGTGTAGTGCGACCCCAGGTTGCCGATCGAAATCGCGGCGACCATCCAGGCCTGTGCCTTGACCGCCAGCCGAAACGCCCTTCGCCAAAGTCGCACCGCGCGCCGGTCGTCGGCCAGCCCGGCCAGATAATTGAGCCCCTGCGCCACGGCCACGGGTACGCCCCTGGCGCGGCCGTAGCGCACCAGCAGCAGGGCGTAGCGCATGGCACCTGCCTGGTCGTTGCGATGCGCGCGCAGGATCGCGTACAGCAGCTGGTAGGCCTCAATGACGTTGCTTTCGGTGCCGATTTCGGCCAGTCGTTCCAGCAGGGGGATCGCGACGGAGTGGCTGAATGTGCCGTGGGCGTAGCGGGCGGCTAGCAGCGTGTACTGGCGCTCAAGCTCGGGCTGGCGCCCGCCCAGGCGCAGGTGCGCCGCAATCTCGTGTGCCACGGCGTCCAGCGGCGGGGGCAGCACGGCCAGCATGGTGCCGGCTGCCAGGTCGTGCAGCGCGGCGCGCTCGGCGGGCAGTTGCAGCTCATAGGCCGCGTCGCGCACCAGCACGTGCCGGAAAAGATAGGCTTGCTCGGCGTTCACGGGCGCAGTCTACGCTGCCGGGCCGGGCTTGGGCAGTTTCATCATGGCCTGGCGCAGGCCCAGCACATGCCCGCCCAGCGCCAGCGGCACCAGCAGCGCCGGCAGCCACACGTAGGGCCAGCTTGCAATGAAGGTAAGCGGCGGCTCGGGATAGATCTGCTGCAGCGGTCCCGGTTGCGCCAGCACCGCGTGAATCACGACATTCGCAAGCAGTGCCAGCCCGATCACGTGGAACAGCAGCAGCGTGGGCTTGGCGGCCGGCCTGCGCGCGATCACCGGGGCAATCACGCAGGCCATCACGCCGGTGATGATGTCAAAGTTGCGGCCGCCGAAGCTCATCAGTGGCGGCGCAAGCCCCTTGGCCACTGCAAGCCACAGAAACAGTTCAACGGGCAGGCGAAAGCCCTGAAAGCCCACCACCCACGCGGGCGAAATCACCGTGGCCAGGTTGCGCCCCATGGGCGACAGCGCGACGGCCGTGAACGCAATGCCCGCAATCAGTGCCAGCAGCGCCACCAGCGGCGGATGTTCCGGCGAAGGGGTCAGCGCCCCGGCGTGCGCGAGCTCGGCCGTGCCGATCAGCCATGCAACCAGGATCGCGCCCGCCGCCAGCCGGTGCTCGCGGCGCGGCACGGCAAAGTGCATGGCCCAGACCACCAGCATCAGGCAACCGGCCACAATCGCGATAAAGAAGCCCTGCAGCATGGCCGCAATCATGGGCCGTCAAGCAAAGCCGCGCAAGGCAGTGCAATGGCGGCCCGCTTAGCCCGGGTTGGGATTCGGGTTCGGGTTGGGGTTGGGGTTCGGTGCGGCCGGGGTTGGCAGCGGCTTGGCCGTGAACAGCAACAGCTTGTCGTCCAGGGCCGCGAAGTCCGGCAGCCGCACCAGGGTTTCGTATACCGCGAAGCGGCGCTTGGTACCGCGGTTGAAGGCGTCCAGCGGCGTCACGTCGATCACCAGCTCAACGCGCACGGCGTAGGGCAGCCGGCCTTCGTCGGCGCTGTCCCATTCGTCCAGCGGGTCGCCTTCGTTGCGATCGACAATCTTCTCAAGCGCCAGCGGGTCAATCGCGCCTGTGTCCAACACGCTGTCGCGCGGCAGGTCGTAATAGCGCACCCGGAAGCTGACGACGCGATCGTGCATCAGCACGCCCAGGCCGCCTTCATCGGGGCGTTTGTCGACCAGGAAGTCTTCGCGCCGGTACAGCGAATACAGCCCGGCAAGCGGGCCTTCGGACTCCGTGTTGGGCTTGACGTAATAGCCCACCTCAGTCAGGTCGCTGGAGATGCCTTCGTAGGTGAGATAGCTGTTCACCGAGGTCACGAACCACATTTCATCCTCGGCACGGTCGTCGTCGCCTTTGGCCTCGCCGCGGAAGTATGATCCCTCAACTTCCACGTCGGGGTGCTCGCCCGTGGCCCAGGCATTCTTGAGATCGCGCGAGATCGTGGCCATCAGGTTCGGGCCAAGGCGGCGCACGCGCGACTCGTTCTCGACCAGAATCTTGGCCTCGACGGTAGCGCGCAGCACCATCACCAATGCACTCAGCACCACGGCTGCTATGAACAACGCGATCACCACTTCAATCAGCGTGAAACCAGGATCCAGGGAGCGGTTGTTCGCGCGCGTTGCCATGGTTATCGCGGCTCCTCGGTGGATTCTTCGGTGGCCGGTTCGGCCTCATACAGGATGTCGGGGTCCACGTAGGTGACGAGGTGAATCACGCGCGATTGCTTGCGGGCGCGTGTGCCGGTGCGCGGGTCGATGGCTTCTTCTTCCGCTTCGTCGCGGCTGGCGTCGCCCAGTTGCGGGATGTCCACCTGCAGCGTGATGCGGATCAGGCGGGCCGTCGGCTGCTCGCGCGGGTCATCGACGCCGATCGGGTTGCCCTCGGCGTCCAATTCGGGCGCGTTGCCCTCAGCGTCCAGCGGCGGCTCCCATACTTCAAGCTCATCCTTGGTGCCGATGAACTCGGGGCCCACGAAAATCAGCTCTTTGCGGTAGCGATAGGTGAAGCGCGCAAACGTGGCGCGGTCGGTCCAGTCCTTGTAGACGCTGGCGTTCAGTGAATTCACGCGCTCGTCAAAGTCGGCAAAGTCGCCCTCGATCCAGCCGGTGTCCCAGGGCAGTTCCTGGTCATTCATCGGATCGGGCAGGTCTTCCGAGATCAGCTCGTTCATCTTCATCTCAGCGAGCCACGAGGCCGTGTACTGGTCGCCGGTGATCAGGAACTGGCGGATTGACTGGTTGCGGATCTGCAGCAATGCAAGCAGGAACACGCCGATGAACAGAATCGCCATCAGCACTTCAATCAGCGCTACGCCGCTGCGGGATGTGCGCGGGGTCTTCACTTCAGGCGCTCCGGTGGTTCGGGCTTGTATTCGCCGGGGTAGACCTCGCCAAACCCGGTCAGCGGGTTGACCACGATGGTGTAGTACTCATCCAGCCGGTTGCGCAGGTACACGTAGTGCCAGTGGCTGCCGCCGGTGGGCATGAAGTCCACGCGCACCGAGTCGTCGTTGACGGTTGTGCCGTCGGCAAACCCGATGCGGTCAATCCACACCAGGTAGGTCGCGCCGCCGTCTGAGGTCGGGCGCGTTGGCATGTCGTGGAATGCGATGGCCTTGCGGGCGTCGTCGCTGTCGTCTTCGACGATGTCATCTTCGCCGTCTTCGGCCGCGCGGGGTACCCACACGAAGTACTTGATCTTTTCGTCGGCGGGCGGATTCAGGTCATACTGGACGGTATGGCGCTGGCCGGAAATGGCGGCCTTGGTGCGCACGTGTTCAAGGAAGCCGGCCAGGATGCGGGCCTGGTTTTTGAGTTCTTCGGTGTCACGCCACGAAAACCCGAGCACCGTCACCACCGCAATGATCGAAAGCGCCAGGATCATCGCGACCATGGTGATTTCGACCAGGGTGATGCCCCGGCGCAAAATGCGGGCGGCCAAGCGGCCGCCCGCGCTGATTTTGCTGCGGCGTGTCACGTCTAGTTGCCGCCTTCTTCCAGCAGGCCGCGTTCGTCAAATACGATGTCGCGGTTGGGGATTTCGGCGCCGCCTTCGGCCTGGTCTTTGCCCAGGCAGATCAGGCGGAAGGTGTCGCCCTGTGGCTCATACTGGTAGGGGCTTTTGGTGAACGGGTCGCTGGGGACCTTGCCGCCCGGGAAGCTTTTCGAGATGGCCTCAAGCGAATCCGGGTAGGTGTTGTCGTTTTCGACCGCGTAGACACCCAGCGCCTTGTGGATTTCGCCCATTTCGGTGCGGGCCTTTTCCCACTTGGCTTTGTCCGGGTTGTCCAGCACGAACACGAAAGCGATCGTCCCGATGATGCCCAGGATGACGATCACGACCATCAGTTCGACGAGGGTAAAGCCGCTGCCGCTAAGACCACGACGCTGCTTGCGATGACGCATGTTGGCTCCTGTACTCAAGTCCCGAATCAACGACACCCATGATACGCACGGATTGGCCGGCGCGATGGATTTTTCACCGGATTTCCACAGTGGTTTGCGGGGTTTGCCCTGAATCACGACCCCGCGTTGGAACCACGAAGTACGGCAACGGCTTAGGAACCACAGGTGAACACGGGTAGACATAGATAACGGCGTTCTCGCGCGGAGACGCGGAGACGCAGAGAAACGCTCGCAGGTCGTGGCGCACTTGGCGGCTGAACGGCTTTCTCAATGGGCCACGGCGGTCCTTCGCAACATTCGCAAGGTGCGCAGTGCACTGCCACTGCTCTGCAAGTCAGCGTGAGCTCGCAGCTGGTCTTACACCCAAGAGCAGTTGTCGTTCTCTGCGTCTTTGCGCCTCTGCGTGAAAACGCAGTTGCCGTCAAGCTCAAAGAGCAGTTGCCGTCCTTCGTGGTTCTTAGTGGCGCTTCGTGGATAAGCGCAGTTGCCTTGCCCAAGACAACGACCCACCGCTTGCGCGATGGGTCGTCTGGTTTGTGATTTGCCCAAGCTAGACCGGGCGGCGCAGTTGCAGCTCGAAGCGTTCGAGTTCGCCGCGCAGCTCGGCGTCCTTGAGGCGCAGGCCTTTGATCTTGTTGATCGCGTGCAGCACCGTGCTGTGGTCGCGGCCGCCGAAGAAGTGGCCGATCTCGGTGAGGGTAAGCTGCGTCAGTTCCTTGGCCAGGTACATGGCCACGTGGCGCGGGAAGGCCAGGTTCTTGGTGCGGCGCTGGCTCAGCAGGTCGTTCAGGCGCACGTTGTAGTGCTCGCACACCAGTTCAATGATGTCGTCGGCGGCGATGCGTGCAGGTGCCGGCTTGGCCTTGACCAGGTGGCGCAGCGCTTCGTGGGCGAGCTGCAGGGTGATCGGCTTGGCACTCATGCTGCTGAGGGCATTGAGCTGCACGACCGCGCCTTCAAGCTCGCGCACGTTGGTGACGATGTTGTCGGCCAGGAACTGCACGACTTCGTTGGGCACTTCAATCCCGCGCATCTCGGCCTTCTTGCGCACGATGGCCATGCGGGTTTCAGTGCAGGGCGGCTCGACCTTGACCGCGAGGCCCCAGTGGAAGCGGCTGATCAGCCGGTCTTCGAGGTTGGGGATGTCGCGGGGCAGGCTGTCGCTGGTCAGTACGATCTGCTTGCCCAGCTGGTACAGGTGGTTGAAGGTGTGGAAGAACTCTTCCTGGGTCTGTTCCTTGCCGGCCAGGAAGTGGATGTCGTCGATCAGCAGCGCGTCGGAATCACGCAGTTCGCGCCGGAAGGCCTCCACGCCGCCTGACTTGAGCGCGCCCACGAAGCGGTTCACGAACTCTTCGCAGCTGATCATGCGGATCTTGGGCATCCGCGGCAGCAGCTTGCGCGCGATCGCGTTCAACAGGTGCGTCTTGCCAAGCCCCACGCCGCCGTGGATGAACAGCGGGTTGTAGGCCTTGCCCGGGTTTTCGGCCACGGCCTGCGCTGCGGCCGCCGCCAGCTGGTTGCTGGGGCCGACCACGAAGTGGCCGAAATCCAGCCCGGCAGGGATCTTCTGCTGGGTCAGAAAGTCCTGGGTGCCGCTGGTGCTGGACAGCGATGCCGGCTCAGCGGCGACTTCGACGCTGACCTTGCCGCTGCCGCCCTTTTCGGATTTGCCGGGGGCGGAATCGGTGCGGAACTCAAGCGAGGGCTGGTGGCCCAGCACCTGGTAGCAGGCCTTGGCCACACAGGTGCGGAGGCTTTCGGCGAGGTTTTTGTCGAGCGTCTGCACGCGCACCGCAAGCGTCAGGATGTCGCGTTCGGCGTCGTAGCTCTTGGCAGTGGAATTGCGCAACAGTTCGTGGACAGGCAGGCCGCGGGAACGGGTAAGGGCAAGTTCCTCGATAGCGGGCCACTGGCTCATGACGTTGCCGTCATTGGCTGGCATTGGCACCCCGGTTCTAGTTCAACAATGCAATACGACGCGCGGGATGGCACTGCCACAACGCAGGCTGCAAACCCGGCCGGCTGAATGCCAGGCATACTGCACCCGGCAGATACCTGTCAGCCGACCAGCCCGCATAAAACCTGCCAGAACAAACCGCCAGCACAAAACCTGCCACGGCAAGCCGTGCTTTTCTTGTGCTTTGCTGTTCAGGTTCCCGTGGGTACCCGGCCGACCGGCCGGGGACCGCCCCCTCGCGCCGCAAAATTTCCGTGGGGCTCTAGTTACCTTGCGCCAACATCCGGTCAACGCCACATCAACAGCCGACACCATGGAAAAGCTGTCAGTTTCGACCAAAGTAGTGTGCGCGTACCGAGTTAAAAAACGTGCAGAAAAACTCACTGACAGCCCGCATTTCATCCCGCGCTTGACGTGTCGTTGATCGCGCCTTTGCGCACCTGCCGCGACTGGCCCCACCAAGCCACACTGATGCCCAGTGGCCACGACAACCCGCCCCCGGCGATCACCACTGCCATGGGGTACCACGCGATCACATTGGCCGCTGCAAGCGCCACGGAAGCCAGCACGGCGACCACCCCTACCGCGAGTGACAGCAGGAACAGCGGTTTGAAAGGCACCGTGACGGCCGGTGATTCGGGCGATTCGCCAATCAATCGGTTCAGCGTTTTCATGTCGTACTCCGGCTCGGCGGTTGCGTGAAACGTGGGGATGCGCCATTCCTTGCCGCATTGCGGGCACTGGATCTGCAGCCCGCTGTAGCCGCGCGAGAACGTCTCGCGCCAGCCGCACTCGCAGGCAATGGTTGCGCCCCCGGTTTCACGGCCATCCACCATGGCGCGATTCAAGCAGCAAAGCGGGGCGCGGCAACGGGAGGGAGCGGGTTCGGGGTTGTGGTTGTGGGTAGGGGTGAGGGATCTCGTTTGCTCCCGCCTCCACACTCCCGCCTCCCGCCTATCCCGCCGCCCAGGCTTGCTGGTGCTTGCTCAGCGGGCCTTCCGAATTCTGCAGCAGCGCGATGGCCTTCTCGTGGTGCTGCAGCGCCTCGGGCGCGCGGCCTTGCTTGCGCAGTTGCACCGCGTACGCGCCGTGCTGGATGCCAAGGTGTTCGCGGGCGCCAACCTCGGTCAGCTGGGCAAGACCGCGGGTGTAACTGTCATCGCTTTCGTCGTACCGTCCAAAGCGTCCCAGCAATGAGCCCAGGTTGCAAAGCACAATGCCCTCCGACATGCGGTCGCCGACCTGACGCATGATCGACAGAGCCTCAAAGTACTCGTGTTCGGCCTCGGCGGCGCGATTGGTCAGTTCCAACAGCAGCGCCAGGTTCATGCGCGTGACGCCTTCCCAGAAGCGCTCTCCGAAGTCGAGCGCGATCTGCAGCGCCGTGCGGTAGTCCGGCTCGGCCCGCGCGTACTCGTTGCGCTGGTGAAGTACCAGCCCGCGGTTGCAGTACGCAATCGCCAGCGATCGCCGGTCGCCGGTGCGCGCCGCCAGCTCAATCGAGCGTTCGGCCGCGGCCTCAGCCTGCTCCATCCGGCCAAGGTCGCGCAAGGCCCCAAGCTCATTGCCGAGCAGCGACCCTTCCAGCCTTTGGTCGCCGATTTCGCGCGCGATTGCCACGGCCTCTTGCAGCGGTGCCAGCGCCTCCGCGCTGCGCCCGAGGCGACGCAGCAGGTTGCCGATGTTGGTGAGTGTCGCCCCCAGCCCGCTGCTGTGGCCGTGGGCCCGCAGGTCGTCAGATGCCCCCTGCAATGCGCGCAGGCATTCGTTCGGGTCGCCGGTGACGCTGCGCAGTTGCGCCAGGTTCGAGCGCGCCAAAGCGGCCAGGGCCTCATCACCGGCCTGCTGGAAGCATTCCAGGGCCTGCTGCATCCGGCCTTCGATATCGCCGCGCCCCAGGGTCTGGGCGTGTACGACGGCGCTGTTGCGCAGCGCCACGCCGCGCAATCGCGGCCCTACTTCCTCGGCCGCGGCGTCGGCCAGTGCCACGGCCCGGTCCGCCCAGTCGCAGGCATCCGTACCGCTGCCGGAGTGCAGCAACACATTGGCGCCGTCAATCAGCGCCTGCGTGCGTTGCGACGGCGTGGCCAGCGCGTGCTCCGCGACCTGGGCCAGAAACGCGACGGCCTCGGCGTTGCGATACCGTGCGCTGCACCAGCGTGCGGCCCGCAACAGGTAGCTGAACTCTTTGGCGGCGTACTGCTTCAGCAGGGCCAGGTTGGCGGTGCGGCGGTACTCCTGGGCAAGGCGGCAGTGGCGGGCAAGCTCGGGCGCGGCCTGGTCCAGCGAGGCCTCATCGCCGGCCAAGGCACTCTCGATCACGTCGATCGCCAGAGCATGCAGAATCGCCCGCTCACCCGGCGGCTGCAAAGTGTACGCGGCCTCACGAATCAACGCATGGCGAAACAGATAAGCAAGCTCAGCATGCATCGGGGCATCTTCGGTTTGGGCATTCGGGATGCCCACAAAAAAGACTGCCCGTTCTGCACGGGTCGCCCGCGGGTGTCCGGTAGAGCCCCTTCCGCTTGACGTAGGCCCCGCGGCCGGCCTGTGTCGATAATCGTTCGCGCATCGCGCTGAGCACACTGTCGTACGCTGATGCCTCTATCGACCGTGCCTTGGCACCTGGCTTGAGGCAGCGTGTTGCGAACTCGCAGCCGGCGCACTCCGTGCACTTGTACACACGAGCTTCGTGGCCGCCTGTGTTTTTGGGGTTTGGTCCTGGTCTGTGTGTACGGCAGCGATTTGCCCGCCGGACAGACGAAGCGGTCTTGCTAAGGCTCATAGCGAAAGTCCGTGCGCCGGAACACGACCTCGGACCGGCTGGTGGCAAACTGAGGCGGGATGTAGACGGTGATGCCGCGACCGGCCACGGCGGCCATATTCGGGCCGGGCTAAGAGTATGACGCCCCTGCGGGGCTTCACGGAGCACTTCCCCAGCCCCAAGCCCCCCAACCCCCAACCTCGAACCTCCAACGTCCAATCTCCAACCCCGACTTATCCCGGCGGGTAATCCTTCTTCAGTTGCTCGAGGTCTTTGTGGTCTTGCAGGTCTTTCATCCAGGGTTGCGGGTAGATGTCGGCTGGCTTGGCGCCGCCTTTGAAGGCTTCGCGCACGGCCAGCATGGCCGCGTCTTTGTTGCCTTCGTGCAGGTGACACTGGGCAATGATGGTGTGGCAGGCCCATAGTGTTGCGTCCAGCTTCAGCGCGCTTTCGGCCGCTGACTTGGCTTCGGCGTGCTTGCCGTCAGCCAGCAGGGCCATTCCGCGCAGGTACGGGAAGAAGCCGTTACCGGGGGCCAGTTGCTGGCCCTTGGCGTACGACTCGGCGGCGTCGGCGAAGCGGCCCCAGTCATACTGCACCATCCCCAGCCGATACCATATCGAAGGGTTCTGCGGCGCGAGTTCAGCCGCGCGGGTGGCCCAGGCGATTGCCGTTTCCTCCTGCCCCTGCGCGCTGGCAACGGCGGCTCCTTTAAACAGCGCCACCAGGTGATCCGGGTCCAGGGTCAGCGCCTGGCGGTAGGCCTGCAGGGCGCCTTTGGGGTCCTGCATCATTTCGCGGATCTCGCCCAGTGTGGACCACGCCACCACGTCGGCCGGGGCGACGACCGTCGCCTTTTCGTAGCATTCGAGCATGCGGGTGTAGTTCTTCAGGTTCAGGTGACTGAACCCCATGTTCATCCACAAGATTGATTTGCTGTCGTCGATGCGCGCCGCGGCCTCAAGGCTTTCCAGTGCCAGCGCGTACTCTTTGCGTTGCAGGCGGCACACGGCCATGTACCAGTAGCCGTCGTATTCCATCGGGTCCAGCGCCAGCAGCGCGCGGCAGGTATCCATGCACTCGGGCAGCTTGCCCAGCGTCAGCAGCAGGTCGGCCTTCATGATCAGTGGTGCCGTGCGCGAGGGATCAAGCCGGATTGCCTCATCCAGCGGCGCCAGCGCGTCGGCCCCGCGCCCGCCCACAATCATGATCCGCGCCAGCAGCTCGTGGGCCGATGCGGTCTCGGGCGCGTCTGCTATCACCCTTTCAATGTGCGCCTGCGCGGCCTCGAGGCGGCGCAGGTTGAACAGCATGGCGCCCAGGTCGACCCGTTCCTGCACGCTGCCCGGCGTCATGGTCAGCGCCTTGTCGAGCGCCTTGCCCGCGGCCTCGCGGTCGCCGAGGCCGAACTCGCTTTCGCACAGGCTGACCCAGGACTTGATGTCATCAG
This sequence comes from uncultured bacterium, assembly GCA_938014885.1. Classification (GTDB taxonomy): domain Bacteria; phylum Planctomycetota; class UBA8742; order UBA2392; family UBA2392; genus CALLQI01. The sequence continues at coordinate 323,277 of CALLQI010000018.1, forward strand.
CGCGCAGGCGGGTGCTTTGCAGCGCGAAGTCGCGGGCCTGCTTGTACAGCTTCAGCCGATTGGCCATGGATGCAGCGTTCAGCCACGCGTCGCCGAGACTGGGGCGGGCCTCGGTAGCTTTGGCGTAGGCGTCCAGCGCTTCGGCAACGCGGCCCTGTCCGGCCAGCGCGTTGCCCAGCTCAAGCTCGGCGTAGCCTTTCAGCGCCGGGTACTCGAGACAGCGCCGCGCCCATTGCTCGGCTTCTTCAGGCAGGCCGGCATTGCGGCACACCATGGCCAGGTTGATCAGCGCGTCCTGGCTGCTCGGGTTCAGCTCAAGCGCTTTCAGCAGGTGATCGCGGGCCTTGGCGGGCTGGGCGTTGGCGGCAAGCGCGCGGCCGTAACTTATCTGCACCACGTCGAACTGGCTTCCTTGCGCGATGGCCTTTTCCGCATCGACCAGCGCATCCGGGAATCGTTTCAGCCGCACCAGCACGTCGGCGCGCTGGGCCAAAGCCTGCGGCCAGTCGGCGCGGATCTCGAGGCAGCGGTCAATCGAATTCAGTGAATCGTCGTATTCGCCAAGGTGTTCCTGCGCGCCGGCCAGCATGTACCAGCCGACGTAGTACATCGGCTCAGCCTCCACGGCGCGGCGGGCGTAGGTCTTTGACTTGGCGAACTCGCCGGTGAACATGTACGTAAGCGCGATGTTGCAAAGCGGCACGGGGCGGTCGGGCGCAAGTGCCAGCGACTTTTCCAGCGCCTCAATGGCTTCGTTGTAGCGGCGCTGGTACAGCAGCACGTTGGCGAGCTCCAGCCAGCCGCCGTGGGCCTCGGGATAGCGCTGCAGCAGCTCGCGCACGTAGCGTTCGGCGACGTCAAGTTTGTGGGACTTGCGCAGCACGTGCACGAGGTTGAAGCGCGGCTCAGGCCGGTTCGGCCACAGGTCCATGGCCGTGGTGAAGTCCTGGGCTGCGCCTTGCAGGTCGCCCATTTCGACACGGGCGGCGCCGCGTTCGTTGTACAGGGCGGCCTCGCGGTTGTTGCGTTGCAGCCCAAGGCTGAGCAGCGATTCCGCCTGCGCGGCGTCAAACAGCACGTTGACACGCTTTTCGCCGGGTTCGAAGAAGCTGCCGAGAACCTGGCCCTCAAGCATGTAGGTTTCCCACATTGAGCCATCGAGGGCCCGCGCGCGTTGCGCCAGCGCCACGGCGTCGGCAAAGCGGCCCTCAAGCAGTGCGACGTAGCCCTTGCCGACCAGCGCCGGCGGGTCGTCCGGGCTGACTTCGGCCGCTTCGGCGTACAGCTCGCGCGCGCGGTCCAGGTCATCCTGCGCGCTGCCGTGATAGCGCAGGAAGTCGCCGGCATACACCAGCGCGCGGGCGTCGCCGGGCAGGCCCTGCTGCTTGGCCAGTTTGTGCACGGCGCGGTAGGCGTCCACGGCGCGCGGGTCGCTGAAGACGTGCAGCAGCCGCGCAAGCGTGAACTGCGGGTCCAGGTAGGCCGGGTCGTGCTCAGCGGCCTGTCTCAGCGTGTCCTGCGCCGAGGCAAAGGCCGCGTCGCGCAGGGCCTTGTCGGTGATGTCGCGAGCGCGCTCGGCCTGGATGGCCCCCAGCCGGTACAGGCGCGTGGCCTCAGCCCGGCGGGCGAGTGCCGTCTCGCGTTCAAGCGCGGCTTCTTTCAGTTCGCGCTCGGTGCGGGCGGCTTCGCCTTCGGCCTTGGCGCGCAGGGTGGCCTGGCGCTCCTGCTCGGCGCTGGCGGCCACCAGCAGCTGCTGCTGGTCAATCGCGTCCTGCCGCGCCTGTGCCACCAGGCCCATGATGATCACCATGCTGACCAGGATCACGGCCAGCGCGGCTGCTGTGCTGACGCTGAAGGTCGGGTGGCGGCGTACCCACTTGGCGGCGCGCACGGCCAGCGGGTCACGCCGCACGGAAACCGGCCGCCCGGCCATGAAGTTTTCGATGTCTTCTTTCAGGGCCAGCGCGGTCGGGTAGCGTTCACGCTGCGAAGTCGCCAGCGCGTGCATGGCCACGGCCGAAAGCTCGGGCGGCACGTTGCCGCCGGGCAGGCGCGCGGCCGCCCGGCGCAGTTCGTCGTCCAACGCGATGCGTACTTCCGGGCGCAGGATGTCGCCACGGGCCGCCTGCTCAAGCATCACGGTGCCGCTTTCGCCGCTGTAGGGCGGCTTGAGCACCAGCAGCTCGTACAGGATCGCGCCCAGGGCAAAGATGTCGGTGGTCTGGTCGATGCGGCTGATTTCGCCCCGCGCTTGCTCGGGCGCCATGTAGGCCGGAGTGCCGGCGATGGTGCCGTCCATTGAAAGCGCGCTGGGCGCGTGGCGGCTGCTGGTGCCCGTGCCTTCGGGGCGCGAGTCAGTGCGGATCACGTTGGCCGCGGGCTCAGCCTGCGGCTGGTCCAGCAGGCGGGCGAGGCCCCAGTCCATGACCAGCACTTCGCCGAAGCGGCCGATCATCACGTTCTCAGGCTTCAGGTCGCGGTGGACCACGTTATGCGCGTGGGCAAACGCAATCGCGTCGCAGACCTTCATGAACACCTGCAGCAGCCGGTCCAGCGGGAAGTCGCGCAGCACGGCCTTGTCGCCAATCCGCAGGTCGCGAAGGATCAGCGAAAGCGGCCGGCCCTTCACCAGCTTCATCGTGAAGTACACGCGGCCGGTGGCGTCGGCCCCCAGTTCATGCACCGGCACGATGTTCGGGTGCTCAAGCTGGCCGGTGATCTGTGCTTCTTCGACGAAGCGGCGCAGGGTGACGCGGCCTTGCTCAGTGCCCGCGCGCACGCGGTCGCTGCGGACGATCTTCATCGCCACTTCGCGGCGCAGGTCGTTGTCGCGGACCTTCATGACCACGCCCATGCCGCCGCGCCCGAGCTCATCAAAGTCGGCATAGCGTACGCCGGGCTGGCTGGATTGCCGGTTGCCGTAGCCGTCGGTGCTTTGGCCCGCGGGCCGTGTCTCCGCCTGCGAATCGCGCAGCTGCACCGCTTGCGCGCTGAGGCCGGCACCCGGAGCGGCCCCTTGCATTGCGTCAACACGCGCCAGCACGCTCTGGCCCGGGTCCGGCGCGGTGTCGGCCATCGAGATGTCGAGCAGCGTTTCCGGCCGCATCGGGACGGCGCGTTCAGGCTCAGTGGGTGGGGTGGAGTCAGTCATGGCCCGGCCTCAGGGTTCGCCGCGCAGCATAGCAGAGGTGTGGACAAGCTACTTCCTGCTGCCGCCGAGCATGCCGGCGTAGGTCCATTCGATGGGTTCGTCGAGGTCTTGGGCCGCGTCGTGGCAGGTTTCGCAGGCCTTGCCGACGGCCTGCGCGCGGGTGGCGACTTCCTGCGGTGTCTGGGCTGTGCCCAGCTCGGCGACTGCTTTCTTCAGCGCGGCGATCCAGCCCTTCCACTGCTCGGCACCTTTGTCGGGGTCGTAGCTGCCGGCGTTGGCTTCGTAGGTCGCGCCGATCAAATCGACCGAAGCTTCCAGGTTGCGCCAGTTACGCTCGGGGCTGTGTTGCGTCTCGCCCTCGATCACGCCCGCGTGCACGAGAATGCCCTCAAGCCCGAAGCGGCCGAAGTCCATCACCCGCTTGGTGGTCTTGCTGCTGGGTGCGGTGGCCGTGACCTCGGCCAGGTGCACCGGGTCAAAGAACGGGCCCTTGGCCACCACCGGCGCGGCAAAGCGGGCCGGCGGGTCCAGCGGGATGTCGCCTTTTTCGTGCAGCTTGTGGCAGCCCAGGCAGGCGTCGCGCAGTTTGGCGCGAGCACCGGCTTGCCCGATCGCGTCGGCGGCCAGCCGCAGCTCAACCGATGCGGCCTCGCCCTTGCGCGCGAACTCGTCCCACTTGGCCATGCCCTCGGCGTCGATCTTTTCGGGGTACACGCCGATCAGCCGCCGGTGCAGCAGCTCCAGGTCGCGGGCGAGCACGTGGGCGTGGACCGGGGCGGCCTCGCCGGAATGCAGCAGTGCTTCGTTGCGGCTGCCCATCTGGGCCATCAGGTCGGGCACGTTGTCGGTGGCGAACCAGCCGCGCCTGCCCGAGAAGTCTTCAATCACCGGCAGCACGCTCAGGCTCGTGAACAGCACCGCGCCCACGATCACGGACAGGCGCACCAGCCGCATCCGGCGCCAGGGCATGCTGGCCGTCGAATCCAGCCAGGGCAGCGCGGCCACGGCGATCACCGCCAGCAGCGGCGGCACGAACAGCGCCAGCGCCTGCATGATCCCCGGGGGCAGCAGCTTCAGCACGCCGTACAGCGACAGCGCAAACCACTCGGGTCGGGCCGCCGGGTAGGGCTGCGACAGGTCGCCCTGCAAGCCCAGCGGCGCGTGCCACAGCAGCGCCACGCCGCAGACCAGCAGTATCACCGCGCCGGCGACACCGTAGTGAACTGGCTGCCGGGCGTTCACGCGGCTGTCGCGCCACAGCCAGCGCAGCAACATCGCGCACAGGGCGGGCAGCACTATCACGTGCAGCGCAAAGAAGCGCGACAGGGTCGCGCTGCCGATGCTGTCGCCGCCCTGCAGCGCGCCGCGCAAAGCCTCACCGACCAGCGGGGCCTCGGCAAGGTAGCCAAGGCGGATCGCCGTGCCGTGCACCGCAAGCTGGTCGTGGGGCAGCAACTGTCCCGTCAGGCTGAAGCCGACCGCCAGGCCAAGCAGCGCAGCACCACGCCAGAAGCGCCCGTGCCCGGGCCGGCGATGCAGCCCGCGCCAAAGCAGCAGCGCGACATAAGCCATGCACAGCAGCACCAGCAGGTTCGCGCCGTGCCAGTGCGCGTTGCGCACAAACGCGCCCACGCCCGTGGCCGTGAACCACACCACCGAGGCATTGGCGTCTTCTGCCGAAGGCGAATACCCCAACGCCATCGCCACGCCCGTGCCCGCAAGCAGCGCAAGGCAGGCCAGGATGCCGCCGGCCGCAAAGCCGGCCACGTCGTCGGGCGCGGGCTTGGGCTTGATGACGCTGGTGCCGCGGCGGCGTAGCTCGTCCTGGACTTCAGCCAGCAGCTCGTCCTGGATCTGGCTGGTGGTCTGGTGCGGCGGGATGACGGTGCTGGCGTTGCTGGCCGGTTGCCCGGCCTTGCCCGAGGTTCGGTTGCCCGTCGTCCGGCGACCGGTGGGGCGCCCGCCGGGGTTGGTGTCGGCGAATGAGGGGTCGCTCATGCGGTCCTCCCGCCGGTGCGCTCAATCTGCGTTTCCTGCCCGGTCACGAACTCTTTCCAGTCCACGAACAGCCACGGTGCACCCAGATGCTCGCCGATGCTGGCGGGCAGGCGGTCCATGTCGCGCGGCGCGGGCTTGGTGTCCTTGCGCTTGCCCTCATAGTCAAAGCGGGCGTTGTGGCAGGGGCAGTGAAAGCATTTCTCCTGCGTGTCGTGCTCAATGATGCAGCCCGCGTGCGGGCAGGTGGCCGTGAAGAGCGTGAAGCAATCGGCCGTGTCGCCATCCTTGACCCGCAGCGCGTACAGCCGGTGCGTGAATGTGCGCAGCCGCCAGCCGTCGCGCGTGGACAGCGCCAGCTCCAGTTGCAGCGGCACCCCGGCCTCCAGCGCACCCAGCCGCAGCATCGGCACCAGCGGCTTGGGGCCCGGTGTGCTTTCGCCGGTCTGCACGGGCACCGTGGCGGCGAACGCGCCGGCGCCGGCGCTGATCACGGCCACGCCGCCGATGATGGCGATGCGCAGGAATTCGCGGCGCGGGTTGGGGCCAGGCTGTTCGGTCATGGTGTCTGGTGCTCGAAAGCAGGAGTCTGGGCCATGTGTCGGGCGGTCTAGTGTAGGGCATCACCCCGCCCGGTGTCGAGTTGCCTGTCCCGTTGACGTGGCTTTTGCCGGGCTGCTCAGGCACAATACCGCGGGCCCTTCGGAGATTCCCGTGCGTACACTTGCCACTTCACTTGCCACGTCACTGATGCTGGCGGCGCTGCTGCTGCCGGTCTGCGTCACTGTCCACGCGCAGCCCGCCAAGGTTGAGACCAAGAGCGCCAAGTTCCTGGTCTACTACATGGGCTCGCGGATCGGCTGGATGACCTCGACACTGGCCCAGGCCGAACGCGACGGCACCACCTGCCTGCGCGAAGATGAAAAGGCCTTCATCAAGATCACCCGCAGCTTCGACGGCCAGACGTTCGAGATAAGCAGCGACACACAAAACTGGTACCAGCTCGATGGCACGCCGATCGCCGGCAAAGACACCACCAAAAACGGCGGCCAGACCATCGTCAAGGAAATCACCTACGCCGAAAAAGAAGTCACCATCAACATCACCGTCGACAAGAACCCCGTAACCGAAGTGAAGCTGCCCACGGAAGGCCGCACGCTGCACAGCATGCTCAGCGCCTGGGCGCACCTGCGCGACAACATGAAAGACGGCCAGTCCTGGACCTTCGACAAGGTCAGCGCCGACGACCTGGCCATTGTGCAGGAAACCTGGACCCGCAACGGCAAAGTCACCCGCAAGCTCAGCGACAAGTCCGAAGTCGAGGGCATGTCGATCCGCAGTGTCGATAACGGCATGGCGGCGCTGTTGCTGGTCGGCGGCGACGACCTGCCCGTCTTCTACGAGACCGCCTCGGGCATGAGCCTTGAGCGCTGCGAGAAAATCCCCGAACCCTTCGTGGCCGAAGCAGTGCAGATGCGCACCGTGATGACCAGCAACGTGGACATCGTCGGCTGGCGCAAGCTGGACCAGATGGAAATGAGCTTCGCCTACGAACACGACGATGACGAACACGTGCCGCCGATCGCCGACACCAATGGCTATCACGACGTGCACAAGTCCGACAAGGGCTACGTGATCCGGCTGAAGTCGCAGCGCATGGCCGACGACGAAAAGCCGGCCTACCCGCTGGCCGAAGTACCCGAAGACATCAAGCGCTTCCTGAAGCCCACGCCGATGTGCCAAAGCGACGACAAAACCCTCGCCGATGAGGCCGCGAAGCTGGTCAAAGGCAAGACCGACGCGCGTGAGGCCACGATGGCGATCATCAAGTTCGTAAGCGGCCGGCTCAAGGGCGGCTCAGGCGATACCGGTGCCGCCAGCGCGTTGCAGGCCTATAAGGAAAGAAAGGGCGACTGCACCGAGCATTCGGCGCTGTTCGTGGCGCTGGCCCGCGCCGCCGGTCTGCCCGCGCGGCAGGTGGGCGGGCTGGCTTACGCGGCCGCCGAAGACGGCAGCGACTCGATCATGGGCTATCACGCGTGGTCGGAAGTGTGGCTCGGCCGCTGGGTGCCCGTGGATGCCACGGTGAATGAGCTGGGCACCAGCGCGCGCTACGTGCTGTTCGAGGTGGATGAACCCGGCGAAACCCACGGCCAGGGCCGCAGCGGCCGCTGCATGCGAGCCGACATCCGCCCGGTGATCGACCGCTACAAGCTGAGCGACGGCCGCACCTGGACCCGCAAAGAAGCCCCAGCCGGTCCCTTCAAAGACTAAAAGCCCCGCATGTAATGCGGGGGTCGCGGCGCTGTTGCCGCGACAATCGAGTGCGGATTGAACTGCCCGTGCCCGCCTTTGGCGGGCGTCCCCGCATTGCATGCGGGGCTTTGCGCGTGGGTCGCGGCGCCGTTGCCGCGACAATCGAGTGTGGATTGAACTGCCCGTGCCCGCCTTGGCGGGCACCCCCGCATTGCGTGCGGGGTTTTGGCGAGAGAATGCAGTCTCAGACGACATATCTGATTACGTTTACGACGTATGGCTCGTGGCTCCACGGTGATGAACGAGGGTCCGTTTATCGACATGGCACCTCCGCGCGAAAGAAGCAATTGCTGCCTGATCCGGTGCTGCAGGATTCCATGCGAGACCTGATGAAATGGCCCGAGGTGCTGCTGGACGGAAAAGCCCGCGGGATCGTGCGTCGGGCCATTGAAGAGATATGCGATGAGAAGCAGTGGGAACTCCTCGCGCTCAACGTGCGCACCAATCATGTTCACACGGTTGTCGCAAGCCCCGAAACTGGCGGCCGAGTCCAGCAAGGCCTCAAAGCTCGTGCTACACGCGACATGCGGTCGGCCGGCGTGATTGGCCCGCAGCAGAAGTTGTGGACCGACCGAGGCAACAGGCTGGTGCTGAAAACACCCGAAGCAATCGCGGCAGCAGTGCATTACGTGTTGCACGAACAAGGGAAGCAGCTGCCCGAAAGCCCCGCATGAAATGCGGGGGTCGCGGCGCTGTTGCCGCGACAATCGAGTGCGGATTGAACTTCCCGTGCCCGCCTTGGCGGGCACCCCCGCATTGCATGCGGGGCTTTGCGCATGGGTCGCGGCGCTGTTGCCGCGACAATCGAGTGCGGATTGAACTGCCCGTGCCCGCCTTGGCGGGCACCCCCGCATTGCATGCGGGGCTTTGCGCGTGGGTCGCGGCGCTGTTGCCGCGACAATCGAGTGCGGATTGAACTGCCCTTGCCCGCCTTGGCGGGCACCCCCGCATTGCATGCGGGGTTTTGTTGTCTGTTATTCGGTGAAGGTTGTGTTTACGGGGTCGAAGAGGGTGCCGAAGTGGTCTACTGGCTGCTTCAGCATGTCGATCAGTTCCTGCGCGAAGGTCTTCATGGCGTTGCGGTACTTCTGCGCCATCTCTTCGCCGGCGCTGTCGGTGTACACGAGGTGCACCGTGACGTAGGCCTTGAAGTCGGACAGCTCAAGAAACAGCCCGTCCCATTCGGTCTTGAACACGTAGCTGAAGGTGCTCTGCTTGCCTTTGGGCAGCTTGTTGTTCGGGTAGCCAAAGTGGTGCAGCGCCGAATAAATCGCTGCCCAGGGCGTCAGGTCGTAGTCTTCCGCCAGATCAAGCCGGCCGCGACGATGATCGTCGAGGAATTTCAGCGTCGCCTTGTCGGCCAGCTCGAGTGAACGTACGTCCAAGACAGTCTCCCGAAGACTACTGACAGTCTACCCCGTGGCTTTGTTAACGTCCAATTTCAGCAGCCCAAGTACTTGCGCGGCAATCACTTCGGGCTCGGCCAATCGGCCTTCGCCCTGCCAGCCGCAGGCCAGGTCGCCGCTTTCCGGCGCGATGAAGTGATAGCCCCGCTTGTGCAGCGTGTTCACGTTTTCGCGTGTGGCCGGGTTCTTCCACATCCGCGTGTTCATCGCTGGCGCGAAGACGATCGGCTTTTCATCGGGCAGGCAGGACAGGATCAGCGTGCTTACCGGCTCGTCGCCGATGCCGTGCGCGGCCTTGGCCAGGATGTTGGCTGTGGCCGGCGCAATCAGCAGCAGGTCCAGTTCATCGGCCAGGTCGATGTGCTTGGGCTTGGCGAAGCTGGGCTCCCACAGGCTTGTGATCACCGGGTTGCCGGTCAGCGCCAGGAAGGTCTGCGCGCCGATGAACTGCGTGGCCGAAGGTGTCATCGCCACCGTCACGTCCATGTGGTCGCGCAAATGCTTGTGCAGCACCGCGACCTTGAAGGCCGCGATGCTGCCGCAAACACCAATCACGATGTGAGGCCGCTTTTTCATTTGCCGCTGCGCCCTGTCACAGGCACTGACTATGCCTCAGCCTTGACGATGGTTTCGCCGTCGGCGGCCAGTTTGATCTTGCCGGCCTTGAGTTCCTGCACCGCGACGTAGATGAAGTCGCGCTCGCGCTTGTTGTCGACCTTCACCAGGCGCGGCGCGCCCTTGACCAGCTCGCCCACGCGGCGCTGCAGCAGCACGGTCAGTCGGAATTTGCCGCCCGCGACTGAGTACAGGCCTTCCAGTTCAGGGTAATCGAGTGCGAATGCCATGTCGTCTCCTGTGTGTCATGCCCTTGCGGGCTTATTCATGTGCCAAGGCCGGGATACAACGTTTCGCCGGCCAGTTTTCGTTCCGCCAGCCGCTTGCGGGCGTGCTGGATTGCCTGGTGCACTTCGTCCACGCAGGCGTCGAGCTCTTTGTTGATGATGACTTCGTCGTACAGCTCGCGCGCCGCCTCCATCTCAATCTCGGCGCGGTTCAGCCTGATTGTCTGCTGCATGTTGTCTTCGGTTGCCCGTTCGCCCAGACGCCGTGCAAGTTCTTTGCGGTCCGGCGGCACCAGGAAAACAAGAAACGCGTCCAGCTTGCGGGCCTGCACCTGCTGCCCGCCCTTCACGTCGATCACGAGCAGCAGCACCTCTCTGGCCTGCACGGCGTCGCGCAAGGGTTGCTTGGGCGTGCCGTAAAAGTTGCCGTGCACTTCGGCGCTTTCCATCAGTTCGCCCGCGTCGCGCATGCGCTCGAATTCAGCGCGAGTAACGAAGTGATAGTCCCGCCCGTGTACTTCGCCGTCGCGCATCGGCCGCGTGGTAACGCTGACCGAGCGCCGGTATCCGCCCTTGGCAATAAGCCGCTGGGCGACAGTCGTTTTGCCAACGCCGGAAGGGCCCGAGAGCACCACCAGGATGCCCGGAAGCCCAAGCTGTTCTGCCGCGGCGTTTTCAGTCACAGTGTTCGGTGCCCTGTGCTTGGTGTTCGGTGCTCAGTGCCCGGTGCTCGGTGCTCGGTGCTTCGTGCTTGGGGCTTGGTGTTTGGTGCTTCGTGCTCGGTGCGGCCATCCAATGCGGGTGCCGTCGAACTCCTGAAACCCAAACCTCCAACCTCCAACCCCCCAGCCCCTAACCCCTACAACCTGCCTTTCCTGCCCCTACTCGAGATTCTGTACCTGCTCTTTGACTCGTTCGATTTCTGACTTCATCTCCACTACCGTCGATGCCAGTTGCGCGTCGTTGGCCTTGCTGCCGATGGTGTTGGTTTCGCGCAGCATTTCCTGCGCGATGAAATCCAGCCTGCGTCCCACATCGCCCTCGCCGCCGATGATCTTCAGGAACTGCACGCAGTGATGCTCAAGCCGCGTGGTCTCTTCGGTAATGTCGCAGCGGTCCGAGAAGTGTGCCACTTCGCGCGCCAGGGCCGCGTCGTCCACGGCCACCCCGCTGTCGGCGAGCAGCTTGTCGATGCGCGCCTTCAGCTTGTCGCGGTACTCCTGCACCACCTGCGGCGCGCGCGATTCGACCTGTTTGGCCAGCGCGGCCACCTTCTTCACGCGCATGTCCAGGTCGGCGCGCAGTGCCGCCCCTTCGCGCAGGCGCATTTCCAGCAGGCCTGCCAGCGCGTCGCCCAGCGCCTTCAGCACGGCGGCTTTGAGCGCGTCGGTGGCTTCGCCGCTGTCGCGCAGCTCGGTCACGACGCCGTCCATGGCCAGCATGCTTGCCAGCGACGGCGCTTCAGTTTTCAAGTCCCGGGCCAGTTCAGCCAGCCGGGGGTGCCATTCGCGCAGCAGGTCGGTGTTCAGCTGGAAGCGACCGTCCGCGCCCGGGTGCTCAAGTTGTACCAGGCAGTACACCGAGCCGCGGCTGAGCTTGCCCCGCACCTGCGCCTCGATCTCTGACTCCATCTCGGACAACAGGTCCGGCAGCCGGGTCGCGACCTTCAGGAAGCGGTTGTTCACCGACTTCGCTTCGACGGTGACCTGGCTGGTGACGCCGGAATCATTCACGGACGCGCTGCCGCGCCCGAAACCTGTCATGCCCTGCGGCACTATTCGCCCCCGTCTGCCGGGGCTTCGTTGCCCGCCGGTTCGTCAATGCCTTCGGTGCTGACGCCGCCCTGGGTGGAAAGCAGGTTGAAGATCAGCGCCATGATGATGAACGCGCCGCCCATGAACGTGATGACTTTGTCCACCACGGCCTGGCCCTTGGTGCCGAACGCGCCGCCGCCTTCACCACCGCCGAAGGCCGCGCCGATGCCGCCGCTGTCGCTTTGGCGGAACAGCACGAACACTATCAGTGCCAATGACAGGGCGACGAAAATGATCGCCATGATCGTGATTACTGCCGGGTTTGCCGCTGCCAGCATATGCCTGTCTCCGTGTCGATTGCCTGTCCTTAAGTCTTTGCCGCGCCAACCTTGCAGATCGCCTGCAGGCTTTCCGCGTTCAAACTTGCACCGCCTACCAGTACCCCGTCAATCCCGGGGGCTGCCATCAGCTCAGCCGCGTTGTCGGTCCTGACGCTGCCGCCGTACAGCACCGGCACCTTCAAGCCCATCGCCTTCAGTTCGCCGCGCACCAGCGCGTGCATTTCTGCGGCCTGTTCTGCCGTTGCGTTTTCGCCCGTGCCGATCGCCCACACCGGTTCATAGGCCACGGCGCAAACTGCCTGCCGCTCCGCCCCGGTAAGCCGTTGCAGCACCTGCAACTGCCGCGCCACCACGGCCTGCGCGTCGCCGGCCTTGCGCTGCGCCAGGGTTTCGCCCACGCACAGCAAGGGCCGCAAACCGCCCTGCACCGCGCGCTTCAGCTTGCGTTGCAGCAGCGCGTCGCTTTCGCCATGCACCTGCCGGCGCTCGCTGTGGCCGACCAGCACCAGCTTTGCCCCGGCGTCAAGCAGCATCTCCGCGCTGACATCGCCGGTGAAAGCGCCTTCTGCTTCCGGGCTGAGGTCCTGGCCCCCGAATGTCAAAGTTCCTGCGCCTGCAAAGCTGCCCGAAACCACCGGCAACAGCGTAAACGACGGGAAGATCCACAACGTGCAACCGCCCGGCACCGACCCGGCAATTGAGCGCAACAGCGCCATGGCCTCATCGCGCCGCAGGTTCATTTTCCAGTTCGCGGCTACGATCGCCAAAACGCCCCCAAACGCCAAATCGGGCGAGATACGGTATCAATCGCCCCAAACCCCACAAGGCATCGCGGGTTACGATGCGAAGTGACGGTACTGACAACGATACTGACAAAGGAAACGGGGCCCAAGGGGCCCCGTTTCGGGTAAGTCACTGACGCACGGTCAGTTGGCGTACTTGATCGCTCAGCCGTAGGGCTTGTTGCTGGTGACGTCGAGGTCCTTTTCAGCCTTCAGGGCTTCGAGGGCCTTGGCGACGTAGTTCACGGCCTCAAGGTCTTTGTTGCGCTGGCGCAGGTTGAGGTTGTCGAGCGCGCCGGCGAAACGCAGCTTGCCTTCTTTATCCACGACGTAGGCGTGCGGGGTGGTCTTGGCGGCGTACTTCTTGCCGACCGCGCCGGTTTCATCGATCAGGTAGCTGGCGGCGTCGACGCCGGCGTCCTTGATGCGCTTGGCCAGGGTTTCGCCTTCGAAGTGGCCCTGCTTGCCCTTGGCGCTGCTGCAGATCAGCAGCCATGCGCCGCCGTCTTCGCGGACCTTGGCCTGCATCTTCACCAGTTCATCGGTGCCCTCGTAATGCTTCTTGCACCACGGGCAGTCGAAGTTGATCCATTCGATGACGACGAACTTGCCCGCGAAGTCGGACAGGCTGACATCGTTGCCTTCCGCGTTCTTGAGCGTGAAGCCGGGGGCCTGCTTGCCGACTTCGGCGACGGCCGGTTCGGCTTCTTTTTCGGCCGGCTTTTCGGCTGGCTTTTCTGCCGGCTTTTCAACGGGCTTTTCTGCCGGCTTTTCAGTGTCCTGGGCCAGCGTGGTCACGCTGGCAAACATCAACATCGGCAGAACCAACAACATCGCGATCCGCATACACGCACCTCCATAGAGTGGGAAACAGAATTCGGTCGAACGACCCATAGAACCCCTGCCAACGTTCCGCGATTCCACAAATCTGTACCACGTGGAACCACCGCACAGCCAAAGCAGGTTCACGGTCAACGGTTCACTGTCAGCTACCAGTTCGGACAAACACGGAAGGAGTTGGCCTGCCGACCGAGGCCACTTCATCGGTAGCGTAGCGTGGTGTAATTCTTGCTGTCTTCGTGTGGAACCCGCAGTTGCGGTTGCTTCGTAGACAAACGCCGCTGCTTTACAGCGCCTCCAGGATCTGTGTCGCGTGGTCTTTGGCCTTGATGTCTGTGATCACGGCCTTGATCCGCCGGTCCGTGCCGATCACGAAGCTGACCCGTGCGGCCGCAAACAGCCCCGCGACGCCGTAGGCCTTGGCGATGGTTTTGTCGGGATCACTCAGCAGGTCAAAGGGCAGGTTTTCCGCCTGCTGAAAGACCTTCAGCTCAGCGGGCTGGTCATAGCTGACGCCGTAGACCGTGGCCTTGGCACTCAAGTCAGGCCAGCCGTCGCGCATGCTGCACATCTGTTTGGTGCAGATCGGGCTTGAGGCCCGCGGGTAAAACACCAGCACCACCGGCAGCTCAGCAGGCGCGCCTGCGAGCGAAGCCATCACGCCATCCTGGTTGCGCGCACTGAAGGCGGGAGCCGCTTCACCCACCGCAGGCTTGCCCGAATACTTGCCAAATCCCGGGATCCACATGCCGGCAGTGTAGCCTTGGCTGCGGGCTTTCGCAGTGGCGCAGCGCCGGCGCGGCTACGATACTGGGGGCGTGAAAACGGACGCGCAATCCCGGCGGGCATACGTGGGCCTTGGCATCTGCCTTGGGCTGGGCACCGTGTTTACGCTGATGTTCGGCGGGCTGCTTACGGTGCTGGAGGCCTTTGAGGAAGGGCCGCTGGTGGGCCTGGGCTACACCGGCGTGGTGCTGGTGCTTTCAGTGCTTGCCGGGGCGACGCTGTTTGTGCCCTATGGGTTCGTCGCGCTGGGATGGCTGAAACTGGGCGACCTGAAGCGCGACACCCTTGAGCAACTGGGCGACGACAACACCGTCGGCGACCCTGAGGCCGGCGAGCGCAAGTACCAGCAATGGATCACCGCCGTGAACAGCCCTGAGGCCTACCTCGGGCTCGTGCCACGCAGCATCCCCTACGTCGCGCCTGAGCACCGCCCGCCCGCCGACGCCAAGCTTCCGCGCAGCCGACTGAGTGCCGGGGGCTGGCGCGCGCTGACAATCGTGATGGCGTTGGGCGCGATCGGCGGCGTGGTGGCCGGCAGCGGCTACGGCATCGGCGAGCCGCAGGAAAACGCCCCGCGTCTGCTGCCGGTGATTCGCCTGTTCGTGTGCAGCCTGATCGGAGCGGTGCTGACGGCCCCGATCGGGGTGGCGCTTGCGCTGGCGTTTGGCCGGATTGAAGATCGTGCAGAAGAACAGGCAGAAGAGCAGACAGAAGATCAGGCCGAAGCTCAGCCGCAGCAGTCCTATGAAAGTGATGCCCATGACGCCGGAACAGGTGGTCCAAAAGCAACTTGATGCCTACAGCGCGTGCGACATTGACGCGTTTGCGGCCACATACACCGATGACATCCGCATCCATGACGGCGACGGCAAGCTGCTTTGCGAAGGCCAGGCCAAGCTGCGCGAGATTTACGGGCCCGTGTTCCGCGACAACCCGCACCAGATGGCGCTGATCACCAAGCGCATCACCGGCGGCGACTGGGTGATCGATGAAGAAGAAGTCATCGGCCGCGCCGACAACATTCGTCGCTACGCCGTGGCCATCTACCGGGTGCGCGGCGACCGCATCAGCCAAGTAACCCTGATCCGCCGTGCCGCGCCCGATGCCTGACGCCGCACCAGCCATCACCCGCCCGCCCGGGTGACGTTTGGCCGCGCGAACCTACAATCCGCGCCCAAACGCAGGGACACCATGGACAGCGAGAACCTCAGCTACATTGAAGACCTGTACGAAGACTTCACGCGCGACCCGGCCTCCGTGCCCGCGCGCTGGCGCGACTACTTCGCGGCGCTGGGCCCCAACGGCCAGGTGCAGCTTGGCCCCAGCTTCGCCGCACCCAGCATCTTCCACGCCCGCGCCGACGCACCCGCGCCGGGCCTGGGCGCGCGCCAGGCCGCCGTGCTGCAGGAAAAAGTAGACCGGCTGATCCGCGTCTACCGCTCGCGCGGACACCGCATCGCCAAGGTGGACCCGCTGGGCCGCCCGCTGCCGCGCATCCCGGAGCTTGAGCTCGAGTACTTCGGCCTGACCGAGCAAGACCTCGACCAGCCCATCGTATGTACGCAGTTGAATTTCCCCGGCCTCGACACGCCGCGCAAAGTGCTGGAACACCTGCGCGACACCTACTGCCAGGGAATCGGCGTGCAGTTCATGCACATCGACGACCTTGAGGTCACGACCTGGCTTTCGCGCCGCGTCGAAAGCACCCGCAACCGTACCGAGCTGACGCGCGACGAAAAAATCCGCATCTTCCGCCGCCTCAATGACGCCGTCACCTTCGAAAAGTTCCTTCAAACCAAGTACATCGGCAGCAAGTCGTTCAGCCTCGAAGGCGGCGAAAGCCTGCTGCCGCTGCTTGACCTCGCGATCGAACGCGCGGCCGAACAGGGCCTCGACGAAATCGTGATCGGCATGGCGCACCGCGGCCGCCTGAACGTGCTTGCCAACATCATGGGCAAAACGCCGCGCGAGATTTTTGCCGAGTTTGAGGATTACGACTTCGGCAACGAACACGGCGACGTGAAGTACCACATGGGCTACAGCAATGACTGGGTGGCCCAAAACGGCCGCACGGTGCACTTAAGCCTGTGCTTCAACCCCAGCCACCTGGGCTTCATCGGCGCGATTGCGCTGGGTCGCGTGCGCGCCAAGCAGGACCGCGTCGGCGACCTTGAGCGCAAGCGCGGCGCGGCACTGGTGATCCACGGCGACGCGGCCTTCATCGGGCAGGGCACCACGCAGGAAACCCTGAACCTGTCCGAGCTGGCGGGCTACAACACGGGCGGCGCGATCCACATCGTGCTGAACAACCAGATCGGCTTCACGACGCTGCCTGAGCACGGCCGCAGCACCGTGTACGCCACCGACGTGGCCAAGATGCTGCAGATTCCCATCTTTCACGTGAACGGCGAAGACCCTGAGGCCGTGGCACACGTGGTGCGCACCGCACTCGACTTCCGCGAAAAGTTCAAGCGCGACTGCGTGATCGACATGTACTGCTTCCGCCTGCGCGGCCACAACGAAGGCGACGAGCCCGCGTTCACGCAACCGGTGATGTACAAGCAGATCCGCGCGCGTGAAGAAGTCCGCGACCGCTACCTGAACCGCCTGCTGCAAAGCGGCGGCATCACTGAGCAAGAGGCGGAACAGATCACGCAACACCCGAAAGCCTTCTTCGACGAAGAGCTGCTGGCGGCCCGTCGCCAAAGCCGCATCATCCGCCGTGACCAGCTTGAGCAAGTGTGGAACGCGCACAGCGGCGGCGAAGAAACCACGGCCGCCGATGTGGACACCGGCGTCGCGAAGAAAGAGCTCTCGACCCTGCTGAAGCGCCTGGCGACCCTGCCGCAGGGCTTCAAGCCGCACCCGAAGCTGGAACGCCTGCTCGAGACGCGCCGCGAAATGGCGGCCGGCGACAAGCCGCTGGATTGGGCCGCGGGCGAGGCGCTGGCCTACGCCACGCTGGCCGCGCAAGGCACTCGCGTGCGCATGTCGGGCCAGGATTGCGAGCGCGGGACATTCAGCCACCGGCACAGCGCGCTGCACGATTACGAGACCGGGGCCGTGCACCGGATATTCGATACGGTGGAAGGCGCGAAGATTGAGATCTTCAACAGCCCGCTCAGTGAAGTTGCGGTGATGGGCTTCGAGTACGGCTACAGCCTGGATGCGCCGGACGTGCTGACCCTGTGGGAAGCCCAGTTCGGCGACTTCGTGAACGTGGCGCAGGTGATCATCGACCAGTTCATCGTCAGCGGCGAAGAGAAGTGGAATCGCCTCAGCGGCCTCACGCTGCTGCTGCCGCACGGGATGGAGGGCCAGGGGCCCGAGCACTCGAGCGCGCGGCTGGAACGCTTCCTGAACCTGAGCATCGACGACAACATCCAAGTCTGCAACGTGACGACGCCGGCGCAGTTCTTTCACATGATCCGGCGGCAGATGCTGCGCAAGTGGCGCAAACCGCTGGTGGTGATGACGCCCAAGAGCCTGCTGCGCCACCCGGAATGCATCAGCACGCTTGAGGAACTCGCCAAGGGAAGCTTCCAGCGCATCCTGTGGGACGACCGCCCCAAGGCCAAGCGCGTGCTGCTGTGCAGCGGCAAGGTGTACTACGACCTTGCGGCCGCACGGGCCGAACGCAAACGCGACGATGTGGCCATCGTGCGCATCGAGCAGTTGTATCCGCTGAAAGACGCGCAATTGCAGGAAGTGGTGAAGCGCTACCCGAATGCGGAAGTGGTTTGGGTGCAGGAAGAGCACGAAAACATGGGTGCCTGCGTGCACATCCGCTGGCACTGGCACAAGGCGTTCGAAGGCAAGCAGCCGCTGCAATGGGTATGCCGCCCGATAGCCGCCAGCCCGGCCACCGGAAGCCCCAAACGCCACAAAGCCGAGCAAGCCGACGTAATCAACCGCGCGCTGGGATAGCGCGCTGGGAAAAGCAGTCCACAGATTTCAGGATTTCACAGAGATGGCGTCCGAAGCTGAACTCAATGATCCGCAGACCTTCGCCATCATCGGCGCGGCGATGGAATTACATCGCGAACTCGGCCATGGGTTCAAGGAAAGCGTGTATCACGAAGCGCTCTGCAAAGAACTCGCGGCGCGCGGCATTGCCTACGTGCATGAGCCGGTGATTCCGGTGTTCTACAAAGGCGAAAAGCTGAACAGCACCTTCTGCCCGGACCTTATCTGCTTCGGCGAAGTGATCGTCGAACTGAAAGCAAGCAGCAGTCTCACTGACAGTGACTTGTCGCAGTTGCTCAACTACCTGAAGGCAACGGGAATCAATCGCGGGTTGCTGATCAACTTCGGTGCAACGTCGCTTCAGGTCAAGCGTGCAAAGTGGGGCAGTTGATCTGCGCAATCCGTGCAATCTGTGGACAAGCCGTTTGTCGAAAGCTGAACATGACCATTGAACTGAAAGTACCCAGCCCCGGCGAATCGATCAGCGAAGTGATCATTGCCCAGTGGCTGAAGAAAGAAGGCGACACCGTCGCCCAGGACGAGAACGTCGTCGAAATTGACTCCGAGAAGGCCACGCTCGAGGTGGGCGCGCCCCGCGCCGGCCGCATTTCGAAATTGCTCAAGAAAGACGGCGACACCGCCGCCGTGGGCGAGACGATTGCGCTGATCGAAGAATCCGGCGCAGCGCCGGCAAAAGCTCCTGCATCAGCCGCCGCGTCAGCCCAGGCCAAGGCCGACAAGCCTGTTGCCAAGGCCGCAACGCCTGCCGCCGCGCCGCATGTGATGCCCGCGGCCGCGCGTGCCGCCCACGACAAGGGTATTGACCCGTCAACAGTCAAAGGCAGCGGCCCCGGCGGCCGCGTGCTGAAAGAAGATGTCCTGAAGCAGGAATCTTCCAAGGAGCAACCCGTGACCAGCCAGCCAGCCCCGGCCGCGAAGCCCGCCGCGGGATTGCGTGAAACCGAAGTGGTGCGCATGACCACACTGCGCAAGCGCATCGCGCAGCGTCTGGTCGAGTCGCAGCAGACCGCGGCGATCCTGAGCACCTTCAACGAAATCGACTTCAGCGCGCTGAACGCCCTGCGCGCCGAGTACAAAGAACCATTCGAAAAGCGCTACGGGATCAAGCTGGGCTTCATGAGCTTCTTCGTGAAGGCCGCCGTGGACGCGCTGAAGCTGGTGCCCGGCGTGAACGCGCGCATCGAAGGCGACAGCATCGTCTACCACAACTACTGCGACATCGGTGTGGCCGTAGGCGGCGGCAAGGGGCTGGTGGTGCCCGTGATCCGCAACGCGGAACGCCTGAGCTTTGCCGAGATCGAACAGACCATCGCCGACTTCGGCAAGCGCGCCAAGGACAACGCGATCCTGCCCGACGAAATGGCCGGCGGCACCTTCACGATCAGCAACGGCGGCATCTATGGCAGCCTGCTGAGCACGCCGATCATCAACCCGCCCCAAAGCGGCATCCTCGGCATGCACGCGATCCAGGACCGCCCCGTGGCCCGCGACGGCCAGGTAGTGATCCGCCCGATGATGTACGTGGCCCTGAGCTACGACCACCGCCTCGTGGACGGCCGCGAAGCCGTAACCTTCCTGAAGCGAATCAAAGACTGCATCGAAAACCCAGCCCGCATGCTGATGGAAGTCTAAACCCCGGAGCCCGCATGCCCGACACTTTCGACCTGATCATTATTGGTGCCGGCCCCGGTGGCTATGTGGCCGCGATTCGTGCGGCCCAGCTTGGGTGGAACGTTGCCTGCGTTGAGCGTGAGGCCGCGCTTGGTGGCACTTGCCTTCGTGTTGGCTGTATCCCGAGTAAGGCCTTGCTGGAAAGCAGCGAGAAGTTTGCTGAGACTCGCGACGACCTCAAGAAGCACGGCATCAAGGTCGGCGACGTGCAGCTTGACCTGCCCGCGATGATGAAGCGCAAGGACGCCACCGTCAGCGCGCTCACCAAGGGCATCGACGGTCTGTTCAAGAAGAACAAAATCACCCGCCTGCTCGGCCACGCCAGCTTTACGGCGCCGCATACGGTGGTGGTCAAGGCCGCCGACGGCGTTGAAACCGCGTACACCGCGAAAAAGTTCATCATTGCCACCGGCAGCGTGCCTTCGATGCTGCCCGGCATCGAAGCCGACGGCGATTTCATTGGTGACAGCACGGCCGCGCTGAGTTACCCGGAAGTGCCGGAACACCTGGTGGTGATCGGCGCCGGCGTGATCGGGCTTGAGCTCGGCAGCGTGTGGGCGCGCCTTGGCAGCAAGGTCACGGTGCTTGAGTACCTCGACCACATCCTGCCCGGCATGGACAGCGAGATCAGCGCGGAGGCCCTGAAGGTGTTCAAGAAGCAGGGGCTCGAGTTCCACCTCGGCGTCAAAGTCACCGGTGCGACGCGCAAGAAGAAGAAGTGCGTCGTCACCGCCGAAGGCCGCGACCCCGTGGAATGCGACCGCGTACTGGTGGCCGTCGGGCGGCGCGCGAACACACAGAACCTCGGGCTTGAGCTTGCGGGCATCACGCCCAACAAGCGCGGGCAGATCGAAGTCAACGCGCACTTCCAGACGAGCACGCCGCACATCTACGCGATCGGCGACGTGATCCCCGGCCTGATGCTGGCCCACAAGGCCGAAGAAGAAGGCATCGCCGCCGTCGAGCATATCGTGAACGGTTACGGCCACGTGAACTACGACGCGATCCCGGGCGTGGTGTACACGCACCCCGAAATCGCCAGCGTCGGGCGCACAGAGGAAGAGTTGAAGAAGGCCGGCATCGAGTACCGTGCGGGCAAGTTCAATTACATGGCCAACGGCCGCGCCAAGGCGCTGGGCGAAACCACCGGCTGGGTGAAGCTGCTGGCCGATGCCAGGACCGACCGGGTGCTGGGCGCGCACATCATCGGGGCCCGTGCCGGCGACTTGATCGCGGAGCTTGCGGTCTCGATCGAATTCGGCGCCAGCGCCGAAGACATCGCCCGCGCAAGCCACGCGCACCCCACACTGGCCGAAATCGTGAAAGAGGCCGCGATGGCAGTAGACGGCCGCGCGATCCACAGTTGATGGTGCTGGGTTCAGGTCAGGGTCAGGGTTAGGTCAGGGTCAGGGTCTTGGCCGAGCAAGATCAGGCAGAGGGCAGACCTCCCGAAGCACGAAACACGAAACACCAAACACGAAGCACGAGGCACGAAGCACGAAACCCCAAGCCGCAGCCCCTACAACCCACAACCTAACCCCTACAATCTGCTGCCGATTCACGCGCTTGGATTCCCTTCTATAGTTGCCGCCCTTGTTGGCGTTTGTGCCGATGCCTTGGAGCTGCCATGGGCGTACCTTTCCTTGACCTGAAGGCCCAGTTCGCGACTATCCGCGAAGACGTGCTGGCGCAGGTTGCGCGCGTTTTCGACGAGCAGGCCTTTGTGCTGGGCAAGTACGTCGAAGGCTTTGAGCAAGACGCCGCCCGCTACCTCGGCACCAAACACGCCATCGGCGTCAGCAACGGCAGCGACGCGCTGCTGCTCGCCCTCATGGCCGTCGGCATCAAGCCCGGCGACGAAGTGATCGTGCCCGCCTTCACCTTCTTTGCCACCGCCGGCGCTGTCGCGCGCCTCAACGCCAAGCCCGTCTTTTGCGACGTGGAAGAAGACAGCTTCAACATCGACCTGAAAGACGCCGCCAAACGCGTCACGCCACGCACCCGCGCGATCATCCCTGTTGACCTGTACGGACAATGCGCCGACATGGAAGGCGTGATGGACCTCGCCCGCGGCCACAACCTGGTCGTGATCGAAGACGCGGCCCAGGCCTTCGGCGCAACCCGCAACGGCAAGCAGGCCGGCACGTTTGCGCACTACGGCTGCTACAGCTTCTACCCGACCAAAAACCTCGGCGGCGCCGGCGACGGCGGCATGATCGCCAGCGACGACGACGAACTGGCTGATCGCATCCGCCTGCTCCGCGTACATGGCGAGCGACCGCGCTACTACAACAAGCAAGTCGGCATCTGTGGCCGTCTTGACGCCCTGCAGGCCGTGGTGCTGCAGGTCAAGCTCAAGCACCTTGATGCCTGGAACAAGCGCCGCGCCGAAATCGCGGCCGCGTACAACCGCCACCTCGAAGGCAGCAAGGCGCTGACCCCGCCGGTGATGAAGGGCAACAGCCACATCTATCACCAGTACACGATCCGCGTCGGCGGCGGCAAACGCGACGCGCTGGCGGCGCACCTTGGCGGCAAGGGCATCGGCTGCGGCGTGTATTACCCCGTGCCGCTGCACCTGCAGGAATGCTTCCGCGAACACGGCGGCAAAAAGGGCGATCTGCCGGCCAGCGAAGCCCTGTGCGCCGAAGCGCTCAGCCTGCCGGTCTTCGACCAGATGACCGACGCGCAGGTCAAGGAAGTCGCCGACGCTGTGCTCAGCTTCCTGCGAGCATAAAGCCGTTCATAAGCCAAGAGCCCCAGGCCCCACGCCATGCCCACAGCCGTAGCCAACTTTGCCGACATGCTGGCCTACCTGAACCAGCACACCGATTACGAAAAGCAGCAGGGCGGCCGCACGCGCGACACGTTTGACCTTGAGCGCATGACGGAAGTGCTGAACCGGCTTGCGCGCCCTGACCTGAGCTACGCCAGCGCGCACATCGCGGGCACCAAGGGCAAGGGCAGCACCAGCCGCTACCTCGCGGCGCTGCTGCAAAGCCAGGGGCTGAAGGTGGGCCTGTTCACCAGCCCGCACCTGGAAAGGCTGACCCAGCGCATCGAGATCAACGGGCAGGAGATCAGCGAAGCGCGCATGGTGCAGGCGTTTCAGCCGATCGTGGACACACTTGCCGCCGAAAAGGCCGGCGCCACCGACATGACGTTCTTTGAGCTGCTGACGCTGACCGCCATGGTCGCCTTCCAGCAGGCCGAGGTGGAAGTGGCGGTGTTCGAGGTCGGGCTTGGCGGGCGGCTTGACAGCACCAACGTGATCCAGCCGCTGGTCAGCGTGATTACCGAAATCGGCATCGACCACACCCGGCAGCTCGGCGACACGATCGACGAAATCGCGCGCGAGAAGGCCGGCATCATCAAGCCCGGCATTCCCGTGGTCTGCGGTGCCAACGACCCCGTGGCGCGGAGCGTGATCAGCTACACCGCGCGCGACATGGAGGCCCCGCTGCTCGAGTTCGGCAAGGACTACGCGATCCGCTGGCTGAACCGCAAGGGCCGCGACATCGTGTTCACCGCCGACATCCTGGGCAACCGTTACGAAGACGTGCTGATCCACAGCCCCGCGCGCCACATGGCCGAAAACGCGGCCCACGCGCTGTGCGCGCTTGAGGTCATGGCCGGCACGCCCGACCTGTTCCCCGAAGGCGTGCCCCAGCGCGAACGCCTGCTGGACGCGCTGACCCGCACCGAACAACCCGGCCGCTTTGAAGTGTTCGAGGGCCGCCCGCTGCTGGTGATCGACAGCTCGCACAACGAAATCAGCCTGAAGTCTGCAATGCAGACCGCGCGCGCCGTGTCGCCCGGCAAAGTAGTCTTGGTGTGCGGCATCGCCGCCGACAAAGATGTGGAAGCGTGCAGCAGGGTCCTGGCTGAGGCCGCCGACGCCGCCGTGTTCACGCCCTATTACTCGGTGCGCAACGCCAAGCCGGAAGACCTGCTGCGGCTGTACGAAAAATTCGGCGGCAAACAGGGCAGCGTGGAAGAGCACCCCGAGGCCGCACTGGAAGAGGCATTGGCGCAGGCGGGTGAAGACGGGCTCGTGCTGGTGACGGGATCAACCTATCTTGCGGGGCTGTTGCGCCCCTCGGCAGTGGAATACGCGGGAAGCTGACATGGCGAAGAAGAAGGAAGAAGGCGAACGCTTCGATGAATTGGTGGCGCAGGTTGAAACCGCGCTGAACCAGCTCGAGAGCGGCGACCTGCCGCTGGAAGAGGCCCTCAAGAAGTATGAAGAGGGCGTGGGTGCCCTGCGCCGCTGCTTCACGATCCTGAAGCAGGCCGAAAAGAAGGTGCAGCAACTGAGCGAACGCGAAGGCACCGAAACCACCGACTTCGAAGAACCAGCCGAAGAAGGCGAGAAGAAGAAGCTGTTCTGAAGGTTGATGGTTGATGGTCGATGGTTCGGTCAGGAGTTTGAAGGTCTGGTCAGGGGTTGAGGTCAAGAATCAAGAACGGCAAGGCTCACGTTCCCTACCACCAGCTTCCGGACACAAAGCACCGGGCACTGAGCACCGAGCACCGCATCCGCCCCCCGTGTTGTCCCTGCATCCTTTGCCCGTTACATTGATGCCATCGGGGCGTAGCTCAGCCTGGTAGAGCGCCACGTTTGGGACGTGGAAGCCGCAGGTTCAAATCCTGTCGCCCCGACCAACCTTCCGGACCGGCCCACGGGCCGGTCCTTTCACTGCCGCGCGACGTACACTGCTGCCATGGCCGCCACCATCCGCCACGCCGTTGAATCCGACCTGCCCGCTCTGCGCCCGCTGCTGGAGCAGCTTGGCTATCCGCTGGATGCCGCGACGCTGCTTGCGCGCTTTCGCGCATTTGCCGACGCGCGCGGCGTAACCCTGTTGGCCTTGACCGGCGATCGCGTCGTCGGCCTTGCGTCCGCTATCGCGAGACCGGATCTGCTGACCCCGACGCTGGCCGAGTTGCAGGGGCTGGTGGTCGCGCCTGAGCTGCGAGGCGGCGGCATCGGCGCCAAGCTGCTGGCCGCTGTGGAAGCCTGGGCGCGCGATGCCGGCCTGGCCGGCATCACCGTCGGCACCCGCGTAGAGCGCGAACGCGCCCACAAGTTCTATGAGGCCAACGGCTACGTGCTCGCCAAGCAGTGGCGCGTCTATCGCAAACAGTTCGGCCACACGGGGGCGGAGGCCTGATGCGCATCCTGTTGCAGCGAGTGTCGCGCGCGAGCGTGACGGTGGACGGCCGCGTGACCGGCAGCATCGGGCGCGGGCTGCTGTTGCTGGTGGGGATTCGCGAGGGCGATACCGAGGCACAAGCGGCGTGGCTGGCGCAAAAGGTCGCGCAGATTCGCGTGTTCCCGGACACCCACGGCAAAATGAACCTGAGCGTGCAGGACATCGACGGCGGGCTGCTGGCCGTCAGCCAGTTCACACTGTTTGCCGACACCAGCCGTGGCAACCGGCCCAGCTACATTGAGGCCGCACGACCCGAAGTCGCCCAGCCGCTGTTCGGGCAGTTCTGCAAGCTGCTGTCGGAAGTCGCAGCGCGCCCCGTGGCAACAGGCGTGTTCGGCGCGCACATGGATGTGGAGTCGGTGAACGACGGCCCGGTCACGATCCTGCTGGAACGCTGATTCAACTGACTAGGTAAAAGCGCTCGAGCCCTTCGCGGATGCTGCTGATCTGGTGCAGTTTAAAGCCTTCCGGCGTGCGGATGTTGTGGCCCTTGAGGCGCGGCACCACCGCCTGCGTGAACCCCAGCTTCGACGCTTCATCCAGCCGCTGCTGCATCAGGTTGCTGCTGCGGATTTCGCCGCCCAGGCCCACTTCGCCGATGAACACTGTGGCCGGCGGCAGCTTTACTTCGCTGGCGCTGCTGGCCACGGCAAAACATGTCGCGAGGTCTGAGGCCGGCTCTTCCACCATCACGCCGCCGACTACGTTCAGGTAGCACTCAAGCTGGCTCAGCTTCACGCCACCCCGCCGCTCAAGCACCGCCAGCAGCATGTGCGCCCGGTTCTGGTCCAGGCCTGTGAAGCGGCGGCGCGGGCTGCTCAGCGGGCTGGGGCTCACCAGCGCCTGCACTTCCACCAGCAGCACGCGCGTGCCCTCGGCGGCGGGCAGAATCGCGCAGCCGCTGCGGGTGTTGTCGTATTCATCAAGGAACACCTTGCTGGCGTTCTCGACCTCGATCAGCCCTTCCTGCCGCATTTCAAAGACGCCCAGCTCGCCGGTGCTGCCGAAGCGGTTCTTGCTCGCCCGCAGCAGCCGGTACGCCTGAAACTTCTCGCCCTCGAAGTTGAGCACCGTGTCCACCATGTGCTCCAGCGTGCGCGGGCCGGCCACAGTGCCTTCTTTGGTGACGTGGCCGACGAGGATCACGGGCATGTTCAGTGACTTGGCCTGCATGATGATTCCGGCCGCACACTCGCGGACTTGCCCGACGCTGCCGGGGGCGCTGGGCAGCTCGGAGTCATACAGGGTCTGTACGCTGTCGACGATGCAGAGTGCTGGCTCAAGTTCCTTGATGTGATTGCGGATCGCGTCGAGGCTGGTTTCGGCCACGACGAACAGTTCGTTGGCGAGGCAGCTCAGGCGCTCAGCGCGTAGTTTGATTTGCTCGGCGCTTTCTTCGCCGGTCACATACAGCACCGGTTTGCCGTGGCGCGTGGCGAAGCGGTGCGCGGCCTGCAACGTCAGCGTGCTCTTGCCGATGCCGGGGTCGCCCGCGAGCAGTACAGCACTGCCCGGCACAAAGCCGCCGCCCAGCACGCGGTCAAATTCATGAATTCCCGTGGGCACACGAGACGCCGCCAGCGGCGTGACTTCGCCAATGCGCTGCGGCTTGCCGGGCGCGTTCAAGGCCGCGCGGCGCGAGGGCTTGGCGTGCGCGGTGTCGAGTTCTTCGACAAAGGTGTTCCAGGCCCCGCAGGCAGGGCAGCGCCCCAGCCATTTGGGCGAGTTGTGGCCGCACTCGCGGCACGCAAACACCAGTTTCGCCTTCTTGGCCATGGCGTCATGGTCAATGGTTAACGTTTGATGGTCAATGGTGCGAGGCAGCGCCCCTACGGGGCGCTGAAGTTCTGGCGACCATGTTACCCATGGCTAAAGCCGTGGGCTAAGCTCCTTGGCCCCTTCGGGGCCATCATTGATGGGCGGATTTTTTAGTCCCACGTTTGATGCCGTGGGCTGGTTTGTTGGCCCCTGCGGGGCCGTATGCTTCACACGCTAACGTGGCGTCGGCCTCCAGCCGATGCCACGCACTTCGCTGATGTGGCGATTGGCGTTCGGGGGTTGCGGTTCTTAGGTGTTTAGTAGGGACCTGCTTGCTATGGGTTGCGGGACCAGAGGCCTAGTTTTTCGCGTTTAGCGCGGGTTTCGGCTTCTCGCATGGAATCGCGCAGGCGGGAGTCTTCGATTTCATTGAGGTTGCGGATGCGCACCAGGCCCTTGCTGAGCATGGCCATGTTCACGAGCACGTAGCCGTTGGGCACGGGCTGCTGAGTCTCTTCATCATAGGCGCGCAGATACACGAGCCCGAAGATCACCGGCGCGTCCAGCCTCGAATCTAGCGACGGCTTGATGAAAATCTCGTCCTCGGCGGCCAGGAAGCGCGCCATCCACTCTTGGCATTCCGCGTACGTGTTGGGGGCCTCTTTCTCAGGCAGGCCTTCCACGCCTAGCAGGCGAATCTCGCGCTCGGTCGGCTTGTCGCCGTTGACGATAATCGTGTGCGGCGGCACCAGCCTGGTCGGGCGGCCCACGATGCGGCCGTAGCTGTCCACGACCAGGTCGGTCTCCAGGGTGGACTTGCCGATCGGGTTGCCTTTGTCGTCGGTGGTGACGCAACCGGCGCAGATCAGCAAAAGCGTAATGGCGAGTGCGAGTTTCATCGGCTTTCTAACGTCTGGGGGCCGCTTGCGTTGGCAAGCTTGCCTGTAACGGATACTATTGAGCTTCCCCTCGCCCCTGGGCCGGGACGATGTCATGGCTTCAGACGGTACTGCATTCAAGCTTGTCGGCAAGGTGATCGGCGGCTGCCGCGTCAAGCAATTGCTTGGTACGGGCGGCATGGGTGCCGTGTACCTGGCCGACCAGCTTTCGCTTTCCAAAGAAGTCGCGCTCAAGATCCTGGACGAACGCTGGGCCAGCCACGCCCGCCACGTCGAAGGCTTCCTGCGCGAAGCCCGGCTGGCGGCCCGGCTGGAAGACGAACACATCATCCAGATCTACGACGTCGGCACCGACGGCCAGTATCACTTCATTGTGATGCAGCTCGCGCGCGGCGAAAACCTGAAAGACCGCCTGCGTCGCAGCCCGATCGAAATCGATGAGGCCCTGAACTACATCGAAGGCGTCGCACGCGGCCTGGCCATCGCGCACCGCTACGGGATCAATCACCGCGACATTAAGCCCGGCAACCTGGTGATCGGTGATGACGGCATCATCAAGATTCTCGACTTCGGCCTCGCACGCCTCGAAGAAGGCGAACAAGACAAGGCCCAGGGCCAGTTCATGGGCAGCATCGCTTACATCGCGCCAGAGCAATCGGAGTACATGCCCGTGGACGGCCGCACGGACATCTACAGTCTGGGCATCACCGCCTACCAGTGCCTGGCCGGGCACCTGCCGTTTCGTGGCGACAACAACTACGACTTGATCGTGCGCCACCACTGTGAAGAACCGGTGGCACCGAGCCTTGTGAGGCCGGAAATCCCGCTGACGTTGTCGCGGGTGGTGCTGAAGATGATCGCCAAGGCGCCAGCCGACCGCTACCAGAACATTGATGAAGTGCTGCTGGACCTGAAGCTGGTGCGCCGCCACCAGTTGCCGGCGGCCCAGAACCCGTGGTCGAAGCGGCCGCTGAACCCGCACCCCGTGGACCTGACGGGCCTGAAGAGTGAAGAGCTTTACCGCGCCGGGCTGAAGGCGCAGCGCGAGCTGTTCACGGCGGGCAAGCCGGTTGTGCCGCTGCGCGAGCTGCTGCCGCGCATGGGCGTGGTGTACCGGGCCGGCAAAGACCCTGAGCTGCTGCCCGCGAGCTTTCTTGAGGTGCGGGTGAACGACCGGCGCATGCCGCTTGCCTACATTGCGGGGCGGGGCTTCCGGCCGGACGGTGTGGGCGAAATCCAGTACGGCGAACGCCTGCGCCTTGAGCGCCCCGACGACCGGCTGGTGATCCGCGTGAAGGGCCAGAAGCCGCTGAACATCACGGACGTGCAGCGCCTGTTCGATCTGCTTGAGGCTTTGCCGTCAGACGTGAAGCAGCTTGCGATCGCGCTGGACCCGGACTACCTGGCGCAGGGCAGCGACATCCGCTGGGTCGTGGACACCTACAACATAATGGACCGGCGCGGCTGTGCCTTCACGCTGATCGTCGGCAGCATGGAAAACCACACCACCTTCGTGAACCTGGGCATCGACAGCCACATCAAGCTGGAGCTGGAGCTTGAGCGCACGGCCACGATCCATCTGGACCGCCTGAAGCCCGAGACCGAAGTGGTGGAAGAGGCCCGCGCCGCCGCCGGTGAGCTTACACCTTCCGGCCGAGCACTGGTGCGGCAGATCAACGACCTGGTGACGGGCGGCGAACTTACGGAGGCCGCGCGGGTGTGGCGGCGGCTGATCTCAGAGGGCATCGATCGCAAGCAGCTTGCGGCGCTGAAAGACCTGCGCGACCTGCTGTACGAGAAGCTGCTCGCCGACGGCAAGGAAGCCTTCAATGCCGAAGACCACGAAACAGCGACGGAACGCTTTAACCTGCTGATCGACCTCGACCCGGGCCGTTACCACGGGCACATGTACAAGGGCCTGCTGCTCAAGAGTGAGGGCAAGCTGGAGTACGCGCAGGCCTTCCTGACGCAGGCGATTCTGGCGGCACCGGACGAGGCCGAACTGTTCTATCACCGCGCCATCGTGCGTTCGCGTGTCGATGACCTTGAGGGCGCGCTGCGCGACCTGGACATGGCCCTGCAGCACAACCCGCGCATGGTGAACGGGTACTACAACCGCTCAAAGGTCTACAAGCTGATGGGACGCCACGACCTGGCCAAACGCGACGCGGCCATGTACGAGCGCCTCAGCGGCAAGAGCATGAGCAAATCAGCCAAGGGCAGCCGTACCAACATCCCCGCCAAAGAACCCGAAAGCGCCTGAGCTATACCGGGATCTGGAATTGCAGCTCGGCCCCGTTCAGGACTTCGCGGCCGGTCCGGATGTGCAGTTCGATGGAGTCTTCGCGTACAAGCGCGGCCGCATCGTGGCCCGGGCCGGTGTCACTTACGACGGCCTTGGCGTATTCCTCGAAGGCCTGCGCGGCTTCGGCGGTGTCGGCCTGCATCAGGCGGGCCTTGCCGCGCATCACGGCTTCGCCCAGGCGCGCGGCCAGCAACTGGTAAGCGAGGCTGCCCATCTTGCCTTCTTCTTCGGCGCGGCTGGGGCGGTGCACGGTGGGCGCGAGAATCACCCAGGCGGAATCGTGGTTGGCCTGGCAGATCAGCGGCGTGAAGCCCGCGCGGGTCAAGTCCTTCAGGTGACGGTCCGGCAGGATGGCCTGCAGCGGGAACTCGCCGCCGTCGTGGGCGTGCGTTTTCAGCTGCTCAACCTCGCCGTCGCCTGCACCGGTGTGCTGCGTTGGCCAGCCCGTGCGCTGCATGCTTTGGGCGACGCTGGCGCCCACAAGCCACACCGGCGATCCCCACAGGCCCGCGCGCAGCACAAACGGGTTTACGGCCGCAACCAGCCAGCGGCTTTCATCCTTGTCGCGCAGGCTGCGCCACTTGTCGAAGGCCGGGGTGTCGAACTGCGCGCCCGGGTGATCGAGCTTGGCCAGCTCAGGCAGGGTCATGCCCAGGAAGGCCTCACCGGCTTCGAACACGACCGGTGCCTGCAACTGGCCGGCGTAGTCGCCCAGCTCATGCAGCAGAGCGTTGCCCGCGGCGTCGTTGGTGACGGGCGTTGCCAGCAGCGCGAGCCCCAGCGGCACTTCATTGGTGCCCGCTAGCTCATCCTGTGTGGCCGCCTGCCAGGCCTCGAGTTCGTTGCCGGGTACAGCGTCTACGACCTCAATGCGGGCGCCCTTGCCCTTGCGGCAGAACAGATGCAGGCCGCGCCATGCGGCCTCCAGGGCGTTGAGAGCAGGCTCGGCGGTGATCAGCTTCAACTGGTCGGCGAGCAGTTTCTCTGCCTGCTTCTGTGCGCCGGATACGTCCAGCCCGGCCTTTCCCGTGGACAGCGAACCCGCGAACGCGGCTACGGCGCTGCCGGAGGGTGCCTCCTTCTTTTCGTCAACCATGGCAAACAGCGAATCCAGCCCGCCATCGCTCGATGCCGGCGCCGGTCGGGGCGCGCCGCCCATGCGTTCGAGCACCGCGTCCAATGCGGCCTGCAGCTTGGGCACCGAGCTGAACTGGGACAGCCCTTCCTTGAATTGCGCCGGCTTCAGGCTGCCGTCGGCGAGGCCTTTGGCGCGGCGTGCGAACTCGGCCACGGCGTCGAGGCCCGGGATGCGTGCTGCCAGTGAAGTGGGCTCAAAGTCCTTGATGCTCTTGAACGTCAGGTCCACGTCGAGCGTTTTGCCCGTGCCCAGCAGGTTCTCGACCTGCAGCACAAGCCGGGGCGCAAGCTTGGCCAGCACCGCGTCAAAGTCGTGGGCGTCAATGGCGCGGGCGCCGTCGAAGTGATTCGCGCCGCCGAAGGCTCCAATCGCCTGCACCCGCAGCGGCATCGCCTTGATGTCCACGCGGTCGGTGCGGCCGAAGCCGAAGTCGTTGTTGAATCCCTTGAGCTTTTTGTCGTCCGCCATGGCTGCCTCCGTGGGCGGCATCATAGCGGTGATGGGCGCGCGCGTCAGTCTTTGCGGAAGCGCGGGTACCAGTTATCGACGCGGGCCTCCGGGCAATGCTCGGCCATCGCATCCAGCCCAAGGCCTTCGGCACCGGGCAGGGCAAAGCACTGGATTACGCTGGGGTTTTCGACGTGGCCCAGCCCCGCGAGTTCCCAGGCGTAGGCAAACTCTTCGGCCAGGTTGGTCTGGCGGGCCAGGTAATCGGGCGTGACCTCGCCGGGCCAGGTGCCGAAAGTGCCGATTGAGTTGGGCCCATCGGTGAAGAACAAACAGGCCACCCGCCCGAACTTTCGGTCGCTGGAGAAATTGATGACTTCCTGCAGGGCCAGCCACCAGTCGGTGTCGGCGGTGATGTTCTTGCTTGGCTTCAGCACATGCTTGCGCGCGTTGTTGAACAGGTACGACAGCGGGCTTGAGTTGTGGTCGGTGAAGCGGACCTTGCGCGAATCGACGACCTCGGAGTACGTCTCGCCGTGGAAGGTGATCAGCACCACGCGCGATTCATCCTGCCGGGTGCCCCAGTACCAGGCCACGCTTTCGGCAGTGTACATCACCAGTTCGCGCTTGCTGCAGCGCGAAAGGTATAGCGGTGTCAGCAGTGTGTTCTTGTAGCCCTGCTTGATCGTGGCCACCAGTTCATCGCCAAGGCCGATGCCGGTGACCTTCACGAACTCTTCTTCGGTGCCCAGCAGCACGCTTTCGACCAGCACCATCAATAATGCCGGTGGCACGGCTTCATTGTCGGTGCCGCTTGGGCTGCTGCGCGACAAGCTGATCGTGCCCGCAAAGCGCAGGCTGAACAACCAGCGCGCGTACTTGTCCCAGTCAAACTTGGGGTCCTCAATGCGGCTGTGCATGCTGCTGCTGCCGTCGGCGGCGACAACCAGCGTGTCGTAGGTGCCCATCAGAAATCCCGCGCGGCCGGTGTCGAAGCCGGCCTCTTCCAACTTACCCAGCACGTCGAACCAGCCCTGGCTGACCTCGCCCGAGATCGACTTCTTGTCGCGCTTACCGCCGATGCTGCCGGGCATGCTGATGCCGTCGACCACACCGGGCGTGGCGTCATACGTGAAGCGCGGGGGGCGTGGCTGGCGGGCGCTGCGTCGGGCCAGCGACAGGAAGCGCGCCTCAACCCCTTCGAGGTCCAGAGTGCCGAAGGTGCGGGCGAAGGCCTCGGCGGGCAGCACTCCCTCGCACATCTGCTTCCAGTACTCGAAGTACAACGCGCGCAATTCCTTGTCGCCGCGCACGAAATCAATCCAGCAATAGGCCAGCAGATAATTCGACTGCGGGTTGGCGTAAAACTCTTCCAGCCCCAGCGCCAGGAAATCGCGCAGGTTGAACTGCAAGCCCGCATCCAGCAGCGCCGCAAGGTGCCCCCAGGCCGATTCACTGAAGGCCGGCAGGCTGCGCAGCGCCCCGGCTTGCGGCGCCTTGTCGATCCATTCGGCGGTGCCTTCACTGAACCAGGGAACCAGCAGGCTCAGCGGCGCGCGGTGCGATTGCAGGGCATGGAACATCTCGTGGCGGATCACTTCGGCCAGGCAGGTCTCTTCCAGCACCGGCATGCACACCACGTCCCACTTGGACGAGAAGTAGCCCGCCGACCACGTCGGCACCTCAAGCAGCAGCCGGCGCTTCGAGAAATCAAGATACTCGCGCCGGTCGCCGTACAGCACGATGTCCATTGGCGGGGCTTTGGTGCCATAGTCGCTGGCCCCGTACTCGCCCTCCATCGCGGTCAACCAGGTTTCGACCGTTTCAAGGCTCACGACTTCCTGCAAACGGCGGGTCAGCGGCACGGCGACATTCTTCGGGGGCTCAAGTTCGTGCTCAGGCAGTTTGGCGTCGCCGCGCAGCCACAGTGCCACCCGGGCCGAAGTCTCAACACGGTAGGCGGCGGTGGCGACATCGGGGCGCTCAAAGCGGTCGGCAACGTCGGCGTTGAAGACCCGATGGTCGTCGCGCAGGGCTTGGCCTTCCCACAGAAGCCGCGCGTAGGGGGCAAAGCGTGACTTGAGCTGCTCAAGCGTCGAGACGGCACTCCAAAGCCTGGTCAATTCCACTTCCTCGCCGGCGCGGATGTTGCGCAGGTAAATGCATTCGTCGGCCTCACGCACCAGCGCGCGGAACGGCGTCATCAGGGGCAGGCTTACGTGGGGTGGGTCCTGCTGCTCGGGTTCGGGTTGCGGCTCAGGCTTGGGCTCGGGTGCCGGCGGCTTGGGTTGCAGCGGCTGCACGTTGCGCGGTGCCGGCGGGGCCGGGTCTTCGATACGCGTGCTGCGCGGGGTCGTGCGGCCGTCATCACGCCACAGGTACCAGGCCCCCAGGCCCGAAAGCAACAACGCCACCACGACCGCAAGCGCGGGCAAAAGGTTTCGATCACCAGACGGAAGCGAACCCAAGAATCCCTCAATTTTCCGCTACCGGTAACAGCTTACCGGGTTTAACAGTGCAATGGCGCATGTCGCCGACGGAAAATCGCCGTGACGGACAGTTCCTCCAACTTCGCAAACCAGGTCGAAAAATACCGCGACCACCTGCCCGGTTATGTGCGCGGGCGCCTCACCGGCCCCGGTGCCACTGCAGAAGACCGCGCCCTGGCCGCCGAAATCGAGGCCGCAGCCGCGCGTAACCCGGCGCTGCAACAGGCCATCCGCGAAGAAACCCGGCTGGATGCATGGCTCGACGCCTACAAGACGCCCGAAATCTCGGCCGACTTTGAACGCCGCTTCTGGCACCGCTTCCATCACGGCAAGCTTACCGGCGAAACCGGGGGCTGGGGTGGCCGCATCGTGAAGCTGGCGGGTCCCATCGCCGCGGCGGCATTGATTGCCGTCGCGCTGGTGATGTTCTGGAACGGCGGGCAGGTAACGCCGCTGGACGTGACCATCGGCGAAACGCCGGTGGTAGATGCCGGTGACGACACAGACGACGTGTCCGACGACGAAGACTGGTCGCCCTATTACGGTGTCGGTGATGCCGATGACCGCCTTGTGCGCAAGCTTGACCTTGAGTCGCTGCGCACGATGAAGCAACTCGACAGTGAGGCCTTCCTGCCGCTGGACAACCTGGCGCACCCGGACGACCTGCGGCTGGTCGATGACCTTGATACGTTGAAGGCAATCGATGAAGTCGACAGCAACGGCAACAAGGATGGCAACAAGGAAGGGTCCCGCGAATGAGCACGCTGCGGACCATCTTGCTGCTGCTTGTGCCCGCCTGCCTGCTGGTTGCGTTCAGCTTCACGCCCGCATTGGGCCAGGGCGAAGGCACCCCGGACGCCACCGAACAGGCCGAGCTTACGCGCTGGTTTGAAAGCCAGTCCAAGCCGCGCCAGGAGCTGCTGAAGCGTCGCCTGCGCGCCCTGAAGACGCTGCCCAAGCATAAGCGCGATGAGTACCTGAAGGCTGCCCGCGAGGGCCGCCCCGTGCTCAATGACGCCCAGCGCGAAAACCTGGCCAAACTGCGCAAGCTCAGCTACCTCGAGCGCGTACGGCTGTTCACCCTGGCCAGCGAAATTGAGCAGGCCCGCCGCGCCAACGGCCGCGAATTCACCGAGGCCGAGAAGCTGGAAGGCAAAGAACGCGCCCAGGCCATCGTGCGCATTCTGCAGCGCCAGCGCGCGGCGATGTTCCTGCGCAACCTGAGCCCCGAACAGCATGAGCGCCTGCGCAACCTGCCGCCCGAACAGCGCCTGGAAGAAGCCCGCAAGCTGATGGCCGAGCAGCGCCGCGAAAGCCTGGAGGCTTTGGCCGAGATTCACCCCCGCGTGGCCGAACTGAAGGTCGCGGCCGAGTCGACTGACAAAGAGATCCGCGCCGAAGCCCGCAAGGAACTGCGTCAGGTCATGCGCGAACTGGGCACCCTGGACCAGCTGCTGCAGCGGCTCGACAACGCCCAGCGCGAAAAGGTCATGGCCACGCTCAAGGAAGTCGGCCTGGAAAAAGGCGTCGAAGAAGTCCGCAAGGCCCTGCGCGACCAGTGGACTGACCCCAGCCGCAAGCGCCGCCCCGGCGGTGAGGGCCCGGTGATTCAACCCGACCGCCCGTTCCGCGGCCCGGACAACCGCCAGCGCCCACCACGCAAATAATTCGCGTGAAACTCTCAGTCTCCTGTGCGTGATTCCGGTGCTGGCCCCTGTGCAAGCCCCGGGAATCACATCATGCGTGCTGCCTCACTTCTGTTGTGTGTGTGCGTCTGCTTCGCGCTGCTGGCCGTGGCCTGTGATGATTCGGGCGACGGCGGCTCCGGCGGCGGCTCTGGCGGGTCGCCCGCGTTGTCACTTGCTCCGGCTTCGGTTCCTGACGCCGACGAAGGCGTGGCGTATCTGGCCACCTTCACCGTAAGCGGCGGCAGCGGCCCTTTCGCCTGGGGCGTTTCCGGGACACTTCCGCCGGGCCTTTCGCTTGATCTGGCCTCCACGACTGCCAGCAGCGACCTCGCCGGCACGCCCACGGCAGTGGGCAGCTACTCGTTCATGGTCACAGTCAATGATGGCGTGAATGCAGCCTCAAGGTTGATCTCACTGACTGTCAACGCGGCCTCAGTAACGGGCCTGACCATCACCAGCACCGCGCTGGGCAACGCCACCGTCAACCAGCCTTACAGCGCGCAATTGCTGGCATCGGGCGGCGCGGGGCCGCTGGCCTGGACTTTGGCCGGGGGCGTGCTGCCGTTTGGCGTGACGCTTTCTGCAAGCGGCCTGCTTTCGGGCACACCGATAATCACCGGCGCCTGGCCCTTTACCGCTGAGGTCAGCGACGGCATCGACACCGACAGCCGCGCGTTCACCCTGACCGTGGCCGGTGTGGCCGGCGCGGCGACACTGGAGCAGCAGCTGCGCCAGCTGATTCAGCAACAGAATGTCGTGGGCCTGGGCCCGCAGAACGTGCCGAACCTGAACCCGCAGCAGGTTGAGTTGGGGCGGCTGCTGTTCTTCGACAAGGTGATCAGCGGCAACAACGACGTCGCCTGCGCAACCTGCCACCATCCATCGTTTGCCACCGGCGACGCCTTGAACCTGAGTGTCGGCGTCGGCGGCACCGGCCTTGGCAGCGGCCGCACGCACCCGAGCAGCGTATTCATCGCCCGCAACGCGCAGCCGATCTTCAACATCGGCATGTTCCCAGAGCTGTTCTGGGACAAGCGCGTGGGTCGCCCGCCGCAGGCTCCGCCGCCGCCGGGTTCGCCCCCGCCGCCCCCGCCGCAGACACAGACGCCCGAAGGCCCGACCGTGCTGGCACCGGACGAAGCACAGGCCCTGTTCCCGATCGTTGACCTGCTGGAGATGCGGGGCACCGGCCACGCGCTGGACGGGCTGAACAATGCCGACTACCGACTGGCGCTGGTGAACCGGCTTGCAGCGCTGCCCGAATACGTGAACCGCTTCAACGCGGCGTTCGGTGCGGCCCCCAACGTCAACAACATGGGCCGCGCGATTGCGGCCTATGAACGCAGCCAGACCTTCGTCAACGCGCCCTGGGACCGTTACCTGCGCGGCGAGGCCAACGCGCTCACGGACGCGCAGAAGCGCGGGGCGATGGTCTTCTTCGGCCGCGCGAACTGCGACAGCTGCCACAGCGGCCCACTGCTGACGAACTTCAGCACGCACAACCTTGGTATCCCGCAGTTCGGCCCGGGGCGCGGCAACGGTACGGGCACCGAAGACTTCGGGTTCGAGAACACCACCGGCAACGCCGCCAACCGCTACCAGTTCCGGGTGCCCAGCCTGCGCAATGTGGCCTTCACGGGGCCATACATGCACAACGGTGCGTTCAGCACACTGGATGAAGTGATCCTGCACTACCGCAACAAGGCCGCCAGCAGCAACGCGTTCACGGGCACGGGCATGATCCAGGGTGCGGCACTGGCACCCACCCTGCTGCCTACGAACAACGTGCTGGCGAACCTGAGCCCGCTGTTCACGCAGGTCCCCGGCGACCTGACGCAGAATGAAATGAACGACCTGCGCGCGTTCCTGCAGGCACTGACCGACCCGGCGGCAATCAACCGTACCCAGGAGATTCCGCAAAGCGTGCCCAGCGGCCTGCCTGTAGACCGCTGACGCCGCCTTGCGCAAGCCACCACATGCCCGGCTGCTATCATGCCGGGCATGTTCGCGTCTGCAGAGAATGCGTACCTGTTCCGGCACGTCGTGCTGCGCGACATGGCTTATCAGTTGCAGACCCCCGGTGACCGGGCACGCCTGCACGGCCTGGCCCTGCGTGTGCTGGAAGCCGAGATTCCCGACAACAGCCGCGATTCACTTGCCGCAGAACTGGCAGATCACGCGGGCCTGGGTGCCATGCACGACGCCGCATTGGCAACTACAGAGCTGGCCTATCTGAATCGCGCGTTGTTGCACGCACTCAAGACGTTCCGCACCGATACCGTGGCCACACTGGCGCTCAAGGTCGCGTCTCATCCGCAAGTCGAGCTCGTGCCGCGTCTCAAGGCGCTCGTTTCCGCCGCTGGTGCCAAGGGGCGTCAAGGCCGCGCGGCTGAATCGCTGAAGCTGCTGCAGAGTGCAAGGGCACTGGTCTCTGCGGACGTCCCGCTGGAGGTGCAACGCAGCATTGCGTCTTACCTGTTGTCGGTCTACTCCGAATCCGGCGACAAAGAATCCGCACAGGCGGAACTTGCGCTGTTGCAGAAGATTGGCGCCGGCGGCGATGTCGAAGTGGCCGCGCGCGTCTGCGGCGACATGGGCCGCTACTTTGACATCAACGGCAACCCTGAGGCGGCTGAGCGCGAATACCGCAGGTGCATTGAGTTGTTCGATGAACTCGGCAAACCGGACGAGTCCGTGCCGGCCATGATCAACCTTGGCGGGATGCTCGCGGAGCGCGGACAACACGATGCCGGCAGCGAGTTGTTGCGGCGCGCGCTTGCGATCAGCGAGCAGCACAACCTGGCGCGGTTTATCCCGGTGACGGTGGGCAACCTCGCGTGGCAAGCGCAGCAGCAGAGGCGTTACCCTGAGGCGCTGCAACTGTTTACGCGGGCGGTGGCGCTGGCGCGCGAATCGGGCAACCGCTATGACCTGGCCACCATATTGGGCAACCTTGGCGTGTTCCACGCGGACCGAGGCGACACGGACGATGCTGTCAGGGTGCTGGCCGAGTCCCTTGAACTTCATGCCGAGACAGCGAACCGCCGAGGCTTCGGCACGGCGCTATCCGACCTGGCCTCTGCCCACCTTACCGCAGGAAACACCCGGCAAGCCCTGGACCTGGCCTTGAAGGCGCTGCCCATTCACGAAGAGTTTCACAACCTGCGCGCCATGTCGCTGACCACGGGCACCATCGCCCGGGCGCAATACGTTCTCGGGAGTTTCGGTGAGGCCATGAAGAGTACGCAGCAGGCCCTGGCACACGCGCGCGAACACGGTGACGAGAACGGGGTAGCCGACCATCTTGAGCTGGTGGGCAGAATCCTGCACCTAACCGGCCGCATCGCCGAGGCCAACGCGGTGCTGGATGAAACCGAGCAACTGGCCGAACGACTGAACAACCAGCGCGTGCTGTCCGCGATCCAAGACACCCGCAAACGAATGCAGCACTCATAACGCAGCTCGGCCGCCCGCGCTGCTTCGCGGGCGGCCGAAAGAAGTGTAGTACCGTTGCGCTGCGCCCCGGTGCCCGCCCCCTACTTCTTGCGGGCGTTCTCGTTGTGGCGGATGGTTGCGGTGAAGTCGAGCTTCAGTGTTTCGCCTGGCTTGAGCACCGTGCGAACCTTCTTGGTCCGGTGATCTTCAGTCAGCCAGTTCACTGCTCCGCCGTCGAAGTCGTAGTCGCCATCGACGACCCGGTGGATTTCCACTTCGACTGCGCGGCCGCGGAAGTTCTTCAGCTCGGTCTGGAACGTTTCGACCGTGGTGTAGCCCACCAGCCAGTTGTTCCGGAACGCGATGTCTTTCTTCTTCAGGGACAGGCGGCGTTCCTTCATCGTGACTTCGGCGTCGGGGCCGCAGTTCACTTTGATTTCTTCGTTCTTGGGCACGTACTTGCTTGCAACGGCGCCCAGCCAGGTCAGACGGCCCTGGCCCGCATCGCGGTACAGCTTGATCACGCCGTCGGGCAGCGGCTCTTTGCCCAGCTTGTGGGCTTCGTCGTTCTTGAACTCGTAGACCTTCGTGAACTGGTTGCCGTAGTCCTTGGGCTTGAAGTAGTACACGTTCTTCACCGGGATGCCCTTGACCTCGAAGCTGCGCAGCCGCTTGGACCAGCCGGTCGGGATCGTCTCGGTGCCTTCGACGGTGTAAATGTAGTACTCGCTCAGGCCTGCCTTCTGGATTTCCTTGGGGCGTTCCATTTCGCCGCGGCCGCTGCCGCCACCGAGGCCCTTGGCCATCTTGCGCATGTCGTCGCGGTCCAGGTTGGGCTCGTCTTCGGCCGGCGCGGCTGAGGGCGGCGTGGGGTACGGCCTGCGAGGCCGGGCCAGGTCAATGATCTTCTCAACCAAGTTGACAACGCCGATCACGAGGCGCACTTCCGCGTCTTCGTACTCTTCGCCACTGTTGTTGGTGACGGTGATGTAGGCCGTCAGGTCCACGCTGTCGTCGGTGGGGCTGACAATGCCCGTGTACTCGGCGCGCCAGCTGATGCCGCTGGTGAAGTAGCTGATCTCGACGCCGTAGCTGCCGGCGGTCTTGCAGTCGATGGTCCAGATCAGCATCTCGTGGCTTTCGGCCGGATAGCTGATGTCGAGAATTTCGAGGGCCTTGGTGCCGGCCTCACCGACGGGCTGGAACTCAACGCTGGTGGGGTCGATCAGGGTGTTGGCCCAGCTGAACTGCAGGCGGTTTTTGCCCGGCTTGAAGCTGAGGCTGCGGCGTTCGCGCACCAGGGTCAGGTCTTCGCTGTTGTAGATGGTGAGCTGTACGGAATCACGAACCGGCAGCGTTACCAGCTCTTCCTTGGCCAGCAAAGGCGCGGCCAGCAGCAGCGAAAGGATGGTGATGAGCGTTTTCATGGTGAGTTGTGTCCCGTGTGCCGTGTCTTTCGCCGCGTCCCGGGTGCCATCGTCTGACGCGGCACTCGGGACACGGGACTGAAGACAATGCGTTACCAGTTGTTGAGGCGCTTGTAGTGGAACTTGAGCTTGACCGGCGTTCCCTTGGGCGGCGCCTTCACCTGGAACTTGATGGTTTCGTTGTCGATGCGCTCGAAGCTGGCGTAGCCTTCGCTGTCCTTCTGCATCTCCCATTCGCCCTGCACGCGCAGCACCAGTGTTACCGTGGCTTCGGTGTCTTTGAAGTTCTTGATTTCGTACTCGTCGACTTCGTTGGTGTCGTAGACGTTGCCGCGGCGGTTCTCGACATCATTAACCATCTTCTTGAACTCGATCTTGATGTCCTGGGCGATGCCGATGTTCAGGCGCATGTCGTCGCCGATGGCCGTGAACTGGCCCCAGTCTTCGCCGGTGAAGGCGGTCGTGCCCTGGCCATCGTCCTGGTAGATGCGGACCTTGCCGTACTCAAGCGGGATCGTGCCCAGGCCGATCTCCTTCACGTTCTTGAGCACATAGTCCGTCATCACCTTGCCTTCATAGTTACGGTTGGTGTCGTAGGTGTACTCTTTCACCAGCTTCACCTTGTCCCACTTGTTCACCAGCACGCGCTTGGCTTCGCCCTGGTCGAGCGCTTTCTCAAAGCGCTTGCCGTCGCGGGTCACGAAGTCGGCACTGTCAAACGTACCGCCGCTCCAGTTGCGGATCTTGAAGTAGTGGCGCAGGGTGCAGGTCTGCTCATCCTTGCTGACGATGGCGCGGTAGTCCGTCTCGCGCTGGATGTTCGCCATCAGGTAGCTGAGGCGGAACTTTTCGCTGCGCGCGTCCGGAGAATTGATGCTCCAGGTCAGCGCGGCCTCACCGGGCGGGTAGCTGGTGGACAGGATGACGACCTTGCTGTTCACGTCGGCGGGGCGGAACACGATGCTGCCCTTGTCGATCTGGGTGCCTGCCCAGCTGAAGTCGACCGTGTTGTTGCCCTTTTGCAGGCTGATCGTGCGCTCTTCTTCGACCAGCACCACGTGCGGGTGGTCGAAGCGCACGACTACGGCTTCTTTGTCGGGCAGCGTGGCCAGCTTGATGCGGGCTTCGGCCACCTCGGGCCGCGACACACCCAGCATGCAGCTGAAGGCGGCCGTGGCAGACAGTGTGAAGAGGATGCGCTTGTTCATGGCTGTTTCCTTGTTTCGAATCCGGCCTTTGGCCGGGCCGGGTTCAGTTACTTGTTGCGGATGTTGGTGCCGTTGCGGATGCGGACGGTGTAGCTGATGTCCATCTTGGCTCCCGCGGCCAGCTTCACGGCAAAGCGCTGGGTGCGGAAGTCGATCTTGGTGCTGGCGGTGGCGCTGGTGAAGTCGAAGTCGCCGCCGATGTAGGTGTCGATTTCGAACTCCACTTCGCGGTTGCGGAAGTTCTTGAGTTCCAGTTTGAACTCTTCGACGGTGTCCCAGCCCGCCAGGTACTGGCGGTTGCCGGTCCACTGGAAGACCAGGCTTTCTTTCTTCAGGCTGGTGCGGGTGCGCTTGAGTGTCACTTCGGGGTCGTGGCCGCAGTTGACCTTCACTTCGTCATTCTTGGGGATGTAGGCCGTGGCGACCTGCCCGACGTAGCTGAGCTGGTTGTCGCCGGCGACGCGGTACAGGCGCACGACACCTTCCGGCAGCGGCTCGCGGCCGAGCTTGTGGGCTTCGTCATTCTTGAAGCTGAGCAGCTTGACCAGCGCCGCGCCGTACTTTTCGGGCTGCGCGGCGTAGACGGTGCGCAGGGGCACGCCCGCCTGCTGGAAGCTTTCAAGACGCTTGGACCAGCCGTTGGGGATCGTCTCAGTGCCTTCGACGGTGTAGATGTAGTATTCGCTGAGGCCTTCCTTGGTGATGTCTTTCTTGTCGGCGGCGTTGCTGTCAGCGCGGCGCATGCCTTCGTAGGCCTCTTTCTGGCGGCCCTGGCGGGCGCTGCCGGCCAGTGCTGCGATTTCTTCGACGATGTGAATGCTGCCTACGATCAGGCGCACCTTGGCGTCTTCGTATTCTTCGCCGCTGCCGTTGTAGACGCTGACGAACGAGGTCAGGTGCATGCTGGATTCATCGGCGCTGAGCATGCCGTGGTACTCGGCGTTCCAGCGGATGCCGCTGGTGAAGTAGCTGATTTCGACCTTGGCCGCAAAGGCGTCATCGGCGGCGATGGTCCAGATCAGCATCTGGTTGCTTTGCGCCGGGTAGCTGGTGTCCAGCACCTCAAGCTTGTCGGTGTTGGTCAGGGCCGCGAACTCGACGCTGGTGGGGTCAATCAGCGTGTTCGCCCAGCTGAACTGCAGCCGGTTGTTGCCCTTCTTGAACGACAACTCGCGCGTTTCGCGCACGAGCGTAAGGTCAACCGAGTTGTAGATCGTGAGCTGCACGGTGTCGCGCTTGGGCAGCGTGACCAGCTCTTCTTTTGCGGCAAGGCCGGGCGCGGAAAGCGCAAGCAGCAGTGCCAGCATGGGCCATCGAGTTTTCATGTCAGTTCCTTTGAGTTGCCGGACCGTGATGAGATGCCTTGCGTGCAATCCGGGTTCCGGATTAATGGAATGTTCCTGCCGTACCGTTTGGTTAGTTGGCATTGATGCGATATACACGACATAGGTCACAAGGTGATCTCGATGCGTAAAGAGTTCAAGGCATTCAGCAAGTGGCTTGGCGAATGGGCGGGCAAGGGCCAGACCAAGAAGGGCCTGCCCGTGCACTCGCGGTTGGTGCTGCGCGAGCGCATGGCCGGCGAGTTCCTTGAGTTCGAGGTCACCAGCCTCCACGCCGACACTGGCGCACTGGTCCATGGGGTCGTTTGCCAGCTTGCGGTGGATCCTGACGGCGTGATGCGCATGTCCGTCGCCAGCACCATGCACGGCTGCATGGTCATGCCGATGACGCCCGAAGACCCCGGTGCGGCCGCCATCGAGGGCGTAAGCGCCACCGGTAACCGCGTCGTCGTAAGCCTTGTCGAAGAAGACGGCGGGCTGATGCTCACCAGCTACTGGCGCGCACCCAAGACCGCGCCCGATGCGGAACCGCTGGGCTACACGAACCTG
Source organism: uncultured bacterium (assembly GCA_938014885.1). Classification (GTDB taxonomy): domain Bacteria; phylum Planctomycetota; class UBA8742; order UBA2392; family UBA2392; genus CALLQI01. The sequence goes on from CALLQI010000018.1 coordinate 367,050, forward strand.
CTGCTGAAGCGGGTGGCCCGCGAGGCCTGAGGCAGGCCCTACGGAACGTCAACCCAGATCGCGCCGTCTTCCACGGTAAGCGGGAAGCGCTTCACGCAGATGCGGTCGGACATCAGGCTGACGCCGGTCTTCAGGTCAAACTGCCAGCCGTGCCACATGCAGGTGACGACGCCGCGCGTGACGATGCCGTCGTTGAGGGGCGCATCCATGTGCGGGCAGTTGTCTTCAATTGCGTGAAAGCCGTCGCCGGTGTTGAACAGCGCCACGCCGGGGCCGTTTGGCGTGTCGAAGTGCTTGCCCTTGCCGGGGGCGGGCGCTTCATCCACCGCGCACAGCCTCAGCCGTGGCATCAGAAGGCCACCAGCTTGCGCAGGGCGTCTTCGATTTTCTGGGTGTTGGGCAGCATGCGTTGCTCAAGTTCGGGCGCGTATGGGATCGGGCATTCTAGTGCGCCCATGCGCATTACCGGCGCGTCGAGGTCTTCGAAGCAATGCTCGGAGATAAAGCTCGCGTACTCGCCGGCGACGCTGCCCATCAGCGTGGCCTCGTTGACCACCAGAGCGCGGTTGGTCTTGCTCACGCTGGCCAGGATTGCCTCGGTGTCGTAGGGGCGCAGGCTCAGCAGATCGAGCACTTCGATTTCGATGCCTTCTTTGGCCAGGTTCTCGGCCGCGTGCTCCGCGTAGTGGACCATGATCCCGAATGTCACCACGGTGGCGTCGCGGCCCTCGCGTGCGATGCGCGCCTTGCCCAGTTCCAGCGGCTCGACCTCGCCGACTTCCTGGCGCAGCTTGGGGTCGCGATACATGTGCTTGTGTTCGAAGTACAGCACCGGGTTGTCGTCGCGGATCGCGGCCTTGATCGCCGCCTTGGCGTCGCGCGGAGTGCTGGGGCACACCAGCTTCAGGCCCGGCACGTTCAGGAACCAGGCTTCCATGCAGCCACTGTGAAACGGGCCGCCACTGACGCCGCCGCCCCAGGGCAGGCGCACAACCATCGGCACGTTGGGGCCCCAGCGGTAATGCATCTTGGCGGCGTTGTTCACGAGCTGGTTGAAGCCGCAGGCGACAAAGTCGGCAAACTGCATCTCGGCCACAGGGCGCAGGCCGTACATGGCCGCCCCGACCGCATTACCGATGATGGCGGTTTCGGAAAGCGGAGTGTCCCAGACGCGCTTGGGGCCGAACTCGTCCACAAGTCCCTTGGTAACGCCGAACGCGCCGCCATAGGCACCGATGTCCTGTCCCAGCAGGAATACGTCTTCGTCGCGCTGCAGCTCTTCGCGCAGGCCTTCGGTGATGGCTTCCACAAACGTGATCGGTTTACCCATGGCGCGAAGTCTGTAGTCCTGCCGCGCGGTGTCAACAGGCGGCTATTCCAACAACCACAACAGGGCGCCGATGCCGCAAAGCAGCGCGCCCGCCAGAACCAGCGCCGCCCGGGCAAACCCGGGGCCAAGCGCCGCAAGGAAGCCCAGCGATCCATGATCCCATGAGTCCATCTCCTCAAGGGCGTCATGGCGTTTGCCCCGATACCATCGGAACGGATCAAACAACCCCAGCAGCGCGGTCACTGCACCGCCGGCCATCATCGCGATTGCGGTCCACATGCCGTTGCCTCCCGCAACGTACTTGCGCAATCTGCCCCCGACCATTGCGTCCAAACGGAAGCCCGATTTGTAACCCCTGGTCAGGCCAACGCTGCCCGCAACGCTGCGGCCTGGATCGCCGATATGCGGTCGGCATCCAGTGCAAACCGAATCGTCAGCTCCAGCGCGGCGCGGTATCCGGCGGCCGCTTCATTCCCCATGGCTGCAAGATGCCGACGCAGCGTCTCGGCGTCGCCGCGCGCGACGGGGCCCGTCAAGGCAGCCGCAGGCCCTCGCGCTTCCACGTTGGCAAGCGTCCCGCGCACCAGTGGCATCAGCATGCTGGCGGCTTCATCGGGCTGAATCCCGCCGTGTGTCGCAACCTGCTGGGCCAGGCCTTGCAACGCCACCAGCGCGTTGCTGGCGACAACGGCGGCGGCGTGGTAGGCCGCACGGGCGCCCTCAGGCAGCGAGAAGGGATGTGTGCCCAGGGCTGTGGCCAGGGCAAACAGTTTTTCATGCAGGCCCGGGGGCGCGTCGATGGCGCACCAGCTGCCCGCGACGCGTGAAGCGCCGCCTTGTGCCGGGAAGCTTTGCAGGATGTGAAACGCGCCCGTGGCAGCCCCGGCCTGCGCCAGCGGTTGCAGCAGCACCGGGCCATAGGCTCCGCAGGCGTGGACATAGGCGTGGGTGCCCGCGTTCGCCAGCGCCGCAAACTGAGTCGCCACCGCGGAAATCGCGTCGTCGGGCACCGACAGCATCACCAGCGAGCCCGCCGGCAGACCTTGCAGCAACGCGGCCGGGCCGGTTTGGCGGCCGCCGCCGCGGGCGGGCATGCCCAGCGCGGTCACGGCGTCATGCAGCGCGCGGCCAAAGCGCCCCAGTCCGTATATCGCGATGTGCGGGAATGGGTGCATGGAATGGATGTGCTAGTTCTTCTCGGCGTTTGCTTTGGCGCGACGGGCCTCAAGCTCGGCGCGGGTCAGGCGTTTGGTGTCTTCCATTTCGCGCCAGGTGGCTTCAAAGCGGCGCAGCAGTTCGCGGTCGGCCTCAGACAGTTGCTCGCGCACGTCCAGCAGTTCGCCTTCGGCGCGGTCGGGCTCGCCCATCTGCAGCAGGCAGTGCGCCATCAGCACTTTGACTTCTTGGACGGTGCGCTTGGGCGTACCATCGGTCTCCGAGTCCGCCACGACACGCTGGAACAGGCTGTAGGCTTTGCTCCAGCGCCCCGTTTCGAACTCGGCCCTGCCTTTGGCGATGTCTGACATGCTTGCCCCTTCGTGCGGGGTGCAGCGTGCAGCTAGACGGCCTGGCCCTTCAGGCGGTCGATGCGACCTTCCACATCACGGAACTCCATGTCCTGCATGTACAACTGCCGGAACTGCTCAAGTGCAGCCGTCGGGTCGCCGCGGCGTTCCATCAGGTCGGCCTTGGCGTACATGAGTTCCTTGCTGAGGTCTTCGTCGGCCTCGTTCAGCTCTTTCTCGACGGCGCTGAAGGCCATTTCCGCCATTTCCAGGCGGTCCATGCGCACCAGGCACTGGCCCATCATCAGGTTCGCGGGCTTGGCGTACTTCGGGCTCTTCACGGCCTTCTGGAAGTGCTTGAAGGCTTCCGCAAAGTCGCCGGCATCGAGCAGCGCCTTGCCGAGCAGGAAGCGCTTGTCCAGGTCGGTCGGCGCAGCCTCAACCATGCGGCCGTACTCTTCAAGCTGGAACTTCTTCTTTTCCTCGCGGACCTGGTTTTCCTTGGCCTGCCATGCAGCCGCGCGCTCGGGCTCTTGCTGGGCCTTGAGCTGGCAGCCGCGGATCATGTTGTCGAAGTGGGTATTCTTGTACTTGGCCGCGATTTCGCCGATTTCGGTTGCGCTGGGGTCAACCTTAAGGAAAGCCGTCAGCCGGTTGTAAGCGTCGAGGAACTTCTTGCGCTTGGCCAGCACCTCGCCTATGGCGCGGATCGCGCGGCGATCGAGCGGGTTTTCCTTCAGCTTCTGCTCTTCCTGGGCCAGCAGTTTCTCGGCGTCTTCGTCCGTGATGTTGCCCTTGCGCATCGCCTCCAGCAGGTTGGCTTCATCACGGTTCTGGACCAGTTCATAGCTGCTCTTGGCGCTGCCGACCTTTTTGTTGTAGGTCTTGGCGGCGAGGTCTTTCTGCAGCTCTTTGATTGACTTGTCGTTGGGTGCCAGGCGCACGGCCATGTTCAGCGCTTTGTTGGCTTCATCGACCTGGCCGTCTGCGGCCAGGGCCTTGGCCAGCAGCATCAATGCCGCCGGGCCCTGCTTGTCGCCCTTGATGTCTCCGTTCTTGGCCACGAAGTCAAGCACGGCAATGGCGGCCGCATTATGGCCCATTTCGGCCAGTTTTTCGGCGACGCGCAGGTTGTACTTGACGCTCTTAGGGTCCTTGGCGACGGCTTTCTCGCCTTCGACAAGGGCTTTTTCAGAGGACTTGGAAAGCGCCATGGTCATGCCGCCCAGCGACAGGCCCAGCGACTTGGGATATCCGACCTGGTCGTACTTGCGGCACAGTGCCAGGCGATAGTTGCGACGGGCGTCGGCGTTGCCGGGGTCGACTTCCATGGCCGACTCGTACATCTGGATCGCGTAGTCGTAGTTGCGCTTCTTCAGAGCGTCGTCGGCCTTGGCAATGAACTTGGTTGCGTCTGCCATGAGTAGCTTCCTTCAGGTGCGTCGCGCCGGGAACGAGAGGCGCCTTCCACGCAGCACTAACAGACAGGGGGTGCTGCAATCCAGTGATTTCCGGATTTGTCATTGTGTCCGCAAACGGGCGCGCTTGCAACCCCGCGCCTGTTCTTGTGCCGCCCCGAAATGCCCATAAAGTAGCCTGTCTCGGGCCTGTGTTTGGGTAGCCGGGCCATGAATTCAGGATGCATACAGCCGGCGACGGGTGTTTGAGCCAGAGAGCAGGCACCCAGTGGCCGGCAACGGAAGAGCGCCGTGTACGAGATACGCAAATACCCTGATCCTGTGCTTATGAAGGTGGCTGAGCCGGTGACGGAGTTCGGCCCGCGCCTGAAGCAGGTGGTCGAGGACATGTTCCTGACCATGTACGAAGAGCGCGGGGTGGGCCTGGCGGCACCGCAGGTCGGGATCAGCCAGCGCATTTACGTGATCAATTGCGACGAGGGCCAGCCCGTGGAAGGTGAACTGGCGCTGATCAACCCGCAGGTCGTCGCAGTGGAAGGTGAGCAGGACGGCGACGAGGGCTGCCTGAGCTTCCCCGGCATGTTCGCCCGCAAGAAGCGCCCGATGCGCGTCACGATGCGCGCCCAGGACACCGACGGGAAGTGGTTTGAGGTAACCGGCGAAGGCCTGAAGGCCCGCGCGTTCCTGCATGAGCTGGAGCACCTCGACGGCCGCGTGTTCGTGCAGGACCTCGACCCCGTCGAGTTCATCAAGCTGCGCAAAGAGCTTGAGCAGATGAAACGAGCCTGGAAGCGCGAACAGCGCGTGCACTGATTGGGGCTTAGGGCTTAGGGCTTGGGGCTTCGGGTCCGCGAGCCGACTTGGGAACTTCACCCCAAGCCCTATGCCCCAAGCCCAAATCCCTTACGCCTACTCCCTTGTGTTGATCGCCTTGTCCTTGAACGTATGCATGTTCAACAGGAAGAAGTCGTGGAAGTAGTGCGTCAGCAGCAGGCCGAATCCAAGCAGATAGTACGCCTGCAGCACCGCACCCGGCCGGTAGTTGATCGCGCCGACTTCGCCACTGCCGGCGAACATCCCCACGCCCTGCACGCTGCTTAGCAGCACGGCCACGCCCATGATCACGGCGATAATGGCGACCACGATCCCGAACGCGATGCCGTAATAGCGCGGCCCGGTCCGGTCATCCTTGGTCAGCCACTTCACGAACGGGTTCAGCTGGCGGCCTTTGTCGGTCTGCACGCGCATGATGTACCAGGTCAGCGCGATGTACTGGATGCTGTGCCACAGGTTGAAGCCCTGAAAACTTGAGTCCAGGTTCGGCATCAGCGGGCAGAACAGGCCCACGCCAATCGCGCATGCAATCAGCAGAAACTTCGGCGTCTGCAGCGCGCCGGCGCGGTATTCGCGCAGGCTCTTGCCCGCCCACAGGCTGAAGAACACCAGGAAGCCAAGCAGGTTGGCCATCCAGAACCAGTCACTGAGAATAAAGTCCGGCAGCAGAGGGTGCGCGCGGCCGATGTGGAACTTCAGCGAACGGGCCTGATCCACACTCAGCCACTGGCTGACCCAGGCAAAGGCCATGCTGTTCTCGTTCACCAGCACCATGCGGAATGTGCTGACGGGATACAGCGGGAAGATCACCGCGCCGATGTCAATCAGACGCGACTTCAGGCTGGGCTTCACGCGATCGCGATCCTGGTAAAAGCGCACCACGTAACTGAGCTGGTGAATAATGTGCAGGCTGGCAATGAAGAAAAAGCCGGTCAGCAGCAGCTTGCGGGTGAGCTCGCTCGAAAGCGCCATCGTGGCCACAAATGGCAACACTAGGAAGCTGGCCAGGAACCACGCTTTCTCGCGGCGGCGGAATTCAGGGTGCATCCAGGTACGGGTGTAAGTGACCCAGACGTGCGGGCCGCCGGCGAGGACCATCACGAACAGGCTGACGATGTCTTCGGCCATGCCCATGCGGGTCGTGGCATCGGCGGTGGTGAATCGCTCAAGCAGGTACATGGAAGCGTAAAAAATCAGTGGCGGCAGCGGTGCCAGCAGTGCTGGAAAGATGATCCAGCGCTTGTCCCAGCCAGACGAATGGATCCAGCCCTGGCTGCTCCAACCCGCCGTGGAACGCGGTGAGGCCGATACTGCGACTTGTCCCGCCATGGGGTTGCCCTCAGGTGCAAACGTTGAACTGTGCGCGCGGGAATCACCCGCAAAAACATACTGCCCGAATCGAAGCAAGTGCTTACGGGGCATGAATCTAAGCCATCGCACGGGGTTGCGCAAGGTTTCGTCCGGTAGTCGGTGCCCAGTGCTTGGTGCTCAGTGCCCAGTGACCGAGCACTGAGCACCGGGCACCGACTTCCGGCCCTTGACATGGCAAGACCCATGCGTCATGCTCTCTTTACGCGTCAATAGTGACGCACCTTCACAGGAGCCGCCGTGCCAAACAAGCCCGAGACTGATGCCGCGACCGTCGCCCAGAACTTCATCAACCAGTACGGGAAGGCCCGCTTCAAACGCTTCCTGAAGCTGCTTCAGGACAACACCTCGGGCGAGGTAATCGCGAAGGAGTACAACGTCTCGCGTGAGCGCGTGCGCCAGTGGAAGAACGCTTTCGGCAACGTCGTGCAAAGCTACGACATCAGCCCCGACATCCTCAAGATCGCCAAGAAGTAGCCCCAACCCGCGCGCCACGCCCCGCGTTTCGCGCGGGGCGTGCGCTGCTATGCTCGCGGCCATGTCGATCCTTGCACTCAACCAGGTCCACAAAGCCTACGACAGCCGCGTCGTGCTGAACGGCGTCAACTTCGGACTTGGAGTGTCCGAACGCATCGGGCTTGTAGGCCCCAACGGCGAAGGCAAATCCACCCTGCTGCGGTTGCTGGCGGGTGTGGAAGCCCCCGACTCCGGATTGCGCATCGCCGCCACCGGCCTGCGCATCGGCTTCATCACACAGGAACCGCGCCTTGATCCGCAACTGCGCGTGCGCGACGCCGTGCGCGCCGGACTCGGCAATCGTGACGAACTGATGGCCCGGCTGGATGAGCTGCACCACGCCATGGCCGAGGCCGACGCCGAGAACCTGCAATGGCAGATCGCCGAACAATCGCGGCTTGAGTCCCGCCTGGCGGAAATGGGCGGCCACACGGTCGAGCACCGGGTCGAAGAAATGATCAGCCACCTGGGCCTGCGCGATCCTGAGGCCCTGTGCGGCTCGCTCAGCGGCGGTGAGGCCCGGCGCGTTTCGCTGGCGGCGATGCTGTTGTCTGAGCCCGACGTGCTGCTGCTGGATGAGCCCACGAACCACCTGGATGTCGTCGCCATCGACTGGCTGGAAGACTTCCTGCTGAACTCAAAGACCCCGCTGGTGATGGTCACCCACGACCGCTATTTCCTTGACCGCGTCGTGCACCGCATTGTCGAAGTGGATCGCGGCAAGCTGTACTCCATCGATGGCGGCTACACCGAGTTCCTGGAAGCCCAGGCCACCCGCCTTGGCGCCGAGTCCGCCACTGAGCAAAACCGCCTGGCCACCATCCGCCGCGAAACCGCGTGGATCAGGCGCGGCGCCCACGGCCGAACGACCAAAGAGAAGGCCCGCGTGCAGCGCTATCGCGACATGACGGCCCAAGGGCCGCTGGAAACGCGTGCCGAGCTGGCGTTCACGATCCCGCCCGGGCCGCGACTTGGCGGCAAGATCATCACCGCCCGCGGCATCAGCAAGCGCTACGGCGAGCGCACGGTGCTGGACAACGTGACGCTTGAGGTCACGGCCGGCATGCGGCTGGGAATTGTTGGCCCCAACGGCGCGGGCAAGACCACCCTGCTGCGCATCCTGACCGGCATGCTGGCCCCGGACACCGGCAGCATAGAGATCGGCGAAACAGTCCGTGTGGCCGCGATTGACCAGTCGCGCAGCGTGCTGGATGACTCGAAATCGGTGGTCGAGGAAGTGGCCACGGACCACGAAGGCTTCGTAAAGGTAGACGGACAAGTCCAGCGCGTTGCACCTTTCCTGGACCAGTTCCTGTTTCCCGGCCAGCGCAAGCATACCAAGATCCGCGAGCTTTCAGGCGGCGAACGCAACCGCGTGCAGCTTGCGAAGCTGCTGTTGCAGCACGGCAACGTGCTGGCGCTGGACGAGCCCACCAACGACCTGGACCTGCCAACGCTGCGCGCACTGGAGGAAGCCCTGTGCGCGTTCGAAGGCGTGGTGCTGGTCGTAAGCCACGACCGCTACTTCCTGGACCGCGTGTGCACGCGCGTGCTGTTTCTGGATGGCAGCGGCCGGGCGAGATTCCACGAAGGCGCGATCGAAGACCTGCTGGCTGAGCTGAAGCAGATCCAGCAGGCACCGGTGCAGGTGACGGTCACCGATACGGCCGCACTGGAAGAGGCCCGCAAGGCCCGCAAGCGCGCCCAGAACGAGCTGAAGAACCTGCCCGGCAAGCTGGAAAAGCTTGAGGCCGAGTTGCATCAGCTCGACCAGCAACTCACCGACGGCGCGCTGTACACCACAAGCGAAGGCAAGAAGAAGGCCGCCAAACTGAATGAAACCCGACAACGCCTGCAAACCGAGTTGCAGGGCCTTTACGAGCGCTGGGAACAACTGGAAACGCAGGCGGCCGGTGACTGAGCGAAGGCCCTGAACCCGGATTCCGCTTTACAGGCCCGCCGCCGCAACTGAGCCTGCTGTCCCGGAGGCCCGTTCATGATTGCGCGAACCCTATTCGCAGCCTGTGTACTGGCGCTGCTGGTGATGGAGCCGGCGGCGCAGGACAAGCCGGCCATGACCGCCGTGCTGGTCGATGAGCTTGTGCGCCTGTACCCGGATCGCAACGAGGCCACTCCGGCACCGACGCGCCTGGACACGCCGCGCGGCTCCTATGCGGCAGTGCATGTATTGATTGAGAACGCCACCGTGGGTGATTCACTGGCGCTTGGTTGCACCGGTGCGGACGGGCTGGCGCTGCGCTGGTACCGGTTAATCGACGGGCCCGTCGAGTTCAACACCGGGCTTGAGGGCTGGACCACGGCCCGCAAGCCGAACAACGAAAACCCGCACATCACGCGCAAAGCCCCGTTCCGCACCTACGATGCAATGCAGCCGGTGACTTCGCCGGTGGAAGTAAAGGCCGCCACGACCGTGCTGCGCGCCGAGTTCGCGGTGCCCGGCAACGCCACGCCCGGCAAGCGGGAAATCACGCTGACTGTCGGTGCGCTGAAACTGACCTTGCCGCTGCATGTGCATGAGGCCGTCGTACCGCCTGCGGGCAAGGACACCTTCTGCTACACGAACTGGATGGACTGGAGTTACTCGGCCGGCCACTACGGCCTGAAGTCGTGGTCCGACGAACACTGGGATGCGATCCGCCGCTACGTGAAGCTGATGCATCGCGCGCGGCAGAACACCTTCTGCATCTGGCTGTGGCTGGTGTTTGACGGCGTGACCCCGGGCCCCGGCCCCGGCGAAAACCCTACGCTGAACCGCGAACGGTTGCGCAAGCTGGTGCAACTGTTGACTGAAGAAGGCATCTGGTGGCTCGAAGGCGGGCACCTGGCCGCGCGCGCCAACGGCGACTGGTTTGCCGATCACTTCCAAGTATGGGGCAAGCGCGGCACAAGCCCCGAAGGCAACGAACTGCTGGCGCAGACCTGCAAGCAACTGATGGAAGAGATCAAGGCCAATGGCTGGGAAGACCGCTGGATCCAGCACGTGGTGGATGAGCCAATCCCCGAAAACGCCACGGACTATCGCATCCTCACGGGCATGGTGCGCAAGTACATGCCCGGCATTCCGACGCTGGATGCGGTGATGGACACCAACCTCGCGGGCAGCGTCGATATCTGGTGCCCCAAGGTGCACGAGTACCAGCAGGGCCGCGAATTCTACGAGCGCCAGCGCAAGGTTGGCGACCGGATCTGGGTCTACACCTGCCTGCACCCCGGCGGCAAATGGATGAACCGCACCCTCGACTTCGAATTGCTGAGGCCGCTGCTGATCGGCTGGGCCTGCGAAAAGTTCGGCATCGACGGCTTCCTGCACTGGGGCCTGAACCAGTGGAATGAGGACCCGTTGAAAGTCGGCAATCAAAAGCACGGTGGCGAAGACGATGCGCGCCGCCTGCCAGCGGGCGACACTCACATTGCCTATGCCGGCGATCTGGCGACAGGCCCGTGGTCGAGCCTGCGGATGGAGGCGCATCGCACAGGCTTCGAAGACCTTGAGATGCTGCGCGCACTGCGGGCCAAAGACGCCGCCAAGCACGACGCCATCATGCAGCAGGTGTGCCGCGGCTTTGACGACTACACGCTGGATGTGGCGCACTATCGCGATCAGCGACGCGCACTGCTGCAGGCCCTTTCGGACTAGCGCCGTTGCATCCCGACGGCCGATTTCTAAACCGGGCGCATGAGCGATCTGGCACGCATCGGCATTGTCACAGTCAGCGACCGCGCCTCGCGCGGCGAATACGAAGACAAGGGCGCACCGGCCATTGAGGCCGAACTGACCAAAATCCTGCTGTCAGATTGGGAGGCCGTCACGGTCGTGATCCCGGATGAGCGCCCGATCATCGAGGAGTCGCTGATCGACCTGTGCGACAACGAAGGCTGCGCGCTGGTTCTGACCACCGGCGGAACTGGCCCGGCAGTGCGCGACGTGACGCCCGAGGCCACCGAAGCTGTGTGCCAGAAGATGATGCCCGGCTTCGGTGAGTTGATGCGTGCCGAAAGCCTGAAGATCGTGCCCACGGCGATTCTCTCGCGGCAGGTGGCGGGAATCCGCGGCAAGACGCTGATCATCAACCTGCCCGGCAACCCACCCGCCATTCACGACTGCCTGATGGCGGTGTTTCCCGCGGTGCCCTACTGCATCGACCTGCTGGAAGGCCCGTGGCTCGACACCGACCCGGACTACTGCAAAGCCTTCCGCCCCAAGCACGCCAAGCCCCGCAAGTAACGCAAGAAAACTCAGCGGACGGCTTTCGCCCCTGCGTCGAAAAAAGAACAGCGGACGGCTTTCGCCGTCCGCTTGAATCAGGTGGGCGCACCCGTTCGGTTCGCTATGGCTGCTTCCTTTCGGACCTGACCAGGTTCACGGCCTCACGCCGCGCCCAAAGGGATTGTACCCGAAGCAGCCCCCACGTCAACGTCAGGGTAAGCCGGTGTCAGGCCAAGCAAGCAAAGACCCCCGCCGAAGCAGGGGTCTTGTTGGATGCAAGGAACCCTACGACTTGCGACGACGGCGCAGCAGCACCAATACCGGGGCCAGCAGAGCAATCAAAGCACCGCCACCGGCACCGACAGCGCAACCACCACCGCCACCACCGCCGCCACCGCCACCGCCGACGCTGCCTACGCTTGAGTAGGTGAAAGTCTGGGTGATGGTCTGGGGCGGCAACGCGCCACTGGTGATCACAATCGGTCGGTTGCTGCCCGAGCCAGCGGGCACGATCAGGCCCGTGATCTGCGTGCCACCGGTGATGACCGGCGAGCCCGCGCACAGCACGCCGCCGATCGTCACAGTCAGCGGGGCCATGAAGCCTGAGCCGACGATCGTGATCGGAGCGCCGCCCGCCGGGAAGTCACCGGCCGGCGTGAACGACGTTACGAAGAATTCCACAACCGACAGCACGGTGCTCTGCGGCAGCGGAGTGCCCAGCAACGGCGTTACCGCACCGGCCTGCACGTCGGCCGCATTGGTGATCGACGTGCTGAAGGTGACCGGCAGGGCAGCCCCTGCGGCACCCGTCGCCAGCAGGTTCACACGTACCCACACGTCGCGCGATGACGAGTTGGGCACCTGAAGCGCGGTGGTAAACACCGCGTTCACGGAGGTCGCGCCCGGGCCCTGGAAGATCAGGCTGTCTGTGCCGGCGTTGAAGGTGCCGTCGCCGTTGTCGGCCCACACTTCGACACCGTTGGTGGCCGACATGTCCGCCACCCAGTTGCCGGTGCCCGCGTTCGTGAGCTGTACCGACGTGACCGTCACGTCCGAGTTCGTGGCCGTGAAGCGGAAGCGCGCCAGCACATGTGCCTGGGCCGTGCCCGCCAGCAGCATTGTCGCTGCGGGCGGCGTGGGCCCGTTGCCGACCGTGACCGCCGCGGCGTCGATGATCAGTGCCGTGCTGTTCACACTCAGGTCGCCGGTGACCTGGCCGCCGGCCGGCGGGGTGGCCTGCACGCCGGTCAGGCGCGCGTTCAGCGTCTGGCCGAACGTGGCCGTACCCGCAAGCTGGCCTACCAGGAAGAAGCGCCGGCTTGATGTGGCCGCAAAGGCCGTGTTGGTCAACGTTGCCGTGTACTCGTTGCTGACGTCAAAGCTGGTGCCCGCGGCGGCCACAGCAAGCTGGTCGGCCGCGTCGAAGGCATTGTTGGCGTTCGTGTCCTCGTACAGCGCAAGGGTGCTGTAGGCGGTGTTGTGATTGGCCGTACCCGTGCCTTCGAAGTCGAGCGCGGTCACGGTCCAGGCAAAGGCCTGCGTGCTGAAGGTGCCTTCCCAGATTACGTGACCGATGCCGCCCGGGCCCTGGCTGTTGCTGTTCACGGTGGTGGCTGCACCGGGGCCGATCAACGTGACGTTCAGGCTGTTGGCAAAGACCACCAGGCCTGCGGTCGCGCCGGCAGTCGGTGCGGGCGTGCCGGAAATGATTGTGCCCGTGGCGGCACCCGAGGCTGCCGTGAGCTGCGTGGCGAACTCGGCAAGGTGCGTGGTGTTGATGTCGAACTCAAGTACCACGAAGTATTCGCGGTTGTCGCCAGCGACAAACTGGCTTTCGCCGCCCGACAGCGTGAACGTGACCTGGTTAGTGCCGCTGAAAGCGGCTTGGCTGTTCACCAGCACGTCCACACCGGCGTCGTAGACACCATTGCTGTTGTCGTCGCGGTACAGGTCAATCTGCGTCACGTCAGTGCCGAGCACACCACCTGCGGCCGCCGTGCCGGTGAACTCAATCGTGGTCAGGGTGTTGTTCTGGCCAGCCGGGTAGTCAATCGTGAACGACTGCACCACGTGACCGCCCGTGCCGGCATAACCCGTGCCCTGCGTGGCCGGGCTGGTGTCGGCGATCGTGAAGGTCGGCGCGTCAATGCTGAGTCCCGCCATCACGCTGCTGGGCAGGCCCGAGGCCGCCGGAGAAAGCGCCGTCACACTGTACTGGAAGGTGTGGCCGGTGCTGGCGGTTGCATTCAGCTTCACGACCACGAAGTAAGTGCGTGACTCGCTGGCCGCAAAGGCCTGTTCGGCGGCCTGCACGGTGAAGGTCAGCGCGCCGTTGTCGGCCGGGAATGCCGTCGCGGCGGTGCCGATCAGGGTATCGTTGGCAAAATCGAATGCGCCGGTGGTGCCGGTTGCGCTGTCGCGATAGACGGCCACTTCACTGTAAGCCGTGCTGTCGTTGCCGGTGCCGCTGGAGGTGATGGTCATGGACAACAGGCTGGCTGCACCCGCGGAACCCGCCTGAATCGTGAACAGCCCTGCCTGAACACCGTTGCCGCCGCTGCCTGTGGCGTTGGCGAACACACCCTGTGCGGTGCCGACAGTGGCCGACACAGCAAACTCAGCCGCGATGACAAGGCCGTTCATGACAGTGCTGGGCAGTCCCGTTGCACCGTTTGGCGTGCTGGTGATACCAGTGACGCTGTACTGGAAGGTCTCGCCGACGCTGGCCGTACCCGCCATTTTGACCACAATGAAGTATGTGCGCGCCTCGGAGGCCGCAAAGGCCTGCTGGCCGGCTTGCACGGTAAACGTGGCAATGCCGTTGTTGGCCGAGAATGCGGCCACGGAAGCACCGATCAGGGTGTCGTTGGCAAAGTCAAAGCTGCCTACGCTGCCCGTGGCGCCGTCGCGGTAAAGCGCGATCTCCGCATAGTCAGTCGAGTCATCGCCGGTGCCGCTGGCGGTGATGGTAACGGTGTTCAAGCTGGCCGCACCACCCGCGCTATTGGTGACGGTGAAGGTGCCGGCCTGCACACCATTGCCACCGGGCCCGGTCGCACCGGAGTAAACTTGCTGCGCGGTACCCGCCGTGGCGCTGATGGCGAACGGGTTGACGATGGTGAGGCCCGCCATTACGGATGTCGGTACACCCGATGAGCCGGTCGGGCTGTTCGTGATTGCCGTGAGCTGATACAGGAAAGTCTGGCCCACGGTGGCCGAGCCACTGAGCTTCACGACAACAAAGAATGTGCGCGATTCGCCCGATGTAAAGGCCTGCTGCGCGGCCTGCACGTTGAACGTGAGGGCACCGTTGTCAGCCGGGAAGGCCGAGGCCGCTGTGCCAATCAGTACGTCGTTGGCGAAGTCGAAGCTGCCCACCGTGCCCGCCGCGCTGTCGCGGTACACGGCAACCTCGCTGTAGGCCGTGCTGTCATTGCCTGTGCCGCTGGCGGTGATCGTCAGCGAAAGCAGGCTGGCGGCCCCGCCGCTGCTGCATGACACCGTGAATACACCGGCCTGTACACCGTTGTTGCCGCTGCCGGTGGCGTTGGCGTAGACCTGCTGTGCCGAGCCAATGGTGGCCGAAGCGGAGAACGGGTTGGCAATCGTCAGACCTGCCATCACCGTGGAAGGTACGCCGGTGGCGCCGGTCGGTGAGGTGACGACTGCGGATACCTGGTAGCTGAAGGTCTGGCCCACAGTGGCCGTGCCATTGAGCTTCACCACCACAAAATAGGTACGGGTTTCGGCCGCAGCAAACGCCTGCTGCCCGGCCTGCACGTTGAATGTCAGCGCACCGTTGTCGCTGGGGAATGTCGTTGCGGCGGTGCCGATCAGGATGTCGTTGGCAAAGTCGAAGCTGCCTGTCGTGCCGGTTGCACCGTCACGGTAGATCGCGACTTCGCTGTATGCGGTGTTGTCATTCCCGCTGCCGCTGGCAGTGATGGTGATTGAGGTCAGGCTCGCCCCGCCGCCGCTGCTGGTGTTGACGGTGAACAAGCCGGCCTGGATGCCGTTGGCACCGCCGGAGTTCGCCAGCACCGGCGTCGCTGAGCCAGCCGTGGCCGTCACGTTGAACGGCGCCTCAATCTCAATGCCCAGCATCGTGGTGGTCGGAGTGCCGCGGCCATAGCCGGTGCCGCCGACGGTAATCGACTCTACGGTGTATCGGAAGGTCTGCGTCGGGGTGGCGGTACCATTGAGCTTGGCCACCACGAAGTAGGTCTTGGTTTCGGACAATGCAAACGGCTGCTCGCCTGCCTGCACCGTGAACGCAATGGCACCATTGTCTGTGGGGAAGGTCGTGGCCGCGGTGCCGATCAGGATGTCGTTCGCAAAGTCAAAGCTGCCGACACTGCCCGAAGCCGAGTCACGGTAAATCGCGACTTCGGAGTACGCGGTTCCGTCGTTGCCTGTGCCTGAAGCGCGGAGCGTGATACCGGTCAGGTCAGCGGCCGTGACGCCGGTGTTCTCAACCGTGAACCGTCCGGCCTGTACGCCGTTGCTGCCCGGGCCCTGAGCGTTGGCAAGCACGATGGCCGCAGTGCCTGCGATCGCGTCCGCTGTCAGCCGGGTGCCCAGGACTTCAATGCCCTCCATGACCGAGCTAGGCAGGCCGCTGCCGTCGCTGGCCACGCTTGAAGTGATGGCCGTAACACGGGTCTTGAACGTCTGCTGTGCACTCGGAGTCGGTGTTCCGCCAAGGCGGATGACCACGAAGTAGCGCACGGAAGCCGCGCCTGCGATGGACAGCGGGGTGCTGAGGGTAAAGGTCTGGCTGCCGTTGTCGGCGCCGAAGGCCGTGATGGCCGTGGCCGCCAGCAGGTCAGCACCGTCCCAGTCGCCGCTGCTGTTCGTGTCCTGATACAGCGCAACGCGGGTGTAGCCGGTGTTGTCTGCGCCCGTGCCCGAAGCCGCAATGGTGATGCTGTTCAGCGTCACAGCGGTGGCTGCGCTAGTGTTGAAAACCTGGAACGTCCCGGCCTCGGTGTCGGTGGTATCGGTTCCCGCCATGTCTACCGCTGCACCCGGTTCAGCCTGGATGTGCAGGCCAGAGGTCTGGGTTGCCAGCGAGTAATAGATGGATTGCACGTTGCCAGTGAAGGTCGCACCTCCCGCCGCGCTGCTGGAGCTGGAGAAGTAGAAGCCCAACAGGCTTCCGTTGGCCGGCGCGGTACCGTTCAGCTTGACCACAATGCAGAAGCGCCTGATTTCGCCGGCGGCAAACACTGCATTGGCGCCGGTGAACGTGAAGTCGCGGAAGCTGGTCCATGCCCCGGCGTGCTCCTGGATCAGCAGGTCAACACCTGGGTCAAAAGCGCCGCTATCGTTTGTGTCTTGGTAGAGCGCCACGGAAGTGTACGCACTGGTTGCCGTGGTCGGGCTGCCGTACGCGTACAGGCGGATGTAGTTCATGGTGACGGGCATGCCGGCCGTATTGGTCACCGAGAAGATGTTCAACTGGAATCCGTTACCACTGGGGCCGGTGTAGGTCGGAGCCACGGAACGTTGGGGCGTGATCGTTCCGGCCGCCACCGAGAATACCGGCGTAAGCATTGAGAAGCCCGGCAGCCACACCGTCGGCGCGCCGGTAAGCGGTGCACCTGTGGCGGCAAAGGCCGAAACCCGGACCTGGAACGTCTGGCCCGGCGTCGCCAGCGGGGTGCCATTGAATTTTACCACCGCAAAGAAGCGGGTCACGCTGGCTGCTGCCACTACGATGCTGTCTGTGAAGGAAAGCGTCCCGTTATCAGCGGGGAAAGAGGTCGCAGCCGTGCCCCACAGCGTGTCCAGGGGGTCGAATACGTTTTGTGTGCCGAGCGTCGGGTGATCCACGTAGATCGCGACTTCGGTGTAGGCCGTGGCATCGTTGCCGGTGCCGCTGGCCTGCAGGGTGAAGCTGGTGATCGTGGCGCTTGATGCGGACTGGTTGTCGGCGATGAAGCTTCCGCTGACGACGCCGACTCCGCCGCCGGTTTCCGCGGCCCAGGTGCCGGCAGGCGAGCCCGTGAAGCCCACGATGCCCAGCGCGCCGCCAAACACCCAATTGGTGTTGTTGCCGGAGTTCACGCCACCCGGCTGGGCGTATACGGTCGTGGAAGCATTCCCGTCCTGGATGTCGCAGTGCTGGGCGGTTACGGACCCGTTCACAACCATCAGCCACTGGGTGGCCGCCGTGGTGCTGCGCAGCAGGATCTTCGAGGAAGTGGTGCCCTGCATGAAGAACATGCCATTGATCGTGAGCGTATCTCCGGCACCGAAGTCGATGCGGCGTCCGGCGACGGTGCAACTCAGGTCAAAGAACGTGTTGTCGCCGGTGATCGACGTGGTCGCAGACCCCAGCAAATGCACTGTTGTGTTGTTTGCTGCAATGAAGGCACCGGTGCCGGTGCTGTCGATGTCGCCCGAAACGCGCATCGTGCCGGCATTGTTCTGGATTGAACCCGCCGTGCTGATCGAGCCGATGTCCCACCCGTAGCCCGCACCGAAGTTCACAACGCCGAAGACGAGCGCGCTGGTCGCGGAAACCGAAAGGCTGCCGATGCTCAAGTTAGAGTTCAGCGTGCCTGTCGCGGAGTTGAATGAAACCGTCGCCCCGCCCGTCTTTTCGATGCGGCAGTCGGCGATGGCTATGTTTTGCGAGCCCGCTGAGGCGCTGCCGTACCAAGTAGAAGCAACCGACAGTGCGCCCGTGAACCGGACGATGGAAGTGCCCGTAGCCAGGAAAGTGTTGTTCGAGCCAGAGCCAAAGCTGACGCCGCCGGCGATCGAGATATCGCCACCGGTGGCAAACCAGCCCCACGCGGTGCCGTTGTTGCTGCTCATGTAGATGCTGTTCGTCAGGGTGCTGGTGTAGCTCAGGGTACCGCCCGAGATGTCAAAGCGCTGGCTTGAGTTCACGATCTGGTGCTGGCCCGAAATGGTTACCGTGCCGCCGGTGATCGAAAACTGCTTCAGTGTGCTGAACTGGTATACGGCAGCAAACGTGCAAGTGCCGCCGGAGATGTGCAATTCACCCGTAGAAGGCGAGGTGCTGGAAGTCGTGGCGATGGCAACACTGAGGTTATTGCCGCCGTTGCGGTAGGTGCCGTTGCGGATGTCCAGGCCCGGCGTTGCGGTCGACGCCACATTGTAGCTGATGGTCACCGCTGCCTGCTGCAGCACTTCGACGGTGCGGGCCGACTTGTTGATCGCCAGTCGGTAGAAGGTGGTGGCATTCGAGCCGCCGATGGTGGAAATGCTGCTTCCGCCGAAAATGACCACGGACGTTGAGGCAGTGAAGGTGCCGTTGTTGACCCAGTGGCCGTTGATGTTCAGCGTAGCTGTACCGCCGCTCAGTACCCCGCCCGAGGCGATAGTGAGGTTCAGCGCGTTACAGGTGCCCGACATCGTCGGCGCGTTGGGCAGCGTGCTGGTGTCAGGGATCAGCACACTGTCCGTGAGGGTCGGGACTGTGGCCGGGTTCCAGTTCGAAGCTGTGCCCCAGGCTGTGCTGGTCGCTCCGGTCCATGTGTGCACACTCGGCGACGCGCCGAAGTTCCAGTTCGTGTTGTTACCAGAGTTCGTGCAGCCCGCCGCGTTCACAGCGTTGGCGGCATTGCTGTCCTGCACGTCACAGAACTGGGCTGTAACTGTGCCCGTGTTCTGCAGGTTCCACTGGGTCGCCGCCGTGGTGCTGCGCAGAATGATCGGGTTGCCCGTCACGCCCTGCAACACCAGCGCGGTGTTGATGGTAAGGGTAGTGCCCGCGCCAAAGTTGATCTGGCGCCCGGGCAGCGTGCAGTTCAGTGTCGCAAAGGTGTTGGTGCCGCTAAGTGTGGTGGTGCCAGAACCCGTCAGACTGATGGTGTTGCCCGTGGCCGTCAGGGTACCCGCGCCCGTAGTGCTGATGTTGCCAGCAATTGTCATCGCGGCCAGGCTGGTCAGGTTTACCGTTCCTGCATTGCTGATACTGCCGAACCTCCAGCCAAAGCCCGTGCCGAAGGTACCTGCGAACGTCACGGAAGCGCCGGCGTTGACTACCAGGGCATCGACGTACGGACTGTAGCTGAGCGCGGAGGCGTTAGTGAAGCTCACAAGGCCCGCCGTCTTTTCGATGCGAACTTCGCGGAATTCCCAGGTGTTGGTCGCGGCCGAGCCGTTCAGAGTGACCGTGGAGTTGCCCGAGCCAATGAAACGGCACACCGAATTACCGGTAAATGTCACCGAACTGAAACTCGAGAGCGACCAGTTGCCTGTGATGTTCACGGTGCCGCCGCTGGCGAAATAACCCCAGCCAGCATTGGTGGTGTACAACTGGATGTTCGTGCCCGTTGAAGTGTACGTGATGCTGCCACCGTTGATGTCGAATCGGTGGCCACTGTTTGCGATGTCGTGGTTGCTGGTGACCGTTACAGTGCCGGAGTTGACCGTGAAACGCCCCAAGCTCCACTGATACACCTGATTCAGTGTCACCACACTCGCGCCGTTCACAATCAATTCGCCACCAACGTTGGAAGTCGCGCTTGCACCGCCGCCGGTTACACGTCCGGCCGCGGTCAGATTGAAGCCGTTGGTGTCAAGCGCGCCGTTCTCAATATCCAGGGCGCACAGTCCGCCATTGCCCGCCAGACTGGCGTTGTTCAGAACCAGGTGTCCGGTCTGTTTGACCACCACCGTGCGGTCCGTCTTGGTGATGTAGAGCCGGTTGATCGTCGTCGTCGAGCTCCCGCCAATGTTTGCGGGCGACGTACCGGACATCTGGACACGGGCGGTACCGGCGTTGTAGGTGCCGTTGTTGACGAAGTCGCCACCAAGCGTGAGGTTGCCGGTGCCTCCGTTCAGGACTCCGTTGGCCTGGATCGTAACGCTCAGGGCCGCCGCATTGGCCGACAGTGTAGGCGCGTTGGGCAGCGAAGTGGTGTCCGGGATCGTCACCGCGTCGGAGCCCGTGGGCACTGTGGCCGGGTTCCAGTTGCCGGCGGTGTTCCAGTCGATGCTGGTGGCTCCGGTCCAGGTGTGCTGTGCGCTCAGGGTGGCGGCGCAGGTCAGCAGCAGCAGCAGCGTGGCAAAGCGAAACATGGTTTCTCCGTGAAGGTGAACGTCCACTAGCGAACCGACGCAAACCGGCCGTATCGCGGCCGACCTGCTTGCGCCAAGGGCCAATAGCCCTTGGTCAATTACGTAGCATCAGGGTTGCATTGAAAGATTGCCGGTCACCACCAGCGACTTAACTGTCGCATGATGGTCAGGCACCATTTCCAGTCAGCCGATTCCCCACAACTTCGCACCGTGGTGGCATCATACTGCACGAAATGAACTTCGGTAAAGGCATATCCGTCGGAACGCATGCATTTATGGGGATTCCGGCGTGAGAGAAGAGCCCGATCTAGCAACTACGTTTAGTTGTTGTCGCATCTTCGCGCTGTACATGCCAGCACAACGGCATTATGTGATACTCACCATTTCGTTGCGTCGCGTGCGCTGGAGGGTTCATCTGTCATCGTGTCTCAAGCCTCGCTGGACCCTTCCCGAACTGGCGCATATTCTCGCCGCGTGAGACCCCTCGTTTCTGTAGTCATCCCTACCTTCAACCGTGCTGGCGGTTTTCGGGCCTCTGTGGACTCTGTGCTGGCACAGGATTACCGCCCGATTGAACTTGTGCTCGTCAACGATGGCAGCAGCGACGATACCCGCGCCGCCATGGATGCGCTTGAGCCATTGGTCCGCGAGGCCGGCGTTACGCCGCTGTTCCTCCACAAGGAAAACGGTGGTTGCGCCAGCGCGCGCAATCTGGGTATGCAGCGCGCCACCGGCGAATGGATTGCCTTTCTGGACGACGACGACCGCTGGCTGCCCGAAAAACTCTCGGCCCAAATCGCGCGCCTTCAGGAAACCGGTGCCACGGCCTGCTGCTGCACTACCCGCAAACTGGTCCAGCGCGGCGAGATGCTCCAGCCGGACAAACCCGAGCGCCTGCTGCACGGCCGCGAACCGGGCAAGTTCATCGACGGGCGCAGCGACGCGCACCTGATCACGCTGGTGGTGTCGCGGGCACTGCTGCCGCAAGTGGGCGAGTTTGACACCAGCTTGCGAGTCAGCAGCGATACAGAATGGATCGCGCGGCTTGTGCACGTCGCCGACTTCTGCGCTGTGCCCGACGTGCTGGCGGTATACGAATGGAACCCCAAAGCACTCAGCCGGGTCGAAGACCTGCAGGGCGAGCTGCGCCGCGACGAAGTTCGCCTGCGGCAACTGCACCTGATCCGCCAGCGCTGCAGCACCCTGCCCGGCTGGGATGAAGCCGCCTGGCAGCGCCGCGCCGCGCGCCAGTTCGACGAGGTCGTGAAGCATCACCTGTACGTCGGCGACGTTGCGGCCGCACGTGCCGCCTGGGCCGAGGGCATGAAGCTTTCGGGCGGTCTGGCGCCGCTGCCGCGCTTGAAGCGCAAGCTGTGGAAGGCCCGGCTGCTGGGCCCGTTTGGCTGGCGGTTGAAGCACCCGAAATTGCACTAGTTTTCCGGAACTGGGCGGATCGGGGGTTCGTCCTAGGCGCGAACCCGAACTTCGAAACCGACCCGGAGCCTGTCATGAAAACGAAAGCCATGCTTGCCGCAGCCGCGTTGGCCCTTTCGGCCGCAGCGCTGCCCTTTGCCACGCGCGCCGAAGACAAGCCGCTTGAGCTCAAGTCCGACGCCAAGTCGGTCAGCACCGCCAACAACAAGCTCGGCGTGGACCTGTTCCACAAGCTGCACAAGGACGGCGAGAACACGTTTATCTCGCCGCTCAGCATCGGCGTGTGCATGCACCTGGTGACGACGGCTGCAGAGAAAGAGACCCGCGCGCAACTTCTGAAAGCAATGCATGCCGATGAGCTGGACCTGGGCCTCGGCAACCGGAACCTGATGTCGGCGATGAATTCCCAGGACCAGCTCACACTCCGGGTTGCGAACTCGGTGTGGGCTGACCCCACGCGCATCACACTCGACCCGACGTTCGTCGAGGACGCGCGCGGCAATTTCGACGCCGAGGTACAGGCTGTGGACTTCAGCAAGGAGACGGAGTCACTTGACACCATCAACGGCTGGGTCAGCAAGGAAACCGAGGGCAAGATTCCCAAGCTGTTGGAAAAGATTTCGCCCTACGCCGTCACGTACCTCGTGAACGCCGTGTACTTCAAGGCCGACTGGAAGACCCAGTTCAAGAAAGAAAACACCAAGCAGGCCGACTTCACGCTGGCCGATGGCACGAAGCAGAAGACCGACCTGATGTACCGCAAGGACTACTTCAAGTACGGGGTCATCGACGGAACGCAGGTCATCCAGTTGCCCTATGGTAAGGACGGCAAGGTCTCGATGTGGGTGGCGCTGCCGGCGGAAGGCGAAGGGCTCGACAAGTTCGTCGGCAAGCTGTCGGCCGACAGTTTCGCCACGTGGACCAAGCAGACGCACACCAAAGAAGGCAGCATTGAGCTGCCGCGCTTCAAGATGAAGTTCAAGAAGGAGTTGAACGACGAACTTCAGGCGCTCGGTATCAAGGACGCCTTTGACCCCGCGGTCTCCGAGTTCGGCAAACTCGGCACTTCACACATGCAGCCGAACCCGCGCATCTGGATCAGTAAGGTCATCCACGAGGCCATCATCGAAGTGAACGAAGAAGGCACCGTGGCCGCCGCGGCAACGGCCGTCGGCATGGACAGCGGCGGCGGCTCACCGCCGAAGCCCTTCAAGATGCGCTGCGACCGCCCGTTCTTCCTCGCGATCACGGACAGCACCACCGGCGCAGTATTGTTCATGGGCACCGTCTACAACCCCGAGAAGCTCGAGTAACACCGCCCACAAAGCAACCGCCCGGCCAAAAGGCCGGGCGGTTTCAGTTTCAGGGTGGCCTACTTGAACAGGCCTGAGTGCAGCGCGGGCACGGCTTTCTTGATGTCGTCGTCGTCGATCAGGAAGCTCAGGTTGATCTTGTTTGCGCCCTGGCTGATCATCTCTACGTTCACGTCTACGTCGCGCAGGGCGCCGAATACCTTGGCGGCCAGCCCCTTGGCGGCCTTCACGTTCTTGCCCACCACGCACACGATGCTCTTGTCCGTCACCACGCTTACGCGGCCGTATTGCTCGAGCGCCTTCACCGCCTCATTCATGTGGGCGACGCCGGCGCAGGTCATGCTTACGCTGATTTCGCTGGTCGAAATCATGTCGATGTCGATCTTTTCGCGCCCCAGGATGTCAAAGATCTTGGCCAGGAAGCCCGGCGTGCCGAGCATCTGCGTGCTTTCAATCGTGATAACGCTCTGGTTTTCCTTGTAGGCGATGCTCGTGACCGGGTTGGGGTTTGCTCCCCCTTCTTCCGTAATCACCGTGCCGGGGTGGTCCGGGCGGTTGGTGTTCAGCACCCGTACCGGAATCTTGCGCTTGATCGCGGGCAGCAGCGTGCTGGGGTGCAGCACCCGGCCGCCGTAGTACGCGAGTTCGCTGGCCTCCGCAAAGCTCATGAACGGGATGCTGTGGGCATCCTTGACCACGCTTGGGTCGGCGGTCATTACGCCGTCGGTGTCGGTCCAGATTTCGCATTCCACGGCGCCCAGCCCGGCCGCAAAGCACGTGGCCGTGAAGTCGCTGCCGTTGCGGCCGACGGTGGTGATTTCGCCGCCGCTGGTCTTGCCGATGAAGCCGGTGATGATCGGGGTGACGTCGGCGCCGACGCGGCGCTTGAACTCGGTGGCCATGCGCTGTTCGTAGCCGTGCAGGGGCCGTGCGCTGCCGAAGTTCTCGTCGGTGATGTAGCCGATATCCCAGGCGTCAAAGGCTTCTGACTTCAGGCCCTGGCGGGTGAAGTAGTCGGCGATCACACGGCACGACATGCGTTCACCGAAGCTGGCCAGGTAATCCAGGCTGCGCAGGCTGGCTTCACGCACCAGGGCAATGCCACGCAGCAGGTCTTCGATCTCGCGGAAGAAAGGGTCCAGCATGTCGGCCGGGCAGCCGCAGCCCTTAAGCACGGCGCGCTGCTTGGTGACGATGGCGCTGGCGTCGGGCTCGCCCCGGGCGGCGGCGCGGCCGGCGTTCAGCAGGGCGTCGGTGATGCCCTTGTGCGCTGAAGAAACGACCACGGGCCGGCGTGCAAGGCGGCCCTTCACGACTTCAAGCACTTTGTGGATCTGGTTTTCATTGGCGACGCTGCTGCCGCCGAACTTCATCACGAGCATGGCATTAGTCCGCAGGGTATTCGGCGCGCGAGGCTAGCTTGCGCGGGACTTGGGGGAAGGGTGTGGCGCGCGCACACGGACTCCAGTTCTGCCGGGGCAAGTGCCGATGATTCTGCCGGAGGCTGCATGGCCCGCGGTGCGTCATTGCGTGAAAGTATCCGAGCCCACACCCGCGACTACTCGTTGCTGGTGGTGGCGGCAATGTTTGTGGTGTTCGGGCTTGCGGTCAGCAACAGCGTGATTCCGAACTATCACGAGCAACAGTCGCTGGCCAAGCGCCGCGCCGAACTGCAGCGCGAGGTGGAGGCAGCCAAGGCCCGCAACGCCGAGCGCCAAAGCGAAATCGACGCGCTGGAAGACCCGTACTACATCGCGCAATGGATGATCGAGCGCTACCACTGGCGCCGCGCGCCGCAAGCCGCCGCCCCCGAGGCCACGGTGCAGCGTCCGCGATAGCTGATTGCCGAAGACCTAGCGAACGGCCGCCACGGCGGGTTCGTAGCCCAGATTGGGCGACAGCCAGCGCTCGGCCTGCTCAAGCGTCATGCCTTTGCGCGCCGCGTAGTCCTCAAGCTGGTCGCGGCCGAGTTTACCCACGCCGAAGTACTTCGCGCCCGGGTGGGCGAAGTACAGCCCGCTGACGGCGGCCGTTGGCATCATCGCGAAGTGCTCGGTCAGTGTGACGCCGGTGGCCGTTGAGGCGTCAAGAAGCTGGAACAGAGTGCCCTTTTCGGTGTGGTCGGGGCATGCCGGATAGCCAGGTGCGGGGCGGATGCCTGCGTACTTTTCAGCGATCAACTCGTCATTGCTCAGGTTTTCATTGGGCGCGTAGCCCCAGAACTCGCGGCGCACGCGCTCGTGCAGGTGTTCGGCGAATGCCTCGGCCAGCCGGTCGGCCAGTGCCTTGGCCATGATCGCCTGGTAGTCGTCGTGGTCGGCCTCAAAGCGCTTCACAAGCTCAGACAAGCCGTCGCCGGCTGTGACGCAAAAGCCGCCAACCCAGCCCTTGTCGGGTGCCACGTAATCTGCCAGAGCCAGGTTGGGCATGCCTGAAGCGCGGGTGATCTGCTGGCGCAAGGTGTGGATGGTGCCGGCAACGCGCTTGCGAGCAGCGTCAGCAAACACCGTGATGTCGTCGCCATCGCGGCGCGCCGGCCACAGGCCGATTACGCCGTGGGCGCGCAGCTTGCCGCCCTCGATGATGTCGGCCAGCATCCGTTGCGCGTCCTGCAGCAGCTTGCGCGCGTGTTCGCCGACGAGCTTGTCGTGCAGAATCTGCGGGTAGCGCCCCGCGAGTTCCCAGGCCTGGAAGAAAGGCGTCCAGTCAATCCGGGGCGAGATCAGCGACAGGTCGTAGTCGGCAAAGATATGCTTGCCCGGCCGCGCGGGCTCAGGCTGTGCCGCGAAGTCGAGCTGCGCGGCATTCGCGCGGGCAGCCGTCAGTGGCAGCAATTTGACGTTCTCGGCCCCGGCGGCGTGCTTGCGGCGGATGCGGGCCATGTCTTCGGCGTTGGATTCAATGAACGGGGCCGCCAGATCGCGCGACAACAGGTTGCTGACCACGCCGACGCATCTTGACGCGTCAACCACGTGCACGATCGGGCCTTCGTACTGCGGCGTGATCTTGACCGCTGTGTGCAGCCGGCTGGTGGTGGCCCCGCCGATCAGCAGCGGCAGCTTCAGCCCAAGGCGCTGCATCTCGCGCGCCACATGCACCATCTCATCCAGGCTGGGTGTAATCAGCCCGCTCAGGCCGACAACGTCCGCGTGCCGCTCGCGCGCTTCGTGCAGGATCTTGTCGGCGGGCACCATCACGCCAAGGTCGATCACTTCGTAACCATTGCAGCCCAGCACCACCCCCACGATGTTCTTGCCGATGTCGTGCACGTCGCCTTTCACCGTGGCCATCACGATGCGGCCTTTGCTTTCGCGCTTGCCGGCGTTCTCGGCCTCAATGAACGGGATCAGGTGCGCCACGGCCTTCTTCATCACGCGGGCCGATTTCACCACCTGCGGCAGGAACATCTTGCCCGCGCCAAAAAGGTCGCCGACGACGTTCATTCCGTCCATCAGCGGGCCTTCGATCAGCTCAATCGTGCGCGGAAAGCCGGGGCGGGCCTCTTCGGTGTCTTCGACAATCCAGCGGTCGATGCCGTGCACCAGCGCGTGGGTGATGCGCTCGCGCACCGGCTTGTCGCGCCATGCCAGGTCTTCGACCTGTTCGCGCTTCTTGCCTTTGTAGCCGTCGGCGAACTGCACCAGCCGCTCGGTCGCGTCGGGGCGACGGTTGAACAGCACGTCTCCAATGAGCGCAAGCAGCTCGGGCTTGATGTCTTCGTACACCGCAAGCTGCCCGGCGTTGACGATGCCCATGTCCATGCCCGCGCGTATCGCGTGGTACAGGAACACGCTGTGCATTGCTTCACGGATCGGTTCATTGCCCCGGAACGAGAAGCTGAGGTTGCTGACGCCGCCGCTGATCCGCGCGTGCGGGCAGGCAGCCTTGATCTGCTTTACGGCCTCGATGTAGGCGATCGCGTACTCGTTGTGCTCTTCGATGCCCGTGGCCACGGCAAAGATGTTCGGGTCAAAGATGATGTCTTCCGGCGGGAAGCCTTGACCTGTCAACAGCGCATAGGCGCGCTTGCAGATATCGACCTTGCGCGCCACGGTGTCGGCCTGGCCCTTTTCGTCAAAGGCCATCACCACCACGGCCGCCCCGTAATCGCGGCAGATGCCGGCTTGCCGCAAGAACTCGGCCTCGCCTTCCTTCATGCTGATGCTGTTGACGATGCACTTGCCCTGCACGCACTTCAGGCCCGTCTCGATCACGCTGAACTTGCTGCTGTCGAGCATGAACGGGACTTTGGCAATGTCCGGCTCAGCGGCGGCGAGGTTCAGGAAGCGCTTCATGGCGGCCGCACCGTCAAGCATGGCCTCGTCCATGTTGATGTCGATGACCTGCGCGCCGTTCTCAACCTGCTGGCGCGCGACGACCAGCGCATCGTGGAACTTGTCTTCCTTGATCAGCCGGGCGAACTGCTTGCTGCCGGTGACGTTGGTGCGTTCGCCCACGTTGCAGAACAGGCTGTCGGGGCCGATCGTGAACGGCTCCATGCCGCTGAGGCGCAGGCGCGGCTCAATCACGGGTACCGCGCGGGGTGCGATCTCGGCCACCGCCCCGGCAATCGCGCGGATGTGATCGGGCGTGGTGCCGCAGCAGCCGCCCACAATGTTCACGAAGCCGCGACGGGCGAAATCGCCAATCACGTCGGCCATGTACTCAGGCGTGTCGTCGTATCCGCCCATGGCGTTGGGAAGCCCCGCGTTCGGGTACAGACTCGTGTACACAGGCGCGACACGGGCCAGCGTTTCGATGTGCTCGCGCAGGTCTTCAGCGCCCAGCGCGCAGTTCAGGCCTACGCTGATCGCGTCGGCGTGGCTGGTGCTGTACCAGAAGGCCTCAGCCGTC
The DNA here is from genome assembly GCA_938014885.1 of uncultured bacterium. Taxonomy (GTDB): domain Bacteria; phylum Planctomycetota; class UBA8742; order UBA2392; family UBA2392; genus CALLQI01. Next base: position 394,910 of record CALLQI010000018.1, read on the forward strand.
TGCCCGCTCAGGGTGCGGCCGCTTTTGTCCGTGATCGTGCCGCTGACCATCACCGGCAAGCGCTTGCCCGTTTCGCGCCACAGCCTGCGAATCGCGTAGATCGCGGCCTTGGCGTTGAGGGTGTCGAACACCGTCTCAACCAGCAGGATATCCGCGCCGCCATCGACCAGGCCGCGCGCGCAATCGAAGTATGCGGCCGCCAGTTCATCAAACGTAACTTTGCGCCAGCCCGGGTCGTTCACGTCAGGGCTGATGCTGGCGGTCACGTTGGTGGGGCCCATTGCGCCGGCCACAAAGCGAGCCCGTTCCGGGGTGCGATGCGCGAACTCATCTACGGCTTCGCGCGCAAGTTTGGCCGCGGCCACGTTGATCTCGTAGGCCAGGTGCTCAAGCTGGTAGTCGCGCTGACTGAAGGCGTTGGCGTTGAAAGTGTTGGTTTCAATGATGTCGGCGCCGGCCTCAAGGTACTGGCGGTGAATGTCGCGGATGATCTGCGGCGCGGTAAGGCAAAGCAGGTCGTTGTTGCCCTGCAGAGACTGCGGGTGATCGACAAAGCGCTCGCCGCGGAAATCGCGGTCGTCCAGCATGTAGCGCTGGATCATAGTGCCCATGGCGCCATCCATCACGAGGATGCGCTGCTGCAAAAGGGTTTCCAGCCGCACGGTGGCCATAGGCTTCGCGTCCTTGCGGGGGGAAGCATAGCAGCGCCGCCAAGGTCGTACACCGCCGGAAACGCAGGGAGCGCGCCAAAGCGCGCCCCCCGTTTGTGCCGCCGGATCAGGAAGTTCAGGCTTCGTGACGCGCACGAGCCGTCACGGCCAGCAACGCCAGCGCGCCAAGCAGCATCATCCAGCCAATGCCGCTGCCGGTGCTGCAGCCTTCGTCATCGCCGCCGTCGCCACCCCCGCCCGAAGAGGACGGCGTCGAAGTCACGTTGAACGCGCTGGAGGTAACGCCGGTCAATGTGGGCCCGCTGTCGGCAAAGTCGAGCGTGTAGCCGGTGCCCGACAGGTTGATGGAAAGGTTCGTGAAGGTTACGACGCCGTTGACGGCAGTAACGGTCGTGGTGCCGGCAAGCACCGCGCCCGCAGCCCCGGTACCGGCCGTAATGGTTACTGTAACTTGGGTCGTGTTGTCCGTGGCAACCAGGACTCCTGAGGCGTCCTGAATCTGGATCACCGGCTGACTCGTGAAGGCAGTGCCGGCGACCGCGCCCGAAGGTTGCGTAACGATCACAAGCTGCGTGGCCGGTCCCGCGACGCTGAAAGTCGCCGAGGTGACGTTGCTGAGTGCCGCCAGCGTGTCGTCGAACTGAAGACTGAAGCCCGCACCGGCGGTGTCGATGCCCAAGTCGGTGAAGCTAACCAGTCCGTTAACCGCCGTGACGGTGAGAGTGCTGCCGCCGATGAAGGCGCCGGCGCCAGTGGCGATGCTGACCGTCACCTGCGTGGTGTTGTCGCTCGTGACACGATTGCCCGCGGCGTCCTGAATCTCGACGGTGGGCTGGGTGACGAACTGGGCACCCGCCACGGCGCCTGCCGGCTGGGTCACCATGCCAAGCTGGGTCGGGGGGCCCGCGACGTTGAATGCCGCCGACGTCACGTCGGTCAGCGCGCTGCCATCATCAAAATCGAGCGTGTAGCCCGTCCCGGCCAGGTTGATCTCCAGGTCCGTGAAAGTGACTACCCCGCCAGTCGCCGTAGCCGGGTTGTTGAGACCGCCCAGCACAGCGCCCGTTGCGCCGGTGCCAGTGCTGATGCCGGCGGTGACCTGGGTGGTGTTGTCGCTCGTGACCAGATTGCCGCCGGCATCGACGACGTGGATCACCGGCTGAGTGGTGAATGGCACGCCGATGCTTGCGCCGCCCGGCTGGGTCGCGATGGCCAGCGCGGCGGGCGGGCCGACGGTGACGTTGAACGTGGCTGAGGTAGCGCCCGTCAGGCCGCTGGCGCTGAAATCAAGCGTGTAGCCGGTGCCAGCCAGATCAATCGCAAGGCCCGCAAACGTGACAACGCCCGCCGAGGCCGTTGCGGTACTGCCGGCAACGATCTGCGCCGTGGCGGTACCCGTGCCGCCGGTGATTGCCGCGTTGACCACCGTGCTGTTGTCTGCGCTGACCAGGTTGCCGCCGGCATCGCGCACCTCCAACACGGGCTGGGCGCTGAGCGCTGAGCCGCCGGTACCGTTGCCGGGCTGGGTGGTGATCACGAGCTGGGTGGCACTGCCGACAGTGATATTGAACGTGCCCGAAGTCGTACCGGTCAGGCCGGTTGCACTGAAGTCCAGCGTGTAGCCCGTTCCGGCAAGGTCAATGGCCAGGTTCGTGAAGCTCGCCACGCCGGCCACGCAGTTCACACTGACTGTGCCAAGCAAAGTGCCGCTTGGATTGCCGGTCCCGGTGGAGATGACGGCAAGGACTGCCCCGGTGAACGCAGTATCTACGCTGCCGCCCGCATCGCGAGCCTCGACCACAGGCTGCTGTGCCCAGGCCGAGCCCCCCGTGCCGCCGCCGGGCTGTGTGGTGACAACCAGTTGCGTCGCCGTAGTGCTGGCGGTGATGTTGAACGTGCCCGAAGTGGTACCAGTCAGGCCGGTTGCACTGAAGTCAAGCGTGTAACCCGTTCCGGCAAGGTCAATCGCCAGGTTCGTGAAGTTCGCCACGCCGGCCACACAGTTCACGCTGACGGTGCCAAGCAGCGTGCCGCTGGGGTTGCCGGTTCCGGTGGTGATGGCAGCTGCCACAGCACCGGTGAATGATGTGTCCACGGTGCCGCCAGCATTGCGGGCTTCCACTACGGGCTGCTGCGCCCAGGTTGCGCCGGCCGTTCCGCCGCCGGGCTGGGTTGTGATGACGAGTTGCGTAGCGGCAGTGTTGACACCGTTACCGGTAACCGTGAACAAGTATGGATTGGTCGCCGAGTTGTTCAGGATTGCCACCGAAAAGCTGAAGGTCGTGGCCGTGTTGGGATCTATCAACAGGCTGAACCCGACGTTTCCTCCTGCCGCAATGGCGATGCTGGCAGGCTGGGTGGGTGTCACCGTGCAGTTGGTTTCGCCGGCGATGCTGACCGCGGGCGTGCCGGTAAGGTTAAGCTGCGCGGTGCCAGTGTTGTGGATCGTGAAGTTGTAGCTCTGGCCTGTCAGCGGCGTGTCACCCTGGGCCGCCGCCAGATCGTAGGTGCTGGTGCCGCCACTGGGGATGCTGGTGCTGAGGGCATCACGAACGTCCATCACAGCCCCCGTGGGTGCAGTGATGGTGTGAACGTTGCCGGTGATTGGACCGCCGGTCACGGTACCGTTGCTGACTGTCACGCCGGCGCTTGCCACGCTAAGCTGGAAGGTGTTGCCCACTGTGGCGCCACCGGGCACGTCCACGCTGATCGCAAAGGCCTGCGGGACGTTGTTCGGCAAGGCATGGGCAAATCCACTGAAGGCCGTGGCCGGCGAAGCGCTTGAGCCCAACAGCGTCGGAGTGCCGGTGAATGGCACAAAGTAAAGGCGGTACTGGGTGTAGTCCGATGCCCCGGCGGTTCCGGCGTTTGTGAACGACAGCGCCGTGAAATTCGCCGGGCCGCCCGCCGTGGCTTTGGTGAGGGTAAACTGGAACACCGGCGCGTCACTGGATCCAGTCTGAACATTGCTGGCCGGCGGCTGGAAAGTCACCGACAACGTCGTCGTCTGTGCCAGCAGGACCGGGGTCAGCAACATCAGGCCAAGCAGGAAGCAAGTTTTCATCACATCCTCCGTAGTCAACAAACCGCAAGCGGCCGAAGCACCTGTACGCCTTGCCGTCACCACAGGACGGTGACGCTATTCATCTTTGGGCGTGTTTGAGGGGTGGATTATGATCGGCGTCTCAATTCGATCAAGCGGAATCAAGGCAAAATGTTCGTATTGGGCAATTTTGAATTGAGATAGCGACTCTTGGCCTCATCCAGCCAGTCTGCTGGACCAGTCAGGCCTTGCGGCACAGGAAGACCGTAGCCTCGCCGATGCCTGTGTGGTTTACGGTGCGGACTGCGGGTTCAAGCCCGGCCTGTCGTGCGAGTTCCAGCCACACGGCTTCCGTGAACAGGCCCTCGGTATGGCGTTCGTGTACCACCCTGGGCGGCTTGCCGGCTTCCTGCAGCACGAATGCGTAGTCAACCTGGAACTGTTCGTCATCTGGGTCCGGGTCGGTCACCCATTCCAAGTAGCGCATGGCGCGGCCTTCACCGTCGTGGCCGCCGTGGTCGGTGCCGGGTTGGAAGCCTTCGCGCGTGAAGTCGGGCACCAGCAGCACGGTCCCGCCCGGACGGCAGTGCGCGGCCGCGGTCTGCAGGGCGCGCAGCAGGTCGGCGCGGGTGGCCATGTACATGATCGCATCATGGATGAACACGGCGTCAAACAGGCGGCTGAGCCGCACATCGCGCATGTCGCCTTCAATGTGTTCGCACTCGGGGTTCAGGCGGCGACTGACCGCGAGCATTTCCGGCGATCGATCAACCAGCGTCAGCGCGAAGTGGGCCTTCATGTGGCTGGCGTTGTTGCCGCCACCGCTGCCCAGCTCAAGCACTGTGCGCGGGTTGCCGTGCGTGCGCAGCAGGCTGGTGTAGAAGCCGGCTTCTTCAGCGTAGTCGTCGGGGTGTGAAAGCAGCGGCCACCAAGGCGCAAGATCGTGGTACATGGCATCAGGCATGGGGTGTCTTTGTGGCGCGTGAATCAGGCTGCAGGCCTTGTGTCAGTGTGATGCTCCCCAGGAACTTAACGTTGGCGCAGGTGTCCGCGCCCCCCGAATGACAGGCCTTGGCCTCGGGCACCAGAAAGCGAACCGGGCCGCCCAGGTGCTCCGGCAGCGGGGCGTCGCCGAGGCGATAGACCAGCAACGCCTCGCGGATTTCGTCCAGGGGGACGCTGGCCGTGAACTCACCGTCGCTGCTGGCCAATGTGGCATGCGTGGCGGCCGTGTCCGGCGCGGCCTGCTGCAGCACGTCGGTCAGGCGTACGGCAGCACCCTGGCGGCCGGGCACATGTGCGCTGACATCCTCAATCTGCGGCAAATTGCGAAGGTCCTGGTACTGGAATGCACGCCGGCGCTGCACCAGCCCTTCGATAGTGATGCCTGCTGGAATGCTCATGGGAGGCTCCGCTGCCAGGCTGCCATTGAACCACACGATGCAATCAAGGCCAGCAGCGGGCGCAGAAGTGTTTTCTTTCGGCCGCATTCAAATGGTAGACTGTCGCCATGCGAGTCTGCGCCGAATGCCTTTGCGGCTGGAAGCAGAGCCTGAGCGAGTTCTACGCCGGCAAGCGGCTGCGTTGCCCTGAGTGCGCGGCCATTGTTGATGTCCCGGGCATGACGCCCCACGACGACCAGGCTGGCTCGTACCACTACCAACCGCTGGCCAACTGGCCCAACGCGCCACGTGAGGCGCGCCATGGGGCGTGGGTGCCTGTGGGCGAATACGCCCGCGAATACACCCGTGCTGACCGGCGAGGCCGCCTGTTCGGGATCCTGTTTGGCGTGGGCCTGTGTGTGCTTGCCATCGTGCAGGTGCTTGACCCATTCAACGTCCGCGACCGCGAGCGCGCGATGGACGGTGCCGCTCCGCAGTATCGAGTTGAGTGCCCAGGTCGCCAGTGCCCTGAAAGCAAGTGCCCACCGGGACAAGACTGCCCGGCCACGCCGGATGCGGACACGGAAGCAGGCGCAGAGTTCGAAGCTGAAGGCAACAGTTCGCAGGTGCGGCCAGCCCCGGTCCCTGAGATCAAGCCGAGCCCCGCACCGGTCCCCAAGCCGGCTACACCCGGCAGCAGTGGCGATGGCGGTGGCGATATAGAGGAAGAGTTCTAGCCGTCCGCGCCCCGCGTCGCGGCTTTGTGCGGCCGGACTACTCGCCCAAACTCCAGTCACAGGGAATCGACCGCAACGCCGGGCCGTTGGTACACTGGAGGGGGTGACCAATGGGCGACCTTGCATTTTTCATGATCCTGGCGGTGGTGACGACGATTTCGTTCACCCTGTCCGAAAGTCTGCAACTGCGGCGTCGGCGCATGCGTCACGCCTTCGTGGACAGCCAGGACCCGATCAGCGACGAGGTGTTCACCACGGGCGTCAGCGCCATTGAGCCCGTGCCGCAGGGTTTCGTGCGCGCGTTCCGGCTTTCCGTCGGGCGCGCCTTTGGGATTGACGCGTCAAGACTTCACCCGCAGCACCGCATCCGGCGCGACCTGCGCGTCGTAGCCTTTGACACCTACGAACTGGCGGGCCTGCTTGAGCGCGCCTTTGACATGCGCGTGCGTGTGCTGGACGTGGTGCGCGCCTCGACCCTGCGCGACCTGTGCAAGTTGCTTTACGTCCGCTCAATGGAGCCCAGCGAGTCCGAGCCGCCGCTGCACCGCGACCCGGTGCCGCGCCTGCGCGCCCCCGATGGCGAAAGCGCCGACGCGCCCGAGCCCACCGTCAAGCTGGATGCGGGTAACCATGCCGGCCAATGACCACCCGCGCATGTTCATCATGGCTGGCGCGGCCGTGGCCGTGCTGGTGTTGGCAGTTTGGTGGCTTCAGCGCGCGCCCGGCGGCGTGCCGACACCGCCGGCTGTGCCTGCGCACACGAACAAGCCGTCTCCCATGGCAACCGGGACAGCGGAGCAACCCGCAGTACCTGCACCGTCCGACTCCACACCGGCTAACAAGCCCGGCACCTCACCGCCTGTGGCCGGCAACGAGCCCGCGCCGAGCCCCGCACACCCCACGCCGGCACCCAGCCCGCTGCCGCCGGTGATTGAGCGTAACCCGGCGTCTGAGGGCGAAACCGGCGAGCGCATCCCGCCCATCACCCGCAGCCACAGCCTGGCGCCTGAGCTTGAGCGCGTACACCAGGACCTTGCCGCCAGCGCGCGTCTGCTGGCTGGGCTGGCGCGCTAGGCAAGTCGCCAAGCTTCGCTAAGATTTGCCGCATGCTCGAGCGTGTGGTCACATTCAGCCGCGACTTTACGGTTTCGTGCCCGATTACCGTGGTGCTGCCGCGCGCCTATGAGCCTGAGCGCGCCTGGCCGCTGGTGATGGCGCTGCACGGCATGGGCGAATCCGACGAGATCATGCAGCGCTACCTTGAGCCGCTGCTGGAACACCCCTGGATCTGGTGCTTCCCGCGCGGGCCCTACGCCCACGAGGTACGCAAGCCTGAGTCCCGCCGCCTCGGATACGCATGGTACCTGTTCGACGGCGACCAGCCGCGCCTGCGCGAAAGCATGGACGCGACGGCCACGCACCTGCTGGCGATCCACGACCGGATGCGCATGCAGTACCCGATCAGTGCCAGCGCGCTGGTCGGCTTTTCGCAGGGCGGCTACCTGGCGGGGGCGATCGGCCCCAACCACCCCCAGCGCTTCAAGGCGGCGGGCTGTATCGCCGGGCGCCTGAAATGGGAATTCATGGACACCGCGCCGCCCGAGGCGCATCAGGCCGTCTCCATCGCGCAGTTCCATGGCGCGCTGGACGAAAACGTCTCGCTGGCGCTGGCCACGGAAGCCGTCGAGCGCACCCGCGCGCTCGGTTTCAAAGACGTGCGACTGTTGACGGAGCCCGACGCGGGACATCGCCCCACCCGCCCGATGATCCGCAGCGTCGGCCAGTGGCTGGAAGAGGTGTTCGCGTGAAGCCGCTGCTTCCACTCATTGTGCTGGTCCTTGCGCTGCTGCTGACGGGCTGCGGCCTCAGCCCCTACCGCAACACCCCGCGCTATCTGCCGCCCGAAACACGTTCCCGCGCCGCCGTGCAACTGAACGCGGCACTGGCCGGTGCCGACCGGCTGAGTGAAATCTGGGCCACGGAATTTGAACTGAACTGGCACGAAAGGGTGCAGCTCACGGCCAAGCGCTGGTTAATCGTGCCGCGCAACCTGCAGTACGAAGCAATCCGCGTCGTTGGCCGCGCGCACAAGGCCGGCGAGTTCTATGAGCTGGTGCTGTACGCCGATGGCGGCGACGTGACCTTCCGCTTTCGCGACGGGCTCAAAGCGGCCAAGGCTGAGGCCGCACTGATTCGCCTGCGCCAGACCGCGGCTTAGACTCCCGGTTCGTAAACCAGCTCAAGCCCGCGAACGCCATCGTTGACTTTGCCGTCGGCATACACCACTTCGCCGTTCACGATGGTCTGCACCGCGCGGCCGGTCAGGGTTACGCCGTGCCACGGGCTCCAGCCGCACTTGGTGAGTTGCTCCTCGTTGCGCACGGTGTGCTTTGCCTTGGCGTCCACGAGTGCGATGTCGGCAAAGCAGCCGACTTCGATCCGCCCGCGACCCTTAATCGCATAGGCCTTGGCCGGGTTCTCACACATCCACAATGCCACCTGTTCCAGGCTGCACAGCCCGCGCGAAGACGCGTCCAGGATCAACGCCAGGCTGTTCTCGATCGCCGGCAAGCCCGCGGGCGCAGCCCAGTTCCCGCGCCGCTTTTCCGACAGCAGGTGCGGCGCGTGGTCCGTGGCAATCATGCCGATGCGGCCGTCGTGCAGCGCCTTCCACAGCGCCGCGTTGTTGCGGCGGTGCTTCAGCGGCGGGTTCATTTTCACCAGCGTGCCGTAGCGTTCGTAGTCGTCTACGTTCAGCAGCAGGTGGTGCGGCGAGGTCTCGGTCGTGACCAGAGTGTCGTGCGGGATGAACATCTCGGCCTCAAGGCCGGTGCTGACGTGCAGGATGTGGGCGCGATGCCGGTGTTTGCGGGCCAGTCCCAGTGCGGTGGTGGTGGCGCGGGCGGCGGCTTCCTCGTCGCGCCACAGGCTGTAAGCCGCCAGGTCGGTGCGTCCCTCGAACAGGGGCTTGCGTGCCTTCAGGTAGGCTTCGTCTTCGCAGTGCAGGGCGATCACGCGGCGCTTGTCGGTTTCGGCGAAGATGCGCTCAAGCGCTTCTGCATCGTCCACCAGCAGGCTGCCGGTGCTGGCGCCCATGAAAATCTTGATGCCGCAGACGCGCTTGGCCACCTGCAAGTCGGCCAGGTTGGTGTTTGTGGCACCAATGAAGAAGCCGTAGTTCACGCGGCTCTTGCGCGCGGCAATCGCCAGCTTGTTGTCGATTTCGGCCTGGTTGATCGCGAGCGGGTTGGTGTTCGGCATTTCCAGGAAGCTGGTGACGCCGCCCTTGGCGCAGGCCCGGCTGGCAGTTTCCAGGTCTTCTTTGTGCGTCAGCCCGGGATCGCGGAAGTGCACCTGCGGGTCAATGATGCCCGGAAACACATGCAGGCCGCGCGCGTCAATCACTGTGGCGCCGGCGGTGTTGACGCCCGTCGCCACCTGCGAAATGCGCTGGCCGTCGATGCGCACCTCAAGCTGCTGGAAGCGGCCGTTGTGAAACACCTGCCCGCCGCGAATCACCATTGCGCCCATGGGTAGCCTCCGTACACAGCATGGCGAAGCCGCGCACTCCGCGCAACGTGCGGAATTGCGGGAACTGCGGCAGACCCCTTGGCGTCATGAGGGTGAAGCGCTGGAATCAGTGCACGAAAGAATGCGATGCCCCTGAGCGAACAACATCAGCTGCTGCTGCAAGGCGAAGTCGACGGTCACCTGACCGATGACGACCGCCGCGCCGCCGCGCAACTGCTGGCCGAGCCCACGCTGGGCGCGGAAGCTGCGGCCTACGTCGCGGGGCTGCGCGCGCTGCGGGCGATGGTGCAGAAGCACGCACAGGTGAAGGCGTCACCACTGCTGGCCTCGCGGGTGCTGGCTGCGCTGGAAGACAACTTTGACGACGTGTCGCGCCCGGTGCAGAACCAGGCCGGCGCGCGCGTGCACAAGCTGCCGGTAGTGCGCTTCAGCACGATGCTGATGGCTGCTGCCGCAGCGCTGCTGGTATGCGTCGGCTTGATCTTCGGGCCCGGCCTGTGGCAAGGCAGCCCGTCGCCAACGACAGTCGCTGGCGACGTAAACGCGGACGGCGCGGCGGGCACGGATTCAACCAAGGCGGCCGCCCCGGAAGATGCCCGCGAACAGGACGCCAGCATCCGGCCACCGGCCCAGCCCATGCCTGCACCGGAAACCCTGCCCGATCCTGAAGACCGGCGTGTCAACGACACCGCCCCAATCGGCAATTCCGTGGGCGGCGGCGGTACCGGCCAGGGAGGTCACGACAAAGGTGGCAAGCTTACCCCCCACAACCCCCTGAACCCGCCAGAGGGTCAGGATGAAAAGTATGGCCGCGGCACCAGCGGCGGCCTCAACCGCCGTGACCCCGCCAAAGGCGTTGCGACTGGGCCCGGGGCATCCGGTGAACTGGCACGCGACGCCAGCGGCATGTACGTACTGCGACTTGATCGCGGCCGGGACAGTACGTTCCAGTTGGGCTTTGAAGCCAACCGCGAACGCGCAGTCAGCAACGTGCAGCTCAGCACCGACATCCTCAGCGTCGCTGCGCTGCACGGTGAGGCCAGACTGCTGGACGCCGTGGAGGACAGCGGAGCCGCCGATTCGACCCGCAAACTCGCGGAAGGCGTGCGCGATTTCACGCAGTCCAGCACCGTGGAAGTCTTGGTAAGAGAAGACGACCTGGTGGGGCTGCTGTCTGCGCTGGCGCGGCTGGGTGAGTCCCAGGACTACGGCGCGCTACATGTGCCGGATGACTTGCAGGCGGCCTCACGGGATGAAACCAAGGCGGTCGAAACGATGCTGGGCCTGGCATCGCAGGGGGCGACCCCGGACGAGGCCGGACACTCGCGGCTGGCGCAATTCCTGCCCCGGGCCACCCATCTGGACGCTTTGCGCCGTCTTGCGGGGAAGGGCCGTCTGAACATGGACCTGGTCCCCGAGCCAACACTGCGCGAACGGCTGAAGCGCGAGATTGAAGGCGATGGCAACCATAAGGAAGTGAACGGCTCGCCCAATATACCTGCCGGGCCCGAAACAGAAACCACTCGACCCCGTAAGCTGCGTCTGCTGATACAGTTACAATAATGTGTGGAATTTCGGACAAGTTCCGGAACTGATTGCACAAGCCAGGCGTCCAAGCTTCGAGACCGGTGCCTCTTTGGCACGGCAAAGTATGGTGCATCCATGACCGCAGCACCCCTGAACACAAACGAACAAGAGCTGTTGTCGGCATTGCTCGATGACGCGCTCGAAGGCGCCGAACGCAAGCAAGCTGAGGCGCTGCTGCTGCGCGCCGAAGCCCGCGAGTACCTGCATGAACTCCGCGCCACACGCACGCTCATCAAACAGCATGGCTCAGTGCGTGCACCCGTCGGGCTCAGCGCCCGGGTGATGGGCGCACTTGAGGGCGGCTTTGACGACGTCTCGCGCCCCGTTAACAACCAGGCTGCACCGGCCGCCAAGCTGCACCAGATTGGCGCTTTCAGCTGGCGCGCGCCGCTGTTTGCGGCCGCAGCCGTGTTCGTCGTTTCCGTCAGCGTGATCTTCGGGCCCAGCCTGTTCCGCTCGGACACCGAGGGCGACGCCAGTATTGCTCGTGAAGTGCTTGAGCAAGGCCGCGGCGCCAGCCCACAGCCCGAACGCACCGGTGAGGTATTCGCGCCGGAGGTGGAAAGCATTGTCCCGGCTGATGAACTGAAGGCGCTGGAACGCCAGCAGCCCAAGAAGCCGGGCTCAAACTGGAACGCCGTGGATGGGGCGCCCGACAGCGCCAACGAGAAGGAACCCGCGCCCGAACCCAACAAGGACAGCGCCGAGTTGCTGGCGCGCCTGCGCGAAAACGCCGACAAGGACCGCAACGCGCGTAAGGACCCCGCCGAAGACGAGCGCGCGAAGCTCGGCACCGAAGGCGAAGGCCCGAAGCTCAAGAAGGGCGGCGACAATCCCGTCGGCCTCGGGGGCGGAACCGGCGGCGGAGACACTGGTGGCGCTGCCGACACCGGCCCGCGCACCGATGGCAAGGTCGGCTCGCCTCACGGCACACCGCGCGCCGGCGGCGTACCCGCGCCGCGCCCGGCGGCCGTCCCGCCGTCCGAGCCCGCCCGCGATGAAAATGATGACCCGGCCGACGCCGGCGAGACCCCTGGTGAAGGCGCAGAAGGCGCAAAGGAAAGTGGCACCAAGTCAGACGACAAGGCCGACCTGAAGAAGCCCGAGACTTCGGGCGGGGGCGGCCGACTCAACGACGCCAAGCCCGATGTCGAGAACGACGCTGAGTCCACGGATGCCCAGACCGATAAAGCTCGGCGCAAGGCCCGGGGCTATGGCGACGACAGCGGCGGCGGCGCCGGCGGCAAACGCACCGAAGATCGCGTTGAACAAGGCGGCAACGCAACCGGCCGCGCAAGCGCTCCGGGCGCGCAGCCCGCGCAGGCACCGGCGGTGGTTGAGGCCCTCAGCCTGGAACTCGCCGATAAAGACGAACTGCTGGCCGCGCAATCCGACCTGCTGTGGGTGGCCTTCCTGCACGGCACGGCAGAGCTTGATGAAGAGGGCAACCTCCAGATCGATCTCGACGATAGCCGTCGCGCCGCACTGTTGAAGGCGCTGCAACGCCTCAACGCCGAGCAAGCCTACGGCAAACTGTCAGGCGAGGCCGCGAAAGTGGAAACCGCTGACACTGACAAGGCCGGACCCGCCGGCTACGTGCCGGAATCATCGGGCAAGCCCTCCAACACCACAGTCCGCATCACGATTGTCCTGAAGTAGGGATGGCCGGGTTCAGGCCATTTCGCCTATACCTCGTCCCACAATTATGCACAGTTACGCCACCGCAAGCGGTGGCGTAACTGTTGTGGAATAAACGGTTTGCGATCATATCCGCAGACTCACCCCGAAACGTTGTGGTGAACCTTCGGCTTCTGTGTACGTTCTTAGCCCAACGATCCACTTATGAAATTGAGGCGACCAGCGCGTAGGGCTGCGCGCAGGTCTTCACCCCCGGCGGGATTCTCGTCGTGGGTCTTTGCGCGAACAGGCACGATACGGGCAGCACGCAGAATCTGAGGAGATTCGCAATGAAAGCCACAAGCAAAGCCAGGACAAGCTTCAAGGCAGCATCACGACTTGCCATGGTGGCCGCGGCACTGGCCATGATCGGCAGCATGAGCACCGTCAGCTCGGAAGACTTCGGGCCGGCCAAGGTTGCATACGACGACTACATCAAGCGGCCATCGCTGCAAATGCGCACGCGCGGCCGCATCAAGCTGGCCTCCAGCGGCCACAAGGGCGCGTTTGACATCCTGAGCGCCAGTTACGCCAAGGCGGAAGAACCCAAGGATCAGGTCAAGTACCTGATCGCCAGCATCTGCGCCCGTTACCTGGGCCAGGAAGAGTTCATGGGCGGCTGGGAAGCCTGGCGCAACAAACACACCGCGCCGGAAGACGCCTGGCTGTGGCACCGCGAGTTGCTGCTGCGCCATGACTTCTTCGGCGATGATCCGGTGTTGAAGGTCGCCAGCGAACAGAAAAGCCTGTTCCTGCGCGCCGCAGCGCTGGAAGCGCTTGCCCACAACGGCAGCGATGGCGTGCTGGCCTGGTGGGAGACCAAACTGGACGAGGCCGAGAACTGGAAAGACATTGAGCGCGCGGTGATGCTTGAGACCGCCGCCCATTGCCTTGAAACTGAGGCCCACCAGCTTGGCCAGGATCAGTTTCGCAAGACCGCGCTGAAGCTGATCCCGCTGATCGAGCATAAACTCACGCACGACCGCACGAAGCTGGTGATGGCGCGCTACTTCAAGAACATCTTCGGCGGCGACCATCTGTTCATCAATGCAGACCCTTGGCTGAACAAGCTGCTGAACCCGAACGTGGAACAGCCGCGCGACAGCAAGTACGCCCCGGCCGCACCGCCGACGAAGTTCGTGGGTATCGAGACCAGCGGCAAGCGCATTGTGTACGTGATCGACTGCAGCGACTCGATGCTGGCCCCAGTCAGCGCCCGCGAGAAGGAAGAGATCAAGAAGCCGCCTGAACCCAAGGGGCCCGTGACCGGCCGCGGTGAAACCGGCGGCAAGCGCGACCCCGGCATCGACGGCAAGGGCGCCAAGGGCAACGAGAAGGAAGAAGAAGAGGAAGAAGAAGAAAAGGGCCTCGAGGATGAACTGCCCTGGGACAAGATCAAGACGCGCTTTGACGTCGCCCGCGAGTACCTGAAGCTGAGCCTCAAGAGCCTGCAGCCCAGCCAGGAGTTCTGCGTCATCACCTTCGGCACCGTGGCCGACACGCTGAAGAGCACCAAGGGCCTGATGAAGGCCGACAAGGCCAACGTGGACAAGGCAATCGCCGAGCTGACCCGCATGAAGGCCGGCCCCGCCACCGACATGCGCAAGTACGGCACGCTGCTTGGCGACACCAACTTGCACGGCGGCATCCACCGCGCCTTCAAGGTCAAGCGCGGCGGCATGGTGAAGATGTTCGAGTATGTTGAACCCAGCACGTTCTTTGACGGCGCCGACACGATCTTCATCCTGTCGGACGGCGACCCGACCGACGACGACTGGGCGATCAACGACAAGCGCGACCCGTTTGACCAGACCGGCGACCCGGAAAGCCGCACCAAGATGCCGGACCAGGACGTGCTGCGCTTCCCCGGCCCCTACGGCTACATGTACCAGGGCGAGTACCTGCCCGACGACGTGCGCCGGCTGAACCTGTTCCGCAAGTGCGAGATCCACTGCATCGGCATCGGCGAAGTGAGCATGAGTCTGATGCAGAGCATCGCCAAGTGGGGCGACGGCCAGGTGAAGTACGTCGGCAGCGGCGTAGCCAACGAAGGCAAGTAGGCTTCGCGCCAGGTCGATAAGCAAACAAGCAAACCGGGGGCCATAAGGCCCCCGGTTTTCGTTGCCGGCCCCGGTGTGGGGCTGCGGCGTGCCGCTGGGAGGGGACTACGCGGCTATGGGGCGGGTCTGTCGCTTGGTTTCTGGTTCGCGTCGGGTTGACACGTCAATACCCACCAGCATTTCGGGGATGCGCTTGCTGGCACCCTGGTAGAAGCCCACGCTTTCGGCATGCAAGGCCGGGTTGCGCCAGGTGCCGAACAGCATGTCGATCAGCGGCAGGTCGGCGTAGTTGTAGCGGTGCTGGTTGTGGTGCAGGCTGTGGGCTTCAGGGCGCTGGATGAAGTAGCCGACCCAGCGCGGGGTGCGGATGTTGGCGTGCTGGAACAGCGCGCTGAATCCGCCGAACAGCGCCACCAATGCGCCCGCCATGGGATCCAGCCCTAGCAGCGGGAAGGACACTAGAATCCCGACGCTGGTGAAGTTGAAAACGTCCAGTGGCGACAGGTAGTACGCGCCAAACGCATCCAGGCTTTCGGGGCTGTGGTGCATCTGGTGGGCCGCGCGCCACAGCGGGTTCCAGGCATGGGCCGTGCGGTGGTACCAGTAGTGGGCGGTCTGGTGAACGAGCACGCCGATGATCGCGCCCCAAGCCCCCATCCAGCCCAGGTTGAACAGCGAGAACTCAGGCAGCACGGCGGTCCAGAACATGCCCACGCCGAAGGAAGCAGCCACGGCCAGCAGGGTGACTACCAGCGAATACAGGCGCCAGAAGCGGGGGCGCTTGTAGCGGCGCGCGCTGTACACCAGGTCAAGCAGCAGGAACAGCGGGATGATGGCAATGGGTGCCCAGGTCAGGATCTCAAGCATGTCGTTCTCCGTTAGAGTCGTCCGTAAACTATACCGACTAGTTGGTACAGCATAGACGAACGGGTGTCAAACGGCATTCCAGAAAATCTTGCCGCTGACCCGGCGGGCGGGCGCATGACCCTTACGTTTGGGCCTTCGCGGCGAACGCCCACGACGGGACCGCGGGCACTTGTCGTTACATACTGATTGGTATAGGATAGGCGCCATGCCCAGAGACGGCACAGTCACCCGCGAGCGCATTCTGGATGAGGCCCACACCTTGATCCTTGAGCATGGACTTAATGGCACCAGCCTGGACCAGGTGATCGAAAAGGCCGGCATCACCAAGGGCGCGTTCTTTTACCACTTCAAGAGCAAAGACGATCTCGCGCTGAAGCTGATCCAGCGCTTCGCCCAGGCCGACGAAGCCACCCTGCGGGATGTGACGGCCCGGGCCGAGGCACTCAGCCGCGACCCGCTGCAGCAGCTGCTGATCATGGTGGGCCTGCAGATCGAGATGTTCCGCAAGACGGCCAACCCGGCCTGCTTGTTCGCTTCGTTCTGCTTCGCCGCCAACCTGGCCACGCCGCAGATCAAGGGCATCTGCCACACCGCCTTCGCCAAGTGGCGCGACGTGATCTCCGCGAAGATGAAGCTGGCCGCGGAGAAGTACCCGCCCGCGATGCCCGTGAATTTCGATGATGTGGCCGACATGGCCAACACCGTGGTGGAAGGGGCCATGATCATGGCCAACGCCTGCGGCGACCCCGAGATGGTGCCGCGGCATCTCGAACAGTACCGCAACTATATTGAGCTGCTTTTCTCGGCGAAGGACTCGGCGAAAAAACCGTCGAAGCCTGTTCGCGCAAAAGCCCGCGCGTAGCCGCACTCAGGCCCGCATGCAGCACTTCTTGTACTTGAGGCCGCTGCCGCAGGGGCAGGGCTCGTTGGGGCCGACCTTAATGGTCGGTTTGCGCTGCTGCTTCTTCAACAGATGCGCCGTCGCGCTTTGGCGCGCGTACAGGCCCAGCGTTTCGCCGCCGCTGAGCCGCCCGCTGGCTTCGCAGTACGTCAGGAACGTTTCAAGTAGTGCGGGCGTGTTCTCTTTCTCGGTGTCCGTCAGCGCCAGCCGGCCGATTCCAATTGCGATGCCGTCGGTGAGCTCGCCCTGGCCCAGTTCGGCGGGCTCAACGTGGTTGCCGCAGGCGTGATCCATGAAGCTGACCAGCACCGCGCCCGCGCGCTCGCCGAATGCGCGGGCCTGCATTTCGCCCTGTGTGCTGGTCAGGAATTCGCTGACCCAATGCTCAATCGTTTCCAGATGCGCGCCCATTACAACCTCTTGCCCCGTTGGTTGAACCAGCCCAGCACGTACGGCACCAGCGCATAGCTGACCAGGATTCCGGCCACGCAACCGACGACCAGCACAAACCCGAGCGACACGATGCCCTTGTGGCTGGCGGTCACCAGCGCACCAAAGCCCAGCAATGTGGTCATGCCGCACAACAGGCAGGCGCGGCGGGTCTGGCGCAGGGTGCGCACAGTGTCGCCATGGCGCTGCGAGTGCACCAGGTACACACCAGCGTCAATCGTGGTTCCGATCAGGATCGGCACCGCGAAGAAGTTGGCAAAGTTGAAGCTCAGGCTGGTCAGCGTCATCACGCCCAGCAGCACCAGCAGCGAACCCACCAGTGGCAGCAGCGCAACCAGCACGGCCAGCGGCCGGCGCAGGTCCAGTACCAGCAACACCACGATCGCGATAAAGGCGTACAGCACGCTGGTGCCAAAGCCCGCGACAATCAGCTTGCCGCTTTCATGGATCTGGATGGTGACGCCCGTGGCTTCGGGGTCGATGGCCCGGATCGCCGCGTTGAACTCGGCCGCCAGTTCGTTCTGCCACACGTTCTTTGCCGGGTACACGTACAGCGCGTAGCGTGTCGTGCCATCGGCGGCGGTGCCCACGTAGCGCGAACGCAGCACGTCGGGCAGCGTGTCAGGCGTGATCGCGGGCGGCGCGCTGTCGCGCTTGAGCTCGCGCAGCCGGCGTGTCAGCTCGGCAAAGAAGGGCCGCTCGGTCTGCCCCAGCCGCATGTTGACGTGATTGCCCTGTTGCTCGCACAGGCGCATCAGCGCATCCAATTCATCCAGCGCCGCGGCAAAAGCCTCGCGCAGACTATCACCGCGCAGCGACAGATCGCGCAAACCCGATTGCAGCCGTCGTGCGGCCGCGCGCAGCGCCGTGGCGTCACTGGGCTGGCCGGGGTCTGCAATGCTAAGCGGCATCGCAAGGCCGATCTCGCGCAGCAGGTCGCGTCGGGCGGCCTCATCGGGCGGGAAGATGCTTTCGGTGCTGCGCACGAGGCCTTGTTCGATCAGCGGCTGGATTTGCGCCTCGAGTTCGCGCAACTCGGCGGGGTCGTTGCGGATGCAGGCGACGTAGCTGGCACGCTGGTCGTTGTCGATCAGCAGCTTCTCCCAGTGCACGGCCTCGCTGTCCGGGTCGTTCAGCTTCAACAGGTCGTACTCAAAGGGCACGTAGCCGCGGGCAAGTTCAATCCCGGCCACGGTTCCGCTTACCAGCAGCAGCAGCATTACCGCCAGCGCGCTGAACAGGCCTGTCTTGCCCTTGGCCGGGGGCTCGGCTTTCAGCGCTTGATCGCGGGCAAGCGTGCGCAGATTCTCGTTGCCGTCACCGACGCGCCGAGCGTCCAGCAGCACCAGCAGAGCCGGGAACACCAGCATCATTGCCGCCAGGCAGCACAGAATCCCCATACCGCAGATCAGCCCCAACTCAGCCAGGCCCAGGAAGTCGGTCAGCGCCGCCGTGGATAGCGCCAGCGCCGTGGTCAGGGCGCCCAGCACCGTGCCCATGCCGATCTCGGCGTAGACCTCGACCAGCGCCTCGCGCACCGAAAGCCCGCGCGACAGGCCCGACAGGTAATGCGCAAGCAGGTGAATGCCGAAGTCGATGCCCAGGCCCACCAGCACCACCGCAAACACCATCGCAAAGATGTTCAGGTGCCCGATCACCAGCGTTGTCAGCCCGAATGTCCAGGCCAGCGCCAGCGTCAGGCACAGCACCGCCAGCAGCGGCCGCGCGACGCTGCGAAACGCAAGCACGAACATCAGGCCCACGGCGACCACGGCAAACACCGTAGCCCAGGTCATGTCGCGTCCGCTTGAGGCCATCTCGTCCGAGTAAATCACCGGGCGGCCGGACAGGCCGATCGCGAGCTCGGGGTACTTCGGCTGCACTTCGGCAATCACTTCGCGGATGAAGGCCAGCGGCTCAGCCACCTGGTCCAGCGCCCCCTGGTCTTTGGCGGGCATCAGCGCGGCAAACAGCAGCCGCCCCTGCCACAAGAAGAACCAGCCATCGGGGTCCAGCGTGGGGTCGCTGCTGCGGTACGAAAACATCGCCTCCATGCCGGGGTGGTCGCTGCCGGCGGCCAGGCTCGCGCGCAGGTTGCCGATCAGCCGGGCCATTTCGCGCCCGCCCTCTGCGGCGGCATCGGCGTTGGATGCATCGGGAGGGCTTTCATCCAGTGCCCGGCGCATTCCCTTCAGCAGCCCTGGGAATGAGGGCTCTTCACCCAGTTGCGCCAGCAGCGGTGTGGCCGGGGCGACCTGGTCACGGATCTGCCGCAGGTCCTGGGTGGGCATGTACAGCATGCGTGTTCCGCCGAAGCTGTCGGGGTCCACGCGGTCGTAGATGCCGGGGAAAAGGTCTGGCCGCTTGCGCAGTTGCGTCAGCACGTCAACGGCGGCGGCCTTCATCTGTTGACGTGTCAAGTCGCCGGGAACGGGCGGCGCGTAGCCCGGGTTGCCCACGGGGCCCGGTGCCGGGCCGATCATGAGCAGCATCAGCTCCTGGTCGCCGAATTCCTGCTTGAACTGAAGGAAGCGCCGGTTGTACTCGGCCTCCGGGTCCACCAGCGCGTTGCGGTCGGTCACGAACTCGATGCGCGTGGCCGAATAAATCACCGACACCACCGAAAGCACCGCCGCCAGCGCCACAATCCACACTGCGCGCCGGCAAACGAAGCGCGCCAGCGCCATCAGCGCCGCTTGCCTGCGTCCGACTTGGGGCTTATCACTCACCGCCGCAATCTACCCTCCGCGCGCGCAAGGGCTAGCGGCGGGGCCTTGCGAACCGGCCGCGCAATCGTGGTATCGCGCCATGCAAAAGGCTTTTGTCACCGGGGCATCGGGCTTCATCGGCAGCGCAGTCGCGCGTGAGCTGCTGCGCGACGGTGTCGCCGTGCGCGTGCTGATGCGCAGGGGTGCCGATCACACCGCGATCAAAGGCCTGGATGTCGAGGTAATTGAGGGCGACGTGCTGGACACGGCTGCACTGGCCAAGGGTCTGGTCGGCTGCGATGCCTGCTTTCACGTCGCGGGCATGACCAAGATCAGCCTGCGCGGAGGTGCCGACATCCGCCGCATGTATGACGCCAACGAGCGCGGCGCCGCCATGGTGCTGCGCGTGGCCGCCGAGGCCGGCTGCACCCGCATCGTGCACACCAGCACTATCGCAGTGCTGGCACCGCGCAAAGACGGTACTCCCAGCAACGAATACGACGTCGCACAACTGGACAGCCTTACCGTGCACTACCAGCGCAGCAAGCTGCTGGGCGAACAAAAGGCGCTCGAGATGGCGGCCAAGGGCGCGCCCGTGGTGATCGCCAGCCCCACCGCGCCGATGGGACCCTTTGACGTGAAGCCGACGCCGACCGGCCGCGTGGTGCTGGATTTCCTGCGCGGCAAGATGCCCGGCTACATGGAAACCGGCCTGAACGTGATCGACGTGCAGGACTGCGCGCGCGGCCATGTACTCGCGGCCAAGCTGGGCAAGCCCGGGCAGCGCTACATCCTGGGGCACGAGAACCTGCAGATTCGCGAGATCTTTGAGCTGCTGGCCGACCTGACCGGCCTGCCCGCGCCACGCTTCAAGGTACCGAAGGCGGTGGCGCTGATGGCCGCATTCGGCAGCGAGCTGAGATCGCGCCTGACCGGCAAGCCGCCGGTGATTCCCCTGGCCGGCGTGCGCATGGCGATGAAGCCGATGTGGTACGACAACACCCGCGCGCTGAACGAACTAGGACTGCCGACGCGCCCGGTGCGCGAGACACTGCGCCGCGCAGCCGCATGGTTCGTGGCGCACAATCACGCCAAGGCCCCGCCAAAGGACCTGGGCGGCTGGGAGTAGCGGGATTTGGCCGATCACCAGCCGGCCGCGCAGCCGTCTTTGCGCGGGTCGCTGCCTGCCACCAGCACGTTGCCTTCGCGCACGATCACCTGGCCGCCGCCCGCGTGGATTCGTTCAAAACCGCGCAGCACCTTCAGCCGGTGACCGCGCCGGGCCAGCTCGGCCTGTACGGCCACGTCCATGTCATCTTCTACATACAACAGCCCGCCGGGCTGGTCGGCGCCCAGCGGGTCATCCGGACCCTCTAGCATCCAGCGCGGCCAGTCCAGTGCATGCTGCGGGTTCATGCCGCGATCCAGCAAGTTGCTCAGCACCTGCAGGTGCGCCTGGGGCTGCATGTAGCCGCCCATGATGCCGAAGCTCGCGTACAGCTGGCCGTCGCGCGTGGCCAAGCCCGGGATGATGGTGTGGTACGGCCGGCGCATGGGCGCAAGTTCGTTCGGATGGCCGGGCTCCAGACTGAAGCCATGGCCGCGATTCTGCAGGCTGACGCCGGTGCCCGGCACGACCAGCCCTGTGCCCACGCCCATGTAGCAGCTCTGGATCAGGCTGCACGCGTTGCCCGCGCCGTCTACGACGCTGAGATAGATGGTGTCCGGCCCGGCCGGCATTCCCGGCGGGACATCCAAGGCTGCACGCAACGGATTCACACGTGCGCGCCGCGCGGCCGCGTAGTCTTCGGACAGCAAATGTGCCAGCGGGATCGCGGCAGAGGCCGGGTCGTGTACATGCTCGCGGGCGTCGGCAAATGCTAGGCGCATGCACTCAATCAACAGGTGGGCGCGCTCGGCTTCGCTCGTGGCGGCCAGATCAAAGCCGCGCGCGGTCGCCAGCGCCAGCAACGCGGCCAGCCCCTGCCCGTTGGGTGGGCACTCGTAAACGCGGACGTCGCGATAGTCGGCGAATATGGGCGCGTCCCAGGTGCTCGCGTGCTCTGCGAAGTCAGCTTCGGTCAGCCAGCCGCCGTAGGCCTGCACGTGGCGCGCGGCCGCCACGGCAAACTCGCCTTTGTACAGAAAATCGGGGCCCGATTCCGCGATGCCGCGCAGCGTGCGCGCCAGCGTCGGCAACGCGATGACTTCACCGGCAAGCGGCGCGCGCCCGTTGCGCAACAGCTCGTGGCCGCTGGGCTGTGGCGGGCCGTGGTCTTCGCCGCTGCGCCAATCGGGATCGCGCCGCAGCTTCGGTGCAGAAAGCGCCCAGGCGCGGGCGATCCACTCGGTGACGGGAAAACCGTGCTCTGCGATCTCAATGGCCGGTGCCAGCAGCTCGGCCAGAGGTCGCGTGCCATGGCGGACGCGCAGGTCGTCCCACGCGCGCACCGCACCGGGCACGGTCACGGCGGCCCCGCTGAATTTCGGCATCCGCGTGAAACCTGCACGGCGCAGCGAGTCGGCGTCGGCGTGCCGGGACGCGCGGCCGCTGCCGTTCAGCGCGCTGACTTTGCCGCTGCGGGCGTCGAAATGCAGCACAAAGCAATCACCGCCCAGTCCGTTGGAAACAGGCTCGACTACGGTCATTACGGCCGCGCACGCGATGGCGGCATCGGCGGCGTTGCCGCCCTGCTGCAACACGCGAAGGCCTGCCTGCACCGCCAGCGGCTGGCTGGTCGCCACCATGCCGCGCGTGGCCATGACGCAACTGCGGCGCGAACGAAAACGAAAGTCGTAGTCCATGGGGCGATTGTAGACGGCGACAGGCGATACCACGAGCGGCCACAGGCTGGCGCTACTTCACCTTGATCCAGCGATGCTCGGTGTACCAGGCGGCGGTCTGCTTCAGCCCTTCGATGAACGGAATCTGCGAGCGATAGCCGAACCCGTCGCGCGCCTTTTGGCCGCTGCAAACCCAGTACAGTGGCAGCAGCTCGCGCATCTTGTCGCTGTTGGGCAGCATCGGTTTGCGCGTGATCACCTGAATCACGTCATTCATGCGGGCAAAGGCCTTGGCCAGCCACACCGGCGGGCTTAGCGTCTTGTTCTTGCTCGGCTTCAGTACGCTGCGCAGTGCCTCCATGGTCCAGCTCATGGAGTACGGCTGATCGTCGGTCACGAAGTAGGTCTCGCCGACGGTGCCGTCGTGCAGCGCGGCCTCAATCATGCCCCGGGCCAGGTCGCGCCCGTGCACCATCGAAAACACGCGCTCTTCTTTGCCGAACTGGAGGCTGTAACCCTTGGCCATCCACGTGAAGAACTCAAGAATGCCCGTGTCGCGCGGCCCATACACCGCCGGCGGCCGGATGATCGTGATCGGCAGCTCAGGCATCGCCTGTTCGCAGTATTTCTCGGCCAGCAACTTGCTGCGGCCGTAGTACGTCACCGGGTGCGGGTAGCGTTCTTCGGTGATGACATCGCTGCTGTCTTCGCAGGGCCCGACGGCGGCGAGGCTGCTGCAATGCAGGAAGCGCATCAGCTCGCCCCTATGGGCGCGCGCGGCCTCAAGCAGGTTGCGGGTACCGTGGGCGTTCACGCGCGTGAATTCGGCCTGGGTGCGGCCCTTGATCAGGCCGGCGACGTGAAAGATGAAGTCCACACCCTGCACGGCCTTGGCCAGCTCGGCGGCGGGCTGGGTCACGTCGCCGCGGATGATTTCGTAGCCTGTTTGCAGTTCGGGGTACAGGCGCTTCTCGTTGCGCACGAGCAGCCGCACGTCATGGCCGCGCTCTTTGAGCAGTTCCGCGACGTGACTGCCAATGAAGCCGGTTGCGCCGGTAACGAGTGAACGCATGGCCGCAAGGTAAGTACATCCGTGCGGTATGGAAGGGCCGAAAACTGCAGGTGCCTTGCCGCTTGCGCCCCGCTTGCGCATCAGGGTTGCGAGGCCTATAAGCGGTGAGGCGTCGGCGATTGCTGACGCTGCCTTTGTCTCTGGACATTTTCCACGCGGACTCCGCAGAAAGCACGCCATGGTCAGCAGCC
The DNA here is from genome assembly GCA_938014885.1 of uncultured bacterium. Taxonomy (GTDB): domain Bacteria; phylum Planctomycetota; class UBA8742; order UBA2392; family UBA2392; genus CALLQI01. The sequence continues at coordinate 418,571 of CALLQI010000018.1, forward strand.
TCAGCAAAGAAACCGCTCGCATCTCGGAACTCATCAAGCAGGAACAACTGGGCGAAATCGAAAGCGTCTGGGCGGAAGCCCTGGAGAAGGCGCCCTCGGAAATCGACACCTTTCTTTCGCTGGCTGAAAAGCTGTCCAAGGCGGGCCACGGCGAAAAGGCCGGCAATTTGCTTGAGCAGGTGGTGAATAAGCTCGACAGCAGCGGTGAGCACATCAAGGCCGTGCATGTACTGGGCGAAGTCGCGCGTGTTGCGCCGCGCAACGCAAACCAGAAAGAGCTTGCCAAACAGGTCTTCGCCAACGCATTCGCGGACCTGCCGGGTTTTGACAAGTGCGTGGCCAAGGCAGAAGAAGAGTCCAAGGGCAGCGATAACCGCTTTGTGAAGTCGCTGTACGAACAGCTCAAGTTCCAGCCCGGTGACTGGGTGTTTCACGATGCCGGTTGGGGCCTGGGCGAGGTGAAAGAAATCGACGCCGAGAACGGCGAGCTGAAGGTCGACTTCGCCAACAACGAAAACCACAAAGTGAAGCTGGGTGCGGCTGCGAAGTTCTTCCGCAAGCTGCCGCCCGACGACATCATGGTCATGCGCGCGGCCAAGGCCGACCAGCTGAAGCAGAACTGCAAGGATGACCCCGAAGCCGTGATCCTGAACGTGCTGAAGGCGCACCACAACAAGAGCAACCTGAAGCGCATCAAGGCCGAACTGGTGCCCGCGGCAATTGACGCCAAGTCCTGGGCCAAGTGGTGGGCCGACGTGCGCAAGAAGCTGGCCAAGCACCCCTTCATCAAGGTCGGCACAGGCACCAACCCCACCATCGACCGCCTTGTGACGGCGATGACCCACGAGGACGAAACCCGCGAACGTTTTGACTACGCGCCGCGCCTGCTGCAGAAACTCGAGATTGCCCGCCGCTACCTTCGCGATTCCGAGCGCGGCCCCGCGCGCCTGGCGCTTCTTAAGCACATCGCCGAGCAAGTCCGCAAGATCGCCAATCGTGACGGTGCGCTGGATGAACGCGCCCGCCCCGGGCTGCCCACCCTGGCCGGTGAGCGCATCCTGTGCGCCTTCCTGATCGACGACCTCAACAAGGCCGAACCCGAGCTGAACGCCGAGATTGGCTACGACGTGCTGGATCTGGTCCGCACTGAAGAAGACCTGCTCAAGCGCATCGAAGAAGTCCGCGACGCTGACTACCAGTGGCGCGCCCTTGAGCTGCATTCCAAGACCGCCGAAAAGGCGGGCCAGAACTGGGCCAAGGCATACGCCGGCGCCTTCGTACGCAACCTCAGCACGCTGTGGGACAGCGTCGCGCGCCGCATGCTCGACAAAGACCACCACGAGGCACTGCGCAAGGTGCTGGACCAGATCTGGGGCCAGTCAGACGAGTACCCGCTGCAGACCCTGTGGATTGTGCGCCGCGGCATCGTCGGCGGCGAACTGCCTCCGGGGCTGGAACTGCCCGCAGCCAACGAGTTGTTTGCGCGCCTGCTGTGGGTCATGAACAAGGTGCTGACCCGCATTGAACGCGGCGAGATCGCCCTCAAGGAAGTCCTGGCCAGCCTGCGTGCGGCCATGACCGAACGCAATTCGCGCCTGCTGGCAGCGGCGATGCAGGGCCTCAGCGAAGAACGCGCCGCCCACCTGCTGCATGAGATCGAACGCTGCCGCGGCCTCAGCGATATTCACCTGCACACACTGCGCGACGCCGTGCTGCGCAGCTTCCCCAACCTGCAGGCCAAGGCAGCCAGCCGCGCGGCCGCAATCATGGAAGAAGAAACCGGCGGCGAAATCCTGGCCACGGAAGCCGGCCTGCGGAAGCGCCAGTCCGAGCTCAAGCGTATCCAGGAAGAAGAACTGCCCGAAGTTGCCAAGCAGATTGGCGAAGCGCTGGCCATGGGCGACATCAGCGAGAACGCTGAGCTTGACGCAGCCCGCGAAAAGGAAAGCCGCCTGAAGGAAGCCGCCAAGGAGATCATGGAAGAACTCAAGCGCGTGCGCGTCGTCGAAAGCAAGGAAATCGACGCCAGCACCGCGGGCTTCGGCACCAAGGTCACCCTCAAGCGCGAAGACGGCAAGACCAAGGTTTACACCATCCTCGGACGCTACGAGGCCGACCTTGCCAACAACATCATCAGCAACGAAAGCCCGATCGCAAAGGGCATCCTGAACAAGCGTGCCGGCGAAAACGCGGTAGTGGAAACACCGGAGGGCGCCGTGAAGTACGAAGTAATCAGCGTCGAGAAGGCCGACTAGTTGGGTTTTTGTGTGCTGTGTTTCCTGCCCCGGGGTCGCCAAACGGCCCCGGGTTTGCGTTCCAAGGGGATGCGGGCTGGAGGTTGGAGATTCGCGGTTTGGGAGACCAAGCCCGAAACACGAAGCCCGAAGCACGCCGTTAGAGCACTGGGCACTGGGCACCGAGCACTGGGCACCGATTTCTGTGGAACCTGTGCTCGCGCGCTCGTATCTCATCAGCATGAACGACAAGCGCGTGATCGTGGCGATGGCGCTGCTGCTGGTGCTGCTCATGGCCGGGGCGGGTTACTGGCTGCTGCGTGAGCGTCCCGTCGAGAACCGCCCGGCGCAGGCCCGCAACTTGGACCTGCCGCAAGACGGGCCCCCAACCAACGGCACTCCACTGGCGGCAAACAACGCGACACCAGAACGCGACACCGGGCCTGACGCCCAACCAGACGTCAAGCCAGACGCTGAGCCTGAGAAAGAGCCCGAGAAGCAACCTGACCCACAGACTGATGCGTTGCCGAACATCCCCGCCATTGAGCTTGAGGGCTCGTTGACTCCGCTGGCCGACTGCGACAAGCGCCATTACGTGGTGCTGCGCGGCGTGGTTGTGGACCACAACAACCTGCCGGTTGCAGACGCGGCCATCTTCGCCGGCGCAACGGCGGCCGCTGCACTACCCGACAGCACCGACGGGCCGCGCGGAAACCCCGCGCGGGCGCAGTACGCAGAGGCCCGGATCGGGGCCAGCAGCTATGACGGCCGTTTTGAGGTCCTGCTGGCGCTGGCCCACGGCTGGGACGGATTTTCCTTCTGCGAGTTGGCCGTGAGGGCCGACGCCGGCTACGCGACCAGCGCGGTCGTCAAGGTTGGCGCGACACTTGATCGAGGAGCCCATGAGCTAGAGCTCAAGATCCTTGCGCTGGGCGGTATTTCCGGGCGCGTCGTGGACGAGACCGGCGTCGGTGTGGCCGGTATCCGCGTGCAGGCCATCCACGAACCTGAGGAAGGCAGCAAACGCGCGGCCCCCAGCCGCACGGTCAGTGACGACGCGGGCAACTTCACTTTCGTGGGACTGGTGCCGGGCAACTATCGAGTCAGCGTGGCCCACGCGATTGAAATCGGTAAGCCGGAAACAAGCCTGCGCCTGCCCGATGAATACCAGCCGGTAAAGTCCGAAGTGAACGGGGTTGTCGTTATCGGAGTCATCACGCCGTTGGGCGACGAACCGGTGGTGAAACTGCGCACGATTCTGGTGCTTACGCTGGAGCTCAACGGGCAACCGCTAGCCACAAAGGCCGTCAGCGTCGAGATGCACGGCGGTGAGGTGGTGGTCAAATCCGGCGTGGCCACGGACGCAAACGGGCTGGTGCGCTTTTCCGACCCGCCGGAAGGCACGACACGCCTCACGATCACGTTTGAAGGTTGCGCGCCGCTTGAGGTAAACCTGCCGGTGCTGCTGCCCGGCCAGGTCAATCACCTGGGGAACTACGTACTGACCCCGAACTAAGCTGATATGCGGAACTGGTACCGTGGGGCCGGGACGCGGCGATGCGTCCCGGCGCCACAACGGATCACCGAGGCGTGAGCGAATGCCTCGGCGGGAGAGTTGAATTCACGGGTGTCACGGTACGCACCAAAACCTCGCATCGGGGCGAACCCCGGGCCTTCAGCACAGCGAGGAGTACCGGGAGGGTCGGCATCCTCTTCAACGCCTGCGGGGTTAGCTGTCGGGCTAGGGCTGAAGAGTGCCCCCGGCTTTGCCGTTCGCCCCGGCGCCTGCGCGCTTTGGGTCCCCCGCTCCTCGAAAGGATTCGGCGACCCACAAGTTAGGGGACACCAGCTTACAGTCAAGACAATGTTTTGGAGCAGCGTGCAACGATATGCCGGACAAAGGGTTACTGCAGAAACTTGCCTGCGACGCGCGACCCGATTGTAATCACATGCACCTATTCGCTGAACAGGTCGCGCTTGGCCCCGGGCCGTGGTGGGCGATCTTGGCGGGGGTCCGGACACGCGAATTCAGCTAGTGGGGCCTCCGTCGGCACCAGCAGCGCCTTGATCGCCGGGGGCTTTTGCGTGAGGTCCAGCCAAGTCGCAGCCTGTGCCGGCTCCAGAATCAGCGGCTCGCGATGGTGCAGTTGCTGCATCCAGCTGGATGCGGGCACGGTGACGATCGAGAAGCACTCGCCGGCCTCCGGGTCGTCGTTGAACAGGGCGCCCAGTGCCATAGCGTTGCCATCGGCGCGGTGGATGGCGTGGGGCTGGCGCTCGCCTTTGGGGCCCGTCCATTCGTAGAAGCCGCCGACGAGCACCAACGCGCGGCGCAGCACCAGGGATTCGCGCCACAAGCTGTAATGCATGCTTTCGCGTTTGGCGTTGAAGACCGCGTTGGACTTGTCGGTGATGTAACCCCAGCGCATCGGCCGCACGCCGTTGGGGGTCAACACCGGGTACGACTGTGTGGGCGATACGTTGTTGCGCGGGCGGTTCAGGTCGCTGATCCATTCCGCGATCGCGGCGCGGGCCTGCGCCTGCAATTCCGGTGACAGAAACGCAATCGCGCCGTCAATCGCCTGCGCCGGCACATAGAAGCGTCCGCACATGGTGGCTCCGTTCGCGGGCCAACTTTAGCAAGTGTACCGGGCGTCGTCCGGTACCGGCGGCTGACACGGGTCATGCCTTGGCGCTACACTTGCGCCATGCCGACCCGACACCACATGCCGCAGCCGTTACTGGAGTATGCCGAGCACCTGGCCGCGCTGGCCCTGCGCGAAGACCTGGGCGAAGGCGACCTTACCGGCAAGGTGCTGCTCGCGGCGGACAAACCCGCCAGCGCCGAATTGCGCGTAAAGCACGACGGTGTGCTGTCGTGCCTGCAATGGCTGGGCGTGGTCTTCAAGCAACTGGACCCCGGCGCGGTGATCGAGTTGCGCGCCTCTGACGGCGACCGCGTTCGCGCCGGCTCCGTGGCCGCCAGCGTGCGATGCAACCAGCAGGCACTAGTGGCGGGAGAGCGCACGGCATTGAACCTGCTGCAACGCATGTCAGGCATCGCGACCATGACCGCGCGCTTTGTGGACGCGATTGAGGGCACCGGCGCGATCATCTTCGACACCCGCAAGACCACGCCCGCGATGCGCCTGTTCGAAAAGTACGCGGTGCTGTGCGGCGGCGCGGCCAACCATCGCCTGGGCCTGTTTGACGCCATGATGATCAAGGACAACCACCTGTACCTGAGCGGCCTTGGGCTGAAAGACGCCATCGCGAAACTGCGCACGGCTCACCCCGACCTGCACCTGACGGCAGAGGCCGAGAGCGTGGCGGAGGCCAAGGACGCGATCAACGCCGGGGCCGACGTCGTAATGCTGGACGATTTTTCGCTTGAGCAGATCCGCGAGGTGGTGCAGTGGCGCTCAGGGCAGCCCGAAGCTGTAAGAAAGTGCCAGCTTGAAGTGTCGGGTGGTGTCACACTTGCCACGGTCCGCGATTACGCACTGACCGGGATCGAACGAATTTCGGTCGGAACCATCACACACTCGGCACCCGCCCTGGACTTGAGTCTGAAGGTCCTTAGACCTCCAACCAAGAACTAAGGTCACACCCGCGCGTGTACGATTAACTGCCAAAATGTAAGGTTATTGGTTCTTACACGCGAACATTCTGCGCAAAACGAGCGATTTTCCTTGCCCTTTGCCGTACATGGGGTATTATTCCTGTGTCAGACAACTGGAAGCATCGGGGGTTGGCCCCTCCTCCCCCGACTGAGTGCCTCCTTCCCGTTGCCGGACCTACGGAAGCCAAACCACACTGTATGTGAGCGACCAGTGTGCAAGGTTCCAAAGGCCGGCAACCGGGAAGGGGGCACTCGACGTTTGGGGGGGGGGTTGAGGCCCTACCCCAGACCTCGACGGCTCAGTCGTCTTTGGCCGCGGCCTGGCGCCACGGCGTCAGCTTCTGCAGTGCCGAACCCGCCTGATACCATGCCTTTTCGGACGCTTGCCAGGTGAACGGCCCCTTGCTGCGGCCGACCTTCAGCGGCTGCCACTTCTTCTTGTCTGCCTGGTACTGGTGCAGCTCGCCGCCGAGCAACACCAGCGCTTCGCCGCCCGGGCCCATGCTGCCCATGCCGGGCGTTCCGGTGCCGCCGATCTGCGCCAGCACCTCCCAGCCCGCGTCAGTCCCCTCACCGGTCCGCTGCAGCACGGCCCAGCCGGACATGCCGGTTCGGCGGGTTGCTAGCGCCAGCAACTGCCCGGCCTGGTCGCGTGCGTACCGTACGGGAAACCATTGGTCGGGTTCATCGAAGGTGGCTGTCTTGCCCCACGTCGCGTCAACCAGCGTCCAGAGTTCGAGTCTGTCCTGCGGACTGTTGTGGTCGAAGCTGCCGATGAGGCCAACGTTTGCGCCGGGCACCAGCGCCACGCGCTTGGGTGCCTTCCAGTCCGGCATCGGAATCTCTTTCAGCCCGGTGGCATCGAGACGTTGCAGCACGTTGCCCTCTTTCCCCGCCATCAGCAGCCAAGTGGCATCAGCTTCAATGGCCGTTTCGAGCACGCTGCCTTCCAGCGCATGCGGCAAGGCAACCCATCTGCCTTCCTTGAGCTGCAGCATCGGCTCGCCTTCCTGCAAAGCCATCAGCCCCAGATGCGTGGCAAACAGGCGGGCGTTTTCCGGCCACGAGGCCGCGTTGACCCACTCGTGTGTGTAATCGGGTTCGGGCCATTTCGGCGCGCCGGCCTTTACCCAGTCGATCAGGACTTGCAGGTCGGCTTCGGGCAACTCGGCTTCGATGCCGGGGCGGCCGTGTTCGTCGAAAGCGCGTGGCATCTTGCCTTCGACGGCGATGATGTAGATCAGCCGTGACTCTTTGGCGCTGCCGGCCACGACGGTCTTGGTCTTGATCAGCTGGTCGTAGTCAAGGATCCAGTCCAGCGGCACGGTTTCGCCATAGGCCTTCTTGCCGGGCTCGCCGTGGCAGGGCCAGCAGTTCTCGCGCAGCACGAAGTAGGCCTGCGTCGCCAGCGCCTTCGTTTCAGCTTCTGCGGCCTTGTCAGGATCGGCCGGTTGCTTGTCCTGGGCCAGCGCGGCGCACAGCAGCGCGGTTACGCACAGCAAAGCGGGCGGGATGGTTCGCATGTCGGTCAGTGTAACAAACAGGCCGCCCTAAGGCGGCCTGTGTCGGCTTGCGGCACGAGCGCGTTACTTGTTGGGCGCCTTGCGCTGCTCGGCGCGCTTGGCGGATTCTTCGGCGAACTTTTCCCAGAAGCCCTTGTACTTGCCGGGTTCGCGGCGGTCCTGGCTGCTGCTGGCGTCCTGCATGTCTTTGCCCTGCTTTTCGGTCTGGAAGCCCTCACCGTCGGCGCGTTTGAAGTCACCGGTCTTGTCTTCCGGCTTGTTCTCGCCGTTGCCGGGGTTGTATTGCTCTTCGGCGCCTTTGCTCGGGTCGCCCTGCTGGGGCTTGTTGCCCTCGCGCGGGTCTTTTGACTTCTCGCCTTTGTTGTCGGGCTGGCCGGGCGACGACTGCGGGTTGCGCGAGCTCAGCTCATGGGCGATGTCGATGGATTCGTTCACCTTCTCGCGCGCCTGTTCGGCTGCCTCCTGTTGCTTGCGCAAGGTTTCGGCGAGCTTACGTTCGGCCTCGTGCTGGTGTTTCACGATCTCTTCCATCGTGTCTTCGCTTTGGGCCAGCTTTTTCAGCAGCTCGGGGTTCTTCTTCAGCAGCTCAAGCAGTTCGTCATTCTTTTCGGCTGCCTTGCGGATTTCTTCTTCGGACTTGCCGGTCAGCTTGGCGGCCTCTTCGGGGTTCTTGCGCAGGTATTCGCGAAGGCCTTCGGGCAGTTCGTCCAGCTTGCCGGATTCCATGGACTCGCGGATCTTCTTGATGCGCTCGGCGATCACGTCGGCCTTGGGGGCGTCAAGCGAGGCCTTGGCCAGCTCAGACTCAAGCTGGCCCATTTCTTCGCTGGCCTTCTTCATCAGGCGGTGCAGCTCGGCCAGCAATTCGGCGTCGGATTTGGGCTGCGGCTCAGGGCCTGCTTCCTGGGCAAAGAGTGGCGCACCAAGAAAGCCGGCAAGCGCGAGCATGGCGATGAACTTTTTCATGTTGTGTTCCTGTGTGAAGCTGACTTTCGCAATCCTGCAGTAGTAAGTCACTGACCCTGACCTGAATTCCTGACCTGTACTTAGTCGTCGCTTCCCGGTGCAGCCGGTGGTGCCGGCGGCAGTGACTTGCGCAGTTCATCCCACGCTTTCTTCAGTTCGGCCTGCTCGGCTGAGTAGCGCTCATACAGGCGCCGGAAGTGCGCGGGCAATTCGTCGCGATTGTAATCTTTGGAAATCTCCGAGAGGTTGCGGATCTTGTCGCCGAGTGCCTTCTGCTCTTCGTAGATCAGCTCCATCTCTTCTACCTTCTTGACCAGCGGCTCCGGCTGGGGCTGGCCCTGGCCGCTCTGCTGCTGTTGCTGCTGCTGTTCGCGCTGCTGGCGCAGACGCTTGCGGGCGTTGTCGACGGCGGTCAACAGGCGCTCAATCTTGTCGAGCACCGCCTGCTGGTCCATCTGCGTGGCTTCGCCCACTTCGTTGTCTTCCAGACTTGAAAGGATGTCGCGCAGGATGCGCTCGATGCTTTCCATCGCCGTGGTGAACGCCCCGTACTGGCCCGTGCGTAACGCCTCCAGCGTTTCTTCGGCCAGCTTCTTCACCTCTTCCTGCTGCGCGTAGATGGCCTTGGCGCGGCGCTTCTGTGCGGCCGACATGTCGCCGCCGCGCTGCTGCACCTCGAGGTCGAGCTTGACCGTGGCCTCCTGGGCCTCGGTCTGCTTCTTGCGCATTTCCTTCAGTGCTTCTTCGACCTGCACCAGCATCTGTTCCTGCTGGCCCTGCACGTACTGGTTCAGTTCTTCCTTGCGGGCCTGGATGGCTTCGTCGAGTTTTTCTTCAGCTTCCTTCTGGTCTTGCTCGGCCTGTTGCGAGTTCTGACGGTCGAGGTTCTCGCGCGCCTTCTTCATCGCGCGCTGGGCCTCCTGGGCGGCCTGCTGCGACTGCTGGTTTTCGCTGTTCTTGGGTTCGCGGTTGAACTCGTCCAGCTGCTTCTCCAGGTTGCGCTGGCGCTCTTCCAGTTCGTCGAACTTCAGGCGTTCCTTCTCATCGATCGACTCGTTTTGCGCCTGGCGCATCGCTTCGATCGCCTTTTCCATTTTGTCGACGGCCTTCTTCTGGTCGTCCTTGGAGGCCTGAGGCTGGCCCTGGTTCAGGTTCTCGGCCGACTTCTTCATGTCCTCTTCGGCCTGCTTGAGGTTGTCGCGGGCTTCCTTCTCGGCTTCGGTGGTCTTTGAGCCTTCGGGCGGGTTGTTCAGCTTCTCGTTGACGTCCTTGAGCTTGTTCTCGAGTTCCTGCTGGCCCTTGGCGAGCTCTTTGGAAGCTTCGGCCTGGGCGTTTTCGATCTGCTCGCGCTCTTGCTGCAGCTTCTGCATGGCCTCATCCAGCTTCTGCTGGGCCTGCTGCTGGGCTTCGGCGGCCTTTTGCATCTGCTCAGCCCGCTGCTGTTCGCCCTGCTGACCCTGCTGACCCTGTTGGCCCTGCTGGCCCTGTTGGCCCTGCTGGCCCTGCTGGCCCTGCTGGCCTTGCTGACCCTGTTGGCCTTGTGCGGCCTGCTTCAGCGATTCGGCGGCCTGCTTCATGGCCTCGGCTGCTTCGCTGGCTGACTTGGATGCTTCGCTGTTGTTTTCGCGGCTGCTGTTGCTGCCGGCGTTGCGCGACGCGTTGTCGAGCTGGTCGGCGGCTTCTGCGGCCTTGCGGGCCATATCTTCCTGCTGCTCGGCGGCACCTTCCAGCGCCTTGGCGCCGCGTTCGGCGTCCATGCGGCGCTGCAGGCCTTCGCGGGCGCGCCCGAGCTGCTCCAGCGCTTCGGACTCAGACTGCACGCCCTTCTGCGCGTCGCTGCCCTGCATGGCCTCGGCTGCCTGCTTCGACTTTTCTGCCGCGCCCTTCAGCCCTTCGCGGGCCTGGCGCGAGCCTTCCTTGGCGTCGGCGGCCTCTTCCAGCATGCGGGCCGCGTCTTCGGCGTCGCGGGCGGCCTGGCGGGCCTGCGGGCCCGGGGCGCGCTCGGCTTCGCGCTGCATAGCGCGGGCGGCCTCGGCGGCGTTGCGCATGCTTTCGGCGGACGCTTCGCCTTCGTTGGCCTTCATTTCATCCTGCAGCCGCTGCATGGCCTCGTCCATTTTGCGGGCGGTGCCGCGCAGGTTGCGGTCTTCGGATTCCTGCATCGGCTTGGCCGATTCGCGGGCGCGCTGCACGGCTTCGCCGATGGCCTTGTTGTCGAGCGTAGGCTCGGGCAGTTTCTCGACGTTCTCTGACAGCTTCTCAAGTGCCTCGGCAATTTTCTGCTGGCGCTCTGCCGCGGCCTTGAAGTCGGGCTTGCCTTCGCTGTCAGCGGCCTGCGACTTCTGCAGGTTTTCGCGTGCTTCGCCCAGGGCCTCGAGTGCCTTTTGCATTTCGGCTTCGGCGTTGGCGGCCTCCTGCTTGCCCAGCTTCTCGAGCGCGCTGTCCATGGCCTTTTGCGCTTCTTCGAGCTTCTCGTTGGCGTAGTCGGCCTCGCTGGGTTCGCCAGCCTTTGGATCCTGTCGCTGCTCGCGCTGTTTGGCGATCTGGTTGGCCAGCGCCTTCATTTCGCGGTTCAGGCGTTCGGCGTTGTCCTTGGCGTTTTGCTGGCCGCTTTCGGCGCGTTTGAGGTCGCTGTTCTGCTTGGCGCTTTCGCGCAGCGCGTCGGCGGCTTCGCTCAGGGCTTTCTGGGCCTCTTCCTGGGCCTTTTCAGCCTTGTCGGAATCGCCCGATTTCAGGGCTTCCTGGGCTTCGTCGTTCTTGGCCTCGGCGCGGGCCAGGGCTTCCTTTGCCTTGCGCGCCTCCGTGCTGTTGGGCATTTCATCGGCGGCCTTGCGGGCTTCGTCGATGGCCTTTTCAGCTTCGTCCTGGCGCTTTTCCAGGTCTTCGCGGGCTTCTTTGGGCAGCTCCGTGTTGGCGCCTTGGCGCTGCGCGTTGGCGGTGCGGGTGGCGCGATAGGCGTCGAGCTGTTCTTCGTTGGCCTTGGTGATGGCGTCGAGGGCCTTCTGGGTTTTCTCCTCAGAAGCCTTGTCCGTGTTCTTCAGCACGTCCTGCTGGTCTTGCTGCAGTCGGTTCAGGTCGTTGAAGATCTGGTCGAGTGCCTTCAGGTTTTCGTCATCTTCCTTGGCCTTGCGGGCCTCGTCTTCCAGCTTCTTGAGCTCAGACATGGCCTCTTCGAGCTGCTTCATCTGCTCGGACTGGGCCTTTTGCTCGGAGTTCTTGCGCTCTTCGATCTGGCGGGCGACGCGCTCCTGGTCTTCCTTCAGGCGCTGCAGTTCCTGCATCTGGCGTTCGATGTCGGACTTGCGCGACTCAAGCTTTTCGGTGTCGGCCAGCAGTTCTTCCTGCTGCTGCTTCAGTTCGCGGGTGGCCTGCTCAAGTTCCTCAAGACGCTTGGCGTCGGGGTTGTCGCGCAGCTCGTTGGTGTTCTCGCGGATGTCCTGCTGGTCGGTCTTCATCGACTCAAGGCGCTCAATGGCTTCGCGCGCCGCCTTGATCTTATCGTCTTCGCCGATGCTGGGACCGTTTTCGAGGATGCTGATGACCTGCTTGATCAGGTCCTCAATCTTCTTGCCTTCCGTGGCGGCAGTACGCACGCGGCCGGCCTTGATGTCGTCTTCATTGACCGCCATGCGCTCTTCGATCTTCAGCTCGTTGAGCTTTTCGATCGCGGCCACAACGTGCGGGATGCGCTTGCGTTCGGTCAGGTCGTCGCTGAGCTCAAGTTCCAGCTTCAGCTTCTCGAGGCGTTCGCGCAGGTTCTCAAGCGTGGTACGCGCGGCCTTCTGCCGCTCAGCCAGCTTCTTCAGTCGGTCCGCATCATTGGGACCAGCCGGATTTTCAGCATCCTGGCCGACCACAACGGGCGCTTGGAAGAATGCGCCGCCGATGGACAGCACGGCCACGAGGGCCAGCACACGACGGATGCGACGGAAGGATTTGCGATGGTGCATGAGTGAACCCCTGAACATAGTCCGCGAACAACTACATGTATTACGCCACCTGGGCGGAATCAGTTCACGGATAAGTGGGCAGGATCAGAGGAAAGTTGTAACTCAGGGATCGGGCGATGGTTATGGCGATGGGCCGTGTTTGGCGTTTCGTGTGTCATGCTTCGTGCTTCGGGATTCGGCCTATTCCGGCGGGAGGGGTCGCCCGAACCTCGAAAGCCGAAACACGAAGCACGAGACAAGAACCCGCGCCTACCCTCGTGCTGCCCGCACGAACGCCTGGAACAGGCGCTGCATGACTTCGCTTTCGGGCTGGCGTTCGGGGTGCCATTGCACGCCCACGCGGAATGGATGGTCGATGAACTCGACAGCCTCGATCAGCCCGTCGTCGGCGCGGGCGCTTACACTCAGGCGCGGGCCCACTGCGGCCGCCCCCTGGTGGTGCAGCGAATAGGTTTCCGCGCGACTGACGCCCAAGGCTTTGGCCAGCACGGTGCCCGGCTCGATACTGACGTGATGGCGGGTGGGGATGCCACCTTCCTGGCGGTGCTGTACGGTGGTGGGCTCAATGTGCTGCACCAGTTTACCGCCGCTGAAGATGGCCATCAGCTGCATGCCGCCGCAGATGGCCAACACGGGCAGGCTGGTGTGGTTGTAAAGGTGATCGACGAAAGCGCGGTCAAAGGCGGCACGCTGTGGCGTGACGTACTCTTCGCGCGGGTGAGGCTTGGCCCCGTACCATTCGGGCGGGTAGTCATCGCTGCCGACCATGACCACACCGCGTACGAGTTGCAGCAACGGTCTGGCTTGCTCAATGCCGGGCATGATCGGGATCAGCAACGGGGTGCCGCCCGCGCGCGCAATCGCCTGCGGGTACTCGGGATACAGCTTCAGGTAGCTGCGGTCGCGGTCCGGCGCCGGGAAGTGCCGGACGTGGTCAGTGCAGATGCCGATCAGCGGGGCGTCGCTCATGCCTGCATTGTATCGGCAGCGCGGGCACCGGCACTGAACGGCCTCGCATTCCGAACAGGCCACAGTTTTGGAACGGGCGAAGCGGCGATCGGTACTACACTATGCGCCGACAAGAGACGTACGGGGGACCGCCATGCGCAATCGCAATCTGGTAACGTTCGGGATGATCGGCCTGCTGCTGGTCGGGCTCGCGTTTGCGGCCTGGTTCCTGCTGCGCGACCCGGGCAAGCCACCGGCGCCCAACATCGCAGGACAACCCGAACTGGCCGACAAGCCCGACGACACGACACCGCTACAGCCCGGCAACACCAGCGCGAATACCGCAGCCGACAAGCCGGACCCCAACGCGGGCGCGCCCGACCCGACCCCCAAACCAGAACCCGGCCCCGGCCCGGAAGCCGTGCTCAAGCCCGACGACACCACCAGCAGCGTGGAAACTGCCACCGCCACCATGACCGCCACCGGCCGCGTGGTGCTGCGCGAGTCCGGCCGCCCGGCGCTGGGCGCCGTGGTCAAGCCGGAACTGGCCCCGTGGTCCACCTGGCAGAACGAAGCCCCGACTACTCCGGAGTACACGCTCGAAGGAGAAGCCACCACCAACGGCAGCGGCCTGTTCAGCTTGCAAGTCACTGTGAAGTGGCAGCGGCACAAAGACTCGGGCGCATCCTTTGTGCAGGGGTTGGCGCTGGTGGCGAGACTGGCGGGATACGCCCCCGGCCGCTCAGCGGTGCTGTACCTTGGTGTTGAGCAAGGTTGGAAGGACGTCGAGATCAGCCTGACGTTCCCGGCCGCGGCGCGGGGCCGGGTTGTCGATGCGGCCGACGGCAAAGGCGTGCCCGGCGCGATCGTCGAGTTCAACAGCTTTTCGCGCACGACGGGCATGACTGCGCCGCGCCAGATGGTTACGGATGCGGACGGCTATTTCTCGGTCAGTGACCTCGGCGCCGATGACTACACCATCAATATCAGGGCCGAGGGTTTTGCAAACTTCAACGGGTGGACTGACCCCGGCGGCCGACGCGACCTGAGCCGCGGCGGTGAGAACGACCTGGGCGAGTTCGCGTTGCAACGCGCGGCCGCACTGATTGGCATTGTGATGACGCCCGACGGAAAGCCTGGCAAGGGGGCTACGATCTCCGCCACCCCAGCCGGCAACTTGGCATGGGCACCAGCGCTGTCCCATGGCGTAGGTGATGATGGCAAGTTCGCGGTTGAAGACCTGCGTGCGGGCACTTACGTGGTGCTATTGAAGTGCCCCGGCGTCGGCCACCTCACCGTCGATAACGTGGTGCTGGCACCGGGCGAACGCAAGGACCTCGGCACTTTGCGCCTAACCGCTGGCCTGACCTTGCGCGGCGTGGTGCAAAACAGCAACGGCGAGCCTGTTGAAGGTGCCGACCTGAAGCTGGTCAGCGGCCGCGGCGGCATGTTCGGTGAAATGGGCGAGATTGCCGCCAGCGCCACCAGTGCGAAGGACGGCAGCTTTACCATGGCAGGGCTTCGCCCTGGCAGCCTGGCCATTGTGGCCGAGAAGACGGGCCTTGCACACCACACCCGGATGCTGGAACTCGTGGCCGACACCAGCCTGGTGATCGTACTGCAAGCCCCAGGTGCCATCGTGGGTCGCATCACCGGTCCTGACGGGCTGCTGCCGCCGGATACCCGCGTGAAGTGCGTGAACCACGAGTCGCCCGAGTACGCGTCAGTCAAGAGTTACGGGCACTGGATGCTGGGGCAAGGCAGTGCACCCAACGAAGACGGCACGTTTCGCATCGACCGGCTTGAGACCGGCACCTATACGCTGTTTGTCGCCGCCGGCGCACTGGGCGTCACCACGCTCGCCGACCTGAAGGTCGAGTCCGGAAAAGACACGGATGTCGGCCTGATCACGCTGGCAGTGGGCGGCCGTATCTCGATTCGTGTCACCGACGATGGCGTGCCGGTGGCGGAACTGCGCGTGGGCCTCAACTCAGGGCCGGGTTGGCCCGCCGGCAGTCACGCCGGGGTCACCGATGGTTCGGGCACGGCCTTGCTCGAAGGCGTCCCCGCCGGCGATTACTACGTGCACACCTCCCGCGACGACGACCGCTTTGATACCGATTCGTTGCGCAGCCGTCGGGTCAAGGTGAAGTCCGGCGAGCTTACCGAAATTCACATCGAACTGCAGGCGCGCACGGGGGTCACACTGTCGGGCCGCGTCACACTCAGCGGGCGCGGCGTGTTCAAGGAAATCACGCTGCTGGGCACTGGCGAGATTTCGACTTTCCTGAAGAACGGCCCCGTGGCCGAAGGCGGCTTCTTTGAGGTGCGAGGTCTGAAGGTCGGCCGCTATGTCATCCACTTCCGCACCGAGAACACAGACCTGACCTTTCGCGACGAAGTCGAAATCGGCACCGAGGACAAAACCTACGACCGCGACTTCAAACCCGTGGCGGTATCTGGCCGCGTGACGCTGCCAGCGGACAAGGCTGGCCTTGCGCGTTCGGTGAAGGTGCGCATCAACAACCTCGAAAGCGCCGGGCAGTTCAATGAGTGGCTGGCCGGCCGCACGGAATGCGATGCGGACGGTGCCTTCCGTTTTGCCAGCGTGCAGCCCGGGCGCTACCGGCTGACCGCGTTGCTTGAGTCCGTGGGCGTGGCCGTGGCGGAAGTAACGGTGGGAGAATCCAACGTGGAGGACGTTTCGCTGGTGCTTTCCCAGGACGTCGGCACGCTACGGGTTCGTGTCGCCAAGGTGCACGGCGAGTTGCCGGCAATGCCCTTTGGACAGGTCCAGCTGGTGGACGCCGCAGGCCTGTTGGTCACGATGGGCGGCGAGGCCTCGGGCATGCTGATGCTGGGCAACACCGAGCCCACGAACATCGGCCTGCTTCTGCCGGGCACGTACACGTTGAAAATCAGGGCCTCCGGCTGCCTGCCGCGCGAATATGAGGGCGTGAAGATCACCAAGGGCGAAACCACAGAAGTGGCCATTGAAGTCACGGTGGGGGCCACGCTGTCGATGGGCGTCAGCAACACGGAAGTCACGCAAGAGATGCTGGATGCGGCCCAGGTGCGCTACTTCGATGCCGGGGGTAAAGAAGTAGTGCGCGAAAGCAATATCTGGGACGCTTGGGGTGAGACTAGCGTCCCCGAGAAGCCCACCCTGTTGACGCGCTACATCACACCGCAGGTGAAAGAGGTCCGGGTGCGCGTCGCGGGCTACAAGGAAGTGGTGGTACCGGTCACGTTTGAGGCCGGGAAGACCACCAGCGCCCAAGTGACTTTGGAGGCGGAGTAACATCACCCCTGCGTCATGGCGTGGTGCCTTTGCGCGGGCTCGGCTTGGGCCGGATCTGCGTAACTGCCGAAGTGGCGGATTGCACAAATGAGCCAAGCTTAGGCCAGTCCTAGGCCTACGTTGTTTGAAGTGAAAAATGGCTCTTGCGGGAATAACCCCCATGGGGTAAACATCCCGTCGCTCACAACTACGGTTCTGGGGGGCAATTCCTGAAAACCGGCTGGCCAAGAGCTTTGGTCTGCCTATATTGCCGACCCAACCGGCATAGACTTTTGTCAAAACGGACCGCAAACAGAAACTAAGGGACAAACCAAAGGGACAAACCCATGAGTGAAAATGCACCAGCAGAAGCAGGCGGCGGCGAACTCGAAGCGCTGGGTGTGCCGAAGGAAATTCAGGACTACGCCAAGACGATGTGGATGCTCCAGATCATTGGCTGGGGTCCGCTGTACTTGATCTTCGTCGAAAAGCCGGGTCTTTGGAAGAACCCCTGGTTCGTCAGCCAGGTCCGCTTGATGATCCGCAGCATGATCTTCTGGATCATCTGCTACCTGCCCGGCATGTGGTTCGCCTTCCAGTGCTTCAGCGCTGTGGGCAAGGGCAAGGACCCGAAGGTTCCGTTTGCGGCGCCGAACGGCTTCGCCGACAGCCAGAAGTAGTATTGGCTGGCAGCAAGCAAGCAGGTGCGGAAAGAATTGCTTCCACCGGGGACGGGAAACCGTCCCCGGTGTTCGTTTTCCGACATCGCCCATCACCCCCTGCGTTGCCGGGCGCGTAACGACTAGAATGCCCCCATGCGTCTGCTGCTGATCCTTCTGCTATTCCCCGCTGCCCTGGCCGCGCACCCCTTTGATGACCGTGCCGACATGCTGGCCGAGATCATCATGCTGCGCGACGCCGAGGGTGTGGATCACCTGCGCCTGACCGTCCAGTACCGTTACGAAGGCAACTACGCCTCCTACAACGAGGCCTACCTCGAACTCGACGACAACCTCGACAAGTCCATCTCGCGCGCGGAACTCGACAAACGCTACGGCGAGCTGGCGGCCGACATCACCGCCGCCGCGCGCCTGACCGTTGAGGGCGAACTGACCCTGCTGCGGCCGCAGATTCACAACTTCGCGTTCGTAAACCTGAACAACCCCGACGACAGCGTGGACAACGCCGGCGGCATGCCGGTGACGGACCTGCGCATCGGCTACTACTTCGTGTTCGACGTGGTGCCGGCCACGGCATGGGGCAAGGGCAACTATCGCGTCCAATTTTACCTGGCCAGCGCCCGCATCGTGCTGATGGAGCCGCGCGAGCAACTGCGCGTTTTCGACGACCGCGGCGAGCTACGCCGCGCGCACACCGGCATCGACTACGGCCGCACGCCTGAAAGCTACGACCGCGTCTCATTCACGTGGGACGTTGGCTTTGGCACGACGCTCGCGGTCGCACCCACGCCGCAGCCTGACAAGCCGCAAGTGCAGCCCCCGACCGAAGACGGCCGGCAGCGGCTGATCGACGAAGACGCAGCCAGTGAGCGCAACTGGGTTGAGACCTGGATCCAGGATTCATTCCGGGCATTGCGCGACGGCGGCGCGGACCCCGCGGTCTGGGCCACGGCGCTGGCGCTGATGTTTCTGCTTGGGGCCTATCACGCGCTGACCCCGGGCCACGGCAAGACGCTGGTCGCGGGCTACTTGATCGGGACCCAGGGCACCAAGACCGACGCACTGTTCCTGGGCGTGGTGGTGACGGCCGCGCACACCAGTGGTGTGCTGCTGCTGCTGGGCGGGGCCTGGGCCGCCAACGAGATCTGGCCCGATGCGATGCGCGACTGGCGCCAGTGGCTGGGTGAATGGACGGCGCTGGTGGTGGGACTGACGATCTTGTTCATGGGGATCGGCCTGGTGCTCAAGCGCACGGGCGACCCCGGCCACAAGCACGACGTGTTCGGCCGCCATTTGCCCGGTGAAGGCCACACGCACGACCATGATCACGCGCACGACCACGCCGACCACGCGCACGACCACACACACGAGCATGGGCACGCGCACGACCACGGGCATGGCCACACGCATGACCACGCGCACGACCACACGCATTCCCACGGGCTGGACCCGGCCAAGTTGACTCGTGGCGAGATCCTGAGGCTGGGCATCCTGGGCGGCATCATCCCGTGCCCCTCGGCAACGATCATCGCGCTGTACTCGTTCGCGCAGGAGTGGTACTTCGCGGGGCTGGTGATGGTGGTGGTCTTCAGCCTGGGGCTGGCCTGCGTGCTGGGCGCGATCGGGCTTGCGCTGGTGCAGGGCAAGAGCTATCTGCGCCAGAAACAGCAGCAGTCACGCAGCCGCCTGTACCGATGGGCCGAGCGCAAACTGCCCGTGCTGGGCGCACTGATCATCATGCTGATCGGCGCCGCCATGGTGATGCTCGCCTGCATCCGCCTCGAGTACATCGACCCCCGCAGCTTCGCGGTCTAGGCGGCTACCGTGGCTCAGCGCGCGCCGGCCCTTTGCCGCCGGGGAGTGGCTTGCGGTTTCGAGGCTTTGCGCTTGGGCTTCTTCACAACGTCGGCATGGTCCTCGAAATAGCGACGCAGAAAGCTTCCGGTGTGGCTGGCTTTGATCTGGGCTACTTCCCCTGGCGGGCCCTTGGCTACCAGTTGCCCGCCTGCGTTGCCGCCTTCGGGACCGAGGTCGATCAGCCAGTCGGCGCATTTGATTACGTCGAGGTTGTGCTCGATCACGATGGCTGTGTTGCCCTTTTCCACCAGCCTTTGCAGCACTTCCACCAGCCGGGCTACGTCATGGAAATGCAGCCCAGTCGTGGGCTCATCGAGGATGTACAGCGTGTGGCCGGTGTCGGGCCGGGCGAGCTCCGTGGCCAGCTTCACGCGCTGGGCCTCGCCGCCTGAAAGCTGCGTGCTGGGCTGGCCGAGTTTCACGTAGCCGAGCCCTACATCGTACAGCGTCTGCACGATGTTCTTGATGCGCGGGTGATTCTGGAAGAAGTCGCGCGCGGCCTCGATGGTCATGTCCAGCACGTCGGCGATGCTCTTGCCGCGGTACTTCACATCCAGCGTTTCGCGGTTGTAGCGGCTGCCGTTGCAAACCTCGCAGGTCACGTACACGTCGGGCAGGAAGTGCATTTCGATAAGCTTCACGCCCTGGCCTTCGCACACTTCGCAGCGCCCGCCACTTACGTTGAAGCTGAAGCGACCGGGTTTGTAACCGCGCGCTTTGGCTTCGGCCGTTTGGCAGAACAAGTCGCGGATCGGCCCGAACAGGTCCGTGTACGTCGCCGGGTTGCTGCGGGGTGTGCGGCCGATCGGCGACTGGTCAATCTCGATGACCTTGTCGATCTGCTCCAGCCCGTCAATGCGGGCATGCTTGCCGGGCTCGGTCTGCGCGTTGTGCAGCTTCTTGGCCAGCGCGCGCGCCAGGATGTCCGTGACCAGCGTGCTCTTGCCGCTGCCGCTGACGCCGGTAACGCAAACCAGCCCGCCCAGCGGAAAGGCGACGTCGATGGACTTCAGGTTGTTCTCGGTCGCGCCGCGCACGGTGATGGCTCGCTTTTCGCTAAGTTCGCGCGACTTGGCTGGCAGCTCAAGGCGCTTGCGGCCGGTCAGGTAGTCGGCGGTCAGCGTGTTCGCCTGCTCTAGGTCGCTGCCGTCGCCGGCGTAGACGATGTGGCCGCCGTGGGCGCCGGCACCGGGGCCCAGGTCTACGACGTAGTCGGCGGCGCGGATGGTGTCTTCGTCGTGTTCGACGACGATCACCGAGTTCCCGATGTCGCGCAGGTGCTTCAACGTGCCCAGCAAGAGTTCGTTGTCGCGCTGGTGCAAGCCGATGCTTGGTTCATCCAGCACGTAGCACACACCGACCAGGCCGCTACCGACTTGCGTGGCCAGGCGGATGCGTTGGGCCTCGCCACCGCTGAGGGTGCCGCTTTTGCGATCGAGGGTGAGATAGCCGATCCCGACATCGACCATGAAGCCAAGCCGCGAGCGAATCTCGCGCAGGACCTCGTAAGCGATCTGGGCCTTTTCTTTGCTGAGCTTGACGCCGCCGATCCAATCCTGCGCGTCTTTCACGTTCATGCACGAGACGTCGCTGATGCGCTTGTCGGCGACCGTGACGGCGCTGGCAAACGGATTCAGCCGGCTGCCGTGGCAGACCGGGCACTCTTTCTCCGACATGAACTTCATGACCCACTGCTTAACAGTTTCGCTGGGGCTTGTGCTGAAGCGGCGCATCAGGTCCGGGATCACGCCCGGGAAGCCGCGACTGCCGCGCCAGCCCCACTTGCCGTCGGTGCCGGGCTCGCCGTACAAGATCGTCTGCTGTTGCGATTCACTCAGCTTGCGCCAGGGCACGTCGGCGCGAATGCCCATGCGGCCGCCGTGCTTGCGCAGCGCGCGGCGATACCAGCCGCTTTCGCCGGGCTTGTTCCAGCCCTGGATCGCGCCGTCGTTCAGGCTCTTGTCAGGGTCGGGCACGACCAGCCTGGGGTCAAGTTCGGTGTGGATGCCAAGCCCGTGGCAGGTCTGGCAGGCACCTTGCGGCGCGTTGAAGCTGAACAGGCGCGGCTCAAGCTCGCCCATTTGAGCGTCCGGGTGATCGGGGCAGTACATCTTGGCACTAAAGGTGGTGTCTTCCCACTTGCCCGCGTTCTCGCGGCTGACGATGCAGAGCCCGTCGGCAAGGTGCAGCGCGACTTCGATGGCTTCATTCAAGCGCGACCTGGCGTCGGTTTCGAGCACGATGCGGTCGATCACCACGTCAATGTCGTGCTTCTTGTTCTTGTCGGCGATCTGGGTCTTGGGACCTACTTCAATCACCTCGCCGTTCAGGCGCGCGCGCACGAAGCCGTCACGCATGACCTTGCCGAAAACGTCGCGGTGTTCGCCCTTGCGCCCGCGCACCACCGGCGCCAGCACCATGCAGCGCGAGTCCTTGGGCCACTGCATGACCGTATCGACCATCTGCTCGGCGCTTTGGCGGCTGACTTCGCGGCTGCACTCCGGGCAGCGCGGCGTGCCGATACGCGCGTACAGCAGGCGCAGGTAGTCGTAAATCTCGGTAGTCGTAGCGACCGTGCTTCGCGGGTTGTGGCCGGCCTGGCGCTGTTCAATGGCAATGGTGGGGGGCAGGCCTTCGATGCTTTCGACAGCGGGCTTTTGCATGCGGCCCAGGAACTGGCGGGCGTAGGCGCTGAGTGATTCAACGTACCGGCGCTGGCCCTCGGCGTAGATGGTGTCAAAAGCAAGCGATGACTTGCCGCTGCCGGAAAGGCCAGTGACCACGACCAGCTTGTCGCGGGGCATCGATACGTTGACGTGCTTCAGGTTGTGTTCGTGCGCGCCGCGAACCGTGATGTGCGTCAGTGCCATGGCGGAGTTTTAGCAGAGGCCGCGACAACAAACGAAGGGGCGGATGCGCCAGAGCCTGAGTAGGCTATCGGCCTTCGTCTTCCAGCACTTCGCGGGTTTCCTTGACGAGGGCGGCGACAAACGGGCCGAAGCGGGCCTCGTTTTCTTTGTCGGCTTTCATCAGGGCGATGTGCGCGTCGCGGATCAGCAGGGTGCGGCGCTTCTTGTCCTGCCAGCCTTCTTGCAGCTGTTCCAGCTTGCAATGCGGGACTTTCACAGGCTCGTCGCGTACGTGCAGGATCTTGGGCAGGCCCAAGCTGTTCATGGCCCGCATCGTGGGCGGGGTCGCGTTGACGACCGAGACAACCACCGGGTCACCCTGGCCGCCGTCGGCGCCGATGAAGCCCATCAGCGTACCCATGAACGTGCTGTCCAGGCCGGTGCATTGCGCCAGGTCCACGATGACGCAGCGCGCGCCTTCTTCAAAGGCTTTCTCGGCGTACTCGCGCATCGGGCCGGCGGTGTTGAAATTGCCAAGACCGAACACGCGGATATAGACCGCTTCCTTCGTCTTTGCTGCTTCCAGGTGCCCTGCCATAACTTTACGGTCCAAGAGACCGCCGTTAGCTGACTCGAAGCCCTGAATTCACGGGCTTCATGCCCGTCAGGGGTACTACGCTGTCGCCGTCGCTTACCGCAAGCATCATCCCGTGGCTCATGACGCCCCGCAGCGCGCGCGGCTTCAGGTTCGCTACGATGACGATGTCCTTGCCTACCAACTGCTCAGGCTGCCACCACTGGCGTATCCCGGCGCAGATGGTGCGTACTTCCGTGCCTACTTCGACGGTCAGGACCAGCAGCTTGTCCGCGTTGGGGTGCAGCGCGGCCTCTTTGACCCGGCCCGTCTTCAGTTCAATCTTTGCGAAGTCTTCAATCGCAATCTCTGGTACGGCTGGGGCTGCTTCGGTCATGCCGGTCTTTTCCACAATTTGCTGTCGGCCGGGAAGCTCCCCGACTCATACATAACGCACAACACGCCAAAAGCCTTTCCCACAGGGGATTGGCCACAATTGCAAGGTACTTTGCAAACCCCTAACACGCAAACACATCCGCCCTCACCTTGGGGCCGATAATGTTTGTGCTTTGGGTTCTGGAGGCACTTACCTTACCGCTTGAGGTAAAGAATCACGCGGTCGTAGGTGCCGTGGATGTGGTCGTGGACCTCCAGCCAGCCTCGGGTGCCGCCTTCGGGTACTGACTTGTCGTCCACCAGCCCCAGCATTACCCGGCCCCCTTCTTCGGTGCCGTCCATCGGGTTCACGTAGAGCCGCACGCCTTCGGGAAAGCCGCCGCTCAGGAAAGCCTCGCTGCCCAGGGGGCGCGGGTTCACGCCACCGATCTGCATTGGCCACTCCTGATACAGGCCTTGACCCACATACACCGTGTACTCGCGCTGCGTGAAGTACGCACCGCTGCGGAACACCACCGTGCGCGGCCGGCTGCGCAGGCGGTTTTCGCCATCGTCGTACTCGATCGCAAAGGTCAGGCCTCCGCCATCGTCGCCGAAATCCAGGTTGAACAGGTGCTGGCTGGCCGCGGTGCGCCCGGCCACCTGCCAGCGCGACTCGGACTTGCGCCGAAGCACCCGGCACTCGCTGCGCTGCGGGGTTTCCCACATCAGCCACAGGCTGGGCGCCGACAGGGCCACGCCGTCACGCGGCCACAGGCCCGCGGGGTCGCGGATCGGCAGGTCTTCAAGTGTCGTGACTTCTACTTCGGGGGGCTGCGCGCTGTTGCCCGGCGCATTTGTTGGCGCGTTGCCGTAATTGCCCGCGCGGCCGGAATCACCGGGCAGATACTTGAAAAGTGCAATCACCCCCAGCCCCAGCAGGGCCAGCGCGACAATCGCAAGCAGCGGCTTGAGACGCTCCATGGCGCGACGATACGTCAACCGGCCGCAACACGCAAAGCCGCGTGTGCATGGCGTGCCTGGGTTCCCGTCGCTAACCTGCGCGGACCAAACCGGAGCCGCCGTATGAAAACGCGCCTGCTTTCGCTGTGTGCCCTGTGTCTGCTGCTGGCCGCCTGCGGCCCAGCACCTGAGGAAATCGTTGAGGAGTACCGGCCGCGGCTCGAGGAACACATCAAGAAGATGGAGACGGTGTCGCGCAAGGCGGGCGCGAATACGGCCGCACAAAGCGCCCCGCCGGCGGACCTGAAGCTGACGTTCGGCGCGGGCGGCAACGCGCGGGTGCTGCACGCTGAGCGGCTGGATGAAGACCCGGCATTCAAACCGGAACTGGACCTGATCCTGAGCGACTTCTGGCTGACGCTGGTGCAGGATTCGCTGAAGGGCAGCCCAATCCAAGACGGCGACGCCATGCGCGCGGCCTGCGACGAAGTGCTGGCCGTGCAGTACCTGGTGATCGTGCGGACGCTGAGCAAGTCAGAACCCGTGGTGATGGGCGAGGAATCGTTTGCCGGCGGAAGCTGGGAAGCGGAAGTGTACGTCTGCGACGTGGCCAAGGGCGAGTTGCTCGGCGGCTGGACCGTGAACGCGCGTAACGACGAGAAAGTCACCGTGGACACCAGCAAGATCGAATCATGGCTGCACAGCAACCTGTGGGAGAACGCCCGCAAGTCCGTAAATGAGGCGCTGGCTAAGCACACCAGCGGCCCCGCGATCAACTGAAGCGCTGCCTTCCGGGAAGACAGACAAAGAAAATCCAAATTACCCCTTGCATACAGACAAGTCTGTCTGGTACGCTTCCCGCATGACCACGGTGAATGACAAAGTTGCGGTGCGTGAGCGCCTGGTAGACACGGCCGCGAGGCTGTTCTACGAGCGCGGCTACAACGCCACCGGCATCAACGAGGTCATCAAGGAAGCGGGGGTGGCCAAGGCCAGCTTTTACCACCACTTCCCGACCAAAGAGGACCTGCTGGTGAAGTGCCTTGAAGTCCGCCACGACCGCATGATGGGCGAGATCAGGGCCTTTGTCAGCCAAGGCAGCACCCCGGGCCAGAAAATTGCCCGCGTCTTCGAGTGGCTGGGCGGCATCTGCGGCTGCAGCAAAAGCCACGGCTGCGCCTACCTGAACATGGTGTCGGAGTTTCACGACGCCGGCTCACGGGTGCGCGAGTTTGTGCGCTGGCACAAGAAGACTTTCCGCGGCTTCCTGCTTGAGCTGCTGGCGGCGCATAACCTCGCCGGGGGCGTGAAAGGCCGCAAGCTGAATGAAGAACAACTGGAAGAGGCCGCCGACGAGCTGTACCTGCTGACTGAGGCGGTGTTTGCCAGCAGCCCGGTGCACCAGTGCACCTGGCCCTCGGAAACAGCATTTCGTTTGGCGAACGATCGTTTTGGACTGGTTTGAGGTCCTTTTTTTGAGTGTCAGTAAAACAGACCGGTCTGTCTAAGTTTTCTCTGGAGTTACAAGGGTTTGAGTCGTAAGAAATCAGGCACACAAAACCACCGTGGCTTCGGCCACGTACTGAGAAGGGGAGGAAGTCATGGTTACGCTCGCGAACGAAACGAACAAAGCAACACTGCGGCAGCGCTTTGAAGCAGAAGCCCTCCCGTTGATGCAGGAACTGTACGCGCAGGCCTATCACCTGACGCACAACCGCGCCGATGCAGAAGACCTGGTGCAGGAGACGTTCATCCGCGGCCTCAAGAAGTTCGGCCAGTTTGAAGAAGGCACGAACCTGAAGGCGTGGCTGAGCCGGATCTTATTCAATCAGTTCATTAACGAGTATCGCCGCAAGAAGCGCCGCATTCAGCCGGTGCACGTGGAAGGCGTCGAGAACCTGGCCGAGGCCGACGACGCGCCGCTCAGCGACGAGCGCCTGGCGACCATGGACGCGGGCTCAATCGCCAAGGACGAGCAATTCTTGGAATCGCTCGACCAGGACCTGAAGGGCGGCCTGCAGGAAATGGACCAGCGCTACCGCGACGTGCTGCTGCTGAACACCGTAGGCGACCTGAGCTACCGCGACATCGCGCAGAAGTTGAAGCTGCCGATCGGAACGGTAATGAGCCGGCTGCACCGCGCCAAAGCATTCCTGCGCGAACGCTTCGGCAGCAAGCCTGTGGCGGCGTAACGGTGCCCGGTGCTCAGTGCCCAGTGCTCTAAGACAAAGGCCTTCCGAGGAATCGGAAGGCCCCATTGTTTCGATCAACTGAACCGCGGGCCTCCGGCCCGCTGCTGTTGCCGTGCCGCCCCTGCTCGCCCTGAGCACCGAGCACCGGGCACTGGATACTGGGCACTGGCCCCTGTACCCGCTAGACTTCGCGGCCATGGGCCTTCGTCCGTTGAAAGTTGTGATCCTGGCTGCGGGCAAAAGCACGCGCATGAAGTCGCGCACGCCCAAGGTCCTGCACAAGCTTGCCGGTCAGCCCGTGCTGCGATGGGTGCTCGAGCAGGCCGCCGCCATGGGTGCGGCCGAAACCATCGTCGTGGTGGGCTTTGAAGGCGACGCCGTCCGCAAGAAGTTCGCCAAAGTCCCCAACCTCAAGTTCGTCACCCAGCAGCCCCAACAGGGAACCGGCCACGCCGTGATGCAGGCCCGCGAAGCGCTGGCAGGCTTTGATGGCGACGTCGCCGTGCTGTGCGGCGATGTGCCGCTGGTACGCGCCGAGACGCTGGCCGCCCTGCGCGAAGCGCACGATTCGGCGCGCACAAGCTGCACCATCCTGACCACCCGCGTGGGCAACCCGCTCGGCTACGGCCGCATCGTGCGCGAAGGCGGGCTGGTGGCGCGCATCGCTGAGCAGAAGGATTTAAAGCCCGGCGAAGAAATGATCAGTGAAATCAACAGCGGCACCTACATCTTCAGCGCGCCCGAGCTGCTTTCGCGGCTGGATCGACTGACCACCAACAACGCCCAGGGCGAGTATTACCTCACCGACGTGGTGAAGCTGCTGCGCGACGACGGCCACACCGTGGCGGCAAGCATCTGCGCCGACGAGGCCGAAGTCATGGGCATCAACGACCGCGCGCAACTGGCCGTCGCCGAAGCCCACGCGCGGGCCCGAATCAACGGCGCGCTGATGCGCGACGGCGTGACCATCGTGGACCCAGCAACCACTTACATCGAGGTCGGAGTCACAATCGGCCGCGACACCGTGATCTACCCGTGCAGCGTGATCCGCGCCGGCGTTGAGATTGGCGAAGAGTGCGAGATCGGCCCCTTCGCGCACTTGAGGCCGGGCACGAAGCTCGCCAATGGTTGCAAGGTCGGCGCGTTTGTTGAAACCAAGGCGGCGGTCTTCGGCGAAGGCAGCAAATCCGGCCACCTGGCCTACCTGGGCGATGTGACACTCGGGCGCCACGTGAACATCGGCGCCGGCACAATCGTCGCCAACTACGACGGCGAAAAGAAACACCAAACCGAAATCGGCGACAACGCCTTCATCGGCTGCGGAACCGTGCTGGTAGCACCCGTGAAAGTAGGCAAGAACTCACAGACCGGCGCCAACACAGTAGTCCCCAAAGGAAAAGATGTTCCTGACAACACAATCGTAGTCGGCGCCCCCGCCCGAAAGCTAAAAGACCGTTCATAACCGGCACAGGACAACATCATGCGCAGCAAGGGACTGAAGATTTTCGCGGGTAACAGTAACCGTAAGCTTGCTGAGGCGATCAGTCATATCCTTGAGGTGCCGCTGGGCCACGCGCGCTTTGAGAAGTTCCCTGACGGTGAAATCGACGTCAAGATCGAAGAAGACATCCGCGGTGTGGACTGCTTCTTTGTGCAGAGCACCTGCCCGCCGGTCAACGACAACCTGGTTGAGATGCTGCTGTTCGCCGACGCCGCCAAGCGCGCTTCTGCCGAGCGCATCACCGCCGTCGTGCCCTACTACGGCTACGCGCGCAAGGACCGCAAAGACGAAGGCCGCGTGCCGATTTCGGCCAAGCTGGTCGCCAACTGCATGGTTACGAGCGGCTTTGACCGCGTGCTGACCATGGACCTGCATGCAGCACAGATCCAGGGCTTCTTTGACATCCCCGTCGATCACCTGCTGGCCGCACCCGTGATCCACAACTTCATCCGCGAGGCCAAGCAGCGCCTTGGGCTGGATGAGCTGACCATCGTGGCCCCGGACGTCGGCCGCAGCAAAGTCGCGCGCGGCTACGCCAAGCGGCTGAACGCGGGGCTGGCAATCGTGGACAAGCGCCGCGTCAGCGGTGAAGAAACTGAAGTGCTGGACATGATCGGCAAGGTCGAAAACCAGACCTGCGTGCTGATCGACGACATGATCGCCACCGGGGGCAGCATCGTGGACGCGGCCAAGGCCTGCCTCAAATTCGGCGCCAAGGACGTGCTGGTGGCATGCACGCACCCCGTGTTCTGCGGCCCCGCCGTTGAGCGCATGACCAAAGCCCCGATCCGCGAGTGCGTGGTCACGGACACGATCCCCATGGACGGCAAGCACTTCCCGACGCTGCGAATACTTACGGTCGCTGAGCTGCTGGCCGAAGCAATCCGGCGCATTCACTTCAGCGAAAGCGTCAGCCTGCTGTTCAAGGGTTGATGGCCACGGACAGCGCGGGGCTGATTCACGACCGGCCGGCCTCAACGTCTGACCTCGAAGCACGGCAACTGCGTTTATCCACGAAGCGCCGCGAACAACTGCAACTGCTGTTCTGGTCTAAAGGCAACTGCGGTCTCACGCAGAGACGCAGAAGCGCGGAGAAACTCTTTGCGTGGCCTAGCGGCGCGTGTCGTTGCCGTTATCTGTGTTTATCCGTGTCATCCGTGGTTCAAAAGGCCGTTGTGGTGCTTCGCGGATCGACACGCGGCGACGGCAGACCCCAATCCGGGGCCTGCGGCTGACACCCATCCGACAGGCGGGGTTAGTTCACGACTGGTACGCCGGCCTTGACCAGCTCGAAGTTCTGCTTGTCGAGCGCAGCGCGGGCCGCGGTCTCGTCGAACTTGCTGCCTGCCTTCAGCGTGACGCGAGCATTGCCGGCTTCCCAGTTCACGTCGGCGGCCATCACGCCGGGCTGCTCTTCGAGAATCTTCTTCACGGTGGCCTGGCAGCTGGTGCACATCATGTTCTTGATGCTCAGTTCGATGTAGCCACCGTTCTTTGGTGTTGCGGGGTTGGCCGGCGTGTCCTGCGGCTTGGCCGGAGTCTGCGTGCCCGGGGCGGCCGGGTTTGGGGTAGTCGTTGACTGTTCGCAGCCCGCAATGGCCAACAGCGCGGCAAGCATCAGCGGCAGCAGGGTGTAGCGCATGGTGATCTCCGGACGTTGCAGTCTTCAAATCAACGGCCCGCGGCACCCAGCTCTTCCCATTTCTTGTCCGTGCGGTCAAAGCCGCGGAAGCCGTAGCCGAAGTCGCCTTCGATCAGCAGCTTTACCTCTTCACCCGTGAGGGTGCAATCCGGCGCGGCGCGCAGGTAAATCTCGGCCTTACCGATGTCTGTCTTGGCATCTCTGATCCCGGACCGGGTCAGCAGGGCGTCCATGACGCCCGTGGCTCACTGGCCTCAGTCCATGCCGTCGATGCCCAGCACAAAGATGATCTCCTTGGGCGCGACCGGCTCAGGCTCGGGCTCCGGGTCGGGCTGGTTTGGCTCAGGTTTTACAGGCTCGGGCTTCACCGGCTCCGGCTTGGGGTCGGTGTCATCCGGCTTGTCCACCACGGCCACGGTGTCGGCATCATTGCCCGGCACGATGGTCCAGTACTGGTGCTTGCAGGCGCTGACCGCAACGGCGGCCAGCAGTGCCAGCGTGAACACGAGTTGTTTCATGGCAGGCTCCTTGGCGGCTAGATCAGGTAGTTGAAGCTGATCTTGGCCGTGCCTTCGTGCACGTAAGTCGGGCTGAAGTAGTACTGGTACACGGGCACTTCCACGCCGAACTTCATCTCAATGCGGTTGGTGATGTTCATCTGTACGCCGAAACTCACGTGTACCTTATAGTACCCCGACGGCACCACCCGCTTGCGATCCATGTACATGCGTTCGCGGAATTCCAGGTCGGCCTCAAACAGCAGGATCAGGTCGAACTCGCGATAATCAGTCAGCGCAAACACGCGCACCGCATAGGCCGGGTGAAACTGCACCGCAGGGCCCATCACGCGGCCGTCATTCATGGTGCTTGCCTCGGCGGCAACATCCATCCAGAAGTACTGCTCCATGGTGCTGTAGGACCAGGTTGCGCCGGCCATGACGCCCAGCGTTTCATCGCCGAAGCTGATCTTTTCGCTCAGCAGGCCGACCGGGCCGCGGGCCTGTGCCGTGGGCAGCTTGAAGTCAAAGAAGATGCCGCCCTGGAAGCTGCCACCCGGCCGCGGCTCGTTGTACAGACGGAACTTGAACCCGACCTGGATATCCTCCATCCCGAAGTAGTGGTCGCGCCCGTCTTTGCTGTCGCGCACAGCGTAGCCCACGGGCACGTGGATGCGCGTAGCGATGTCCTTGGTGAAGCCGTAGGTCAGTGAAAAACCGTACGTCCACTTGTTGACGCGAATGTCGCGCGGGTTGCCGATGCTGCTGTCTTCATGGAAGAAGCGGCGGTATTGCTCGAACTCGGCGTCGGCCTCAAGTTCAAGGCCCTGACGCCAGATCGTACGCGGCGCTACGCCGAACAAGGTGTTGTGTGCCGCCAGGGATGCCGGTGCAACCACCAGCACAAGCAGCGCGATTCAGTAAAGCAGACACTTCACGTCGACATCCTCCCTGCCCAGTGCGACAAGCCTAATCCTGTACCGCGGTACAGGAACAAGTGAGAACTCCAGATAAATCCTTCCTTAGATCGTCCATCGTATGATCTGGCGCGGATTGTTTGATGCGCGGCCGCTGCTGTGTGCTCCGGCGGCACGCCGGCACCGAGTTGCCCCTGTCTTTTTCCGCAGCGGCGCTATTCTCGCGCGCAGGTGTGACGCTTGCGCAACGAGATCATACGGTTTCTGGCCTCTCGCGATTCCCAGGACGGCGCCAAGTTCTTTACGGCACTCGGGCTTGAGATCACGCTGCTGGCACGCATCGCCTTCAAAGAGGGCAGCGCCGGGCCGTCGATGCTGGCCAGCCTGCACGAAATGCAGCACTGCTGCCTGGGCCAGCTCAATGCCTATCTGCACGGCGTGGACGACCTGTTCCCCGCCGATGCTACCGTCGAGATCCTGTACCACTACGCCCGCCAGGCCGGCGTTGAGGCCGACTTCAGCGAAGCCATCAACCGCGCCCGCAAGATTGCGCTGCCCAGCCCGGCCCCCACCGCCAACGAACGCCGCGTGCTGCTGCTGGCCACCGAGTCAGAAACTCGCAGCCGCCTCAGCCGCCTGCTGACCCGACAGAAGCTGGTGGTCTTTGAAGCCGAAACCCCCGCCGAAGCCCTCGACAAAGCCGAATGGGTCGAGCCGCACCTGGCCGTGGCGGCCCTGCCCGCCGATGCCGTGGCCGGGTTTGTCGAGACCTTCCGGGCCTCAGGTCCCGGCGGCCGCGCCAAGGTGCTGCTGCTGGGCAAGGCTGGCGCGCCCGGCGTGGACAAGCTGCTTTCGCCGGGGGTGAACGACAGCACGTTCGAAAAGGCGGCCCGCAGCCTGGCCAGCAAGGTGGTCACGCGTGTGATTGCAAAGCCGGCGCGCCCCAAAACCCGCGCGGCCAAGGCCCGCCGGGCAACCCCGCAGAAGTCTTCCACACGGTTGCGCGACTGACGCGGCGCACTAGGATTACCTTCCCAAGGCGGACGCCCCAGCGCGGGCGTCCTTGTTTTGGGACCTGATATCCGGCGGACATTCCATGTCACATGTAACCAAGCACGTCTTCATTACCGGCGGCGTCGTGTCGTCGTTGGGCAAGGGCCTGACCACGGCCTGCATCGGCGCATTGCTTGAGGCCCGCGGGCTGAAGGTGCGGATCCAGAAGTTCGACCCGTACATCAACGTGGACGCCGGCACCATGAACCCCTTCCAGCACGGCGAAGTCTACGTCACGCAGGACGGCGGCGAAACCGACCTGGACCTGGGCCACTACGAGCGCTACACCTCGGCGCCGCTCTCTCGCGCCAGCAACATCACCAGCGGCCGCATCTACCACACCGTGATCGCCAAAGAGCGCAAGGGTGCTTACCTGGGCGGCTGCGTGCAGGTGGTCCCGCACATCACCAATGAAATCAAGGCCAACATCCGCCAGAACGACGGCCCGGAAGTAGACATTGTGTTGTCTGAGCTGGGCGGCACCGCCGGCGACATCGAGGGCGCCGCTTTCCTTGAAGCCTTCCGCCAATTTGCCTACGACCACGGCCGCGACCACACGGTGTTCGTGCACCTGACTCTGGTGCCGTTCCTGCGCGCCAGCGGCGAGCTGAAGACCAAACCGACCCAGCAAAGCGTGGGCATACTGCGCCAGATCGGTATCCAGCCTGACATGCTGATCTGCCGCACCGAAAAGCCGATCACGCAGGAGATGCGCGACAAGATCGCGATGTTCTGCAACGTCGAAAAGAAGCACGTGTTCGAAGAGCGCGACGTCGAAAACACGATCTATGAACTGCCGCTGCAACTCAGCGCCGAAGGCGTGGACGAGGCACTGATCCGACGCCTGGGCCTGAGCGCGCCGCCGGCCAAGCTTGAGCCCTGGCAGGAAGTCGTGCACACCGTGACCAACCCCACCGCCACGGTGGACATTGCGGTCGTGGGCAAGTACGTCGAGCTGAAGGACGCTTACAAAAGCGTGTACGAATCCATCGACCACGCCGGCATCGCCAACAAGGTCGCGGTCAAGGTCCACCGCATCAACGCCGAAGAACTGACCGACGAAAACGCCGGCAAACGCCTGCGCGGCATGGCGGGCATCCTGGTGCCCGGCGGCTTCGGCGAGCGCGGCATTGAGGGCAAGATCAGCGCCGTGCGCTTTGCCCGCGAAAACAAAGTGCCGTACTACGGCCTGTGCCTTGGCATGCAGATCGCCGTGATCGAGTTCGCCCGCCACGTCGCCGGCATGGCCGACGCCAACAGCACTGAATTCAGCCGCGAGACCCAGCACCCGGTCATCACGCTGCTCAAAGACCAGGTCAGCGTCAAAGACATGGGCGGCACCATGCGCCTTGGCGCGCAGCCCTGCAAGCTGGTCGAGGGCACGGTCGCCCGCGCGGCCTACGGCACCGAGCTGGTGTCTGAGCGCCACCGCCACCGCTACGAGTTCAACAACCAGTTCCGCGGCCGCCTGACCGAAAGGGGCCTGGTGATCAGCGGCGTAAACCCGGAACTGGACCTGGTCGAAATCATCGAGCTGAAGGACCACCCGTTCTTCGTCGGCGTGCAGTTCCACCCCGAATTCCAGAGCAAACCGCTGCGGCCGCACGCACTGTTCACTGCGTTCATCAAGGCCTCGGCCGAGCGCAGCAAGGGCCGCTGATCGCGCCGACTTGGCGACTCGTACGCTTTGTGTCACGCCGCAGGCTATGTATGCTGCGGCCTTCCTTTGACTGGGGATGAACTATGGAACGCTTGAAAAGACTGCCCTGGCGCCGCCTGCTGGCGCTGCTGGTGCTGGCGGCCGTTATGGTCGCCTTCTGGGCCCAGCCGGTGCAGGGTGAAACCCGCTATGTGATCGTCGAAACGGGCAGCCCCAGCGCTGTGCTGCTGGATAAGGCCAGCAGCTTTGCCAAGGGCATCGCAACGCTGAAGCGCGACCAGGAAGTCGAAGTCCTGGACGAGAAGGCGCTCGCCGACGGCAAGACCTACATCAAAGTGCGCGTGAAAGACGGCGACAAAACGCTCGAGGGCTACGTCAAGCGCGTGATCCTGGGGACGGCAAAGGTAACCGTCGATGGCGAAGGCAGCGAAACCGTCGGCGCCACCGGCGCGGCCAAGCTGTCCAAGGGCCTCAACCAGGGCATCGAAGACGACATGGTGAAGCAGGACCCCCAAAAAACCGGCAAGGCCATTGAGCAGATCAACAAGCTTGAGGCCGCCCGCAACAAAGAACTCGGCGGCGACGCCAAGAACCCCGACCCGTCCAAGATGATCGAGAGTTACCGCAAGTTCGGGCAGGACGGTCGTCTGTTGGAGGGCAACTAACATGAACAGCACACAGAAAGTTGTGGTTGCGCTGGCAGCTGCCCTGGCCCTGACTTCGGGCTGCGCCTTCATCATGCGCACCGTCGAAAACATCACGCAGGCCGAGAAGGACCTTGAGGAAAGCCGCGTCGCGGACGACTACACGCCCAGCGAAGAGTACTACATCGGGCGCGGGACTTCGTCGTACATCGTGCAGACCTTCCCGATGGCGGACCCCGACAACACCAAGACCCGCGAGCAGATCAAATACTTGAACGAGATGGGCGGCTACATCCACGAAGCCAGCGCGACTGTGCCCCGCGACTACATGAAGCTGGGTAAGCACGTCGTGCGCAACGAAGACGAACGCCGTCGTATCCGCGACCTGGTGCTGTTCAAGGGTGTGCAGATCGGCCTGCTCGACACGGACGACGTCTGCGCCTTCGGTACCACCGGCGGCTTTGTCTGGATCAGCCGCGGCGCAATCAAAATGTGCCGCAGCGAAGACGAACTGGCGGCCCTGGTCTGCCACGAGCTCGGGCACGTGATGATGAATCACTCGATGGACGCCTACCGCGCCGCCAACAAAAACGCCATCGTCGCGGGCGCGGTCTCCAAGTCGCTCTTCCCCGGCGACAGCATCGGCAGCAAGTTCGGACAGATGGTCGTCGGCCTGGGCGAAGACATGATCACCAAGGGCTTCAACAAAGACCAGGAATTTGAGGCCGACCACTGGGGCACCCGCGCGCTGGCGGCCACCGGCTACGACCCCAACGCCATGGTGCGCCTGCTGGAAAGCGTGCAGGCATACGAGAAGGCGAACAGCGGCAAGAGCCAGTACCTGGGCAATCACCCCAAAGTCACCGACCGTATGGAAAAGGTGAAGCAGGCGATCAAGGACATGATCGCCGCCAAGGAAATGCCCGAAGAGTTCAAGTCGATGAAAGAGCCAGGTCCGGCCGCACGACAGGGCCGATTCGAGCAGACCTTCAAGAGGTAGCTGCTTGCCGGCGGGCAGCGTCATTGTCCGCCGCAGTCAACAGGCGCAGAAAAAAGCCACTCCCCGGCCGAGACTGCTTCATCGGCCGGGGAGTTTGCATTCTGGCACCACTACAGCCAGCGGCTGAAGCTTCCGTAGCCGGCCTCGTGGTGCTGGCGGAAGAAGTGCAGGGCCATCGACCGTGCCGCCGTGGCCTGCTTGGCCTTGCTGCCTTCCGGGTACAGCCGCAGCGCGTTGGCTTGATGCTGCGCCAGCGCCATGATCTGCGGGCTGACGGCCGGGTCCAGGCTGTCCAGCTTCTGCTGCGCTTCCTCATGGTACTGGCGCGCAGCCTTGTCATCGACGCAGACCAGCGCCAGGTGCGCGCCGCAGGCCGCGTACGCGAAGTCCTGGGTCGGGCGCACGGCCACGCGGGTGCGTTCAGCGCCCAACGCGGCCTCAAAGCCCTTCAGCACGTCTTTCACGTCGCCGCCTGAGGCCCGCAGCAGGCCCTTGGCATACACGTCCCAGATGCTGCCCTGGGCCAGGCCCACGCGGTCGTCGTCTCCGTAGCGATCGACAATCTCTCTCAGGTGGGCGAAATCGTCGACGAGCGCCGCAAAGCGCAGCAGGGCCACGGCCTTGCTGTTGCTGTCTTCGCCGATGGCCGTGGCGTAGGCCAGCGGTGTCAAGCCGGACAGCAGCATGCTTTCAACCAGCTTGCCGCTGAAGCTGCGCTTGAGCTGGTCGGGCAGCACAGGGTAGGTGTCGTGCAGGTCGCGCAGGCCGTCGCGCATGTGCCCCAGCTCAATGTTCAAAATCGCGTGCAGGGCCTGCAGCTGCTTGTAACGGCCCCATTCCTTGCCCACGTCTTCGTACAGCGCCAGCGTGGCGCGGCAGATGCGGCGGGCCTCGCGGCAGCGGTCGGCGCGGTGCAGGCTGGCCACCAGGTTGATCGCCAGCGCCGCGTGGTCTTTATCGATGGTGACGTCACTGGCGGCGAGGCTTTTGACGAAGACCTTGCGCGAAAGCTCAAGTGCCCGCACCTGGTCGCCGTAGATGTGCTCATAGAATTCCTGCAGCCCGTCGAACTCGACATTGAGCTGCGGGTCGTCGCACAGCTTGCTGACCTGCAGCGCGGCCTTGCGGATTTCCGAGGCGCGCTGCTGGTCCATGTCCTGCAGCGCCTTTTTCAGGTTATCGAGCAATTCGCGGAACACGCTGCGGGTGCGCTTGTTCAGCACCGCGCGCAGGGCCTCATAGCGCTCGATGGCGTCGTTCAGCTCGCGCAGGACTTTCAGGTGATGTTGACCTGTCAAGGCGCCAAGTTTCATCTTGGCGACCTGGTTCATGGCCTCAACCAGTTCCAGCAGGTTGCTGGCCATTTCGCTGGTGCCGGCGCTGACGTCGGCCAGAAACGGCGTGCCTTCGCCGGTCATCAGCCAGGCCGGGTTTACACCCAGGCCGTTGATCACGGCGGTGCAGAACTCGGCCGGGATCTTGGTGGATTTCAGGTAGCGGTTGACGGTGCTGACCAGCGTGTTGGTTTTGCGGGCGAGGTCTGATTGGCTGCGGTTCTTGACCAGCACCCGCATGCGTTCACGAATCTGGTCGTCAAACAGTTTAGGCACGACTTCCGAACCCATGGTCGTCTCCGGTATTGCGCAATCGCGAAGGTCAAGTACGCGATAGTATCGCATGCGCAAAGGCAATTGGCTATCGCGGATTGGGGAAACGCGAGTCGCGCCCTGGAAAGGCGTTCAGCCGCCAAGTTCGCCAAGGACCGCCAAGAACTGCATTGCATCTCTCCGCGTCTCAGCGTCTCCGCGAGAGACCGGCGTTGTAGTTACCCAATAAGCAGTCGCAGTCCTTCGTGGTGATTCGTGGCGCTTCGTGGTTCCCGCGCGGTTGCCCTTGAAGATCCGCCGCACCCTTGGTGGATCACGTGGCGCTTACTAACGTGCCGCCATGGCCGAATGGACCCAGCAACAACGCGAAGACATCGTCAAACGCCTCACAGAGCGCGGCGTCAACCGCCCCTGCCCGCGCTGCGGCGGTGAGGCCTTCAGCCTGCTCAACGGCTACGCCGTGTTCGGCCTCGTCGATCAGCTCGAGGACGAACACGTGCGCAACCTCGTACCCAGCGTATGCGTAACCTGCAGCCGCTGCGGCTTCCTCACGTTCCACGGGCTGGGCGCACTGGGCCTGCTGCGCAAAGACCAGCCCCTGCCCCCCGGCGCCACCGCCTAGTCACGCGGCATGGTAAACCGCGCCCGAACCGTGCGGCCGGAATCATCCACCTCAGTCTCCAAGACAGGCTCACGCGGAGTGTCCTGCAACTCCCGCTCAAAAGCCGCCACATCCCGAACCGCCTTGCCGTTGACCTTGTCGATCACCAACCCCTTCACCATGCCGGCCTTGGCGCCATCGGAGCCGTCCTCCACTTCGAGCACCCGCAGCCGGCCGTCTTCGCCCTCGCCCAGCACCAGGCCCCAACCCTTGACCGTGTAGCGCCGCACTATGCCAACCACGTCCGCGAGCACGCCGGTCTCAGGCGCGTCCAGCGGCTGTAACACGACCAGCGGCACGCCGTTGCCGACCACGCGCGATTCATCCACGGCCACAAACGCCGTCTGCGAGCTTGCGAGGTTGTATCGCAGCGCGATGTCCTGGATCTCGAAGCGATGATCGAATTGCCATGGTGCTGCCGTCTGCTGCGCAATCAGGTCCGCAATGCGCTTGCGCGCCCAAAGCACCGGGATGGCCTCGTGCTTCTGGGCACGGGCGAGGTCGATGGCGAACTTGTGCTCGACCGGCGCGCCGTTGCGCCGCGCGCGCAGCGTGACGGTGTATTCGCCGTCGCCGAGAAACGAAGCCAGCACACACAGCGGCTCGCTGCCATACAGATCGCGCGGAATCTCACTTTGCGCATCACTGAGCTGCAGGCCTCCCCAATCGATCTCGATGTCCGTCATCACGGGGCTTTCCAGCATCGCGGCAAGGCTTGCGGCCGCGTCTGCCGCGTAGCTGTGATTGCGCGGGTAGCAGCAATGCGATCGGCCGTCGCCCTGGCGGGCGATGCCTTCAATCAGGTGATGATTGATCGAGGGTCCGACCCCAAAGGCAAAGAAGCGCGCCTGCTGCTTGCGTTGCGCGACCTCGGCCAGTACCTGCGCTTCGCCCTGGATGTACCCGTCTGTAAGGAACACGTACACCTGCAACGCGCCCAGGTCGTGCGGTGCATCCAGCGCTTTGCGCAGCCCCTGCAGCAACTCGGTCCCGCCGCCGGTGCCGGCCTTGGCCAGGAAGGTTTCAGCCTGCTTCAGCGTCGCTTCACTGCCGGCCTGCGCGCGGTCGAACAACGCCGCGGCCTCAGACGCGAACGAGATCAGGTTGAAGGTGTCGCCCGGCCTCAGCGTGGCCAGTGATTGCCGGACAACATCGCGGCACACGCGCGCGGGGTCGCCTGCCATGCTGCCGCTGACATCGACGACGTAGGTGATTTCCCGGCGCGTCACGTTTTCGTCGGTCAGCTCCTGCGGCGGTTGCAGTTGCAGCAGCAAGTGCGCGCCTTGCGGCCCGCGATGCGTCCACAGTGCGGCCTGCGCCCGCTCCGCCCCCGGGGTCCAGCGCAGCACGAAATCGCGATTGGTCGCGCTGGCTTCGCCGCCGTGGGTCACGGTCAGTGTGCCGTCGCGCCCCATGGCGGTCTCGATCGTGTGGTTCAAAGAGCGCACCTTTGACGCGTCAAGTGCCAGCCCCGGCGCCAGCTCGACCGCCACCTTCACGCGCCGGCCCGAGTCGCCCGTGTGCCGTGCGTCCACGTCTTCGGGGTCGTCAACACCGTCGCCATCGCGGTCCGCCTGTGTCGCCACTCCGTAGCGCTTGCCGATGGTGAGCGGGAAGTTCCAGTCATATGCCCCGTCGCGGTAGGGCAACAGTTCGTGATAGCGCACTTCGATCACCACTTTGCCCGCGGCCTCAATGTTGGCGACCGACTGCGTGAACACGTTAGGGCGCTGCTGCGTCATCAGCGCCGCCTGCTGGCCGCGCGCCTTGGCCTCGCGGTAGGCCCGCACCGCCATCTGGCGCGGCAGCACGAGGCCGACGATGCGGCTGTCGCCGACCAGCATGGTGAAGCCGTTCACGGCTGCTTCGGCGGGCAGCGGGAAGGTGTAGGTCGCCTCCATGGTGCGGTCGAAGGGGTTGGTGAAGGTCTGCGTCAGCGTGGTGCTGGCGATGCCGCCGGTGATTACGGCGCGCACGTCAATGTCGCCGACGATGCCCGGCACGGCCTCAGCGCCCGGTCCGCCGAAGTGCAGTCCGCCTCGCAGCTCACTTGGGAGCTCGGGCTCGGGGTCTGGTGTCGCGTCTTTGTCCGTGTCGGGCGTAGCGGCCTCAGCCCTGGCTGCCGGCCGCAAGTAGCGCGCTTCGGTGTTCAGCACATTGGCGAAGGTGGCCGTGAGCATTGCGCGGTCCTGGCCTTCGCGAGGCTCCCACGAACCTTTGTGCTCACCCTCGCTGACTTGCGTGTCCCGCACCAGTTTCGAAACCTTGCGCGTGAAGTCGTCCCAGTGCGGTCCGCCCATCTGGTACAGGCCCAACCCGGCCCAGTACCAGCTTTCGGGGCTGGAGTCAGCGGTCAGGTTTGTGATGACCTGGCCTGCCGCGCTCTGCGCATGAGCATGCTTTTGCGAGATGCTGCCTCTGCGAAGCAGGCAGAAAAGCCATGCCCCTGCATCAGCCACGCTGCCATTTCCAACCACCCGTGCCCCGTCCCGGTCCACCACCTCAAGCTGCAGGCCTGCCTCGATCTGTTTCAACGCGTCCTGATTCTGGCCGATACCTACGTCCTCAAGCGCGGCCAATGCGCAATGCATCCACGCATGAGCCAGCAGGCTTGGCTCGAAGACGTTAGT
The DNA here is from genome assembly GCA_938014885.1 of uncultured bacterium. Taxonomy (GTDB): domain Bacteria; phylum Planctomycetota; class UBA8742; order UBA2392; family UBA2392; genus CALLQI01. Next base: position 458,396 of record CALLQI010000018.1, read on the forward strand.
GTGTCGAAGCCTGCACGTTTCGATCATCTCCCGAGCACGTTGAAGAATGTGCGGCAGTGCCTGATCGTGGCTGAGGCCGTAGTTTTCGGCGATGGCACAGGTAAGCATCAAGTGTGCGAGCAGGTCGGCCGCTGCTTGCAGCTGCACGAACGAGCCATCTTTTTTTTGCTGCTGGCGCTGGTGAATGAGCGCTGCACGCATTGGTGCTTTGTGCGGGCCCTCCTTGTGGGTGTACCCGGCCCCTGCAAACGCCAACATCGCCAACGCGACGTTGGCTGCGGTCTGGCTTCGTTCGGGTGAGTCGTCGGGCCAAACTCCGTCGACGGCCGAAGATGCCAGCCAAGCGAGCGCGCTTTCCAGCGGCTCGTTGCCCGGCCGACCGCCTCCTCCCCTTGCATTACGGTGGGCAAGTGCGGCCACTGGCCCCTTCGCTCCTCCGCCACCGCCGGCGCCTCCGCCCAGAGCCACTGCGGTCCGGTCCTGGTTCGGGCGCGGAGACTCCCAGTCGTCTCGCTGCTCCCCCGCCTTGCCCGCTCGCGGCCGGCGGTACTCCATGCCGCCTGAGCCCCTGGCGGGGCGTGGAAGGTCGGCGTTGGGTAAGTTCGCCGGGTCTTCGGACGAGTCGCTGAGTGCGTCCGGCGCGACAGGCCCGTATTGTGGCGGGGCCGCGATGCGAAGGCCTGGACTGCCTCCCACGGTCTCGCGGGCAACAATGATAACCTCGGGCTGCGTTGGCGCGGCCGGAGTATCCGAATTGCGGCCACACGCCGCGAGGAAGACAGTGAATACCGCCGCCCAAAGGGCGTACCGCGCGAAATGCCGCATGGCCGAGCTCCAGCAAGCCATGCCCCGGGAAGGACCCCTACCAACGAGGGCCAGCCGCGGACGGTTCATCACAATCACTTAGTCCCAGCGCACGCTGCGCATGCTCAGGCTGCTTAGGTCGAAGCCTTCTGCCGGGTAGGTGGGTTTGCTTTGGCTTGCTGCGGCTGCGTATAGCAGTGGTAGGTAATGGTCTGGGGTTGGGTGGTTCTGGTGGCCGCTTGGGGTTTGTACCAGCTCGGCGAGGCGCTCGTGGTCTCTGGCTTCCAGTGCGGTTGCTACTTCCTGGTCGAAGTCAGACGCCCAATTTGGCGTGGCCGTTTCGCCGGTTTGCATCGCCCTGAACGCGTCGCGCAGGTTGTGGGTTATGTTGCCGCTGCCCAATACCAGCACTTCTTCGGCCGCCAAGGGCGCTAACTTTTGGCCGACCTCGAGATGCTGTTTGGCGCTCAGCCGGCTGTCGATGCTGAGTTGCACTATGGGCACGTCGGCCTTGGGGTACATGTGCCGCAGCACCGACCACGCGCCGTGATCGAGGCCCCAGTCGCGCACGGGTTCAGCGCCTGTCAACTCGGCCACACGGTTTGCGAGCTGGGGGTTGCCGGGGGCGGGGTATTGGACTTCGTACAGCTCAGGCGGAAAGCCGCCGAAGTCGTGGATCGTGGGCGGCTGCTCCAGCGCGCAAACCAGGCTGCCGGGCACGTACCAGTGCGCCGAGACGCAAACAATCGCGCGCGGCCGCGGCAACGCCTGCCCCAGTGCAGCCCAGGCGCGAGGCCAAGGCCCGTCCTGGATCGCATGCATCGGTGAACCGTGGCCAACGAAGATGACAGTCATAGGGACAGTCTAGCTTGGCCTTGTGGCGGCCGGATTGCCTCTACGACAAACCCCAGCCCTCGGGCTGGGGTTGGGGCGGGCTGGAAGCCCGTGGTCCTAGATGTCGATGGGCATTACGAGGTAGTAGAACTTTTCCTTTTCGCCGGCGTGCATGATGCTGCCGGTGTCTTTGTCCTTGAACTCGAACGTGACCTTGTCGGTGTCGAAACCGTCGAGGCCCTGCAGGATGTACTGCGGGTCGAAGCCGAGCGTGGTGTCTTCGCCGTCGTACTCGATCTCTAGCTTCACTTCGGCCTGGCCTTGCGCCGGGCTGCGTGAGCGGATGGTCAGGTCGCCCTTGCTGATCTCAAGGCGTACGGCCTGGCTTTCGACGCTGGTCAGGTGCCGCGCCTTGTTCAGCGCCAGCCGGAAGTCTTCGAGGTTCACGGTAAAAGACTTATCCAGGCCGCTCGGGATCACGCTGCGGTAGTCCGGGAACTGGCCTTCCACCAGCAAGGCACCCACTTCGGTGCCGTCCACGAGTGCCAGCACGCGGTTCTCGGACAGCCGCAGCTTCAGTTCGCTGTCGGCGGTGCCGATCACGCGCGTGATCAGGTTGTAGCCCTTCTGCGGCATGATGATCTGGAACGCGACCTCCTTGCCCTTCGAGGCCGTCTTGCAGTAACCCAGCCGGCGGCCGTCGGTGCCGCAGAACTCGAGCGCGTTCTTGCGCGGCTCAAGCAGCACGCCGTTCAGCGCGTAGCGGCCCTTTTCCTGCGCGATGCTGCGGCCGACTTTGCGGATTGCGTTCACGAAGTCCTGGCCGCGCATGGTGATTTCGTTGTCGGCGCCGACTTCGGGCAGTTTGGGGAATTCTTCGGGGTCGGCGCTGGTAAGTTCAAAGCGGTCGCGGCCGGCCTTGAGTTCGACCTTGCTGCCGTCGGCCTTGAGCTCGACCGTTTCGGCACGGATGTCTTTCAGCAGGCCGGCGGCCAGGCTGGCGTTCACGAGGCACTTGCCGGCCTTCTTGGTTTCGACTTCGGCCAGTGTGCGCTTCAAGCTCAGGTCAAGGTCCGTGGCGCGGACTTCGAGGCCCTTTTTGTCGGCGATCAGCAGGACGTTTTGGGTGATCGGGTTGGTGGAACGCTGGTTCACGATGCTGCTGACGGCGCTGAATGCATCGGCCAGGTGTTCGCGTGCGCAAAGTACGTGCATGTTCGTCTCCGTTGCTCGTTCTTGTAACCGGTGGCGGCGCGGATGCAACGCGATAAGCGCCGGTGTTTACGGATGTCAGTTTTGCCAAAACCTCGTTGGCATGCTGTTAAACAACTACAGAGGTTTAAACACTCGTGCTTAATAGCAGGGCCCGTCAGGAAGTCAGCAATTCATGGGACAACCGGCCGCACACCCGCATTTCTAAAGGCTAACAGCGTGGACGACAGGCGGGAAAGCCTACGGACAACAGCAAAACGGCCCACAACGCAAGCAGCGGGCAGCAAAAACGCCGCGTTGGCAAGCGGCGGAAACGCGCACGCTTCCCAACGCGACGCGAGCAGACTTTCCCTAGCGCGCTGACACGCTGACAGCTTGTGGGCATGTGCGGCCGTTTTCAGGGACAGGCCGGGGAGAACCTGTGGGCCGCAACGAAGTTCAGGCGCGGCCGGTGCGGTGGGTAACCAGATCAAGCTCATTGATGGTGTCGGGGCTGTACACGACGTCATCCAGCAGCAGGCTGAATCCGCTCAGCAGGCTGGACGGCAGGCGATAGCGATTGCCCGGGCGCATCCAGGTGGCGAAGCGCGGTTCGCTTTCCAGCTCACCCACGATCTCGCCGCCTTCGATTGCTGACACCCGGAACCACATGTGTTCGCGGCCCAGATCTTCGGCCTTCTCGGGCGTCTTCAACAACTCGCTGCAATCGTTTCCGTCATCGGTGTACGGAACGCCGACTTTGACACTCAGCGCACGCTGCTTGAACTGGGTGCTATGCCATGCGGCCGCGGCCAGCCCGAAGCGCGTTCGGGCCACGCCGGCGCGGCGCTGGTTTTCGTAGGGGCTGAGCCAGAAGATCGGGTCGCCGTGCACAGCCTGCAGCAGGGCCGAGGGCTGAATCTCTGCGCTGCCGGGGTCGGTGACGGCCATGCGCCAGCCGCCGTGGTCGCCGCTGGCCCGGTCAGCCGCGCCGCCGAGCTCATCGGGGCCGAGCTTAGGCAGCATGGTGTCCAGGGATACCAGCGCCGCAGTGATGCCCGCGCCGAAGGTGAACTCGCCGCCTTCCGACGGCACGTACTCCGAAAACAGGAAGCTCACGAGCCATTGCATCGTCGTGTAGGCGTCCTGCAGCATGTCTTGTGGGACGCGCAGCATTTCCAGGTCGGGCAGGTCAAAGCGGCGCAGGCCGTGGGTGTGCAGCCAGCAGTCGCCTTCGCCGCCGACTACGTGCAGCTGGAACATCTCTTCGGGCGCGGCGCCGACGTCGCCCTGTGCCAGCTCATGCAGCGTTGTCGCGCTTCGCAGGGCCATGCAGTCCATGTCAACGCAGGCGGCCGCACGATCGCGCGCGAGAATGGCCGCAACCTTGAGGTGCTGCTGGTACTCTTCATTAGGCGGGCGCTCTTGCGAATACAGGGTCTCGAGCATGATCAGCCAGCGCGACTGTGTGGCCAGGCGGTGCTCTTCTTCGTCGCGCCAGCGGGCGGGCGTCCACTCCCAGGGCTTGAATTCAGGTTCGCGGCGCACGCAGAAGATCAGCACCGGCATCGGCATGTTGCGGAGGCGGAAGGTGCGCGACCACAGCACGTCCTCGCCTTCGGCAACGGGTCCGTCCTGGTCTTCTTCCTGCAACAGGCCCGATTGCTCAAGCGCGGACTCGACGTCAAAGGCCTGCGGCGCGTCGCGGCCGGCACACACCAGGCAAAGTGTGGAGGTGTGGACATCGGCAGCATCAGGACGCGGGTTGTCGGGCATGAGCAACGGTCTCGAGCATCGTGTCCGGTGTTTCGAGCAGCGAACGGGCAGATGTGCACCCCTGGCTCCAAGCCCCGAAACCCGGACCCCTGACTACGCCCCCTGTTTCGCGTTGGCCAGGGCCATCGACAGCGCGTCAGCGAACTGCTGGATGTGCTCGGCCTTCACGGTCAGCGGGGGCAGCAGGCGCAGCTGGTTCGGGCGGTCGCTGGTGCCGACGATGATCTTTTGCTCAATCAGCGCGGCCGCGATGGGCTTGGCCGGGCACTCGAGTTCGATGCCCAGCAGCAGGCCCTTGCCGGTTACTGCCAGCACTTCGGGGATGCCGCCAAGCGCGTCGCGCACGACCACTTCCATGGCGGCGGCGTTATCGACCAGCTTCTGCTCGCGGATGATCTCGATGTTGGCCTTCACGGCCGCCATGGCCAGCGGCCCGCCGCCGAACGTGCAGCCGTGTTCGCCGGGAGCGGGTGCTTGAGAAATCGCGTCGCTCAGGATCACCATGCCAATCGGGAAGCCGCCGGCGGCGGCCTTGGCCGTGGTCGTGATGTCGGGTTCGACGTCCCAGTGCAGGCCGGCAAACATCGCGCCGCTGCGGCCGAAGCCGGTTTGCACTTCGTCAAAGATCAGCGCGCAGCCGTTGCCGCTGCACAGCTCGCGCAGGGACTCATAGTACTTGCGGCTGGCGACGCGCACGCCGCCTACGCTGGTGATCGGCTCCAGGATGATCGCCGCGACCTCGGGCGACATCATCGCTTCCAGCATGTCGAAGTCGCCAAACGGCACGAAGTCGGTCAGGTTGCCCAGGTTATCGGGGAAGTCGTCGCGCAGCTTCTGGCGGCCGGTCACGCTCAGGCTCGCAATCGTGCGGCCGTGAAAGCCAGTTTCCATCGCGATAACGCGCGAGCGGCCCGTGGCGCGGCGCGCGATCTTGAGTGCGGTTTCGTTGGCCTCAGTGCCGCTGTTGCAGAAGAAGACGCTCTTGCTGGCAGGGTAGGCATTTTCGCACACCAGCTTGGCGGCCTGGGCGCGCGTGTCGTTGTAAACGGCGTTGCTGTAGAAGATCAGTTTTTTGGCCTGTTCGCCTATGGCCTTGGCCAGTTTGGGGTGGCTGTGGCCGATGCCGCACACCGCGTGGCCGGCGTAGAGGTCAAGGTACTTGGTGCCGTCTTCGTCCCAGACATACACGTCTTCGCCGCGCACCACCGTGATCGGCAGCTTGGTGTAGGTCGGTACCAGGTAGGCGTCTTCGGTTTCGCGTGTGTTCATGGGTGGGGCTCGGTGTGCTGTGCTCAGTGCCCGGTGTTCAGTGCCCGGTGTTCAGTGCTCAGTGCTCAGGGGACTGCGTGCTTCGTGTCTCGTGCTTGGGGCTGGGGGTTAGGGGAGACTTGATTCCGCTCTCGTCTCCCCAACCCCTAGCCCCTGACCTCTAGCCTCTAATCTCCAACCTCTATCCCTGCGCTTCTGCATGCTGCTTGAACGCTGCCGGCAGGTCTTCAATCACGTCTGTGGCCAGCATGCCGAAGGGGCCCATCTTGGCGCAAGAGATATCGCCTGCAAGTCCGTGCAGGTACACGCCTAGTACCGCGGCGTCAAACGGGTCGAAATTCTGGCAGCGCAACGCTCCGATCACGCCGGCCAGAACGTCGCCCATGCCGGCAGTTGCCATGCCGGGGTTGCCTGTGCCGTTTACGTACAAACGCTCGCCATCGGTTACCACGGTGCCCGGCCCCTTAAGAACCAGCAGCACTTTGAACTTGCGGGCGAACTCAAAGGCGGTCGCCGCGCGGGTTTTGGTGTCTTCACGCAGGCTTGGGGCGGCCTCGGGATTGCCCAGCAGGCGGGCCATTTCGCCGGGGTGAGGGGTAAGGATCGGCAGGCCTTGCTCGCGATGCAGATCGTGCAGGCCTTCGCAGTCGTCCAGCGCAATCGCGTTCAGCGCGTCGGCGTCGAGCACCATGCGCTGCGAAACCTCCGGCAGCAGCGTGCGCAGGGCCTGTACGGTCTGCGGGTTGGTGGACAGCCCGGGGCCGATCACCACGCCGTGAAAACCCTCCAGCGCCTTCAGGATCTTGGCCGGCGACATGGCGCTGAGTGTGCCGTCCTCAGTCTCAGGCAGCGCGGTGGTCATCACGTTGGGGTCGCGGCCGGCCACCACGGCGGCCAAGCGCCACGGCATGCCGACGCGTACCAGCCCGGCCCCGGCGCGCATGGCCGCGCGCGAGCACAGGGCGGCGGCGCCGACCATGCCGACGCTGCCGGCGATGCAGAACAGTTTGCCGGCCTCGCCTTTGTGCATGGCACGGGGGCGGACGGGCAGGCGCGGGACGTCAGTCACGATGACAGGCTCAGGCATGGTGCAGAGTGTCGCGAAAGCAGGCCGGCCGCGCAACAGTGTCCGGAGCTTCGTGTTTGGTGCTTGGTGTTTGGAGCGTCGTGCTTCGTGCTTCGCGCTTGGGGCCAAGTGCATCGAGCAGGGAGCTTGGTTCTTCGTTCGGTGTTAATGGCGCCATACTCCCAGCCCCGAGCACCGAATCCTACGTCACCGGTGGCATGAAGCCGCTGGCTTCGCTGCTGCCGGTGCGAGTCACCATCGTGATTGCCATGACCTGTGTGGTCGTGGGCAGCACGCGCGCGCGGTGGGCGATCCCCTGGCCGCAGACCACGAGGATGCCGTTGGCGTCGCAGACCAGCGGCACCACGTCGCGTTCTTCGCGCGGGACTTTGTTATCGACCAGGATGTCCTGCAGCTTCTTTTCGCCGTCCATGCCCAGCGTCTGCAGCTTGTCGCCGTCCTTGCGGCCGCGCACAAACAGCGGGAACAGGACTTTCTCGGCATCGAGGTACTCGACCTCGCTGGGTTTGTCCTCGAGCAATTCATCCAGGCCGCCCTCGGGCATCGACATCATCTCGGCCATCACGCGCGCGAACGGGCCGCGGTTGATGTCGGCGATCCAGCTTCCGTCGCGGCTGATCTGGAACTCGCTGGGCACGATGTACTCGGGCAGCGTGGTGGAATGCGTACGTGTCAGCACCAGGTCGGTGTCGTCGAGCATCAGGCTCAGGGTTTCGGTCAGGCGCAGCACCAGGCCGCGGCGCCCGCTGAACAGCAGGTCGCGCACACGCTCAACGCGGCGGTGGGTGATTTCGCGCATCGGTGTGCCGGCCGCCGCCAGCGCCGCGCGCAGGATGTAGCGCTGTGCCAGCGGGCCCTTTTCGCGCAGGCGTTCGATGCCGACGCGCACGATGCTCTGGTTGCCGCGCTGCTGGGCCGGGGGGAAGAAGCCCTCGGCCACGAGTTTCAGCTCGTCCTCAAGTTCGCCCGCCTGCTGGCCAAGTGCGGCCAGGTGCTGTTTGGCGGCCGGGTTGAATTCGCGGATCAGGAAGGGCATCAGCTTGTGGCGCACTTTGTTGCGGGTGTAGCGCGGGTCGTTGTTGCTGGGGTCAAGGAAGACCGGCACTTTCTCGTTGCGGACCCATTCTTCGATCTGGTCGCGCGAGATGCGCAGCAGCGGGCGCACCACCTCGGCGTTCAAATCGCGCGAAAGCGGGCGGCGCACGGGAATGCCGGAGATGCCGGTCAGCCAGCTGCCGGCGATGGCGCGCATCAGTACGGTTTCAGCCTGGTCATCAAGCTGGTGCCCGGTGGCGAGCTTGGTGATGTGCTTCTCGCGGCAGGTGTCCACGAACAGGCGGTAGCGTTCGCGGCGGCCCAGGGCCTCGATGCTCATGCCCTTGAAGCGCCCGCTGGCGTGCAGTTGCGGGATGTTCACGCGGCGCAGCACCAGCGGCAATTGCAGGCGCGTCTCGGCCATCTGTTTGGCAAAGGCTTCGTTTTCGTCGGCCTTCTCCGTGATGCCGTGGTTCAAGTGCGCGAGCGTGATGTTCCAGGAGTAGCGGTAGGTCTGGCTGATCTGCTGCAAGGCCTCGGCCAGGAACATGCTGTCGGGCCCGCCCGAGAACGCGATCAGGATGTGTTCGCCACGGTCGAACAGGTCGTTCGTGCGGATGAAGGCGTGGACTTCGTCGAAAAAGCGATTCATGCGGTGGCAGCGTCCAGGGTCTTGTAACGGGCAGCGGCGGGCCGTCTTCCGGCCCGGAAACTCTAGCCTCGCCCGGCGCAAAGGCTATGGACAACCTTGATGCAACTGTCCACGAAAACTTCGATGCCGGCCTCGCGCAGGGCAGCTTCGACGCCCCAGCCCCCGGCATTGAGCTGGAACCAGACGGCCTTGGGCGCGGCCGGCATGGCCAGCACTTCGGCCGCGACTTGCGCATCGTGCTCGGCGGCGCGGAACACATCCACGATGTCCACGGGGCCGGGCACATCGGCAAGGCGCGGAAAGCAGGGCAGCCCCAGAATGCTGTCGTGGCCGGGATTGACCGGGATGATCTCAAAGCCAGCCCGCTGCATGTACAGCGCGATCTGGTGGCTGGTACGCGAAGGGTTAGGCGACATGCCCAGCACGGCCACGCGCTTCGAGGAATTGAGGATGCGGCAAGCAGTGTCCATGGGAGTTGGGGGCTAGGGGCCTAGGGCTTGTGGCTTGTGGCTTGGGCATCGCCTGACCGCATTCCCTAATCCATAATCCCCAACCCCCAATCCCTAATCCCCATTCAATACCTCGCGCCGCTTTTGCGTACGTGTACCCAGGGTTCGCCCTCTTTGAGCATGCGGCCGCCGATTACTTCTGCGGCGATCACGTTGTGCTCAGTACTGGGTTCCATCACCCGCAGCACGCGGCATTCGAGGAAGCCCAGCGCGTCGGGCAGGTAGGGCGTGTTGTTGTCGGTGCGCTCGATGGTGCTGCCAACGAAGGGGTCTTCGCCGATCTCAAAGCCGCGCGCGAAGCGGCCCATGATGGCCTTGTCGTCCTTGCCCAGGATGTTCACGGCAAAGTGCGCGCCCCGGCCCATCTGGCGCATGATCGGGCGGTCCTGCTTGATCGCGACGCTGACCGCCGGCGGGCTGAACCCGGCCTGGCAAACCCAACTGGCCAGAAAGCCCGCGCGCTGCCCGTTGTTCTCGGCAGTGATGATGTACAGCCCCGTCGGGATGCGCCCCAACGCCTGGATGTCCGGTGCGTCTGCCATGCGGGTCTCCGTGCCAAGCAACGCGCGACTAAGCCCCCAGGTCGGCCAAGGCCAGCGCAGCCTGCTCTTTGCTGGGCGTCTTGCCGTGCCAGACGTAGCCGTCTTTCTCCATGAACTTCACGCCCTTGCCCATGATCGTGTTGGCGATGATGCAACTGGGCTTGCCCTTCACGCCGCGCGCTTCATTCAGCGCCTTGAAGATCTGCGCAAAGTCGTGCCCGTCAATCACGATGGTGTGGAAGCCGAATGCCTTGAACTTGTCCGCCAGCGGCTCAAGGCCCATCACGTCCGTTGTGCGGCCGTCGATCTGCGCGTCGTTGCGATCCACAATCACACACAGGTTGTCGGCCTTGTGGTGCGCCGCAGCCATGAAGGCTTCCCAGGGCAGGCCTTCCTGCAACTCGCCGTCGCCGCACAGCGCGTACACACGGGCGTCGAGGCCGTCCATGCGCTGCGCCAGCGCCATGCCCAAAGCGCCGCACACACCGTGGCCGAGGCTGCCGGTGCTGAGTTCAACGCCCGGGGTCTTGTTCATCGCAGGGTGGCCTTGCAGGTGGCTGTCGACCTTGCGCAGCGTCTTGAACCATTCCTTGGGGAAGTAGCCGCGCTCGCCCAAGGCCGCGTACAGGATCGGGCAGATGTGCCCGTTGCTGAGCACGACGCGATCGCGCTGCGGCCACTGCGGGTTGGCGGGGTCATGGCGCACAAAGCCGCCCCAGTACAGGGCGGTGAAGATGTCGGCCATGCCAAGGCTGCCGCCCGGGTGGCCGCTGCCGGCCGGCGTCAGCATATTGATGACTTCAATGCGAAGGCGGCGCGCGATGTCACGAAGATCGGAATCAAGCTTGGCGGTAAGCTCAGGCATGGAAGTCCCCCAAAGGCCAAACGCTGTATTGCATGCAAAGCCAGCAAACGCAACGGGGAACGGAGCTCGGTGCTCGGAGCGTGGTGCCCCGCGTGGCCGTCGATCCGTGCTGCTGTGCCGCGAGCTCGGCTGGGTCCGCTTCGGGCACTGGGCCATCGACGGCAGCCGCATCAAGGCCAACGCCAGCAAGAACGCGATGCGACGCCGCGAATCCATTCAGGCCGAACTGGCGGCTTTGCGTGAGCAGATCCGGCAGGTCCTGGCCGAAGCCGAGGCCGCCGACGTGTGCACCGACCAGACCGACTACGCGCAGCTCATCCCCCAACTCGACCAGGCGCAGTCTGCGCTGGGCCAGCCGGCGGAGCTGTCAGCCGACACAGGTTATGCCACTGGCCCGAACCTGGCCGCCGTGGCCGACCGCGGCATCACCGGCTACATCCCGCCTCAGTTGGCCACCATCCGGCCCGAGGTCGTGTTCCGGCGCACGGACTTTCGCTATGAGCCTTAGCAAGACCGCTTCGTCTGCCCGGCGGGCAAATCGCTGCTGTACACACAGACCAAGACCAAACCCCGAAACCACAGGCGGCCACGAAGCCCGTGTGTACAAGTGCACGGAGTGCGCCGGCTGCGATTTCGCAACACGCTGCCCCAAGCCCGGTGCCAAGACACGGTCGATAGAGGTATCAGCGTACGATGGCGTACTCACCGCGATGCGCGAACGATTATCGACACAGGCCGGCCGCGAGGCCTACGCGAAGAGGAGGCAGAGTGTGGAGCCAGTATTCGGGACAGTGAAGTGGGTGATGGGATTCCGAAGTTTCCTGCTGCGAGGGTTGCAGAAGGTCAAGGGTGAGTGGCGCATCGCAACGACCGCGTTCAATATCCGAAAGATCCACACAAGCGGCAAATTGACCCAAGCCTGACCCAACAAACCGCTTCAAGAAGCAAACCAAACCCCAAGCCTGACCCAACCCAATTCCCGGACAGGCTGTTTCGGCCGGGGCTCTGCGTTGCCTATGCTGCTCCGTAGAGGTGCATGGTGTTTACTTCTTTGCCCTGCAGCTTGAGGTAATAGAACACTTGGGCCTTGTGGGTGCCGAGGTGCCCTATCATGTGCTGGATGTGCTGGAACAGCGTCATTGGCGGGCCGCCCCAGGGGGCGCTGGACACTTTCGTCAGCAGGTTTGCTTCGCCCGCCTGGTCGATCATTGCCAGTGCTACGGCCTTGTCCTTGCGCAGCAGCTCCAGCGCTTCGGCCACGGACTTCACTGTGGGCATCTTTTCGGCGGGCGGCATGGCCATGTCTTCGGGCATGGTTTCGTAGCTTACGCCTTCCGGCAGGCCCCAGTCGCCGGTCACGAACCCCTTCACACACATGCCGCAGGCGTTGGTGCAGTGGTGCATCGCCTGGCCTGTTGTCATCCAGTTCTTGCCGGTGGCCGGTTTCCAGTTCAGGTCCGTGCCCTCGGCAAGCTTGAACACGCCTTCCGCGGCGTGGTACATGCCTTCGACTTCCTGCTTCAGCAGATCGGTGAGTTTCATGTTGGTTCTCGTTGGTTGACGCCCGCGACCATTCGCGGGTGAGGCCGGGACACTACAATCGCACGCGACACGCCCTTACTTGTCGGTCGCGTACAGACCCATGCGGTTGCCCGCGAGGTCACTGAAGTAGGCATAGTGGGCACCGTGGCCGGGGATCGGCGTCTTTCCCTTGAGCGTTTTGCCGCCGGCCTTTTCGACTTCGTCCAGGGTGGCGTCGATGTCGTCGCAGGCCATCACCAGCACGGTGCCTTTGCCGTCGGCCTTGGCTTCGGTGTCGATAGCGCCCTGCATGTTGCCGGCGTCAAAGAACTCGTAGGTGTCACTCATGGGCTGAAACGTCCAGCCGAACACCGCAGTGTAAAAGGCCTTGAAGGCGGCCAGGTCGCCGGCCGGGATTTCGATGTGGCAAATGTGCCCGGGCTTGAACTCCGGCTGGCTCATGACTGGCTCCAGGTTCGGGCCCTAGCTGTGGGCCACCTCAAGCATCTTGCGGATGCCCAGGAACATGTTCAACCAGCCTGCGAAATTTTCATCAAAGGCGGTGTCCCAGCGCGCGCCTTCACCGTACCCGCGATCGGTGAACTTCACGTGCGTCTGGTTGTCCGCCGCCTCCAGCAGGTACTCGACCGTCGTGGGCTCCGGCGCGCGGCCCTTCAGGCGAAACACCAGCCGCTTGCCCAGTTCGGTCTCAAGGATCTCGCAGTCGGCCGGGTCGCCGCCTTCGTAACCGATGCGATAGATCCCGCCCGGCTCGGGCTTGGTCAGGTGTACTTCGTGCGATTTCTCCCATAGCGCGGGCATCTGCTGCGCGTTGGTCAGCACCGACCACACCTCATGGCTTGGCGCGCGGATCGTCATCGCAAACGTAATGTCCCGGTTACTCATGGGTTCCTCCTTTGGGTGGGCTCCCGTCACTAAGGGCCTGCGTGCGGCCGCCCATTTTACCAGTCTGTGAGCCCACGGCCGCATCAAACAGCCAGCGCGGGGTCATCATCCCGAAGCGCACGAGCCACCACAGGCGGCGCGGGAAGTTGTAAACGCGGCGCTTGCGGGCGATGGCGCGGAGCATGCGCCTGGCCGCCGGTTCGGCTTCAAGCAGGAAGGCCATGTTGAACTGGTTTTTGTCGGTCATGGGTGTGCGCACAAAACCGGGGCAGATGGTGGTGACGTGTATGCCGGTGCCGCGCAGTTCAATGCGCAGGCCTTCGCAATGGGTGCGCATGGCGGCCTTGCTGGCCGCGTAACCGCCGTCGCTGGGCAGGCCCTGGTAACTGGCCAGGCTAGCCACGCCGACCAGGTGGCCGCGCTTGCGCTGCAACATCGCGGGCAGTGCGGCATAGAAGACGTTGGTCATGCCCAGCATGTTGACGCGGAAGATCTGTTCCGTGGCGCGTGGATCGAACGTGCGTGGCGTCAGCGGCTGGCCGATGCCGGCGTTGGCAATCACGCAATCCAGCGCGCCCAGCTCAGACTCGGCCCGGGCCACGGCCCGCGCGGCCGCATCCACGTCGGCCACGTCGCAGGCAATGGGCAGCGCGGTGCCTCCCGCGGCGCGGATTTCGGCGGCCAGTGCCTCAAGCAATTCAGTGCGGCGCGCCACGAGTGCAAGCTTGCAGCCCTGACGGCCAAGTTGCCGGGCCATCTCAGCGCCCAGCCCTGACGAGGCACCGGTCAGCAGCACGGTTTTGTATGGAAAGGCCATGGATGGTCTCTCGTTGCGCGGCATGGTCGACGCGGTTCACGGTTTACGGTCGACAGTTGACGGTCTAGTGCAACAACGTGGCTGGAGCCTGGCTGTATACCGTTGACCGTCGACCGTAAAACGTCGACCCAAACTCGCCTACTCGCGTGTCACGACGGCTGATTCCCAGAAGGGCCGCGCGAGCACGAAGGCGTGGCGCGGGGCCTTGTGGGTGCGGTCCGCCTGCACGGCCAGCGAGCGGCGGGCGCAGCGTTCGCTGATTTCGCCGTCGAGTTCGCGCGCGGTCAGGTTGCCTTCGCCTTTGCGCACGGCCAGCGCGGTCATGGCGCACAGGATCGCGTCCAGCTCTGTGCTGCCCAGCTTTTGCGCGCCTTCGCCCGCGTTGATGCCCAGTTCCTGCAGCATCTTGGCCAGCAGTTTGTCGGGGCGCTTGCCACGGTCGTCGGCGCGCCAGCCGGCGTGGGTGTGGTGCGCGCTGCCGCCGGCGTACTGGCCTTTGAACTCAAGCAGCTCCAGTGTCGCGCGCGGGCTGGCCTCGATCAGTTCTTTGCCCAGTTCCATGCTGCCGGCATCCAGCATGGCGCGAAAGCGCACGCCGAATTCGCCGATGCGGTCCGTGACCGGCGCGTCGCCGTAAAAAGCGTAATCGAGCGGCCGATGGGTCATGCCCCAAAGCGGCCCCGTGGCAACGGGTTTCAGCGCGGACACATCCAGCGCGACATCCACGCCGATCGGCCGCGCGAGCCCCAGCAATTCCTGGCGCCAGCCCGCGAACACGGTGGCGGTGTCGTCGGCAAGTCGCGCGCGCTCAGCCAGCGGGCCGGCGTCGCGGAGTTTGATCGCGGCCTCACCGTCGTGCAGCGTGATGTGTGCGATGACAGGTTTTTGCGTGGTGCCGAATGCTGAAAGGTTGATGCCGGTAGCTTCCATGGCGGGGGTTGTAGCAGAGGAACCGGCCGGGTACGAGCTTCCGGTTGCAGTAACTGCCCCGGCCATGCGAAGCAATCAGCCGGGCGCAACGGCTGGCGCGAAGAACTGCAATGCAAGTAAACGGCAAGGGCGTAGCGCCACGGCTCGTCGCGTACCGCCTTTGAACCTCCCGGGGGTCTGCGATGCCGGGCAAGTGCCGTGCTATTCGCAGGCGGTGAGGCGTGAGGCGCGGCGCAGCAGGATGGGCGTCAGGTTTACGCCGTCGTCGATGTCGGCCGTCAAAAGCGCGCCTTGGCCCAGGCGCTGCACGTTGGCGAATTCAATATCGGCCGGGCCCGGCGTGCCTTCGTGCGCGTACACTTCATTCAGCAAACCCGCGCGGCCACGCAGCGTGATGCGGCCCTCGTACAACTGCGTCGCGCTTGCGGTGCCGCCCAGCGGGCTGTCGGCGGGCCTTGCCAACGCCGGGCGCTGCGCGCGGCGGATGAACGCGCGGGCGCTGCCGTCGTCGTATATCACCACGGTAAGCGTGTCACCCTTGTGGCCGAAGTGCGCCTTTGCCTCAGCGCTGAACTCGCCTTCGAAATCGCCCTCGGCGTCCGGCAGCAGCTTGGGCCCCGGTGGTGCGGGCTGGCCCTTGGCGTCGGGCCAGGGGCCGCTGTAGACGTCAACCACGCCGCCGCCGCCGGTGCGGAACCAGCGCAGGCAGGAGTCGCAGCTTCGCGTGATGGCCTGTTGCAGCAGCTTGGGGTCGGTGTCGCGCAGCATCAGGGCCGCGGCGCGCTTCAGCTCGCTTTCCGGCAGGCGCGAGCCAAACGTGGCCCACAGCAGGTTCGCGTCGCCCCAGGCAATGGCGCGCTTTTGGGGCTCGGTCAGCTCCGGCAGCTTCAGGCGGGCAAGCGCATCTCCGAAATCGGCCTCGCGCCAGCCCAGGTGCAGCAGCATGGCGACGATCTGCACGCCGTCGTGCACGCCGGCGGCCTCGACGCGGCCGTCGTCCAGGTTGAGCTGCCACAGCAGCGGGATGAGCTTATCGGCCCCGGCCGCGCGCGCATCGCGCAGCAGCATCAGCGGGTCCATGCGTTCGCCGTTCATGGCGTGTTGCAGCGCCCGGAAGTTGATGCCGCGCGCGTACAGCCACGCGATCAACGCCGGCAGCTTGCGGCCGTCGGCGGCGATGGTCGCGAGCGCGCTGCGCAACCCGGCCGCGCTGACGGGCTTGTCGCGCAGCAGCTTCAGGGTGGCGGCCGCATCGGCGGCGGGCAGCCCGGGGGCCAGTTTGAGCGCGGTTTCGAGTGCGCGTTTTTCTGCGGTGGTGAGGTGGCGGTGTGTGAATGCCGCCAGGTACTCCAAGTCGGCCTCTTCGAAAAGGCGCGTGACAAGCTGGTCGGGGCGGATCAGCCCTTCGGCGGCTTCCTGCAGCAGGGCGGTGCGGCCTTCGTCAAAACCGCGCGGCACGTCGGGCAAGGCCGGGTCTGCCTGCGCGCTTGCGGTCAGGGCCAGCAGCAGCACAGTCAGCCAAAGGGTGCGCATGGCGGGTTAGCGGTTCTCTTTGTTGACGTCGGTGTTGGTTTCTTCCTGCGACTTCAGCAGTGAACGGAAGAGCTGCAGGATTTCATCGAAGCCTTCCCACTTCTTCACCTGGTCGATGATCGCGTTGATCAGGGCCTGCGCCATTTCCTGCTGCTTCGCCAGCTCTTGCAGCATCAGCAACCGGTCGCTGGGCTTGGCGTTGTAGTCCAGCACGCCTTCCAGCAGCGTGCGGGCACGGTCGAAGCACCCGGCCGAGGTTACGCCCTGCTGCTGCAGCAACCCGCCGAAGCTGGTGGCCGAGAACGACGCGTCAGGCGTCGCGCGGGCCAGCATGCGCTTGAGCTCATTCACCACGGCCAGCGAATACTGGTTGAATTCCTGGTTGGAAGCGTTTTCCAGCCGCAGCAGCGTCACGTTCAGCGCCTGCTGTTGTTCGCGGTCCGACACGGCAAGCGCCGCCAGCATACGCACCGACTGGATGCGCGCTTCCTGAGGCCGGGCCAGGTCGGCCCGTTCCAGCCGGTTGTACTGGTACACCTGTGCGAACACGCCAAAGCGCGCGAGCACGACTTCGCAGTCTCGCAGCAGCTGGTTCTGGCGCTTGTAGACTTCATCAAGGTCGTGGCGCAGGCGTTCGCCTTTTTCGCCGGTGAAGTCCAGCAGCGAAGGCTGGGCAATCGCTTCCTCGACCAGCAGCAACTGGGCCTTTTGCAGGTCGGACATCGAGAAGATGGTGGACTTGATGTTGCGGATCTGGCTGCTGACCTTGATGCTGAGGTCATCCAGACTGTGCAGCTCAAAGGTCATTGTGGTGTGGTTGCGGCTGCCCTGGCGCTCGGCGCCTTCGTCGCCGACGGTCTGGTTCATGTCAAAGGCCTGGATGTAGACCTCAACGGTGTTGGGTAGGCCCTCGACCAGCTTGGCGCCGGCGAGCAGCTTTTCGAACTCGAGCGGGTAGGTCCAGGTGCCCTGGCGCAGGGGCGAGCGTGACAGGGCCACGATTTCGGGCTGGGCGGCAAAGGCCGCGTATTCGGTGAAGTCGTCGGCGCTGTTCAGGCGCCAGAACAGGCGGATCACGCTGATGCCGTAGTCGTCTTCGGCCTGGAACTCGATCGGCAGCACCGCGTCGGGCGTCACGTACACGAACTGGTTTGAAACCAGCGGGTCGCCGCTGAACAGCACGCGCACGGCAGGCGGAGTGTCCTGGCGCACCTGCATCAGGTCGCCGATCTGCTTGCTGTTTTCGATGCCGCGGTCGTCGACCAGCTTCAGGCGCCAGCGGTTCATGCCCACGCGCAGTGCCGGCAGCGAAACGCGGTACCAGTTGTCGCCCTGGTCCAGCGCGGTGTTGATCGCGAAGCGCTCCGAGGCACCGGCGCTGTTGTCTATGAACAGCGCGCTGGCGTCGGCACCTTGCAGGCGCAGCGGCTTGGTGGTGCGGAAGCTGTAATCGACGCGGGTGCCGGCAATGGCATCAATCGCCAGTTCCTGCGTGGTTTCGGCGGGCAGCGCAAGATATTCAGGGAAGGTCAGGCCCAGGGTGATGGGGCTGTCCAGTTCAGGCGCCGGGATCACGCGAATCCACAGTGGCGGGCTGATCGCGTCGCCGCAGCGCACCACCAGCTTTTCCAGCGGGTTGATCAGGCCGGTCTTGTTGTTCGAGAAATAGACGCGGGCTTGCTCGCCGTCCTTGCCGCCGTCTTCGCCGTGGTACTCCATGGGGCGGCGAATTTCGTCGCCGCGCTGCACATACGTGCCGTCTTCGTTGATGGTGTATGAGGTGATGCGCAACTCGGCCTCACGGGGCTTTTCGCCCGACGGCGTGGCGATGATGCGCAGGTCGCTGCCGCCGGCCACTTCGTACACGCCGACCGCGCCGAACTGGTCGATGCGGGCTTCCGGGTTGAAGGTGAAGTTCACCACCAGCTCGTCGCGCGTGGGGTACTTCGACAGCTCGTCACGGGCCAGCACTTCCACCTGCAACTGGGTGCGCTTGGGCCATTCGGGCCCGGCGCCGGCGGCGCGCTTGAGCCACGTGGACATCGGGTCGCGGGCGAACCAGGCGTGGCCGAACAGCAGCACCATCATGCCCAGGCTGCCCAGCACCATGTACAACAGGCGGCGCGAGCGTACGGCCTCATTGAACTGCAGCCGCCCGGCAATGTCGAAGCTTTCGCCGACGACGGCGCGGATCATCTGTTCGCTGGCCACATCCTTGTAGCGTTCATTGCTGCGCAGGATCTGCAGGCTGCTGATCAGGCGTTCATTCAGCAGCGGGTACTCGCGCTCAACCAGTAGCGCCAGGTCTTCATCGCTGAGTGTACGCGACAGCGGGTACACGATGCTGCGGAATGCGACCACCAGCAAAATCAGCACGGCCGCCACCAGGAAAGCGACGCGCAGGCCGCCGGGAAGGTGCAGCATGTAATCGGTGTAAAACAGCCACAGAATCAATGCCGCGGCCCAGATCATCACTTTGGCGAATCCCCAGGCCACGAACATCACGCGGATGTGGCGGCGCAGGCGGGCCAGTTTGTTCTCAATCAGTGTAAGGCTCATGGCGTGCGGCTCCGGCGGTCAAGCTTCAGGTTCTGGCTTTGGATGCGTACTTTGGCCTCGCCCGCGGGCGCGTACAGGTCGGCCACGTATTCCAGCCGCAGCCAGTGCACAACCGGCGGGCTGGTCATGAGAATCTCCGAGACATCAAACGTGAAGCGATAGAACTGCCCGGGCTCAAGGCGGGCGACGCCGCTGTGATCCGTGTCGTCGCTGATGGGCGCGACCGGGCGCAGCGGCAGGGTGTCATTTTCGGGCACGATACCCGGCGTGTATTCGGACCCGTACGAGACGCGCAGCATGTACACGGCGCTTTGCAGCAGCCGGGCTGAATCAATCGCGCGGCGCACGCGGATCGGCAGGTAGCCGTCGTTGATCATGGTGGCTTCTAGGCGGTCGTCGTTGCCGGCCACGGGCTTGAGCACCAGCTTCAGCACCGGGCGCACGGGGTTGGGCAACTTGCCGCGCTCAACACTGGTGCAGTACCCGGGGCCGATCGCGAAGCTGCGGTCCGAGTCGCGCCCCATGACGCGGGCGCTGCCCTGGATCACCGTCACCTGCGTTTCGGCGCTGTCGCGGGTGATGCTGATGCTCAGCATTCCTTGGTCAACCTGCACCACGCAATGCGGCGTCTGCACAATGAACGGGCCTTCGCCGATGCCGCCCGGCCGAATCTCAAGCGAGCGCAGCGTGCCGTAGCTCAGCTCCATGCGGCGCGTGGCTGTGAACTTGAACTCGGTGTTCTGCCCGGCCTCAATGCTGGAATAGGTGTTGCTGACGCCCGTGGGCAGCCACAGGAAGGCGTCGTAGGCGCCGGTGCGGTCGGCCTCGTCCGATTCGCCTTTGAGTTGCAGCGTGCGGCGTTCGACTTCGTCGCGCTTTTGCCCCAGCATCAGGCCGGGGTTGTGGAACACGATTTCGCCGATCACGTCGGTGCGGGTGTAGTCGGCGCGCTCGTCGCTGAAGGTCACCAGCAGCACGATTGCCACGATGCCGAAAAACAGCGCGATCAGGAACGAGCGCCGCAGCATGCAGTGCGCGCCGGGGATTGCGCCGTCAAAGGCACCCTCGCCTTTCATGCGCGCGCGCAGCCGGTCAAAGCTGCCGCGCCGGGGCGCCACTTTGCGCACGGTCTGGTGCAGGCGCAGGTGGCCGCGGATTTCTTCCAGTTCGTCGCGCAGCACGGGGTCGGCGGCGATGCTTTGCTCAACCGCCTGTTGCGACTTTTCATCCAGTTCACCCAGCGCGTACGAAAGCAGCTGCGTGCCCTGCGGTGAGGCCGGCATGTTTTCGGCATCAAGCATTGCTGCCCTCCGCCTTGCCGACGAAGCGGCGCAGTTTGTCGCGCAGCTTGCGCTCGGCGTAGAAAACGCGCGACTTCACGGTGCCCAGCGGAACTTCCAGCGCTTCGGCAATCTCGTTGTAGCTCATGCCTTGGTAGAAGCTCATGACCAGCACCAGCCGGTGCATCGGGTCAAGGTCAAGCAGGCCCTGGCGCACGTTGTCTTCGATTTCGCGCTTCACGACGCGGTTGTCGGGGCTTTCTTCGGTGCCGGCGGCCAGGTTCTCGATCAGTTGCATCGGCTTGATGGCCGAATACCGCCCGCTGGTCGTGGCGCGCGGGTCGCCTTCCGAAAGCGCATCGACGCGGCCGGAATCGAGCAGGCTGTCGCTTTCGATGTCAACGCTGCGGCGCACCGACTTGCGGCGCGCTTCCACGTCGATCCAGCAGTTGCGGCCGATGCGGTAAATCCAGCTTGAGACCTTCAGGTCGTCGCGGAAGGTCATGGCGCCGCGCCAGACGCGCATGAAGGTTTCCTGCAGCAGGTCTTCGCTGCGGCCGTCATCCCAGCACAGCCGATAGAACAGCGAGTACAGGCGCCGGTAGTACTTGTAGAACAATTGCTCAAATGCCTCGGTGTTGCCGCGCTTGATGGCGGCCATGAGCTTGTTGTCCTGGTTTTCCGAGCCGGTTGCCATGCAACTCCCTGCACGAACTAATACGCGCCAAAGGGCGCACAGGTTCGCGCAAATCCGGGCCTTTCAGCTTAGGCAACAGGCAGGAATAAGGAAGGCACAAGGCGGCCGGCCGACACGCCCAGCCCCCGGCAGCGGCCTTGGACGCAATGGCATGACCACCCGAGTCAGGGAGCGGGTCAACGGTTCACGGTCAACGGTCACAGCAATCGCCGCAGTTACCGTGGACTGTCGACCGTCAACTGTAGACCCCAACCCCGCATCCTGAGGCCGATACCCTTCCCGCAGGCCGCAAGTTAAGCTTCGCGGCACAGCTCCCATGAAGATCCGAGCCGCAACCGAAGCCGACCTGCCCGCGATCACGGACATCTACAATGAGTCTGTGCGGCGCAGCACCGCCACCATGGACACCGAGCCCAAGTCACTGGACGACCGCCGCGAATGGCTGGCCGGCCACAACGCCATGCACCCGGTGATCGTGGCTGAGCTTGACGGCGAAATCGCCGGCTGGGGCTGCCTTTCGCCTTGGTCTGATCGGCCGGCATACGCCGGCACCGCCGAAACGTCGGTGTACGTGCACGCCGCATC
Organism: uncultured bacterium; assembly: GCA_938014885.1. Classification (GTDB taxonomy): domain Bacteria; phylum Planctomycetota; class UBA8742; order UBA2392; family UBA2392; genus CALLQI01. Next base: position 479,788 of record CALLQI010000018.1, read on the forward strand.
GCGCGGCCGCGGCATCGGACATGCGCTGCTGCTTGAGCTGGTGCGGATCGCGCGGGTGCATCGCCTGCACACGCTGGTCGCGCGCATCGCCACGGACAACCCGGCCAGCATCCGGCTGCACGAAAGCGCGGGCTTTGCACACACGGGCACGATGCGCGAAGTCGGGTACAAGCTGGGCCGCTGGGTCGATGTGGCCAGCTTCCAACTGATGCTGCAGGAATAGTCCGCCCACTGGCAGGAAGCGCGGCGCTCAGCCATATTCGCGGCATGGTCACTGAGCGCGTGAAGCTGCTGCATGATGTCCGCGTGGCGCGGCGAACCGATTTCGGCCACGGGTACTTCGAATTGTTCATCGACGCGCCCGAGCTTGCGGCGCAGATGCAGGCCGGGCAGTTCATCAACATCCGCGTGCGCAACGAACTGTTCCCGCTGCTGCGCCGGCCATTCTCAAGCTTTGACATCCTGAAAGACGTGCGCGGCAAGGCCGTGGGCATCAGCATTCTTGGCCACATCGTGGGCCAGGGCACGCGCATGCTGGCGGCGACGAATGAAGGCGACCGGCTGCACATCAACGGGCCGCTGGGTCACGCGTTTGAACTGCCCGAGAACCCGGACGCACGCGTGATCTTGGTCGGCGGCGGGATCGGGCTGGCGCCGTTTCTGCACTTGACGCGTCAATGGAAGGGCCAGCGCGAGCTGGTACTGCTGGCCGGCGGCCGCGCCCAGCGCGACCTGACGTTCATGAAGCGCTTCACCGATTCCGGGGCCAACGTGCTGCTGGCCACCGAAGACGGCAGCGCCGGCGTGAAGGGCCGCGTGACCGTACTGCTTGAGGCCGAACTGAAGTCGCTGGGCGGCAAGCCCGCCGTGGTCATGACCTGCGGCCCCTGGGCGATGATGAAGGCCGTGGCCGAAATCTGCTTCGCCGCGCGCGTACCCAGCTTTGCCAGCCTGGAAAGCGTCATGGCTTGCGGCTACGGCGTGTGCAACGGCTGCGTCGCGCGTGTGAAAGACGGCTCGCCCCAGGCCATCGAGCACGGCTTTCGCTACGCCAAGACCTGCGTCGAAGGCACGGTCATGGACTGCGAAAAGCTGGTCTGGTAGCCGCCGGCAAACGGCGTTTGTCCACCAAGGACACGAAGCACCACGAAGTACTGCCACGGCCTTGGAACCACGGGTTCACACGGCTTCACACGGACAACGGCATCTGCCTGCGCTTTCTGCATCCCTGCGTTTCCGCGTGAAACCGCTGTTGCATTTCAAACAGAGTTACGGAGCCACGGAGAACGACACGTCGTGGTTTCGTGTCTATCCGTGTGAACCCGTGGTTCCAAAGCGTTGCCTGAATTGGCGTCGGCCGTTGCCGGTGCTCCCGACCGAGCTGTCGCAAATGCCCTAAAGATTGTGCGGTGATCGCGCCGATTCCTTGGTGCCGGGCAGCATTGTGCGGCCCCAAGACCAGGAGTTTACGCCATGATTCCCACATCCCAGGAACGCCGCCTCGATGAACGCCGCGGCCCCGTGCGTCGCAGCACTGACATCCAGCGGGCGCTGCTTGAGGAAAGCCTGCGTGAGCTGCCGCGCTATTTCGTCAGCTATGTGGACCCCGCGCGCGGCGTGTACACCTTCTACTACAACAACCTGTTTGACGCCCAGCAGATGGTCGGCGAACTGAAGCGCCAGGGCTTCAACGAAGATTCGGTCGCGCTTTACGGGCGCCACGACGAGTAACGGGCTGAGGCCCAATCCACGGGGCATCGCCCCACAACACCACCCCAACACACCCATTCACCCACCACGAAAACCGCCGGGACCTTCCCGGCGGTTCTCGTTAATCTCAGGCATTCTGTTGGGCGCGCGAAGCCATGCGGCGTGTCTGCAGCTTGCGGGCGACTTCGCGCATGTCCACGGCGATGTCCGTTTCGCCCACGATCTCCACGCCCAGCAGCGTCTCCATCAGGTCCTCAAGGCTAAGCACGCCGGCCATGCCGCCGTATTCATCCACCACCAGCAGCAGTTGCTCGCGCTGGTTCAGCAGCATCTCCAGCGCCGTTGCGGCCGTGGCCAGCAGCGGCTGGGCGCGCATCGGCCGCGCCAGCTCACGGAACGAGCGTGTGCCCTCGCCCTTGCGGACGGCCTCAAGCAGCGACGATCGATGCACCATGCCGACGACCTGGTCCAGGTTGCCGTCTTCGATGACGGGCATGCGGGCAAACGGCAGCCCGATGCTGCCGCGGATGAAGTCGTCCACCGTCTGCTCGGCGGGCAGGGTGCGCACCGCCGGCCGCGGCGTCATGATGTCACTGAGGCGAATCTCGCGCAGCGCCAGCAGGTTGCGGATCGCCGTGGCCTCCTGCGGCGTGATCGAGCCGCCCATGCGGCCGATGTCGGCCATGGCGGCTACTTCGTCGCGGCTGACGGACACGCTGTGCCGGCCCCGCGTCAGCACCCGCGAAGCCAGTTCGGAAGCCACCACCAGCGGCAGCATGGCAAAGATCAGGATCTGGATCGTGATCGCGGTGAAGCCGATCATGCGCCGCGCGTTCATTGAGCCCAGCGTCTTGGGCACGATTTCCGTGAACAGCAGGATCAGCACTGTCATGACCGCGCTGGCCGCCCCCAGCCACTGGTCGCCCCACAGGTGCACAACCTGGGCACCCACCCCGGCGGCACCGATCGTGTGGGCGACGGTGTTCAGCGACAGGATCGCCGCAAGCGCGCGCTCGGGCGAGCCCTTGAGCTTTTGCATCAGCTTGGCGCCGGGCTGGTCTTTCTCGGCACAGGCGTTCACGTGGCCGGCGGGCACGGACAGCAGCACGGATTCAAGCAGGCTGCACAGGAAGGAAAGGATAAGCGCGGTGAACAGGTAGACCAGCAAAAGGGTCATCGAGTCGGCGTCTCCAAGGGACAGGTGCATTGTAAGGCAAAGCGGACATCGCTTCATCCCACAAACTGGACGGGTACGAGCTTCCAGTTGTGGGCCAGCGTCAACTGTTGACCGTGAACCTGCCCCCGAACTCTGGTGGACATGCGATTCCCACAATCGCCGGGGATTGCCCCCTGCCCCCGCAGCGGCATACTTGGCCCATGGCAAGGCTTGCCGACGCGCTGCCGTGGCTGCTGGCCGTGATCACGGCCGCATGCTCGGCACTGGACGGGCTGGCCATCGCGGTGGCGCTGCCGTTGACGGCCTCGGCACTGCTGGCCGGAACCGTGCTGCGCCTGCTGTGGTATCGCCGCCGTGCATTGACACAGAAGAACGAGACTGACGATGACCGTTAACCCGCCCCGCCCCGATGATGAAGACGCCCCTACCGCGCGCGGCGCCACGCACACGCCCGAAGGCAAAGAGCTTCGCGGCCTGTGGGACAAGTACCGCGCCGGACACGACACCGACACGCGCAATGAACTGACCGAGTTTTATTTCGACATGGTGCGCGCCCACAGCGAAAACATCGCCAAGATCCTGATGGAAGCGATCGAAGAAAACGACCTGTACCAGGCCGGCGCGCTGGCCTTCTTTGAGGCCATGAACAAGTTTGACCCGGCAGCCAACGGCACCTTCGAGGAATACGGCAGCAACGTGATCCGCCACGCCATCGTCGAGGAAATCCGCCAGCTCGTGGGCACCGAAGCCGACCCGGCCTAGGGACGCAGTCGCCGCGCGCCGCTACACTTCCGCCATGCCGATTTACCAGCTTTCGGACGACATCGTGTTTCCGCCCGCTGAGCACGCCGAAGAAGACGGCCTGCTCGCCGTCGGCGGCGACCTGGACCCCGCGCGCCTGCTGCTGGCCTACGGCAGCGGCATTTTCCCGTGGCCGCACCGGGGCTATCCGCTGCTGTGGTTCAGCCCGGACCCGCGCATGGTGCTTTTCCCCGCTGAGCTGAAGGTCGCGCGCAGCCTGCGCCAGGTGCTGTCCAGGAAGCGCTTCGAGATCCGCTACGACACGTCCTTTGCCGAAGTCATGCGCCAGTGCGGCAAAGTCCCGCGCAAGGGCCAGAAGGGTACGTGGATCACCAAGCCGATGCTTGAGGCCTACACGAGGCTGCACGAGCTGGGCCACGCGCACAGCGCCGAAAGCTGGCGCGACGGCAAGCTGGTCGGCGGGCTGTACGGGGTCACGCTGGGGCGCGCTTTCTTTGGCGAAAGCATGTTCGCGCTCGAGGACGACGCCAGCAAAGTCGCCTTCGTGACGCTGGTACGCCGGATTCATGAGGCCGGCTGCACGCTGATCGACGCCCAGGTCCACACCGCGCACCTGGCCCGCTTCGGCGCCCGGCAGATTCCACGCGCCGAGTACATGCAGCACCTGCAAGCCGCGCTGGAAGGTGGCGCTGACACCCGCATCTGGCCCACCTAGAAGCGCGACCAGGCTGGTGGCGCCGGTTGTCCGCGTCAGCAAATACAAGACACCAACCCCGAACTTTGCATACTGTGGCCATGACCCGGCAGATCGTTACCAGCGGTGCACCCTGGGAGCAGGCCTACGGCTATCGACGCGCCGTGCGCATCGGCAACGTGGTGGCGGTCGCGGGCACGGCCCCCGTCGGCGACGACGGCGAAACCTTTGCCCCCGGCGACCCCTACGCGCAGGCAAAGCGCTGCTTCGAAATCGCGCTCAAGGCCGCCGCGGAACTTGGCGCCAAGCCGGAACACGTCATCCGCACCCGCATGTACGTCACTGACATGCGCTTTGCCGATGACTTCGGCCGCGCACACGCGGAGCTGTTCGGGGCGCACCCGCCCGCGGCCACCATGGTTGAGATTCGCCGCCTCGTGCGGCCGGACATGCTGATCGAAGTCGAAGTTGAGGCCGTATTGCCATGAGCATCCGCGGCTTCCTGTTCGACATGGGCGGCGTGCTGTGCCGCGTGGACGAAAGCGCCGCGTGGCGCGCCTGGCAGCAGCACACGGGCCTGCCGGCGGAAACCCTGCAAGAAGAACTGTTCGGGCGCGGCCTGAAGCACGAATTCGACACCGGCATGAAGCAGCCCGCCGGCGTGGCGCTGTTCCTGGCCACGCGCTTTGAGATTGGCTTGTCGCACGACGACTGGAAGCGCATCTGGGGTGCGTCTGTGGCGGCCGACCCGGAGATGGACGCGCTGGCGCTGCAACTGGCGCAACTGGCCCCGACCGCACTTGCCAGCAACACGGACCCGGTGCACCACGCGATCATGCAGTCCCAGTTGCGCTGCCTGAAGCACTTCCGCGAGCAAGTGGTGTCCTACAAGATTTACGCCGCCAAACCCGACAAACGCTTCTACGAGCGCGCGGTGAGCGCCCTGGGCTTTGAAGCCCACGAAACCCTGTTCATCGACGACCTGGCCGAAAACGTCGCCGGCGCCATCGAAAGCGGCCTCAACGCCATCCAGTTCACCGGCATCGACAAGCTGCGCGAGGACTTGAGCAAACGCGGCATCGACATGCCCTGAGGTACCCGGTTTGGGCCAAAGGCCGGGGCACGGATTCCCGCCGCCTTTGCTACCATGCCGCGATGGACCTTGTTGCGGACGCACTTTCCAAAAGCTACGGCGCAACCCGTGCCTTGCGCGGGGCATCGCTGCGCGTGGCCGCCGGGCGCGTGGCCTGCCTGATCGGCCACAACGGCGCCGGCAAATCCACGCTGATCCGCATCCTGGCCACCCTGATGAGGCCGGACGCAGGCAAGGCCTCACTGGGCGAGGTGGACCTGCTGGGCGACGCGCGCCGGGCGCGGTTGCTTGTCGGCTATCTCGGACACGAAAGCATGCTGGATGGCGCGCTGACGGTGCGCGAGAACCTGCGTCTGTTCGCGTCGCTGTACGGTGTAAAGGAAGGGCCCGCGCGGGTTGAGGCACTGATTGAGCGTTTTGGGGCCTCTCGCTTTGCGGATTCGCCGGTGGCTGACCTGTCGCGCGGGCAAGAGCAGGCGGCGGGGCTGTGCCGGGCGCTGCTGCATGAGCCGCGGCTGTTATTGCTCGACGAGCCCGCGACGGGGCTGGACCCGGCGGCCCGCGAAAAGCTGTGGCAGGTGGCGCGTGAAAGCGCGGCTGGCGGGGCGGTCGTGGTGTTCAGCACCCATGATGTCGAGGGTGCCTCGCGGATCGCCGACGATGTGATCGAACTAATGGGCGGCGAAATTGTGAATTCGGCACGGTGACGGGCGTTACCTGCGCGGTACGGGTGCGACACGGCAGGGCAGTTCCGGCTTGCATCGGCAACCCCTTGGGCTAGCATAAGGGGCCCCGTGGATTCGTGTTGAAATCCTGCCTTTACAGGCACTTGTGACGAGTTGTCGGCACAGGCAGTGCAACTTGGGCAGGAAAGCCAAATTTCTGGCGTAGCCTTTGCGAGGAAGCTCCTCGGAGGAACTGGAGGTCGAATGGTTCGCTCACGCCGGTCAGGCTTCACCCTGATCGAGATCATGATCGTCGTAGGCATTATCGGCCTGCTCGTGGCCGTGTTGCTGACTGTGCTGCTGAGCGCCAGTGACAAAGGCGACGTCGGCAAGGCGCGCAATTTCTGCAATACGCTCGTGCCGAGTGCCATTATGAAATGGCAAGAGGATAACGGGCAGGACCGCCACTCGTATCCGGCCACGCCAAAGATGGCCCCGGGCGTGGACGCTGAGGGCAACAAGATCCTGTACGAAGAATTCGTGACGCGCCCCGACAAGTCCGGCAAGGGCGCCTACATCACGGCTGACAACTTCACTGAGGGCATGATTGACGGCAAAAAGGTGTTCCTGGACCCCTGGAATAACCCTTACATCTACCGCAATCACGCCCAGCGCCGCACCAAGAGCGGCAGCACCAAGCCCTTCCCCGAAAGCCTGAAAAAGAACCCCGGTTCGTACGACATCATCTCGATGGGCCCCGACGGCCTGCCCGACACGGAAGACGACATCTGGAACGGCTCGCCCTGAGTACACGGGTGACGGCCAGTCTTCACCGGACAGACCAAATAAGATGAATGCGACTGAATACGAGTGAACACGGGGGAACAAGACATGCAGACCATGCGCTACCGGAAACAGGCAAACCGCGGCTTCACGCTGATTGAGCTGCTGATCGTGATCGGCATTATCGCCGTCATGGTGGCGGTGCTGGCGTTGGCGGTGCTGCCCTGGCTTTCCAAGTCGGAAGAAAAGGCCACCACCAGCATCATGCAGCAGGTGGGCGGCTTGCTGAACGACACCAAGACCGGCTACAGCGTGCAGAAGTTCCGCAAGGACGCCGGCAAGCTTTCCGGCAAGATCAACGACAAGGTGGCTTCGGCCCAGTTGCTGGTGTTCTACTTCGCGCCGTCCAAAGAAGTCTGGGACACCGCCGACTACTACAAGAACCAGAACTACGCACCCAAGGTCCAGCCCTCAGACTGGCAGTCGTTCATCAAGCAGGACGGCGACCAGCTTCCGTACCTGTGCGACGCCTGGGGCACGGCCCTTGAATACACCTACGACAAGACGGCCAACGCCGTGGTCGTGAAGTCGGCCGGTGAAGACACCAAGTTCGGCACTGATGACGACTTCATCTTCGACGGCCGCAACAACAAAGTGATCAAGGTAAGCGACCGCTAGCAGCCTGAGTCAGCCGTCGAGTGAAACACCCGGAGCAGACCATGAAACACATTCCCAAGTCACGCATCGGCAAGCTGGGCTTCACGTTGATGGAGCTGCTGGTCGTGATCGCGCTGGTGGCAATCCTGGTGACGGTGATGGTGCCCGTGGTGCTCAAGGCCATGAAGGGCAAGGGCCTGTCGATGATCGGCAACAACATCGCTGGCTTTGTGGCCTTCTCGCGCACTGAGGCCATGAACACGCGCCAGACGCACGTGATCGTGTTCTATGTGGATCGCCAGAGCCTCAGCACCGACTCAGGCCTGCCGCTGGATATCGGCCCGGGCATGGCGCTGTACCGCATCAACCCCAATGCAACCGGCGACGACAAGACCATCAACTACGTCAAGCAGCTTGACTTCACCGGCACCATCGGCGGCGACGTGAACTTTGCCGACGCCTGGCAGCGCGAGGCCCAGACCGGCCCGATCCTCGGCCTGCATGAATCCGCCAACAAGGAATTCGCGGGCAAGTACAAGATCGCGATCCTGCCCGACGGCCGGCTGCTGATCCCCGAAGACAAGCCCGGCTACGTGCTGGATGAAGGCAAAACCAAGGGCATCAAGACCGACCTGATCCTGACAGACGACGGCGAGCGCTACGTGTTCATCGACTTCAACTCAGCCACCGGGGCGGTGAAGCGCAGCAAAGTGGTGAATCGCGAAGACACCGACTGGCCGTAAGGCAGCGGTAAGGCAACAGGCGGGTTTCGCAGGCACACGGCACACGAGAATCCTATGCGCAAACATGCACGAACCAAACGCGGCTTCACGCTGACGGAAATCCTGGTCGCGCTGGCCATTTTCGCGCTCGGCGGTACCGCGATCATGACCCTGTTCATCACCAACATGCGGCTGTCGCGCCAGGCCATGGACTACACCCGCGCCAGCGAAATCACGCGCAACGTGCGCTCGCTGATGTCGATGTCGCTGAGCCGCCCGATCATGGTCAACCAGACCGACGCCGTGTACCAGTTCTACTACCCCGAAAGCTCGCTGACTTTCGTGCCGCGCGAATACCTTGATGCGTATGAGGGCGGCCAGTACGCCCCCAGCACCGACGCGCCTATCGGCGGCTCGGTTTCATCCAACATGATCAGCTTCCGCCTGCCGCGCACCGGCTTCAACGCCTCTGTCACCGGTGAGGCCAACCTCAAGAACATGGTCACCCGCCTTCCCAACGACGCGGCAACCATGACGGGCGCACCGATGAGCTTCAAGGACGGCCGCAAGCCTGAGGTGTTCCGGCTGCTGCCCGACACGCTGCGTCGTAGCGGCGCGATTGACGGGCTGGATGCGGACGACCGCATGTTTTACAGCTTTGATCTCAGCATCCGGCGCAGCGTGCAGCGCAGCGGCATCAACGACGAGCAAGGCAATCGCATCCCGCTGGATGACCTGCACGTGGTGCATGTGAAGGTTTACAAGGGCTTTGACTTCACGCCCGACACGATCAACGACCCGTTGTTTGAGTGGAGCTTTTACGTGAACGCCGCCCGCTAGGGCACGTCCGCCAAACGCACAGGAACAACGCCATGAGAAACATCCGCAAGGGCTTCACGCTGCTTGAGCTGATGATCGCGATTTCGCTGATGCTGATCGTGATGCTGATGCTCAACGGCATGTTCCGCAACGCGCAGGAAATGTATCTGCGTGCCTCCAAGCGCGTGGACGTGTACAGCCAGGCGCGCGTGGCCCTGGATTCAATCGAGCAAGACCTGCTTCGCATGCGCATCAGCGGCAGCGAAGACTCGGTGCACATGCGCAGCCTTAGCGCCCAGAGCTTCAATAACCCTGAAAACGTGCGCGGCCTGAACATGTATTCGTCGCTGGATGACTGGTCGCAGGCCGACGACAACCAGACGCAGAACATTCGGGAATTCCTGTCTTTCACCGGCACCAACACCTGGTACGACCGCGAAACGCAGAAGTACATCACCGGCGACGCCTTCGTGGCCTATTACCTGCGCAAGCGCCTGCCCTCGGAAGACGGCGAGGTTGAGGGCGGCTACCTGGTGCGACGCATCATCCCCGTGCGCAGCGACGCCGAAATCGTTCGCATCAACATGGGCAAGGAAAAGGCCCGCGCGATCTACCCCAGCGAAGACGAACTGGCCAGCTTTGTGTACGCCACCCGCGTGTTCGTGGACGACCAGGCGGCCTTCCAGCGCAACGCCCGCGACCTCGGCTTCACCTACAACACGATGCCGGAATGCGCCATGGATGACCCCAACGCCAAGTGGCTGTGGAAGTTCACGCAGCCGGGCGCGATACCGCCCACCACCAAGCCCCAGCCCGGCACTTTCGTGGCGCGCCTGCAAAAGACCCGCGACTTCGACCGTGTTGAATTCGGCGGCACCTACACCACCAACACCGCCCCCGACCGCGACTTCGTGTCGGCCAAGTGGAACTACCCGGCCGTGATCATGGTGGAGCTGACCATGATCGACCGCAACCTCGAGCGCTATGACGCCAGCACCGGCGACGGCACCTACCGCTCGTTCAGCCGCGCGGTGCACCTGCCGGTCTCAGGCGCCATGTTCCGCCTCGACGCCCGCGACGACGAACTCATGAGCAAGTAAGCCGCCGCGTAGTAAGCCGACGCAGAACAACCGCAATCCAACCCCAGCCAAAAGGCTGGGGTTTGCATTGGCAGCGACTGACGCGTTGCTGTTCCGCCCCGCGCAGGCGACAATCGCGGCATGTCACTGGCTGATTTCCTGCAACCCTTATTCGCGCGCGGTGAGGTGCTTTTCCGCAAGCCGCCGCTCGCGCCGCCGCCCATTGATGCCGACGCGCTTCGCGTGCTGCAATCTGAGTTCAGCCGCTATCTGCTCGAGCTTCCGGGCGCGCCTGTGCCCTTTGCGCCGGAGGCCGCGCAGCGCGCCGCCACCGTGACGCGCGATGCCTGCTGGCTGCTGCTTTCGCGCCAGGAAGTCGATGAAGAGGTGACGCGCCGGGTAACGTTGCCCGGCCGCGCGATGAACGCCTCGGAGCAGCTGAGTGCCGACCTGACCCTGCGCTTTCTGCCGCGCGTGCACCGGCGGGCGAAATCGCTGTACCCGGCCGATGTGCTGGTGCGCGCGCTGGAAGACACGCTGCGGCGCTGGCCGCTGTCGGGCGTGCTGTGCGAGATCGACGACGCGCCCTGGCCACCCGAGTTCCACGGTCACGAGGGCAGCATGCTGCTGTACGCGCAGCGGCTGTCGCGCAACTGGCGCGAAAGCTGGCTGCCGGAAGGCAAAGCCCGCGAGTACTACCAGCTGGTGCAATCGCGCCGCGAAGGCCCGTAGCGCTTCTCTGTTTTCAAGAAACTTCGCACAGCGGCCGCCATGTCGCCGGCAACTCTATGATGAGCCCAGCCCGTGGGAGAGATTTGCCTGCGAAAGCAGATGCCGGGGTTACCCCGGCGTACCGCAGTGGCCTTTCATGCAACGCTGCTGTACGCCGGTTTCCTGCGGAAACCGGCGTACAGCAGGCCGGGAGCCTGAGAAGTCTCTCCCACGGGCATTCACCCAAATCGCCACAGGACGCGCATGGGTCTCTTCGACTGGTTGTTCGGCAAGAAGAAAGACGCGGGCGGCTACCAGCGCGACTATCGCGATCCTCCACGCGAACAGCCACGCCAGCAACCCCGCGAACAGCCGCGCCAGCAGCCCGTGAACCCGCGTCTCGACCCGCGCCAGCCGCAACCATTCGGCGGGCCGGTGCCCCGCGAAGCCACGCCCGTGGGCCAGCGCAACAAGGGCCTGAGTTTCCGGCGGCGCCGCAGTCGTGAAGCGGTACCGCCGGTCGTGGACCAGCCCCTGTACACCGACACGACCCGCAATCCCCAGACTGGCCGGCTCATGGGCGGCGGACCCCTTGGCGCGTGGGGAGGCACCCACGACCGTCCCGACGCGCATTTCGACGCGCGCCGCGTGGCCTCACACGAACTGCCCGCAATCCCGCATCTCGATGCACTGGCGGAGCTGATTGGTTCCAACCGCAGCGAGCTTGCGTGGCTGGCCTTCAAGCCTCAGAACGATCCAGACAAAGAAAGTCATTACGTCGCGTTCGAGATCCGCAAGAAGTCGGGCGGCACGCGGCTGCTGGCGGCCCCAATGCCGCGCCTGAAATCCGTGCAGCGGCGGCTGCTTGACCGGTTGATCACGAAGCTGCCGCTGCACGAAAGCGTGCATGGTTTTCGCAAGGGGCGCGACATACTCAGCGGAGCCAGTGTCCACGTGGGCAAGGACGTGGTCATCAGCGTGGACATAAAGAACTTCTTCCCGTCGTTCACGTTCTGCCGCGTGTCAGGCTACTTCCGCTGGCTCGGCTACGGCCGCGGCATCGCGAACACCCTGGCTTCGCTGACAACCACGGAACTTTCATTCGCGCGCCAACCCTTCGGCACGGTTTGGAGACCCGCCTATTCGCTGCAACACCCCGACATCCGGGGCGCCGGCACGGGTGGCAACTTCCCGTGGCGGCCGCAGCTTCCGAAGGGTGCGCCGACGAGCCCGGCGCTGGCCAATGCAATCTGCTGGCGCATGGACAAGCGGCTCAGTGCCTTGGCGCGCAAGTTCGGCGGCGACTACACGCGCTATGCCGACGACCTGACATTCAGCGGCGGCGAAGACCTGGCCCGCCATTCGCGCAAGTTCCTGAAGATCGTGCGGCGCATCATCGCCACCGAAGGCCTTGAGCTGAACGAGGCCAAAACCCGCGTGATCGGCAAGGGCCACGGCCAGCGCGTCACAGGCGTGATCGTCAACGAGCAAACCAACTTCCCGCGCAAAGAGTTCGACCTGCTGAAGGCAATCCTGCACAACTGCATCAAGCACGGCCCGCAAAACCAGAACCGCGAGAACCACCCGGACTTCCACGCCCACCTGCAAGGCCGCATAGCCCACGCCAGACACATAGGCCCCGAACGCGGCATGAAGCTTCAAAGAATGTTCGACCAGGTACGCTGGTAGCCCGCCTACTGCCCGCCGCGCACAAGCGCAGACTGACGCGGGCGTGCAATTCCATGGTTCAAACGCCGGTGTTGCTCGCGCGCGGGCAGGTGATCTGCCCGTCGCATCGCGACGGATGGCCGGGCCCGTGCCGTTGGGCTCGTTTGCCTTGCATTGCCCGGCGCAGCTGACTGCACCCCGGGACCGTTAACCGGCATTGGGCGGCATTGAGCCGCCCGCTTCGCTACATTGGAGATTGTCATGCGATTACGAAGGAACATCGGCATTATCGCCCACATTGACGCGGGCAAAACGACGCTCAGCGAGCGCATACTCGTCTTTACGGGGCGGAAACACGCCTCGGGCGAGACCCACGACGGTGCGTCCGCCCTTGATTTCGACGACATCGAAAAGCGCAAGGGCATCACGATCAACGCCGCGGCCACGCATGTCGAGTGGACTCACTCGCTGCGCGGCGATGTGTGCGGCATCAACCTGATCGACACGCCGGGCCACGTTGACTTCACCGCCGAAGTCGAACGCTCGCTGCGCGTGCTCGACGGCGCTGTGTGCGTACTCGACGGCAAGGAAGGCGTGGAGGCGCAGACCGAAGTGGTCTGGCGTCAAGCCCGCCGTTACGGCGTGCCGTGTATCGCGTTCGTCAACAAGATGGACAAACGCGGGGCCGACTTCGCTCGTTGCTGTGCCGAGATTGCGCGGCGGCTGCGTGTTGCCACGCTGGCGGTGCAGATTCCGCTTGGTGCTGGCGACGAGTTCACCGGCGTCATCGACCTGTTGTCGATGAAGGTACTGCGCTTCGAAGGCGCGCTCGGCCACGTCGTGCGTCGCGAAGACGCCGTGTCTGACGACGCCCGGCAGGCTCGCCAACGGTTGATCGAAGCACTGGCAGACCTCGACGACGCAACCGCCGAGGCCGTGCTTGCGGGCCGCGACCCGACCGACCTGGCGGCCGCGATCCGGCGTGTCACGCTTGCCGGCAGGGCGGTGCCGGTGCTCTGCGGCGCGGCGCTTGCCGACATCGGCGTGCAGCCGGTACTGGATGCTGTTGTCGACTACCTGCCCGCACCCGACGAAGTGCCGCCACAGCAGGCGGTGTCGGTCGAAAGCGGCGAACGCCTCCGGCTTGATCCCGGTGGCGAAGCGGCGGCGCTGGTATTCAAGACCGTCGGCGACGAGTTCGGCACGCTGAGCTACACGCGGGTATTCGCGGGGCGGCTGGAGCTGGGCGACGCGTTGGTGAACGCGCGCACGGGCCGGCGCGCGCGTATCGGCCGCATCTTCCGGATGCACGCCGACAAACGTGAGCCCATTGAAGGCGCCGATGCGGGCGACATTGTCGCGCTGGTCGGACTGGGTGACGTTCGCACCGGTGACACGCTCTCGGCCCCAGGCCGTGTCGTGTCGCTGGAAGCAATCGCGTTCCCCGAACCGGTGATCGTCATGTCCGTCGAGCCTGAAAGCAACGCGGACGCGGGACGGCTTGTTGAAGCGCTCATGGCGCGGGCTCTTGACGACCCCACGCTTCGGGTGCGATCCGACCCCGAAACCGGCGAAACGCTGGTGGCGGGCATGGGCGAGCTGCAACTAGAGGTGCTGCGCGAGCGGCTGGCGACGCTGCATAAAGTGCCGGCTCGTTTCGGCGCACCGCAGGTTGCTTACCGCGAGGCAGTGGCCGTCACGGAGCTTGAGACCGAAGGGCTGCATCGCAAGCAGTCAGGCGGGTCGGGCAGCTATGGACACGTCAAGATCCGCTGGTCGTGCCTGCCGCCTGATCAGTTTGACCGCATCGAGTTTGTCGATGAGGTCAGGGGCGGCACGGTGCCTCGCCACTTCATCCGCCACGTGGAAGCGGGCGTTCGTGAAGCCGCGGCGTCGGGAGGGTTGGCTGGCTTTCCGGTCGGTGGTCTGCGGGCCGTGCTGCATGACGGTTCAAGCCACGACGTGGACGGACGGGACTTCGCGTTTGCCGATGCGGCAAGGCTTGCCTTCAAAGCACTGCTGCAGCAGGCGGGCACGGAAATCCTCGAGCCCGTGATGCAGGTTGAAGCGCGGGTGCCCGACGAGTTCACGGGCCCCGTGATCGGCGACCTGAACGCACGGCGCGGGCAAGTGCACGCCGTGGAAGCCGACGAGGGCATCTCGATTGTGCGAGCCAGGGTGCCGCTGGCGGAGATGTTCGGCTATGTCGGCGACCTGCGCGGCATGACCCAGGGCCGCGGGAATTTCACCATGCAACCCGCCGGCTACGAAGTCGCGCCGCAGCACGTGAAGCAGCAGTTGATGCAGAAGTAAGTCAAAGGGGACGCGCCTGCGTCCCCTTTCGCGTAAGCGCCCGCGCGGCGCCTACTGCAGCCGGCGGGGGATGTAGACTTCGTAGGCGTCGAGCAGCTTGGATCGGTTCTCTGGTGTCAGTGGGGCGAAGTCTCTTAGCGACTGGGCGAGCTTTACTGTGGCTCGCAGCGCCACGGTCCCCTGCGCGTACGTGTACATGCGCGCCTCTGCCTGCGGCACCGGGGTCAGGATTCCGGCCACATCGTTTAGCCAGGTCTCGAGCAGCGGGTCGAGTACCGTGTCTTGCTCGGCCGTCAGGCCGTAGGCTTCCTGCAGCATCTTCTTCAGTTTGCCGCTGATTTCGGGGTTGTCTTTGCCGGTCAGCACCGGGCTGGTGTGGATCAGCATCAGCGTGGGGCAGTACAGGTCGCACGAGGCCACGCGGTGATACACCGGGTCCACGACCACGGCGCGCTGGTCGGCGCTCAGGCTCTCAAATAGTTCGTCTACGAATCGGCCCTTCAACAAATATTCGTCCAGCAGTTTCTCGCAGCGCGGCGTGTCGGCGGTGTATTTCAGTGCGGCCGCCTCGATGTCAGCCTCGTAGGCCAGCCCCAGCGCTTCGATCTGTTTCACCTGGGATTCGCTCAGCGGCACGCCGGCCTGGCGCAACTCGCCGGCTACCAGGTTTGCGACGCTCAGCGGGTGGCTTAGCTCGCCGTTGTGGCGGGCCCAGCTCTTGATCACGCCGATGGTTTCGTATTCATACTTGCGCATGCGTTCGGTGTTCTGCTGCACGCGGATGAATACTTCGTCCGGCGCGCGTTCGCCCTTCTTCTGCGCGTTGCGGATGTCGCGGATGCCGTCTTGGACTGCGCGATTCGCCTGCGCCATCTCGGCCCAGTTGCTTTGCGTTACACCCTTGATCTGACCGTAAGTCCCGAAAGTGAAGGTCGGTGCGGCCGCCGCTTCGGCCTCCAGATACGGCTGCAACTGCGACTTCAACCGGGCAACTTCGGCGCGCAGGGTTTCGGCCTCAGCGGTGGCGGTGCTGAGGTCGGCCTTCAGGCGCGTGGCCTCGGTGTTGTCGGGCTGGCTGGCGGTACCGAGCGGGCGGATGGTGTCCGGCTTGCGCGGATTGATGGTGTCGTCGGCATCGGCGGGTTTGGGTTGCAGCGGTTTGTCTGACTCGGGCCCGGGGAGGTCGCTCAGGACTTGGGGTTCCTTTGCTGCGCCCGGTTGCTTCATGGAGAGATGCGAGAGGGCATAACCGCCCCCGAGCCCGATACCCAGCGCGAGCACAAGACCCGCGACCATGATTGCCTTGTTTGCCATGACAACTCCCGTTCCGGCGACTGTGGCAGCCACCGTGGCGGCACCCGTCGCGATTCCAAGTTCTGCCAGTGCAGCAGCCTTCCACGCCGCCAGCGCGCTTTCCCACCCGCCCGGCGGGCCCAGCAGCGGCAATGCAGCCGCTGAAGCCAGCATCTGTTCGCCCCGGCTGCCCAGCCGGCCCTTCAACCGCTCAAGCCCGCGGCTGACGTGGCTGCTGAGCGTCTTGACCGGCATGCCCATGGCCACGGCCGCCTCGGCGTGGGTCATGCCGCCGAGGTGCGTAAGCAGGATGGCCTCGCGTTCAGCCGGTGGCAGCTCATCGAGCACGCGATGCAGCTCGGCGCTGGATTCGGCACTGTGGGCCGCGCTGTGTGGGTCCGCTGCGGGGTCGATCATGACAAGTTCCTGCGGCAGGCCTGAAGGGCGGCGTTTGCGGCGCATGTTGCGGGCCTCAAACACGACCACCGTCGAAAACCACGGCCAGGGATCATCGGCGGGCACGCTGGCAGGCTTGCGGGCAGCGGCCAGAAAGGCCTGTTGCACGACGTCAAAGGCCTCATGGCGGTCACGCACGAGCGCGCATGCCAGGCGCCACGCGCGCTCGGCACAAAGGGTGAAGCAGCGTTCCAGACGCGCACGAGAATCCATGGCACTGTTAACCGTATCAGGAGCCGGTTTCACCCGCAGAAAAGAGGGGGAAAAGGAGTTGGGGCTTGGGGCCTCGGGCTTGGGGCTTGGGGTTTGGGGTTTGGAGTTTGGAGGCTGGAGCTTGGAGGCTGGAGTTTGGAACTGGGCGCTATGGCGTTGCGTTTCCCGCCTGCCTCCTCCCGGTTCCGGCGTCTTGACTCCCGCCTCCCGCCTCAAAACTCCCGCCTCCAATGCCCCCTGCCAAACTGGCACTGGGGGCCTTTGCGGGTGTTTTCCACTGCCTTTTCTGCACTCCGGCGGTGCTGCCTTGTGGCCTAAGTGGCTCATTTGCCTTGATTTGCGGGCTTTGGCACCGGCCTTGCTTCCCTTCGCTCAACAATAGCGCCCTTGGGGCACCGGAGCACATCATGGCACGCACAATCGGTATCGACCTTGGCACGACCAACTCAGTCGTCGCCATCATGGAAGGCAAAGAACCCAAAGTTATCGCGAACCCCGCCGGCGCGCGCCTCACGGCCAGCGTCGTTGCGTTCCCTGAAAACGGCGAGCGCCTCGTCGGCCAGATGGCCAAGCGCCAGGCCGTCACCAACCCGCGCAACACCATCTTCAGCATCAAGCGCTTCATGGGCCGCCGCCACAACGAAGTCGGCAACGAAGAGAAACTCGTGCCCTACGAAGTGATCGGCGCCAGCCACGAAATGGTGAAGGTGCGCTCGCGCGGCAAGGAGTACACGCCGCAGGAAATCAGCGCGATCATCCTGCAGGACCTCAAGAAGACGGCCGAGGCCTACCTCGGCGAGACCGTCACCCAGGCCGTCATCACCGTGCCCGCCTACTTCAACGACGCCCAGCGCCAGGCCACCAAAGAGGCCGGCGAAATCGCGGGCCTTAAGGTCCTGCGCCTGCTGCCTGAGCCGACGGCCGCCTGCGTGGCCTTTGGCTTGGACAAGCGCAAGCAGGGCAAGTTCCTGGTGTTCGACCTCGGCGGCGGCACGTTTGACGTGTCGGTGCTGGAAGTTACGGCCGACGGCGGCGAAAGCGTGTTCCAGGTGCTCAGCATCACCGGCGACGGCCACCTCGGCGGCGACGACTTTGACCAGGTGCTGATCGACCACATCGCCGACGAATTCCAGAAGAAGGAAGGCATCGACCTGCGCAAGGACCAGATGGCCCTGCAGCGCCTGAAGGAAGCCGCGGAAAAGGCCAAGTGCGACCTTTCGGACATCGAACAGACCGAAGTGAACCTGCCGTTCATCACCGCCGACGCCACCGGGCCGAAGCACCTGCAGCTCAGCATCACCCGCAGCAAGTTTGAGCAACTGGCCGACAAGCTGTTCCAGCGCCTGATCGGCCCCACCAAGCAGGCACTGACCGAAGCCGACCTCAAGGCAAGCGACATCGACGAAGTACTGCTCGTCGGCGGCAGCACCCGCATCCCCAAGGTGCAGAAGATCTGCAAGGAAATCTTCGGCCGCGAGCCCAACCGTGGCGTGAACCCCGACGAAGTGGTTGCACTCGGTGCGGCCGTCCAGGGCGGCGTCGCGACCGGCGACTTCAAGGACATCCTGGTGCTCGATGCCACGCCGCTGAGCCTGGGCGTGGAAGTCCTGCACGGTGAAATGAACGTGCTGATCCCGAAAAACACCACGATCCCGACCGACAAGACCCAGACCTACAGCACCGCCACCGACAACCAGACGGCGGTGACGATCAAGGTGTACCAGGGTGAACGCCCGATCGCGGCGCAGAACCGCCTGCTGGGCAGTTTTGACCTGACAGGCATTCCGCCGGCCCCGCGCGGCATGCCGCAGATTGAAGTGCGCTTCGACATCGACGCCAACGGCATTCTGAAAGTAAGCGCCAAGGACAAGGGCACCGGCAAGGAAGCCAAGATCGAAATCAAGTCCGATAGCGGCCTGAGCAAGGAAGAAATCGAACGCATGAAGTCCGAGGCCGAACGCCACGCCGAAGACGACAAGAAGCGAGTGGAGATCATCCACGCCAAGAACGAAGCCGACCGCATGGTATTCGGCGTAGCCAAGATGCTTGAGGAACACGGCAGCAAGCTCGATGAGGCCGAAAAGAAAGACATCGAAGACAAGAAGCGCGAGCTGGAAGAAGCACTAAAGGGCGAAGATGTAGCCAAGATCAAGGCCGGCACCGAAGCCCTGACCAAGGCAAGTCACAAGCTGGCAGAAAAGATGTACGCCAGCGCCAGCCCCAAAGAGCAGGAAGAAATGCGCAAGCAAGCCGAAGATTACGCCGGCCGCAGCGGAATGGGCGGCGAAGCCAAAGGCGACGACAAAGTAGTAGACGCCGACTTCTCAGTGAAAGACAAGAAGTAGCGCGCACAACGGACCGCGGACGTCCCGTCCGCAAACCAGGCCCCGAAAGGGGCCTGGTTCATTTGCATGCCGCCACTTCCCGCCCCGCGAGGGCCGCGAGAAGGCTTGCAAGCTAGCGCACGGCCCGCCAATCTTCGAAGTCTGGCCCGCGCCCGGAAGAGAGCAACCATGCCCAAGCATCCGATTTTCTCGATGCCCTTTGCCAAGGTGTACCCGCTTTATGTGCAGAAGGCGGAGCGTAAGGGGCGCACGGCGGTTGAGGTGGATGCGATCATCCGCTGGCTTACGGGCTACACCGCGGCGGACTTGAAGAAGGCGGTTGCGGCCGAGGTTGATTTCGAGACCTTCTTTGCCGATGCGCCGCGCCTGCATCCCAACGCTTCGCTGATTACCGGCGTGGTTTGTGGCGTTCGCGTTGAGAACGTGGAAGACCCCTTGATCCAAAAGATCCGCTGGCTCGACAAACTCATCGACGAACTCGCCAAGGGCAAGGCCATGGCCAAGATCCTGCGAGAGCAGCCGGCCTCACCGGCCAAGGGCAAGTGATCGCCACTTGACTTCCGCGCCGCACCGTTGCGCGGTGATTCATCCAATTTGCCCAACCTTCCGGGTTTGCTCGCGGCGCTGCTTTTTTCTCGAAACTGTCGTGCGCGTTACTAAGTTGCCTGATCTCTGAAGCGACACTGATCTGAGGAGGAAGGTTTCACATGACCACTCGCAAGACCACCTGCCTTTGTGCCCTGCTTTGCCTTCTCGCCGGGTGTCTCTCTGCCCAGTCGATGTTGCTCGACATAGGCACCGCACCCGTGTTCAACAGCTCCAACCCCATGCAGTTCACTACAATGGGCGGCGTCACATACTTCCTGGCCAATACACCGGAACACGGCACCGAGCTTTGGCGCTCAGACGGCACTGCCGGCGGAACGACCATGGTCATGGAGCTCGACCCGGGGCCGCAGAACAACTACCAGAACCTGCATATCCTCGGAGAGCTCGGGTCACAGCTCTACTTCCTCGCGCACTTGCCCGGGATTGGAGTCGCCCTGTGGCGCACAAACGGCACGGCAGGCGGTACCGCAATGGTCATGGATCTGGGTGAGGTCGGGATTTATAGCGCGCCCGGGGTTGCTGCGTCGGGACGATTGTTCTTTACCGCCACGGACTTGAATACGTTCGACCACAAGCTCTGGACCACCGATGGTACGGCTGGTGGCACAGTGAATCTCTCGGCACCCAACGGCATCATCACCACAAACCAGATGTTCGCGGTCGGCACTACCGTCTACTTCTTTGGTGAGACAGCGGCAGCCGGCACCGAATTGTGGCGCACAGACGGCACTGCGGCCGGCACCACGATGGTGACGGACTTGAACCCGGGCACCGGCTCAGGCGTTGTCGGACAGCTCAGCGGTGGCGGCGTCCGGCCGCATGCGGCCGCGTTCAATGGCGAACTATACTTCATGGGCAACAACGGCTCGTCGGGCTACGAGCTGTGGCGCACAAACGGCACTGCGGCCGGCACGCAGCTGGTACTCGACATCAACAGTGGGGCTGCGGGCAGCAGTGCCAGTGGGTTTGCCGTGCATGCGGCGCAGCTTTACTTTCAGGCCAACAGCGCCAGCGGCATTGAACTGTGGAAGTCCGACGGCACAGCAGGGGGCACACAGCTTGTACTCGATATCGCTCCTGTCGGCAGCTCAGCACCCCATAACCTGACCAGTACACCGGTCGGACTGGCATTTAGCGCCAACAATGGTACGGCCGGCTTTGAGCCCTGGATCAGCAATGGCACGGCAGGCGGTACCACGATGCTGGCGGATATCGCGACCGGATTCGTCGACTCGTCACCCGGCGGATTCAAGGTGCTGGGCAGCCATTTCTACTTCGTGGCGAACGATCAGGTGACGGGCCCACGCCTATGGCGATCCAACGGCACCAGCGGCGGCACCACCGTGGTTGGCGGAAGCTACGGCAACTACAATTCGCTGACATTTGATCCTGAGTTGCTCTCCGATGGCACCCGCATCTGGTTCTCCAATGGCGACCTGGCCACGGCCACCGGCACCACCGGCCAGATGGTGGTGGATCTGTCGCCGAACGTGTCGTACCTGGGCTCTGCCGAAAGCGGCGACCGCGCTGTGATGGGATCAAACCTGTACTTCACGGGCAGCAGCGCCGCAGCGGGCGATGAACCGTGGACTTCAAACGGCACCTCGGCCGGCACGCAGCAGCTCGCCAACATCAATCCCGGTGCGGCAACATCGTGGTCCGCGAACTACTTTGCCCACAATGGCTACACCTACTTCACGGCAACTGACGGTACGACAGGGTACGAACTCTGGCGTACCGACGGCACGGCAGGCGGCACCCTGCGGCTGATTGACCTTGAGCCCGGCGTGGGCGACTCGAACCCGATGCCGGTTGGCGTGATCGGGGCCAACGTGATTTTCCTGGGCACAACCAGTGCCGGGTTGCGGATAGGGACAACGAACGGAACCACGGGGGGCACGACGTCATTCGCGGTGGCCGGGCTTTCCAGCTTCTATTACTCAGGTGTTGCCAACAACCGCATGTACTTCGTTGCCGACAACTTCACCACATGGGTCAGCGACGGCACGGCAGCGGGAACGATGCAGCTGACCACTGCAACGGCTGTGGCTCCGCTGGGTGGAATCAGGCTCCCGATGGTGGTGCATGGCGCGTTGGTCTACTTCGCAGCCAATGATGGTGTGAATGGTGTTGAGCTTTGGAAGACGGATGGCACACCCGCCGGCACGGCAATGGTGCAGGACATCCGGCCCGGGATAACCAACGGCATCTTTGACTTCCAGATGGGTGTCGTGAACAACGTTGCGCTCTTTGCCGCCGACAACGGAGTCAACGGCCTGGAACTATGGACCACCAACGGCACCTCGGCCGGGACCAGCCAGTTCATGAACATCAACCCAGGTGCGGCCAGCAGCTACCCTAGGGACTTCACCCTGTACAACGGGCTGCTGTACTTCACGGCGGAGACCGCAGCCAACGGACGCGAACTGTGGGTCACCAACGGCACTGTTGGCGGCACCAGCATGCTGGTGGACATTTACCCGGGCGCACTCAGCAGCAATCCCAACTCGCTGTATGTCTGGAACGGCCTGTTGTACTTCGCAGCAGCAACGGCCGCAGGCGGCATGGAGTTGTGGTCAACGGACGGCACGGCGGGCGGCACGCAGCAGGTTGCGAACATGCTTGCAGGGGCGGGCAACTCTTCGCCGCGTGGTTTCATTGGGGCGGGGGGACAGATGTATTTCTCGGCCTATTCCCGGACGGCCGGTCGGGAGTTCTGGGTGTACACGGGCGGCAACACGGCACCAATGATCACGGCCGCCAGCGCAGTAGCCATAGCACCCGGCACCGGCCAGAACGGCGTTACCCTTGCCAACGTGAGTGATACTCAGGATGCGGCGGGGTCGCTTGTCGTAACGGCCACCGTAGTGCCGGCAGGAATACTGGTTACATCGATCACCAACACGAACGGCGTCATCACAGCGGACATCAATGTCACCGCTGGGGCTGCGCTGGGCGCAAATCAGGTGACGCTGCAGGTGCAGGACCTTGGTGGTCTCACGGCCTCGGCACAGTTTACCGTGAATGTGGGCAGTGGTGGCGGGGTATCGAACGGTGGCGGCGGAGGCGGGGGTTGCGCGGCGCTTGGGACGGGGCACGGCTGTGTCTGGCTGGGCTTGCTGTTGCTTGCCCTTGTGTGGATGCGTAGCCGCAGCAACCAGCGCTTGAACCGCAACCGGGCGTGAGCCTGCGAGGAAGGCTGCTTTCCTCTGTGCATACAGCGGGCCCCGGCGCTTGCCGGGGCCTTTCTTGTGCAGAGTTCAAGTCGCGCGGGCTTGTTCTACGCTGGTGAACTTTACCCTGGGGCGGCCTGTGGCTTTGCCTTTCTCGAGCTCGATGGCGTTCAGCTTCTGCCACTCGGCAAACGTTACGGCCTTGCAGCCCCGTTCGCTTAGCAGCGCTTCGATTGGCTTGGTGGGTTCGGCCACACGGCGGATGTCTTTTACGTCTTCGAGCATCAGCGCCACGGTTTCTTCGGCGTCTTTCTTGTTGGTGCCGATCACGCCCGTGGGGCCGCGCTTGGCCCAGCCCACAACGTAAGCGCCCGGCAGCACTTTGCCTTCGTCGGCAAGAATGCGGCCGTGATCGTTCGGGATCGTGCCCTTCTTTTTGTTGTAGGGCACGCCGGGCAGCGCGACTCCGTAATAGCCTACGCTGCGCAGCACCATGCCCACGTCCAGCGTTTCGAACTCGCCTTTGCCTTCGCAGTTGAGGTAGCCGTCGGCGCTGCTGACCAGCCGGTTGCGCTCGATCTTCACCTGCTGCACGCGGCCGTCGCCGGTGATCTCGACGGGGCTAACCAGGAAGCGGAAGTGCACCTTGCGCGGCTTGTCGCCGGTGCGGGCCGCGAACTCGCGCAGGGTTTCGACGTTCTGGCGCGTCAGGCGGTCGCCATCGACGGCCTTTTGGCTGTCGGGGTCCAGCTCAAGCTCGCCGGGCAGCACGACGGGGTCGGCGACGGCGAGATGCCCGAACTCTTTGATTTCGGTGTTCGTGAACTTGGCCTGGGCCGGGCCGCGCCGGCCGAGCACGTATATGTGCTTCACTCGCGACTTGGACAGCGCCTCAAGCGCATGGTCGGCGATGTCGGTGGTTTTGAGCTCATCGATTGACTTGGCCAAAATGCGCGAAACGTCCATCGCCACGTTGCCGACGCCGACGACGCAGACGCCTTCGATGTCGAGGTTCGGCTTCACGTCGCGATAATCCGGGTGGCCGTTGTACCAGGCCACGAACTCGGTGGCGGACATGCTGCCGGCGAGGTCTTCGCCGGGGATTTCGAGGTTGCGGTCAGACTGTGCGCCGGTGGCGAAGATGACCTGGTCGTAGTACGGCCGCAGGTCGTCAAGCGTGACGTGCTTGCCGAACTCGACGCAGCCAAAGAAGCGTACGCGCGGGTCGGCGGCGGTCTTGTCGTAGAGATTGCCGACGCTTTTGATTTTCTGGTGGTCCGGGGCGACGCCGTAGCGCAGCAGGCCGTAGGGCGCGAACAGGCGGTCAAAGATGTCCACGCGGACTTCGACGTCTTTCTGCGCAATCAGCGCGGCCGCGGCATAAAACGCACTGGGCCCGGCACCGACGATGGCAACACGAACAGCAGCCATGGATTCCCCCCGGTAAAGTGGGCGGCATTGTTGCATGGGTCGCGCGCCGTGTCTTGTGTTTAGCTGGATGGGTACCGGCTTCAGGTTGCCAGCAGCGGTCTACAGTCGACGGTCGACGGTTCACGGTAACTGCGGCTGTTTGTAGTGACCGTAAACCGTGAACCGTTGACCGTGAACCTGCCGGCTGATTCTGGTGACAATGCCCGTGGACTTATGCCTGTCGGAAATACTTGCTCAGGCGCGGGCCGCGCTGGGCGGCGTAGTTGCTGGTGACGCCGACACCGTAGAGTTTCGCGGGGCGCTGGCTGAGGCGCTCGTAAGCCATTTTGCAGACGGGCTGGCGGTGGCGCACGATCAGGTCGTCTTCGTAGGGGCGCACTTCGAGCACTGCGGGCGTGCCTTTGACTTCGCCGGCCGCGCCGAAGCCGAAGCCCGGGTCAAAGAAGCCCGCGTAATGCGCGCGGAACTCGCCGGCGCTGGTGTCGTAGGGCAGCATCTCGACGGCGTAATCCGGCGGCACGCTGACGTACTCGTACGTGCTGAAGATGTAGAACGCGCCCTGGCTCAGGAAGATCGTGCCGTCTTTGGGGCGTTCGATGGGCTCGAAGTACTCGGCGGCCTCGTGCTGGCCGATGCGGGCGAGGTCAACGGGCCGGAAGTTCTTGCGCGAAACGTAGCCGACGATGGGCTGGTCCAGGTCGAGCGTCATCAGTAGCGCGTGGCCTTCGCCGCCGTCGTACAGGGCTTCATTGACGGCGATCGGCTTGCCGTCGCGGTTCCACAGCAGGGGTGACTGCGCGTACAGCTTGTGCATCTCATCGCTGCCGATCAGCTCGCGGTCGCGAAAGAAGATGGTCTGGTTCAGGCTGTCGCCCGCGCGCACCTTCACGTCGAAGCTTTTGGGGATGATCTCGAGCCACATTTCGCCCGAGTAGCCCTCAGGAATCTTGTCGTAACGCGGCGTGCCGTCGCACAGCACGCGGGTTTGCAGGTCAATGCGGCCGGTGCTGCTTTTGTTGTTCGCGTAGGCACCGACATCGGCGGGCAACGCAAAGCGCTCGGCCAGCAGCACCAGGTACACGTTGTCGCGCACCAGCACGGCGGGCTCTTTCAGGTCAAGCGGATAGCGCGAGTAGCGCTCGATCAGGTCCGTCACGCGCTCGCCCGCCAGCGGCATCAGGCTGCCGGGCATCGAGAACGCGCGGCGCGACAGTGTCAGGTCAAGGCTGCTGGGCTGCACTTGCTCGGGGCGGATCGCGGCGCTGCTGGTGACCGCGCCCGAGGCGATCAGCGCTTCAATTTCCTGCGATGGAAGTGTGCCCGCCATGGCAGGGTTATAACGACAACCCCGGCCTCAGGTAACTGCCATGGCACCGGACGGGGCCTGTCGTGGCTCAGGGCGCAAACACCGCGCCGCCCTCGAAACGCGACTCCAGGCGCAGGCCGTGCTCGCGTGCGAAGCCTTCGGGGTCTTGCACGATCATCAGCAGGCGGCCGTTCTCGCGGCGCAGCTTGGCCAGCAGCTCGACTCGCGCGCGGGTCACGTCGGGGAACGGCTTTGCACCCTTGGGGTCCAGCAATTCGGTGACGCCCTCTTCGGGCCATTGCGCGCAGGGCCTGTCCACATTGGCCAGCAGCACCAGCGGGCGATTGCTGGCCAGCGGCCCGGGGGCGGCCTGCGCGGCCGCGACAAGGCCGGACTCGCGCCAGATTGCCGCGCGGTAGTGGGAGTCATCGACGGCGTCTCGCGTGGTGGCGATGCCGCGCGCGACGTAGCTCAACAACAGCACCGCCAGCGCCGTGCGCAGGGCCGCCCCGCGATGCTCCGGCATGATGCCGGATGCCAGCCCGCCGCCGACCAGCGCGCACAGCAGCAGCGGTGAGGTCAGCCGTTCATCCAGTGGCGTGCCGTTGTCGAACAGCAAGATGGTGGCCGCAAGCACCAGCCCATATCCGGCCGCAAACGACGCGCACAGCAGCACTGGCAGATTCGGCCCGCGCCGCAGCGTGCGCACCGCGCCAAGGCACAGGGCGCACAGCAGCGCCAGCGCGATCACCGCAAAGGCGATTTTCACCGTCGCGGCCACATCGGGCCCGAACCACATCGCCAGCGAATAGCCCGCCGACTTCGCGTGCTCGATGGTCGGGCCTTCCAGCAGCCATTGCCGCGTCCCGGTGCGGCCGGCCACACTGTAGTTGCGAACCATCCAGGCCACGGGCATCACCAGCGCGGCGGCCGTCCACCCGGTGGAAAGGCCCAACGCTGAGGGCCAGGTGCGCCGCCCGACCTTGAGCGCCACGACGATGGCCGCCGCACCGGCAGCCACGAAAGCCAGCCCCGCATGGCGTTGCAGGCAGGCCAGCCCGGCCAGCAGCGCCGCCGCGACAAACCAGGCCGCGCGGCCGCGCGAAAGCCACTGGTGCAGCGAAAGCGCGCAGGTGATGCCCAGGCACAGAAACAGTGGCTCAGACCACATATGCGCATTGACGCGCAGCAGGGTCGGCGAAAACGCGCACAGCAGCGCCACCAGCACGCCCGCCGAGGCTCGGCTCACGCCGCGCCAGACTGCGAGCCCGGCCAGCAGCGCCAGCGCGCCGTGGGCCAGCACGTTCAGCCAGCGCGCGGCCGCTTCGGCACCCAGCCCCGTCCACTCGCCCAGTGCCAGCAGCGCCGGGTACAGCGGGGGCCAGTGCAGCACCGGCTGCAACTCGCCGTGGACGTCGCAGGCGGCGTAACCCTGCCCGGCCGCGATGTTGCGGGCTCCTTGCAGGTAGACGACGCTGTCGGGCGTGACAGCCTGGCCGCTTGTAGTGCTGATCGTGGCAAGCACGACGGCAGCCAGCGCCGCCACAAGCAGCGCGCCCCATACGTTGATGTTGCGGGAATCGGCCATGGCACCTTGCGGGCAGCAGTTCACCCGGCAGACTTGGATTATGGCCGTGTACGTCTACATCTGGAAGAGCGCCGAGACTGCCGACGAAGTGCATTACTCGTTCAGCCCCGACGACGGCGTCGTGGGCGTGCTGCGTATCACGCGCCGCACCGGCGACATGAACCTGGTAACGCCCTGCCCCGGCGACGACACCAATACCTGGTACCAGTGCGCCTGCAAGGCGGTCTGGAACGGCTGGGCGGTGGGCAAGCTACCCGAGAAGACGCAGTACATTTATGGGTAGGGGTTGGGCGTAGGGAGTTGGGAGTTGGGGCTTGGAGCGTTGACGCCCTAGGCGGCGGCTGTTCTCTTCGCTTCCTACTTGGGCGCGGGCTCGGTTGTCTTGCGGTGGCTGCTCCACCAGGATTCCAGCTCGCGGCGCAGCTTGGTGCGGTCGGGGCGTGACATCGTATTCATCTTCTCCACGGCGTCGGCGTAGCCATCGCCTTCGATGATCGCCGGGGTTTCACCCTCGGGGCGGGCACCCATGGCCGTGCGCCACCACAGCAACCGCAGGTAGGCGGCGGCACGGTGCCCGCTGATGTCGCTGTCGCGGTACAGTGAAACTAGGTAATCGCCGTAGCGCAGGCCCTTCACCGTCTGGCGCGATTCGGCGGTGCCGATCGTGAGTTCAAGCTTTGCCAGCTTGTCGGCCTCGGCCTCGACCAGCGCCGCGGCGGCCGCGCGCTCGGCAAAGCCTGCGTTGGGCACATAATTGAAGTGTGCGGCCGGGCTGACGACCATCAGTGATTCCAGCAGCACGGCGGCGGCGCGGCGTACGCGCTCGGCCTGTTCCAGCACCGTGGCGGGCGTGCCTTGCTCAGCGGCGACGCCGCGCATCAGGGCGGCCAGTCGCTTCAGCAGCAGCGGGGTGCCTTTGGCGCCGAACACGCGGTCAATCAGAATTGCCAGCTTCATTGCGCCGCGCACCGAGGCCGTGATCGTGCCCGTGGAATCGGTGGGCAGAGCCTCGCACTCCAGTTGCAGGAAGGGCGAGTCCTGCAAAGTCTCAAGCGCGACCTGGGTGCGGCGCGCGTTCATCTGGCGCAGCACCGCATCGCCCGAATCCGCAATGTCGCTTGAGGCCAGGGCGCGCATGGCGGCCACGCGTACTCCCTGCTGGTTTGAATCCAGGGCCGCCACGGCCACGACGCAGGCGTTGGCGGACCCGGCGCGGGGCACGTGGCGCAGCACAATCTCGGACTCCCGCACGCCGCCGCGCACCAGCTCAGTGGCCAGGTCCAGCGCGGTTTGCTCGGTGCACAGGCCCAGTTCGGTGATGGCTCGGTCGCGCTTGCCGGCGTCGCGTGCCAGCAGGCCCTCATGCAGTTCCAGCGCGGAAAGTCCCTTGGGTGCCGCGTCGGCCTGCGCCGACGCATGCTTGCCGCACGGCAGGGCAAGGGCGGACAGGGCAAGCACAAGTACGGCTGGGGCAAGCCACAGTTTCATGCCGACAGTGTCGCACATGATGGCAACTGCCGCAAATGGGATATGCGCGCGCGGCGGCTGATCGTGGCCCGGCGGGGCGCGGCTGCTACAATTGCCGCCATGAAAAAGCTGGCACCCTGGGTGATTGCGTTGGTGGCCGGTGCGGGCCTGGGTTTCCTGGCCTGGTACGTGTTTCGCACGCCAGACGTGGTGCCGGGCAACGCCCCCGAGGTCATCAACGAAAAGTACGAACGCGACGAGTTCATGGCCGATTTCGACTGGCTCGATAACGACGGCCGCGTCACCTTTGACGAGTTCGCGGCGCTGTACGGCGAAGGCGAAGGAAAGAAGATTTTCAGCGACGGGCCCGGCAAACCCGGGCTGGACGTGAAGACCGCGTTCTCGCGCTGGGACGTGGACAAAAACGGCGTGGTCGATGAGCTCGACTTCCGCAAGCACCAGAACGCCAGCATTGAAGGCTTCCAGAAGGCCGCGCTGGCCAAGGGCCTCAGCCCCGAGGTCTACTACGACAAGCTGCTGGCCCTGAACATGCACCAGCAGCGCGTGTTCGACGACGTGATGGCCGCCGACTCCACGGGCCAGGCTTTCTGGCGCGGCCGCTTTATCGCCCGCAAGTACTTCGAAAGCTGGGGCACGATTACGACTGCCAAGGGTGCCACGCACACTGGCCTGGTCGCGCGCGAGAAAGACCGCTTTGCCATGGTTGAGGCCACCTACCAGGCCGAGAAATACAACTACGACCCCGAAGCCGAGAAGCAAAAGCCCGCGCAGGCGCGGCTGCATGTCACCGTGCTGGCGCGCCCGGCGGCGGGTGCTGCGCATGAAGGCCTGAAGTACCGCGACTGGGGTCGCGTGTCGCGCGGCGGCGCGTACCCGCTGGACCTTGAGGGCTGGTTGCTGCTCGACGGCGGCGTGCTGCATGTGCTGCAACCGACGATCAAGGTGCGCTCGTTCAAGCAGGCCGACTGCACGTTCACGCCCGCCGCTGAGCCCGTGGCGCTGAAGTACTACGCGCAGGCCAAGACCACGCGGTTTGACGATATCGAGGGCAACCTGGCACTCGCGCGCCAGTGCCTGCAATGGGACATGCCGCTTGAGGCCATACACCACTTCTCTCGCGCGCTGGTGTTCAAGCGCGATATTGATGAAGCGCTGAAGGCCTGCGGGCTGAAGCTGAATGGCGACTTCTTCGTGCCGCAGGACTGAGCAAGGCCGCGGCAAGTGCGCTGTGGTGCGGGGCCGTGCATTACCCCTTGCGAGAAATGTTGGATTGCCGGATTATGCAGCCTTCGGGCGAAGGTCAGGGTGAGGTACGGCGCGCAATGGCACGCCGGCTCGGGAGAGGCTGCCAGTGCGGATCGCGCTAGTTTCGGACATCCATTCGAATATCGAGGCGCTTACCGCCGTCATGGCGGACATTGATTCCATTGGCTGCGACAAAATCTATTGCCTGGGCGACCTGGTCGATTACGGCCCCAACCCCTGCGAAGTGCTCGACATCGCCATGGAGCGCTTTGACCTGACGCTGCTCGGCAACCACGAAGAAGCCGTGATGCTCGTGGCCGAAGACTTCAACGACCGCGCCATGCGCAGCGTCGAGTGGACCCGCGAGCAGCTGAACAGCCCCGACCTGCCCAAAGAAAAGCGCCACGCCTACTGGAACTTCCTCGACAGCCTGATGAAGGTCCGCAGCTTCAAGCAGGGCGACTTGCTGTTCGTGCACGGCAGCCCGCGCAAGCCCACCCACGAGTACGTCTTCCCCAAAGACTCGATGGACCAGGCCAAGATCCGCAGCATGTTCGCCAAGTTTGACCGCTTCTGCTTCTGCGGCCACAGCCACATTCCGGGCATCTACAGTGAAACCGGCAAGTACGGCCACCCGAAGAACTTGAACAACGGCGAGCTCGACCTGCGCCGCTTCCGCAAGCTGCTGGTGAACGTGGGCAGCGTGGGCCAGCCCCGCGACCACGACCCGCGCGCCTGCTACTGCATCATCGACGGCAGCACGCTGATCTTCCGCCGGGTCGAATACGACCACCAGGCCACCGTGGCCCGCCTGCGCGCGATCAAGGCCCTGCCCTCGGGCCTCGCGGACCGCCTGCTCGTCGGCAAGTAGCACCTCCACAAAGCCGGTTTTTACCGACACCGGGGCCGCGTTTCGGGTTCAATATCCGGTGCTTCCCAACCGAGGTAATGCCATGCCTGGACCCAAGGCCCTGCTTTTGACCGGCACGCTGTTTCTCGCCACGTTCACGGCGGCGATTGTCAGCCAGGGCAACGCCCGTGCCGACGACGTCCCGGGCCCTGACAAAGCCACCAGCTCTGACAAGACCACGCAGCCCAAGCTTGCCACCGAAGCTGAGCTTACCGCGCGCATCGACGCGGGCATCGAGGCCGTCTGGAAGCGCGATGGCGTAACGCCGGCCCCCCGCACCACCGACGAAGAGTTCCTGCGCCGCGTATTCATCGACACCGTCGGCATGCCCCCGACCGTTGCCGAGACCCGCGCGTTTCTGTCCGACACCGGCGAAAACAAGCGCGCCGCGCTGATCGACCGGCTGATTGACGACCCGCGCTTTGGTGAACATCTGGCCGACCAGTGGCTGACCATCCTGAGCGGCCGCAACAAGTCACAAGACGGCGCCGACATGGTGCTGGGCGTGTGGCTGGCGGCGCAGTTCAACGCCAACCGCGGCTTTGACCAGGTGGCCGCCGACATGATCGGGGCCGAGGGCAAGATGTCAGACAACCCGCCGGCCGCGTATTACGCCGGCAAGCGCGAGCTGCTGACGCCCGACATCGCCGGTGAGGCCACGAAGCACTTCACGGGCGTGCAGATCCAGTGCGCTCAATGCCACGACCATCCCTATGAGGAAAGCTGGAAGATGGCCGACTTCGCCGGCGTCGCCAGCTTTTTCTGGCCCGTGCAGGTGCAGCGCAAGGGCGACATCCGGCCGCGCCAGGGCGTGGTGATGGACCGCAAGGGCGAGCGCGCGAACTTCAAGGAACTTGAAAAGAAGCTAGCCAACGTCAGCGCCGAGCAGCGCATGAAGATTCTCGAAAGCCGCCGTTTCCAGGCGCCCAAGTTCCTGGGTGGCGACGAAGTCTCGGTCAACGACGCGCGGCTGTGGCGCAAGGCCTGGGCGAAGTGGGTGATCGACCCCGCCAACACGCAGACCCGCCGCTACCTGGCCAATCGCTTCTGGTCGTTCGTGTTCGGCAGCGGCCTGCACAACCCGGTCGATGACTTCAACAGCTTCAATGAACCCAGCCACCCGGAGTTGCTGGACGCCCTGGGCAAAGACTTTGCCGAGTCGGGCTTTGACGTGAAGCGCCTGTACCGCGCGATGCTCAAGACCCGCGCCTGGCAGCTTTCCAGCCGCGGCGCAACCCGTGCGCAAGGCCAGGCCGAGCTGTGGCACTTCGCGGCCTACCCGGTGCGCCAGCTTTCGCCCGAACAGTTCTTCGCGGCCATGATCGTGGTCCGCGACCACACCGAAGCCAAGCGCGGCATGCGCGTGGGCCAGAACCCCTACACCAAAGAACGCGATCAGGCGGCCAAGTTCGAGAAGCGCAAAGAGGCCGGCAAACTTGAACCGAAGGAAGCCAAAGTCGAGTACGACTACGAAGCACTGGACAAACTGGAAGCCCTGTTCGAGCAAGTCTCGCCGCACTGGTACCTGCGCCGTACGGCCTCACGCGCCTACACAAGGCTGACCCAGGACGACGAAATGCAGGAGGCCGACACGTTCACCCTTTCCATCGACCAGGCACTGCTGGTGATGAACGGTGAGGCTGTGAACATGCTGTCCGGCCGCGGCAAAGGCACGCTGATCGACGGCATCATGGCACGCAGCAAGGAAGACAGTGCAAGGCTGACCGAGCTGTACCTGACCGTGCTGAACCGGGCACCCACAAAGGAAGAAACCACTAGGGCCACGGCCTACATAAAGGAAGCCACCGACCCACGCCTGGCCTGGGAAGACCTCGCCTTCGCACTACTAGCCGGAAGCGAATTCGCCACGAACCATTAAGGCCTTGAGGGCAGTCGCACGCAGCGGGCGGCGCTGGAATGGCCGTCCGGGGCGGTTTTGGCGCGGCTGCGGATAGCAAGGCGGCGCTTCCGTGCTACCATTAAACGCACATATTTCATTGATTGCACAGCATTGAATCTCGTGGGCAGATCAGACATGCACGCACGAATCTTGTTCGTCCTTCTGGCACTCGTGGCTGCGTCGTTCAGCGCGTCGTTGGCGGCCCAGACCTGGAACGGCAACACCAGCGGCGGCCCAACCTGGAACCGGCCGATTGCTAGCAGCCCGCCCAACACACCGCCTACAACACTGTCGGGCGCGGGCACAGCAACGCCCTACCAGACATTTGATTTCTACGCCACGTCCACAGGCAGCTACAACTTCAACGCTGCTTACACGGGCTATGACGGGTACATCTTCCTGTATACGCAGTCGTTCAGCGCGGCTGCGCCACTTACGAATGCTGTGGCCGGCGACGACGACCACCCGACTACGGGCACGGCGGGCAGTTTGATCGACAACATGACGATCACGGCGGGCGTCCAGTACATCATGGTCATCACAGGCTTCGGCAACACGGACGCGGGCGCCTGGAGCGTCACTATCACCGGTCCCGCGCAGCTGCAGCAGGGTCCTGTCACAGCCAACGACCCCGAGATCAACCTGCAGGACCCGGCTCTTGCCAACCTTGGAAGCGGCGGAAGCTACGGCGCGGGCAACCGGGCATCCGGCACGCAGTTCTCGCTGTCGTTCACGATCCAGAACCTCGGCGCGACTCAAAACCTGAACTTGACCGGAGCGCCAAACCCCGTGGCAACCAATACACAAAGCAATTGCGCGGTCACCGTGGTGCAACCGGCAAGCACCAGTATCGCGCCCGCGGGCAACACTACATTTCAATTGAACATCACCCCGCAGGCCGGGGCGTTCAGCTGCTCGTTCACGATCGCGAACAACGATGCCAACGAAGGCACGTATACGTTCACGGTCACTGGTAACGGAACCCTCCCGCCAATCACGACCTTCCCGTACTCGCAGAACTTTGACAGCGGCGGCCATGGTTGGAGCGCGGGCGGAAGCAGCACTTCGTGGGTTCTGGGCACGCCGGCCAAACCCGTGATCAACAGCGCCAACTCAGCACCCAACAGTTGGGTAACCGGGCTGTCGGCCAGCTATGCCAACAGCGAAAACGGGTACGTGGAAAGCCCCACGTTTGACATGACCGCGCTCGCGACCGACCCCGTGTTCTCGGCCCGTGTCTGGTGGAATTGCGAGTTCAGCTACGACGGCATGGTGCTCATGTCTTCCATCAACGGCGGCACTTCGTGGCAGCGTGTCGGCGCGTTCCTTGACCCCAACAATTGGTACACCGATGACACGATTGCCGGGCTGTTCACCCCCACGGGGCAGGAACAGGGCTGGTCCGGCCGCGCGTCAACCAGCAACGGCAGCGGCGGCTGGGTTACGGTTTCGCGGACATTGACCGGGCTCGCGGGCAACAACGTGATCCTGCGCATGTACTTCGGCAGCGACATCAGCGTCGTTGACGACGGTGTGGCCTTTGACGACGTGCAGATCTCGCTGCCGCCGGCCATGAGCGTGTACCGCACCCCGGGCACTCCCATCGAAAGCGGCGGCAATGACAACCTGGGCACGGTCTCAACCGCCGGCCAGAGCTTCACCTGGACCATCGAAAGCACCAACCCGGGCAGCAGCCTGGCCCTCACGGGGACCGCGCCGGACTATGTCGTCGTAACTGCCGGCCTCGGCGGCCCCAATGTAAGCGTAACGACGCAACCGACCACACCGATCGCGGGCGGCTCAAGCGCGACGTTCACGGTCAGTGTCCAGCCGGCGATCAACAACTTCAGCTTCACGGTAAGCATCGCCAACAATTCGCCGACCAGCCCGTACACGTTCACTGTGGACGGTGTGGGCAACAGCAACGCGCCTGCCGTCGCCAATCCTTCAACGGGCAGCAGCTTTACCGGCAGCACGAACGGGCCGTTCGCGCTTGCGCTTGACCCGGGTGCCACCTTGGCCAACGCCAGCCTGACGCTCACAGATGGCGAAGCTGACCAGATCACCGTCTCCGCCATAACGCCCCCAGCCACTTTGCCGACGGGAATCGTTGCGCCGGCAGTGCCGGCCCCCGGCCAGCCCCTGACGCTGGCCTGGACGGGCGTTGCCACAGCCTCAAACGATCCGGGCGACTACGTCTGGACCGTGTTGTTCGCCGATGCAGGCAACGGCAGCACCGTGAACATCACCGTCACGATCACGATCAACGACCTTGACCCGACCCACGCCATCTCCGGTGCTACCGGTGGCAATGGCAGTGCGGGCACGCCCTACCTGACCAGCTTCACCGTGGGAAACACCGGGGCGAATACCGTGAACGTGTGCAGCGTGACCGACCCCAACACGTCGCAGACAGTCAGCCTGGTTGGCTTCACCCAGACCTCCGGGCCCAGTGGCGGCACGGGCTTCCAGTTTGTGCTGGCGGGCGGGTTCCTCACGGTTGCGCCGGCGGGCACCCTGGTCGCCGCCGACGCGGGCACCCAGGTCTTTGAGGCCGAGGTCGAAGACAGCATGGGCAACAACGCGCTGATCAACGTCTCAATCCTCGTATTCGGGGCCTCGGGCGCGATCTCGATTACGCCGGCCACCTTGCCGGGCGGCCAAGTCGGTGATTCGTACAACCAAACACTGACGGCAATCGGTGGTACCGGCCCCTACACCTACGCGGTTATCTCCGGCGCGCTGCCGGCGGGCATCACGCTGTCCACGGCTGGGGTGCTCAGCGGCAGCCCCACGTCGGCCGTCGTGGCCAACTTCACGGTACGCGCCACGGATTCACTGAATGACACGGGCTCGCAAGCCTACAGCATCACAATCATCACTTCGCCCACCGGCAGCGGCGGCGGGGGCGGAGGCGGTGGTGGCGGCGGTGGTTGCGCGGCCGCGCCGGGTGCAGCAGGAGCCCTGGCAATTTTCGGGCTGCTGTTGGTGCGTCGCCGTCGCAAGTAGCCCGATTCGCACCCTGTATCGAAGAAGAGGAGGCCCTGAGCCTCCTCTTCTGTCGTTTACTGCGCAGGGGATAATCGGACCCAGTCTGGGGAAATTGGTTTTTCTCTTGAACCCGTAGCGTAATCCGGCGTTCCTATACCTGCATGAAGCTGCTTTGTGTGATGGCTTCGCTTTATCTGGCCCTGGCACCCGCCATGGATGTTGGCGCGTTGCTGCATGCAGTTGAGCTTTGCCACTTCGGCGCAGCCCACGGCGGCACCGCCCACCATGCTGAGCCTGATTGTCACGGCCACAGTCATGATCCCGCGCCGGAACCTGACCAGCCCGATGCTCCTGACCTGCCGGGCGACTGCTGCGTCGCCGCCGAACACTTCGTGGCGCCGATCACCGTGCTGGCCACCGTCACCCACGCCGCGCCGCCGGGGCTGACCCTGCCGGGCACTGCCACCGAGGCCTTCCAGCCTCCCTGTGCGCCCCTGCACCAGCGCGTGAGGCCGCCGCCGAACGACGCACCCGTCGGCATTATCATCCTTCTCGTCTAGGCCGCTTCCGGAAACCAGCCTCGCGCCGCGAGGCCGCGTACTCGTTTCCCGGAGCCGCCATGCATTCACGTATCCGATCAACTTCATTGCTCGTGCTGGGCCTGTGCGCGCTGACCGCGTGCCAGTCGTACGACCCGATGCCGCTGGACGAGGCGGGCGCAATCAGCGCCTGGCGCGCCCGCGACCACAAGTCGGCCGACGTGGCCGAGTTCGCGCGCCAGTTGCAGCAGCGCGGGCTTGAGCCCCGCGGTCCCTACAACACCGCCGACGGCATCGAACTGCACGAGGCCGAAGTGCTGGCGCTGTTCTTCAATCCGGCGCTGCGCACCGCGCGCCTGGCCGCCCGCGCCGAATTGGATGGCGCGCGCGAAGCCGGCCGCTGGGAAGACCCCAGCCTGTCCGTTGAGGCCGGCTGGATCCTGGGCAACACACCCAGCCCGTGGATCATCGGTGCTTCGATTGAGTTCACGATTCCGCTTTCCGGCCGCCCGGGCGTTGAGCAAGACCTCGCGTTTGCGCAGCACGAAGTGAAGCGCCGCGAGGTGGTTGCGCTGGAATGGTCGGTGCTGGAAGGCCTGCGCAAGTCATGGCGCGAACTGGCAGTGGCGCAGGCGCACGTGGCGCTGCTGGATGAACACATCGCGCGTGTGCAGGATGTCGATGCGCTGGCGCGTGAACTGGCCGCCGCCGGCGAGCTCTCACGCGGCGACGCGCGCATGGTGCAGATTGAGCTGGTGACCAGCACGGCCGCTCGCATGCAGGCGGATGCGAAGGCGCAATCGCTTCAACTGGACGTGCTGGAATGGATGGGCCTGCACCCGCGTGCGCCGGTGAAACTGCTGCCGGGGCTCGCGGCCGACGCGGCCAAGCCCGACGAGCTGCGTCTGCGCGCAGACAACCCGCTGCTGGGCCTCAAACGTGCCGAATACGAAGTGTCGGAGCAACGCCTGCGGCTTGAGGTGCGCAAGCAGTTTCCCGACCTGCACATAGGCCCGGGCTACGAGCTGGAGGACGGGCAGTCAAAAATCACGCTTGCCTTCGGCATCCCGATCCCGCTGATCAACCTGAACAAGGAAGGCATCGCCCGCGCGCGCGGCGAACGCGCGGCCGCCTGCGCCGCCTTCGAAGGCGAGCTTGAGGGGCAACTGCACCGCCTTGCCCGGGCCGAGCAGGCCCGCCGCGCCGCTGAGCTGCGCTTTGCGCTGCTGCAGGGCGAAATCGCACCGTTGGTAGACGAGCACCTGACCGAAACACTGAAGCTGGCCAAGCTGGGCGAGTTCGACGCCATGCGGCTTACTGAGGCCCTTTCCAGCCGCCTGGAGGCCCAGCTGCAACTGTTGCAGGCCAAGGCCGACCAGGCCGCCGCCAACGACGAATTGCTGATGGCCCACGGCCCAAGCTTCAAACCTGAACCAGTACCCGAGGAATAGCACCGCCCCGCGCGAAATCGCGGGGGAGTCACGCAGTACGACCCAACAGGAGTCCCCATGCGCTACACATACGCTATCTTCGCACTAGCCCTGCTGGCGGGCTGCACGACCGAGCCCGCGCCCCCGCCCAAGGGCGGCGAATCCATGACGGCCACACCCGTCACCAACCGTATCGACATCCCGGCCGAAGTGCGCCGCAACCTGGGCATCACTTTCGTGAAGGCCGAGTCGCGCCATGTGGCCCAGACCCTGCGCGTGCCCGGCGTGTTTGAGCCAGCACCCGGCGCGCGCCGCGTGTACGCCGGCGCGCTGCCCGGCCGCGTGACGCTGCTGGTAAGCGAGGCCGCCACGGTCGAAACCGGCACGCCGCTGTTCCGCATCGACGCGCCCACATGGCACGAAACGCGGCGCGACCTGTTGGCCGCGCAAGCCGAACTGCAGGCCGCCGGCAACGCGCACAAGGAAAGCGAGGCCGAACTGGCCGCGCTGCAAGGCCGCATCGCCCTGCTGCCCGCGCGGCTGGAAGCGCTGAAGCCCATGCTCGCGGCATACGACACGCACCTCGAAACGCTGCTGGCCGCGAGCGCGCTCTGGCAGGCCCGCGTCACTGAACTGGAGGACCTGAACAAGGCCGGCGGCGGCCGCGCGGCGGAACTGGCGGCCGCACGGTCCGAACTGAAGGCCGCGGAATCCGCGATCGCTGAAGAGCGCGAGAAGAAGCTGGAGCTCGAGCGCGAACAGATAGAGCTGGGCACGTCGGCCGAAGAGCTAAGGCTCGAGCTGCCGGTGCTTCAGGCCCGCGTGTCCGCAGCCAGGGCCGACGAAGTGTCTCGCGAGAAGCAGTTCGAGGCCGCGCTGGCCCACGCCGCGGCGCTGCTGGGCACCACGGCCGAAAAGCTGGCCGAGAACGACGCCTGGCTGGCCGCCGAGGGCGTAACCTTAGCCGCGCTGGGCCCGGGCGTGGTGCGCCACATCGAAGTCTCAAACGGGCAGTGGCTTGAGGCCGGGGCGACGGTGCTCGACGTGCTTGACATGTCAAGACTGCGCTTCACGGGCCGCGCGCTGCAGGCCGACCTCGGCCGCATCAAACCCGGGCAGGATGCAACAGTCGTGGCCCCCATCGGCGGCAGTTTGCAGGGCGCACCGGTGATGCAGGGCAAGCTGCGCATCGCGCCGCACGCTGATGCGGAAAGCCGCACGGTGGCGCTGTACATCGAACTGGAGGCCGCGCCTTGGGCGCGACCCGGCGTCACCGCCGAGGCCGAGATCGTGGTCGATGCCACGGCCATGGCCGAGCTGGCGGTGCCCGTGCGCTGTGTGA
Source organism: uncultured bacterium (assembly GCA_938014885.1). Taxonomy (GTDB): domain Bacteria; phylum Planctomycetota; class UBA8742; order UBA2392; family UBA2392; genus CALLQI01. The sequence continues at coordinate 518,900 of CALLQI010000018.1, forward strand.
TCCGCGACGGCCTGGATGACGTGATCTTCGTGCGCGACAGCAAAGACCCCGACAAAGTGATCCGCGAAAAGGTCGAAACCGGTGTCAGCGACGGCCGCTGGATCGTGCTTTTCCACGGTGTCGGCCCGGGCGATGAGGTTGTGCTGGATGGCGTGTACGAACTGAAACTCACCGGCGCGGGCAAGCCCACGGGCAAGGGCCACTTCCACGCCGACGGCACCTGGCATGAAGGCGACGACCACTAATGTTCAAAGCCCTGATCAAGTTTTCGCTGCAACGTTCGTCGCTGGTGCTGGCGCTGGCGGGCCTGCTGCTGGTGGTCGCGGGCGTGTACATGCCGCGAATCCCCGTGGACGTGTTCCCGGAACTCAACGCGCCCACGATCACGATCATGGTCGAAAGCCGCGGCCTCTCCGCCGACGAAGTTGAGCAATACGTCGTGTTCCCCATCGAAAGCGCCGTGAACGGCCTGCAGGGCGTGCGTCGCGTCCGCAGCAGCAGCGCCATGAGCCTCGGCATCATTTGGGTCGAGTTTGATTTCGGTGCCGACCTCTACCGCGCCCGCCAGCTCGTCAGCGAACGGCTGGATGCCGCGCGCGAAAACCTGCCCGACAACATCCACGCCGAAATCGCACCCGTGGGCGGTGCTTTGGGCGAGATCATGCTGCTCAGCGTCACCAGCCCCGATGGCGAAGTCTCGCCGCTTGAGTTGCGCGGCTGGGCCGAGTTCGAACTGCGCAACCGGCTGCTGGCCGTGGGCGGCATTGCCGAAGTGGTCGTTATCGGCGGTGAGTTGCCCGAGTTCCAGGTCCACCTCGACCAGGATCGGCTGGCACTGTACGGCCTCACGATGCAGGAAGTCGTTGAAGCCGCGCGCAAGGCGCACGCAACCTCCACTGCCGGCTACCTGCCCGATGTGCAGGGCAAGGAGCTGCCGCTGCGCCAGAACGCGCGCGTCACATCGGTGGAAGACATCCGCGGCACGATCCTGAAGTACGTTGACGGCGCGCCGGTCACCATCGGCGATGTGGCCGTCAGCGCGGACGGCCCGGGCGTAAAGATCGGCGCGGCGCCCTCGCGCGGCACCGGTGCTGACGGCGGCCGCGCGTCCGTGATCGTGACCATCACCAAAGCCCCGAACACCAACACGCTGGAACTGACCGACCAGATCGACGCCGCGCTGGACGGTCTCTATGACCGCGACGCAAACGGCGAGCTGCTTGAGACGGTGAACATCGTGCTCGGCGACCGTACGGCCAAGGTCGTGCTGAACCGGCATGTGATGCGCCAGAGTGATTTCATCGGGCTGGCCGTGCGCAACGTGCTGGTGGTGCTGCGCGACGCGGCGATCCTGGTTGCAATCCTGCTTGTGCTGTTCCTGATGAACGTGCGCACCACGATCATCACGCTGACGGCGCTGCCGCTGAGTCTTGCTGTCGCGCTGCTGGCGCTGTGGGCGCTGGGCCTGAACATCAATGTGATGACGCTGGGCGGGCTTGCGGTCGCGATCGGCGAGCTGGTGGACGACGCGATCATCGACGTCGAAAACGTGTTCCGAAGACTGCGCGAGAATCGCGAACTGCCCGAGGCGCTGCGCAAGAGCCACATCCGCGTGGTCTACGACGGCAGCAACGAAATCCGCGGCAGCATCGTGTTCGCCACGGTGATCATCGTGATGGTGTTCGTGCCGCTGCTGTTCCTGCAGGGGCTTGAGGGGCGGTTCTTCCGGCCGCTGGGGCTGGCGTACATCATCAGTATCCTCGCCAGCCTGCTGGTGGCGGTCACGGTCACGCCGGCGCTTTGCAAGCTGCTACTGCGCAAGGCCAAGGCCGGTCCCGAACGCGAATCGGCGCTGGTGCGCGGCCTGAAGCGCATCTACGTGCCAAGCCTGAAGGCCGCCGTGAAGCTGCGCATCCCGCTGCTGGCGCTGGCACTGGCGCTGACGGGCGCGAGCCTCTGGTTCGCCAACCTGTACGGCACGCGCTTCCTGCCCGAGTTCAACGAAGGCACCTTTACGATTTTCCTGAACGCGCCGCCCGGCACTTCGCTGAAGGAAAGCGACCGCCTGGCCATCGGCGTCGAGCAGCGTTTGGCCGAGCTCGAGGGCGTGAAGCACGTCGTGCGCCGCACCGGCCGCGCGGAACGCGACCAGCACGCCCACGGCGTAAGTGTCAGCGAAATCGAGGTCACGGTCGAGACCGGCTACGGCAAAGAAGAGGTGCGCCGCCGTATCGACACCGTGCTGGCACAGGTGCCCGGCATCACCAGCATGGTCGGCCAGCCCATTGAGCACAGGCTCAGTCACGTGCTGTCGGGCACGCCGGCGGCGATTGCGATCAGCGTGTACGGCGACGACATGGACAAGCTGCGCCGCATCGCCAAGGAGATCGAAACTGAGCTGAAAGCCATACCCGGCACACGCGACGTGGCCGCCAACCGCGAGATGCTGATCGACACCGTGCCCATCGAATACGACCGGCAGGCACTGGCGCGATTCGGCCTGTCGCCCGCCGACGCGGCCGAACAGGTGGAAGCCGCGTTCAACGGCGTGAAGGTCGCGGACATCAACCAGGGCCTGCGCCGCTACGAAATGGTCGTGCGGCTGGACCCGGCCCAGCGCGAAAACGTGCAGCAGGTGAAAGACTTCGTGCTGGTCAGCCCGCAGGGCGCACGTGTGCGGCTGCGCGAAGTGGCGCGCATCGGCATTGAACAGGCAAGCGATTTGATCAGCCGCGAAAACGGCCGCCGCAAGGCCGTAATCAGCCTGAACGTGGCCGAGGGCGCGAATCTGGGCCACCTGGTTGAAGAAGTGAAGCGCCGGGTGGATCCGATCGTGCAGCGCAATGGCTACAGCGCCCATTACGGCGGCCAATTCGAGGCGCAGCAGAGCGCAAGCTTCACGATCTACTGGATGGGGGCCGGCGTCGTGCTGGTGATGCTGCTGCTGCTGTATCTCGCGTTCGGTGGCCTGCGGCCGGCGCTGCTGGTGATGGTGAACCTGCCGCTGGCGCTGATCGGCGGCATTGTGGCGATCTTCATTGCCGAGTCGCCGAACCCGATCGCGAACCTGAACGCGTTGTTCACGGGCGGCAAGTTCGTGGCACCGGTGATCAGCATCGCCAGCATGGTCGGCTTCATCACCCTGTTCGGGATCGCAGTGCGCAACGGCATTCTGCTGGTGTCGCACTACCAGCAACTGCAACGCGAAGGCGCGTCGCGCGAAGAGGCGGTGATTCGCGGTTCAACAGAACGCCTGGTGCCGATCCTGATGACCGCGATTTCGGCCGTGCTGGGCCTGGTGCCGCTGGCGATGGCGGCGGGGCAGCCCGGAAGCGAGCTGCTGGCGCCGCTGGCGGTGGTGGTGCTGGGCGGGCTTGTGACTTCGACCTTCCTGAATCTTGTGGTGGTGCCCGCCGGCTATTCGCTGTTCGGGCCCATCGAAATCAAACCTAAAGCGGCAACCGAAGTTCTTTCAACCAAGGAGACAGGCAATGAAACTGTTTAGTGTACTCGTGTGCGCGCTGGCGCTGATGCTGGCCGCGTGCGGCCACGGGAACGACCACTCGCACGCCAATGGCGATAACCACGCTCATGGCAACGAAGACGGCCACGGGCACGATGACCACCACGACGGAGAGAAGACCGAGCTCGGCCATCATGAAGAAGGCATCTGGCATGTGGGCGCGCACCTGCTGGGCCATTGCGAGCCGGGCAAGGAAGCTGTCTTCGAAATCCACGTAAAAAAGGAAGGCAAGTTGTTCAAACAGGCCGGCGTGGAAGGCTGGATCGGGAACGAGAAGGGCGAAAAGCTCAGCAAGGTTCAGAAAGGCGAGTGGCGCGACGACGAGCAGCTCTATGACTGCCACATCGACGCCCCGGCCACACTGCCCGAAAACGCGCACTTCTGGGTGCGCATGCGCCAGGACAACGTCGATATCCAGAAGGGCTGGCCGATCCCCAAGGAGTAGCCGCGCGCCCGCGAATGGCTTATCCTGCGGCCGTGACTGAGGCCCCTCCAACTGCCCGCCCGCTTTGGCTCAACGCTTTGCGTTGGGGCTGGGGTGGGCTGCTGGTTTTCGGGGTGCTGTTCAGCATCACCATGGCGGCGTGGGGCGACCTGCGTGAAGCCCTGATGAACCAGTTGCTCAAGCCCTCGCACCGGCGCAGCTTCACGATCATCGGCCCCGTGGACACGGAAATCTGGCTGGGCGACGAAAGCCTGGGCGTGCTGCGGCCTCACAGTTTGGCGGTGAATGAGCCCGAGGACACGAAACTGGAAACGGAAGGCCTGTCGGTGCTGGTGCCGCGGGTCTACTTCAGCGACAAGCAACTGGCCAAGCACAGCGTAAGCTATACGCCGGGCCAGAGCGCGCGCGACGTCCTGAAGCTGCTGGACGACACGCCCGTGGTCTGGATCAGCGCTGAGGCCCTTGACGCGTCAAGCAGCGTCAGCGCCGTGCTGCGCCACGAAGAAGGCCTGGACTGGGTGTGCCTGTTGAGTTTTGAGCTGCCCGCACCGGGCAACTACGAGCACCGCGCGCTGCTGCTGCGCCTTGGCGGCGAGAACCCGGCCTTCACGGTGCAGCGCACGCGGCTGCAAAGCGACCAGTTGTACGCGCCGCAGGGCGAGTTCTGGGTCACGCGCGTGCAGGCGGAAGGCCTGCCCCCGCACGGCTTCACCGGCCAAAGCAAAACGATCTGGCACTGGCACCTGGAAACGCTGAACGAAGCCGACGCGCGGGCACAGCTGCCGCAAGATACGCGAACTCTGAAGTGGTTGGCGCGCTAGCGCACTGATTGCGGGTCTGGGGGCCGCTGGCGAGCAAGCGTAGCCGACGGCCCCGACCCGATCACACTTGCTAGCGGGCAGTCTTCGACACACGCCGGCAGAAGTAACTCACCGCGAACAACAATGCCAGCAGCGCCAGCGCCGCGTAGCCGCCGTTTGCCGCGGCGCAGCCTGAGCCCTCACTGTCGCTGTCACCGGCTGAGGCACTGCCCACGCTCACGTTCAGGGTCTGCACCGGCAGGCCCGGCGATTCGAGGCGCAGGGTGTAACTGCCGGTTGCGTCCAGCAGCAGCGAATCAAAGTGCGCCATGCCGCCCGCGGCCGTGATCGTGGTGTCGCCCCAGAGTGCGCCGGGGCCGCTTTGCACGAACACACTGACTTCGCGCGCGGCGTCCGGGCCGTGCTGCACCAGCGTGCCGCCCGCGTTGCGCAACTGCGCCGTCAGCGCAAAGAACTGGTTGCGCTTCACCCCGCTGGGTTCCGCGGTGACGGCCAGTGCGGCCGCCGGGGCCACCACCTGGATCGTTGCCGTGGTGACGCTGACAGTCGGGTTGCCCGCGACTTCCACGGTAAGGGTGATCGTTTCGGGCAGGGTAGACGTCGTATATGTCAGGCCATCGAGCAGCAGCGCGTTGCCGGGCTTGGAGACAATCGTGAAGCCGGCAAGCTCGCCAGCGCCGCTGGTGCTGACCACTACGCCGACGTTCGACAGAATCGCCGTGCCGCCCGCGTTGCGGGCTTCCACGCTGAATGAAAACGGTACCCCGTCATTGATGCCCGCCGGCTGCTGCGTGACCACCAGCGACGCGACCGCGACGTTCACGGGCTCGGGCTCAAGCATGTACAGCGCGCGGTAGCTGCCGAAGCTGATCGTGCTGACACTGAACGGGACCACCATGCGCACCGCGCCGCCGCCCGCCGGGTGAAAGTCGTCGGCGTCGCTCGAGAACGCGATGCCGCCGTTTACAGCGAAATGGGCCGGGTAGCCGTCGGCCACACCGCCGTAACCCTGCATGAACTGGCGGCTTTGGCCGGTCTGCACGCACAGGCGATAGACCGACGCGTGCTCCTGCGTCGAGTAATACAGGAAGGCGCTGCCGCCTTCATCGCGCGCGACAACGGACGTGATGTTCCACTCGTCATCCGCGGGCGCGATCAGCTGATTGCCCTGTGAGGCCGCCACGGGCGTGCCGGTCACGGCTGCGGCCACAAGCGCGGCGTCAAAGCGCAGCAGCTCAGCCCCGGTGCTGATGCCGAACGAGGTGGGCACAACGGCGTAGAAGTTGCCGCGCGCGTCCACGGTGAAGGGCCCGCTGGCCTGCGTGGCCGTGACGTCGATCAGCTTGGTCAGCGCCAGGGTGGTGCGGTTGACCAGGTAAATCGCCGCCTGGCCGCTGAAGCCCGGCGCGATCTGCGCGACCAGTTGCCCGCGCAGCGCCAGCGGCACGTTGGCGTTGTCCGGCACGAAACGAAGCTGGTAGATGTACTCGCCGTTGGTGCTGTAGTCGACGCTGGTCACGACCGTGGCCGCATCGGGGCCCGTGCGCGAAAGCTTGTACAGTCGGCTGAAATTGCCGCTGTAGCTGACGTAGAAATCGTTGGGCAATGCCGGGTCAATCGCCAGCGCATCAAAGAACGCGTAGGCCGCCGGGGCGATTGCGGCCGGTGCCGGGAACAGTGCCGTGGCGCTGAATGCGCTGCCGGCCACGTCAAAGCGCCGCACGCCGCCGTTGTGGCTGGCGTAGAAGTCGCTGCCGGCCGGGTCCCAGACAATGCCGCCGGTGCCGCTGGACTGTGTGAACTCGGACAGGGTGTAGCCCGCCGGCTGCGCATAGAACGCAAAGGCCGGGGCGCACGCGGCAACCAGCAGCGCGCCAAGCATGAGACGTGAAAGCATGTGAATCTCCCGTACAACGCCCGCGATTGGCGCATTGGCGCGCATCCAGCGCGAACCCTCGTCGCGCTGAACCATGGCCGCCGGGCAGCAGGTACCGGGAATGGGCAATGCCCCCCGGCCTTCCCGCGAAGGCGGACATGCAGCGTCGCGACAGGTCTTCTGACTTCCGGGCTGCTCCTACTCCCGCGCCTTCTCACCCGTTCCTTTGAATGGGCAATGGCGGATGCGGTTTCGTTCCCGGTCACAGCGGCGGGGCCGTCCTGGATTCACACCAGGTTCCCGAGTGGCAAGGCCACCCGTTTTGTCGTGACCCGCGCAGTATGCGAGCGTGCAAAGATTGCGGCAAGCGCCCGGCCCAATGAGTGGCCACTGCGCGTAACCCCACAGTAACCAGACCCGCCGCGACCGGCCCCTGAGGCCGGTTACAGACGGCGGCACGGGAATTGCATATCTTGTGGCCGGAGGAAGGACGCCATGCAACCAAGCCGGCCACGACTCAGGGGCGTCGCGTTGATTGCGCTAGCGATCACGCTTTCCATTGCATTCACAGCCTGCGCACCCGCCAACACAGCGGCCAACGCGGCTTCAGGGAACCAGGCAGCGCAAGCCCCGTCAGACACGCCGCCGCCCGAGAAGCCGGCCGCAGAGCCTGTCGCAGAGCCTGTCGCAGAGAAGCCGACAGAAAAGCCTGCGGAAGTGCCGGCAGAAAAGCCTGCGGAAGTGCCGGCGGAAAAACCTGTAGAAGAGCCGGCAGAAAAGCCGGCCGAGGAAAAGCCCAGCCCGGTTGATGAAGTCTTCACCATCACCAAGCACGAAGGCCTGTTTGCAGGCGTCGTTCCACCGGGCACCACCAAGGTGGTGATCCTGAATCGCCCCAACGACGAAAGCTGGGCCGATGACCCCGCTTCGGACCTGCCCACCACGCAGCGCCATCTGGCCATGGGCCTGAAACTGGCGCTCGAGCAGGCAATCGACTACCTGCCCCAGGTGCACCGCGAAATCAACGAGCGCCGCGTCGCGCGCTGGCACGCGATCCACCGTTTCAGCAAAGCCCACCGCGCCGGCGAGGCCGCGCCCGCGGGCAAGATCGAAACGCTTGAGCTGGCAGCCGAGTGCTTCGGCGCCGATTACGTGCTGCTGCTGAACTTCCGCCCGGCCGAAGGCGACGCCGGCGCGCGCGGCATGCTGGCGCGTTATCGGCGCGGCCAGGGCTTCGACAAGCAGGCTGATTTCACGCTGGGTGCGCTGGACAAGCCCGAAGCCGGCCAGCACGTGCGCGCCTTTGAGCGCGCGGCCTACGATATGCTCAGCGGGTTGGGCGCCGTCGAGGGCAAGGCGGTTCCGCACGCGCCGATCCCGCCGCTGGCCCGCGACGACAAGTCATTGCGCGACTTCGCCCGCGTGGTCGAGTCCTTCAGCAGCGGCGAAATGACCGAAGCATGGATTCGCTACACTGACCTGCTCGACCGTGACCCCAACTGTGCCCGCGTTGCGCTGTACGCCATGGAAATCTTTCGCGCGCTGGCCCAGACGCAAACCGAAGACGCCGCCGCCACGGACTATCGCCTGCGCAGCATCAAGGCGGGCATCACGGGCCTCAAGATCGCGCCTAATGACGTCATGTTGCGCGGCCGCATGGCCTGGAATGCTTCCACCGACTTCCGGCGGCAGCAGTGGGCACTGGCCGAGCTTGACGCGGCGCTGACAGTGCAGCCCGGCAACATGGACCTGCTGAACTGGAAGGTGATGGTGAAGTTCTGGGAAAATGAAGACCGCAAGGTCCAGGCTGAGTGGCTGATCGAGCACGCTTTGCCGCACGTCAAGGACGGCCGGGCCGAGCTTTCGATTGCCAACGTGTACTTCAACGCGCCCGACTACGCCAAGGGTATCGAGTGGTATCAAAAGGGCCTGAAGCTTGCGCCGCTGGACTTTGAGCTGTGGCTGGGGCTGGGCCTCTGCGGCACCTACCACGCCGAAGCGCGCGCCAAGGCCGACGATGAAGCAGGCGCGACGGACGCGTTTATCACAGCATCCGAGGCCTTTGAACGTGTGCAGGACATTGACCCGTTCGAAATCGAGTATGCCCACGAGTTCTATGTGCGCGCGGCCACGCACAAGTACACGTTCATGCCCGCGAACTATGACGCGCAGGAGCGCATCTTCCTGTCGCAGGCGATCCTGAACGGCCTGACCGAAAACTCGCGTACGTGGCAGTTCGACCGGCTGACCAAAGACGTGATCGCGACCTGGCGGCGCACCATGCGCGAGACCGCGCTGTCCAAAGATGTGGATGCGATGCCCTTTGCCCGGCGCACGCGCTGGCGCATGGCGCGGCTGCTGTTCGCGATGGTGGCCAACGACGCGGCCGCAGAAATCGCGCCGCTGGCCCGCATGCGCCGCGAAGGCATGCGCCCGGACATGTTCCAGGCCCGCATGAACCTGCACCGCGCGCTCGTGGACGAGTACAAAGAATAGCGCATGGCCCATAGGCCATGCGCTGTCTGTGCTGTCGCGGCCGCCTAGCCGTTCTTGATCGCGTCGCCCAAAGTCTCAAGGCACTTGGTGGCGGCGGCGCGGGTTTCGGCGGTGGCGTTGGTGTCGGCTGCCAGCTCCGTCACCGTTGCGAGGCTGGACTTCCAGGCGGTCATGTTCAGCGCGCGGCTGATCAGCTCAACTTCCGCGGGCATGTCGCGCAGGGCCTGGATCGCGATTTCGGCGCAGGCCTGGCGCACTTGCAGCGCAAGGTCGGCCTTGTCAGTGCCGCGTGACTTCCAGCCCCAGCTGCTGCCGAGGTTGCTGACGCCGGTCAGCAGGCCGCGGCGCAGGTTGCCTCCGACGGCACCGGCGATGATGGCTTCGTCCGACAGCCGCGCCTTCAGCGCGTTGGCGGCGTCCATGCCGGCGATGTGGCCGATGGCCCAGCCGCAGGCCTCACGCACCAGCAGCGCGTTGGCGGCGTCGTCAAAGAACGCGCACAGCGGCTCCAGCGCGTCCGCGCCGCCGCACCGGGCAAAGCTGACGGCCGCAGTCTGGCGCCACACGTCGGGCAGGGCTTTGTCGGTCAAGGCAAGCTGCATCGCAAAGCGGGCCCGGGCGTCGGCGTGGAAGCCGGGGACGTAAAGAAGCGCGTGGGCCAAGGCCTCGCGCTCAAGTTTGCCGGCCTCACCGGGTGTGAATTCGCGGGTCTCGAGCAGGAAGAACCATTGCTCAAGCAGCAACGGGGTGGCGTCTTTGCCCAGGTTCTCGAGGTCGCGCACGCAAAACGGCCGGGCGCGCTTGAACTGCTTGTACACGGCGGGCTGGATGCCTTCGGGGTTGTCGCACACGGCAGCCCATTCGGGCTTTTCGATGCGCAGGCGCAGGGCTTCAGCGGCCATGGCGCGCTGCCAGCCTTCGCGGTTCCAGTTTTCGGCGGCACCGGCGGCACGAAGCGTGGGCAATGCGGACTCACCCTGTTCCAGAACGGATTCGCGGACCACAGTCCAGCCCTTGGCGTCACCGGCCTTGAGGCCGGCAGCCTGGTCAAGCAACGCGCCGGTATCGGCAAGCAGGGCCGTGCTGAAGGTGGCGCACATAAGCAGAGCAAAGAGTTTCATGACATGGCTCCGTGAAGCTGTCGTCGGTCGAGTTACTTGTTCCACCAGTCGTCATTGGGCGGTGTACGCACGGTGTTGCTGCCGCAGTGCGCTTCGCCCAGCAGTGTGTGATAGCTGTAGAACACGTCCACGTAGGTGATGCTGTAAGGGTTGCCCGCGGTGTCATAGGGCGCCAGCTGGTTATTGATATCAAGCTGGAACTGGTCCACGCCGCCGATATCCGGGCCTTCGGGGTCCGGCAGCGCCAGGTAGATCGTGCCGTTGGTTGAGGGCAGGGTAATCAGGTTCACGCTGCCGGGGTTGAGGGCTGCCAGGTAGTTGCTGCCCACGTTTTCATACAGGCAGGGGATGTGCACGAAGTCGGCGTCGGTCAGGCCGGTGGCGGCCTTGATCTGGTTGCGCGCCTGGTCGATGCGCAGTTGCGTTTCCTGGTTCAGCTGCATCAGGGCGTTGTTAGTCCAGAGTGCGGTGACGGTGGTCTGGTGGCTGCCGCGGCCGGCGAACAGCACCGTGCTGCCCTGGCCCGCGTTGTACATGGTCTGCAGGATGTTCATGGCGCGGGTGGGCGACGACATCACACAGATGAAGCCGCGCGCGGTGTTGGGCGCGGGGATGAACATGCTGAACTCATCGATGTGCCCGACCGCCAGCCACTCCGAAGTGATGGTGAACGAGGGGCCCTGCAGCGCGCAGGCGTCAAAGAACTGGCGATAGCTCAGGTGCATGTTGCTGGTGACGCTGGTGGAAGTGCCCACCAGCACGCCGGTGCCGCCGCCATAGACGATCTGGCCGTAGGGCTTGCCGGTGTAGGGCGGCACGACTTCGAGGTTGCCGCCGTAGTTGTGCGAGTCGTCGTTGGTGGTGAAGCGGCGGAAGAAGTCAAAGTCCGGGCCCCACAGCACGTCTTCACACCAGTCATCCACGGAGCGCCACCGCGCGAGCTGGACCACGTTGTCAATCACGCGGCGCGGCCCCGTCGGTGACGGAAGCTGGATCACCGCGGGCTCGCTGGAGTCCTGGATCCAGCGGTCATTGCCATAGCTGGTGCCCGGCACTTCGCGGTAGGTGATGCCGCCTGCCGTGCAGATGCCCTGCATCGCCGTGCGGAACGCCGCGTTGTTGCTGCCGGTGCTCACCAGATGCAGTTCTTCGGCGGTCCACAGGTTGGTAGCAAAAATCGGCGGCGCGCAGCGGAAGATCACCGCGTCGGTGCTGACCGCCGTGCCGCCGCTGTTGCGAATCTCGTAGGTCAGGGTCACGCGGCCGTCCCATGAAACCTGCATCCGGTCGCGGGCTTCAATGCCCAGTTGCACGTCGCCGGCCGCCAGGTCAGTCAGCGGGATCGTGAAGCTTGCCCCGGCCGAGTACACGGACGTCCAGGTGCCGCCTGTGTTGCGGAAAATGCGGATGCGGCCCTGTGCCGCCGTGCTGACGCTGATCACCGCGCTGCCGCCGGCCGGCGGGCTGCTGACTTGGCGCAGGATGATCGGTGCCAGGTCAAGGTTGTCGGTGCCGGTGCTGGTTGTGTCGAGGTAGTCTTCCTGGTTGTTGTTGTTGTCGTCGTCCTGGTTGAAGTAGAACACCGCGCCCTGCGTGGCGCTCCAGAGATGCTCGTTCGTGTCATCGGCGGCGGTGATGCTGCCGTCACGGTTGCTGTCGGCGTCGATGTCGGCCACGGGGCCCGAGGGCGCGGCCGTGACGGTCACCGACTTTGTGATGGTGCCGTTGCCGCCCGCGTTGGTCGCGGTCAGGCGCACGGTGTAGGTGCCTGCCACCGTGAACGCGAAACTCGGGTTTTGGGTGGTGTCATCGACCGTGCCGTCGTCCTGGAAGTCCCAGGCCCAACTTGTCGGCGAACCCAGCGAAGTGTCGGCAAACGCGACAGGCGTGCCTGCCGTGGTCGGATTCGGCGTTGCATTGAAATCGGCCGCCGGGGCCGGGGTGCCACCCGGGCCTCCGCCTCCGCCACTGCTGGTACCGCCGCCGCCGGAGCTTCCGCCGCCTCCGCAAGCGCTGATCAGGAAGGTCAACGCTGCCGCAAGCGGCAGCCCCACGAATCGTGCTGGTTTCATGTTCAACCCGGGTTTGTGATGCCTACATAGTGGCGTGTAACTGATGTTCCTAACGTAAGATGCAAGTATTCGGCCCAAATGGTTCAGGTTTCAGCATTCAGTTCGTACACCCCCTTCCAGTGGTAGTAACAGGCCGACTTTCCCGTCGCCGGAGCCGTCTATGAAACCTGAGACACGCACCCCCAAACTCGCATTGCTGTTTGCGGCCGCGATCATTGCCCTAAGTGCTTGCGGCGGCGGTGATTCTGGTGGCGGCGGGGGTGGCGGCTCAGGCAATTCCTTCAATATCATTACCACCACGTTGCCGGGCGGCACTGTCGGCTTGGCCTACAATGCACCAATCGCAGCCGATGCGGGCTTGGGAATCTACGTCTGGTCCGTGACAGGTACGTTGCCGACGGGCCTGACCCTGAACACGGCCTCAAGCACCGAGACCACTACCCTGTCGGGCATTCCCCTGGCGGCCGGAAGTTTCAACTTCACGGTGCAGGTAGTCGCCGGGGGCGAGACGGCCTCGCGCCCGTACACGGTGGTCATAGGCAGCAGCGGCTTTCCCGTCGGCACGCCGGTCACCGACGTGACGGTCAGCAACACTGTGTTGCAGCCGGGCGTGAAGCGGCTGGGCATCAATATTGGCGGCCATGATCGCTGGGGGGCTTCGAAGATCCTCAAGAACATCATCCCCAACCCGGGCTTCGAAAGCGGCCACATCGGCACCGTGTGGCTGGCTGCAACGGGCAGCACCAGCGGCAACCTTACGTCGGCGTTCTGGGGCACCGGCCTTGGCGCGCAGCCCGTCGGATTCTGGGACGGCGCGCAATGGGAGATCCCATACGGCGCTGCCGCGGGACAAAGCGGCACGGTAGGCTCGTTCACGCACCCGGGCGGGAACTACAACTTCACGCTCGGGGCGGGCGGCACGGCAATGGCGCAATACGACGTGCTGTTCACGCGCCGCGCGTTTCCAGGCACGGCCTATGGCGTGCATGGCAACGTGGGCACGGCTGACACCAGCAACCCGTACAGCGGCCTGCAAAGCCTGCGGATGGCGGCCTCGCAGGATTTCTCGCACGTGATGGACACGTCGTGGCGCGACGGCGACCAAAGCAGCCACAAGCTGCATGTGATTGAGGGCCAGTGGCGGGTGCGGCTGAAAGCCCGCAGCCAGAGCGGGACTGAACAGGTGCGCGTGCGCTTTTATCGCGACGGCGGCGCGCCATACAACCCGACATTCATCGACCAGACCTTCACTGCCGGCACGGGCTGGAGCACGCACGAGTTCACCGCCAGCATCGCCACCGGCACCGACCAGACCAACGACCCCTGGCCCTCGGGCTACAAACCGGCGCTGATCTTCCGCGTCAACACGCCCGCCGGCAACGCGGGCAACCTCTGGATCGATGAGCTCGAACTGACGCGCATCGACGACGCGACGAACCCCACGGCTTTCACCGACCGCTTCGTGGACCGGCTGCAGGAGTTGCAACCGGGCATCCTGCGCTGGTGGGGCGGGCAGCTTGGGGAAACGCTTGAGAACATGACCCGCCCGTGGCCTGAGCGCGGCACCAACGCCTACAAGCCCAGCGAAACCACGCCCGGCAACTGGAACTACGGCGTGCACGACTTCTTCGTGCTGTGCCAGCACATCGGCGCGGAACCGTGGCTGGTGATGCCGCCCACGGCCAGCCAGCAGGACCTGCTGGATTTCATGGAGTATCTCGCGGGCACCAGTGGCACGTTTGCGACCCGCCGCGTCAACCAGGGCCAGACCGCGCCCTGGACCAGCGTGTTCCCGCGCATTCACCTTGAGTGGGGCAATGAACTGTGGGGCAGCGGCGACCCCGGCGACCCCTTCAGCGGTGCCAGCGTCCGTGGCGGCACCCGCCTGGCGCAATGCGCCGACCGCGCATTCACCTTCATGAAGGGCAGCCCGTGGTACGCTGGTGTGGCCGGTGTGCTTGACCTCGTGATCGGCGGCCAGGCCGGCTTTCCCGGCCGCCAGCAGGAAATTGAGGCCAACGCCAACGACCACGACAGCACGGCACTGGCCCCGTACTTTGGCGAACTCAGCACCTGGGCCAGCGACGCCGAAATCTACGGGCCGCTTTTCGCCAAGCCGTTCTACGACTGCCTGCACGCCAACGGCCGCCTGTTCCAGAGCAACGGGTTCCTGCAGGCCGGCGGCAACGGCACGCGCATGAGCTTCTATGAAATCAACTATCACACCACCGGCGTGATCGCCGGCCTGCCCAACACCATCCGCAACGAATTTGTGGCCGGGGCCAGCGGCGCCATCGCGCTGCCGCTGAACATGCTGCTGCCCATGCGCGAGTTCGGCTGCATTGACCAGTGCGCGTTTTTGACGCTGGGGTATTCGTATCGCTTCCAGAACACCGGCACCTGGCAGGACGACTATGTGCAGGTCTGGGGCATGCTGCGCGACCTGTACCACTACAACACACGCCGCCCAACCTGGCTTGGCATGCAGGTGGTGAATGAAGCCATTCGCGGCGATATGGTCACCACCGCGCAAACCGGCGACAACCCAAGCTGGACCCAAAGCGCCATTAACGGCGTGGGCGCGGCCACCACGGTAAACCACGTGCAGAGCTTCGCGTTCCGCAACGGCACGCAGTACGGGATTGTGCTGATGAACCTGAGTTTAACACAGCAACAGGGAGTACGGCTGCACACGCCGGGTACACCGGGCGCCAACGCCACGATCTATCGGATCGAGCCGCCGGCGATCAACACGATGAACGACACCACCGAGCCCGTGAACATCCAGACCGACACCGTGACCACGTTCAGCCAGGCCTACGAAATGATCCTGCCGCCACACAGCATCCGGGCGATTGTTTGGAGCAATTGAGTTGGGGGTTGGAGATTCGAGTCTGGAGGTTGGGGGTTGGAGACTGGAGTTTGGAGGCTGGAGTAACAGCGCCTTTGTCTCTCGCGGCTCCCGCTGCCTAAAACACTTCGCGGAATGCGGCTTCGGCGCGGGCCTTTACTTCGGGCATTGATGGCTCGCTTCCCAGCAGACTTTGTAGTGAGGTCACCGGGCGGTCCTTGATGCCGCAGGGTGTGATATGCGCGAACCAGGGCAGCACCTCGTCGCTGACGTTCAACGCAAAGCCGTGCATCGAGACCCACTTCGTGACGCGCACACCCAGCGCCGCGACCTTGGCCAGCGTGCCCGCGTGTTCGACCCAGACGCCCGTCAGACCCTGCACCCGCTGCCCTTGCAGCCCGTAGCTTCGCAGCACGTGTAGCATCGTCTCTTCAAGGCCGCGCATGTATTTGTGCAGGTCGCGGCCACAGCGCAGGTTGCCCAGAAACGCGATCGGGTAGCCGACGAGCTGGCCGGGGCCGTGGAAAGTGATTTCACCGCCGCGGTCGGTCTCGAACACGTCGGCGCCCAGCGTTTGCAGGTGCCGGGGGCCGTCGCCCATGTGTTCGGCCCGGGTGCGTTTGCCCCAGGTGTAGACCGGCGTGTGCTCAAGCAGCAGCAGGGTTTCGGTGGCATCGCTGCCGGATTCATGGGCGGCAATGCGCGCGCGCTGCAGGGTGCGCTGCAGGTCCAGTGTCGGCGCGTAGGCGACGCGCCCGAGGTCGCGGACTTCAAGCTTCATGCCGCTATCAAGCCGCATCGGGCGCGCGGCCGCAATGGCCAGATTTGGCGTGTTTTCGGCCCCCCGCGAAGTATTGTGCGGGCCGCTGACCTGAAACCCTTGAATAAGGAAACCCCGATGCAAAAGGCAACCGGCCTGCTGGCCCTGATCATGCTGGTGTTCGCGATGGGCTGCCAGGTTTCGGCCGATGAACCGGCCCAGAAGTGGATCGACTTCATGAAGGCTCAGAACGCCAAGATCCGCGACGGCAGTTTCAAAGCCGACGAGTTCAAGGCTGAAGGCGCACCGCTTGCGGCCGCGCTGACCGCCAAGGTGGACCCCAAAGAAAAGAAGCTATTGATGACGGAGGGCGTCCTGAACGAGTGGAAGAAAGTCCATGACGACTTCGACAACGCCTGCAAGGAAAAGCTGAACATGGAAGCCCAGGCTGCCTTTGAAGAAGTCACCAAGGACCTGATGGCTGCCATGAAGTAAGTGACACAGTCCGACCGGAGAAGCCATGCAAGCGAAACTGAAACTGATCCTGCCCGCCCTGCTGTGCCTGTTGCTTGCGGCCTGTGGCGCGCCGGCTGACGACTCAACCACCAAGTTGGTGGCGGCGCTGGACAAGCACACCGCGCTGCTCAAGGAAGGCAAGTTCAAGGTCGAAGACTTTGACGCCGAAACCAAGCCGATCCTCGACGAGATGGAGAAGCACCGCAACCCCGACAGCAAGCGCATTGAAGTTACTGAGCCCGTCCAGAAAGAGTTCCAGCGCGCCACGGCAGCATTCGTGGCCGCCACGGAAGAAAAGGGCGACATCGTCGCGATGCTGGCCTGGCAGAAGGTGCAGGACAGAATCAACGGCGGCGCCGAGCCACCGAAGCAGTAGCCCCGACATTCAACCGAATCAAACAAACCGGGGCGGCCAATGCCGCCCCGGTTTACGTTTGCAGCGCGGCTACAAATGCACGCACTCGTCTTCTGCTACGGCCGCGGCTTCCATGATCGCTTCGCTTAGTGTCGGGTGCGGGTGGACGGCGCGGATCAGGCTGTGGCTTACGGCCTCAACGTCCATGCCCAGCACCAGCTCGCTGATCAGTTCGGTGGCTTCGCCGTGCACAATGTGCGCGCCCAACAGCTGCCCGTACTTCTTGTCGAACAGCAGCTTCACGAAGCCGTCGTTGTCGCCGATCGCCAGCGCCTTGCCCAGCGGCTTGAACGGGAACTTGCCGACCTTGTACTCGACGCCCGCTTCCTTCAGTGCGCGCTCGGTCTTGCCCACGCTGGCCACCTGCGGCTGGCAGTACGTGCAGCCCGGGATGATGTCCTTGCTGAACGGCGGCACGTCGTGGCCGGCGATTTTCTCGACGCAGGTGATGGCCTCATGGCTGGCTTTGTGCGCCAGCGCGGGCGCGCCTGCGACGTCGCCAATCGCGTAGATGCCCGGCACGTTGGTGCGCGCGTAGCCGTCGACGGGGATGAACCCGCGTTCGACCTTCACGCCCGCAGCCTCCAGGCCCACGTCTTCGACGTTGCCGGTGATGCCCACGGCGACCAGGCAATAGTCGGCCTCAATGCTGGCTTTCTCGCCCTTGCGCTCGTAGGCGACGGTCACGGTTTTGCCGTTGTTCTTGACGCTTTCGACCTTCGTGCCGGTCAGGACGTTTATGCCCTGCTTCTTGAACGACTTCTCGAGCTCGCGCGATGAGTCGTCGTCTTCCACGGGCACGATGCGGTCCATCAGCTCCAGGATGCTGACCTCAGCGCCAAACGCGCTGAAGTAATAGCCGAACTCAACGCCGATGGCCCCGGCGCCGATCACGACCACCTTCTTGGGGCGTTCGGCCAGCACCATGGCCTCATGGTGGCCGATCACGCGCTTGCCGTCCCACGGCATGTTGTCAAAGCGGCGAGGCCGCGCGCCAGTCGCGATGATGATGTGCTTGGCGTTGATTGTCTCGATCACTTTGCCGGGCTTGTTGGGGCGGTCAGCGCGCTCGGCCGGGTTGTTGGCCTCAGTCACTTCCACCACGCCGGGCTTCACAATGCGGCCGCGGCCCATGATCGGCGTGACCTTGTGCTTCTTGAACAGAAACGCGATGCCCTTGCTGACCTGGGCCGAAATGTCGCGCGAACGCTTCACGACGGCGGCCATGTCGGGCGATGCCTTTTCGACCGCGATGCCGAAGGTCTTGGCCTTGTGCTCGATGGTGTGCATCACCTCAGCCGACTTGAGCAGCGCCTTGGTGGGAATGCAGCCCCAATTCAGGCAGATGCCGCCGTGGTGCTTGTCTTCGACGCAGACGGTCTTGAGGCCAAGCTGCGCGGCACGAATCGCGGCCACATAGCCACCGGGCCCGGAACCAATCACACAGACATCAAACTCATGGGTCGCCATCGCCAATCTCCGTAAGTGCGCGCGCGTTGTACAGGTGCCACGCGGGGGCGTAAAGCAGTCAACACCGGCCTGAAACTCCCGTACGATGTAGTGAAAGGAGAATAGATGACCTGGATTATGGTAGACATCGAAGCCGACGGGCCCTGCCCCGCCGACTTCAGCATGGTTTGTTTTGGCGCCGTGGTGGTTGAGCCCGGCCTTTCGCGCACGTACTACGGCGGTTTGATCAAGCCGGTTTCCGACAAGTGGATACCCGAGGCCATCGCGGTCTCAGGCTTCACCCGTGAACAAGCCCAGGCCGGCCGCGCGCCCGCCGATGTGATGGCCGAGTTTGTGGCCTGGCTGAAAGGCCTTCGCGGCCAGCCGCGCTTTGTGTCCGACAACAACTGCTTCGACTGGCAGTTCGTGAACTGGTACCTGTGGCACTTCACCGGTGGCAACCCGTTCGGCCACAGCAGTACAAACCTCGGCAGCCTGTACAAAGGCCTGGTGCGCCAGATGTCAAAGAACTTCAAACACCTGCGCAAAACCGGCCACGACCACAACCCGCTGAACGACGCCATCGGCAACGCCGAAGCCATGCTGCAGCTCAAAGAACTCGGCCTCGCAATCAAGTTCGACTAGCCGTCGATTGCACAATTTCGCCTTAGGTCGCAGCAATGAATTCTGGTGACAGCCCATGAGCCGGCAAAGATACTCGGCCGCATGGTCCAGCGCGTTCACATCTGTTTTCAATGCGGCAACTCGGTCGGCGTTCCCGACGACTACATGCGTGTAGCCATTGGCTGCCCTTACTGCGGCGCGGTGCTGGACCGTCGCACCGGCCAGCCAAGGCAGGTACCGCAGCAGCAGTCTGGCCCCGAGCTGCAACCGGCGCCAGCGCCGCACAGGCAAGGTCAGCGACAGGCGCGGCCTCCTCAGGTTCAACCATATCCAAATCCGCATCCACAGCCGCAGTTTCAGCCACCACCGCAACAGAGTTACCCTCCGCAGCAAATGGCGGGCTTCCCGCCGCCGGCCGTGACGGCGCGCAGGGGCATGCCGGGCTGGGCTATTGGCCTGATCGTTGGTGGTGGGCTGCTTTTGCTTGTGGTGGTCGGTATGGGGGTGTTTCTTGTTTCGCGCAACAGCGTACCTACCACTGACCAGTGGGTGACCTACACAGACCCCGAAGGCAGGTTTACTGCCAAGTTCCCCGGCCAGCCGCAGTTGCTTACCGAGTCACTTCCCAATGGGCAATCGGCGAACGTCCTGCGCTTTGAGACGGGCAGCGACTGGTGGGAGGTCGGTTGGATCACGCAGTCGGCCAACCCGCACATCGACGGAACCGTGTATGTCGACGAGAACATTTTCATGCCCGTTGCGGCCGCCAGGATAGGCGGCGAGGTGACACTTACCGAGCCGCGGGCCCACCAGTTGATGCCCGGGGAGTATGGCGAGATCGACGGCGGGGAGATCAAGTGTCAGCTCGCACGGACCAAGGGATTCTTGTGGATCATCGCCTCGAGCCACGGGGATTCGTTCGAGTTCTTTCGCGATCACATGAAGCTGTCCAACGCCGCACGGGGGGTCGAGCCTCTGCAACTGAGCTACGGGCAATGGGACCACGGCTATGCCGAAATGACGAGGGACGGCTTTGGTGCATGTGAAGTCAAGGGTGGCATCCCGACTTACAAGTGGACCGTCATCGGCAAGCTGCCGCCCGGCATCAGTGCCCAAGTGTCCAAGAGCGGCAACAACGACTTGGACATGTACCCGCGGTTCCCACACGAATTGTGGTACCTGGTGGGCAAGACCGGCGCACCGGGCACATACAAGTTCAAGGTGAGGGTCGTGGATGGCGACGGCTCAACCGCCGAAGTGGACGCCGTCTTCACGGTGAAGCCGCCACCGGAATCGGTAGGAGAGCTACAGGGCGCCACATACGCCTTTAAACGCTATGAACAGATGGAGTACCCGGCCGCGCTGCCGAGTGGAGTGCGCGTAGAGACCCACGTCGGGCTGCGGGTTGGCTGCGCCTGGTGGTTGGTGCCGGCGTTGCAGGGTCTGCACCTTGGTCCGCAGACAGTCACGATTGATGACCTGCCAGACTGGATGAAGCGTGACCGCATTGTGCCCGTTGACTTCCCCAATGGGCGGGATGGTGTGATTGGCATTTCGCCCCAGGTGGGCGAGTTCAAGTTCACAGTCAACATAGCCACCAGCATCCCCGGTCTTTCGCGTGAGTACCGACTCGCGCTGGAGTTCACAATAGTCGTGAACCCCGTGCCGGAGGCTGAGAACCCTGAGTCGGCCGGTGCCATCAAGCTCCACTCCGGGTTTGACATCGACCTTCAGGTTGGCAAGACCCGCCCTGCATACATTGAATTCGAGGTGGCCAAGCCCAAGAATTGGAATGACTCACGCGAGTGGAAGGTCGAAAAGGTCGAGTGGCTTGACGTTGATGACGTGCGCACGAAGCTTCCGCCAGGTTCAAGGCTCAGTGTCCTCGAGTCGCCCGCTTGGCCTCGCAAGCCAGACTACGTCGATGTGTACTTCTGGCCCACTGAGGCCGGCGTTTGGGAGTTCGAGCTTCGCGCAAAGGTCTACATCCGCTACATCGACACTCCGCTTGAGGTGTCGCAGAAGTTCAAGTGCATCGTGAAGCCATGATCGCCACACGGCGGGCGATTCCATGCAAGCTTTGCGCCTTCCTTACGCGGTCTTGAAGGACAGTTCCTAACACGGGCTTTGCATTCCAACCCGAAAGGAGCTGTTCATGGACCGGAAGTTCTGGATGTTGCTGGCGCTGATGCCGCTGGCTTGCTTCACATTGCTGGCTGGTTGCAGCAGCGATGACGATGACGACAACGGCACCGTCGTCGTGGCACCCGATGCCCGGGTTACGCTGGGCTTCCTCGGCCGCTTCAACACGGGCCTTTATGACAGCGCCGGCGCTGAGATCCCGGCCTTCTGCCCGCTGACGGACCGCCTGTTCGTGATCAACGCCGGCCCCAGCACCGTGGATGTCATTAACCTGGCCGATCCCGAAAACCCCGTGCTGATCACCACCATCGACTGCACCCTGTACGCTAACACCGGCGCGCCCAACAGTGTGGCCGTGCTCAACGGCATTCTGGCCATCGCGATCCAGGACGGCACCAAGACCGACCCGGGCGTGGTCGTCTTCTTCAACACCAATGAAACCACCTTTGACACCAGCACCGACCTGAATGTCGTTACGGTCGGCGCGCTGCCCGACATGCTGACTTTCACGCCGGACGGCAGCCGTGTGCTCGTCGCCAACGAAGGCGAGCCCAACGACGACTACACCGTCGACCCCGAAGGCAGCATCAGCATCATCAACATCGCCGGCGGTGCCGCCGGCGCGACAGTCACCACGGCCGGCTTCACCACCTTCAACGCGCAAAAGGCGGCGCTGATCGCGCAAGGCGTGCGCATTTTCGGCCCCGGCAGCGACACCGACGGCCTCGCCACCGTCGCGCAGGACCTTGAGCCCGAATACATCACCTGCACGAACACCACGGCCTGGGTCACGCTGCAGGAGGCAAACGCCATCGCGATCGTGGATATCGCGACTTCGACCGTGACGGCTGTCCGCGCGCTCGGCTACAAAGACCACAGCCTGCCCCGCAACGCCTTTGACCCAAGCGACCGCGACGGCCCCGGCAGCACGGCCATGATCCAGTTCGTGAACGGACCGATCCGCGGCCTGTACATGCCCGACGCCATCGCCAGCTACAGCGTCGGCGGCAACAGCTACCTCGTGACGGTGAACGAAGGTGACGCCCGCGACTACGGCGGCACGCCCGGCTTCTCGGAAGAAGAGCGCCTCAACGGCGTTACCCTTGACCCGACCGTGTTCCCCAATGCGGCCGCATTGCAGGCCAACGCCGCGTTCGGCCGGCTGAACATCACTACGGCCACCGGCGACACGGACAACGACGGCGATCTGGACGCGATCTACTGCTACGGCGGCCGCAGCTTCAGCATCTGGAACTCGAACGGGCAACTGGTGTGGGACAGTGGCGACGAGATTGAGCGGCTGATCGCCGCGCACCTGCCGCTGTGGTTCAACGCCGGCCACACCAACAACCTGCTCGATGACCGCAGCGACGCCAAAGGCCCAGAGCCTGAGGCCGTGACGCTGGCGCAGATTGACGACCGCTGGTACGCGTTCATCGGGCTTGAGCGCATCTGCGGCATTCTGGTGTACGACATCACGGTGCCGAGCGCGCCGCGCTTCCAGACCTACATCAACACTCGCAACTTCAACGCCACGCCGGGCGCTGCAGCAGGCCCCGGTCAGCCGGTGCCGGGCCTCGACCTTGGACCTGAGGGCATGGTGTTCGTGCCGGCAGCACAAAGCCCCAACGGCCGCGCGCTGCTGATTGTGAGCCATGAGGTAAGCGGCAGCACCACGATCTATGAAGCGACGAAGCTGTTCGACTGATCGGCAGGGCAAGCAACCGGGCGACCCTTGGGGTCGCCCGGTTTTCGATTTGGTGTGGGTTACTTGCCGGTCACGGTCATCTGTTGCGGGTCGCAGTAGCCGTTGCGGGCTTCGTTGTACATGTCGAAGGCGCGGGCTGGCAGTGCAACGAACTTGCCCTCGGCCACCACCACACAGTCGTACTCAAGCATCAGGCTTCCGCGCGGCAGCTCGGTCACGAAGAAGTTGGTGGTGTGGTCGCGTACTTCTTTGGTCAGGTACAGGCCGCCTGACGCGCGGTGCTTGCCGTCTTCGTCCCACTTGTTGGCGATGGGCTCAAAGCACGGCGGGCGCTGGTCTTCGATGCACAGGTAACGGTCGCCCTGGGTACCGGTCAGGCTGATCCGTACGCTGACGACGTCGCCGACCTTCAGCTCGTCGCCTTCGCGCAGGCTGCTGTACTCATGCACGATGCGCGTTTCGGTGTAGTTGCGCAGCACGTTGCCTCGGCTGTCCTGCACTTCGACTTCGACTTCACGGGTGGTGCTGGTGCGCCGGCGATAATCGCGGATGACGCGAAGACCGTTTTCCTGGCCGACGTTGAATTCGGTCTCCGGCACCAGGCTGCGCACCACCAGGCTGCCCGTGACCGCGCCCTTGCCGCTGCGCTTGAGGCTGAAGCCGGTGGCCTTGCTGAATTCGACGGCTGTGACGCCAAAGCGTGTGCGGTCCTCCAGCGCGTTGGCGGCCGTGCGCTGGTAGCTGCCAAGGGCATGCTTGCCGTAGTCGACCTGCACCTGCACGGCCTCAGCCTGTCCGGCGCTGGTGCCCATCCACGCCGCCATGCCGCGCAGCGCAGCCCCTGTCGCGCGGGTGTTGCCCCAGCCGTTGCCTCGGCGTGCGGCCACCAGGCCGTCCACGGCCGCTTGCGCGATGGCCGACTTGGGCGAAACCAGTGCCAGCGCGTTCACCGCGTCGGACTGTGCTTCGTGGGCGGTGTCGTGCCAGCGCTGGTCCTGGTTGCCTCCGCTGAACAGCACCGTGTCGCCCTGGCGCAGCCCCAGCTTCTCGAGCTGGCTGACGCAAGACTGCGCGTCGCGTTCACGACCCTGGCTGTGCATCGCAATCGCGAGGTTGGCCCATGCCGCAGCCCCCATTTCGGTGCGCAGCGACGCCAGCGTCAGCGCCTGCTGCAGCCGCTGTCGCTGCGTCTTGACCGGCTTGCCCTGTTCGTCGGTGGGGGTCTCGGTTTGCGCGGGCAGTTGCGCCATGGCCTCGGCCGCGGCGCGCAGCGCGCGGGCGCTGAGTGTCGCGTCGAGTGACGGGTGATCCAGCTGCAGGATGAACTCGATGCCGCGGTGCAGCATGTGGTCGATTGCGGCCTCGCTGGCGGGCAGGCTGATGCCGGCGCCGCCGCGCGATATGCGGCGCGCGTCGGCCATGCCCTGCAGCACCGTGGCACTCAGGTGCGGCGCGCTGCCATCACCGCCAAACCAGCCCCAGCCGCCGTCGTAGTTCTGGTATTCGCGCAGCTTGCCGAAGCCGACATTCACCATCTTCTGCAGCTCCAGCTGGTTGGTCAGCGCTTCCGGCCACTGGTCGGCGGGGCTGGCGCCGCTGTAGTTCATGCGCGCCTTGCTGATGTCGTACAGGCTCAGCTTGTTGGCGCGCAGCACATCCAGCACCGAAAGCAGGGGCACAAACCGGTTCGTGGTTTGCTCCGCGCAACCGTACGGATAGCTCACGAGCCCGGGCAGCGCGTCAACCAGTTGCGACAGCAGCGTGCCGTCGAACTGGATCTCGGCCGTGCTGCGGCCCGCAATCGCGTTGCGCGGCAGCTCAGGCGTCACTGTCAGCGAGGCCGTGCGCGCGTCCATGGCAAAGCGCGTCACCGTCACCATCGGCACGCCGCGCGGCTGCACGCTGTAGCGCCAGTCCAGGCTGTCATGGACCAGGCCTGATGAATCCAGCACCTGCACCTTCAGCAGCGCGATGCCCGGTTTCTCGACCTTCACGCGGAAGCGCACTTCCTGCGTGCGGCCGGCCTCGACCATAAACGTGCCGCCCGGTGCGGCGGCATTGAGCATTTTAAGCGGCGACGTGTGGCCCTCAAGGTTCAGGCTGACTTCGGTGCTGACGGCAACGCTTTCGTCCTGCAGGTTCTGTACCAGCGCGCACAGTTCCACTTCGTCGCCTTCAGTCAGTGCGCGCGGCCCCACCATGCGGGCGCTGACGGGCTTGGCCACCTTGAAACTGCCGGCGAACTGGCCCACGGCGCTGACTTTGTCCACCGCGATGGCCTCAACGCTCCATTCGGTCAGGTTGTCGGGCAGGGTGAATGTGACCGTGGCGACGCCGTTCTCGTCGGTGAGCAGGCGGCCGTGGAAGAACGCACTGTCCTGGAAGTTGCGGCGCTCGGGCGAATCGCCTCGGCCCGCGCCACCGCCGCCGCGCGCGCGCCGGTGGGCAAACCCGCCCGATCCGCCGCGCCCGCCACCGCCGCCCACACCGACCTTGCTGCTTTCGCCGTAGTACGGGTCTTCGGCCACACCGTCGGGCATGGGTGACTCGTTGATCGAATCCTCGGCGTCGAGGGCATAGAACTTGGGGCCGGCGTTTTTCTCCGGCTCTTCGGTGAAGTCCACCAAGTTGATTGCATGGGTCGTCAGCCACGACAGGCTGCCATAAAAGAAGCTGCCCGGCGGCATGGCGCTGACCTTCCAGCGCGTAACCTTCACGCTGGAGTGCCGCGTCGGTGCCACGCGGGTGCGGCTGTGCAGCGCCGCGTCCGTGGCGACAAAGCGGGTGACGCCGGCAAAGAAGTGGTCGTACAGATTGGTGGTGTCGAGTACCGGGGTCGCGAACTCACGCAGCGCCGCGTCCCAAACCGACAGCGTGACTTCGGCGCGAACGCCGGCCCCGTTGCGGTCCATGGCAAAGATGTCCGCCGTGGCTTCCTCGCCGGGCAGGTACTTCTCCTTGTCAAAGCGCACGGCCAGCTGCACGCGGCGCGAGGCCGGCTTGACCGTCAGCTCGGCGCGGGCGGCGTAGTAAGTGCCGCCGCGCACCGCGCGGGCGGACAGATGATAGTGCGGGGCGTCCGTGTCGCGCACAGCGTGCTCAATCACTGCGATCTGGCCCGCGGCGCTGACGGTCTGGTGCTCGTACTCGTTGCCGTCGCGGTGGCGTGAAAGCAGCACGCTGCCCGCCCTGGGTTGGCACAACAGTACGCGCATCGGGCGCGTGGCATCGGACTGGTTGAACTCGGGCAGCATCGCAAAGGTCGAGTTCTCGAACGCACCCTTACCCACGAGGACCAGGTCGTGGCTTTGCACGAAGCGCTCACCCCCGGCCTCACCGCTGATCACGACGCGATAGCGCCCGCTGCGGCCGGACAGGCCGATGTAAAGCCGTTCGGTGTACGCGGCCAGGGTGAACTGGGAGGTGCTTTCCAGGCGCAGGCTCGGGTTGCGCCATTCGGCCGGCAGCAGGCTGCTTTGGTCGGTGATGCGGTAGATCGCGCACTCGCCCTTGGAAGCCAGCCTGTTGCCCGCGCCGCTGGTGATGGCGATCGGCACTTCCAGGTTGGTGTTGCTGATCCAGTTGGCCTGGGGCCACGTGCAGCTTACGCCAAGCCCGCTGCCGGATAGCTGCAGCTCGCCTTGCGCGCTCACGGTCTGGCCGCCGGGGCCGGTGCCTGTCGCGTAGATGGTCAGGGTCGTGAAGCGCCCGTCGGCGGCCTTGCTGATGGCCTCCGTGTCGAGCGCCAGCCGGTACTCGCCGTCCATGTTGGTGCGGCCCTTGCCGGCAGCGGCGCTGAAGCGCGGGAGCCCAAGTGGCTGCGCGTAAACGGTTACGCTGACATCACCGCCCTGCACCCAGCCACCCGCGAGGTAGCTGAAGCGCACGACCACCTCGCCACTGGTGCCCACGATCATGGGGTGGCGCAGCGAGTCCACCGTCAGGCGCACGTCTTTCTTAAAGTACTCGAGCACCCTCATCCGGAAGCTCGCGGGCTTAAGGCGCGGGCTTTCGGCTGTGATGTCATAGGTCCCGACGGGGGCCCCGTGCGGGATCTCGAACTGGGCCAGCGCGGTGCCGAACTCGTTCAGGCGTACTTCGGCGCGGAACTGCTCGACGCCCGAGTGCATCACGCGCAGCAGCACGGCCTCGCCTTCCAGGCGGCCTTCGCCCATGGGCAGACGCGTGACCAGCTTCAGGTGCGCGGTGTCGCCGGGGCGATATACGGGCCGGTCGGTGTAGACAAAGCTGGCGATGTCACGCGCGGGCTCAGGCACCACGGCGGGCAGCCATGAAGGCGTGTCTTCGATGTGTTCGGGGTCGTGCTTGTCATTGATAAGGAAGCAGCCGGTTCCGGTATCGACCAGGCACCAGAAGTTGTTCACGTCGTAGGGCGCCTTGCCGATGCCCGCGAGGCCGTGCGCGTCGGTCATGGCACTAAAGGGGTGATTCACCATGCGGCGCTCGTCGCGGTACTGCACGACGCGCTGGGTGCCCTTGGACGGGTCGCGCGAGTCCACGGCTACTTCCGCCAGGTAGGGCACGCTGACGTGCAGGTTTTCGTGGTAGCCGCCGGCCAGCAGCGCGCCTTCGACCGGATGGCCGTCGCCGGTGGTCAACCACAGCGTGTCGCCCTGCGGTGTGCGGCGGCGCACCAGCGAAAGGTCGGCCACCTGCATCAGTTTGCGCTCGGTGATTTCGCCGCCCTTGATTTCGAGCACGTACACACCCGGCGTGCCGGTGTACAGCGAAAGGCCGTCGCGGAATTCGTAGAAGTGCTTGCGCGTCGGGTTCAGCGCAAACGACTGGTCCATCACGCTGGTGCCGAGGCACTCGTTGAACGCGGGCAGCTTCTCGAGCTCAGACAGTTCCGAAAACACGTGCTCGGCGCCGGTGTGGCCCTTCAACAGGGTGCCGAGATCCAACGGGCGCAGGCTGACCTGCACGCTGGATACGTTGCGCGCGTACACGCTGATCTGCACGTGTTCGCCGGGGCGGATCATGGCGCGCGAATCGAAACTCGAGAACAACTGCGGGTGCTCGATCACCTGCACCAGCCGGCGCGCTTCACCGATGTAGCGCGACTTGGGGAAGTCCTTTTCCAGCTGCGCGAACTCGGTGCGTGCGGCCGCAAAGTCATTCAGGTAGTACGCGACGTAGCCCAGCAGGAAGCGCGCTTCGTCGTCATAGGCGCTGCCCTTGTGGTCGCGCAGCACGCGTTGCAGCAGCGGGCGCGGGTCGCGCGACAGGGCGGGCTCATGCACGCGGCCGTCGCGCCAGTTGGTCAGCTTCGAGTTCAAGGCGGCGTTGCCGTACAGGCCCACGTTCAGCATCAATACCGCGCGGCGGTAGGCCACGCTGGCCAGCAGCTCCTTGTCGCCGATCTGCTGCGCGGTCGCGTTGGCGGAATCGAACAGCGCCTGGATCGTGTGCAGGTTCGGGTAACTGGGCTGGTAGTAATAGCCGCGGCGCGTGAAGGGCTCATC
Organism: uncultured bacterium; assembly: GCA_938014885.1. Taxonomy (GTDB): domain Bacteria; phylum Planctomycetota; class UBA8742; order UBA2392; family UBA2392; genus CALLQI01. The sequence goes on from CALLQI010000018.1 coordinate 547,205, forward strand.
GCGGGGCGAGCCCATGGCGGGCTTGGGCGCGGGCTCTACCTTGCTGTCGGCTTCGCGCGAGTCTTCTTCCACGTCTTCGATGGGTTCTTCATCCCAGGTCTCAGGCACGGTGACGCCATCATTCGGGTGCACTTCCATGCCTTCGCTGTCGGGTGTGCGCACACCGAAAAAGTGCATCTCGTTTACCCTGTTGGCGGCCATGCGGTCGGTGAGTTCCATGATGTCGCAGTACTCAAGCGTCACGGCCACATAGCGCTGCTTGCGCGCGCCTTTGGCGTCGTCGCCGGCGAAGTCGAGCTGCGTACGCGCGCTGTCGTAGGCCTCGCGCAGCAGCCGCAGTGCGGCCGCGATGTCACTGTGCAGCGTGTCGCGATAGCTGAAGGGCCAGCGATGTTCGCTGGTGAGCTTGGCGTAGTCGGCGGCCCCGTAGATGCGCCGGCCGTCGTTGTGGGCGTAGTAATCGTGGTCGCGCGCGGCGAGGTGCAGCGCGGCCATGCGGATCACGTCGATGCGGGTGTCCACGTCCTGCACTTTGGCGGCGAGTTCAAGTACTTCGGCGCCTTCACTCTGGGCCAGCCGGTCCCACGCCTCGTGCGCTTGCGCGGCCTGCAACGATGCGAGGTAACGCATGGTGCCGCGGTCGCGGGCTGCGGATTCGGGCAAGCCCTTGAGCGCCCGCTCGTAGCTGTCGGCGGCGGCCTGGTAGTTCTTGGAATCCCAAGCCGTGTCGGCATCGGCGAGGAGCTTGGTGTACTGTGCGGCGCGGTCCTGTGCCTGGAGATGGTGGTGAATAAGGAAGGAAACGGCGGCGAGGGCGCAAAGCGCCGTGGCGGAAAAGATGGCGCGCTTCATGGCGACTCCAGCAAGGGACCAACCCGGGACAGTTTGGAACGCAGTATGACATGAAATGTTCGCGTGAAAGTGCGAGCGGGGGCTGGAGGCTGGAGATTGGAGGTTGGGGGTTCGGGTGTTGATGCGGGATACGAAACGCGAAGCACCAAGCACCAAGCACCAAGCACCGAGCACGGGCGGTTAAACAAAACCGGGCGCGCTGATGCGCGCCCGGCTGTTTCCGCCTGTGAAGGCGGGGCAAACTACTTCTTGCCGCCCTTGTTGATCTTGTCCTTGAAATCCTTGCCGACCTTGAAGTTCACGGTCTTGTAGGCCTTGATCTTCATGGCCTGGCCGGTCTGCGGGTTGCGACCGTTGCGGGCCTTGCGTTCACGGACATTGAAGGTGCCAAAGCCGATGACCTGGACCTTGCCGTCCTTCTGGACGCCTTCGCGGAGGGCGTCAACGACCGCGTCAAACGCGCGCTCGGCCGAAGCCTTGCTGTCGAAACCGGCCTTCTTGTTCTTGAGAACGATGTCAACGAGCTGTGCCTTGTTCATGCGAAAACTCCTGTACCTGAAAGAGAAAAGCCTTGTGTCACCGAGACCACCCCTAGTGACGTTATTCGAGAAACGGTGCTCATCTGTCTGCAAACTACAACATGTAGTCTGTCTGTAACTTTATTGAACCCCGGGTCAACTTATCCTGCCCCGTCAACCCCTGTTTCAAGCAGCTTCCGGAAGCCCTTCCCGGCAGGCCCTTGACTTCGGGCCACTACTGCTTGAGTTGGCGGAAACATAGATGCGCGCAGTCACCCGGTCAAGCCTGCAAATCAGGATTGTTGAAAATTTCGTGCCCGCCAACCCCCTGAAAATAAACGTTCCCGGGCGGCACTTCCCGCGATTCCGCTTGACAGCGCACTCCGCGAACGCTAATTGCCCGCCCGCCACCCAAGCGGATTCGCAAGCGGTGCCTCAGCCCAACCGGCCACGCTGGCCGCAATGCGACAATAGCCCGCAAAGCAGCCAGCAAAGCGCATCGCGCGGCGGTGTGACTTTGTGCGATTTCCGGATTCAGTCCGATAATGTCAGCAAGTACAGTTTCTGACACACCATGCTTTGGGCAGTTCACCCAGGGCCGCAGATGAACGGCAACTGCGTTCTCACGCAGAGTCGCGGAGTCGCAGAGAACGGCAACTGCGTTTATCCACGAAGCGCCACGAAGAACGGCAACGGCTTTCGGGTTTAGCGGCAACTGCAGTTTTACGCTGAATCTCTTGCCGTGGCAGTTCAGTGCGCACCTTGCGAACGTAGCGAGAGGTCGCCGTTGCCGATAGAGAAAGACGCATCGCCGCCAAGCGCGCCAAGGACTGCCAACACTTCTCTGCGCCTCTGCGTCTCCGCGTGAGAACGCAGTCGCCGTTGTTCGTGGTTCCCGCGAAGTTGCCGCGGCTACTGCTTTACGTCGATGCCGAAGCGCTGCCTCAGAATGTCCAGCAGATCGAAGAAGTTGTGGATCTCAAAGTCCGCCCGCGTATCGCCCGCTTCGTGCTGCCGCGTGGTGCGCTTGTTCAGCACCGTGATCATCCCGATCCGGTTGCACGGGTCGATATCCAGCCGCGGCCGGTCGCCCACGTAGATGCATTCGCTGGGCCGCACACCAAAGGCCGTGCACGCGCGCAGCCACAGCTTCGGGTTGGGCTTGCTGATGCCGATTTCGTCGCTGATGAAGATGCCGTCAGGCTCGAACAGGTTCACCAGCCCCAGCCTCACCAGCTTCTCGGCCTGTTTGATCGCGATGCCGCTGGTGACCACGCCCAGCTTCAGCGTCGTCTGCTGCCGAAGCAGCCGCAGCACGTCGGCCGCATCTTCGTGAGGCCGCAGCTCGCGGAACTTGGTTTCGTGATAGCCGACGACGGCGGCGGCGATCAGCACGGTTTCATTGATGCCTTCCCAGTAGTGGCGGGGCACGCGGCGCAGCAGCTTGTCGAAGTGGTGTTCATAGTTGCTGCTGAACTCGGCCACGATTTCGGCCAGTTCGCGCAGGGCGTCTTCGGTGGCCATGCGGAAGCCGTGGGCGCGCATGTTTTCGATGGCCTGACGGCGGGCCAGGGCCGCGAACTCGCTGGTGGAGTACAGCGTGTCGTCGATGTCGAAGAAGATGGCGCGCAGCGTATCAGGCATCGCAGGACCCGGGTTGAAGGCGGCGCCAGTTTGCCCTGTAGTGGCCTGCCGCGCGAGTCCCGACCACCGGGATAAAACGTGCCGGGATGACCGGGGTGTGTTACCCTGTTAAGCGATCAGGAGCCTGCCATGCGCCGATCCAGCCTGTATCTCGGATTCTCAATCTTCTTCATGGTGTTCGCCGGTTTCGTGGCCGTGAAGGCCAAGCGGCACCACTTCCGGTGCCAGGAGCGCGCGGCCGAGTGCAGCGTGCTGCAGCTTGGACTCGAACACACACGCGCAGCCGATGAGCTGATTCACCAGGGGTACGTGTGCGCGATGCTGCGCGACTACGCCCAGACCGCCAGTTTTGTGCGCGGCGCGCTGGAGCAGGACCCGAACCACGCTGAGGCCTACTGCATGCTGGGCTACGCGCAGCGCGGCCTGAACGACTTCCATGGCGCTGAGGCCAACTACACGATTGCGATCCTGCTGGCTGAAAAGGACCCGATCACCCACCGTCGGCTGCTGATTGACGCGCTGACCGGCCGCGCGGCCGCGTACCTAGGCCAAGGTCGCGGGCAGTCCGCCCGTCTGGACCTCGACCGCGCGCTGGCCATGGCGCTGCAACAGGCGCAGCAGGGCAAGAGCCCGGGTGCTGAGCTTTACCAGCTGGCGTGTGTGTACAGCGTGCGCAGCGGACTTCACCGGGTGGACCGCAAGCTCAGCGGCACGTCGATGTCGCGGCAGGTGTACTCGGACCAGATGGAAGCAATCGACTACCTCAAGCGCGCCCAGCGCAAGAACTATCCCGACGCCATGCACCTGCAAGGCGACCAGGACCTTGACCCGATCCGAAACCACACCCGCTTCCCGTCAGGAAGCTAAGCCTGCCACCAGAGCCCGCTGCGTAAGCGGCGGGCTCTGGTCGTGATTGCTTGAAGCCTCATGCTTCCGGCGTGCCTGCTTGGGGCCTTTTCGTGAATCGCTGAAATATCGATATGCGTATTCTGTTATCATGTGGTGGCGGGATTTCGGAGCACACCCATGGCGGAAACCAAAAAGCGGCGCTTCCTCAAACCCATCATCCTCGGCGCGCTGGCACTGGCGGCTGCCATCCAGCTGGTGCCCTACGGGCGCGCCCACACTAACCCGCCCATCACCGGCGAGCCCGCTTGGGACAGCCCCGCCACACGCGAACTCGCCAAGCGCGCGTGCTTCGACTGCCACAGCAACGAAACCGTGTGGCCGTGGTATTCGCACGTCGCCCCGGTTTCCTGGCTGGTGCAGCGCGACACCGAAGAAGGCCGCAGCAAGCTCAACTTCTCGGAATGGGACAAGCCGCAAAAGGAAGCCGACGAAGCCGCTGAATCCGTGCGCGAAGGCGAAATGCCGATGTGGATCTACCTGCCCACGCACCCGGAGGCCCGCCTAAGCGACCCCGAAAAACAGGCGCTGATCGCCGGGCTTGAGGCAACACTTGGAAACAAGCGCAGCACCGAAGACTGAACGGGTTCGTCCCGCCGCTTACGCGGGCGGGCTCTGATTAGCGGATCAGGTGTTGCGCTGGGCCCTGGGCCAGCATGGCCAGCGGGTCTTTCACCATGGGCGCCGTGGTTACGTGGTAACCTTCCGCGTGCTGGCAGGCGGTTTTCAGGCCGTTCATGGCGGTAACGCTTTGGAACTGGTCGATGAAGCCGGGCTTGCTCATGCGGGTCAACGGCTTACCGTTTTCTTCCACGACGGTCTGGAACTGGCTGCGGTAGGCCAGGATTGCGGCCTTCTTGGTTTCGATCACGTCGCTGACATCGACGAAAAAGCTCGGCTCAACGTGCACGCTGTAGCGCGCATGTACCAGCCGCTGTGTGCGGTGGGCCGGCAGCTCGGTCGCGTAACCCTTCAGCGCCGCGAAGTGCACAGCTTTCTTGGCAAGCCGCGCCGCGGCCTCATGGTCCGGGTGGTGGCACACAAACCAGGGCGCGAGTACCACGTCCGGCCTCAGCTTGCGCAGCATGTCGACCACGACGCGCACACTGGCGTCGTCATCGTTGAGAAAGCCGTCGAGCAGGCCCGCGAACTCGACGGCCGCGCAGCCCAGGATTTTGGCGGCTTCGCGGGCTTCTTCTTCGCGGGTTTCGGGTGTGCCGTGGGTGCCCATTTCGCCGCGGGTCAGGTGCAGGATACCGGTGCGGTAGCCCTGCTTGGCGGCCAGTGCCAGCCAGCCGCCGCTGGTCATTTCCGCGTCGTCGGGGTGGGCGCCGATGGCAAGCAGGTTCAGGGGCTGGTTCATGGGTTCAGTCTAACGCGGTTTATTCGACAGTGAACGATGCGTCTTGGCGCTACCAGGCAAGCAACGCACTCAGCCTCTGCAGCGCATCCGGGGTGCGCGCGCCGAACCACAGGAAGTCCTGCCCGTCGCAAAGCCGCAGGCGCTCAGCGGGCAGGTGCAGCTGGTTGCGCCAGTGCTCGAGGTGTTCGGGCTTGAACGGGAAGGGCTCGTCTGGAAACAGCAGCACGTCGGGGCGCAGCGCGGCCAGGGCCTCGGCCGTGAGCTCAGGATAGCGGCCCTTGTCGGCCTTCAGCACGTGCTCACCGCCCAAAGTCTCGATCAAATCTCCGGCGTAGGTGTCCGCGCCCACGGCCATCCACGGGTCTTTCCAGATGAAGGCCACCACGCGCGGCCTCACGCGTTCGCGCGGTTTCAGGCGGTGCGCGTTGGCTTCTTCCAGTTGGGCCGCACGGTCGCGCAGGGCGACGATCTGCTTCACGCCGCGCTTCACGATGGCGTCAGCGGCGTCTTCCGTTTGCAGCAGCATGCCGAGCGTGCTGACCCAGGACAGCGATTCTTCGACACTGGTGGGCTGGCTGACGTGGACTGCCAGGCCGTGCTCGCGCAGGTGCAGGATGTCTTCGCGCCGGTTTTCTTCTTTGTTGGCAATCACCAGCTCAGGCTTCAGCGCGATGATGCGCGCGAGGTCGGGGTCCTTGGTGCCGCCGATGTTCTCGACCGCGCGGGCTTCATCGGGCGCGATGCAGTACCGCGTGCGGCCGACCAGCCGCTCGCCGGCGCCCAGTGCGAAGACAGTCTCGGTGGCGCTGGGCAACAGGCTGACCACGCGGCGCACGGGCTGCGGCACGTCAATTTCGGTGAAGGTGAGGTCGGTGATCTTCACGGCAACAGGTTGGGGCAGGCCGGGAAGGAAAGCAACAGCAGGGTCTGGCGTGCGGGGTCTGGCGTGCAGGGTCTGGCGTGCGGGGTCTGGTGTGCGGGGTCTGGCGTGAGGGGTCTGGCGTGCGCGGTCTGGCGTGCGGGGACTGGTGTGCGGGGTCTGGCGTGCGGGGTCTGGTGTGCGGGGTCTGGCGTGCGGGGTCTGGTGTGCGGGGTTTTGCGGATCTGGAAGTGCAGTCTCGGTTGTGGGCGGGGGCCAGCTGACCACGGGCGACCCGAATCGAAAGGCCCCAAGCACAGAGCACCGAGCGCAGAGCACCGGGCACCGCACCCCGCACGCCAGACGCCGCACCCCGCACCATTACGGCGCGTCGGATGCGTTGGCTAGCAGATACTCTTCCACGTAGGGGCGGTCGGCGCGTTTGAGGCCGGATTGCGGCGCGTACTTGCGCATGGCGCGACGCAGGTCGCGCTGCGTGAAGTCGCCCGGGTCGTACAGCTCGTGGCAGGTGGCGCACTTGGCCTCATACAGCCGCTGGCCGTAGGCGTGGCGTTCATCCGCCGGCGCGCTTTCGGCCGGCGCGTTGGGCGTGCTTTCGCAGGCGGCGGCGCAGGCAATGCAGGCCAGCAACAGAGTAAGGGCAAACAGGCGCATGTTCGACTTTCCGGGCCGGGGGCGGATGCTCCGCCCCCGGGCCGCAGTGGCCCGGGGAGAGCGGGCCGGGCGATTCAAAGCTCTAGAATCCGATGCTGATGCTGGTGACGAAGCGGGTCTCGTCGCCGTCGTCGCGCTTCTGGCTTTGCTGGTGCTTGAACTCGGTCCGGATCACCAGCTTGCTGATCGGCCGGAAGCTGATGCCCACCGTGAAGCCGATTCTGTCGTCGCGCGCCGCCGTGCCCACGTGGTCGTCGTTCAGGTCATTTTCTTCCAGCCGCAGGATCAGCCCGATGTACGGGTTGCGGCCGAACACGCTGCCGCGCCACGAGGCCGGGAAGGGGTCAAACTTGAACAGCACGTCGGCGAAGTACGCCCATAGGCCGTTGGGGCGGGTGGCGCTGCTTTCGCGGTTGATCCAGATGCGCGCCCATTCGCCGGTGACGTCGATGCCGAAGCGCTCAACGATGTCGAAGGTGAGAGCGCCGTCCACGGCCACACCGCGGGTGGCCTGGGTGTTGTCGGGCCCGACGTCCTGGTAGTTGTAGCTGAAGCCGAAGTCGGCGGTCATGAGCTCGACGCCCATTTCGTCGAACTGCGGGGTGATGCCGAGGCGGGTCCAGATCGCCTTGCTGCCGTTGTTGTCGCGGCGGAAGCTCTGGCGCGCGCTGCGAGCACCTTCGTTGTTGGTGAAGTTGTCGTTGAAGCCCTGGGTGACCTGCACCTGGTAGTTGAAGGCGAAGTAGGGCACCTGGTTGAAAGTGCCGAAGATGCCGATGCCGGGCTGGTCGAAGGCGGTGGGCACCAGGCGTCGCGCGACGTAGGGGCGATCAGCGAGGTCCCAGAAGATGTCGTCGTGGTTCTGGTTGTAGCGGCCAAACGGGATCAGCAGCAGGCCGGCCTTGATGTTGAACTCGTCGATCGGGGTGATCTCGATTTCGGCGTATTCAACCAGGATGTAGTTGTCGCTCAGGAAGCCGGCACCGGCACCGCCGCCTTCGAACTCGACTTCCATGCCGAAGCCCAGCCAGTCCATGATCTGCCAGTGGAACTGGGGCACGATGCGGTAGGCCTCAAAGAAGTTCTCGCTTTGGCCGCCGTTGTAGCGGGTTAGCGCCTTGTGCTGGAACGTGGCGTAGCCCCCGAGGGTGAAGTCGCCGAGCGGGGTCTCGAATTCGCCGGGGCCGTCTTCCCAGTCTTCGACGAAGCTTGAGGTGGGCACGGTGCGGGGCTCGGGCCTGGCGGGCGCGGGCTTGACGGGGGCGGCTTCGGGCACTGGGTCGGTGATGCTTTGTGCCATCAGGGGTGCAGCGGCAATCAGGAACAGGCAAAGGAATCGCATGGCAGTCTCCGGTAAGAAGTGTTGTCCGCGCAGTTCATACTGAGACTTGGTCGCAGTAGCAAGGGGTAATGCGAACAAGTCGCATTCGCATTGGCCGCCGACCGCACAACCCAAAGATTTCCTAAAGCCTGCCCCATGGCGTGCCGATCTAAGGGGGTCCTTCTCAGGGGAAAACCATGCGTCACCAGAACAATGCGCCCGCGGCAAAGCCCGAAGAGGGCGTGCTTTTCGTCGGTATCGACCTCGGCACCAGCCACGCCGCCATCGCCGCAAGCAACGGCGTGCGCAACAGCGTCGAAAGCATCGTCGCCTACCCGCGCGACCTGATCAGCCGCAAGGCACTCGGCAAAGACAAACTCTTCGGCGCCGAGGCCTGGCGCAGCAAGCATTCATGCGACGTGTACCGCCCCATGGAAAAAGGCGCCGTCAAGTACAGCGAACTCGACACCGCGCTGAACCGCGACGCCGGACGCACGCAAGCCGCCATGCGCGACCTGCTGCAGCATGTGGTCAGCCTCGCCAAGCCGCGCCCCGATGACCTCGTGTACGGCGTGATCGGCGCGCCCGCCCAGGCCAGCATCCACAGCCAGAAGGCGCTGATTGAGGCCGCACGCGGCATCCTGGATTGCGTGATGATCTGCAGCGAGCCCTTTGCCGTGGCCTACGGCCTGCAATTCCTGACCGACACGCTGGTGATCGACATCGGCGCCGGCACGACAGACCTGTGCCGCATGCACGGCAGCCTGCCAGCCCCCGAAGACCAGATTACCGTAAGCGCCGCCGGCGACGCCGTGGACCGCAAACTGCATGAGCTGCTGCGCGCGAGCTTCCCGGAGGCCAGCTTCACGATCAACATGATCAAGCAGATCAAAGAAAAGCACGCGGCCCTGTCGCGGCAGGATGAGCCGGTGATCGTGACGCTGCCGGTGCGCGGCGTGCCCCAGCAGTTCGACATCACCGAGCACATGAAGGCGGCCGTGGAAAGCATCGTGCCGGAGATCTGCGAAAACCTGCACAACCTGATCGCGGGCTACGACCCAGAATTCCAGGCTGGCATGCGCGACCACGTGCTGCTGGCAGGCGGCGGCAGCCAGATCATCGGCCTCGACCGGGCGATCGAAGCCAAGCTCAAGCAGATGGGCGGCGGCAAAGTCCAAAAAGTAGGCGAACCCCTGTTCGCCGGCGCCAACGGAGCCCTGCACCTCGCCCAAGACATGCCGGCCGAGTTCTGGCAAGAAATCGCCGCCACCGAAGCCGCAAGCAATTAGGCAAAATCCCGCAAAGAGCCCCGCAGAGCCCCTTTCGGCCGGGGCTCTCTCGCTGCATGCGTCGTGGGATTTCGGCCGGTTTACTGAATCAAGTGTTTTGCAGCAGTTTGCCGAGCTTCTTCGACACTTCGTCGCGGACCTTTGCGGTTTGGAAGTGGGTCGGTACTACATACAAGGAGAACCCGTTTCGGAACTGGTGCCGGTTGCGGTCCTTGGATTCGATGTACTCCAGTAGGTCCTTGGCATACGAGCGGTCGTATGCCCAAAGCGTGCGGCCGCGCACGTCCACCTGATAAAACGCGTCTTTGGGCCAATCAAGGTCGTGCTTGCGTAACAGGCCACAAGCGCACGAAATCGTGCCGAGTCTGCTGCCGCGGTACCTCTTGTGGTATTGCGGCGGAGCCCAATCCTGTGGTGAGTACCCCTCAGGCAACTCCTGAATCGGCTCGACTCCGCGCCCATGCAGGCGCGGGTAGTAACCCGCGAAGTGAGAGTGACCCATGGGTTGTGGACAGTGCACGTACTCAAAGAGCGGGCTCTTCTTGAAGAAGGGCACGTCCTTCTTGAGGGGGATGCCGACCCAAACAGACGCCTCGAAAACGGCCTCACGCCTGCACTGGGGGCAGACAACAGCCACCTCATGCGGCATCGAATTCCAGTCATAGATATAGGTCATGGCAACACCAGCGTGTATTGACACGTCAAGTCTAGGAAGCGTATCCCCGGAGTCCAGCCCAAATCGCGAGACACAGCCCTACCGCGTGGCATTCGCGTCCCGCGAATGCCACTTGAGTTGCACGGGTTGGTGTTTGGGGCTAGGCGCCGTTTTCGCGTTCGCCTACTCGGAATTCGGTCAGGCCGTGGGTGATGTCGGGGCCGCAGCCGTCGGGGCTGATGGGGAACTTGCCGTTGGCGTCTTTGCCGGCGCGGGACAGGTTCAGGCTGGCCATGAACTCGTCGTTGTTCTTGAGCAGGCGGTCCATGTCGTAAATGGCGTCGCTGCGCTTGGTGTGGACCTGGTTGTAGGTCGTGGTCATGGCGATGGCGTCTTTGGGGCAGGCTTCCACGCACATGCCGCAGTAGATGCACTTCAGCATGTCGATTTCGAACACCGCGGGCTTCTTGAAGCGCTGGGCGCCGAATTCATCGACCGGGGCCTCTTCACCGACGATGGTGATGCATTCCGCCGGGCAGGCCGTGCTGCACATGAAGCAGGCGACGCACTTGATGTTGTCTTTCTCGTCCACCTTCAGGTAATGCTCGCCGCGGTAGCCCACGGCGGCGATGTGGCGCTGGTGGGGCTTGGAGTCGCGGCCGACATAATCGATGGTGGTACTCGGCCGGAAGATCATCTTGAAGGTATTGACCAGCCCCTTCAGGATTTCGGGCAGGTACATGCGCTCCCACAGCGTCAACTTGCGTTCGTCGGCCGGCGGGGCTTTGCCGCCCCCGGCCATCAGTTCGCGCACGTCGTGCCCATGGTTTGCGTGACTGTCCACAGCGTTATCCTCAAGTACCCCGGCGGGAATATAGCAACCCGGGTGGCGTCAGCCAGTGCGTGGTGGGAGGGGCTTGGGGGCTTGGGGGCTTGGGGCTTGGGGCCTGGGGCCTGGGGGCGGGAGTCTTGAGGCGGGATGCGGGGGTAACTGCCTGTTGTAACACCTGCGGGATGGCCGCTGACTGACAGCCCTAAGCCCGAAGCCCTAGGCCCCAAGCCCCCTACCGGCCCGCCTTCGCCTGATCCTCTGCCATATGGCACTTCTTGTACTTCTTGCCGCTTCCGCAGTGGCAGGGGTCGTTGGGCCCGGGCAGTTTGCTTTTTTCGCGTGACCGGAAGCCGGTGTTGCCCTGGCCCGGGTTCACGGCCTGTTCCATCTGCCGGCGCGTTTCCTGCTGCCTTGGCGTGGGCTGCGGCAGCGGGCTGCCGCCGCCACTGGTGCTGGTCATGCCCGGGGGCCCGGCGTGCACGGCCGTGCTGGCGGGCGGTGTCGGTGCCTGTGGCTGCGTCGGCGCGGGCTCGAACTTCACCTCGATGCGGAACAGGGTGCTGACCACCTCCATGTCCACGGTGTCGAGCATCTGCTCAAAGATCTCGCTGCCCTTCTTCTTGTAGGCGTCCTTGGGGTCCTTTTGCGCGTAGCTTTCCCAGTGGATGCTGCCCTTGAGCACATCCAGATTGCGCAGGTGCTGCTTCCAGTGCTCATCGATGCTCTGCAGCAGCAGGTAGCGCTCAAGCTGCCGCATCCGCGAATGATTGGGCCGCCCCGCCGGGGTGCGCATGACCGCGCCGTCCTGGCCCGCGCAGATCTTGGCCTCGCGGTCGGCGTACATCTTCAGCGCGATGTCCAGCAAATGACGGCGCAGAGCGTCGGCATGTTCGGCACCGCCATCGCCCTTGGGGAAGTCAGCCGGGTTCACGTCTTCGTTGAAGGCCTTCTTGAAGTCGGCCGCGATTTCGGCGGTCTGCCACAGTTCCTTGCGATCGACGTTGCGCAGCACGTGCCGCTCAAGCGACGCGGTGATCACGTTTTCGATGCGGTCCACCACCGACTGCCGCAGCTTTTCACCGTGGATGCGGCCGCGAATCGTGTGCGCGAGCCGGAACACGGCCTCTTCGGAAACGATGTCGCGCAGGGCGTCTTCGGGGATTTCGGCCTGGTGCTGGGCGTCGGCCCACTGGCTGAGTTCCTTGGCGACCTTGGCTGAGATGCGGGTCTTGTCGGTAACCTTTTCGGCCTTGTCGACCTGGCTGATGGTGGCGCGCACGACCTTGCGCACGTCGCTTTCCATCTGGAAGTAGTCGCCACGGCTGAGGCCGCCCAGGAACACCTGGCGCATGCGATACACCGCTTTGCGCTGGCCGTTGTTGACGTCGTCGTACTCGATCAGGTTTTTGCGGATGTCGAAGTTGCGCTGCTCAACCTTCTTCTGCGCGCGCTCAACGCTGTTGCTGACCATTTTGGCCTGGATCGGCTGGCCGTCCTTGAGGCCCAGCGATTGCATCACCGCCTTGATGCGCGGACCGGCAAACAGGCGCATCAGGTCGTCGTCGAGGCTCAGGAAGAACTGGCTGCTGCCCGGGTCGCCCTGGCGGCCGCAGCGCCCGCGAAGCTGGTTGTCGATGCGGCGGCTTTCGTGGCGCTCAGTGCCGAGCACCGCCAGCCCGCCCAGTTTGACGATTTCGTCGTGCTCAGCGTCGCATTCGGGCTGGTACTTCTTGGCGCGGGTGCTGATTTCTTCGTCGAACTTCACTTCGGCTTGCAGTCTCACGTCGCGCGGCACGCCCCAGCTTGGGCTGTTGCGGAACTCTTCGGGCAACAAGCTGTTAACTGAAATGCCTTCCTTCTTCAGTTCATTCAGCGCCATGTGCTTGGGGTTGCCGCCCAGCAGAATGTCGGTGCCGCGGCCGGCCATGTTGGTGGCGACGGTGATCATGCCCTTCTTGCCGGCCTGCGCGACGATGTCGGCTTCGCGTTCGTGGTACTTGGCGTTGAGTGTGCTGTGCTCAAGGCCGCGTGACTTCAGCAGTTTGGACAGGTGCTCAGACTTTTCGACGCTGGTGGTGCCGACCAGGATCGGGCGGCCCTGCTTGTGCAGCTTGTCGATTTCGTCGGCGATGGCGTTCCACTTTTCGGCCTCAGTGCCGAAGATCAGGTCCTGCTGGTCTTCGCGCACGAGGCGGCGGTTGGTGGGGATGGCGGCGACGTCGAGCTTGTAGATCTTGTCGAACTCGGCCGCTTCGGTCATGGCCGTGCCGGTCATGCCGCTGAGCTTGTTGTACAGCTTGAAGTAGTTCTGCAGGGTGATGGTCGCCAGCGTGAAGCTTTCGGCGCGCGGCGTCAGGTTGTGCTTGGCTTCCACGGCCTGGTGCAGCCCGTCAGACCAGCGGCGGCCGTGCTGCATGCGGCCGGTGAACTCATCGACGATCACGATTTCGGGGCCGTTGTCGCCGTCGAAGATCACGTATTCTTTGTCGAGGTGAAACAGGTTGTTGGCGCGCAGGGCCTGTTCAATCAGGTGCGGCCAGTCCATGTGGGCGCCGTCGTACAGGTTTTTGACGCCGAGTGCCTTTTCGACCTTCTTGACGCCGGTTTCGGTCAGCAGGCACTGGCTTTCTTTTTCCTTCTTTTCGAAGTCGTATTCGGCCAGGGCGTCGATGTAGATGCTGCGGTTCTGCATCAAGGCGCCCTTGCCGTGCTTGTCCTCGAGCTTGGTCTTGAGCTCTTCGGCGTCCACGCCCTTGAGCGTCTTGGCGATTTTGTCGGCGGCGGCGTACTTTTCGGCGGTGCCTTCGGGGCTGCCGCTGATGATCAGCGGTGTGCGCGCTTCATCGATCAGGATGCTGTCGACTTCGTCGATGATCGCGTAGTGCAGGTCGCGCTGGACCTGCTGGCGCGGGTCCACCTTCATGTTGTCGCGCAGGTAATCAAAGCCGAATTCGTTGTTGGTTCCGTAGGTGACGTCGCAGGCGTACATGGCGCGGCGTTCTTCGTTGTCCATGTCGCTTTGGATAAAGCCCACGGTCAGGCCCAGCAGGCCCAGCACGCGGCCCTGTTCTTCGGCGTCGCGGCGGGCCAGGTAATCGTTCACGGTCACGACGTGCACGCCGCGGCCTTCGAGCGCGTTGAGATACATCGCCAGTGTGGCCACGAAGGTCTTGCCTTCGCCGGTCACCATTTCGGCGATGCGGCCCTGGTGCAGGACCATGCCGCCCAGCAGCTGCACGGGAAAGTGCGCCTTGTACGGGATTTCTTCGCCGGTGTTGATGTCCTTGACCCAGCGCTTCTGGCCCAGAATGCGCCAGCTTGCTTCACGGGCGCAGGCAAAGGCCTCAACCTTGATTTCTTCGAGGGTCTGGCCGTCGCGCAGGCGCTGCTTGAACTCTTCGGTCTTGGCCTTGAGCTGCTCGTCGCTGAGCTTGTTGGTGGCCGGGAACAGCTGGATTACCTGTTGAACCTGGGGCTGCAGTTCTTTCAGGACGCGTTCGTTGCGGGTGCCGATGAAAAATCGAAGGACGGTGTCAACAACTCCCATACGTACTCTCGCGCTTAGAAGGATGTGTCAGTAGTCGGCCTGCTGTCGCCCGCGTTCCAGCGCCGCTATACTTGCGGTGAAGGCCCGGCGGGTCAAGCATGCGTCGCCGGGTTAACGATTTGGATTGATTACAGGATTCAACTCATTTCCGCCGGTGCGCCCATGCGAAAGATACTGCCCGCGCTAGTGCTGCTGTGCCTGCCTTCATTCGTGGCCGTGGCGCAGCCTGCGCCTGAGCCGCCCCCGGCAGCGCAAGTCATGGAACTGCGCCTGCTGGCGCTTTCGCGGGCGTACGTGCGCCCGCTGGCGGAAACCGTGGCGCGGCTGAACACCGTGCCGGGCATCACCGACGCGCAGGCCGTCAGCTACGCCGACGACGTGCTGACGCTCAAGTGCACCACCGGCCTCTCGCACGAAGCCATCGCCGATGCGCTTGGGCTGCGCCTGCTGCGGGCCGAAGGCTTGGCGCTGACGCTGGCACCATCTGAAGACATCCGCAGCCGCCGCGCGGAGGCCCGGGCCGTGGTGGGTTTGATCGGCCGCAAGGTCGCCGACAGCATCAAGCGCGACAGCAACGGCGAGCGCACGGGCCTTGAATTCGGCGCCCGCGACGGCATTGAAGCGCGCGTGCAGGCCCTTGGCCTGGACCCCGCGATCCTGAAGGGATCGTTTTACCAGCCCGCCGACTATCATCTGGAAACCCCAGGCGAAGGCAGCGGCGACGGCTATCGCATCTGGGCCGGCGACAAGTGGGAAGGCATGTACGTCGCCAACACCGACAGCAACAACAAGGCGCTGGTTGAGTACAACCCGGCCTCGCGCTTTGTCGGCTTGATCGTGCCGATGGGCTGGGGCTACCAGGAACCGGCGTGGGTTGACGGCGAAGGCATCATGATGGCCAGCGTCGGTGAACGCAGCGACACCAACTGGAGCGGCGAACTGGCCGTCGTGGGCGGCAGCAAGCTGATTACCGAAGTCATGCAGGCGGCCGTCGCATGGCGCATCCGAAACAGCACCGCCAAGCTTGAGGCCGCACCCAACGGCCGCGGCTATACGCTCATGAACGAGCTGCCGGGGGGCGATGACATTGAGTACTGGGGTTATGAGCACTACGAAATCAGCGACCTGCTGCTGACCTGGCGCGCCGATGACGAGGGCAACCTGGTCGCGCGCGTGCGCGCCCATACAGAGGCCTCGCCCTGGTACCTCGACGCCGAAGTGAACACCGGCCCGGTGCTGAAACGCTACGCCGAAATGGACCGCAAAACCCGCCGCGAAGTCAACCGCGCCGACCTGGGCAACGATCTGGTCTGGCTGCACGGCCCCGAAACCGACGCCGCCGTGCTGCGCGCGCGCCGCGATGAGGCCCGCAACGCGCTGAACAGCCTGTCCGACGCGCTGACCGCGACCATGAAGGCCAAGCCCGACACGAAGCTTGAGGCGCTGTGCGGCACGCTCGACAACGCGGAACTTGCGGCCGCACTCGGCTTCAAGGCCGACGCGCTGGCGTACTACAAGCCCGCCGAATTCACGATCCGGCGGCAGATGCTTGGTGATGTAGAGATTGCGGTCGGCACCCCGGCAAAGGGCGGGCGGCGCTGGATTGTGATGAACCCAGCCAGTGGCGAAGTGATCCGGAGATTCCAATGAGATATGCGCTTGGCGCACTGTGCCTGCTGCTTTCGTTGGCCTGCTGCTTGACCGGCTGCGACAGCGAAAACACCGCGCCCCCGGGCCGCTTGATCGACACCCCGCAAACCGCGCCCTCAAGCCTGCCCATGGAAGGCGTGGACGGCGCAGTGCGCACCGAGGCCGTGGCCAACTACGGCCGCCTGCACACGCAGTTGAAGTACGCGCTGGCCCGCAACGGCGGCGACATCAGCAAGCTGGCCGCCGATGTGGGCGGCGCGCTGAACGCCACGAAGCTGGGCAAGCTCGGCATGGGTGCCACGGACCTGGACGGTCAGTTCTACCGCGCCGGCGACTACACGCTCACGTTCAGCGGCAACAGCGTCACGATCAAGGCCGGCGGACCCGGCACCCGCGGCGACGTACCGGCCGAAACCTTCAAGCTGCAGTAGACGCTGAGAACGCCGCATGCGCACACTGGGACTGGCAACGCTGATCCTGCTGGCATGCTGCGGCGCGGTGCGTGCCCCAGTACAGGCCCAGGCGGCAGGCCTGCCGGCTTACACCAGCGAGCACTACACGCTGCACACCGACGCGCCCGAGGATGTCGCCAAAGAGTACTCGCGCGTCATGGAGCTTTGCTGGCCGAAGTTCGAAGAGTTCTTCGGCGCGGCCCCCAAACTCAAGAAGGGCGAGAAACTCGCTGTCTACTTCCTGGAAACGCAGCAGGGCTGGCTTGACCGGATGAAGGCCGACAACGTCGCCATACCGGTCGGCGCCGGCGGCTACTACAACCCCGGCAACCGCACCGTCTACCTGTGGAAGCAGCCCACGCGCTACACCAGCCGGCAGTTGCTGATCCATGAGGTCATGCACCAGTTCCATTACCTCGCCTGCTGCAACAACGTCGGCCCCAAAGATGTCTGGTACATAGAAGGCATTGTTGAGCACATGTCGCGCCACCACTGGGACGGCGAATCACTGACCCTTGGCGTGATTCCGTTTTGCAGCCTCGAGGACTACCCGCGCCTGGCGCTGGAGCTGTTTGAGCGCGACGACTTCAGCCTCGCCACCATGATCAGCGGCGAGCGCGCCAGCACCCGCCCCGAGCAATGGGCCCTGTGCCGCTACCTGCTGCTGGAAGGCGCAGCCAAAGACTGGAAGGCCATGGCCAAGAAGCTTGATGGCGGGCAGGAAGGCCGCAACGTCTTCAAGCGCCACTTCGGCGACCCGGCCAAGCTGCAACCCAAAATTCGCGAGTGGCTGAAGACCCAGCGCGAGCCCTTCGTCTGGGTCTGGAACGAATGGCAGGGCCAGGGCGCCGACGCCGCATGGGGCACCGCACCCGCCGCCTACAGCCTGTGCCGCACGCGCGAGCAATGCCGCGAAATCACAGCGCGCGTGATGATCCCGGCCGGCAACTGGAACGGCGGCCTGATGGTGCACTTCAAGTCCACCGAAGACTTCGCGGTGTTCATGCTGAACGAGCAAGGCCACTGGGCCGTAACCCGTCGCGACGCCAACTGGAGCACGCCGCTCAGCGGCAAACTCGAAACCCCAAAAACCGAGGGCAGCTACACGCTGGGCGCCAGGCACGACGCCGGCAAAGTAACCCTCAGCATTGACGGCACCGAAGTAGGCAGCCTCGAGCTGTCGGCCGGCCACATGGGGTTAGCACTGCGGAACTCCACGCTGCAATTCCGCGAGGTGAAGACCGGGGGCTAGGGCCGTGTTGCGGCCGTCCCGGCCGCTGCCCTATTCCACCAGCGCCATGAACTTGCTGTTCAGCACCGGGGCTGAGGGGCGGCCTGAGCCAAAGAAACCGGTTGCACCGAAAACCAAAGCACGCCGCAAAGCAGCGCGAAAGCAGCACGAGAAGTCATGAGATCACCCAGAGAAAACGGCGCGCCAGATTGTACCACACGGGGTGCCGTGCAGGCGGTATGCGATGGCAAGGTGCGGGCTGGAAGCTCGCAGCGCTGCTTTACTTCTCGTTAACCAAAAAGGCCGCCCTGGGGGTCCAGGGCGGCCGGAATGCTGGAGCGGGTGATGGGACTCGAACCCACGACCATCACGTTGGCAACGTGATGCTCTACCACTGAGCTACACCCGCCCAATGGGGTCGCGAATGATAGCTTGCGACTCCCCTCTGTAAAGCGGGGCGCCGGTGCCTGTTTTCCGCCGTTCCCGAGCCGCAAACCACGGCTTTCCTGTCACATCCGGCGAAAGCACATTCACGTTGTGCATTTCTTGTGTTAAGCTTGTGATATCAGTTTCCTGCACTGGGTGTGTGCTTGAACGGCCTTTGGCCAAGCCGAGGTGGCTATGTCGGACGCCATTGCTTTTGCCTGCGACTCGTGCGGGATGCGCTATTCCGTCGCACCCCACTACGCCGGGCGCCAGTTTGCCTGCAAAAAGTGCGCGACCCCCATCTCCGTTCCCACCATCACCACCATTTCTGCCCGCAGCGCGGCCGCAGCCCCGAAAGTTGAGCTGGACTCGGGCGAAGCCGTAATGCGCAAGTCCGATTCCGGCCGCACGTCGGCGCGCAAACCGCTGGCGGACCCGACCCGCGTGTTCACGCGCCAGCCCGCTGAAGCCGCCCCGCCTCCGCCGCCGCCTCCACCGAAGTCCAAGACGGCGCTGATTGCGGTGATCGTGGCCGTGGTGATCATCGGTGGCGGTGTGGCCGCCGGCTTTGCCATGGGCATGTTCGGTGGCAAGGCGGCCGACAACGCGCCCATGACCGCAACCGGCAACGCGCCGGCCAACGCGCCCGGTGTTCAGGCACCCAAGGAATTTACCCCGCGCGAAAAGCTGCTGGCTGAGCTGAAGGACCCCAACCTGGACGCGATGTCGCTGATCGCGATATGGGACCGCGCGGGCGACGCTGGGTTGAGCGCCGCCGAAGTGAAGGAACTCATGAGCCGCATCGGCGCGCAGGTACTGTCTGAGCGCGGCGCGGGCAAGACACCCGATGAACTGATTGCGCTGGGCGACCGCTTCCGCGAGGCCGGACACGACGGCGCCGCCGTCGGCATCTGGAACTTTGTGGTCGAATCTGGCGGCAAAATGCGCCCGCGGCCCGAGGCCTACGCCGTCGCGCACGCCCGGCTGGGCCGCCAGCACGTTGACTTCGAGCCCGCGCTGCAACGCGCCACGGTGCTTGAGCAGCTTGAAATTCTGCCCGCGGCCACGACCCTGCGCCAGGACCTTGAAACGCTGCGCGCCAGCGGCGTGGATGGCTGGGTCACCGGGCCGGTGGAAGGCGAGTTCCGCAACCTCGTGGGCAAGGTGGAAGCGCTTGAGCGCGAAGTCGAACGCCTGCGCACAGACGACCCCTACCGGCTGCACGTCGCCGAAGAACGCCGCCGCCTGCGCGGCTTTGAACTGTGGAAGTTGACGCACTTCCTTGTGATCGAGGAAAAGCCCTACCTGCTGTTCGTCGAGCGCAAAACCAACGAAACCGATGAAGAGGCCTACCAGCGCGTGATCCACGCCCGCGCGGTAATCTACCAGTTCACCGAATGGTACCGCGCCGAGTTCGCCGACCCGGTGGGCCTGACGCCCGCTTACCCCAGCACTGAGCCCGACGCCAAGGCCCGTGAAGGCTTCCCGCACACCTACGTGATGCTGCGCGATACCTCACGCTGGAACTCGTATCTGCGCGACGCCGGCTATACCCGGCAGGATCACGAGGGCGCCAAGTGGTTCGTCGAGCCCGGCACCGGCCGCCTGAGCACCGTATACGTAGACCAGCCCAACCATCTGGATGAGTTGATCAACGCCGTGGCCGACACCGTGGTGCGGCGGTTCCACCCGCGCGCGCCCAGCAACATGGAAGAGGCCAAAGTGTTCCGGCCCTACGGCGGTCACTTCGTGGCCAACTGGATTGTGCGGGCGATGAAGCAGACCAACCTGAACATCAACCGCAGCAACAACGTCATTACCTGCACCTTCTTCAACAAG
Organism: uncultured bacterium; assembly: GCA_938014885.1. Taxonomy (GTDB): domain Bacteria; phylum Planctomycetota; class UBA8742; order UBA2392; family UBA2392; genus CALLQI01. The sequence continues at coordinate 567,264 of CALLQI010000018.1, forward strand.
ACGCCCAGCTTTTTCGACAACCTCAAGCGCTGGGCTGGCCGCTACGAAAAGGGCGTGGGCATGCCCAACGCGTTTGGCGGCCACGCGCTGACGATCCGTCAGATGATCGCCTCGCAGACGGACGAAGGCCTGGCTGAGACCATGGCCAAGAACTTCAAAGGATTTGGCAGCTGGACCGACAACGAGATCGAGATTGCCACCACGGGCACCAATTTCCGGTTGGTGTTGATCAACCATGGCTACGGGTTGTTCCTGTTCCTGTGGCATTGCCAGGAGTCCGGCAAGTTCAAGTACCGCAACCAGCTGGTGAAGCTGCTGCACGCCGAAATGCAGACCCTGGATCGCGAAAGCGCCGAGGCCCGCTTCGCCGAAGCTTTCCGGCTCAAGAATGACGCCGACTGGAAGCGCCTGCAGGACGAATTCGCCAAGTTCCAACAGCAGTAAGGCCGCCCAAACGCCTGAATTGCTTAATTGCACACACTCGTGCATACTGTGCGATGTGTGACTTTCAGGCAACCGGATGGCCCCGAAGCGCAAAGACCACCAAAACACGCCTTCTCCTGCCGCCAAGGCCGCACGGTTACTGCCACTTCCACTGGCATTGCTGGACGCTGCCGGGCGCGTCACTTTTGCCAATCAGGCCATGCAGAATCTGCTGGGTACGGACCCTTCCGGCCAGGCACCGCTTGGTGAGTCCGTCATGCGGACGCTGCAGGCTCACGGCCGGGCCGAAGTGTCGCTTCCCGGTGGCAGCACGGTGCTGCAATGGACGGCCAGCGCCGGCGGATCGGTGCTGTGGGGGGCCGAAGTGCTTAGCCCCGCTGGCCGCCGACACACGCCCCCGCCGGGCGGCGTCGCCCATGAATTGGAGCAGGTGCTGGCCCGCCTGCTAGCATATGCGCCCCCGGGCCTGCTGGTCGAGCGCCGCTACGACGAATCCCTGCCCATGCCCCGTCGCCATGAGCCCCTGCGTGAGGCCTTCCGCGCCGTGCTGCAGCCGCTGCTTGCGCGGCTTGCGGCCACGCCCGAGCCCATGCTGCGGCTGGTGCTCAGCCGCGACGGAACCGGGGCGCTGCTCCGGATCACGCACAACGCGCCGGGCGACGCATTGGCACTGCCGGCAGCGCTGGAGGGCGCGGGCTTTCAGGTGTCCGAGGTAAACACAAGCCTTGGCGGAACCTGCACGCTGGTGCTGCCGCTGTAGGCCCCGGTGTGCGGAGTCTGGTGTGCGGGGTCCAGCAAAGAACGGCATGAGTCGCCGTCGATCGGGGGACCACCCGAGTGAGGCGGCAGGTTGACGGTCAACGGCATCAACACGAGCCCGCAGTAACCGTCAACTCTCAACCGTGAACCATCGACCGCTGCCATCCCCCTTGAAGCGTCCTTGATCGCTCTATACTGCCCGCGATGGCCATGGACCTGACCAACCGCAACTGGTGCCGCGAAGCCCTGCCCGGCGTGTCGCGCACGTTCGCCCTCGGCATTGAATTGCTGCGCGAGCCCCTGCGTGACGAAATCGGCTGTGCCTACCTGATCTGCCGCATCCTCGACACCATCGAAGACACCACCAGCCTGCCGGCGGCGCGACGCGCCGACATGCTGGAAGAGTTCGGCCGCACGTTTAATGACCCGCATTACTGGTCGATGCTAAGTGCCGATGTCGAGCGCATGTTCGCCGACCCGGCCCTGGACGGCCCCGATCACGCGCTATGCCGCAACACGACCCGGGTGCTGAAGCTGTTTCACAGCTTCCGCGTCGGCGCGCAGATTGCCATGCGCGACAGCATCATCGAAATGGCCAACGGCATGGCCGAAACCGTGCGCCGCGAAATGCGCGGCGAAGGCCTGCGGCTGCAGGATGAAGAAGACCTGAAGCGCTACTGCTACTACGTCGCGGGCACCGTCGGCAAGCTGCTGTGCAACGAGTGGGCGCTGGACCGCAAGAGCATCACCCTGGCAATCAAGGCCGCGCTGGATGAGCGCGCCATCAGCTTCGGCTTGGGCTTGCAGGTCACGAACATTCTCAAGGGCGTCACCGACGACATCGCGCGCGGCGTGGCCTACGTGCCCAGCAAGCTGTTCACGGCGGCGGGCATCGACTTGCAGACGCTGATCGACAACCCCAACGACCCGCGAGGCCGCGAAGTAGTCGCCGGCCTGGCCGACATGACGCTGCTATGGCTGGACGAGGCGCTGGAGTACACACTGACAATCCCGGCCATTGAGCGCGACATACGCCTGTTCTGCGCGCTGCCGCTGGTGTTCGCGGTGCGCACGCTGTCGCTGGCGCTGCGCACGACGGACGTGTTCAGCGAAAACGTCCTGAAGATTACGCGCGACGAAGTGAAGCGCATCCACGCCGAAGTAGACGCCGCCATAGCCGACGACAAAGCCCTGCGCGCCATCTACAGCCGCGAAAGAGCCCAGGTCCACACCCAACCCAAGTAGCCCGCAAAACAAGGCACCAGGCCCCGCGGGGGCCAAGGAACACAGCCCACGGCATCAAACGTGGGTCTATAAAATCCGCCCATCAATGATGGCCCCGAAGGGGCTAAGATCCACGGCGCCTCCGGCGCCAACGACCCCGACGCGGAAATCCCCAGCGCCAACGGCGCCAACGACCCCAAAGCGCTGTACCCAAAGGCAGCGGCCGGTCCGCAGACCGGCCGCTGTTGCGGGCTTCGCAGATTGGTTTGCGCTACTTGCCATCTTCTTTCTTTGGGTCCTTTTCGTCCTTCTTCTCAGGCGCGGCTTCTACGGTTTCGAAGCTGCTGACCGAGAACTTGCTGCCTTCGAAGGCTTTGTCCAGGGCTTCCTTGGTGAGCGTCTTGCCTGCCTTCATCGTGATTGTGACGGTCTTGCTGTCGAAGTCGACTTCTGCTTTTTCCACGCCATCCAGGCTGGATACGGTCTTTTGGACCGCTTTCACACAGCCGACGCCTCACGTCATGCCGGCCATCACGGCCTTGTGTACCGATGCGGCCGCTGAGCCCTCTTTCTTCTCGCCCTCGGCCTCAAACTTTGAGACTGAGAACTGCGTGCCCTCAAAGGCCTTGTCGAGGACTTCTTTGCTGAGGGTCTTGCCTTCCTTCATCGTGATGGTGACGGTACGGGTGTCAAAGTCGACTTCTGCTTGCTCCACGCCATCCAGGCCGGAGACGGTCTTCTTGACCGACTTCACTCAGCCGCCGCCTCACGTCATGCCGTCAATCACGGCCTTGTAGGTGGTTGCCTTGGAGGCCGCCTGCTCGGACTTCACGTCCTTGCCGGGGGCATCCTGTGCCATGGCGAGGGTCGAAACGGATCCGATCCCAAGCGCGAGAACTGCTGCCAGTTGCAAAACGCTACGCATACCAATCTCCTGTTGTTCGGGTTGGCCGGTTGGCCGGTACGGTTACAACACTGACCGTGTCGCGCGTTATTCTGGCAAACTTGGTCGGCCGTGATGCCGGGTGACCGGCGCGAGGCCTAAACTTTGGGCTTGGCTTGACATGGGGGGGCCTGCGCCTAGTATTTCGCGGCATTTTCGATTGGCATGGCAAAGCGCCGCGGCGAACGCGGGTGGCTCGAGGATCCGAGAAATGGCAAAGAAAGCAGCGAAGAAGCCGGCACCGAAGGCCGCAAAGAAGGCCGCCAAGCCGGCCACGAAGAAGCCTGCCGCCAAGGCCAAACCGGCCAAGAAAGTCGATAAGAAGATCGTGAAGAAGGCCGAAAAGAAGGCCGCCAAGCCGTCCGTATCCAAGAAGAACCAGGCCGCCGGCAGCACCGGCGAGAAAACCAAGAACACCATGGCACGCAAAACCACCAGCGGCACGCCCGGCAAGGGCGATGACGCCGAAAAGTCACCCTTTGCCCGTACCGCCGTGAAGGTACCGAACCGAGGCATCCTGATCCGCCTCAAGCGCACCGGCGCGGCCCCCGCCCCGGCCGCCCGCGCGATTGAAAAGACGCGCGACGTGGCGACCACCGAGCGCTCCAAGGGCTCAGACCCGATCACCCTGCACCACCGCAAGCCGACCAAGCCGGAGCTTGAGGTGTTGCGCGACCTGCTGGTGAAGCGCCGCGAGCAATTGATGGGCGACGTGAAGGACCTGGAAGAAGAGGCCTTCAGCGAAGAGACCCAGCACGTCTCAGGCAACCACCTCGCCGACGGCGCCTTTGAGCAGTACGAGCAGGAATTCAACCTGTCGATGATCGAGAACGAAACCGAAGAACTGAAGGAAATCGCCCGCGCCATTGAGAAGCTGGAACGCGGCGAGTACGGCGTGTGCGAGTCCTGCGGCATCGACATCAGCATTGAACGTCTGCACGCCATGCCCTACACCCGCATCTGCATCCACTGCCGTACGAAGTACGAGCAAGAAGGCGGCGGCGAGCAGTACGGCGTGCTGGAAGAGCGGCGCGTCTAGGCAGCTGAAGGCGGCGCCACGGGAAGCGCCGGCAACTGGCATACTGGGCAGTGATTCGCAATCCGCGCCACGGCGCGGATTGCGGCCTTTACCCCGGGCGGTTTCTGCTATCATAGACGTCCCCGGGGCCCGGAACCTGCATCGTGACCAGGCTTGTTTTAGCTTTCGTGCTGCTGGGGACCTGTGCCGCGCTTGCGGCCCAGGCCTTTGACCCGCGCCGCTACTTTGGCGACGGCTACACCCCTTCTGACTTGCCGCACGAAGGCACGCTTTCGCTGCCGCTTACGCAAAGCAAGTTCCCGCCTTGGGTCAGCCTTGGCGGCTCTGGAAATGCTCGCGTGAATGACCGTTTCACGGCCACGGACTCTGGCACCAGTCTTGGCGTCAACGACGACCACCGCACACTGCAGCTGGGCTTTGACCTGGCTGCCGACGTGCTCAGCACGCAGGTTGAAATCCGTAGTCTTGATCCCAAGGGTTCCGTGGCCTTTCTGCTTGCGGACTATGCTGACCCGGCGCGCGCCTGGCTGGTCGAAGTCAAGGACACCGAGGGCCAGTGGCGGCTGCAGGTACGCGCGCGCACCCGGGACCGCTTCGCCACATTGCCTGAGACTGTGCAGGCGCTGGCCGAGCCCAAGCTGCCCCTGACTTTCACACTGGAGTTCCGGCAGGGCAACCTCAGTGCCCAGTGCGGCAGCGCGAAAACCAGCACGGACACCAAGTTCAAAGGCGGCCTCACACTGGCGCTGGCGGTGACCGATGCACCGGCAACCCTGCGCGACTTGCGCTTGAGCTTCGCCAGCCACGAGGCCTGGCGCGCCGATGCGCTTGAGCGCCAGAACGCCCAGGACACCATGCTGCGGCTGCGAGATTACGCCGACGAAGGGTTACTCAGCGGCGTGGGCGCGCGGCCGCACCGGCTGCTTTCGCAGCAGCTTGAAGCGCTGAGCGCAGCCGAACGCGCGGCCCGCGACGAAGCCGCCCGCAAGCCTTACGCCGAGCGCGCCGATGCACTGGTCGTCCTGGCCGACGCGCATGAGACCCTGGCCGCGCTGTCCCATGAGGCCGGGCTGGCGGCCCTGCGTGCCGGCCGGCTTGAATCAGCCCGCAAGCTGCTTGAGCGCGCGCACAAGGCCGACGCCGCGCCCGAAACCGCGCTGCTGCTGGTGGAAGTTCTGCGTCGGCTGGGGTTGATTGATGACGCGGCCAAACGCCTCGACGACGCGGCGGTCGAGTTGCCCGATGCCTTGCGCCCCGATGCCGCCCTGCTGCGCGCGCGGTTGGCGTCGGCGCGGGGCGACCTGCCGCTGGCGCTGAAAACGTTGCGCAGGGCCGCCGATGACCACCCCGGCCACCAGCAGATTGCGGCATTTCTGGATTCCGCACTGGCGCTGACTGAGCTGCCGGAAATCGCGGTCGAGCCTGAATCCGCGCCGCTGGGCCTGCGGCTTGTCGGCAACATCCGGCCGGAAGTGCTGACACGCGTGCTGCACCGCCTGAAGCCCTACACGGCGCAGATCCGCAACTGGCTGCCCGAAACGCCCAAGCAGCCGCGAGGCGTGATTGCGTTGTTTGACACCAGTGTCGACTACCTGCGCGCGGCGCTGCTGGTCGCGGGCGACAACCTCGACAACGTGGCGGGCATGTACATCCCGCGCGGGGTGAACGAGCAGCCGACGGTGCTGGCCAGCCGCGCATTCGGCGAAGATGAACTGCTGCGCACCCTGGTGCATGAGCTGTGGCACCTGGCGGTTGATGCCTGCGGCCACGGGCGCAGCATGCCGCGTTGGCTGAATGAGGGCATGGCGGTGTATCTGTCGGCGGCGCGGGTGGTGGATGAGCGGCAGGCGAGTGAGCGGCTGGTGTACGACACGCTGCCCAGCGAGTTCATGGAGTTCGCCGACACGCTGGCGGCGGGCCTTGGCGAGGAAACGCTTCACGGCGTATTGCAACTGGGCGTGCATGAGTTCTATCGTCCCGAGCTGGTGCGCCGGAACTACGCCGCGGCCTGGGCCTACGTGATTGCCTGCGCGAATTCGGACCAGATCGGCGTGCTGGTGCGCGCGGTCGGCGGCGACGGCCCCAAGACGCGCGAACTGGCAAAGCTGCCGGGCATGGCAGCGGCGGCCGACGAGTTGTTGAAGAAGCTGGCAAAGGCGGGCTGAGTGCGGATCCTGGTTACGAATGACGACGGCATCACGGCCCAGGGGCTTGTGATGCTTGAGCGCGCGGCGATGCGCCTTGGCGGCGAAGTCTACGTCGTCGCCCCGGAACGCCAGCACAGCGCGCAAAGCCACGCGATTACCATCCATGAGCCCGTGTTCGCGCGCGAACTCCCGCACACCCACGGTGAGGCCCGCCGCATCGCCATCGAAGGCACACCCTGCGATTGCGTGCGGCTGGGCGTGATCAAGCTGCTGGAGCAAAAGCCGGACCTGTGCCTTTCCGGCATCAACCACGGCGGCAACCTGGGCTGGAACATCTTCTTCAGCGGCACCGTCAGTGCGGCCGCCGAGGCCCAGAGTTTCGGCATTCCCAGCATCGCGTTCAGCCTGGCCAAGTGGTCGGCACAACTTGAGTGGGAGGGGCTGGACGTGCTGTGCGCGGACCTGATCCGCAAGGTGATGAGCGCCAAGCACTCGCGTCCGGACTGGCTGTACAACATCAACCTGCCGCCCATCGCGCCCGACAAGATCAAGGGCGTGCGGCTGACCCGCGCCAACCCGGCGGTGAAGGGCGACAATTTTCTAGAGAGGCAGTCACCGGACGGCCGCCGCTACTTCTGGCCGGTGTGGGATGAAGTAAAGGCCCGCCACGAAGAGCAGACCGACCCAAGCTACGACACCGTGGCGATCCGCGACGGCTGCGTAAGCATCACGCCGCTGCGCTACGAGGTAAGCAACCTTGACGAACCAGCCCTCCGCGCGGCGCTGGAGGGATAGCCGGATTCTCTACAGTTGCGGGGCCGGGCTGCCGATATCGATGCGGGAAATCTCGCATGGACCCGGCGGCTACAATCGAACGCTTTCTCAAGCACCTTGAGATTGAGCGCAACTTCAGTGCGCAGAGCCTGCGTGCTTATGCGACCGACTTGCGCCAGTACGCCGAGTTCCTGGCTGAAAAGGGCGTCACCAACATCGCCACGGTCGATCACCTGCTGTTGCGCAGCTGGCTTGCCGGGCTGAGCGAGCGCAACTATGAGCGCCGCAGCATCGCCCGCAAGCTGGCCAGTGTGCGCAGCCTGTATCGCTTCCTGCACCGCCGCGCCGAGATTGCCGACAACCCCGCCAAGCTGCTGCGCACGCCCAAGCTGGCGCGCAATCTTCCGAACTGTCTGGACGAAAACCAGATCACGGCGCTGCTGTCGGCGCCTGATCCCAACTCATGGAGCGGCCTTCGTGACCGCGCCATCCTGGAGCTTTTGTATGCCACGGGCCTCCGCGTTTCCGAACTTGTCCGACTTCAATTCGCCGACCTTGAACTCACCCGAGGTTCACTGCGCACGCTCGGGAAGGGCCGCAAGGAGCGAATCCTTCCGCTACTGCCCGCAGCCATTGCCGCAATCCACGCGTGGGGCGAAGTGCGGAACCGGCCGCCACGGTCGCGTGAAGGCGGCGTAAAGCCCGGCGTGAACAACCTGTTCATCAACCAGCGCGGCACGGCACTCACCGACCGCAGTGTGCGCCGGTTGATTGACGGCTATGTCGCGCAGGCCGCGCTGAACTGCCACGTTACGCCGCACACCCTGCGGCACAGCTTTGCCACGCACCTGCTGAACCACGGCGCGGATTTGCGCGACGTGCAGGAGCTGCTCGGCCACGCGCACCTGGCCACGACGCAGGTTTACACGCACATCAGCACCGCCCGCATGATCGACGTCTACGAACGCGCCCACCCCAGCGCCACGGGCAAGAAGTCTGCGTAAGCACAACCTGCCCCAATCTCTGGCCCACGCCCCTTCCCCTTGCCGCTGCCCTTGCTAATCCGGGGGCATGATTGACGTCGAGGTCATGTCAACGATTCGCAAACCGGTTGATGCCAGGCTGCTGCGTCGCGCTGCGGCGGCCGCGCTGCAAGGTCACCTCGCCAGGGCGGTGGTCAGCGTCGTAGTCGTAGGTGCGCGCCGCATGCGCAGCTGGAACCGTGACGCGCTGGGGCATGATTACGTGACCGACGTGCTCAGCTTCGACTACGGTGACAGCCCCGAAGGCCGCCAGTGCGAAGTGATCATCTGCCCCGAGTTCGCAGCCGCCATGGCCCGCCGCCACGGACTGCCCATCTCACAAGAGCTCGCACGCTACGTCGTGCATGGCTGCTTGCATTGCGCCGGCATGGATGACGCCACACCCCAACAGCGCGCTGCCATGTGGAAGGTGCAGGAGTCGATCCTGCGCACACTGTTCGGCCGCAAGTACGTGGCCCAGCCCGCCGGGTAAAGACAGCCGGGGCGAGTGGGGCCCGTCCAAGGCCCACCCGCCCCGACCTTTGGGCCCGCGCGTGGGGTCGCAGGCCGCAATCTGTCTCTATTGCTGTGGTGAGGGCTGCATCAGGCTCACGAACGCGCCCGTGGGGTCTGTAATCACGATGAACGTGCCGATGCCCTGCACCGGGGTCGGCGGCACATTCACTTTGCCGCCGTTTGGCACCACCTTGGCCTGCGCGGCCGCGAGGTCCGGCACCGAGATGTAGCCCATCCAGTGCGACGGCACGTCGGCCCAGTGCGGCTTGCCCAGTGGCATCATCCCGGCGGCCATGTATTCGCCCACGGTGAACAGCGTGTACACGAACTTGTCCGTCGGCATCGTCTGCGTGCCCCAGCCCGTCAGGCCACACAGGAACTTGCCTGCGGCCGCAGGGTCGCTGCTGACCAACTCGTTCCACATGAAGTGGCCGGAAGGCACGGGCGGGTTGGAAGGCTTGGGCTCAACCCCAGCCATCGGGGTCATGAACGCGACCACGGCACCCGAGGGGTCTTTCACCATTGTGAAGCGTCCGACATCGGGGATGTCCGAAGGCGGCACCAGCACGGCCTCACCGGCGCGTTTGGCGACTTCGTTGACGTCTTTGACGGCCACGTAGCCCAGCCAATGCGGCGGGATGTCCATGCCATCCGGGCAATCCAGCTTGCCGATGCCGCCTGCCAGCGCGCCGCCGGCGTGCACCAGCCAGTAGGTGCCCATGGGGCCCATGTCTACGGGTTTGAAGTCCCAGCCAAGCACGGCGGCGTAGAAGGCGCGGGCCTTGTCTACGTCGGTGGTCAACAGTTCATTCCACATGAAGGTCCCGGCGCCGGGACGGGTCTGCTGCATGGTACTGCCCCCTTTGTTGCTGCTACAACACATTACGAACGACGACCTTTCGTCGTTACCCGAAAATCTCAAAGAATTGACGAATCCGGTCCTGGGCGGGATACGAAGATTCGCGCGCAAAATGCACAGCGCGAGTGCAATCCAAGACGCCACGCCAAAGCCACGGCAACTACTTGGCCCACGAAGCGCCACGAAGGACCACTAAGAACGGCAAAAGCAGTAGAGGTGAACAGCCAATGCAAACGACCCGGGTAGGTGTCGCTGTAAACCCAAAACGCAGTTGCTGTTCTTCGTGGCCATTCGTGCCCTTCGTGGAAGAATGCAGTGGCCAGTGCGAATCACAGTTTCATGGACCCTGCCGGGTTCAAAAACCGTTAAAGTGTACGCATGGACGAGCTGCGCAAATCACTCTCACGGTTCCGCCTGCGCCTGATGCTGCGCCTGGCAACCTATGCCGCCTTGATCGGGCTCGTGATTGCGCTCGTGATCGTCGTGGCCGCACCCTGGCTGCGCGATGTGGCCGGACTACCGGGCTACTACGCCACCATGGCGCTTCCTTTGATCCTGCCCGCGCTGTACGTGGCGCTGGTGCTTGTGCGTCGTCCCGATGAAACGGCAATCGCCATGGCCGCCGATGCCTGGTGCGGCGGCGGCGGCGCGGTAGTCAGCGCCGTTGAACTGGCGCGCGAACACCCCGACAGCCCCTTCATAGCACCGGTGGCTGCCCGCGCGGTGAACGCGCTCAAGGCCCCGCGCCTGCCTGAGCCGCGCCTGCTGCGCCGGTTGCTGATCGCCTTTGCCGTGCTTTTCCTGATGCTACCGCTGTCGCGCTGGGCCCACGCCCAGATGGCCGAAGACGAAGCCGAAGAACTGGCACAGGAAGAAGCCCGCAAAACCGAACCCCCGGCCGACGCAGCCGAAATCCTAGCCCGTGAAGCCGGCAAAGCCGCCGAAGAGGCCGAAAAGCTGGGCGCCACCCAAGCCGGCCAACTGGCCGAAGACATCGAAGAGGCCGCACGGAAAGCCCAAGCCGGCCCGCAGGACAAAGAACGCGCCCTGCGCGAGGCCAACGCGCTGGCCGACCGCGCCAACGCGCAGCGCCAGGGGCAGGAGTCGCGCGCCGAAGCCCGCGAAAGCATGGCTGAAAACGCGGCCACGCGCGAACTGGCCAAGGCACTCGAGAATGTGAACGAGCGCGCCATTGAGCGCGAAACCCGCGAGGTTGCGGAAGGCATTCACAACGCCGAAGGCGGACTGGACAAGGCCAAGGCCGAACAGTTGTTGAAATCCATCGAAGAGGCCGCCGCCAAGGCCCCCAACGACGCGCGCCTGCGCCGCGCCGCAGATGAGCTTCGCAAGCAACTGAACGACCAGGCCATGAAGCAGGCCGAAGCCGAACGCGCCGAGCTTGCGAAACAGAACGCCGACCCGGCGATGCTGAAGGAAGCGCTCGAGGCCGCAAGCAAGCTGGATCGCGAGCAGCTCGAGAAAGCGCTGCAGGAATTCGCCGAGGCCGCCAGCAAGCTGCGCGACATTGAGCCCACGGGCAACAAGTCTGACGACCTGGCCGAGAAAGTGAAGAACGGCCAGCTGACGCCTGAGCAAGCCCGCGAAATGGCCGAAACCGCGGCCGAACTGGCCAAGCGCCTGGAACTGGATGCCGAAACCCTGCGCGAGCTGCTGAAGCAGGGCAAAGAGTTCGAGGGCATGGAGGAACTGGCCAAGGAAATGCTCGAGCAGCAGGCCATGGAAAACCCGGGCTTCAGCCCCGACGAAATCCCCGAATGGGCCCGCCAGTTCGCCGAAGAAGCCATGAAGCAGCAATGGCAGGAACAGGCCCGCCGCGAGGCCGAACGCCGCGAAGCCGGCCGAGGTGAAGGCACAGGCGAAGGCAGCGAACGCAACGGCGAAGGCGGCGCGGAAGGGACCGGAGAGGGTGGCGAAGGCGGCGAGCGCACCGGCGACCCAACCCGCACAATCGACGGCGAAGGCGGCAAGGAAGGCATCGACAGCAAAGACACCGGCGGCGGCGAAAAGGACCCCAACAAGGACCCCAATCGCCTCGATCCCACCAAGGCCGGAGATGAACGCGCCAACCGCGACGAAACCGGCCGCGAATCAGGCAGCAAAGGCATCAACACCCGGCAGGACGAAGAAACCCTACCCCGCCGCTACCGCGACGCCGCCCGCAAGTACTTCGAACGATAGCCAGTGCCCGGCGCTCAGTTCGATTCAGCGCCGCTCCCACAACTTACGACCCAATCCCTACAACCTACCACCTATCCCCTACAACCTGCCCCACTCTGGTTATTGAGCGCTAAGTTTCTCTCGCTAGACTGCCCCGGTCTGCGGAGGCTCGGTGGCCCTTTGCCCCAATGCTTGGCCGCGGCTTGCAAGGAAAACCATGACGCCCGACCTGTCCTCACTCGGCATCAAGCGTACTTCCACCATCCACCACAACCTCAGCAGCGCGCGCCTCATTGAAGAGGCGATCCGCCGCAATGAAGGCCACCTGACACGCCAGGGCGCCTTTGTCGTCAACACCGGCAAGTACACCGGCCGCTCGCCCAACGACAAGTTCACCGTCCAGGACGGCGAAACCAGCGACACCGTATGGTGGGGCAAGGTCAACAAGCCCATCACCGGCGAACTGTTCGACTCCATCTACAACAAGGTAATCGCCTACTACGAGTCGCGCCCGGAAGTCTATGTCCTTGACTGCTATGCCGGCACCGCGCCCGAACACCGCCTGCCGGTCCGCATCATCAACGAGGCCGCCTGGCACAACCTGTTCGCGCGCAACATGTTCGTGCGCATCGAAAACCAGGCCGAGCTGCAGGGCTTCAAGCCTGGCTTTACCGTGATTCACGCCCCGTACTTTGAGGCCGCCGGCGCCGACGACGGCCTGAACAGTGAAGCCTTCATCCTGGTGAACTTTGCCCGCAAGATCGTGCTGATCGGCGGCACGAAGTACGCCGGCGAGATCAAGAAGTCCGTCTTCACGATCATGAACTATCTGCTGCCGGGCAAGGGCATACTGCCCATGCATTGCAGCAGCAACATCGGCCCCGCCGGTGACAGCGCGCTGTTCTTTGGCCTGTCGGGCACGGGCAAGACCACACTCAGCGCTGACCCCAAGCGCAAGCTGATCGGCGACGACGAACACGGCTGGGCCGACGACGGCGTGTTCAACTTCGAAGGCGGATGCTACGCCAAGGTCATCAACCTCAGCCGCGAGGCCGAGCCCGAAATCTACGCCACGACCGAGATGTTCGGCACCGTGCTCGAGAACGTAAAGTTCGACGAAAACACCCGCGTCATCGACCTCAACGACGGCAGCCTGACCGAGAACACACGGGCATCCTACCCGATCGAGTACATCCCGAACTTTGAGCCCAGCGGCCGCGGCGGCAACCCGAAGCACGTCGTGTTCCTGACCTGCGACGCGTTCGGCGTGCTGCCCCCGATCAGCAAACTGAGCCCTGAGCAGGCGCAGTACCATTTCATAAGCGGCTACACCGCGAAAGTGGCGGGCACCGAGCGCGGCGTCAAAGAGCCTAGCGCCACGTTCAGCGCGTGCTTCGGCGCGCCGTTCATGCCGCGTCACCCGGGCGTGTACGCCAAGTTGCTGGCCGACAAGCTCAAGAAGCACAACGCCACCTGCTGGCTGCTGAACACGGGCTGGAGTGGCGGTCCGTATGGCACCGGCAAGCGCATGAGCATCAAGCACACGCGCGCACTGCTGAACGCGGCCCTTGAGGGCAAGCTCGACAAAGTCGAGTACGCGCACCGCCCGCTGATGAACCTGTATTTCCCGACCAGCGCGCCGGGCGTGCCCGCCGAAGTGCTGGACCCGCGCAACACATGGGCCGACAAGGCCGCCTACGACGAAAAGGCCAAGCACCTCGCCCACCTGTTCAAGGAGAACTTCAAGCAGTTCGAAGCCGGCGTAAGCGAAGCCATCAAACAAGCCGGCCCGAAGGGGTAAGCTGCGCGGTCAATAGTTGACGGTCGACAGTTGACGGTTCTGCCTGTGACCGTTGACTGTCGACCGTCAACCGTAAACAAGCAATGAACGCACCCACCTTCATTTGGATTGACCTTGAGATGACCGGCTTGAACCCGGACTTCGATGTCGTTCTGGAAATCGCCTGCATCGTCACCGGGCCTGACCTTGTCCCCATCGACCAGTACCACGCCGTGATCTTCCAGCCTGAGGCCGCACTGGAGCGCATGAACGACTTCGTGCGCGACATGCACACCCGCAACGGGCTGATCCAGCGCGTGCGAGGCAGCCGCACCGAGTTGAAAGAGGCCGAGGCGGCCACACTGGCGATGATCGCCAAACACTGCAAACCGGGCGAAGGCGTGCTCGCAGGCAACAGCATCCATCAGGACAGAAGGTTCATGTACCGGCACATGCCGGCGCTCGAGGGCTATCTGCATTACAGGCAAGTAGACGTAAGCACACTGAAAGTGCTGCGCGAAGCCTGGCACCCAAACGTACCCAAGTTCGAAAAGCCCGGCAAAGACCACACAGCGCTCGCCGACATAAAAGAAAGCATCGCCGAGCTGGAGTACTACCGCGCGAAGTTGATGAAGCCTTGAACCCCGGCGTGAAGGGACCTATAGGACAGAGGGGACGCATAGGTCCCATAAGTCCTGTACGTCCCACCAGTCGTCCCATCAGCGAGGCAAACCATGCCGCTCGAAATCCTCGGTAAAATGTACGAGAAGGCCAACCGCGAATACTACGCCATCGGCCAGTTCAACTTTTCCAACCTTGAGTTCCTGCAGGCCGCCGTGGAGGCCGCCGAGGAAATGAAATCGCCCGTGATCGTGGCGCTTTCCACCGGCGCGATCAAATACGGCGGCATCAAGAACCTGGTCGCGCTTACGCGCACGATGGCTGAGCAAGTCAGTGTGCCCGTGGCCCTGCACCTGGACCACGGCGAGAAGCTCGACGACATCAAGCGCTGCGTCGATGCCGGTTTTACGAGCGTCATGATTGACGGCTCGCACCACAGCCTCGACGAGAACATTGCCCTGACGAAGCAGGCCGCCGAGTACGCCCACGGCAAGGGCATCACCGTCGAGGCCGAACTCGGCCGCCTGGGCGGCATTGAAGACGACATCAACGTCGATGAACGCGACGCCCGCCTGACCGACCCCGCTGAGGCCGTGCGCTTCGTAAAGGAGTCAGGCTGCGACGCGCTGGCGGTGGCCGTAGGCACCAGCCACGGGGCCTATAAGTTCAAGGGCGAGAACCGTATCGACTTCGACCGCATCAAGACCATCAAGGGCCTGCTCGGCATTCCGCTGGTGCTGCACGGGGCCAGCAGCGTGGACGCGCAGTCGGTGGCGCAGATCAACGAATACGGCGGCAAGATCGACGGCGCCAAGGGCCTCGA
Organism: uncultured bacterium; assembly: GCA_938014885.1. Taxonomy (GTDB): domain Bacteria; phylum Planctomycetota; class UBA8742; order UBA2392; family UBA2392; genus CALLQI01. The sequence continues at coordinate 582,393 of CALLQI010000018.1, forward strand.
CGCCGAATCCTACGCCAAGGCCATCAAGAACGGCATCAACAAGGTGAACATCGACACCGACCTGCGCCTGAAGTGGACCGCCGTGCTGCGCAAAATCATGCACGACAAACCCGGCGAATTCGACCCACGCAAATTCCTCGGCCCAGCCCGCGACGCAGTCAAAGAGATCATCAAGGAAAAGATGAAGCTGCTGCAAAGCGCCGGCAAAGCCTAGTCGGCACTCGCCACTGTGACCTCGGTTGCAGGTAAAACCGTTTTATATTGCACAAATATCATTATCCTGCGGCCGCACTGACGGCCGCAGGTTGTCGTTGGGCGTACTGGACAATTCGGAGAGTTCGATGAGATTGCTGCTTGGTTCCGCGCTGTTGCTCGCGTTTGCCGGCCTGCTGCCGGCGCAGATTGCCTACCAGGTCGCGCCCGGTGGCACGATCGATATCAACCCGATCAGTACGATCCTGCCGGCGGGCACAACCCGCATGGACATCAACCTGACAACGGTGCCGGGCACGTCGCACGGCTCGTTGTTCCGATTCGCCAACTTCACCTATGAGCCGTGGGGGCAGGGCTTCCCCAACCCGTTCACCGTGTACGGCTCGCTGAGCACGTTCAACGAGAACCGGATTTTCGCGGGTCAGGGCTTCTCATACACCGCAAACGCCGGCGCCACGATTGGCTCTGTGGAATCGATACCGGTGACGTACACCGATGGCTTCACCTTCACCAACTCCACGATCCAGATCACGATCGCCAACGTGTACTACCCGGTGATCACGCAGCAGCCGATCCAGAACCCGCAGACCAACCCCGGCATGACCGCGCAGTTGCAGGTCGCGGCCAGCATCCCCACGCCCCCGACGACGGGCACGCTGACTTACCAGTGGTACAGCGGCATCGCGCCCAACATCAGCAACCCGGTCGGCGGCGCGACTTCCGCGACCTTCACATGGAATGTCCCCGCCGGCCAGGCCGTGGGCCAGTACCTGTACTGGTGCCGCGTGCTGCTAGTGGGCCAGGGTTACACCGCCAGTCAGACCGGCACCATTTTCGTGACCAACCAGACTGCTACAGTGCAGTCCCTGGTGTGCAACACCAACCCGACCAATGCGTCCAGCATCCAGTACCAGCTTGACTTCGCCGCCGCCGGCCCCGCCGTGGGCGGGCTTACAGCCAGCAACTTCAACCTGACACTGGGCGGTGGCGTCAGTGGCGCGAGCATCACCAACGTGGTGTCCGGCCTTGGCGGCACGGCGGTGTACCCGACCTGGTTCATCACGGTGAACACTGGCACCGGCAACGGCACGATCCGGCTGAACCTGAACAACGCAACCGGCGCAACGATCGGCATTTCCGGCCTGCCCTACACCGGCGGCACCGTGGTCACGATTGACAAGACGCGCCCCGTGGTCTCCAGCATCGTATGTGCCAACCCCAACCCGACTGGCCTGAACTCGGTCGGTTTCACTGTGACCTTCAGCGAGACGGTCACCGGCGTCACTACCGGGAACTTCACGCTGTCCACTGTCGGCGTCTCCGGTGCCTCCGTCACCGGCATCTCCGGCAGCGGTGCCACGCGCACCGTCACCGTCAACACCGGCACCGGCAGTGGTACCGTGCAATTGCGGTTGACCGCCAGCCTGTCATCCATCGTGGACGCAGCGACCAACCAGTTGAACACCAGCTTCACCACCGGTGAAACCTACGGCGTCGATAAAGCCCCGCCGCAGGTAACAAGCATCGTCACCGCCAGCGCCAACCCGACCAACGCGGCTTCGGTGGACTTCACTGTGACCTTCAGCGAGCCCGTCACCGGCGTGGCCGCGGGCAACTTCACCTTCACGGAAGTCGGCGTCAGCGGCGCATCGGTGTCCGGCATCACGGGCACGGGTGCTACGCGCACCGTGACCGTCAACACCGGCACCGGCAACGGAACCCTGCGCCTGAACCTGGGCAGCACGGGGCCCGCGATCCTTGACGCCGTGGGCAACAGCCTGACCACACTGTTCAGCAGCGGACAGGTGTACACCATTGACCGGCTTGGGCCTGTAGTGCAGTCCATCACCCGCGTCGGCACCAACCCGACCAACGCTGCCAACCTGGATTTCCTGGTGACCTTCGACGAAGCCGCCACCGGCGTTGCCGCCGGCAATTTCAGCGTGGCAGTCACGGGCAGTGTTACCGGTGCCAGCATCACCAGCGTTACCGGCAGCGGCACCACCCGCACGGTCACGGTTGCGCGCGGCACGGGCGAAGGTGACATTGAGCTGGAACTCAGCAACGCCACCCCCGCGATCACCGACGCGCTGGGCAACGCCCTGACCGCGACCTTTAACAGTGGCGAGGCCTACACCATCGACCTGACGCCCCCGGGCATCAGCATCGGCACACCCTCGCCAGCCAGCACCAACACCGGCCCGGTGCAGTTTGTGGTCACCTACACGGACTTCACCAACATCACGCTGGCGGCGGGCGACATCACGCTGACCGGCACCGGTGGCGTCACCGGCGACGTTGCGATTGTCACCGTAGTACCCAACGAACGCACCGTCGTGGTCAGCAACCTGGTGGGCCTCGGCACCCTCGGCATCAGCATTGCCGCGGGCACGGCCACGGACTTTGCGGGTAACGCCGCGCTGGCAGCCGGCCCCAGCGCCGAAGCCACCGTGCTGGGCGGCCCTCCGACGATCAGCATCGGCGCACCTTCGGCCAGTATCACGACCGGCGGCCCGATCACATTTGAAATCACGTACGGCATCGCCAACGCGATCACGCTGGCCAACGGTGACGTCACCCTGAACGCCACCGGCGGTGTCACCGGCACTGTCGCAGTCAGCGGCGCGGGCCTGGTCACGCGAACGGTCACGGTCAGCGGCCTCACGGGAGATGGCGACTTCACCATCAGCATTGCCGCGGGCACCGCAAGCAACTTGGGCGGCAACGCCCCGGCGGCGGGCCCCAGCGCCGTGGTAAGCGTGGACAACACGGTCCCGGTCATCACGGCCGCGACCGCCTTTGACGTGTACCAGGGCGGCAACGTTACGGCGCAGCATCTGGCCGATGTCAGCGACACGTTCTCGGGCTTCAATGTGGGCGTGGCAGCCACCACGGTGCCGACCGGGCTTGCGGTTTCGGCCATCGCGGTTGACGGCTCAGGCGTTGTGACCGGCACGGTCGCCGCCCTGTCCACGCTGGCACCGGGCGCATACATCGTCACCCTCACCGCCAGCGATGAGGCCGGCAACACCGCCACTGCCGACGTCACCGTCAACGTGCTGGCCAACGCGCTGCCGACGATTACGGCGATTCTGGATCAGTCGATTGCGATGAACGGCAACACCGGTGCTTTGACCTTTGACGTGGACGATGCCGATGAAGGCCCGAATGCCCTTACGGTCACGGTGGACGCGAACAACCAGGTCCTCGTTGATCTGCTGACCGACATTGCGCTCGGTGGCACCGGCCTGAACCGCACGCTTACCATCACCCCGCAGGCTAACCACACCGGCATTTCGGTCATCACGGTCACCGTAGAAGACAGCGTTGGCGCGCAGGCGAGCGTCAGCTTCACCCTGACTGTCACCGACACTGTGGACGCGCCGGCTTTGGGCGGCCTCACGGACATTGAGATCCGGCGTGACGAGACTTCGCAGTCCTTCACGTTCACGGCCACGGACCCGCAGGGCGACATCACCCTTACCGCGCCGCAGGCCTTCAGTGGCGACCAGGCGCTGATCCTCGACGCCAGCATTGTCATCACCGGTACGGCCCCGAACTTCAGCTTCACCGTAACGCCGGAGGCCGCGCAGGTCGGCACCACCACTCTGACCTTCTTTGTCACCGACGGCACGCACACCACCAGCCGCACGATCACCGTCAACGTGGTTGAGCCGCCCAGCAGCAGCGGCGGCGATGATGACAACGACGATGAAGACTGCAGCACCGGCGGCGGCACCAAACGCTGGCCCGCGATGCTGGCAGCGTTGGCCCTGACATTGCTGGCCCTGCGCCTGCGCCGTTCACGGGCGTAAGCTGGTTGCAGTGAGACACCACGGGGCGTGCCTTCGGGCGCGCCCCGTTTGCATCCCGGACTGCGCGAGTCCGTTTCCGGCACGGGCCTGACGCGCAATGCAGCGGCATCTACAATGCGCGCGCCGGCGGGCGGCCGGCAGGGAGCACCATGGCCGACAAGAAAAGCACACGCGACAACTCAGTCCAGAAAGTCGGCGATTTTGAGCCGCGACACCTGGGCGAGCTGTTCGTGAAGCAGGGCAAGATCCGCGCCGACCAACTGGCCCGCGCGCTTGACGTGCAGCGCCGCCAGGGCGGGCTGATCGGGCACATCCTGCTGGACCTTGGCCTGATCTCGGAGACCGACTTCGCCAGCATCCTCGGCATGCATCTGGGCATCGAAGTGCTTGACCTGAGCAAACCCGGCGCTGTGGACCAGGAGGCCGTGCGCGTGCTGCCGCCTGCCGTGTCGCGCCGCCACCACCTGTTGGGCGTCCGCATCATCGAAGGCGACGCCACCCAGCCGCGCAAGCTGGTTGTCGCGATGTCCGACCCCAGCGACTACATGGCGCTGGATTCCGTGCGCGCCTCGGCCAACATTGAGCCGCAGCCGGCCATCGCGCCGCGCAGCCAGATTCATGACGCGCTGCAATCCGTCTACGACGACACGCCCGCCAGCCTTGAACAGGCCATTGGTGAGCTCAAAGAATTCAAGATCGAAGACGCCGCCGACGCCGTCGAGTTCGAAGACGACAGCGCCCTGCAGCGCCAGGCAGGCCTGGCACCCGTCGTGCGCTTCGTGAACTCAATGCTGTATGAGGCCGCGCGCATGAAGGCCAGTGACATCCACATTGAGCCGCAAGAACACCAGCTGCGCTGCCGCTTCCGCGTCGATGGCGACCTGCGCATCATGGCACCGCCGCCGAAACACCTGCAAAACGCCATCGTCAGCCGCATCAAGATCATCAGCAACCTGGATATCGCGGAGCACCGGTTGCCGCAGGACGGACGACTCAAGATCAAGTACTTCGGCCGCACGATTGACGTGCGCGTCTCGACCATGCCCAACGTGCATGGCGAGAAAGTGGTGCTGCGCCTGCTGGACCAGGGCGGGGGCGAACTGACGCTCGACAAGATGTTTGAGACCGACGCGGCCGAGCAGATGCGCCGCATCATTGCCGCCCCGCACGGGATTGTGCTGCTGTGCGGCCCCACGGGCTGCGGCAAAAGCAGCACCCTGTACGCGTTCTTGCGCGAGCTGAACGCACCTGAGGTCAACATCGTCACGGTGGAAGACCCGGTTGAGTACCGGCTTGAGGGCATCAACCAGACGCACGTGAAGGCCAAGATCGGGCTGACGTTCGCCAACTGCCTGCGCACGATTTTGCGCCAGGACCCCGACATCGTGATGGTGGGCGAGATCCGCGACCTGGAAACGCTTGAAGTGGCGGTGCGCGCGTCACTGACCGGGCATGTGGTGTTCAGCACGCTGCACACCAACACCGCCGTCAGCTCGGTCACGCGCATGGAAAACATGGGGCTTCAGCGCTTCCTGATTTCGGCGACGCTGCTGGCCGCGCAGTCGCAGCGCTTGGTGCGGCGCGTGTGCCAGAATTGCCGCCGCATGGAGCCGCTGCCCGAAGAAACGCGCGCATTGCTGGAAAGGCAGCTTGGGCACAAGGTGGACTTTCCTGTGGCGCGCGTGGTGGGCTGCGACAAATGCGGCTTCCGCGGCTATGCCGGCCGCATGGCCGTGTACGAGATCTTTGAGCCGGACGATGAGTTGCGCGACATGATCAGCCGAGGCGTCACCGAGCACGCGATGGAAGCCCGCGCGATCGAAAAGGGCATGAAAGACCTGACCCACGATGCCGTGCGCAAACTGCAATCGGGCATGACTTCGCTGGACGAAGTGCTGAGCCTTGGCTTCCACCAGGGCGAGGACGCGGCGCGGCTGATCAAGCTGCGCAAACAGGAAAAGGCCCGCGAATCAGACGAACAGGCCGACCTGAAGGAAATGGCCACGGAAGCCACCACCACCATCGACCTCGACAAGCAGTTCCCCGAACAGGCCTGACGCCGTCAGGCCCGCGCGCGAGGCAGCCTGGGCACACAGGTAGCGAGTGCGGCCAGCAGCAGCGCCAGCATCGCACTTTCGCGGGGGCTAGTGCTGCAATCGGCACCCACGCCGGTGTTGCGCGGGACGCTGCTTACGCCGATGACCACCACGTTGCTGGGGGCGCTGTCGCCCGCGGCGTTGAAGGCGATCACGCGGTAGCGGTAGTCGCCGGCCTCGTTCAGGTTCTCGCTCCAGCTGGTGGTGTCGGCGGGCAGTGTCGCGCGGGTGCTGAATGCGCCGAAGTTGGTGCTGCGTTCAACGCGGAAGCCGGTTTCGTTGTTGCTGTTGTCCTGCCAGGTCAGGTCGGCGCTGATCGGCCCCGGCAGTCTCAGCATCGTGAGGTTCGTGGGCCCGTTGGGCGAGCCCGGTACGCCCAGCCCTCCTCCGGTGCCCACAGTTCCGCCCGTTGGCGGTGTGGCCAGCGCGGTGCCGCCAGTCTGGTCAGCGCCGATGTCCCAGACGCCACTGCGTGGATTGCCGTCGTAGTCGTCGGTGAACGCAAAGAAATCCATCATGGCGGTGATGGTCACGGCCTGGTCGATGCAGGGGCTGCCCGTGTTCAGGTGCCAGCTTGCATCGAGCTGCGGGTCGCCTTCGGTACTGTTGGTGTCGGTACCGCTGGTGGTTTTCCAGCCCGCGAGATCCAGCGTGTAACTCACCGGCTCCCACCAGAACACCGCGCTGCCGCCGGTTTTGAAGTAGCGGTTGTTGCTCATGGTGAGGGTGCCTTCGTGGCTGTTGTTGCCCATGAACACGGCCGGGCGCGTACCGGCACTCGGCAGCACGATGATGTTGTTGCGGATCACGCAATCGCGGCAGCGAACCACGCCGGCCGGCGCACCCTTATCCACGCTGGCGATGCGGATGCCGCCCTGGAACTGCTTGGCCACGTTGACCAAGGTGTTGTTGTACACGCGGGCGCGCAGCGCGCTTTCGAGGTCGATGCCGCTGCCTTCGCAATCTTCGATGATGTTATTGCGCGCGCAGCAATCGATGCACGAGTAATACAGCGGGTTTGAAACGGTGTCGTAGAAGGCAAGCCCGCTGCTTTGGGCCATGCTGATGCCTTTCTGGCCGCAACGCTGGATCAAGCAGCGCTCGATCACGCTGCCGATGCTGCCGCCTTTGGGGTACACGCCGTTGGTGGCGATGTCGTGAATCCAGCAGTCCTGCACCAGCATGTAATCACCGTTGACGTTATCGATGCCCTCGGCATTGCTGGGGTCGCGCAGGCCGCTGTCAAAGATTTCGCAGCGCCGGATCGTGACGTAATCGGCCCCCGGGATCTTCACGCAGTCGCGGCCGCTGCCGTGGATACGGCAATCTTCAACCAGGCAGGGCCCGGTGTCGATCTTGATTGCATAGAAGTAGCCGCCCTGGATGGTCAGCCGCCGAACCACGCAATTGCTGGCGGTCCCGATGTAGAAGGCGTTGTCCTGGCCGCTGACGTTGTTCGGCCGCGCGATGACGGCGGTTTCGCCGGTGTAGCCCTGGAAGGTCAGGTTGCTTTTCGTGATGTAGACGCCGCCTTCGTAGGTGCCGGCGCGGAAGGTGATGGTGTCGCCGGCAACGGCGGCCTGATGCGCCCGCATAAGCGTGGCAAAGGGCGCAGCAATGTCACCGGTGCCCGTGGTGTCGTTGCCGGTGGTAGCAACAAAGATTTCAACGGCTGCCAGGTGGCCGCAAAGCAGCAAAAGAAGCAGCAGGCGCATAAAGACTCCGCCGGAAGGACCGGTCCAAAGACAGGCAAGGCGTCGAGACCGCCATTGTAGGAGCCAAAGCCAAAGCAAAGCCAACGAAAACGGGCGCAAACCAAAGGCCGGGCCGGTAAACTGAAGTGGAAAGCAGGGGCCTTTCGGCGGTTGGCCCGTTCGCCTTCGTCGGTCCATCAAGTGCAGGGCTGCGGAGAGGCCAGGAGGCCCTCAGAATGGGCTATCGCGACCAGATGGCGCTGTACCTCATGAACGTTTTGACAATTGAGGTCAACGAACGTGGATATGTATCGTTGGACCTGACTGACCGCATCGGGTGGCATGACTTCCCCTCGTTTGCAGACAGGGTTGTCAGTCTCATCGGGGCCGCAGTGCTCATAAAGAACAAAGTGGTTGATATGCACTTGTGGGATCTGCAACTGAACGAAGTCTCGATCTGCATTGTGTTTCAAGACTTTCCCGTGATGACATCGCTGGAGAGCGCCGATCCCAACGGGTACGCGACATTGGAGAACGTGCGCCAGTTCCTGATGCAAGAAAGGCACAAGCACTGGGGCGAACCGTCCTCCACGTGACCGAGCCGGTAAGAGTCGCCAGAACGCAGGGATGTGCGCATGACTACGAACGTGTTTTCGCTGGCTGGAGGCGAGGTCACTGTCTGGGCGGAGGCTGGGGGTCCACTTTGCATTCGCGCCGTGGCGTCGGCTGGCGACCCTGTTGAGCTGGCCGAGCATGAGGTGCGCGAGTTGATCGCTGTGCTGCAGAAGCTGCTTGCAAGGCTTGATTAATCCGGTGCGGACTGCACCACTGCCTTACTCCGATTCGGTCCTTCGCCAACTTCGCGGCCTTCGCGTCAGCCGTTGCAGTTTCACTTGCCGCTGTAGCCACGCGCCAACGAGAACGGGCGCGTTTTGGTTCGCGCCCGTTGGTTTGCTGCTGACTCAGGACTTTTGATCAGGCCGTGCCGCCTTCGGGCGTCATCAGCGCGATCACTCCGCCTGTGGGGTCCTGGATGATGCAGAAGCGTCCCACCTGCGGGATGTCTGTTGGCGGGTGAATGCCCACGCCGCCGAGGCTCTGGGCCTTCTCCCAGCGCATGTCCACGTTGTCCACCGCGATGTAGCTCATCCAGTGCGGCGGCAGTTGCTCTGGAAATTGCGGCGCGGCCATCTTCATGATTCCGGCTACCGACTTGGGCCCGCTGGTCATCAGGCGATAGATGCCCTGTTCACCCATTGGCCAGTCGTTGTGGCCCCAGCCCAGCAGCTTTTCAAAGAAGCTGACGGCGCCCGCATCATCGCGGGTCATCAATTCGTTCCACATGAATTCGCCGTGTGCGGGCTTTGGCGGCTGGCTGGGCGCTGCGTCAGCCTTCTTCACGGCTTTCTTGGCGGCTTTCTTTGCCGGCTTCTTTGCTGGCTTGCGGGCAACCTTCTTCGCAGCCTTCTTCGCGGGCTTCTTCGCGGCCTTCTTTGCCGGCTTCTTTGCTGCTTTCTTTGCGGGTTTCTTAGCCATGTTGGCTCCTTGGGTGGGTGGGCCTGCACGTTATCTTCGCGCCGGGCAACTTGGTACTTTCTAGAATCCGCCCGGCGCCCTTTGCGTCCTACAATACAGCTACCCCGCAATGCTCCCTTACAGGCGCAACCGTGTTCTCGGCCGAAGACACATACCTGTTTGCACACAGCGCCTATCGCGAGGTGGCCTACCAGCTGCAGTTGCCCTCATCGCGCGCGGCCATGCACCGGCTTGCACTCGAGATCATGGAGCACGTCCACGCCGCCGACCTCGGCCGCGTAAGCCTTGAACTTGCCCAGCACGCGCGGCTCGGCGCCGATGACCTTGACCCGGCTGCGGCGGCCGCACTGACCAGCCGCGAGGCCGCGCACCTGTCCCGGGCGCTACCGCGAGCCGCGGCCGCCTACCAGCACGCTTCCGTGATCACGGCGGCCCGCCGGCTTGCGGCGATTGCGAGCGACCCCGCGACACGCCTGGATGCGCTGCATCGGCTCGCCACGGCGTTGCGGACGACGGGCCACTTGCCCGAAGCGCAGCGCGCCCTGGAGGAGCTTGAGGCCGCGGCCGACGCTCCGCCCGGCACGCGCGCGACCGCCCTGATTGCGCTGGCCGAAATCGAGATCGTGCGCGGGCACCACGCGCAGGCCGAAGCCATCCTGGACCGCGTGCATGAGCTCGCGACGCAGCAGGGGGACCCGACAGTGCTGGGCCGCGAGCTGCAGTACCGCGCCCACCTGAAGGAAAGCACCGGCGATTTCGCGGGGGCCGAAGCCCTGATCGCCCGCGCCCTGCACAAGTTTGAGCAGGTCAAGGACAGCACCTGGCTGAATGCCAGCCTTGGCAACCTGGCCAACGTCTACGGCGCAACCGGTCGGCGCGAACAGGCCGTGGCGACCTACCGGCAACTGCTGGGGCGCTTCCGCGCCGACGAGCAGGCGGCCAGCGTCGCCGTCGCCCACTCGAATATGGGTCGTCAATTGATGCTGCTGGGCCGTTACGCCGAGGCCGAAGATGCGCTGAAGGTGGCGTTGCGCATCCATCGCGAGCACGGCAACCGCTCATCACTCAGCTTCGCGCTGATGTCGTCGGCCGAGCTTGCATTGCTGCAAGGCGAACTGGACCAGTCCGGCCGCGACATTGACGAAGCCATCGCGATTTCGCGCGAAGACGGCTACCACATGCGCTACGCCGCCTGCCTGGGCGTGCGCGCGGGCCTGTGGTTGCTGCTGGGCCACGAAGACCAGGCCCAGGAAGCCGCCGAAGAATCCCGCACCGAATTCGAAGCCGCCGGCGGCGCGGCCTTTGTGGCCGAGTATGTGGACGTGTATCGCCTGCGCATCGCGGCGTCGCTGGCGGCCGGCGCGCGGCCTCAGGGCAAGGCGACGTCGCGGATTGCCGCCGGGCCGCCCGACCCGCGCTGGATTGCGGTGGCGCGGCTGATCCTGAAGGGGATGCAGCAGCAACTTGCGCAGCGCAAGGCGCGACAGGGCACGCAGTTGCAGCAGGCCGTGGATGCGGGCAACAGGCTGCTGCATGAGCTGGAACTGGCCCGGGCGGAAAGGCGCCCCGCCTTGGTGTTTCGCGGCTGGATGCCCGCCGAACTTACGCAGCCGCAACGCGCTGCCTTGCTGCAGCGCATGCAAAAGCGCAGCCGCGCCGAGTATGACGCGTTGCGGCAATACCAGCCGCAGCTCTTCGCCGATCTGCACGCCTGAATCGCGCGGGGACGGCTTTGCCGGAAAGGCGGCGCGCGCCGACGCCACCCAAGGGCAACATGGTGCGTTGGCGGAGGCCTAACATGACTCACACTCGTATGTCTCGCATTCCACAAGTCGCAATGCTGCTGGCGTGTGTGCTGGTGCCTTCGCTGTTGCGGGCCAACATGGCGCCGCATCCCCGCACGGGGCCGGCGCTGGATGCGATCCCGCTTCCCGGCCACTCGATCCAGCCGCTGAAGCTGGCGGACCAGGATGCGCTGGAAGTCGAGATGGTGTCCGAGCAGGTGGACATGACGTTTGAACGGGTAAAGTCCACGTCGTTGCTGACCGTGTCGGTGACCTTCATGTTCAAGAACCACGCCGCCAATGATGCCGACTTGCCGGTGATCTACCCGATCGGGCGGCGCGACACGATGACCGAGTTCGCGGTGCAGCACGACGGCATCAAGCAGAAGTTCAAGCAGAAGCGAAAGGCCGCTGACGACAGCCCGAACTCGCGGGGCAAGCCAACCCCGGAGGTCTGGTACTACGAGTGGGACTGCACATTCCCGGCCGATGAGACCATGGTGATCCGCATCGACTACACGCTGAAGCTGAACGCCATCGGGCGTACCGGTTACACCGTAAGCACCGGCGGGTCATGGAAAGGCAAGATCGCCAAGTCGGTGCTGACATTGACGGCATCCCCAACTGACTGGGGCTACGTGCGCAGCTTTGGCCCGCTGCAGGGTGCGCAGGCAGCCGAGGGTCGGGTTATCTGGAACTACACCGACTACGACCCCGGCACCGAACACGACATCTGGATCGAACACAACGACGAAACCCTGGATGAGGCCTGCGCACGGTTGGCATCCAACACCGACTCATGGACCAACCGGGTGCAGATATGCGAGCTGCGAAGCCGCGGATTCTACGCCATGGGTGCCGTGTCCCACTCCAAGGACACATTGCGCCGATACCGGCAGGCACTGGCCGCCCTGATTGATGAGGCCGAACAGAAAGAAGACCGACTGGTCCTGCCGGCCACAGAGAAAACGCCGATCTATATGGAAACACCGACGGGCCGCCAACTGCTGCGCACGATGGAAGGGGCGCGCACGTACATCCGGTCACCGGGCGAACTGTTTAATTGCCTGCCGCAGGTAGACTACATGGTCCAGGAGCTTGGCGACGAACCGGAGACGGTGGCGTTGGTGCGATCCTGGTACAACCTGGCGCAGGCGTTCCTGGACAAGAAGCTGTATGCCGGCAAAGGCTTGCTGGTCGCGCACACCCGCAGTGGCCTGACAGCCGCCGGGCAAGACGCGCAGAACTGGGTCGCCACCAAGAAGGATTGGCTGGCTGCGCGGGAGTAGTGGTTGGCCGGGGCGAATTGGTATCGGCTCGGTGCGCAACGGGGGCACCAAAATGGAACCGCGTACCCGGTTGAGCCTTGAGGCACAACTCAGCCCCGAACCCTGGAAATCCATAACTAATGCTATGCCAGCACCTTATGACTCAGATGCTGGTGAACTGAGGGTTTCTTTGAATTGCTTTAGGTATTGGCACATGGTGCGCTAACATGCTGGCCGAGGAAGCATCAACTCAAACTGGGAGGCGTGGCATGAAGAAGATACTCGCATCGATGGCTGCCCTGGCCTTTGTGGTCTGCGCTGGTTCACTGAACGCGCAAACGACCGCTGAGCTGGACAGCCCTGACAAGTCCAAGACGGACGCCCACGACCGCCCGATCGGCGGCGTGACGCTGAAGCTTCCGGCCCCGGCGACTCCGCCGACCACCCCGCCGGAACCCAGCCCGGCACCCCCGACCCAGAACCCCACACCCCCGAGCGAAGGCGAAGACATTCCGCCCAGCGAAACCCCGCCGGCTCCGCCCCCGCCGGAAGATCCGCCGACCTATTACGGCGAGCCCGTCACCGGTAAGTTCGCCTTCCTGCTTGACGCCAGCGGCAGCATGTACGGCAGCCGCGTCGCCAGCATGCGCGCTGAAACCACAAGCGTAATCGGCGACCTGACCGAGAACGACGAGTTCGACTGCTGCGCCTATGACAGCGCGACCCCGGCCAGCCAGCACTACACCAAGTTCATGTGGGGCGCTCTGCTGCCCGCGACGGACGGCAACAAGTCCAGCGCGATCAGCTGGGTCAACGGCCCCGCCACGAACCCGGGCGGCGGCACTCCGACCTACGCCTGCTTGAAGCGTTCGTGCGAGATCTACCCCGCCGACCTGACCAAGATGTTCCTGCTCACGGACGGCAGCCCCAACGTCAGCGGAAGCAGCAGCCAGATCCTGGCCGACTTCCCGACCTGGTGGAACAAGTTCGAAGACACCACGCTGGTCTGCATCTGCATCGGTGGCTACGGCGCCGCCCAGCAGTTCATGCAGCAGCTCGCGGCCCTGGCCGGCGGTGTCTACATCGCGGCATAAGGACTGAGTCATCCAATCAGGGGGAGCCTGCGGGCTCCCCCTTCTTCTTGGTTGGCACCAAAGCTTGCGTCGGCGCAAACCGTGGGCACAATAGGACAAGCATGTCCGGAACAGCATCCAACCACGACCCAAACCGCCGCCGATTCCTGCATGCGGCGCTGGGTGCACCACTGCTGCTGGCAGCTTGCGGCGGCAACGGCGTGGCCAATACGCCCGGCAACTCCGCCAACGCGCCCGGCAACACCGCCAAGACGCCGGACCAGGCGTCCAAGTACCCGGCGCTGCGCGGCACCGTAATCGGCCCCGGCCGCGCCAAGGACCAGGACACCGGCGAAATGGCCTTCTTCCTGGGGCTGCTGGATCTGGACAGATCGGCCGACAGCCTGCGCGTTGCCAACGACATCGGTTTCTTCGGCCACGGCGTCACGCCCAACCCGGTCAAGCCGAAAACCGCCGTGATCTTTGAAAAGCACGGCAAAGGCAGCTGCGAAGTAGACCTTGCCGCAGCCAAACTGATCCGCCGTATCACCACCGTAGCCGACCGCGAGTTCTACGGACACGGCGCCTTCACCCCCGACGGCAAGACACTGTTTGCGGCCGAAGCCATCGTCGGCGATGGCAGCTACGACGGCGTGATCGCCGTGCGCGACGGCAGCAGTTTTGAGCTGCAGGGCGAATTCCCGACCTTCGGCATTGCACCCCACGACTGCCATCTCGTGGACGAGGGCAAGACACTCGTGATCACCAACGGCGGCGCGCCGATGGATGCCGACGGCCCGGAAGGCGAACCCTGCATCAGTTACGTCGACATCAAGTCGCGCGAGCTGCGCCAGAAACTCACGTTCCGCAACAAGCGCGTGAATGCCGGCCACATCGCAATCACCGGCAAGGGCGAGGTCGCCTGCGTTTCCGCCCCGCGCGGTGGCATTGCCGATAGCGCGCCGGACTGGCTTGGCAGCATTCACTTCTTTGACCCGGTCAAGGGCCGCATGACTGAGCCCGACGACCCGGTGTTGGGCAGAATGAAGGGCGAGACGCTGAGCGTCGCAATCCACGAGCCCAGCATGATTGTCGGTGCCACCAACCCCAGCGGCGACCTCATCACTTTCTGGGATTTCCGCACCGGCAAGCTGGTCAAGGCCATTGAAGGCGAGTTCAAATGGCCGCGCGGCATTTCGTGCACTTTGGACCGCAAGTTCTTTGTCGTCACATATCACCAGTCCACCAGCCTGGTGCTGATCGACGCCGAAACGCTTACGCCCGTGGCATCCAGCATAGTGGCCACCACGTACATGAGTGGTTCACACAATCTTGTGTACCAACTGCCGGCCTGACGCCGTTGGCCGCGCGCGCGCGCCGTGGTAGAACCAAGCCATGGCACTGCGCAACAACCAGCAACCTGACGAAGGCGACGTACTGCGCGAGATCGCGACCCGCAAAATCGAGGCCGAGCGCCTTCGCGTACAACAACTGGCAGCGGAAAACGAAAAGCTGCGCGCCATGGGTGCTGACCTGCAGAAAAAGATCAGCATCGCCAACGCCCGCGTGGCCGAGCTGGAGAAAAAGCTGCGGCTGTCGCTGACCGACCAGGAAAAGAACTTCAAGCAGGAACTCAGCGACGAACGCCAGCAACTGCTGAACGAGCTGAAGGACCTGAAGGAACGCTCTGCGATCGAAATGCAGCGCGAACGCGACCGCTGGGAAAAGCGCGTCGCCGACCTGGAAGCCCGCCACCTCAAAGATGTTGAACGCCTGCAACAGCGCGGCGAACGCGAGATCCAAAAGGTTGCCGGCACGGCCGAAACCATGGAGTCGCGGCTGGCCGACCTGCAGGAAGCGCTGGAGGGCGAACGCGCCGCCCGCGCCGAAGCCGAAGGCCGGCTGCGAGCATTGGACCAGACCGCCAAGCGCATCGGGGTGCGCACCGGCCAGGTCACGGGCTTTGAGGTGGACACGCCCGAAGAACTGTTGAACGTGCTGTCGGAAGTGGACGCCGAAGCCCCGCTGAAGCTGCTGCGCGCCAACGTGCGCACGCTGCGCAACGCCGCCGCCAATGTCGAACGCGCCTTTGCACGCGCCCTGAAGGCCGACGAAGGCCGCGCCGAGTTGCATGAGGCCGGCACCGCCTTCGCGGCCGCACGCACGGTGCCCGACACCGACAGCCTGCCACCCGCGCCGGGGCAGCTTGTGGAAGAGTCGTTCGCGATCATCGCGGAAGAAGTGGCCGACCGCATGAAGGGCCGGCATTACTCGGCGCTGATCGGGGCCATGGCCAATGAGCTGGTGCGCGTGCTGCGGGGCCAGCGCGAAGGGCTTGAGAAGCTGCAGCGCCTGGTGGACATTGCCGAAGGCACTGAGCTCGCGACGGCGGCCCGCCTGCTGCTGAAGGGTGCCACAAGCCACCAGCAGGAAATTGCGGCCGCGCAGCTTGTGGCCAATGAGCTGAAGCAGGTGCAGCTTGAGGCGCGCGAACAGAAGGGCAAGGTCAAGAAGCTTTACGCCAGCGCCGAAAGTGGCATGGCCGGCGAATGGGCGCTGAACGCGATCCAGGCTTTGGCGGCGCTGCAACCGCTGCCCGCACCGGACCGCGACGCCGTGAAACGCCCCACCTACGAACGCGTGGTCGAAAGCGCCAAACTGGTGCAGGAACGCATCGACGCCGCCATGAACCTGGGGGCCGGTGCCGAGGCCGGCCTGCGCGAAGCCGACGAGGCTTTCTCTGGCCTGGAAGGGCTTGTGCAGGCGGCCGGCGAGCTGCTGGTGGCCGCGCGCCGCGAACTGATGAGCAAGGTGGAGGGCGAGCAGGACGCGCGCCTGAAGCTGAACGCAGCCCGCGAAGCCGTGGCCCGGGTAGGCAAGCGCGGCCAGCGCGCGGTCAGCATCTACGACGACATCAACAAGTCGCTCGAGATGCTGCTGAACCAGTGGAAGGCGACCTACAAGGCCTACTCAGGCATGTCGCGCGACCTTGACCGTATCGAGGCCAGCATCGAAGGCGCCATGCTGGACATCAACCAGCCGCTGGAATCGGAACAAGGCAAGAAGCTGTACCAGATCATTCACGATCTGTCGGAGCACCTGCCGGAGTTCCGCAGCCTCGCGATTCTGAAGCAGCGCCTGTTCTTTCACCTCGAGAATGCCAAGCAGCGCGTCTGGGAACTCAAAACCGTGCGCGAGACGGCAGGCCGGGTGCTGCGCGCGATAGGCGACCCCCAGCCATCGGACTACGCCCGCAACTGGCAGCTTTCCATGGCCCGCCTCTACGACTCCTGGGCCTATCTGGAAGAAGTGCGCGGCGGCACGCACAGCCGGCTGGCCGTTGCGGCCGAACAGATTGAGCCCGTGTTCAACGAGGTGATGATCTGGGCCAGCAGCAGCAACGTGAACCAGCTGAACCAGGCTGAACTGGATGACCTGCTGCTCACGGCGGCCTACGTGCGGCGGCTCAAGCGCGCCGTGCTCGGCATCCACGACCTGAGCCAGAAGATGGGCGGCCCGGTCAGCACGGTGACGGCCCAATTCGAGCACAGCCTCGACGGCATCAAGTACCCGCCCGAATGGCAGCACGTGCTCGAACGCCTGCGACGCCCAGCCAGCGAGCCTGAAGGCGAACCCGCCACCGAACGCGAACGGTAGTGGTAGTGAAGGCGATAGCGAAAACGGGCCGCGTGAACGCGGCCCGTTGCATTGGCGATGCACAGTGCAGATCAGCGTGCGGCCGCAGGATCGGCGGCTTCAAGCCGTTCGACGGCCTTGGCCCATTCAGCGCGCTGCGATTCGGTTGAGTCCATCACTTTGTCGCCGGCGTACAGCTTGCCTTCGGCGGCGGCGCGGGTGATTGCCAGCCACGCGTCGCGAAGGGCGTCGGTTTCGGCCTCACCGGGCTGGGCTTGCAGCACACGTTCGACTTCAGGCAACCAGTTCAGGATGTTGGCGGCCCCGTGGCGCTGCGCGTAGGGGCGATCAATGTCTTTGTCCACCCAACGGGTGCGGTCGTCCCCTCACCCTTCGGGCGGCAGCTTTACCTTCTGCACTTCCGTGCGCGGCATGACGACCCTGTTGCCGTCGGCACTGGCCTCGTTGATCAACTCATGCAGGGCGGCTCGGTAATCGCGCCACTGCGCTTCCGTGTGGGCGAGCTTGCCTGTGCTGTAATGGGCATGACGCAGCAGGCTGCACACGGCCAGCTTCTGGTTCCAGTGCTGGCTTTGCTCGCGCGCCTGGGCGACTTCAGCTTCCAGCGTATAGGCCTTGTAATTAATCCAGATGTCGTGTTTCGGCGCGGGGTCGTAGTCGCAATAGCGCCAGACCAGCCGGTCACCCGACTGTTCGGCACCGGCGGGGCCAAACGCGCGCACGTAGCTCCAGGCCTCAGCACTCGCGGTCAGGGTGACGATCGACTTCTCGATCTTGCCCTTCCACGGGCCCCCGGTGCTGACGGTGTACCCGGTCCGGGTTGCACCCTGCAGCGCAACGCGGTACTTCACTTTGTGGATGCAGGTTTCCCCGCCCGGGAACTTGGCCTTCCAGTCATAGAACCAAACCATCATTGGTTCGGTAAAACGGCCGCCACCCACGGGCTTGTCCTCTTCTCCCCGCAGTAACACTTCGTGCACCAGCCCATCCGTCTCGGCCTCAAACTTCACCATGGTGTTGCGCAGCCCGATGGGGTAGCAGACACCCATGGTGACGTCGTCCTCAGAGTGGTTCTTCATCATGAAGGTGACACTGACGTCCAGGAACGAGAGGTTATTGTGCCTGACAAAGGTCAAGTCGACTTGCTCTGACACCATCTGGACTTGCAGACCATCGAGGTCATTCAAGCGCTTGGGCCCGACCGCGTGACCAGGCAGCGGAACATCACGCAACACACTGTTGCGGCGAACGGCCGAGGGTCACGAATTGGCGTAAAGTGTTCCGCAGGCAAGAAATGCGACGCCAAGCAGGCACAGTCTCAGGTTCATGGCAGGCTCCGGTAGTGAATGGACATACGCACCGATGAAGCGCAACGCAGCGTGCCCAGAGATCGCTATAGGGGACTATACGCCATGGATTGGAGGCCGGTTCCCCGTTTCGCCGGATTTGTGCGTTTTGGACAGGGTGCTGGCCGCTGACGTTGACCTTTGTGGCGACCTTCGCTAGTTTGTAAACCTCAATCCGGCCACTTGTTAGCAATCAGTGGGGGTACCCATGAAAGATCGCTTTGTCGTTATTCTGCTGCTGACGATGTTCGCCCTGATGGGCGCTGAATGCCAGGCACCCTGGGAAGACGACGATGATGAAGAAAAGCGCCTGCCGGACCGCGCGCTGGCCTCATCGCCGTTGCTGCGGGCCTACTACGACATGCGTGACTTCCCGCGCAAGATGACCGACCTCAAGATTCCTGAGGGCGACGACTTTGACGACGACCACCTGACCGTCAGCTTCGGCATGGGCGGCGGCGAAACGGTCACCAGCGTCCGCACCCACCTGTACCTGGTGCCCCCCAAGGGCACGCCCATGACCAGCGTGGAGCTGCGTTGCCGCTGCGTTGCACCCAACGGCACCACTTCAAGCTGGAAGGTCGTTGACGCCGCCGACAGCACCACGCTGAACCCGCAGGCCGAAGTCACCTTTGACTTCGAGTTCGACGGCCTGATCAGCGACGGCACCTGGAAGATCCAGTTGAAGGACCCGATTGAAGACGATGACGGCCGCGCCGTCTTCCGCAACGCCAGCCTGCACATTAACGCGGGCCTGGCTGCGGGCGTGGGTGGCGCGAACACTGAAACAGTGACGCTGGACGTTGACGAAGGCCGCTACAGTGAAGTGCCTGAGTTCAAGGGCAGCCGTGCGCCTTTTGACCTCGGCGACTTCGGAACCCGCAAGATGCTCCGAAACGACTTCGTGTTCACCGGTGGCAGCTTCTTTGTGACCTCGATTGACCTCGTGATCTCGACCAACGCGGACGATGAAGTCGCTGTGGCCGGGGACTCCGCCGTGATGGTCGTGTCGCCAAGTGGCAACTGGATGGCATTTGCTCTGCCCGAAGACGCCAGCGAAGACCTTACGCTGGGCGACCTGAAGCTGCAGACCTTCCGCTTCAGCCTGGGCACCATCGGCAGCGGACCGCTGATGAACCTGAACGGCGAGCCCTCAGCCGGTACCTGGAGCCTGTACATCATGGACCTGAAGGTGGACAACCGGAAATGGTTCCTGAGCACCGAAGGCGTCAACGGCGGACTCGCGTCCACCGAGATCCTGTCGATGACGCTGAACGGTGTGTCGTAAGCGGTAAGCACGACAAACGCACACAACCGGGCCCGCTTGCGGGCCCGGTTTCATTTGCGGCGGCCTGTAGCGGTCGCCGCGTTGTGCCCAGCACCGCATTAGCTAATCTGGCGGCGGCGCTCCCCTGCGCTGCCCCGTGCCTGACTGTGAGGCCATGCCATGACCCGCCCATTCCTGATGCTGCTTGTCGCGCTGCTGTTTGCCGGTTGCGCCACGACCCAAACCGGCGGCGGCGGCTTCGACGAAATGCCCAACGCCACGGAAGAAGAGCGCGAGCAAGTGGCCTACGAGCGCACCGGCGATGTCTGGGTGTACTATTACGTCAAGCGTGCCCAGCTGCCGAGCGCCCGCGAAGAAGGCACCTACGTCGAACAGCCCGAGCAGCTGTACGTGCTGGTCAACAAAAGCCATTCCCTGTACCAGGGCCTGCCCGACCACCGCATGAAGAAGGAAGAGCGCTTCGTGTGGAACGCCGACATGTACAATTTTCTGGTCGTGCTGCGTGACCAGATGGGCTTCTTCAACAAGGGCAACGCCGTCAACATCCTGGACGAAGACCCGATCAAGCGCGCCGACCGCGAAGCCCGCACCACACGCGTCATTGCCGTGCGCCAGATCAAGAATGGCAAGGTCAACACCAGCTACTTCGCCCGCCACGACGACGAACACAACAGCAACAAAGATCGCGCCCGCGTTTTCAACAACTGCCAGGACATGTTCCGCCAGGCGCTTTCCACGGCACTGCCCCGCGGCGACGTTGAGTACGGTGCCGGTGACCCTGATTCCATCGGCCGCGGCCGCCCGGACTGAGCCCCGCCCCCGCTGGGCGAACGTTGAAAGAAACCCCGACTTGCCGTACCGCGCTGAAACCTTCCTGTCCTTTGACGAGTTCCGCACCCGTGCCGCGCGCCTGGTTGAGGCGCGGCCGGTGGTCAGCGTCGGCAGCTTCGACGGCGTGCACTTGGGCCACCAGTTTCTGCTGAATGAACTGATTGAGTGGTCGCGCCGCGAACACGCGCCGGCGGTCGTCGTCACATTCCGCATGCACCCGCGCGAGTACATGACCGGCAAGCCGGTGCCCGCGCTCAATACACCCGAGCACAAGCTGCGGCTGCTGGCCAAGGCCGGCGTGGACGCGGTACTGCTGCTCGACTTCGACGAGTCGCTGCAGAAGATGAGTGCCGAAGACTTCCTGCGCCAGTGCATCGTCGAAAAACTGGGCGCACGCGCATTGCTGGTCGGCTTCAACAACCGCATCGGCAAAGACGGCGAAGGCACGTTTGAGCTGCTGCAGCAACTGGGCCCCAAGTACGGGCTTGCGGTCCGTGAGGCCGAACGGGTCGAAGTCAGCGGCGAGGCCATGTCCAGCAGCGCGATTCGCCGCCACATCGCCGCCGGCGACTTCCTGTGGACACGCAAGATGCTGGGGCGCGCCTATTCAATCCTGGGAGTCGTGGAACACGGCGACAAACGCGGCCGCACGATCGGGTTCCCGACGGCCAACATTTCGCTGCGAACACTGGCATACCCGCCCGTGGGCGTGTATGGGGTGCGGGTCAAGACGGCGGGGCAGTGGTATCTGGGTGCCGCCAACATCGGCACGCGGCCGACCGTGGACCCGCAGCGCAGCGCCCCGTTGCTTGAAGTGCACGTGCTGGACTTTGCCGGTGACCTGTACGGGCAGGAAGTGGAAGTGGAGTTCCTGTTTCACGTCAGGCCGGAAAAGAAGTTCAGCGGCCTTCCCGAATTGAAGGCGCAACTGGCGGCCGATGTCGAGCAAATCCGCCGCCGCGTTGTAGAAGAAGGCATTGAGTAAACTTGCCAACCATTACGGGCAGGGACCATGACACCGAACATGACTCCGACTGAAGAACTGAAGCAGCTCGTGAAGGCCACCATCGCCGAAGGCATCGTGAAGCTTGCCAGCGGCGCAACCGCCGACTTCTACATCGACGGGCGTCACACGACGCTGACGTCGCGCGGCCTGCAGCTCACGGCGCAACTGATGTGGGAACGCATCAAGAAGTGGGACGTGACCGCGGTGGGTGGCCCGACCCTGGGCGCGGACCCGATTGTCGCGGGCATCCTGATGGCAGCGGCAGCCGAGGGCAAGACGCTCAAGGGCTTCCTGATCCGCAAAGAAGCCAAGGGACACGGCATGGGCAACTGGTGCGAGGGCCCCAAGCTGGCCGATGGCGAGCGCGTGGTGCTGATCGAAGACGTGGTCACCAGCGGCGGCAGCGCGATCAAGGCCATCGAAGGCATGAACCACCAGTACAAGCCCAAGGTCGTGAAAATCCTGGCACTGGTGGACCGGCAGGCCGGCGCGGTCGAGAACCTCAAGAAAGCGGGCTACGAGTTCGAAGCCCTGTTCACACGCAAGGACCTGGGGCGATAGCCATGACCACACCACTGGCGCTGATTCTGCGGGCAGCCGGCACCAACTGCGAACGCGAAACCGCCTGGACACTGCGCCAGGCCGGCGCGGGCACTGACATCTTGCACGTTAACGAACTGCTGGCTGACCCGGCGCGCCTGCGCAACTACCACCTGCTGGCAATCCCCGGCGGCTTCAGTTACGGCGACGATTTGGGCAGCGGCGTGGTGTTCGCCAACCAGCTTCGCACGCGCCTCAAGAAAGAGATCGAACGCTTCATCGAAGACGGCAAGCTGATGCTCGGCATCTGCAACGGCTTTCAGGTGCTGTTGCGCGCGGGTCTGATAACCGGCCGCGACGTGTTTGACGACCCGGCGCGTGCCACGCTCGCCTTCAACCTCAATGGCCGCTACAACGACCTGTGGGTGGACTTGCGCATCGTTAGTGAAAAGACCCCGTTCGTCAGCGGCCGCAAGATCGTCAGCTACCCGGTTGCCCACGCCGAAGGCCGCTTCACCGCGCCGCCTGAGGTGCTGGATGAACTTGAGGCCGACGGGCAGATCGTGTTCCAGTACGTCGATCGCGACGGCCGCCCGACGCAGCAGTACCCGTTCAACCCCAACGGAGCCGACCGCGCGATTGCCGGTGTGTGCAGCAAGACCGGCCAGGTGCTGGGGCTGATGCCGCACCCGGAAAGGCACATCCGCGGCTTCCACCATCCCGAGTGGACCCGCCGTCCCAACGGCGCGGCAGGCGTGGGCGACGGCTTTGAGCTGTTCCAGAACGGCGTGCGCCGCGCGGGTCAGCTGGTTTCTTGAAGACGTCTACTTCGGTTGCCCACGAAGCC
Source organism: uncultured bacterium (assembly GCA_938014885.1). Classification (GTDB taxonomy): domain Bacteria; phylum Planctomycetota; class UBA8742; order UBA2392; family UBA2392; genus CALLQI01. Next base: position 605,387 of record CALLQI010000018.1, read on the forward strand.
ACACGAAGTGTCACGAAGAACTGCAACGACAAAACCCCACATCGCGACGTGGGGTTTTGCCTTTTGTCTATGAGGCAGTTGCAGAGCTTCGTGCCACTTCGTGGGAAACGCTTTTGCCGTGCTAAGGCTGCTTCACCAGCGTGAGCTTCACTTCTTCCGCGGCTTTGATGCGCTTGACTTGCTCGACCAGTTCGGGGTACGCGAACGGCTTCAGGCGGCCCGGGCCCAGCGCAAGCTTGCGGCGCACCACCAGCTCGCCGTCTTCGATCGCGAATGACAGCGAGTACGTCAGCGGAGCAGTCGGGTACTCAAGCCCTTCGGGCAACGCAGCGAATGACCAGCCGATTGGCGGCGCGATGCGAAGCTCATCGTGCTGGTGAAGGTTGAAGTCGAGCACGATGTCGTGGTCACGCTTGTCGAGCCCCGCCAGGATTGAAAGCAGCGGGCCCATGCGCTCAATCGGCAATTCCATCGTCATCGTGTCGCCCTGCTTGCTGGCAAGTTGCCGCACGGTGCCCTTGAAACCCTGCACTAGGGGCTTGTCCGGGCTGGCCAGGTCGGGGAAGCGGCATTCGCTGACTTCAAAGCCCGGCAGCAGCCCGGCTACCTCTTCTTCCAGTGCAGTGCACTGGTCTTCGTAAGGCTGCGTGCGCATGGTTTCTTTCTGGTCGTAGCTGCGCTCGCCGAAGATCGTGATGCTGCCCTCAACTTCAGCGCTGCCGTCGTCGTTGAGTGCAACTGACGCGCGATTCTCAAAACGATCATCTTCAGGGTCGCCGCCGGGCAGCATGCCCAGCTCTGTGCGGCCGTCTTCCCACGCAATGAACGGCGCCTCAAACAGCCGCGACGACAACATCCCAAACGGACGCAACCTGCGGTCCAGGTTGATCCAGACGCGGCGCCCCTGCGCGTCGCGCACGAAGCACAGCCGGTGTTCAAAGTCCTGCTCGCGCGGGAAGGCCCAGTGCGCCCGCGGCGTGTCTTCGGCCATTGCCTGCTTGTAGCGCGGCGAGGCATCGGCCAATGCAAAGCCCAGTTTCACGCCGGCGGCGCTGCACAGCGCGATGAACACTTGCTCGCGGTCGCCGGCCATGCTGGCCAGCGCCTGGTGCGCGTTGTAGGCGTCGCCTTCGGTGGTGAAGTTATCGTTGACCCATGTGTAGATCGCGCGGGCCTTGTCCACGTCGGCAGAAATCCCGGCGGTCAGGCGACCGGCGGTTTCTTCGATCAGCGGGGTGGTGCGCAGCAGCGGCAAGGCGTCGTCGGCCAGCTCGCGGCCCTTGTCGCGCCAGTCGTGCGCCACGATGCACTGCACCCAGGGGATGAACTCGAGGGGCGAGGGCATCAGCACCTCGTACTCCGGGTGGCGCGGGTTGCGCACGTCGAACACATAGGTGTTGAAGCCCTTGTCGCTGGACTGGCTGATCGTCACGCCGGGGTCGTCCGCGCGCAGGTTGTGCGGCATGAAGTCAATCCGCACCGACTGCGGCGCGTGAACTACCCATCGCGAGATGCAAAACGGCTCAGCCAGGTTGATGTCCATGAAGTAGAAGCGGTCGCCGTCCAGCGTCTGGCTGGGGCGGCCGTCGGCGCGCAGCACGTACGCCGTTTCCAGATAGCAGCCGACTTCGACCGCCGGGAACTCGACCACGCCACCGCCCTGCGTGATCGGCTCAAGGATCGTGCCGTCGGGGCGGATCGTGCGCGCCACCAGCAGCTCGCCGGGGATGCGGTCGCGGCCGCGCTCATCCACACCGTCCTGGGTCAGGATTTTGCGCAACGTGTGCACGTACGAAAGCGAGCTGCCGTCGGCGTACACGACCTGCACCATTTCATCCAGCAGCAGCACGCTGGAGGCGCGCGGGAATTGCTCAGCGTCTACGTCATAGTCCCACACGGCCTCAAGCGGCAGCGCCAGCCCGTGCCAGAACTCGTCGCTTTCACCCTTCAGCCGCTGCAACTGGCGCCGTGCCGCGTGCTGGCCGTCGTCCACCGCCAACACCTGCTGCAGGTAGCGCGCGGCCGCGGCCTCATCGCCGTGGCGCAGGCACAGGCGCGCGGCGTCGTAAAGGGCCTCTTCGGGGTGGGGCGACTGGGCGCTGATCTGTTCCAGCTCAGCGCGCGCCTCTTTCAACTGGCCGTTGGATGCCAGCACCTCCGCCAGTTTGCGGCGCACGAAGTGGTCGCCCGGGGCCTGTTGCGCTATGCGGCGGGCAAACTTCAACGCATCGGCATTGTTACCTGAGCGCACGTTCAGGTTCATCAGTGACCACATCGTTTCGCGGTCGCCGGGCACCAGCGCCAGCAATTCGGCCAGGACGCGCATTTCGCCCGCCATGTCGCTGCGGCTGCCCTGGCTTGAGGCCAGGTCGTCCAGCACGGGCTCAGACTTCGGGTTCAGGCCGTGCGCGCGGCGCAGCTCAGCGGTGTGCTCGGCGGTCCAGTTTTCCTGCCGGTAAACTTCGGCCATCAAAAGGCACAGCCGCCAACTGTCGTGCCCTGCCTCGCGCAATGCGCGCAGCGTGTTGATTGCCTCAACGGGCTGTTCATCGGCGGCAAGCTGTTTGGCGCGCTCGCGCACGGCGCCGTACAGTGTGGGCTGTTTCGCAAGCAGCCCAGCCGTGACCTGCTGGCGCAGCGCGCGCCGGCTGCTGCTGGTGTGCAGCGGGCTGTACTCAAGCATGCGCAGAAACTCAAGCTGCACCTGCGCATCATCCGGGGCGGCCGCGGCGGCACTCTCGGCGTGCAGCGCTGCGCGGGTGCGCAGTGTGCCGGATTCAGACAACGCGGCGGCGGCCAGGCACAGCAGCGCGCGCGTTTCGCCTGTGGCTGCTGCTGCCAACGCTTCAACGCGCTCAAGGCGAGGCAACGGAGCGGCAGCCAGCTTTGGAGTACCGGTTCGAATCGCCTGGCGGGGCTCGGACGCCTGCGGGGCTTGTGCCAGTACGCCCGCCACGGGCAGTCCGCCCTGGCGCACGCGAATCGAGACCTGTGAGATGCCGCTGATCTTGAGCAACAGCAGGTTGCGGCCGCGCCGCAGCGAAGCCGGCAGTTCCAGCGGCTGCGGCAGCTCGTGGCGGCGCGCGTCGGCGTTGAACAGGTACTCGCCGTTCAGCCAGACTTTGCCGGGGCCATGAAACGCGAGCTTCAACGTCACGTCGCGGGCTGCGTCGCTGACCAGCACCGTGGCGACGTAGTAGCCGTAGCCGCTCCAGCGCGCTTGCTCGTAAAGGTCGATTTCGTCGTCCTGCGGGTCGTGGTGGCGCACGGTCTGCCACGCAAGCCCGCCCCAGGGGCCGTTGGCGCGGGCACTGAAATCCAGCATCGCCTCAGGCGTGAACGCTTCATCGTGGATCGTGCCGCCGCCTTCCGCGAACGGCCCGATGTAGCTTGCGGTGGTGATGCCCATCCATGGCTTGCGCTGCTCCTGCCACGCCAGGTCGGTGCTGTAGCGGCGCGCAAGCCTCAGCCACAGTGCCGCGTAGTCGTCGGCCGCGTCACCGCAGGCGGCGAAGTTGCCGACGCGCAGGCGTTCAAGCATCGCGTACACCGGCCGTGAGCTTGCAAGCTCGTCCAGCCTGCGGCCGATGCGGGACATGGCCACCACTGCGGCGTCGCCGGCCGGGTCCTTCTCGATTATCGGCAGCAGCTGCGCGACCCAGGCGTCGTAGTCGCCGGAATCGAGCGATTCGTGCGTGAACACCGGCTTCAGTTGTTCGGCCAGTTTGCGCGCCGCGTCGTTGTCCTGTGCGGACAGGGACATCGCGAAGAACGCGGCAAGCAAGGTCGGCAGCAGCTTCTGGATTCGCATGGGTGTGGTCCGGCTAGCGGGTGAGTTTCAGAACGCGAAGTTCGGCTGCGTCAAAGTCCACCAGCGCGCGGCGGAAAGCGACGTAGTCGGCCACGGGCACAATGCCGCCCTGCATGGCGACCTCGCCCGTGATGGTGACGCTTTTGCCGTCAGCGGCCACGGCGGCCGACAGCGACAGCTTCAGGTACTTGCTTTCGGCGCTGAAGCTCGCGGGCGGGTTGGGGCACTTCATGCCGGCGGGCAGCTTCAGCGTCAGGCTCCACTTCGTGGCATGTGGCGGCGGCAGCAGCAGATCAGCCTTGCGCGTGGCCAGCGAGGCCAGGGCAGTCTGGCCCCAGCGGCTGGGCGTCAGTGACTGGCGCAGCTCAATCACGCCGTCCTTCTCGGTGTAGGCGTTGGGCAGCTCGAGCGTAAAGCGAATCTCCGGCGGATTGCGCAGGTCGGCCAGGTCGCTGGCGGTCACCTCAATCACCTTGGCGCCGGGGAAGTGGCGCGAGTATTCAAGCTCAAGCTGCCGCTTGCGGTCGCCCGGCCTCAGGAAACCGCTGCGCAGTCCGGCGCAGGCGCCGCCTGCTGCTGTGCGCGTGACCTGGATGCGCAGTGTGCCGCCGCCGATGCACTCGGCCTCGATGGTGTCGATGTCCTGGTTCTGTTCAGGCGTCAGTTGCGGCACGAGCATGCGCACGCCGCCGTCGGGTTTGACAACAATGACGTCGGCCCCGGCGTCGTAGCTTGGCAGTTCATCGAATCCGCTGTACGTGGCGGTGCCGTCCACGAACTGCAGCTTGCCGTCGGCGTACTCGATGCAGGCGATGGCGTGGTTGAAGTGATGCGGCATCGGCAGCGTGATGTCTTCGCGCCCGCGGAACTCCTCCAGGTTGATGATTACCGGGTAGGCCTTGATTCCCGCGATCTCGAGCATCGTGCACAGAAGGATCGCCTTGTCCTTACAGTCGCCGATGCAGCGCGCGAACACGGCCCCGGCCGAGAACGGCTTGTAGCCGTGGACGCCGAAGTGCCAGTCGGCGTTGTAGCGCACCTGGGTCACGACCCATTCGTACAGTACTCGGGCCTTTTCGTGTTCGGTGGCCAGGCCCGCCGTGAGCTGCTCGACCTTGCGGGTCATCTCCGGCGTAGGCTGCATCTGCTTGCGGATCAGGTTGTAGTACCAGCGGCCGAAGTCGGCCCAGTTGCCATAGGTGCTGAGCTGGATCGTGAACGCCCGCTGCTCGGACGGCGGGGCCAGCGGCTCGTTGACCAGCTTGGGGATGTCGGACTTTTCGTAGGTCCAGACGCGGCGGCCGTTCACTTCGCTTTCGACGCGCCTGGGCGCATCCAGCGTAAGGTATTCGTGGTACTCCTTGCCCGGCGCCAGCACGAAGCAGACGCGTGCATGACGCACCGGCACGTAATCGGCCAGCACTTCAATCGTGCCGAAGAAGTCGCCAAAGAAGCTGCGTTCGCGATCGGTGACGCGAAAGCGCACGTGCACCACGTCGCCTGTTTGCAGCGGCGGAAAGCCGGCCGCATAGCGCGAGCGGCGGCCTTCTTCGTATCCGCCGGCGGCGCGCCACACCCGCGCGAACACACAGCGCCCCTGCTGCCCGCCCCAGGCCGGCACCGGCACGTTCTGCAACCAGCGTCGTCCGTCGTCGTTGCACACGCGGTAGGCCTGCTGCACGTAGCGCGACGTGGTGCCGTCTTCATTGATCACCGTGATCGTGTCCTGGTACAGCACCTCGTAAGGCTCATTCGGGTCCGGCGGCGTGGCCATGGCCTGCTTGATTCGCGCCTCCATGGCCTGCTGGCTTTCCTGCAAGGCGGCCTCAAAGGGAGGTTGCGCGCCATCCAGGAATTCCATGTAGCGCTCAATGTCTTCGCGTTTGGGGTTGGCGGTCAGTGCCTCTCGCAATGCATTCAGCGACAGTTCGTGCAATTCGGCGGCGCGGGCGGGCTCGGCGTAGGCCCAATCGGCGTACAGGCGACCCAGTTGCTCGAGCAGCGCGTCGTCGCGGGGGGCGATCGTGAGTGCCTTGCCGAGCGAGTCGGCGGCAGCCTTGAAGTCGCCCGCGTGTTCGTGGCCCTCGGCAATACGCGCGTGCGACCATGTGTCGAAGGGGTCAAGGCCTTGCAGCTTGCGCGCGTGCTCAAGCGCCAGTTTCAGGTCGCCGCGCTGCACCGCGCGCTCAACCACGCGTTCAAGCGAGTACCGGTCGGACTGGTCGCGCTGGATTGCCTGCTCAAACAGCTTGTTCGAAGTCGCGTAGTCGCCGCGCTGCCCGGCGTAGTATGCGCTGTAGCGCAGCACGCGCGCGTCGTCGGGGTACAGCTTCAGCATGGCCGCCAGCTCGCGCTCGGCTTCCATATCCAGCCCCTTCATCTGCACCACGCGCGACGCGAACACCCGGGCCTCAGACCAATGCGGTGCCAGCTTGATCGCCAGCGACGCGTATTCGTCGGCCTGCTTCGGGTTGGCAAACGTGCCGGTGTAGTAGTAGCTGAGTTCAAGCGCGCTGCGCGCGGCCTGCGGGTCCAGCGTCAGGCATTGCTGCAGCAGTTCGCGCCGCTGGTTCTCTTCGCGGCCGGCGGCGACGCTTGTCGTGCTGCGGTTGGCCCACGCTGCGAGATAGCGCAGCGCGGAACCTTCGGCGTTGTGGGCGGCGCGGTCGCCTTCCGGCACCTGTTGCAGATGCTCGTCGTAGGCGGCCAGCACGTCCTGCATCTGCCGCTTCGGTGCGGCCGTGTTCACGTCCAGGCGCGGGTACAGCATTTCCAGCATCACGCGCCGCGCGAGTTCGGCCGCTGATTCGAACGGCTGCTGGGGTGCCTTGGCGGCTTTGAAGGTGAAGGGTTCCGGTGCGGGAATCTCGGCGCGTTCGTCAGCGGCGGCCTCGCGGAACTTGGGCCCAGACAGGCGCAGCCGCACGCGCCAGTCGTTTTCGGCCACGCCGCTTTTCACGATCAGGGTGTTCCAGCCCGCGTTGAGTTGCAGCGTCGTCTGGTCCTGGTCGAAGCCGAAGGCGCGCTCTTCAAGCGATTCGAACACGGGTATACCCAACGGCGAATCACCCTCGTAGGCGTCGGTGTCGGAATCAACTGCCAGGCGGCCGAGGTGCCACACGCGGATGTCGCCGGTGCTGCCGACCAGCAGCGCTGCCTCGACGGCTTCCGCCACGTGTACGCTGGTGGTGAGGTACGCCACGGCCTCGGTATTCGGGCGCAGCATCGCGCCCAGGTTGATTTCGCCGGCCAGCGGCCTCACGGGTAGCTCGCGCCAGGTCACGGTCTGGCCGTCTTTGCCTGCGTACTCGGCGGCGAGGTTGAATTCCGTTTCGGGCTCGAGCACGTCTTCAAAGCCCTGGCCGCGGTCGTTGGCAAAGGGCCCCAGCACGGCCCAGCGCGTCAACATGCCCAGCGCACCCGCGTGTCCGTGGATCGGCCCCATATCGCCGGCCCGCTTGAGGGCTTCGATCAGCTCTAGACGCGCGAAGTCAGATTCCGGGGCTGCCCGGTCTTTGACCACGTCACCCAGCAGTTTTGCGGCCGCCTTGTGCCAGCCCAGCTCAATCGCGCTGCGTGTGAGCAGCCCCAGCGCGACACGGAACTGGTCGCCGGCGCATACAGGGTCTTCGAGCATCGCTGAGGCAGCCTCGTAGCAGGCCTTGTGGTCGGCGCGCAGCCAGTGCTGCCACAGCGCCACCTCGCGCGCGTCAAGCACCAGCGGCTTGGCCGCTTGCGGGGTTTCAGGCGGTGTCTGCTGGGCCGGTGCGCTGACTTGAAGGCACAGCAGCGCGGCCAGTACGAAGGCGGGCAAGGCAATTCGTTTCATGGGTTCACCAGCCTTACAATACGTTTGCCGCGCGCTGTGTGGGCGCGGAAAGGCCGGTTTGCTCAGCGTTAGCACAGAGGCGGAATCAGGCCGGTTGCAGCAGAGTGAAGCCCACATTGCCGTGCTCTCGGCGGTCGGCCACGGCCAGGGCACCCAGATCAGCCGGGAACTCAAGCCGGCCGGGGTGCCCGATCGCGACCAGCAGTGCCGGCTGCCACAGCGGGGTTTCGTGCAGCGTCGCCAACCAGGGCCAGAACGGGCCTTCCGGGTCTTCGATCATCGCGTGGGGGGGGTCCAGCAGCACGATGTCGGCGGGCGCGTGCGGCAATGGCTTGGCACCGGGCCTAACCAGGTCAAAGATGCTGCCGCGAAACAACATGCTGCGCGAGGCCACACCAAGGCTGTCGATATTGCCCTGCACCACGCGGGCATGGCGCGCGTCGCGTTCAAGGAACACGCAGAACTTCGCGCCGCGGCTGATGCACTCAAGCCCCAGCAGGCCCGAGCCCGCAAAGCAGTCCCACACCACGGCACCTTGCAAACGCTGGTGCAGCACGTTCAGCATTGACTCGCGCGTGCGCGAGAGCATCGGCCTCACGTCGCCGGTCTGCGGGCAGTCCACCATGCGGCCGCGGAACTCGCCGCTGCCGAGGCGCACACGACCGTCGTACTCGCGGCGTTCGTCTTTGGGCGGCTTGGGCCGGTGTCTTGGCATCAGCGGCCCCTGGGCCGGCGCGGGAACTCGTCGCGGATCTGCTCCAGCTCGTCCTGGCTCAGGCTGAAGGGCTGCACGTCGGGCGCGTTGAGCGTGCCTGTTACGTACAGCGGGAACAAGATCTGCTTCAGCAGGTCCAGAACCTGCTGCACAATCGGCAGCGGGATGGGCGCTCGCGGAGCCAGCGTAAAGAACAGCTTCATGCGCATTTGTGTGGTGTCATAGTCAATGTAATTGGCGTCATCGCCGCCGAAGGTTTCCACACGGGCGCTGTCACTGATGAAGTCCATCTCGCGGATCGTGATGCGGTCCGGGCCCAGCCAGAAGAACACGTGGCCTTCGTCAAAGTTCTGCTCACCCCCGGTCACGCGCGCGATCACGTCAAACAGCGGTACCGGGGCCAGCTTGCAAGTGTTGCGCTTGGGGTCGCTGCTGGTGCGGTCAAAGGGCTGCACGTCGATACGGCCACTTCCGATCTGGCCCAGTGAGTCCGGCCGCGAGTGAAACTGGATTTCGGCGTCCAGCGCACCTGCAAGCTCGCCGGCCTTGGGGAATGCGGTCTTGCCCAGCATTTCCAGGTCGGCGGCGCGGACCTTCAACTCACCGGTGTAGTCCTCGCCTTCGGTGCCGAAACGGCCTTCCACCCAGCCGTCGTAGAATTCGCCGCGCAGGTTGGGGAATTCAAGTCGGTCGCCGAAGTACTGGATGCTGCTGGTGACGTCATTGAAGCGCGCGTCTTTGAAGAATATCTCCTTCACAAAGACCGTTCCGTTGCTGCGTTGCTCTTCGCCTTGCAGCGTGCCCTCAAAGTCAAAGCGCGCGGTCATGTTGTCGAAGTGCAGGCCAACGTCCACGTCCGTCTCGTAACAATCCAGGCTGACTTCGTAGTGCATGATTGCGTCGTCGCCCGAAAGCTCGAGGTCAAGGTCGAACAGACCCTGCGGGTTCAGACGCTCAAAGTTATCGCGAAGACCTTCAGGCAACGCGCGCTTCAACAAAGGCGATTCCTGGAATTGCATCTGGCGGACACTAAGAGTCAGCGCCCAGCCCGCAGCCTCACTGTAAGAGGCATTGTGAAGCGTGAAGGTGCCGCTTTCCACGCGGCCGGTCACGTTGCGCAGGCTTACGTCCGTGCCGTCGATGATTACGGTGCCGTACAATTCTGTGATCGGGTACGGGAATTTCTCGAAGTTGATGCTCGGCCCCTCAAGCTCAAGTTCAAAGCGCCAGAACATCTCGCCGGTGGCGTCGCTGACCAGCCGACCGTTCACACCAAAGGTGCCCTGCAGCCGCAGACTTTCCATGAATCGCACGATCGCCGGCGTCTCAGTCTGGCCGGGGTCAGCGAACACTTTGGTCAGCGCGTTGGACAACGCCGAGTCGGCGGGCACTCGCGTTGCCACGATGTGAAGGTCCACAATCGGCATCACGTCTTCTGCGACGGGGTCTTCGGCGGCTTCGCCCTTGCCCGCCGCGGCATAGGGCACAAGGATGTGGCCGTTGACCGTGATGCGGCTCTTTTCGTTGGTAACGGAATCAAAGCTGCCGTGGCCGGAAAGTTGACGCACGGTCACTTCCACCCGGTCATCCGTAACGCTGACAAACAGACGCCCCACAACGTCGGTGATCACGTAGGGGAACCCGTCAAAGCGCAGGCTGCCGCTGCGGTCGCCGGTGCCGGCGATAAATGAGATGTCGGCCTTGGTGAAGTCAGCCACGCCGGTATCGCGCCGCCCGGTCACTTTCATGCTGACGAAGCCGCGTGGCTCAAAGCGCGCGAGCACCGTGCCGATGGCCGGCGGCACTACCCTTTGCAGTTCCGGCCGCACTTCAAAGTCGTCGCTTTCGACGGTGAATGAAGGAATGCCGTTGTCGCGCACGTTCATCGAAATCAGCACCGGGTTGTCGGCCAGGCGGCCGCGCAGGCTGATCAGGTCCACCGCGCCGTTCTGGCTGCGCACACGCAGGTTGCCGCTGATTTCGCGAAAGCGCATCGGCTCAGGCGCATCAGGGAACTGGTACTGCGCCGCGATGTTGCGCGCAATTAGCGTGAAGTCAAAGTTCACTTCGCCGTCACCCGTCGGCATCACTTCCACTTCGGCGCGCTGGATATCGACCTTGCCTTGCGGGCTGTAGGGTGCCACGGCCTCGCGCACTGCGGGCGGCAGGCGATCCATGAATTCGCGGTTGAAGTCCACGCCTTCACTTTCGAGCTTCAGCGTCAGCTTGGGCTGCTGCCCGGCCCCGGTGTCGTCGATGTACACGGCGTGTGCCCACACGCGCTCTGAGGGCGAGGAAAGCACGCCGGTCAGGCCGCGCCTTGCGTATGCCGTAAGCCCCTCCGAATCGCCAAGCCCACGTGCCTCAAGCTCTTCGGGGGTGTAGCCGCGCACTTCATAGCGGCCGGGGCGCCCTGGCTGCGAGCTTCCCTCGACTACGCCATAGGCACTGTGCAGCGGAATCGGGAAGCCCTGCTGCCCTTGCTCAGGCAAGCCCGTGAAGCAGGCCGTCGCGTCGCGCACGAATACTTTGAAGTTCATCGTTTCTTCGACGGTGCGCTTGCCGTTGATCGGGTCGATGCCCTTGACCTCAAGCTGCAGGCGCAATTCAAAGTCGGCCAGACCCATTGGCGTGAAGCCGCGGCACACGAAGGCAAACACCGGGTCCAGGTCAGGGTACAGCGTCGCGCCTTCCCACGGCCTTGGGCCGCCCCACTCAGGGTACCCGATCTCGGGCAGGCCGGTGATGATGCTGGGCATAATGTGCCGGCGCGGGTCCCACTGGTCTTCAGGCCAGGGCATGCCGGTCTCGTAGTCCATGGCGTTTTCGCGCTGCAGGCGCGAGGGCAGCATCGCCTTGCGGAACTTTTCGTCGATCAGCAGGTCTTTGATGTCCACCGTAACCTGCACGATTTCAGCCGACGTGCCGATGCCGGTCACGTCAGCCTTCACACGCACGTCGGCGCTGTCGCGGCGGCCCACCGCGTCTACGACGATGTTGTTGTTGCGCACGCGGATGTCGGCCGTCACGTCATCCACGCGCAGCGGGAAGCCCACGAAACAGATTGACCCGGCCGTCGCGTCAAGCTCGGCCGTGAATTCAAGGTCTTTGCCCGGCTCAATCACCAGCCGCGCGTCAAAGAAAAGGTCGGCGTCGATCTGGAATTGCTCGACCGTGCGCCGCACGTCCGGTGCCAGCACCGACGCGTATTGCCGGTTGAAGCGCTGCATGCGCGCCGTGCGGAAGATGACATCCACGCGCTCACCGTTGCGGCCGACGCTTCCGCCCAGCTCAAACTTCCCGAAGTGATCGCTGGCCGCGTCGCCGCCGATCGAGAACGCATCGCGGTCTTCGTCAGAGGGCACCAGCCGCAGGTTGCGCAGCGCCACGGCGTACCAGTCGGCGACCTTGGCCCCCGGGGCCAGGGTTTGTTCTTCCGGCGGGATCAGGATGCCGTCGGCGCGCAGGTTGACTTGCGCAAGCGAGCCTGGCCCCATCGTGATCTGCGGCAGCGCCGGCGTTTCACCACCGCCGCCGCCCGTACGGAACAAGTCCTGGTCAAGCCAGCGCCCCTTGTGGATGTTGAAGTACATCGTGAGGCCGTCCGGAAAGTCCACCGACGTCACCGGCAGTGCGGGCAAGCGCTTCAGGTCATAGTGCACGACCACGCTGGGCACGGTAAGGAAGTCATAGCGCAAGGGATCGCGCTCAGGGTGCGGGGTGTCACCGGCGCGCCGTGTGACGCGCATGTTGGTGTAACGGATACTGCCGGTCAGGGTGATGCTGGGGCCGTCAAAGTGCGTCAGTTCTTCGTCCCAAGTGACAGCGGCCAACCGGGTGTCGAACACCATGTCGGCTACTTCGTGCAGGATGCGGTTGCCTGAATCGCGGTTGCCCAGGGCCTGCAACACGGCAAAGGGCAGCACCACAAGAAAGAGGAAGGCCACCAGCACCATGCGAAAGAAGCCACGACGGAACGCGCGGCCCAAAAAGCCACGGGCCAGGGTACCAACCCCCGTGCGCAGCTTGCGTCTGGTCTCAGCAGGCAATGCCATCCCCGCCAACTTAGCAAAGAAACCCGAAGTCGGGCACAAGCAGGATGGCTACGGTTGGTACCAAAGCGACCCACGGCACCCGGCGCGCGGCACTCTTCTTAGTGTCCACAAAGTTTCCTTCGCATTCCGGATCGGAAACTCGTCTAATACTGGGGTCGGTAACGTCGCGATTGTGGGTGCGGCGCAGCAACCAGGATGAACACATGCGAGGGAAAGTACCCCTGAGGGTGCTTGCGTTCCTCGGTTGTATGGCAGCAGGCGGGATTGGCCTTGCGCCTTCAGGGCTGGCGCAGGACTCAGCGCAACCGGCTCCTTCGGGCACTGAGTTGCAGGTTGAGGGCAGTCCCTTTGCCGAGGAAATCAAGCAGCTCGAAGCCGCAGCCGACAAAGCCGGCCGCCGGGTCGCGTTTGCGGCCGTGCTGACCAAAGCCACGGAGCTTAAGGCTTCGCCTGATCCTCTGGTCTCCATCCTCAAGAACAAAAAACCGGCTGAGGCCTTCATGGACCTCGTCGAATACGTGCGCGAAACCGCCGACGCCCGCCACGTTGATTTCCTGCAGCCGCTGATCCTTGCCGCCAATGAGCCCGGCGAGGGCGCCCGCAGCGCATCGGCGGCCGTTGTCGCGTACCGCATGGGTGCCGTGGACACGATCTGCACGATGCTTAAGTCTGAGTCCAAGCCTGAAAGGCTCGCGGCCGCGAGCATCAGCGCAGAGCGCGTGGGCGGCATGAAGGGCGGCGCCAAGCTGACGATCGCGCTTGTGAACGCGTTGGCGTCGGCGGACGCGGAATTGAATGCGACATGCATCCGCAGCCTGGCGCGCATTACGCTGCTGAAACATGAGAAGGCTGAAGACTGGCGCGCCTGGCTGGGCGACAAGTCTGAGTTGGACCTGATCGCCGAGATCGGCGACCGCGAAGCCGAAGAACGCCGCAAGTCAGAAGAGGAACGCAAGCGCATCGAGAAGGCGTTGCTGCAAAAGATCCTGGACGACATGAAAGCCGACGACAGCCAGAACGCGTCGGCGCTGGTAGGGCACCTCAAGACTTCGCCTTACCTGGATGTCCGCCTGAAGGCCTGTGAGTTGCTGGCGGCCCTGCTGCCCAAACTGGCCGAAGAGGCCTCGCGCGAGCCCGTAGACACACTGGGTGAACGCCTGCTGCTGGCTACCGAACACGAAGACGTCCGCAAGGCCGCGGCCGCCGCGCTGGCCGGCAGCGGCAAGCCCGCACTGTCATTCCCGTACATCGACCGCTGCCTTGAGGGCAACGGGATCAGCGCCAACCTGCGGCTTGAGCTGGTGCGCGGCCTGAACGCCCCGATCGCCGCCACCCGCCTGGCTTTGCTTCTGAAGTCTGAGTTGGACGGGGCCGAGCTGCGCGGCGGCGCGGTATTGGAAACACTCCTTACGCAGGCCCGCAATGTGCTTGAGTTCCAGGATGCAAGCCAGGCGCGCCGCGACATCCTTGAGCAGTTCTCGCGCTTGCAGCTTCTGGTGCTTGAGAAAGTCGCCGTCACCACCGACACCTCGGCACGCAGCCGCCTCCTTGAGCTCGCGACCCGGGCCTGCGACACCATCGTGTTCCTGGCCCGCGTGAAAAGCGTCGATGTCAGCGCCACGGCCGAAGCCCTGCTGTCACTCGGGTGCAGCGACACCACGGCTGCAGGTGCTGCTATCACCGCGATGCGCGAGGCCCTGCGCGTGCCGGAATCACACGCGGCACTGGTAGACAAACTGGGCACCCCGCCTGAGTCCGACAGGCTGGCCGCGCTGTACACCCGCCTGTTGGCAGGCACCGACGAAGCCATGCAGATCAACGTGATGGGCCTGTATGAGGCCCTGCAGCTTGCACCGGAAGACCTGGCCGTGTTGCGCAAGCGCCTGCTGGACCGCGCCCGCAGCAGCGAAGCTACCATCCCGCGCGGCAACGAACGCAAGACCATCCGCGATGCCCTGCGCGCCCTGCTGGCCAAGCTGTACACGTCCGCCGCTGAGCACACATCCCTGCTGAACGAACTGCTGGGTTGCCAGCACGGTGACAAAGACTTCATCGCCTACGTGCAGTTGCTGTCAGCCCCGCGCGTGGCCCTGATTGCGGCGACGCTGCAACCGCTGTTGGAGAAAGAGCCGGTCCGCGTCGCGCTGCTCGTGGAAGACCTGCACGGCCGCATCACCACGGACGAGCACCAGGACCGCGAGTACAAGATGTTCCGCACCAGTGTGGACGCCAGCGTGCGCGCCCACATTGCGCGCGTGATCAGCGAGACATTGACCCAGGGCATGACCGAAGCCCGCCGCGCCGAGCTGCCCAAGCTCGCGGCTCAGCCCATGCGCCGCCAGTTCATCGATGCTGCGCTGGAGCAGTTGAAAGCAAAACCCGCCCCTGGTGACGCCCGCGATGAAGTCAGCGAAATGCTGCTGCAAGCGTTGCGCGGCGCGCACCCCGAACGCTACGACGGCGTGGCGCTCAAAGGCCTGTCGCAGGAAGAGTTCACCAAGGCCATTGAGCAGTTGCACCCCAAACTGAAGGAAGACGGCTACAACGTGCCGTAGCCGCTTGCACGGGCGCGCAAATTGCCTTTGATGGTCCGATGCCTGAGCCCGACCAGCCCCGCTTCACAGACGAACTTGCCGACAAGGTCCGCGCGTTTTGCACCGAAGCGCGCGAGATCGACGCCATCGCCGCGCACCTCAAGATGCAGGATGTCGCCGAGCTTACCGACTGGCTCGAGTCGCTGGCCTTTGCGGGCAAGCTCCAGCGCCTCAAGGGCAAGAAGTACATCGCCACGCGCGGCGCCACGCTGGTCGGCACCTACCGGCGCGGCAAGGGTCGCGGCCGCAACATCGGCGGCTACGTGAACCCGACGCTCGACGGCCTGCCCAACGTGGACGTGCCCCAAGGTTTCGACGAAGGCGCACAGGACGGCGACCTGGTGCTGGTCTCATACAAACAGAATCACCGGGTGGGCGACCGCCGCAGCGCGCACCCCGGCCGCGAGTACCTGGGCAAAGTGCTAAGCATCATCGATGCCCGCCCCACTGAGGCCGTGGGCGTGTTCGAAATCGCGCCGAGCGGGCATTTTCGCGTGCGCCTGGAAGGCTACAACCTGCCGCGCCACGCCTGGCTGCAACCGGAACAAGCCGGCCGCACGAAGCCCGGCACCGTGGTGCGCGTGAGGCTGCGTCGCAAGCCGGATTCCAGCGGGCGCACGCTGGCTGATCTGCTGGGCAGCGTCGGGCGCATAGATGACCCTACACATGACCTGGACAACCTGGTCGCGCTGTTCGATTTCCCCGGCGACTTCAGCGAAGAAGCCAAGGCACAGGCCGCTGCGCTGCCCGCTGACCCCGACGAAAAGGACTTCGCCGGGCGCATCGACCTGCGCAAGCTGCCGGTGATCACGATTGACCCCAAAGACGCCGAAGACCACGACGACGCCATCAGCATCGAAGAGCTGCCCGAAGGCATGCTGCGGCTGGGCGTGCACATCGCTGACGTCGCGCATTACGTCACGCCGGGAAGTGCGTTGGACGTGGACGCGCGCTTTCGCGCCACCAGCGTGTACCTGCCGGGGCGGCTGATCCCGATGCTACCCAAGCAGCTTTCGCAGGGGCTATGCAGCCTGCACGACAGCGTGGACCGGCTTGCGCAGTCGGTGTTCATGTGGTTTGACGCCGCGGGTGTCATGCAGCGGCGCGAGATTGTGAAGTCGATTGTTCGCGTGCGGCGCTTCCTCACATACGAAGAGGTGCTGCCGGTGCTGCAGGGCAAGGCCGACACTGGCGACGCGGTCGTGGACAAGCTGCTGGTGCTGGGCCGCAAGCTGGCTGACCATTTGCAGGCGCGGCGCATCAAGCGCGGCGCGATCACGCTGGAGATTCCGCGGCCTCACGTGATCGTGGACAAGCAGGGGCTTGTGAAGGCGGTCGAGGAAGAGAAGTCTGATCCCGCGCACAACCTGATTGAAGAGTTCATGCTGATCGCCAACGAGTCCGTGGCGCACTTCCTGATTGAGCGCGGGCTGCCCTACATCGGGCGCATCCACCCGCCGCCGCCGGAAGACGCCAAGGAAGACTTCTGGGAATTCTGCGATGAGCTCAAGCTCGCGCATCCCGACTTTGACGAGCCCGGCGAGTTGCAGCAGTTCCTGGACTCAGTGAAGAACCGCGAGGGCTTTGACGCCATCCATTATGCGTTGCTGCGCAGCATGACCCGCGCGGTCTACCACGCCGGGCCCGACCTGCATTACGCGCTGGCGGTACGCGAGTACGTGCACTTCACCAGCCCGATCCGTCGCTATCCCGACACCATCACCCACCAGGTGCTTACCGCGTACATGAAGGCCGGCGGTGTGCTGCGCTGGCAGACGCGCGGGCTTGAGCTGCCCTGGGCCGATGGTGCCACGGGCACTCCGGGCAAAGCACTGCCGGGCAAGAAGATCAACGACTTCCACCGCTGGGAGTTTTCGCTGCCCCACGTGGCCGCGCATTGCACTGAGCGCAGCATCCGCGCCGACCGCGGCGAAATCGCCGCCAGCCAGATCAAGCTGCTGCGCACGCTGCAATCGCGCATCGGTGAAGAGTTCAAGGGCACGGTCGTGGGCGTGAACGCGGCGCAGCTTACGGTGCGCCTCGATGGCGTGCTGGCCGAGGGCTACCTCGAGTTTCGTGAGCTAAGTGAAGGCTGGGCCGAAGTACACAAGTTCTGGGCCCACTACGAGACGCGGGCCGGCGTGCGCAAAATCGTGCTTGGTGACCGCATGGATGTGCAGATCTCGGACATCGACCTCGGCAGCCGCAGCATGCGACTGGTCCCGGTCGGAAAGCACGCGCGGCAGCGCCGCTGGGGCGAAACGGATCGCGTAAAGCCGCATCACACCCGCGAGCGTCGTGGCGGCAAGCACAACCGCCGCCGGCGGTAACCGGGCGGCAGGCCGGTCGCGCTGCCTTGGCGAGTCCTAAGCGTGCCGCTATGTTGCGGGCACGGACGATTCAGCAGCACGGACAAGGACACCGCCATGGCGAAGTTCGAGAGCCCCGACTTTTATAATCTTGACGAAATGCTGAGCGAAGACGAACGCAACGTGCGCGACACGGTGCGTGACTTCACGGACAGCAACGTCCTGCCGGTCATCGAAGAACACTACGAAAAGGGCACCTTTCCGACCGAGCTGATTCCCAAGCTCGGCGAACTCGGCGTGCTCGGCGCCACGCTGCCTGAAGAGTACGGCTGCGCGGGCATGAACAACATCGCCTACGGCCTGATCAACCAGGAGCTTGAGCGCGGCGATTCCGGCATTCGCAGCTTTGCCAGCGTGCAGTCGGCACTGGTGATGTACCCGATTTACGCCTACGGCAGCGACGAACAAAAGAAGAAGTGGCTGCCTGAACTGGCCAGCGCTCGCGCCATCGGCTGCTTTGGTTTGACCGAGCCCGATTTCGGCAGCAACCCCGCGGGCATGATCACCCGCGCGGTCAAGGACGGCAAAGAATGGGTGCTCAACGGCGCCAAGATGTGGATCACCAACGGCAACATGTCGGATGTCGCCGTGGTCTGGGCCAAGACCGGCAAAGGCGACGACCCGAAAAGCATCCGCGGCTTCCTGGTAGAAAAGGGCATGCCCGGCTACGACGTGCGCGAGCAGCACCACAAGGGCAGCCTGCGCGCCAGCAACACCAGCGAATTGTTCTTCACCGACGTGCGCGTGCCCGAAGAAAACATGTTCCCCAAGGCCGAAGGCCTGAAGGGCCCGCTGGGCTGCCTGACCCAGGCGCGCTACGGCATCGCGTGGGGAGCGCTGGGGGCCGCCATGGCGTGCTTTGACCTCGCGCGCCAGTACGCGGCCGAGCGCATCGTGTTCGGCAAGCCGCTGGCCGCGCATCAGACCACGCAGCACAAGCTGGCCAAGATGCTGACCGAGATTACGAAGGGCCAGCTGATGGCCTGGCACCTCGGCAAGCTGAAGGACGCCGGCAAGATGAACCACTTCCAGGTCAGCATGGCCAAGATGAATAACGTGGGCATCGCGCTGGACGTGGCCCGCGTGGCCCGCGAGATTCTGGGTGCCAACGGCATCAGCCTCGAGTACCACGTGATCCGCCACATGTGCAACCTCGAAAGCGTGAAGACCTACGAAGGCACCAACGACGTGCACTCACTCGCAATCGGCCAGCACATCACCGGCATCAGCGCGTTTGCGTAGCACACGGGAACCTGCATAGCTTTGCGCGCGTCATACCTTCGTGATGACCGGAGCTGCCATGCGCGCCTTGCTTTGCATGTTGAGTGTGATGTGCCTACTGGCTGTGGGCTGCTCGCCTGCCAACGGGCCTGCGAATCGGCAGGCACAAGGCAACAAGTGTGGCGGGTCGTCCGGCGACAACGAACCCGCGCCGGACAAACCTGCGCCGGATGGCGACACTCCACAAAAGTCGCTGCGCGAGCTGTATCTGGATGCCGTCAGCGGCCACGACCAGGCCAACTACATGTACTCGTACGAAGTGCCGGGCTTCCCCGGCGTGATGTGCTTTGCCATCCCAAACAACACGCCAGATTCGCGGACGCGCTGGTTCGTTGGTCGCCAGATGTTGGCGGGCGGTGAACTAAGCCAGGCTGCATTGGCCACTCGAGGCTGGGACAAGGCCGACGCCGCAGCCCGCGAGGAACTGGCCCGCCAGTGGATCGCCGCTGTCGAAGCCCCGATTCTCAACGAAATGCCCGCGTACTTCCCCGTGGATGAAACCGGCCAGTCGCAATTCCGGGCACCAGAAACTACCCATCAGGCCGACGGTGCAATCACTATCACGGGTTGGCAGGAGCGCGTGGTGGACTACGGCGCCGCCGGAGGCACGGTCTACTTTGTGGAGGGCACGTGGACCTTCAGCCCCGGGGGCGCGATGACCTCAAAGATCGGCCCCAAGGTCTATGCCCGCTGAGATCACGCCCGTGAGGCCAGCAGTGCGGCGCGGGTTTCGGGGGTCAGGCGGGTTTTCAGGTCTTTGTAGGCGTCGGCCCAGCCCTTCTTGCGGGCTTTCAGGCGGCGGTGCATCCAGAAGTATTGCTCGGGGTTTTCGCGGATTGCCTTTTCCAGGAAGTCGCGGTAGTCGCGCACGATTTGCATCGGGTCGGCCTCGCGGGCGTATTGCTTTACCTCCGAAGGCTGGTACTCGAAGAAATAGCGGTCGCCGTCGCGGCGCATGGCGGCGAAGCCTATACGGCCGCCCCCCCTCAACGCCAGTCTCGTGAAGTCGGCCTGCCAGGTGCACGGAACGCCGAAGAAGGTCTCCACGGGCGCGAAGTCGCCTCCGTTTTGATCCACGAGTATCCCCACCGTGCGGTCTTCTTTCAGCGCGCGGGCGAACGCGCGGGCCCCGCCGGTGTACTGGTGTACCTCGTTGCCGAAGATCTGGCGGGCTCGCTGGATGCGCCGGTTCAGGCCTGGCGGCTTGATCGGCTTGGCGATGACGATCAGCTTGGGCAGGCCGTGGCGATTCACGTTGAAGGTACCGACCTCCCAGTTGCCGAAGTGCGCCGCCAGTATGAACGCGGCCTTCTTCTCAGCGACCCACTGCATGTAGGCGCTGTCGGCCGGGCTGCCCTCGATGAACTTCTCGCCGCGCCCTTTGGTGAAATAGCGCGGGGCAAGCAGGTAGTCGCAGAACGTGTAGCAGAAGTGTTTGAAGCTGGCCCTGGCGATGGCCGTGCGCTCGGTCTCGGACTTCTCCGGCAGGCAAAGGTCCACGTTGCGCAGTGCCACCCCGCGCAGCCGCGACAGCATGTGCCAGCCGATTCCGGCCGCGCGGCGAGCCCAGAAGTAAGCCCAGCGGTGGCCAAAGATGGTGATGCCGAAGACAGCCAGCGTGAGGCCACATTCAGCCAGCGCGCGCGACGGCCCCCAGCTCAGGAACCGCGAACCCAGGCGTTTACGTTTGGTTTTCTTGGGAAGCTTCTGCGACAAGCGCCTACGGTCGCCCAAGCGGCGTCAAACTGCAATGGCGCGCCATGCAATTCGTGTCACGCGCGGACGCTGCTGTGCTCAACGGCCATGGCGTGAAAGCGCTTGAACAGGTGCAGGCTGTCGTGCGGCCCCGGGCTGGCTTCAGGGTGATACTGCACGCTGAACACCGGCAGCGTCTTGTGGCGGATGCCGCTGACCGTGTTGTCGTTGATGTTCATGTGCGAAATCTCGACATCGGCGGGCAGGCTTTTCGGGTCCGTGGCGAAGCCGTGGTTCTGGCTCGTGATCTCGACCAATCCCGTCGCAAGTTCCTTCACTGGGTGGTTTGCCGCGTGGTGGCCGAACTTCAGCTTGTACGTGCGGCCGCCAAAGGCCCAGGTCAGCAACTGGTGACCAAGGCAGATGCCGAAGATCGGCAACTTGCGCGCGATCAGTTTCTTGATTTCGGCAATGGCGTAATCCAGAGCAGCCGGGTCGCCGGGGCCGTTACTCAAGAACACGGCGTCAGGGCCCCAGGCCAGGATCTCTTCGGCTTTTGCGGTCGCGTTGAACACGCGCACGTCAAAGCCGGTCTGCACCAGGCAGCGCAGGATGTTGGTCTTGGCGCCGTAGTCCAGCGCGGCGCACTTCAGTCGCGGGGTCAGCGGCTTCAGCACGCTGGTCTCGGCGAACGCCGACTCGTAGCCGGCCTGCATGTCCCAGGGTGCCCGGTTGCTGACGACCTTCACTAGGTCCTGGCCTTCCATCGTCGGGCTGGCCTTCACGTCAGCAAGCAGCGCGGCCGCATCCTGTGCAGGCGCGATCACGCCGCGCATGGCGCCGTGCTTGCGCAGGTGCAGGGTCAGCGCACGGGTGTCGAGGCCGTCGATGCCCGGCACGTCTTGTTCGCGCAGGAATTCGCTGAGTGTCTTTTCGCTGCGGAAGTTGCTGACGATGCTGCTGAGCTCGCGGCAGACAAAGCCGCCCAGCCAGGCCTTCTCGCATTCATTGTCTTCGGCGTTGATGCCGTAGTTGCCGATCTGCGTGGCCGTCATCGTCACGATCTGGCCGGCGTAGCTGGGGTCAGTGATGATTTCCTGGTAGCCCGTGAGCGCGGTGTTGAACACCACTTCGCCAAAACCCTTGCGCTCGGAACCAAAAAGACGGCCGCGGAAGGCGCGGCCGTCTTCAAGCATCAGAATTCCGGGAGTCCGCTTTCTCATGGGCGCGGAGTATAGGGGGTGGGGGTCCGGCCGCAACGGCGCGTTTGTAGCAGATGACAAAAACCAGTCCCCAGATCATCAACACGCCGAGTGTCGGTAACCCCAGAATCGCCAGTCCGTCAAGCACGGCCACCGAATCTACAAGCGGCACATAGCACAGCAGCAGCGCCGTGCCCGCAGCAGCCCAGGCGTACCACGGCGCGCCGGGCTTTTCGTGGTCGTGTGCCGCCAGCGGCGCCAGCACCAGCACCAGCAGGCACAGGTGGTGCGGCCAGAACAGCAGGTTTGCCAGCCCCGCGGCGAGCAGCCCCAACCCGATTGAGGCCGTGCGCCCCCAGCGGTCGCCCGATGCGCGCCAGGCCAGCACCATCGCGCCCAGCCCCAGCAGCGCGCCGATCACGAGGCCCGACCAGCGCACGAGTGATCGGGGCAGCGCGGTCCAGATTGGCGAAGCGTCGTCGCTGCGCAATGACAGCGCGTGGCCCTCGTCGAACCAGCGCTGCGTCACGGCCGACAGCGCGTTGTTGGGCGCGCGCGCGCCGCCGAGGTTCGTGGCGCTTTGTTCTTCCAGGCGCGGCGAAGCGATCTGCTGAACGTACTCGCGGCTCAGTGTCACGTTGCTTTCGAACGCGCCACTGGGGCCATAGTTCGGCAGCGCGTACAGCATCGGCGCGAGCCACAGCACGGCGATGCCAACGGCCATGGCACCGGCCGCCTTGAAGCGCCGCTGCGCGATCAGCAACGGTAGCAGCACAATCGGGATCACCTTCAGGTGCGTGGCCGCCGCCAGCAGCAGCGCGCCGCGCCAGGTGTGCCCGCGCTCAAGCAGCAGCAACCCGCCAAGCAGCGTCGCGGTCACCAGCGTGTTGACCTGCCCTTCGGCCACGTTGGTCCACAGCGCGCCGAACAAGCCCACGGCAAGCACGGCCAGGAAGTTTGAGCGCCGCATCGGGTTCACGGCGCATAGCTTCAGCGCCAGCCACGCGTTGGCGGCAATCAGAATCAACTGGATCAGCGCCCATAGCGCGTAGCCCAGTTCACGCGGCAGCACCGTCAACGGGGCGAACAGCACCGCAAACAGCGGCGGGTAAATGAACAGGCCCACGCGATTGGCAGGGTCAGCAGCGTCGTCGTACAGGCCCGCGCCACCGGCGAGCATTCGGCCACCGGCTTCCCAGTACACGGCCACGTCCATCGAGGTATCCAGCCACCACGCGGGCATGACGGCGGCAAGCCCGACCAGCGAGGCCGCGGCGGCAACGGGCAGCAGCCATGCCAGGTTGGAAGCCTTGGCAGGCATCGGTTACTCCTGGGGCATGTCGGCGATCTGGTCGGCCCACCAGCGCAGGTGCTCGTTCAGATCATCGGTGCTGACGCGATGATTCACGCCGGCGTCGGTCTTGATGCGGGTAAGCTCGGCCAGGCCTTCAAGGCAGCGGTCGAACAGCCCGCGATCCAGCGCGGCACCGGTGCCGTCTTCGATGCCACGGTACAGGCGTACGGCCACGTCGTGCACGGCGCTGGCGGCGTCTCGGCCTTGCAGCATGATCAGGCTGTTCAGCATCGCCGAGCGCACGAAGAATTCGCGTTCGAGTGGACGGCCGCGTTCGTCGGTGTCGTAGACCAGCCGGTCGCGCAGGCGCAGCAGCACCATCGAGCGCAGCTCGCCCCGGGGCAGCATCAGCTTGCCAAGCGCGATTGCGCACTCCATGCGCACCATGGTGTGGCCGTCGCGCAGCGGGCCCATCAGCACATCCAGCAGGTTGCGGGCGTCGTCCGGGTGGCCGATCTCGCCAAGGCCCTGGGCTGCCGTGGCGCGCAGGTGCGGGTCATCGTCGCGGCGGGTTTCGGCGTCGCCCATAAGCACGACTAGAAGGCGCTTGCGGGTTTCATCGTGGTCCGGGCTGTTCTGCACTTCGGTGCGCAGGGCCTCGCGCTTTACTTCGGGCACGTTCTGGCATCCGGCCGCAAGGGGCAGGGTCAGGATGGCCAAAGCAAGGGCGCGCTTCCACATAGGGCAGGGATTGTCACGCAAAGCAGCGCGGCGTCAAGCTTCGCGACGTTGCGCGAAAGGTATTTCTCATCCCCAATGCGCTAAGGCATTCCACGTCGGATGGGGGCTGCGCGGCGCCGGTGTGCTAATCTTCAGGTGTCCCCTGCGATCCCCTTGGGGTACCTGCCATGAAAACGGTCTTCCGCCTTACAGCCGCTGCGTGCGCGGCTGCCGCGTTGCTTGCCTCCGTGCAAGTGACGCAATCCGCCCAGGATGGTCCTGAGCTGGTCGAGCGATCCTACAACCTGCGCGGCCTGACGTTGTACGGCCTCGAGTCCGAGCCCCGCACGGGCGCCATCCGCGACGTGCTGGCCCCGGACCGCAACACCGGCTGGGGTGCCGAGCACGAATACCACGAATGGAACCTGCGCGATTCGGGCGCAGAGGCCATGGCTTGGGAAGAGTACGACGAGCTGGCAAACAAGATGAACGAATTCCTGAATGTGGAGGGCGAGCCCTTCGAGATCGCGCGCGGCGGACACAACAGCATCAGCATTTCCACGACGCCCGAAATGCACCGCAGGCTGGCCTGGGCAATGAAGGCCATCCGTGACATCGCTGACGCGCAGGTCAACGTGACGGTCCACCGCCTGCCCGCGGAAGCCAGTGTGGAAGCGGCCCTGCCGGCAGCCACCGTGCCCGGACTGGCAAAGGGTTCCCGGCTGGTCGGCACCTCACGCGGCGGCCTGGCTGACCCGCTGGTGATCCAGAAGATCGAAACGCGCCAATACATCGCCGATTACGACGTGAACATGGCCACCGGGGCTTTCTCATACGCGCCGGTTCTGCGCACTCTGGCCACGGGCCATGAAGTCGTGTGCGGCGTGGTCAGTCTGCCCGACGGCAATTTGTGGGTGCAGGGCTGGCACGCAGCCGCGAGTTGCAACGAGATCCGCAAGACCAACACCAGCGGCGGCGATGTCGAGCTGCCGAACCTGCGCTACACGTGGACCCCGGTTTCCGCGGTGATCGACAACGGCGGTGCCGTGGTGATCGACGCGGGCCAGGGCGAGCGGCTGATGCTGAGCGCGCGTTGCGACCGCACGATCAAGGACCAGACGCTGAAGCTTGAAGACGGCACTGAACTGATGCTGCTGAACATGACTGGAAAGCTGCGCAGTCACGGCCTGAACACGAACTGGCTGATGACGCCGAACATGAACCAGAGCTTCAACGACGGCACGGCACCGCAGATTTTCGTGAGCGACCCGGAAGACGGCCCGTACAACGACGCCGCAATGCATGCCTACGAACGCTGGGTTGCCGACACGATCCCTGTGCACGTAGTAGGCCCGCTGCTTGGTGTCGTGATGCCGGATGCCAAGGACGATGAGGAAATGCAGACGGCCGTACGCCGCACAAAGGCCTTGCTGGCCGATCGCGACACCAGTGATCGCATCAGCCTGCGCGTGCGCACCTTTGAAGTGGCCGACGATGCGGCACTACCCGCAGGCGTGCTTCTGGGACGCCCCGCCGCGGCCGACATCGCCGAACTTGGCACACTCAGCAAGGGCGGCATGGACCGGCTGGTGGCGCTGCGGCAGCAGCACCTGCTGGATTTGATTGATGTGCGGTACGCAAACCACGTGCACAACTACTCCGTCAGCACGGCCACGGGCATCAGTGCCGAAGACCCGGAAGTGGCGGCCCTGGTGACCGGCGCGCAGATCCGCCTGGCGGTGAACCCGGTGGGCGAGGGCGTGGTGAACGTGAACACCCGCGTCGGCATTACGGCCGGCGACGACCGGTTTGAAGAAATCAAGACCGCCAGCGGCTGGGCCATTGAGCGCAAGCGCATCGCCACCACGCAGGCGCACTTCAACGACGACATGAAGGTCGGCGACATCACGGCAACCGTATGCCCGTCAGCGGGCCCGACGGGCCGGCTGGTGGTGATTGTGGTCGATCGCGTGAAGTAGGTGCAGGCCACTGGTTTGTGAAAAGCGCCGGGGCGACTGTGGTCGCCCCGGCGTCGTGATCTGATCACCCGACCGGTGGCCGGGCCAACTGCGTCTACTTGGTTTCGGCGGGCTTTTCGGTTTCGGCCGGCTTTTCACTTTCGGCGGGCTTCTCGCCTTCTTTGCCCGGGCGTTTGCGCTCGGGGCGCTGCATTCTCTTTCTTGCGGCCTGCAGCTCTTCCTGGCTCAGGAAGCCGTCCTTGTCCGCGTCCAGCTCATTGAACACGGTCTTCAGGCGTTCGGGGGCTTCGTCTTTGCTGATCTTGCCGTCGCCGTCCTTGTCCAAGTCGGCACCGCGCGCCGGGCGGTCGCCTTCGCGGCCGGTTCGCTGGGCGTCGGACTTGCTTTCCTTGGCCTTCACGAACTCGTCCAGGTTCAGTGAACCGTCCTTGTCCGAGTCGCCGGTTTCCAGCAGTCCGCCGAAATTTGCGCCCAACTCTTCCTTCGAAAGCTTGCCGCTGTCGTCGCGGTCGAGGATTTTGAACTCTTCTTCCAACGCAGCCTTGGCAGCCTTTCCGGCGGCGGCAATTACCGCGGCCTGGTCGGCCAGCATTTCCTGCAGCGTAAGAAGGCCGTCGCCGTCGGTGTCGAGCTTCTTGTGCAACTCAGCATCGCCCAGTTCATCGGCGCTGAGCTTCATGTCGCCGTCCTGGTCGTTGGTGCGCAGCACCTTGGCCAACTCGCCACTGCGTGAGGCCGGGCGCTCACCACGGGCCGGGCGTTCTCGCTTGGCGGGCTTTTCGGCATCAGGCTTTTCGTCTGTCTTGCCGTCGGCGGGCTTATCTGCGTCCGGCTTTTCTGGTGTCTCGGTGGGATTGTCGTCACCCATTTCCTGGGCGGTAACCGGCCCGGCAAACCCTACAAATGCAAGGAAGCCTGAGGCCATGATCAGGTGTTGTAGCTTGGAAGGCATGGGGAAACTCCTTTGGACGTTGGTTTGGCGATGCTAGTGTCGGGATAGGGAACCCCGCCAATCAAGGCGGGTTCCGTAGAAAGTGCAAATTGTGAGTACCGGGAAGAACACCACGCTGAAGTACCTGACGCCGCTGCTCGTGCTGCTGCTCGTCGGCGGCACGGCATACGCCACCTACCTCATGTTCCCGCAGGCTGTCGGCCAGGCCTACGATGAATGTTGCGAATACCTCGGGCTGCTGTCGCCGGAAGGCGTCTCTGAGGTCCCGGGCCAGGAACACGTCAGCTTCGAGAAGGCCGGCGACGGCCGCTTGCCCGCCGCCACGCCCGGCCTCGCGA
The DNA here is from genome assembly GCA_938014885.1 of uncultured bacterium. Taxonomy (GTDB): domain Bacteria; phylum Planctomycetota; class UBA8742; order UBA2392; family UBA2392; genus CALLQI01. Next base: position 632,221 of record CALLQI010000018.1, read on the forward strand.
TCGGCGCGAACCCGGGCACAGTGGCGCTGCCGGGGCTGGATGGGCGCCAACGCGTGATCGACTTTGCGGCCGCCGAAGTAACCGCCGTGGTCTGGGTCTCAAGCTTCTGCCCGACCAGCAAGATCTATGAAGAACGCCTGAACAAGCTGCAGGCCGATTTCGCGGGCAAGGTGCAGTTCTACGGCATTTGCAGCAGCGCGATGGAAAGCGTGGCCGAGTTGCGCGCGCATTTTGAAGACGGCGACCCCAATCGCCTGCGCATGCCGGTGCTGAAAGATGAAGGCAACGTGATCGCGGACCGTTTTGGCGCGCGCGTGAGCATGGAGATCTTCCTGTTTGACCGCCAGGGCAAGCTGCACTATCGCGGTGGCGTCGATGACGCCCGCAACCCGCAGCGCGTCGAGGTTGAGTACGCGCGGCGCGCGATCAGCCGCATGCTGCGCGGCGAAGCACCCGAGTGGGAATACCAGCCTGCCAACGGCTGCTGCCCGATTGACCGCATTGAGGCCTCAACGACACCCGTGGCGCAGGCCGCGCCGGAGATCAAATGACCGTTACCCTCGAAAGCCGCCTCGACCAGCTTGCCCCGCAGGCCGCCGTGAAGGACATTCTCGCGCGCATGGGGCTGATCCACTGCACCGGCTGCAGCGTGCCGGAGCAGACCGTGCGCCAGGCCGCCGACAGCGCGGGCCTGCCCGCCGAAATCCTCGTCAACGCGTTGCAGGCCGCAACCGGGGCCAAGTCATGAGGCAGGCCAACTGGCACGAAGTCGGCGGCAACGCCAAGGTCCTCAAGGGCACTGAAGAAGACGCCCTGGCGCAGCACGCCCCACCGAAGCCGCAGGGCACCCACAGCGGCCGCGGCACCCAAAGCGGCGGCCAGCCCGGCCACGTGGAGGCGCTGTATCCAAAAAATATCGGCCGTGACCGTAAGCGTCTGTAATCGCGCGCGGCCTTGAGCCACCAATACATTTGACGAACCAAATCTGGTGGGGTACGTTTTGACCCTACCACGACATTTACAATTGACTGGGCGACAGGTCCGCTTTCCGGGGAGGCGTTATGTTCCGGGGCTTCTGTTGTTCAGTTTTTTTCGTTTGTCTACTGGCGATGTCGATCACCACGCCAGGCTGCGGCGGTGGCGATGATTCCGGCGGGGGTGGCGGCTCAGGCGGCGGGGGCTCCAGCGGCCCTGAGTCGGACCTCACGGCCGTGAGCTCGGTCAACGAATCCGACATCATCCACTTCCTGCGGCGCACGCATTTCGGCTTCCATCCCGACGATTTGGCCAACGTGCAAAGCATGGGCTACGCGGCTTACGTGGACTGGATGCTGTCCATGCCGGCGCAAACCAGCGTCGAGAACGCGGCCACCGCCGCCGAGATCAGCGACGTCAACTTCCCCGGCAGCACGGCCATCATGCGCTGGTGGGTTCACATCATGAACCGCACCGCCAACCCGTTCCAGGAAGTGCTGGCGATGTTCTGGCACGATCACTTCGCGGCCTCATCGGACGCGTTGGACCTGACTGCAACATTCTGGCTGTGGGACCACGTTGACCTGTGGCGCAACCACGTCACCGGCACACTGGGCGACCTGCTGTACGACATGAGCACTGACTGGCTGATGCTGGTGTGGCTGAACGGCGCCGAAAGCACAGTCACCGCACCCAACGAAAACTTCGCCCGCGAATTCTGGGAACTGTTCAGCCTTGGTGCCGACAACGGCTACACCCAGGCCGACATCGAAGAGGCCGCGCGCAGCTTCACGGGCTATCGAAACGTGTTTTCTGCCAATCACTTCGGCCCGGGCCTCGACTCGCGCCAGATCGTGTGGGAGCCCGCGCGTCACGACAACGGCACCAAAACGATCTTCGGCCAGACCGTCACCGGCAACGGCCAGCAGGAATACCGCGACATCGTGAACCTGACGCTGAATCAGCGCGGCATGCAGGTCGCGCGCTTCATCTGCCGCAAGCTGTGGGAATACTTCGTGTACCGCAACCCGGGCAACGCCGTGATCGACGACCTGGCGCAGGGCTTCGTGGCCAGCGGGTTTGACCTGAAGGCCCTGTACCGCCGCATGTTCCTGAGCACCGCGTTCTTCAGCGACCGCGCCCGCGAACCGCTGGTCAAGAACGTGATGGAGCACCACGTCGGCTACATGCGTGCCACCGGCTTGTTCATCAACAGCCAGCGAATCGACTTCAGCCTGCGCGAATGCGGCCAGGAACCCACGCGCCCGCCGACAGTCAACGGCTGGCCCAAGCACATGGCATGGATGAGCAGCCAGAGCGTGCTTGAGCGCGGCAACTTCCTGCGTGACTGCAACTTCTACTTCAGCGACCCGCCGCAGGCGGGCTGGGACGCCGGCGCGCTGCTGCCGCCTGGCGTTACCACCGACGCACAGGTGGTCGACTACCTCGCCTACCTGCTGCAGGTGACGCTGACACCGGCCCAGCGTGCCGAGGCCCTGACTTACATCAACTCGGACCGCAACGCCGGCGGCGTCTTCAGCCAGCCCTGGGACATCGGCAGCGCAACCCAGCGCGACAAGAAGATCCGCGGCCTGCTGTACATCTTCGGCCTGCATCCCACCTACCAGCTGCGATAGGAGAACGCCATGCAACTCAATTCCTCACGTCGCGGATTCCTGCGGGTTTGTGCGGCCGGCACGGGCGTGATCGCCGCCGGGGCACTGGCGGGCACCCAGTCGCGGGCCGTGCGCGCGGCGCCGTTGGCGGGCTACAAGCGCGTGGTCATCATCAACCTGATTGGCGGCAACGACGGCCTGAACACCGTGTTCCCCAGCACCGGCGCGGCAGCCACAAACTACGCGGCGCGCCGCCCCGGCCTGGCCTTTAACTCTGGCCAAGGGTTTGCGCTGACCGGCGGCCCCGGCGTGTCGGACTTCCGGCTGCACCCGGCGCTGGATACCTTCCAGTCCATCTGGAACGCCAATGACCTCGCGATCATCCAAAAGGTCGGCTACCCCAACGCGAACCTGAGCCACTTCGTCAGCGAAGACATCTGGAGCACCGGTACCCGCAACTTCAACCTGCCGCTTGGTACGCCACGAGGCTGGATCGCGCGTTACGCCAACCAGCACGCGGCCACGCCCACGGGCGTGATCAGCCTGGGCGTGGGGCGCAGGCTCGACTTTGACGGCGCAACCGGCAACCCGCTGCTGATGAGCAGCGTCAGCGCCTTCAAGTACGAAAACGACAGCACCTACGGCGACAACCACGTCTTCCGCCTTGAGACCTACGCCAACATGCTCGCACAGCAGCCTGCCACGGGCCTGGCAGGCGAAGTCGCGGCGGCAAAGCTTGCGGCCCACAACGCCGTGCAGCAAATGGCGACCGCACTCGCGAACTACAACGCGGCCGGGCCCTGGGCCACGTACCCGACTTCGACCATCCCCGGCAACCCGTTTGTCGGCTATCTGGGGCGCGGGCTGCGTGACATCGCGGCGCTGATCCATGAGGGCTTCGCCACGCGGCTCTACTACACCGCCATCCCGGGCGGATTTGACACCCACAGTGGGCAGGAGCCGCGCCACACGGAACTGCTGACTGACCTGGATGATTCGGTCGCCGCGTTCCGCAGCGATTTGCAGGCAATGGGCGTTTGGAACGACACGGTGATTCTGGTAATCAGCGAGTTTGGCCGGCGTAACTATGAGAATGGCAGCGACGGTACCGACCACGGCCACGGCAATGTGGTGTTCGCGCTGGGAGGCGCGGTCACCGGCGGCATGTACGGCGACCCCGTAACGGGCACCGACATCAATGCGGAGCAACAGGGCTACACCACGGACTTCCGGGACATCTACCGGCATGTACTTGAGGATCACCTCGGGCACAGCGCCGCAGCGGTGTTCCCGGAAGCCCAGCCGGTGACCAACCCCATGAACTTCGTGTAACCCGTCGGGCCAGCCGTCACAGGCCTTGCGTCAGCGCAGCCCAGACCGGTGCGTCTTGCGACTGCAGGCGCTGCAGCTCTTGTGGCTGGTGTGCTGCAAGCCAGTCCACAAGGTAGGCGCGCAGGCCCGGCGTCAGCTCAGGTACAACATGGCCGCGAAACCACAGCGCTCGGCCGAGTTCGGCCTCGTCCATGCGCACAAGCAGGGGCGCGAACTGTGAAACCCGCCCCTCGTGTGTAAAGAACCGCTGCCGAAGGGCCGCGATCTCCGGAATCAGCCCGGGCAAGTCGGGCGCGCGGCCGATCAGGCGCAGCCTTAGTTCGAACAACGCCACCTCGCCTTCGTCGCCGACCGCATCGGCCAGCTCGCGCAGCCGTCGAATGTGGCGCGTCGTCGCTGCTTCGTCACCCCGCAACAAAGCCCAGTGAATGCGCACGTTCTGCGCCTCCAGCGTGAATTCGTCGGGTGCGAAATCGGGCTTGTCCGGCACGACGTTGCCTGCCAGCTGCTCCGCTTCGGCCACCTTGCCCGCATAAAGCAATGCGGACGCGATGCCCGCGCGACACTGCCTCAGGTAAAGCGTCTGGCCGAGTTCCTGGAACATCTCGGAGGCCTTGTGCAGCAGTGGCAAAGCCTTGTCCGGCTGGACCCGGTTGTTGCGCAGCAGCCCCAGGTTCCAGTATTGCAAGGCGGCCCACGAGTGCGCGCCGTTGGATTGGTGAACCTCCAGCGCCTGCTGATAGGCCGCCGCTGCTGCTTGTTCGTCGCCCAGGTAGTCCAGCACGTTCCCCAGGTTGCCAAGCGCGACCGCATGCTGGTGCCGAAGCCCTGCCTCAGCGGTTCGCGCGGCGGCTTGCGCGGCCGCAATCTCAAGCCAGTGGCGCGCTTTCTCATCCAGGTGGCGGCGGGCAAAGAACACCCCCAACGCGTTGGCGACTTGCGACCGTGTCAGTGCGGTATCAGCCTGGCTGTAAAGCTGCTCCATCATGCGCAGGGCTGCCTCGTCGTCCCGGCGAGCGGCCATTATGCGTGAGATCAGCAGGCCAGCCTGCGCTTGCTCAGGCTTGTCGGCGTGCCGCGTGCCGGCCTGCCAGGCAAGATTGGCGTGATGCTGCGCGCCTTCGAAATCCCCGGCCTCGAGCAGCAGTTCGCCCATCATGCGGCGCAGCTTGGCTTCGTGCAGGGTTGCGCCGGCCTGCCGGGCGGCCTCAATGCCTGGCGCAATCAAGGGCTTTGCGGCGCTGCGATTGCCCATGTTCATGTAAGTGCCGGCAAGGCCTGACAACGCGGCCACCCGGCGGGTCGAGTCGTGCGTATCGCGATCGAGTAACCGGGTGAAGTGGGCCAGCGCGCTGCGCTGGTCCCATGCGGCTCCGGCCTTGCGGGCGGCGCGCAACAGGTGTTCGCATTCTTGGTCGCGCAGGGTGGGGTCGTCGTGGCCGTAGTCTCGTGCCTGCCCAGCGTGGCGGGCGATTTCGGCGGCGCAGGCGTCAGGATCGGCCGGATCGACAGGCACCAAGTCCATGGCAACACGGTGCAGCGCCGCGCGCTCATGGGGAAGCAGCAACTGGTAGCTGCCTTCGCACACCAGCGCATGCCGGAACATGTACTCAAGTTCGGCGCTCAAAGCTGACCCTGTCATGGACGTAGGATCACTATAGCGGGCCAAGCCAAGCGCCGCGTAGCTTTTGTCTCAATGCAAGGCATGGCCAAGGACGCGGCCGCCGGGGCGCCGCCGGGACGGCTGTGGTTGTTGGGGCTACTTGCGGGCGTCGGCCATGGTTCCGCCACAGCTTTCGGCTAGCGTTTTCATGAACTCTTCGTCGCGGTTGCCGCCTCCAACGAGCACGGTGTGCAGTACCACTGGCGAGAAGCGGCGCAGTGCGGCTACGGCCTCTACCAGCTCGTCGCGGTCGGTGAATTCGCCTCGGCTTGGTGCGCCGTCACTCATGAAGTACAGCACCTGTACGGCGGGGTCTTCTAATGAGGCCGCAATGCCCTCGTAGAATGCGCCCCAGCCCACGGCCGGCATGCCTTCAATCCACTTGTTTGCCAGCTCGATGTGCTTGGCATTCACAGAGGCCACACCCTTAGAGAACGCGCGCTGCACTTCGGTGCGCACGGGAAACTCTGAGTAATAGCGGAAGATCACCAGGTTGAAGCTGGCACCTTCGGGCATGGACGCCAGCGTGCGCGCGAGTTCTTCGCGGGCGAGGTCGATTCGCAGCTTACCGTTTTCTCGGCTGACGGGGTCGCGCATGCTGCCGCTCATGTCAAACACGAACGCCGCGGGCTGTGCGAACACGGGTATCTTGAAATAGGTCGCGGTCGCCCCGTCACCTTTGCCGGCCGCACCTTCTCTGGGGGCGCGCAGCCAGCCCTGCGCCGGACGGGGTTTACGCTTGGCGAGCTCGGCCTTGCTGCCGATGCCTTCCCACCAGCGGGTCCAGGCCTCGCGCATGTAGCCGTGGCGCACGCCGGTCAAGTCTTCGAGCGCGTGCACGATGTCCATGAACAGCGCGGTCTCTTCCTTCGGCAGGCGTTCGGCCAGCAGGGCCGCACCCAGCAGCTGCCACAGATCAACCAGTGCTTCAATTGTGCGGCGGCGAACGCGCCAGTCGTCGTCAGCGAGCAGCGCCTTGAACGCCTTGCCCGTGGCTTCCTCATCGGCAATGGCAGTCATCGTGCCAAGGGCCTGCGCGCAGGCGATTCGCACGCGCCAGTCTTTGTGCCCGGCGGTCTTAGCGATGGCCGCCAGATGCTCGTGCGCCACACCTAGCGCCGCCAGCCCGTCCAGCGCGCCGACCACACTCTCGGCCGACTTCGCCTTCAGCGCGTCCGCCAGCTTGCCCGCCAGGTCTTTGCGGCCGGCGCGGCCCAGTGCCGCGGCAGCCTCGCCACTTGCGGCATCGCCAGACTTGAGCACTTTCTCGAGTGCGGCCTCAGCCTCCGTGCCGCCGATGCGCCCCAGCGCGCGGGCGCAGGCAACGCGGACGGCCTCGTCTTTGTCGGCGCGAAGAGCTTTGCCCAGTGCCTCGACGGCTGGGGCTGCCTTGCGTTTGCCCAGCACGTCGGCGCTGCGGCGGCGCACCTCGGCGTCTTTGTGCGCAAGACCTTCCTTCACCAGTGCAGCGTCTACTTCGCCCTGTGCAGTCACGAGTATCCGTGCGGCCGCCGTGCGGATGTTGACGAAGTCGTCGCGCAGCAGGCTTATGAGTTTGCTGATCGCGGCCGCATCGCCCGATTTGCCCAGGCGGCGCATGGCGTCTTCGCGTTCGTACTGTTCGAAGGGCTTGGTGGCGCGGTCATCGACGTCTTTGAGGTCGCGTTTGACGTCGTCGGATTGCGCGCGCGCCAACGCGCCGCAAACGGCCAGCAAGGCCACGCAAAGGAGGATCGTACGCATTTCAGGCCTTCTTGAAGTCTTCGGCGCGGGTGATGGTGAGTGTGTAATTGCGCCCGTCGGCGGTGAGGGTGCCACGCGCGAGCACGTACCAGCCGCGGAGTTCCAGCACCTTGCAGGCCTCGAACATGCCTTCGGCGAAGATGACTTTCACGCGGCATTGGGGCGACACGGTGCACCACATGTGCGCGGATTTGTCCTCCTGCACGAAGGCGTCTTTCATCTCGGCCATGCTGCACAGAAGGCGCACGCTCTTGCCCGCGGCTTTGCCGAGCGTTTCGGTGGCGGCGTCAGCGGCAAGGTCGATATCAGTGTCGCCGGTGAAGCTGCGCGCCAACTTTTCAAGTTGCTCGGCGCGGGCGTTCCACCACTCGAGCCGTTTGTCGTAGTCGCGATAGCCCATGGCCTTGGGGTTCCAGATGCCGCGGCCGGCTTCGCGGGCCTCCTTTTGGGCGGACTCAAACTCTTTGCGAAAGCGCAGACTGTGGCCGTACTTGGCTGAATACGGCGAGTACCCGGCGCGCACGAGCTCAACGCTGAAGTTCTGCTCAGACTTGGCGTTCCTGGGCGTGGCGAACACGTAGCAGAGGTGCCGGCCGTAGATGTCTTTCTTGCGGGCGGCGCTGTCGTACTCGAGGCGAACGGACTTCACGCCCTGGAAGAAATCGCGCGCGAAGTGTGCGCCTTCTTCGCCGATGAAGCTGCCGTACTTCACGGGCAGGTCGTTGGCGGCCAGCTTGGCGGCGCGGTAGGCGTCATAGTCGAGGCCGGCAGCGCGGCGGTCGTCGAGTGACTTGAAGGTCTCTTCGGCGTCAACGCCCAGAATGCGCACGCCGCCATCGAGCTTCCAGCAGCGGATGGTGTCGCCGTCCACGACCCCGTTGTTGCGGTCCAGCTCATACTCGCCCAGCAGCAGCGGGTTCGGCTTCTCAGCCAGCGCGGGTGCCTGGACGGCCAGCAGCGCCAACACGGTGACGACAATCAGTTTTGCGCACTTCATATCAGCTCCGGCGTTGACGACGGCGCAGCAGTGCAAGCGCGATCAGCGCCAGCGGCCATGCCGAAGTGGTGGATGCTGCACATCCGCCACCGTCATTGCCACCACCATTTCCTCCGCCGCCGCCGACCGTGCTGAGCTGGTCGACCACAAGTGTGACGGCCAGCGTGTGCATTTGTTGCGGCGTGGAAGCATCGGTCACGGTGACGCTGAGGTTGTACGTGCCGCCGTCGGCATTGGTCGGCGTGCCCGACAGCTCGCCGGTGTTGGGGTTCAGGCCCAGGAAGCCCGGCAGCCCGGTCGCGGACCACGCGTAGGGCGCGGTGCCGCCGGTGGCGGTGAAGGTGTACGAGTAGGGCTCCGTCTCTTTGCCGGGGGTTATGGTTGCGGGCGACGTGATCACGACGCTGTCCACGACGGTCAGGGTCAGTGGCTGCGAGTCGTTCTGGCCGCCGCTGTCGCTGACCAGCGCATTGAAGTTGTACGCCCCAGCGGCCGGTGCCACGCCGCTGAGCGCACCCGTTGTCGGGTTGATGCTGAGCCACGCCGGAGCGCCACCAAGGCTGAAGGTGTAGGGGGCGACGCCCCCCGTGGCGGCGACAGATTGCCCGGGGGCGTTGCCGGTGGCGATGGTGGTAAGGGTCGTGGTGGTGATGTTCAGAACTTCGGCGACGGCGACGCTGAAGGTCACGGTGTCTTGCCGGGCCGGTGTGTTGCTGTCGCTGACGGTGACGTCCATAGTGTGCGGGCCCGCGCTGCCGGTGGTGGGCGACATCGTGAGCTGACCGGTGCTCGCGTTGATGCTGGCCCAGGCCGGGGCGTTTGCGATGCTCCAGGTGTACGGCGCCAGGCCGCCCGTGGCCGCAATTGTGGGCTGGCTTGACTGACTTTCGATGATCGTGCCCAGGTTTGCGGCCGGTGTAATCTGTGGCGCATCGACCTGGATCTCCAGCTTGAAGGTCGTGGTCGCGCCTGCGGTGATGGCGCATGCCACATCCACCACAATCGTGCCCACGGTGTTCGGAAGCTGGCCGGTGAGGCTGTCCACGTACATCAGCAGCACGTCGCTGACGGGCATGTTGCCGCCCGAAGGCAGCGTCAGGGTGCTGGTGCTGACAGTCGTTTCGCCGGCGTTGAAGCTGAAGCTGACGCCGACCGTGGCCGTCGTGTCGTGGTAGCGCGCCCGGAAGGCCATGATGTTGCTGAATCCGAAGCTGCTGGTGCTGTTGAAGTCAAAGCCCGGCGGCAGGTTGATGCGCATGCGCAACGGTTCAGTCGTCACGCGCGGGGCCAGCGTGTTGATCACCGCGCCCGTGCCCGAGTAATGGTCGGCGTACTGGTCGGGCACCCACACGTCGACGACAGTGCCGCCGTTGGCGCGGCCCGGTGTGAACGGTGCCGCCCGGAAGCTTGTGGCACCGGCTTCGCTGCCCGCGTCGCCGGCCACGGTGTCGCTGTTGGTGCCGTTGGGGATGCGCGAATGGCTGAAGTCGTTGCTGCCGGCGGGGTCATTGGGGCGAGTGCCGGTCCAGGCCGGGGCGCCCGGTACGGCCGCGCCGCTGCCGTACTGGATGTAGTCGATGCAGGTCGAAGTCGGCGTCGGCGTGAAGATCGCGATGCCGTCGCCGCTGTTGCCAAGGCCCGCCCAGCCGCTCGTGTTGACGTAGTCGGCGGGCCAGCCGGTGTAGCGCAGGTACTGCGCGGCGCTGCCGGTCAGCGCGATCACAAAGTAGCCGTTGGCGGCAATGCTGAGGCCGCTGGGCAGCGTGATCGGGCCGCCGTTATCGGCCAGTTGCCAGCCGCTGAGGTCAATGGTCGAGGCCGTAGTGTTGTACAGCTCGACCCATTCGAGGTCGGGGCCGCTGGCTGAGCCGATGTTGTGCTGCGAGTCGTAACAGAACTCGTTGATCAGCACGTCGCCGACACTTTGTGCCGAAAGGCCGGTCGCAAGCGCGAGTACGGCCGCACACATAAGGAAGAAGCGTTGCGAATTCATGGGGGTCCTCGGATTGTCGCGTCCCACACGCGGGACAAAACAGATACCCCGCGCGCGATGGCATTGGGTCAGGCAATGGTGAAGGGCTGATTAATTTCGCCCGCTGACACACTGGGCAGCTTTGTCGAGGATGCTCTAATCCGCGCCATGAGCGAACTTCATGTACTTGCCATCGGCAACGCGCTGGTTGACGTGCTTGCCCATTCCACCGACGAATTCCTGGCCGCACGCGGCATTGCCAAGGGCGCCATGAACCTGATTGACGCCACCCAGGCGGAAACACTGTACGCCGCCATGGGCACCGCCGTCGAATGCAGCGGCGGCAGCGCTGCCAACACTGTGGCCGGCATCGCCAGCCTCGGCGGCCGCGCGGGTTTCGTGGGCAAGGTGGCCGCGGACCAGTTGGGCGACATTTTCCGTCACGACATCACGGCGCAGGGTGTGGAATTCACGACCGCGCCTCTGCACAACGGCCGCCCGACGGGCCGCTGCCTGGTGCTGGTGACGCCGGACGCGCAGCGTACGTTGCAGACCTTCCTGGGCAGCGCCGGCGAAGTCGGCCCTGACGACATTGACCCGGCGCAGATCAAACGCGCCCAGATCACGTACTTCGAAGGCTATCTGTGGGACGCACCCCCGGCCAAGCAGGCCTACGTCAAGGCCGCCGAAATCGCACACGCCGCCGGCCGCAAGACCAGCATGAGCCTGAGCGACAAGTTCTGCGTTGATCGCCACCGCGCCGAGTTCGCGGGGCTGGTGGCCGGGCACATCGACGTGCTGTTCGCAAATGAAACCGAGATCATGGCACTCTATCAGTGTGCCAGCTTCGAAGAAGCCGTGCAGGCCGTGCGCGGCAAGTGCGACATCGCGGTGCTGACGCGCAGCGAAAAGGGCGCGGTGATCGTGACCCCGCAAGAAACAGTCAGCGTAAAGGCGCATCCGGTGAAGCAGCTCGTGGACACTACCGGCGCCGGCGACCTGTTCGCCGCGGGCTTCCTGTACGGGCTCACACACGGCAAGCCGCTGGCCGAGTGCGGCCGCATCGGGGCCATCTGCGCGGCCGAGGTCATCAGCCACTTCGGCGCGCGGCCGGAAGTAAAGCTGGCGACACTGCTGTAAGTACGCCTGCTACTTCGCCAGTGCGAGGCCCGCCTCAAGGTCGCGGATGATGTCGTCGGCGTGCTCCACGCCGATGCTCAGCCTGACCCCGTTGGGCGCGATGCCGCCTTTGATGCGCTCGGCCAGTGGGACGGCCGCGTGGGTCATGGCGCCGGGGTTTTCGATCAGTGTGCGCAGTTGCCCCAGGCTGACCGCGAGCGTCAGCGTGTACGCGTTCTTGGCGATCCAGTCGATCACGCGCACGCTGTTCTCGGGCTGATTCGGGTCGGGCTCGTAGATCTCGAAGTAGATCATGTTGCCGGGTGCGAACTCGCCGTCGGGGGTGCGCATCTGCTGCTTGGCCAGCGCGAACTGCGGGTGCGTCTCGAGGCCCGGAAACACCACGCGGCTGACCTTGGGGTGCCCGTGCAGCCAGCGCGCGACGGTGTAGGCCGTCGCCATCTGCTGGCGCAGGCGCAGCGGCAGCGTCGGCAGGCCGTATACCAGAATCGGCCAGGCACTCTTGGGCGCCAACGCGCCGCCGAAATCTTTGCGATACAGCAGCACTTGACCCTCAAGCTCGTGGGGGCCGATCACTGCGCCGCCCATGTCGGTGCCGTAGCCGCCGATGTTCTTCGTCAGCGAATGCACCACGATATGCGCGCCAAGCTCGAGCGGCCGCTGGCAGAACGGTGTCGCGAACGTGTTGTCCACGATGATCTTCACCATCTGCTCGGGCGCGCGGCCGGCGTTGGCCTTGTCCACGACGGCCCGCGTCGCGCGCAGGTCAATCAGGTCAAGCGTCGGGTTCACCGGCGATTCGAGGTACACGACACGGGTTTCGGGCTTGATCGCGGCCAGCAGCGCGTCGGGTTCGCGCGCATCGACCAGCGTGTGGCCGACACCATTGCGCGGCAGCCAGTTCGAGATCAGGCTGTAGGTGCAGCCATAGAGCGTGCGGTGCGCGACCATGTGCTCGCCCTGTTTCAGCGTTACGCCTAAAGCGGCCGCAATCGCCGCCATGCCGGTGGCAAAGGCCACGCAGAAGTCGCCGCCTTCGACGCCCATGAGCTCGTCTTCGAGCATGCCGCGGGTGGGCTCATCAAGCCGGTCGTAGATGTAGATCGGCTTGGTTTTGTGGGCGTTGCCGCTGGCGTATTCCTGAAAGCCCTTAGCACCGCGCTCGGTTTTGTCGAGCCGGTACGTCACGCTGCTGCTTTGGGGCGGGATGATGTGGTGGCGGAAGTCCCACTTCTCGGTGAAGTGGCGGCCGTGCACGAGAAAGCTTTCGACGCGCACGCCGGTCGGAATGTTGCGCACGTGCTTGCTGAGGTCAGTGTCGCCGCGGGCCATGGCAGTCTCCGTGTGGGCTGTGTGCTGGATTGTGCTGCAGTCCAACAGAAAACCCCGCGGCGTGAAAGGCCGCGGGGTGGATTCAGCGTTGCATCAACCCTGCGGCGGCGGGTCGCCCATGTAGTGCTGGCCTTTGCCGCGGGCGCGCGTGGTGTTGAACTGGCGGGTCACGTCAGGCGCGGTCTCGTGGCTGACCTGGAACGGGGCAGCACGCTGGTTCAGTGTCCGCGTGTGGCCGCCGCCGGTGATCAGGTTCGGGTCCGGGACGTCTTCTTCGAGCTCAGGCACCGGTGGCAGAGCCACTCCCTGAGCGCCCGCCTGCAGGTATCCGCCCTGCTGCGGTGCCGGGTATTGGCCCTGCGGGGCGTATTGCGGCTGGCCCTGTGGTGCGTATTGCGGCTGGCCCGGCGGGGCGTATTGAGGCTGGCCCGGCGGGGCGTATTGAGGCTGGCCCGGCGGGGTGTATTGCGGCTGGCCCGGCGGGGCGTACTGCGGCTGGCCCGGGTAAGTGCCCGGGGGGCCTTGCGGCGCGTACTGCGGCGAGGGTGCGTAGCCTGGCGGCGGCTGATAGCCCGCGCCCGGCGGCTTGAGGTATGCGGGAATGCGGTCGCGGGTACTCCACCAGAACCAGCCCAGCGCGCCGGCAAATGCCAGCCCGAACACCACCAGCATCCAGACCCACCAGTTGCTTTGTTCGCTGGCTGGGGTGCTGCCGGGGCCGGTGACCGGGCCGCCCGCGAGCTTGCCCTCGATCAGCGCGTCGTCGGCCTCCATCGGGTGGCCTTCCCACGTGATCACGCCGCTGGCGTTGACGAGGTATGAACTGGGATAGCCCGTGCCGCCAAACGACTTGATCACGCTGCGGCCCGTCACCTGGGCCACGGGCACGGTTACGTTGTTGCGTTTGACCCAGTTGGCGATCAAGGTCGCGGACTCATCGCTGACCATCAGCACTTCCATTCCGCGGGGCGCAAACTTGCGCTGCAGCTCGTTCAGGTGCGGCAACGAGCGCGTGCAGGGGCCTCACCACGTCGCGAACACTTCCACGAACACGGTCTTGCCGCGGAATGAATCCAGCGATTGGGCACCGCTGAGGTTCCAGGTTTGCCCAAAGGAAAGCGCCGGGGCCTGGTCGCCCGGACCCAGTGCAAACAGGGCCGGCGCCAACAACACGGCCAATGCAAGGCCAATACGAGGGAGCTGCATGTGCTTACTCCAGCAGGATCGTCGTCAGCTACTACATCAGGAACAGGTTGCGCGCTCGATTACATCCGTCCGTGCCGATTGTAGCCGAAAGCGTGTGCATTCAAGGCTTTTTCCCGCGTTCCCACGGTGGCGGCTCCGGGCTGATGATCTGCGTGCCGCCCTTGGCGTGCTCCCACGGCGCGGGTTCGGCCGCATTACGCGGCGGCGGCGCTGAGGCCGGCGGCGCGGGATATGCCGTCGCGGGCGGCGCTGCTGCTGCTGTCGGCGCGGCTCCGGCGGTGGGCGCGGATGCATGAGGTGGCGCGGCCGCATGGGGCGCGGCCGGGGCCGGGCCGCGACTGCCGGCGAACAGGCTTTCGCGGAAGATGTAGACCAGCCCACCCAGCAGTACCAGCACGAGGATCACGATAACGACGGCACCGGCGCTGGAATCGTCGGCGGGGCGCTGCGCGCCGGAATCAGGCGCGGGCGCGGGGAGCTGCGTGGTGGGAGGCATCCAGTTCGTGGGTCCGCGCAGCGACGCCAGCAACTGCCGCAGCGCGGCCAGGCCCGCTTCTTCATTGCCCGGCGTGCAGCGCATGGTGACGGAGATGTGGTCGGGCGAGATCGGGATGGTGCAGGTGTGCGTGATGGCCACTTCGCCCCGCGACTCAGCCCGCGACTTGAACGTCGGCACCAGCATGCCGGCCCAGGTTTCGTGCGAGTTGGGGTCCAGCGCGCTTTGCGGCTGTGCCAGCAGCCCCCGCTCGATCGCGATCGACAGCATGATGCCCGTGTTGCGGCCGTCGCGGCGGGCGAAGATGTACTTGGCACGCGGGTCCGGCCTCGCGGTACCGGCGGCCCAGGCCAGGTAGCCCTCGGGCACGGTGAAGGAAAAGCCGGCCGGGTCCTCGATGGAGGTGGCGGACAGTGCAGGGGCCAGCAGCAGCAGCAGGACCAGCGCGCGCATGCGGGCAGGTTAGCTCGGCGGCGAATTCCTGTAACGCCCCGCAGGTACGCCGGGTATTGGAAATGAAACGCCGGCACAGACACCGCCAACCTAAACATTCAGGAGACTGTCGTGAAACGAATCGCCCTATGCATCGCGGCCGCACTGCTGGCCGCCACCCCGCTGCTCGCCCAGGAGCCTGAGATCCGCCGCGTGAAGACCAGCCCGGACGGCAAGTCCGGCGTGGTACTGATCGAAGACGATGCTGAGGAAGTCGAGAAGCTGAAGGCCGAAGTCGAAGCCCTGCGCAAGCGCGTGCGTGAGATGGAGACCGAACTGGAGAAAGTCGAGAAGGACGAAGGCGTCAGCGAAGACCTGCGCGAGCGGGTGAAGAAGGCGCTCGAGAAGGCCCGCAACAGCGGCGAAGCGCAGGAAAAGGCCGAAAAGGCGCTGGAGAAGGTCGAAGACTGGGCTCCGCGCATCCGCATCAAGCGCGTTGACGATGTGCTGCCCGAGGACTTCGAAAAGCGCATGGAAGAGATGGAAAAGCGCATGGAAGAGTTCCGCAAGCGCCACATGGAAGACATGGACAAAGCCCTCGAGCGCATGCGCAAGCAGATGGAAGAGCTCGAGAATGACCCCGAAGCCGAAGTGGAAGAGTGGGAAGAGACTTCCAAAGACGGCAGCTCGACGGTGAAGATCAAGATCGTGCGCAAGAGCAGCAAGAGCGAAAGCACCACGCCCGAAGCCGAGCCCGCGAAGCCCAAGACCGAAGAACGCAAGCAGTAACGAGCACCGCAGCCAGTCCCCACGACACCGGCGCTTCCAGGCGATGCAAATCGCGGGGGCGCCGGTGGTTCTTGCGGGCGCGTTGGCCGGGTTTACTCAGCCAGCGGCGAGTCGAAGTCCATGGCTTCTTCGGCGTGGTAGCTGCTGCGTACCAAGGGGCCGCTGTCTACCTTGATGAAGCCCATCGCCAGTGCCTCAGCCTTCCAGCTCGCGAACTCGTCGGGGTGGACGTAGCGCGCGACCTGCAGGTGCTTCGGCGTCGGTTGCAGGTATTGGCCGATGGTCACGATGTCCACGTTGGAATCGCGCAGCGCGTGCAGGAGCTCGCGCACTTCGGCCGCTTCTTCACCAAGACCCAGCATGAAGCCGCTTTTCGTGGTGAGCCCGGCTGCCTTGGCGCGGCGTAGCAGCTCAAGCGATTGCGGGAACTTCGCCTGCGGCCTCACGGGGACGTAGATGCGCGGCACGGTTTCGACGTTGTGGTTCAAGACTTCAGGGCGTTCAGCAAACACCAGGTCCTGCGCGGCATGGTTGCCCTGGAAGTCCGGGATCAGCACTTCAATGCCGCAGCGGGGCGCTTGCTCGCGAATCGCACGGATGGTGGCCGCCCAGACGGCAGCGCCGCCATCGGCCAGTTCGTCGCGGTTGACGCTGGTGACGACGGCGAATTTCAAGTTCATCTTGCGCACGGCGTCGGCCACACGGCGCGGTTCATCCAAGTCAAGTTCCGTGGGCCGGCCGGTCAGCACGTTGCAGAAGCCGCATGACCGGGTGCAGACGTTGCCCAAAATCATGAAGGTAGCCGTACCACGCTGCCAGCACTCGCCCCGGTTGGGGCAGGCCGCGGATTCACACACGGTGTGCAGCTTCTCGGCGCGGACCAGAGCGTCCAACTCAACAATGCGGCCGGAAGTAGGAGTCTTGACCTTCAACCAAGGAGGCCGAGGGCCAAGCCGCGACTTACCACGAGGAAGTTTTGGGTGGGTGGCGGTCATGGGATCATTGAAGCAACCAGAGCCCGCTTACGCAGCGGGCTCTGGTTTGCGGCGGACTCTTACGCTCGGCGCTCCAGGCCTGTGCTCTTGGTGTCGAAGGTTTGGAGTTCTTCTTCGATTGCCATCATGAAGCGGCCGGCCAGCGCTCCGTCCACCAGGCGGTGGTCGAAGGCGAGGCTGAGGTAGACCATGTCGCGGAAGCCCCAGCTGTCTTCGGTGATCATCACCGGGCGCTTTACGATCTTGCCGGCGCCCATGATCGCCGACTCGGGCTGGTTGATCAGCGGCATGCCCATGATCGGGCCGAAGCTGCCTACGTTGGTCAGAGTGAAGGTGCCGCCGCTGGTGTCGTCCGGGTTCAGCTTGCCGGCCTTGGCGCGCTTTCCCAGGTCGTCCACGGCGGTCGCGATGCCGACCAGGTTCAGGTTCTGGCAGTTCTTGATGTTCGGGACAATCAGGTCGCCGCTGTCCAGCGCCACTGCGAACCCAAAGTTCACGAACTTCTTCACGATGATCTCGTCGCCGTTGATCATCGAGTTCACCATCGGGTAGCGTTCCAGCGCGCGGCACGCCGCCCAGATGAAGAAACTGGTGTACGTCAGGTTGAAGCCGTAATCGGCCACAAAGCGCTTCTTGATGCTTTCGCGGAACTTCACGATCAGGCTCAGGTCCACTTCGTGCACCTGGTTCACGTGTGCGGCCGTATCAATCGTGTTGCGCATGGCCTTCACGATGGCCTTGCGCACGGTGCTCATCTTCACGACTTCGACGTTCTTGCCCGCAAGCCCGAGCTGCTCAAGCGACTTCTTTTCGCCAAATGCGCTGCGTGCCGGGGCAGCGCCGGCACTGGCCGGTGCCGCCGTAGCGACCGCGGCAACCGGTGCAGCGATGACGGCCGGGGTCGGGGCCGGGGCCGCGCCGCGGTTGCCGAGATAGGCTTCCAGGTCGCGCTTGCTGATGCGGCCGTCTTTGCCGCTGCCGGGCAGGTGTTCGATTTCTTCCAGTGCGACTCCGGCTTCCTGCGCCATCGCGCGGACGACCGGGCTGTAGAAGCGCTTGCCATCGGTGCGCGGCACGGGCGTGCTGCCGGTGCGCGGGCTGTGGCCGTTGCCGCCGCCGGCGGCGGGGCTGGCGGCCGCGACGGGTGCCGGTGCCGGTGCAGCCTTGGCGGTCTGGGCCGCGGGTACAGGGGCCGGTGCGGCCGCGGGCTTGGCGGTTGCGCCGGCGTCTGAGCTGATCTTGGCGATGACCTTGCCGACTTCGACGACGTCGTCGGTCTTGTACAGGATCTCGGTCAGGACGCCGCTGGCGGGTGCGGGCACTTCGCTGTCGACTTTGTCGGTGCTGATCTCGAGGACGGTTTCGTCCTTCTTCACTTTGTCGCCGACGTTTTTCGTCCAGCGCACGATGGTGGCTTCGGCGATTGATTCGCCCATCTTGGGCATCAGCATTTCAAAGTCGGCCATGGCTTCCTCAGCAGCGGTTGAAGGTCTGGCGCAAACATAGCAACGAGCCCCAGCCTTTGCATGGGGTGGCCGGTCCGCGCACTGACGCGCCCGCTACACCTTGCGGTGGCGGGTTCGGGTTCTTTCGCTGCCGTCGCCCAGCTTTACTACTTCGTAGTCACCGAACACGTTGGGGGCCTCTTGGCCCAGCAGCTTGCATACGTCGCAGGCCAGCGCGCGGATTTCGGCTTCGGCGTGGATGTCGCCGCGCAGCTCAATGAAATGGCGCCAGGCGCGGGCGTTGCCCGTTACCACGATCTTGGTTTCAGTGGCGTTGGGCAGCACGGCGCGGGCTGCTTCACGGGCTGATTTGCGGCGGCCTCGCACGGTCAGCTTTTTGAATGCCTTGTTGGCGTCGGCGTCGTCGCGGACGAGCTTGCGCCAGCCATCGGCGCTCAGGCCGTTCTGGCCACTCACCGGTTCAGGCAGGAAGAACTTGCCCGGTTCGCGCTCGGCCAGTTGTTCTTCACGCATGGCGAAATCGACCAGGCCCTCCGGCGTGGCGTACTTTTCGGCGAGTGCTTCGGTGAGCTCGCCGTAAACTTTCAGGCTGGCCTGGCAGAAGTCGCGCAGTGTGGCCTCCAGCTTCGCGTCGCCGTGAAGCGCCGGCGGCACGATGAAGTTGGCTTCACTTTCATCGACGTAGCGCTGGCTTAGCTGGCTGTAGCCAAAGCCCGCGCGGTGGCGGATCAGTTCGTGGGTCAGGCTGCGGCTGATGCCCGTGAACAGCAGGCTGAACACCGTGTGCTCCAGCACGCTGCCGTGGCCGACTTCAAGGATGTGCCCCAGATAACTGGCGTTTTCCTTGCGGCCCTGTTTGTCGCCGAAACTCATGTAGCAGATGCGCCCCGCAAGCTCCGGGATGCGATGGGCCGGGTTGTCCGTGTCGGTGTTCCAGACCACGCCTTCGTCGTCGAGAAAGCGTTGGACCTCATCGCCGGGCATGACCTGCCGCCCGATCACATAAATACGCGCGCGTTTGAAGTATTCAGCCATGGCCGGACAATAGCAGCGCAGGCGACCAAGGCAGCCTTGTGGACAAGTGTCGGTATGTGGGAGTTGGGGGTTCGGGGCAGGGGGTTGGGGGTTCGGGACAAAGCCCCGGGCACCCCGCACCGGACACTGAGCACCGAGCACTGGTCATTTGCCGCACCATTTTGGTGGTGGAAAACCTGTCCGGTCCGTAGAAAAGTCTCCAACATTCATGGTGCTGTCGCCTCGCGCCCGGCGTGAGGCCGAACCTTACCCAGGAGTTACACATGAGGGCTGTACTTCTCGTTGCCTTGGGCCTGCTGCTGGCGGCCCACGTTCACGCCCAGCGCGCCCCGGCTGAAAAGCCGGTCTTGAACCCCGCCGACGGTGCCGCGGGCGCGCGTTTTGCCAACCTTTCACCTGACAAGAAAACGGTCGTGTTCGGGCTGCACGGCGACCTGTGGTCGATGCCCGCCACCGGCGGACGCGCCACACGGCTTACGCTGCATGAGGCTTACGACAGCAAGCCGATGATCACGCCCGACGGCAAGCAGATCGTGTTCGTCAGTGATCGCAGCGGCAGCTACGACCTGTGGATCATGCCCATCGACGGCGGGCAGCCCCGCCGCCTGACCTTCCACAACGCCGGCGACGTCCCCACGGGCTTCACCAAAGACGGCAAGGGCGTGTTGTTCAGCAGCCGCCGCGGCATGGGCTGGAACCGTGGCGCCACCGACGACGTGTACATGGTGTCGCTGAATGGCGGCACACCGGTGCGCCTGACCTACGCCGGCGGCCACAGCGCCAACACCCCGGACGACGGCACGACGCTGTACTTCGTGGCCGGCGCCAGCGACCCCAAAGTGCAGGAGTACCAGGGCAGCGCCAACGACCGCCTGTTCCGCCAGGTCGCGGGCGGCGTGCCGGAAGAGCTGCTGGGATACCGCGGTAACAGCCGCGAGCCCTGGATCACCGACGACGGCAAGCGCCTGTACTTCACCCGCGAAGTCAACGGCAGCTTTGAGCTGTTCCGCTGCGACAACGACGCCAACTCGTGCGAGCAGCTGACCAGCCTCGGCGACGACGGCATGAGCGGTGTCAGCATCAGCGCTGACGAAACCATGGCGGTGTTCACCTGGAAGTTCTACCTGCACTCGCTGGACCTGACCTCGCCCAACGCCAAGCCCAAGCTGCTGAAGATTGAAATCCGCGAAGACAGCCAGGGCGACCGCATGGTGGACCGCCAGTTCACCAGCGGCATCCAGCGCGCGCACCTCAGCAACGACGGCCGCCAGATCGTGTTCAGCCTCAACGGCGACCTTTGGGTCATGGACGGCAACGGCGGCACGGCCCGCGCCATCACCAACGACGCGTTCCTGAACGACAACCCGAAGTTCAGCCCCGACGGCAAAACCGTCAGCTTTTACTCGAACCGCTCCGGCAACAACGACATCTGGTTGATTGACGCCAATGGCCAGAACCTGCGCCAGTTCACCAACCATGCTGGCGACGACTTCTTCCAGTCCTGGAGCCCCGACGGCCAGTGGATCACCTGGTGCAGCACCCGCAGTGGCAACAAGGACATCTGGGTCCAGCGCATCGACAGCGTGCAGGCGATCCAGCTGACCACCGCGCCGGGCAACGACGACGACCCCTGCTTCAGCCCCGACGGCAAGCTGATCGCCTTTGACAGCGACCGCGCCGGGAACGCCGACATCTACGTCATGGACGCCGACGGCAACAACCAGCGCCGCGTCTATGGCACCCCGGCAATCGAAGAAGTGCCGGCATTCAGCCCCGACGGCCGCTTCATTGTTTTTGACCGCATCACCCGCGGCACCACCTCAAACCAGCAGGACCTTGTGGTCACCGACCTCGCCGGCAGCGGCGAAGTGCTGATCGGCATGGGTGCCTACGCCACCTACACGCCCGACGGCAAGGACATCCTGTATGTGGCCCGTGGCGGCACTCTCAGCTATGTGCCGGCGCCGGTCGGCATCCTCAGCGGCCGCAACGTGCCCTTCGTGGCCGTGCGCCGTGTCAGCGAGAAAGAAGAAATGCTGAAGGCCTTCGACGAAGCCTGGACGGCCTTCCGCGATGGCTTCTACGACCCCAAGTTCCACGGCAAGAACTGGGAAGCCCTGGGCAAGAAGTACCGCGAGCTGGTGGCCGCCTGCGGCTGCCGCGAAGAGTACCTGTTCTATCTCAACCGTATGGTCGGTGAAGTCAGCGCCAGCCACACCGGTGCCAACGCCTCCACGATCAAGGCCGCGCCGTTTGAGACCGGCTATCTGGGCATGGAACTGGTGCCGGAAGTGATGCCGGGCAACCGCCTGCGCATGAAGGTGATGTCCGTCGACAAAGACGGCCCGGCCGACAAGGCCTGGATCCGCGCCGGTGACTACGTCTTCCGCATTGACCGCCAGCAGCTTTCGGCCAGCGACAACTTCTATGCCAAGCTGGAAGGCAAGGTCGGCCAGGACGTCAGCCTGTTCGTGGCCGACAACCCGGACGGCCGCAACTTCCGCGAAGTGACCATGAAGGCCGAAAGCTGGATGCAGCGCCGCCAGCGCCTGTACCAGCAGTACGTGACGGGCAACAAGATCACCACCGCGCAGCAGAGCCGCGGTTCCGTGGCCTACGTGCACATCGCGGCGATGAACCAGAACAGCCTGAACCAGTTCACGAATGAAATGGCCAGCCCGCAGGTGCAGTCGGCCAAGGCGCTGATCATTGACGTGCGTGACAACGGCGGCGGCAACATCCACCAGCAGCTGATCGACATCCTGTCGCGCAAGCCTTACGCGTACATCCAGATGCGCAACGGGCAGCGGATCGGCCAGCCGCAGTTCCACTGGGACCGCCCAATCGTGGTGCTGATCAATGAGCGCAGCTACAGCGACGCGGAAGTGTTCCCGCACGCGATGAAGACGCTGGGCATGGCCACGATCGTCGGCGTGCAGACGCCGGGCGCGGTCATCGGCACCCGCGACATCCAGCTTTCCGACGGCACCAGCTGGCGCCTGCCGGGCAGCGGCTTCTTCAACATCGACGGCACCAACCAGGAACACAACGGCTGCAAGCCCGACTTGGAAGTGGTGATGACGCCCGCCGACGTGCTGGCCGGCCGCGACCCGCAGCTTGCCAAGGGCATCGAAGTGCTGCTTGAGCAGCTCAAGAACGGCAAGAAGCCGGTGACGGAAGGCCCGCGTCAGCCCTCACCGCCGACCCCGGCCAAGGAAGGCGAGTTCGTTGAACCCGCAGCCCTGCCCTGGGAATAAGCAACCCGCAAGAGAAAACGCCCGCTGCAAGGCGGGCGTTTTCTTGTTGTCAGGACAAGCTACTTCAGCAGTTTGCGGGCTTCTTCGGGTAGTTGCTTCAGCAGGTCTTCTTCGGTGTAGGCGGTGTATTCGGTGGTTTTGCCGTCGCGGGTCAGCTTGGCCCAGTGCTGGCGACTGGTTGAGCTCAGTTCAAGCTTCAGGCCGTCTGCCTCAATCGCGCGGCGCGTCATGGGCTGGGCGATGCGCACTTCCACCTGCTGCGGGCCGGCGTCCCATTGTGTGCTCCATTCGCCTTCGAGGCGCTTCAGGAACACCTTGAATGTTTCCTGCTTGTCGCCCAGTTCATCCAGCCGCGTGCGCATGCCGTCAAGCCGTTGGCGGATCAACACCATCGCCTGCATGTCATCGCCGCTGCCGGCGTACATGTAGCGGATCACGTCGTTCTCGCCCCCGCCTTCAAACCCCGCGGGCGTCCAGCGCACCACCTCGCCCTCATGCATCGGCACCGCGCGCAGGTTGCGGCCCTGCGGCAGCAGCACCACTTCACCCGTTGCAACCTGGCCCTGCACGCGGCTGGGGCGCGACCAGCTCAGCAGCACGTCGGGGTTGGCGCGCCAGTCCAGGTCCGCGGCCTCGCACACCAGCTGCACCGAGCCACCGGGCAGGACTTGAAAGCCGGCCTCACCGGCGCGGATGCGTGTGGCCGGCAGCGACTTGCCCGCGCGCAGGCGACCGTTGCCATCAAGCATGTTCAGCGCCAGCGAGCCATCAAGGTCGTCGATCACGATGCGAAAGACGGCGTTCTCGTCCATTTCGACGACGCTGCCGTCGGGCAGAGCCAGCTTAAGCACTTCGGGCCCGGCCATGACCCAGTTGTCCATGGGCAGCGCGCTGGCGGGGCGCCACTTGCCTTCCTCGGAAACCAGAAAGCTGCCGTTCTTCACCGTTGCCGGCGCGCGGCGCTCAGCGGCAATGGGCACCACGCCGGCCGGGTCCGCGCCGGGTTGAGGGTCCGGCTTCAGGAAGAAGAACAGGCCCACGCCAACCAGCGCCACGGCCGCGATCTCGGCCGCCAGTACCCACCAGCGCAGCCGATAGACGCGCCCGGCCGGTGCGGCACTCTCACTGCCGGCAATGGCCTGCAACGTGCGTTCCAGGGCCGCGGCCTCAGACGCGCCGGAGCGCGCATCGCGCAGAATTGCGTCGCGCACGACCACCTGTTCGTCGCGGTAACTGTCATAGGTCGCGCGGCAGGCGTCGCAGACGGCCAGGTGCTCCAGCAGTTCAGCGCGCTGCGGGCCTTCGATCATGTCGTAGGCCAGCGCCGTCAGGTCGTGCGGCTCAGGGTGCGGGGTTTGCGGTGGGGTTTGCATGTTCAACTCGTTTCGCTTACTCGCCTCGCGACTGGGGCCCGGACTTGCTGCCAACCCGGGCGCGCAGCACTTCCAGCGCCCGGTGCACCGTGACCCGCACCGCGGGTTCTGTCATGTCTTCCAGCTCGGCGATCTCGGCACTCGTAAGCTGCCCGAAGAAGCGCAGCTCAAGAATGCGCCGGATGCGGTCCGGCATGCGTTCAATCTCGCGCCGCACCATCGCCAGGTGTTCCTCGCGCGCAAGCTTCTCCAAAGTGGCCGTGGTGCCTTCGTCGCCCAGATCGGGGAACTCATCGACCGTGGTGTGCTTTTTGCGGCTGCGGGCCAGTTCCACGCACACGTTGTGCGCGATGCCGAACAGCCACTTGCGGGCGTCGCGGCTGGGGTCAAAGCTGCCCCAGTACTTGAAGGCGCGCAGGAAGGTTTCCTGCAGCGCGTCGTCGGCCTCGCTGTCGCTGCCGAGGCGGCGCTTGCAATAGCCGAACAGCGGGCCGTGATGCAACACCGCCAGCCTGCTGAGTTCCGCGCGGATGTCATCGCCGGACGCCATTTCTCCCCCATGCTACCACCTACTACAGTACGGGGCGGCAAGCCGTTACAGGGAATCGCGGCTTCACGCGAGGACGCAAACGAAAGCGCCGCGGGCCCGAACTTCGCACCTGCCTTTTGGGGGGCAACGGCTTTTCGAGGCGCTTCGGGGCAGGCATAGTGCGGCCATGAAGCAGACCACACTTGCCAGCGAAGTCGCGCTTACCGGCACCAGCCTGCACGAAGGCCACCCGGTTACGCTTACGCTGCGCCCGGCGCCCGCCGGCAGCGGCATCACACTGGTGCGCGCCGACAAAGGCAACGCGCGCATCGCCGTGCACCCGCGCAATATCCGCGAAGTCCAGCGCCGTACCCTGCTGATGGAAAACGGGGCCGAAGTCCACACCGTTGAGCACGTACTGGCCGCACTCTACGGCATGGGCGTTGATAACGCTGAGCTGGTGCTCACCGCGCCCGAGCCCCCGGCCGGTGACGGCAGCAGCAAGGCCTTTGTCGATCTGGTCCGCAAGGCCGGCATCACACAGCTTCAGGCCGAGCGCCCCAGCTTCACGCCCACGGCACCGATCGAGGTCGTTGATGGCAACGCCAGCATCCGTGTTGAGCCGGCCGCTTCGGGCCTGACCGTGAACTACACGCTCGACTACGGCGTGCCCTTCATGCCGCGCACGACGGTTGAGCTGGCCGTCACCGAGGCCGGCTTTGAGCATGAGATCGGCCCGGCGCGCACATTTTGCCTGGAACAAGAGGCCAAGATGCTGCAGGCAATGGGCTTTGGCAAAGGCGCAAACACGCAAAACACGCTGGTCGTAAGCCCCACCGGCCCGCTTGAAAACACTCTGCGCTTTCCCGATGAGTATGCGCGGCACAAGCTGCTGGATGTGGTCGGCGACCTCAGCGTCACGGGCCTGCGCCTGAACGCCAAGGTCACGGCCGTGCGCAGCGGCCACAGCCAGAACCAGAAGGTGGCCAAGGCCCTGCGCGAACAGTATGAAACCACCAGAGCCGGCAAACTCTAACGAAGGAAACAGGCGATGAACGACGTGGCTCCAGTCGCGGGACACCAGGGCTCACTGGACATCCAGGGCATCCTAAAGGTTGCGCCTCACCGCTACCCATTCCTGATGATCGACCGGATCCTCGGGGCCGAGGGCAACAAGATCACAGGCATCAAGAACGTCACCTACAATGAGCCCTGCTTCACCGGCCACTTCCCGGAGAAACCCGTGTTCCCCGGCGTGCTGATGCTTGAGGCCATCGCGCAGCTTGGCGGCTTTCTGATCCTCAGCCGCGCCGAAAACATGGGCAAGCTCGCCTACTTCACAGGCGCCGAAGAAGTGAAGTGGCGCAGGCTGGTGGTGCCCGGCGACCAGCTTCGCATCGAGGCCGAAGTGCTGAAAGAACGCCGCGGGCTGGTCGAAGTCAAGGGCGTCGCCACGGTCGAAGGCGAGCTGGCCTGCGAAGCCACCGTGCGCTTCATGATCGTCACGGAGCAGAAGTAGCGGCCTCACGCCTGGCACCGAGGTATGTCAGAAACTTGATAAGACGCGCACGGCAGGCTAAAACCGTGCATTCCACAGCAGGAGCGCTTCCTTGGCGCAACCCGAAAAGGTCAAGATCGCCGTCATTGGCGTGGGTCACCTGGGCAAGAATCACGCCCGCGTGTTGCGTGAGCTTCCGTCGGCTGAGCTCGTGGCCGTCGTGGACGCCAACGAAAAGACCGCCAAGGCCATCGCCGAGCGCTTCCATTGCGAAGCCCTGACCGACTACAAAGCCCTCAAGGGCCGCGTTGACGCGGTCACGATCGTGGTGCCCACGCGCCATCACTTCGAAGTCGGAAGCTGGGCTTTCGAAAACGGCCTGCACGCCTTGGTCGAAAAGCCCATGGCCTATGATGTGGAAGAATGCCGCAAGCTCATTGAGCTGGCCAAGAAGAACAAGCGCATCCTGCAGGTCGGCCACATCGAGCGCTTTAACCCGGCACTGCGCAGCATACGCAACGCGATCCAGACCGTGGCCTTCATTGAGGCCGACCGGTTAAGCCCCTACCCCTTCCGCAGCACAGACGTGGGCGTGGTGATGGACGTGATGATCCACGACCTGGACATCATCTTGAGTATCGTCCAAAGCGAAGTGGAAGACATCCAAGCCGTCTGCACGCCGGTGCTTAGCAAGCGGTTTGAGGATATCGCCAGCGCCCGCCTGACTTTCAAGAACGGCTGCGTGGCCAACATCACGGCCAGCCGCATCAGCGACAAAAGCGTGCGCAAGATGCGCATCTTCACGGCAGATCGTTACCTGAACCTGGACTTTGCGGGCAAGCAGGCGTGGATTTACAGCAAGACGCCGAAGATGGACCAGCCGGATTTCCAGGTCGAGAACGTGGACATCAGCAAGATCGACGACCTGATGCAGTACGTCTTCAACGACCTGATTCGCGTTGAGCAAGTGGTGATCGGCGAGGAAGAGCCGCTGAAGGAAGAGCTGAAACACTTCATCCACGCAATCCAGGCCAACGAACGCCCCACCGTAGGCGGCGAAGAAGGCATGGCCGCAATCCAGCTGGCCCACGACATCCTCAAAAACGCCCGCGACCACTACAACAAACACGTCCCACCAGAACACCGCCGCTGGTAGCAAAGACCACAACCGTCCCAAGGACCGCGGCCATCCTGGCCGCCATCAATCAGACAGGCCCGGCCCGCGTGGGCGCTGTACGCCCCGAACCCCCAGCCCCCTAGAAATAGTACGTGTACCCCACGATCAGGCCGATCGCGAAGTAGCTGATGTCGGCCCGCTGGCTGCGCCCTAGCAGCAGGCGCTCTTCTTCGGGGTTATCGAAATTGACCGGCTGCAGTGTGCTGCCGTTGCCGATCGAAAACTGCAGCCCGGCCATGAATTCGTGCTTGGCGCTGCCGTCATCCTGGCGCGTGGTAAAGCTGATGCCGGTGGCAAAGTGGAACAGGTTCCAGGTGCTGATGCCGAAGTGCAGCGATTCGCCGTGACCCAGATAATCCGCGTTGGCGTCGTTGCGCATGCTCCAGAATCCGCTCCAGTCGCTGCTGAAGCGCGCCTCCATCGCGATGCCCGCGTTGAAGGCTCCGCGCTTGCCGTCATAGATCGTCAGCAGGCGTCGGCTGCTTTCGCTGGGGAATGGCCCGATGATGAACGCCTTGTCGCCGGTGGGCTTGGCGGCCGCATAGCGCCCCACGGGCAGGAACCACTCCCATGTAGCTGCCAGCACGATAGGTCCGAAGTCGTACTCGATGCCCGAGGCGATCGAAAGCGGCGAGCGGTACTCAGTGCCCACGCCGCCGCGGCGGTCGTTGGCTTCGAAGTCATCGCCGGTACCATTGCCGTCCACGTCGAGGTCGTCCACGGAAGTCTGCCGCCACACCGTGGCGCTGCCGAACAGGCTGACGCTGGGCGTGGTCACAGTCAGGCCCATGCGCAGGTTGTCAAACTCAAGCGCAATGCCGGCCTTCCACAGCATGCGTACGTTCCAGTAGTCCCAGCCGGCCGAGTTATCGCCGCCGAACACCTGTCCAGTGCCGCCCACGGCGCGGGTTGAGATGCTGAAGAGTTGTTCCTCAAAGCGCAACGCGCCGAAGTGCGTGATGCCGATGCCCAGCCAGTCCGTGACCTGCCAGCCGAAACCCAGCCCGGCCCAGTAGTCTTCCGTCGATGAGTGAAACTGGAAGCTGCCGATGTAGTCCTCATCGCCCGGGCTGCGCGTGTCGGCAATGGCGTTCAGGCGCGTTTCCACACGAGTGCTGGCAGTGACACTGAAAAACTGCCGCGCCAGCAGCTGAAAGCCGATCGCGATCCGCGGCTGGTCAAACAGGAAAACCCCTGAGGCCGTCAGGGGAATGATGTCGCCTTCCGTTGAACCCAGGTTGCGGCCGCGGCCGGCGCCGTTTTCGATGGTGAGAATGCTGAGCTGGTAGCCGTCGGCGCTGACTTTCAGCGAGTCGTTGGTGACCCAGCCCAGGCGACCGGGATTGTAGTACACGGCACTGGTATCGGACACGCCGCCGACCACAAGCCCGCCCATCAGCGCGCTGCGCGAACCGTACTGGTGCGTCCAGTACTGGTTGTCCTGGGCCAACACCGGGCACGCAAACGCAAACAGCACGAGGGCAACTCGCAGCATGGCAGCTCCTGTTTTCGAATGGGCGGATTGTAGCGGAATGGCGGGTGAATGGGTGTTTTCTGTTTGGTGCCTGGGGTGCCGACTGGCCTCAACGGCTGACGCGAAGCCCGCGAAGAAACGGGAAGAAACGCGAAGAACTACAGCTGCCTTTTTTCCCACGAAGCGCCACGAAGTGCCACGAAGAACTGCAACTGCGTTCTCGCGCGGAGACGCCGAGACGCCGAGAAGCGCTGGCAGTCCTTGGCGATTCTTGGCGCTCTTGGCGGCCAAGCGCCTTTCTCAATCGGCAACGGCAGCCTCTCGCAACACTCGCAGGGTGCGCAGTGAACTGCCATTGCTATGCGCTTCAGCGTCTACGTATGAAACTGCAGTTGCCATTCTTGGTGGTTCTTCGTGGCGCTTCGTGGGAAAACGCAGTTGCCGTTCTTCGCGGTCCTTCGCGCACTTCGCGTCAGCAGTTAGCCGTCTGGGCCTGAACGCAAACCCGGCGGCCGTGATGGCCGCCGGGGTCAGGTTGCGCCTGGAATCTCGTATCGCCTACAGGTGATGGTGTACGGATTCTTCGAAGTATGGGTCCTTCTTGGCGAGCAGCGGTGCTTTCTCGAGCGCTTTCAGCACGGCGTACACGAACAGGCCGGCGATCGAAACCATGATCGCGATCGTGAACACGCTGCCCACGCCCACCGTCGCGTGCGGGGTGTGCGTCAGCGGGTCGTGGTGCGGGCGCGGAGCCATGAACTGCCACAGGTCCACCCAGCGGCCGGCCAGCGCAATCACAGCCGCCAGCGCCACCTTGTTCCAGTCGCGTTTGTTCGGACGCGGCAGCAGGATCAGGAACGGCAGCACCCAGTTCAGCAGCGGGTTGACCACGAAGCTCACGTAGAACCACGGGCCTTCCCAGCGCGCGTAGAAGTGCTGCGTTTCTTCCGGGATGTTCGAGTACCAGATCAACATGAACTGGCAGAACCAGATGTACGCCCAGAAGGTCGCAGCCGCCAGCAGCCAGATGCCCAAGTTATGCAGGTGGTTCTCATTCACCGCGTGGCGCAGATAGCCGCTGCGTCGCAGGAAGATCAGCAGCAGCACCGTGGCTGCAAAGCCGCTTTCGACGATGCCCGCGAATTGGTACACGCCGAACATGGTGCTGAACCACGTGGGCTCAACGCTCATCACCCAGTCGATGCCCGCAAACGTCACCGTGATCGCGAACAGGAAGCAGTAAATCGCGCCCACCTTGCGGCCGGTGCCGGTGTGCTTCACGTCGCCGTCCGTATCCTGCTTGCGCGACGCGCGTACCAGCAGCATCGAAAGGCTGATCCAGATCGCGAAGTAGATCACCATGCGCACCAGCCAGCTGGTGAGGTTCAGCCACGGTGCCTTCCACTGGATCAGTTCGGCGTGGACGCTGCCGTCGTCGTGCGGGTGGGTCCACTCGTACAGGTTGCTCCAGGTCGCGCCCGCGGCCACGATCACGAAAGTGATCAGGCCGTAGGGCAGGTATTGCATCATCGCTTCCGGCACGCGCTTGAGCACCGTGTGCCAGCCCGCGCTGGAAAGGTGGCTGTATGAAAGGAAGACCGTCGCGAACAGCGAAAGCCCCACGCCGTACCAGGCGGCGACCGTCCAGCCCATGAAGGCAACTTCGCGGTCAATGAAGAAGGCAATCGCGAAAACAATCAGCCCGGCCACGATGGCGCCAAAGCACGCGATCTTGGCCAGCGGCGGAAAGCTGAAACGTTCGGGTTCAAGGGCCACGGGGTCGTGGCCGTGATCGCCGTGGTGCGCGGCCGCATGTTCGGGCGTACTCATGTTACTTGCCCTCCTGCAGGCTGCGCAGATACGTGATCAGCTTCCAGCGTTCGTCGTATTCGACGTGTGAGGCGTGGGCGGGCATGGTGTTGTAGCCGTTGCTGATGATGTTGAACAACTGTCCGTCCTTCCAGCGGTCGCGGACCACGCCGGTGTTGATAGCGGGCGCGCCGATGCCGAAATCCGTGACAGGTGCGCCGCCGATGCCGTCCACACCGTGGCAGGCCTGGCAGTTCTGGCGGAACAGCACCTTGCCTCGGGCCAGCACCTTTTCGCGTTCGGCCGCGCGGTCGCCGGTCAGGTCGCGCAAGGCGACCGGGTTCAGCATGCCCGTGGTGGCCGGGTCCATCAGTTTGTCCTTGCCCAGCTCAAGGCTGCGCTGGCCGCGGTACACGGTGCCCGGCGGCGGCGGCATTTCGGCCGTGCCCCAGTCGCGGATGTACTGCGGAATCGGCTGGTCTTCGCGGTCGTATTCAGCGAAGTAGTCGTTCCTGAGCTGTGATTCCCAGGCCTTGCTGTAGGCCATATCGGGCATGTACTCAAGGTTGCGCTTGCCGAAGTCGCGCTGCAGATAGCCCGCCAGCACGCCGGCGACGATGGCACCCAGCAGCGCGCCAATGCCGATCCACAGCCGCGCGGGCTGCTTGCGGTCGTGGCGCTCGATGAAAGCGCGCCCGGCATCAAGCTTGGCGGCCGCGATGTCGATCGGCGCGTTCATGATCTTTTCAAGCGGCTTCAGCGCGTCGGCAAAGGGCACTGGCTCAACTGTCCCGCGACGCGGCGTCTCGGTCGCGGTTGCGTTGCCGCTGGCGTTGCCCGTGGGTTCACTCATTGGGCACCCCCGGCAGCTTCCGCGTTGCAGTCGTAATCCTGGTCCACGAGTCGCATATCCTCGGCGTGATTGGCCTTGAAGATCTCTTCGGCCTTGGCGCGGCTGAACTCTTCGTCGGCGTACAGCACGATCACGAAACGGTCGTCGGTCTGGCGCGGGTGAAACAGCCGCGCGTGCTTGGTGGGAAACAGGAAGCAGAACACGAACAGGCCCACCATTGTGCACAGGCCGCCGATCAGGATCGTCAGCTCAAAGGTAATCGGGATCATTGCCGGCAGCGGGATCACGGGCTTGCCGCTGACATTCAACGGCCAGTCCCAGCCTGAAATGTAGCTCATACCGCCCAGCGCGAAGCTGGCACCCATCAGCCCGCACAGGAACGTCACCCAGGTGATCTTGCTGAAAGGCAGGCCCATGGCGCGGTCCAGCCCGTGCACCGCGTAGGGCGCGTACACGTCCTGGAAGTGGAAGCCCGCGGCGCGGCAGGCCTTGGTGGCCTCCAGCACATGGTCTTCGTCGGTGAACACACCCATGAACAACTGCTCGTCGGCGTGCGCATTGCGGAGGAAACTAAGCATGGCTCACCTCCGCATTCGTCGCGGGCTTGGCTTCGTGTCCGTGGGCCTTGTGGCCGCGGCCGAAGCTGAGCACGCCCTTCACTTCACCGATCGCGATTCCCGGCAGCAGGCGGATGAAGCAGAAGAACAGGAAGAAGAAAATGCCGAACGTGCCAAGCAGCGTCAGCAGTTCCACCCAGGTCGGGTAGTAGTGCGCCCAGCTGCTGGGCAGGTAGTCGCGGTGCAGGCTGGTCACGATGATCACGAAGCGTTCGAACCACATGCCGATGTTGACGAAGATGCTCATCACGAAAAGCACCATCGGGCTGCGGCGCAGCTTGCGGAACCACAGCACCTGCGGGCTGATCACGTTGCACGAAACCATGATCCAGTACGACCAGGCAAACGGGCCCGTGGCGCGGTTGATGAAGGCATAGCCTTCGTACAGGCTGCCGCTGTACCAGGCGATGAAGAACTCCGTTCCATAGGCGCAGCCCACCAGGCTGCCCGTCAGCAGGATGATCTTGCCCATGTTCTCAAGGTGGTCTTGCGTGATGTAGTCCTTGAGATTCATGGTGCGGCGGGCAATCAGCAGCAGCGTCAGCACCATGGCAAAGCCGCTGAAAATGGCACCGGCCACAAAGTACGGCGGGAAGATCGTGGTGTGCCAGCCCGGGATTACGCTGGTGGCAAAGTCCATCGACACGATGGTGTGCACGCTGAACACGAGTGGCGTGGCCATGCCGGCGAAAATCATGTACGTGGTTTCGTAGTGGTTCCAGTGCCGCACCGAGCCGCGCCAGCCAAGGCTGAGCGTGCCGTAGAACAGCTTGCGCACCCAATGCTTGGCGCGGTCGCGCACGGTGGCAAGGTCAGGGATCAGACCGATGTACCAGAACACAAGGCTGATCGTGAAGTACGTGCTGATCGCGAACACGTCCCACAGCAGCGGGCTGCGGATGTTCACCCACAGTGGCCCGCGCAAGTTCGGGTAAGGCGCAATCCAGATCGCGCCGATCCACGGGCGACCCATGTGAATCAGCGGGAAAATCAAGGCGCATATCACGGCGAACAGCGTCATCGCTTCGGCCGAACGGTTGATGCTCGTGCGCCACTTCTGACGGAACAGGAACAGCACGGCCGAAATCAGCGTGCCGGCGTGACCGATACCGATCCAGAACACGAAGTTGGTGATGTCAAAGCCCCACTGCACCGTCTTGTTCAGGCCCCAGGTGCCGATACCCGTGTAGATCTGGTACAGGATCACCGACACGCCAAGGCCCGCGATTGCGCCCGACGTAAGGAAGCCCGCCCACCACAGACCCGAGGGCCGGCCCTCGATGTTGCGGCAAACGTCCTCAGTCACGTCGTTCAGCGTTTTGTCGCCGAGGACGAGGGGTTTGCGAAGTGCTGAGTAAACCGTCGACATGTTTGCGTGTTCCTGCCTGCCTGCTCAGTCTATGCCTGCCTGCTCAATGATCGTGGCCTTCGTGCTTCGTGTCAGCCTTGGCCGCGGCGCGCTTTATGGCGCGGTCGGCCAGTGCCTCTTCTTCCGGCTTGCTGGGGCGGTTGCGGACCTTGGTCAGGTACGTCACCGCCGGGCGCGTGTTGATTTCAGCCAGCACCTGGTAGTTGCGGGCGTCCTTGCCCAGCTCAAACACCCGGCTTTTCGGATCGTTCTGGTCGCCGAACACAATCGCGTTCGTCGGGCAGCTTGACTGGCATGCCGTACGGATGCTGCCGTCGCGCAGCTTCTCGCCGGCCAGGCCGGCCGCGCGCTTGCCGTCGTAAATGCGCTGGGCGCACATGCTGCACTTTTCCATCACGCCCTGCGTGCGCACCGTCAGGTCCGGGTTCAGCGCCAGGTTCATGGTCAGGTCGGCGTACTTGTACGTGAACCAGTTGAAGCGGCGTACCTTGTACGGGCAGTTGTTGGCGCAGTAACGCGTGCCGATGCAGCGATTGTACGCCTGCGTGTTCAGGCCTTCTTCGCTGTGCAGCGTGGCAAGCACCGGGCACACCGTTTCGCACGGCGCGTTCTCGCAGTGCTGGCACATCATCGGCTGGAAGCCCGCTTCCGGGTTTTCGTGGTTCGTCAGCTTGCCGTCGTGTTCCGCGTCTTCGTAGTACGCGTCGATGCGAATCCAGTGCATCTCGCGGCGACGCCACACTTCTTCCTTGCCCACGATCGGCACGTTGTTTTCAACGCTGCACGCCACCACGCAGGCGCCACAGCCGGTGCATGAGTTCAAGTCAACGACCATGCCCCACTTGTGGCCTTTGTATTCCCAGCGCGGCCACACGGTCAGCGCCACGGGCGGGATTTCGTGGGTGTTGCCGTTGGCGGGGTTCTTCTTCCACAGGTCAAAGCTGGTTTGCTTCAGCAGCGGGCGGCCTTCCTGGCTGTCGTGTTCCTGCAGCTTGGCCAGGTGGTGATACTTGCCCACCTTGCTGACGCTGCCGAACACCGCCTTGCCCGCTCCCAGGAAGCCATAGCCGCGACCGCCGATCGCCAGCGTGTCTTCGTCTACGGCGTCCGCCTCAACGCCCAGGCCGTGCTTGATGCGGCCGGCCTTGGTGCGGCCGTAGCCCAGCCCGATCGAGACCGTGCCCGGCGTGGCACCCGGCTGGCGCAGCACCGGCACGCGGCAGGTGGCCTTGCGGCCGCCGATGTCGGCTGTGACTTCGACCAGGTCGCCTTCTTCCAGGCCAAGCTCAGCCATGGTGGCGGGGCAGATGCTTGCGCCGTTGGTCCAGCTTTGGCGGGTCAGCGGATCGGGCAGTTCCTGCAGCCAGCCGTTGTTGGCGTGGCGGCCTTCGCCGACCGTGTAGGATTCATAGACGATGATCTCAAGCCCGGTGCCGCTTGCGACTTCGCCGACGCCGGCCATGTCACCGGTGTCGCGCATCTCGGGCATGTTGTTGACCACCGAATCGCGGTGATCAACAAAGCCCATCTCAACGGCGCTGCGGAACGTTTCACCGGCCACCAGCACGCTGGTTTCCCAGAACTTCTTGAGCACGTCGTAGTACTTGTCGCCGTGGGCCGCGAGTCCGCCCCACACCAGCAGGGTGTGCAGGCCCTGGCGCGTGTCCCACAGGCGGCGCACCAGCGGCTGGGCCAGCGTGTGCAGGCCGCGCTGCGGTTCAAAGTCGCCCCAGCTTTCGTTGGGGTCGTCATCGGCGGCGATCCATGCGCATTCGCTGGCGGTTTCGTCGGCGTGGTCGCTGATCGCAAACGTGTTGGCGGCCTTGGCCATCAACTCTTTGAACTTGTCGCCATCAGGCAGGTCGTACACCGGGTTCACGCCGTAGACGATCAAGGTCTTGACGCTGCCGCCCTCGAGGTCTTT
The DNA here is from genome assembly GCA_938014885.1 of uncultured bacterium. GTDB lineage: Bacteria > Planctomycetota > UBA8742 > UBA2392 > UBA2392 > CALLQI01. The sequence continues at coordinate 667,290 of CALLQI010000018.1, forward strand.
CAGCAGCTGCGCGAGCGCCTCATCGTTGCCGAGCTTCTGCTGCGAGTGGTTGCGCAGGTCGACCGTCTTGCCGTAGTTCTCGAGCGTATGGTTGATCCAGTTCACCAGCTTCTGGATCTTCACGTTGTCCGCGCTGTCGTTGCCCGCCAGCACCAGGCTGCGGCCCTTGCTGGCCTTGAGTTCATTGGCCAGCGACTCAATCACACCCCCGGCCAGGCCGTGCTTGCCGGCGGCGCCGAACTTGCCGTTTGCGCCCAATGCTTCAGCCAGTGCAACCAGGGCCGCGCCGCGCTGTGAATCAGGCAGGCGGTGGCGCACGTCGCAGTTGGCACCAGTCAGGCTGTAGCGCGCCTCAAGCTGGATGTGGCGGCTCATTTCCTTGCGGCCGAAACGCAGGTCGCGCTTGGCGGCCCACTGGCGCGAATACTCCATCGGGCTGATCCACTTGCCCAGGAAGTCCGCGCCGAAGCTGACGATCATGTCGGCCATGTCAAAGCGATAGCGCGGGATCACGGCCGCGCCGTGCGTGTCGCGGTGTGCGGCCGCAATGGTCCAGGCGCTGATGGCGTCGTAGGCCACGTGTTTTGCGCCGGTCTTGGCGCAGAAGCGCGCGATCACGTCGCGTGCGCCCGCCCCGCTGATGGTACCGGTCAGCAGCACGGTGCCGGCACCGATGGCGGCCTTGGCGGCGGCGTCAATTTCGGCCCAGGTCTTGGCCGAGCCATCCTTGGCCACGGGCTGGTGCAGTCGGTCCGGGTTGTACAGGTTCCAGAGTGAAGCCTGTCCGGAAGCGCACAGGCCCGAGTAATTCATCGGCAGCTGCGGGTTGCCTTCGGCCTTGATCGGGCGGCCGTCGCGCGTCTTCATCACGGTGCCGCAGTTGGCGCTGCACATCTGGCACGTGGAGGCGTACTCGTAGGGCACGCCAAGCTTGATGCCTTCGGGCTGCGCGACCAGCGGCTTGACGATGCGTTCATTGGCGGTGCAGCCAGCGATGACGGCGCCCATGGCGGCCATGCCGGTGACCTTCATGAAGTCGCGGCGTGACTTGCTGACTTCCTCAATTTCAGCCGCCATTTCCGGGGGCATGTTTTTGAGGTCATCGGGCTGCTGGGTGTTGATCTGGATCGCCATTGCCTGTGCTGCCTGTTCTTGACGCAAGTCTTTTCAACAAGTCCGTCTGTCTGCTAGCGATGGCACGCGTCGCACGCGTTAACCGGCGCGAAGCGTTCGATGCCCGCCTTCTCGTACTTTTCATTCCAGTCACGGTGGCAGTTCACGCACCAGCCCATCGACAGGTTTTCAGCCTGGCGCGCCACACCCGCATTCTCCATCGGGCCGTGGCAGGTCTGGCACGAGAAGCCGTCGTGAACCTTGCCTTCTTCATCAATGAACTTTGCGATGCGCACGTGCGTCTGGTGGTTGAAGTAGACGAAGTCGGCCACGTTGTGCACGCGCTTCCATTCGACGCTTTCGCCCTTCAGGTAGGCGTTGCGAACCTTGGTGATGTTCTCTTGGGCCGTGGTGGTCTTGCCCAGCACCTTTTCGTGGCAGTTCCAGCAGGTGCTGACGTTGGGGATGCCCGCGTGGCGGCTGTGATCGGCCGAGGTGTGGCAGTACTGGCAGTCCATGTTCAGCACGCCGGCGTGCCAGCGGTGGCTGAAGGGAATCGGCTGCTCAGGCTGATAGTAGGTGTGCAGGTTGGGAAGCTGGATGTCGTACACGTCACGGAAGCCCAGCAGCACGGGCATCGAGAACCCGAACGTAAGGAAGAAGAAGATCACCGCAAGCTTCGCGTTCATTTACCGTCTTTCCAGCTACCGTCTTTCCCGCTGCTCAGGTCTTAGTGCGACTTCTTTTCTTTCGAGATGCCGTACATCAGGGCCGCAGCTTCACCGGCATCCACTTTTGCTTCCTTGCCAAGAATGCCGCTCCAGTCCCAGGTGCTCGGGCGCGGGATCAGCAACTCCGTAATCACCTTGCTGTGCAGCAGTGTCGAGAATGTCAGCAGGCCCAGCACGTAGTGCAGCTTGGCCATCACCGGCATGTCGAACATCGGTGAATCGCTGCCGGCGCGGAACATCCACGAATCCACAAAGTGTTGCCATGCCACGGCGGGCGTCCAAAGGCTGGCCCAGCGCACGGTGGCCCAGGCGAAGATGCCCACGCCCAGCGCCCCCAGCAGTTGCGAAATCACGCCGATGTCGATGATGCTGAACTTCTTCCACAGCTTGCGGTTCAGGCCGTGACGCACGATCACGTTCAGCACACCCAACGTGCTCAGGAAGGCAAACGTCAGCACCAGCACCTCAAGCCCCGCGCGCACCGTTGCGGTCGAGCCCAGCACGCGCGTCAACTGCGGCACGCTGACCATCACCAGGTGCAGCACGATCAGGCCCCATAGGCCGACGCTCAGCGGCACGGCACGCAGGTCGACCTGCTCTTGCTTCGTCAGGAACGAGCCGCGGACACTGTCCACCTTCACCTGCAGCAGCGCGCGCGGCACACCCATCAACAGGGCCAGTACGGCCACGTAGGGGACCACCGTCACGGCGATGTCCAGGATCGGCGTTGCCAGGTTGGCAACGTCGTCCAGGGTCTTCTGCGGCAGATAGCGCCATTCAGTCGGCATGTCTTGTCCAGTGTGTTCGGTGCTCGGTGCTCGGTGCTTGGTGCTCAGTGCTCGGTGCTTAGTGCTCGGTGCTCAGGTTGTGGCTGGCGGTGTGTCTGGTTTTGGTTCCGGGCTTGTTGCTTCGGGCTTGGCTTCGGCCTTTGCTTCCGGCTTGCTGCCGTAGCCGTGGGCTTCGCCGTGGTCGTGGTCGTGATGTTCTTCTTCGTACGGGCCGTCCACGTATTCGTGGTCTTCCTCGACGAACAGGTTGTTCACCAGCCCCGGCTCAATCAGGAAGATGATCAGCGCCGCCAGAATCAGCCCGAAGATCGGCAGGAAGTTGCTTTGGTGCTCCGTACCCACTTGCCGCGTCTGGTCCTCAAAGAATGTCATCACGGCCTTCAACTCAGCTTCATTCAGCGGACCGCCGCCTTCCACATCGGTGTAGAACGAGTGGCCGCGCGGGCGCTTGTCGTTGGCAGGGTCGCTCAGAAGCCAGCTCAGGCCGTCCGAGTAATTGCTCTTCTTGTCCTTGCCGGCCTTGCGGCCGAGCACATAGGTGTGCGCGATGTTGCCCGCGACGTTTGCGCCGCGCACATCTTCCTGCGGGCCCGCGGTGTGGCAGGTGATGCAGGCCGGGCCGCCGTACTGGAAGCCGGTTGCGCCGGTCACGAGGTCCATGCCGTACTGCACTTCTTTGCGGAATTCGCGTTCGTTGAAGTCGCTGGCCTTGAAGCGCAGGATGTAGTCGAGGATGTCCAGGATCTCGCGGTCCGTGACCGTCGGCGGCAGGCCGCCCAAAACAGTCATCTGCGGGCCGGGGCCGGCCACTTCGTCCTGCATCTTCTTGAAGTAGGGGTCCTTCACGTTCTGCACGTCGCGCACGTACTCAAGCAGGCGCTGCTGCACGGCCTTGCCTTCGTGAGGCGTACCGGCGACGCGGTCGTACAACCCGGCAAAGCCCGGGCCGACAGTCAGTTCCGTGCTGAGGGTGTGGCACGCCTTGCAGGAAGTCTCGTAGCCCTTTTGGCCGGGGTGAGGCTGGCCGGCAGTCCAGCCCGGGGGCGCGAACTCTCCGGCGTTTTTGACGCCGTCGGGCAGGTCAGCTTCCGGCAGGGGTTCAATCTGCTGCGCGCTGGTGACGCCAAAGCCGATGCCCGCAAACACCAAAGCGGCGAACGCAAACCCGATAACCAATCTTGCCGACCTGACGCGCACTGCCTGCCTCCGGTGTACTGCCACTGGGCTGCATGTCGTGAAATGCTGCCGCAAACTCAAACCACTGCCAAAGCGCCGCAAGCTCAATTGCCACGACCCTTGACGCGAACTTCACCATGCGGGAATGCTCGCTCCCGCGCGGCGACTGTTGTGCGTTTTCGGTTGTGAAGCCGCTTGGTTTCGGGCGCGAGACGCTTCTGGATCGCCCTGACCTTGCTCTTGCGGTGCTGCTGTATACACACCGGGATAATGCTAGGAAACCCCTCAGTTTCAAGGGGCAACCGCCGGCAGCCCGAAAAAGCACGGCAGCCCGGAAACGCCTATTTTCAGGCCTTCCCGGGCTGAGTGACTGTTGGAACACCACCGGCTTATAGACCGACGGAGTCCACTATCCGGCCGCAAGATCAAGCGCAAGTGAAGAGTAGACACACGGCAACGGCACTTGCCCACATAGTGCTGGTGCTGCAACTGCGTGACGACAGGACGCAAAGGCTCGCCACGAGCTGCCTGCAACTCGCGCGCAGTTGGCGGACTGCCTGCAACTGCGTTCCCGCACAAAGACACTAAGCCACCAAGCAAGGCATCGGCTGCGGTGGCAAGAGGCGTTCTCCGTGTGATGCAGTTCTTGGTGACTGGATGTCTTCGTGTGGAAACCGCAGTAGCAACGGTTTGCGGCCGGCCATTGGCCGGCCGCATCGTATTCGCTGAGTGCCGACTATTTGCCGCCGCCGGTGCGTTGCAGGCTGTCGGCCTGTTTGTTGATCCACTGGTACAGGCGCGGGTCGGCCAGAGTGCTGTGTGCGACGCCTTGTTGCACCAGGTATTCGTGCTCAATGCCCGCACGATTCAGTTCATCGTGCAGCAGCTCGTTCTGCGGGTACAAGCCCATCTGGTCTTCAGTGCCCGTGGTGAGGAACAGCCGGAAATCCGGGCGCTGCTCGAGGTGGCGCACTTGCTCAAAGGGGCTGTACGAATCAAAACTCTCGCGTGATTCAAACTTGCCCGCGATGCCCTTCTGCCAGCGGTTCACGAAGAAGCTGCTGCCATACCGCTGTTCAAAGCGCTCGATCTCGGCCTGTTCGTCAAACGGCGATACGTCGTAGGCAAACGGGCTGGCCACGGCCACCGCGTCAAACACGCCGGGGTTGCGCAGCCCCAGCATCAGCACACTCAGCCCACCCATGCTGTGGCCGAACCCGAGCGTCACATCATTCACGCGGTAATCGGCGCGCACCTTGGGCAGCACCTGGTCGAACAGCGCGCGTTCGGCCTCACCGGTGATCACGTCGAAGCGGCCGACGCTGGGTGCCAGCACAATGAAGGGTCCGAACTCTTCGTTCATCATCACGGGTGTGAGGCGCTCAGCCAGTCCCCCCTTTTGCCCCCAGGTGCGCTGGTCGCCGCCGCCGCCGTGGAAGTACACGAGCAGCGGGAACTCGCGGTTGGGCTGGGCCTCATATTGAGGCGGCAGGTACACGCGATATTGCAGGCGCTGCTCGCCGGCTTGTACCGCGCGATACTCGCTTTGGACGTTGTCAGAAAGGCGGATGGTGCAGCCCCCAAGGGCCAGGGCTGAGGCTGCAAGGACAAGAGCGATCGTTTTCATGGAAGTTCTCCGGGTTTCACTTGTTGTATGCGACCAGAACGACGGCCCTTGTTTTCCTATTCCTCAAACATATTGTCGTGGCACGAAAAGTTTTCCCGGGACTCAACCGGGTGTTATCGTCGTTCAAGCGGCGGGGCGCTTTGATAGTGAAAGGCAGTTCCATGCTGACCGAGACCCTCGAGAAAGAGCTCGGGGCTTACCACATTGGTGAAAAGGTCCGTGACCTGCGCCTGCAGCGCGGCCTGCGACTGGTGGAACTGGGCGAACACACCGGGTTGTCAGCGGCGATGCTGTCCAAAATCGAGCGCGGCAAGCTGGTGCCCACGCTGCCTACGCTGATGCGCATCGCGCTGGTGTTCAGTGTCGGGCTGGACTACTTCTTCAGCGAGCAAAAGCGCCGCCATGCCTTTGCCATCGTACGTAAGGAAGACCGCATCGCGCTGCCCGCCGGCCTGAACCAGAAGGCCATTCCTTACACTTTTGAGAGCCTGGATTACGAAGCGCTGGAGCCGCGCATTAACGCCTTCCTCGCGCACTTCCAGCCCATCGCGGGCGACCCGCCACAGCACGTGCACGCGGGCATTGAGTTCATCTACATCACCACCGGCAACATGCAGCTGATCTGGGGCGGCGACACCTATGACCTGCACGCCGGCGACAGTGTGTACTTCGACAGCAGCATCGAGCACGGCTATCGCCGCGTAGGCAGCGAGCCCTGCACCGGAGTCGTCGTCACACAGCGGTAGCGTGGAGGTTGGAAGCTGGGGGCTTAGGGCTTGGGGCTCGGGGCTCGGGTTTGCCGTCGGGAGTCGCAGACAATTGCGCGCAGCGCTCCCGCCTCCAAACTCCAGCCTCGAAACTCCAACCCCGAATCCCGAATCTCCAACATCCAACCTCCAATCTCCAACCTATTCCGCCAACGCTGCCAGCGCATCCGCCCACGGTTGCCCCGTGCGTGGGTCGCGCGCCCGCGGGTCAATCTGCAGCAGCGGCCACAGCACGAAGCGCCGCAGGTGCATTCGCGGGTGCGGCACGCTCAGCCCCGGCAGCTCGATCACCTGCTCGCCGTACAGCACCAGGTCCAGGTCCAGCGTGCGCGGCGCGTCGGCCTGGCCCCTGACACGTCCGAACTGCTGCTCTATCGACAGCAGGTGTTGCAGCAATTCCGGCGCGGGCAATTCGGTCTGCACGGCGCACACCGCGTTCAGGAACGGCGGCGAATCGGCGGGGCCACCCACGGCCGCGTTCTCCATAAAGGAAGAAACTCGTCCAAGTGTCGTTTGCGGCAGCGCGGCGATGGCCGCGAGCGCGCCGTGAAGCGCGGCCTCACGGTCGCCAAGGTTGGCCCCCAGCGCGATGTAAGCGGTGACCGGCATGGCCCGAGTCTGATGTGCCGTGCGCCAGTGTCCAGCCCAAGCTTGCGGTCGAGCGGCCGCGCCCTATACCCAAGCGATGCGAATCGCGACCTGGAACGTCAACTCGCTGCGGGTGCGCCTGCAGCACCTGCTGGACTGGCTGAGGGCCGCGCAGCCCGACGTGGTCTGCCTGCAGGAACTGAAGCTGCCGACGGACGACTTCCCGTTTGACGCCTTGGGCGAAGCGGGCTACGAGGCCGCGGTACACGGCCAGCCGGGCTACAACGGCGTGGCGATCCTGAGCCGGCTTGAAATCGAAGACGTGGTCGAAGGCTTCCCCGGCGAAGAAGGCCAAAGCCGCGTGATTGAGGCGCTGATTGAAGGTGTGCACGTGTTCAGCATCTACGCGCCCAACGGGCAGGACCCCAAGAGCGACAAGTTCGAATACAAGCAGCGCTTCTATGAACAACTGCGCGCGCACCTTGACCGTGTGGCCGACCCGGCCGAGCCCTACGTGCTGGGCGGCGACTTCAACATCGCGCCCGATGAACGCGACGTGTGGGACCTGAAGGCCTGCGCGGGTTACATCGGCTTTCACCCCGAAGAGCACAAATGGCTGCGCAAGCTGACCGAGTGGGGCCTGCACGACAGCCTGCGGCTGGTGACCCAGGAAGCCGGGCTGTTTTCGTGGTGGGACTATCGCGGCTTCGGCTACGGCAAGAACCGTGGCATGCGCATCGACCAGTTGTGGGTCAGCGACGCGCTGAAAGGCAAAGTCGCCAAGGCCTGGATCGACATCGACCCGCGAGGCTGGGACAAACCCAGCGACCACACACCCGTACTGTGCGAGTTGAAGCTGTAGGCCTCCGCAAACGACCAACGCGAAGAACGGCGACTGCGTTCCCACACAAAGACACCAAGGCACAAAGAGGTGCAGGGCAGCAGCGGCTGAGTGCCCTCGTAGCGTAATGCCGTTCTTGGTGACTTCGTGCCTTAGTGTGGAACCCGCAGTTGCCGTGCGCCGGACGCCGCATTGCGGGCGGGGCTGTGCTGGCTAGGATTACGCCTCCACGGGCCGTGGACTTCGGGACATTACGATGACGACTCAGACAGAAAGCCTTCTCAGCAAGGACGAGCTGCAGCGTTACGCGCGCCACCTGATTTTGCCGGAGTTCGGCAAGGCCGGGCAGGAAAAGCTCAAGCAATCCAGCGTGCTGTGTGTCGGCGCGGGCGGCCTTGGTTCGCCGCTGGCGCTGTACCTTGCCGCCGCCGGTGTTGGCCGGCTTGGCATTGTGGACTTTGATGTCGTGGACAAGAGCAACCTGCAGCGCCAGATCATCCACGGCACGGCCACCGTGGGCGAGCGCAAGGTGGTCTCGGCGATGAACCGGATCAAGGACCTGAACCCGCACGTGAAGGTCGAGATCCATGAAACCGCGCTAAGCAGCGAAAACGCGCGGCAGATCATCCGCAACTATGACGTGGTCGCCGACGGCACCGACAACTTCCCCACCCGCTACCTCGTGAACGACGCCTGCGTGCTTGAGGGCAAGGTCAACAGTTACGCCAGCATCTTCCGCTTTGATGGCCAGGCCACGGTGTTCGGCATGAAGGACGGGCCGTGCTACCGCTGCCTGTACCCTGACCCGCCGCCGCCGGGCATGGTGCCAAGCTGCGCCGAGGGCGGCGTGCTGGGCGTGCTGCCCGGAATCATGGGTTGCATCCAGGCGTTGGAAACAGTGAAGGTCCTGACCGGCATCGGTGAGCCGTTGAAGGGCCGGCTGCTGGTGTTTGACGCGCTGGGCATGCAGTTCCGCCAGCTCAAGATTCGCAAGGACCCGGCCTGCCCGATCTGCGGGCCGAACCGGAGTATTCACGAACTGATCGACTACCACCAGTTCTGTGGCGTGCCCAACGATGACGAAGCTTCCAAGGCGCGCGAAGCACAGGCAAAGGCAAACGTGAAAAGCGATGAGATCACCCCGGCACAACTCAAGGCCCGCCTCGACAAAGGCGACAAGCCGTTTCTTGTGGATGTGCGCAACGCCAATGAGCTGGACATCTGCAAGCTGGATTACGACGCCTGGATCCCGCTGCCCGAATTCGGCCAGCGCTGGGAAGAACTGGCGGACAAGAAAAACCGCGAGCTCGTGATCTATTGCCGCAGCGGCGCGCGCAGCGGCCAGGTAACCCAGTTCCTGAAGCAGCAGGGATTCGCCGACGTCAAGAACATGATCGGCGGCATGCTGCGCTGGAGCGACGAAGTAGACCCCAGCAGCGCCAAGTACTAGCGCCAAACTAATCCGCACCGGGGCGACGTTCGCGTCGCCCCGCTTCATTTCACTACAGCTTGTCGCGGAAGGTCAGCACGGCCACGCCGGCCACTGCCACGATGGCGCCTGCAACCGCGCGCCATGTAACCTTCTGTTTGTACACGATGGCCACAATCGGGATCACCAGCACCGGCGAAGTCGCCATGATCGTGCTGGCCACGGCCGTGTTCGTGAGCTGCACGGCGGCCAGGCTCAGCGTCACGCCGATGAATGGCCCGAATGTCGCCCCGGCGGTGGTCTGCGCCAGCGCCCTACGGTCGCGCAGTTTGCCCAGCGTTTCGCCCAGCCTGCGCGCCGCCAGCCCGTACGCCAGCAGAATCACCGTGCCGGCCAGCATCCGCACCAGCGTGCCGAACAGCGGGTGCAGCTCGACGGTGCCGCCATCCAGCCCGGACCACTGGTTCAGCAGGCTGCCCTGTGCCGCGTTGCCAAGCCCGGCCTTGCTCAGGATCAAGCCGCCGGCCTGGCCCAGCGCACCCAGCATGCCCATCACTACGCCCAGCATCACGCTGCCCTGGATTTCGCCGGGCTGCCCGCGCTCGAGCACCACCCACATCACACCCGCCAGCGTGATCGTCATGCCGGCCACACCGGCCCAGCCCAGGGTTTCGCCTAGCAGCGGCACCATCAGCAATGCGGTCATGCCCGGCGCCAGCGCCATGATCAGCGAGGCGCGGCGCGGCCCCAGGATCTGCAGCGCCGAAAACATCGCCGCGTCGCCCAGGGTCAGGCCCACCAGCCCGCTAAGCGCCAGCAGCACGAATTGCGCCGTCGGTGCGGCCGCGAACACTCCGGTTACCGCACAGGCCAGCGCCAGCAGCACGCAGGCAATCACCAGCCGGATCGCGTTTACATGGAACTGGCCGATGCGCCGTGCGGCCGCGCCGAAGAACAGAGCGGTCATCGCCCAGCAGAAGGCGGTGCCGGCCGCAGCCAGCACACCGAGGTCATGGTTGTCGAGGAGCGCGATCAACGCGCAGAGCATGTTTCAGCGCCACGCGCCGTCAAGCACAGGTGCTTGACGGTGTGGCACGTGCATTCATGATTGCGCCATGCGACGCGCGGTGTTCCTTGATCGAGATGGCACCATCAACCGGCAGGTCGGCTATTGCGGCGACCCGGCCATGATTGAACTGCTGCCCGGTGCCGCCCGCGCGGTCAAGCGCTTCAATGAGCTGGGCCTGCTCACGATCGTTGTAACCAACCAAAGCGCCGTGGCGCGCGGCCTGATCACCGAAGAACAGGTACGCCGCGTGAACGCCGAAGTCGCGCTGCAGGTCGCGGCCGAAAGCGGCGGGCGCTTTGACGCCTTCTACTACGCGCCCTTTCATCCCACCGAGGGCACCGACCCGCGCTACACCCGCGATTCCGACTGGCGCAAACCCGGCGGCGGCATGCTGCGAGCAGCCGCCCGCGACTTCGGCATCGACCTCGCGCGCTGCTTCATGGTAGGCGACGCGGAAATGGACCACGCGGCCGCACGCGACGCGCACCCCAGCATCATCACGTTTGAGGTACCGGGCGAATACCAGGGCGGCAAGCCCGATCACAAAGTACGCAGCCTCGAGGAAGCCAGCATCCGCATCGAGCAAATGCTCGCGGCGGGCTAGCGCGCATCGTGTTGACCGCCAGCTTCAGGCCATGTTGAGCGCGGGATTTGGGCCTGGGGCTTTGGGCCTGGGGAAGACGCGTTCGGGCGGAAGTACCACCAAGTCCCAAGCCCAAACCCCCAAGCCCCATCTGACGGCCGTGGCAATCCAGTGGCCCGCTTCACGATACACCACTTTCCGTCAACATTGTTTCTCGTGGGCTGGTTGGCGGTATATGCTTGTACCGGAGGCTGCCATGGCCAACGATGAAGCCAATGCAATCAAAGATGTCGCGCGCGAGCTGAACGACCTGGGCGACGTCGTCGGTGAGGTCGGCAACCTGCGCAAGTCCGTGGACAGCCTCACCAGTGAACTGAAAGAAGTCCGCCGCTTCAAAGAGCTGCGCGACGCGCTGGACACCACCAACAAACACCTCGCAACCATCGCCGATGAACTGCGGCGTATCCGCGAAAAGGCCTGACGTGCCAAGACACAAAAGCCAACGCATGCCGGCCGTTCCGCAGGGCCGCCCGCACCCCAAACGCAAGGGAAGCATCCGCGTCGGCCCGCCCACCCCAAGCAAACTCGCCAAGGCATTCGCCGAACACCTGATGTCGCGCCTCGGTGAGGCCGACCTGATCCGCCGCATGGACGGCCACGAGGGCCAGCCGCCGGTGCACTTCTTCGTGTACCGCAACCTGCCCTCGCCGGGCAAGACCACCTACGTGACCTTCGGGCTGTGCCTCGGCAATCACCTGGAGTGGCGCTACTCCAAGCCTGAGCTGGTGCTTACCGTGGACTCGGATGAAGAGGATTGGGGCATCGCGGCCGCATACTTCGTGCGCGAATTGCGCGGCGAATTGCCGTTTCACCCGGGCACGCTGCTGACACTGGAAGAGCCGATTGCCGACGGCAGCGAAATGACGGGCTTCGTGGTGTGCGCGCAGGACGTGTTCAAGGGCCTGGATGCCGCGATCATGGTGGGCACCACCTGTATCCAGTTCATCGGCCTGTGCCCGATCTACACCGAAGAAGCGGCTGTGATCCAGGACGAAGGCATCGAACGCTTCGTCGAAAAGCTGCAAGACCCGCACAACCCGATCCGCCCACCCGTTGAGCCTGACGAAGACTAGAGCATTTTCACGGTTCGTTTGCAGGCTTCCGCTTGCGGCGGGCTTCGCATCTCTGCGTCGCGCTCCCTCAGCGTGGCCTCCAGCCACGCCTGCGTGCGCGCTCCTTGATCTGCTCGCCCGGCGCGGCGCGGAATCTCTGCAAACGAACCCTGAAAAAGCTCTAAAGCTTCTCGGTGGCAACCGTTGACGCGGCCGGCGGCTTGCGGCCGATGAACTGTGCGCTCAGGTTCGCCAGCAAAATCATCCCGGCGCCGAAGAACAGCCACAGCGTCACCGTCTCTTCGCCCACGGCAATCGACATGATGGTCGCGAACACCGGCGTGCTGGTGAACAGGATCGCTGCGTGGTTCGGGCTCACTTCACGCTGCCAGCGGTTCACCAGCGCCAGCGCGATCACCGTGCTGATTACCGCCAGGTACAGCTCAGACAGCCAGAAGCGCGGGTCCATCAGCGCGTCGGCAAAGCCGGGCAGCGCCGTGAACTCGGCCGCGCGGGGCGAGACCGCAAAGGCGACCCAGCAGATCAGCGCGCACACGACGATCATGGCCTGCGTCTGCGCCATGGTGTCGCCGCGCCGCGTGACGACGTCTGTAATCACGATCTGCGCGCCGTATATCGCGGCGGCGGCCACGTTCAGCCACGCCGCGAGGCTGAGCCCGGCGCTGGGCGGCCCGCCGATGTAGGCCACGCCGAGTATCGCCAGCGGTATCCCGATCAGCACCCCGGTGCGCGGCTTGCGGCGCAGGAACACGTACGCCAGCAGCGGCGCGAACACCACGAACAGTGCAGTCAAAAAGGCCGCGCGGCCGGGTTCCATGTCCGAAAAACCCATGCCCACCAGCTGCGTCAGAAGGTGGGCGCTGAAACACAGGCCCAGCAGCGCGCCCGCCAGCGTGTTATAGCGGCTGGCGCGGCGCACACCCGAAGGCAGCACCAGCGGCATCAGCAGCGCCGCCAGCGTAAAACGCACGGCCAGGAACAGCGCCGCAATTTCGAAGCGGAATTCACCCAGCCCGATCGCATGCAGGGGCTGCGCGCCAAGCTCAAGCCCAATGAAAGCCCCGGCCCAGATCAGGCAAACCAGCAGCAGCACCGGCACCGCAAGTTTCGAGCGCGCGATCGGCATGGGCACAGGTTCTAGCGAGGCCGCAACGGAGTGGCAGGCGGGGGCGGGGGCGGGGGTTGGAGGTTGGAGACTGGAGGCGGGAGTTTAGAGGCGGGAGACGGGAGAAGAGGCGAGATGCAGCCGGATCCCCAAGCCCCAAGCCCGAACCCCTAACCCCTAACCCCAAGCCCCCCGCTACGCCGCTTTGCGTCGGCCCACGAACTCGGCGCTCAGGTTTGCCAGTAGAATCATGCCCGCGCCGAAGAACAGCCAGCCCGTCACGTGATCCAGCCCCATGGCAATGCTGATCGCTGTCGCGCACACGGGCTCAGCCGTGTAGATGATCGCCGCGCGGCTTGGGTGCAGTTCCTTCTGCCAGCGGTTCAGTACCGTGATCGCGATGGCCGTCGCGAACACCGCGCACAACACCACCGTCAACACAAACGCGCCGTCCGCAAACGCGGCCTGCACAGCCACAGGTGCAAGCAGCCCCGGCCCGCCCGGCGACAGCAGCAGCGCAATCGCCATCCAGGCAATGCTGTAAAGGAACATCGTGAGCGTAACCGCCATCGGGTCCGCGCGCTTGGTGGCCGCATCCGTAACCAGGATGTGCCCGCCGAAAAGCACCGCGGCCGCAATTGTCAGCCACGCCCCCAGGCTGAGTCCGCCTTCCGGCGGGCCCATGATGAAGGCCGCGCCGATGGTGGCCAGCGGCACGCCCAGCATCACGCCGCGCGGCGGCAGCTTGCGGGTGACGATGCTGCCGATCAGCGGCGTGGCGACCACGAACAACGAAGTAAGAAACGCCGACTGGCTGGGCGGCACGTTGGTCTGCGACAGGCCGATGATCTGCAACAAAAAGCCCGCGGCAAACGGCAGGCTAAGCCAGAAGCCCCACTTCCAGGCCAGCGCGTTCAGGCGGCGAAAGCTGCGCGGCACAAAAATCGGCAGCAGCAGCGCCGCCATCAGAAAGCGCACCAGCAGAAAGTACGCGCCGATGGCACCCTGAGAAGCGCCGGGGAACAGCGCCTGCAGCGCGGTGGTGCCCTGCTTCATCCACGTGAACGTCGCGCCCCAGAACACGCACACCGCCAGCAGCGAAAAGGTGGCAATGCGGCGGTTGCGGGCGGCTTCGTCCATGGCGCGGGATGCTATCCGGCGGCGCGCCAAAACGCAGGCCCGGCCAGTTCGCCCCCCTTGCTTCAATGGCGCAAAGCGTTATCCCATGCGGCATGGGCGCGAAAGTTCTGCTGATTGATGACGACGTAAGCCACGCCGAAATCGCAGGCGAAGTGCTGCAGCGCGCCGATTACGACGTGACGCTAGCCCACAGCGGCACCGACGGCCTGCGCAAGTTTGGTGAACGCGAATTCGACGTGGTGCTTACCGACCTGCGCCTGCCAGACACCGACGGCATGGAAGTGCTCAAGCGCATCAAGGCCAGCGACGCCGACGCGCAAGTCATCATCATCACCGGCTTCGGCAGCGTCGAAAAGGCCGTCGATGCGATGCAGCTTGGCGCGTTCAGCTTCCTTGAAAAGCCGCTTAACCGTGAGGCCCTGCGAGCCACCGTCGGCAACGCGCTGCGCCAGCGCGAACTGTCGCTCAAGAACGCCGCGCTGAACCGGCTGGTCAACGAAAAGTTCGGCTTCGAAGGCATCGTCGGCAACAGCCAGGCGATGCAGGACGTCTTCAACCGCCTGCGCCAGGTGGCACCGACCGACGCCCGCGTGCTCATCACCGGCGAAAACGGCACCGGCAAGGAACTTGTCGCCCGCGCCATTCATTTCAACTCCAAGCGCCGGGAAGGCCCGCTCGTTGCCGTCAACTGCGGCGCGCTTTCGGGCGGAGTGCTGGACAGCGAACTGTTCGGCCACGCCAAGGGCTCGTTCACCGGCGCGGTCAAAGACCATGTCGGCAAATTCGAGGCCGCCGACGGCGGCACGCTGTTCCTTGATGAAGTGGGCGAGTTGCCGCTTGAGACGCAGGTGAAGCTGCTGCGCGTGATCGAAAGCAAGGAAGTCACGCCCGTCGGCAGCAACGCCCCGCGCAAGATTGACGTGCGGCTGATCAGCGCCACCAACAAAGTGCTGCCCGATCAGGTGAAGAAAAACGAGTTCCGCGAAGACCTGTACTTCCGCCTGAAGGTGGTCGAAATCCGCCTGCCGGCATTACGTGAACGCCGGGGCGACATCCCGCTGCTGGCGCAGAACTTCATTGCCGAGTTTGCGGCCCAGCACGGCAAGACGCTTAAGGGCATCGACCACGCGGCCATGAACTGCCTGCTGGCGCACGAGTGGCCGGGCAACGTGCGCGAGCTGCGCAACACCGTCGAAGAAATGGTGGTGCTGGCGCAGGGCGACCTGCTGACCGTGAACGACGTGCCGCAACTGCTGCGCGGCAAGACCCCGGTTGCCATGCCGCTGGCCCCGGCACCCGTCGGCGTGGGCAGCTTCGTGGGCATGACCATGGAGCAGATTGAACGCGAAGTGATCCGCCAGACTCTCGCCGCCAATGAAGGTAACCGCGAGCGCACGGCCAAAATGCTCGCCATCGGTGAGCGCACCCTGTACCGCAAGATTAAAGAGTACGGGCTTTAGCCACGGGACTGCACGGCTACTCGCGCGTCGTGTGCCAGCTGCGGCCGTAGCCGCTGGCGACCTGGCGCGCGTCCCGGGGTTCAGACCGGTTGCGCCGGATGCACAGGTGCACACTGAACAAGGCCACCCAGCCGATGAACGCATAACCGAACATCGCGGCAATCAGTGGCCAGTTGGTGTGGGCGCCATCCATGCCGAAAGCCTACCACGCGCCCGCAGAAAAATCGCCATTGCAAAGGCGCAAAGCGCGTCACGCCACAGAGCACTGAGCACCGGGCACTGAGCACCGGGCACGGAGCACTGAGCACTGAACACCGGGCTCCGGGGCACCTATACTGCCGCCATGCGAATCCTGATCATTTCGGCTTCAGCGGGTCATGGGCACGTTCGGGCGGCGCAGGCACTTGAGGCTTGGGCCAAGCGGCTTTATCCCGCGGCCGAAGTGCGCAACGTCGATATCCTTGACTTCACGGCAGCCATCTACCGCAAGGTCTACGCCGCCAGTTACCTGCGGCTGGCCGACAGCGCGCCTGAGCTTTGGGGTTACTTGTTCAACAAGGGCGACCGCGCCCGCGCCGAAAAACGCCAGGCCCGCATTGTGCGCGCATTTGACCGCATCGAGTTCGCCAAGTTCCGCGCCATGCTGCGCGAGTTTTCGCCCGACCACGTCTTTTGCACACACTTCCTGCCGCTGCAGATTCTGCGCCCTTACGAAAACGCGGACTGGCTGACCTTCAGCCTGAACACCGTCATCACCGACTACTGCGCCCACGGCTTCTGGGCCCAGCCCAATTCGCACCGCATTTTCGTGGCCAGCGGCGAAGGCGCCGAGGAACTTGCCATCAAAGGCATCGACCCGTCGCGCATCGTGCGCGCGGGCATCCCGATCATGCCCGAGTTCGCCGAAGCCCTGCCACGGGCCGAGGCCCGCCGCAAACTGGGCCTTGATGCCGACACGCCGACCATCCTGGCCATGGGCGGCGGCTGGGGTGCGGCCGGACAGGACGAGCTGGTGCAGTCACTGTTCGAATTCGCGCCGGTGAACGTGCTCGCCGTGGCCGGCCGCAACGAAAAAATGCGCGCCAAAGTAGCGGCGCTGAAGCCGCCGGCAGGCGTGAAGGTGCAAGCGTTGGGTTTCGTGAACAACGTGCATGAGTTGATGGCGGCCTCGGACCTGTGCGTAACCAAGGCCGGCGGGCTGACGACGGCCGAATGCATGGCGCTGGGCCTGCCGATGCTGGTACCCAACCCGATCCCGGGGCAGGAAGAACGCAACGCGGAATACCTGTGCGAGTACGGGGCCTGCATGCTGGCGCGAAGCCCGGGCAGTCTGCGCTACAAGCTGCGCAAGTTCCTGGGCGACAGCGCCCTGCGCACGCGGATGCAGCAGGCCGCAAAGCAAAGCGGCAAGCCCGCGGCGGCGCAGGCAATTCTGCAAACCGTGCTTGGCGAATAACGGCAACTGCGCGTTAACCACGGGTTCACACGGGTAAACACGGACAACGCAGGCACGGTTCGACACAGCGGCCACAAGCAGCTGCCGTTACCCGTGTCTATTCGTGTGCACCCGTGGTTAACACGCAGTTGCAGTTCTTGGCGTTGCTTCGTGTGGCTTCGTGGGCGAACGAAGTGGGCTTAAGCAAACCGGCGGTTCCGTTTGGAACCGCCGGTGTTTTGGATTTTGGGCTGGTTTAGAGTTCGTGCACCCAGCTCAGGACCTTCAGCGTTTCGGGCTCACCTTTGCGCAGGATACGCACCAGCGGCATGCCCTTCTCGAGCGGGCGCATCACGCCCAGCGCGCGGATTGGCACTTCAAACGGCCACTCTTCCACGATGCGCTTCCAGCGGTTGGGCTTGACGATGAACAGAAGCTCATAGTCTTCGCCGTCGTGCAGCGCGTGGTGCAGCGCGCGCTCGGCCCCCTGGCCCTCCAGCTTGGCGAGGCGGCGGGCTGACTTGCTTACGGGTACGGATTCGGCCGCGATGTCCGCGCCGATCTTGAATCGCAGGCCCGATTCTTCACAGATGCGCGTCAGGTCGCCGCTGAGGCCGTCGCTGATGTCAATCAGCGCGCTCACGCCGCGGTCAGCCAGGAAGCGGCCTTCCGCAATGCGCGGCTCAAAGCGCAGGTGCTTGCCCAGAATGCTGCCGCCGAGGCTGCCGGTAATCGCGATCACGTCGCCGGGGGCCGCACCGGCGCGCAGGGCCGGGCGAATCCCGTTCATCATGCCGGTCATGGCCACGGTTACGTTCAGCGGTCCGTCCCAGCTTTGGGTGTCGCCGCCGGCGAGCGTTACGCCGTATGTTGCGCAGGTCTTGGCCATGCCCAGGAAAAGGTCTTCGCGCAGCTTCACCGGTGCACCCGTGTGCAGCGTTACGCTGATCAGCGCCACGCTGGGCGTGGCACCCATCGCCGCCATGTCACTCAGGCAGCGGGTAATGGCCTTGCGGCCGACTTCTTCCGGCGTAGCGGCGGGGCCAAGGGTGGCCGGGCGGCGTACGCCCTTTTCGTGCAGCACGAAGTGCTTGCCTTCGATGACAGTGTCGATCTTCAGCGCCTGGCGGTCTTTCTCGACGCGCATGATGGCGCAATCGTCGCCGGGGCCGACTTCGAGGTTCGGTGACGCGGGCGGCAGTTCACTGCGGATCCACTGGATATACTCGAACTCGTCGGTGGATTTGGGTGCGTGGCTGGTCATGTGGTCCCCGCCCGAGTGCGAAGTGCCCTCGAGACTGTGCATCGTCTTATCGTCAGCGTGTTTATACATCTGGAGTCTTTCTGGTCAGGTTGCTTCTGCGTACTCGATTCATGCTTCGGCTTGGTCCGTGTTGCCCAAACTGGACACCCGTGGCTTGAGGGGTATGATCCCCGCCCCGGGTGCAGGGCTGTGTCTTAACGCTCGGCCGCTTCAATAGCTTTCAGTAGCTTTCAGTCAAAACGACAGC
This sequence comes from uncultured bacterium, assembly GCA_938014885.1. Lineage (GTDB taxonomy): Bacteria > Planctomycetota > UBA8742 > UBA2392 > UBA2392 > CALLQI01. The sequence continues at coordinate 685,786 of CALLQI010000018.1, forward strand.
TAATTCAACGCCCAACAGAAACCGTCCATGAGAAAAGCGGAAGTCATCGAGGGCCTGCGGGACACCTGGCAGGTGTTCCGCGTCATGGCCGAATTCGTGGAGGGTTTCGATACCCTTTCCCGTGTGGGAAAGTGTGTTTCCATCTTCGGCTCGGCCCGGACTCATCCGGACGACCCCTTGTACCAGACCACTGTGGAAATGTCCAAAAAGCTTGTGGCCGCCGGGTACGGCGTCATCACAGGCGGCGGCCCGGGCGTGATGGAGGCCGGAAACCGCGGCGCAGTCGAGGCCGGGGGCGATTCGGTGGGGCTTGCCATCGACCTTCCCATGGAGCAAGAGGCCAACCCCTGGGCCAAGACATTGGTTGACTTTCGTTACTTTTTCATTCGTAAAGTGATGTTTGTCAAGTATTCAGAAGGGTTTGTGTTCATGCCCGGCGGCTTTGGGACCATGGACGAGATCTTTGAAGTCCTGACCCTCGTGCAGACCCTGAAGATTCGTCGTATCCCCTGTGTGCTGTTCAACATGCAGTACTGGCAGGGGCTGTTTGACTGGATGAAAACCACGATGGGCGAGCAGTGGCACCACATCAACCCGGAAGACCTGGATCTTTTCCACAGGACCAGCGACGTGGATGACGCGGTCAACTACATCGTCGAGTTCCACAAGAAAGCACCCGGGCGAAAAGGCCGCACGATCGGCGCCGACACCCGGAACATAGCGCCCGAGAAACGATAGTTCGGCGTACGGAGTCTGGTGTGCGGAGTCTGGTGTGCGGAGTCTGGTGTGCGGGGTCTGGCGTGCGGGGTCTGGCGTGCGGGGTCTGGCGTGCGGGGTCTGG
>CALLQI010000019.1 GCA_938014885.1 uncultured bacterium
CGCCAGTGCTAGCTTTTCGTACCGTCACTTATTGCACTGAAAACGAGGAGACCCCTACCGGCTGCAGTGGAGCACTCCGACAAGGCGCTGATTTTTGACAATTCGGGCACCACGCCCATTCGCGTTGTCACAAAGAACGGCCCGGACGTGGTGTTTGAGCCCAATGCCCCGCAATGGGTGGAGGCGCAGTTTGCGGCCCCATACCGGGCTCGCCAGGCCTCGCTGAAGCAGTTGGATGCGGTCGCCAAAGGCTCGGCCCCCAACATCACGATTTCAGAAGCCGCGGCCCAGCATGGCCGAAGCTATCGTGGCAAGGTTGTTGATCAAACGGCGCACCACGCGCTGCAGGAATCCGAAGATCGCGGATTCGTTATTCACGACAAAGCGCTCGGCCCCAAGCGGGATTTTGACAACGGCAGCTACGCCCAAATCACCTACGCTTACGACAAGGGGAAAATTCCTGCTGAGGAAATTGTTCAACGCATAGAGCGGGAAGCCCGAAGCAAAGCATTCAAAGAGCTGCCTCGCCAGGAAGCCGTCAAGCAACACCCGGAATTGCAAGCAAATTTCGTCCAGCTCGATGCGCTCAAAAAGCAAATTCAGGGTCAACACCTCACGGCTGCTGAACAGGCAACGGTCATGGATCGGTTGCACGAAAACATGGCCAGGGCCATTGAGCGCGGCCCGGTTCCAGGCCAAAGCGCTTCCACCGAAACCGACAAGTCAACGCCTCCCACCCCAAGCAAGGATCACGAGCGCTAGACGCCGCACCCCGCCCACTATATGATGCAATGTTATGTTGAAGCCATTTAACATAATCTATATCGTATAACACCGCACCTTGGGCCGCTCGGCGGCGACTCACGACGTAATTGCGAAATTGGGCCGCAGTGCCTTTTGCTCGTCGTGACAACATGATGGGAGGCATGAAACACGCAAACCGCCTCATCGTGCTGCTCGTGATTGCCTCCCTCGTTGGCCTTGCCCTCCAGCCCGGAAACAAAGGTCTGGCTGTGCGTGTCTTCGGCGTCCAAATTGAAACCAAGTGATCTGTCTTGATCCCGTGGACAAGCGGGGATCGGCATGGAAATATGGACAAGCCTGCGACTTGCCCACATTCCCACCCCTCGCACCCCCTTGCCCACAGGCGCCCACGGGCCTGACGCGCTGCGCTTGCCTTTTGTGATTTTCATCTCTTAGAACACTCGCTTTGCGGGCATCATGTTGATTTCCACGTAAATCTGACCCCTCTGAGCTGAGTTTTTTCATCCAACTTTGACCCCTTGAGTAAGGTCTTCTGCTTGTTTTTTGAGCAGGAGGGTTCAAGGAGTGATCAACGTGGGAACACTGGCAAAGATCCGCAGGATGCACCTGCGCGACGGCCTTCCAATCAAAGAAATCGAGCGGCGCACGGGCCTGGCCAGAAACACCATCAAGGTGTGGCTGCGCAAGGGCGAGATGGTCCAGCCCAAGTACCCTCAGCGGGTGGTGGTGAGCAAGCTCGACGGTTTCACCGAGATGCTGGCAACCTGGCTCAAGGCCGATCAGCATCGCGGCAAACGCGATCGCCGCACCATCAAGGCCCTGTACGAAGCCCTGACCGAGCAGGGGTACACCGGCGGCTACGGCCGGGTGGCCGCCTTTGCCCGGCGCTGGCGAGAGGATCAGTCGGGCAAGGTCGACAAGGCCGCCTTCGTTCCTTTGAAGTTTGCGCTGGGCGACGCGTTCCAGTTCGACTGGAGCACCGAATATGCCTGGGTGGGCGGGCTGCGCCGGCGCCTGGAGGTGGCGCACACCAAGCTGTGTGGCAGCCGCGCCTTCTGGCTGGTGGCCTATCCGACCCAGAGTCACGAGATGCTGTTTGACGCCCATGCCCGGGCGTTTGCCGCCTTCGGCGGCGTGCCCCAGCGCGGTATTTACGACAACATGAAGACCGCCGTGGACAAGGTCGGCGCGGGCAAGAAGCGTGTGATCAACGCGCGCTTTGAAGCCATGACGGGCCACTACCTGTTCGAGCCCGAGTTCTGCAACGTCGCCAGCGGCTGGGAGAAGGGCATCGTGGAGAAGAACGTGCGCGACCGGCGCAGCAGCATCTGGCACAAGGCGCTCAAACAGCGCTGGCCCAGCATGGAAGCGCTCAACGACTGGCTGGCCCAGGAGTGCCGCGCCGCGTGGGCCGAACTCAACCACCCCGAATGGCCCACGCTGAAGGTGGCCGACGTGCTGCAAGACGAACAACTGCGCCTCATGCCCAACCCCAAGCCGTTTGATGGTTACGTGGAGGTGCTCGCCCGGGTCTCCAGCACGGCGCTGGTGCACCTGCAGCGCAACCGCTACAGCGTACCGACCGAGCACGTCCACGAGGTGGTCAGCCTGCGCCTGTACCCGGACCGCCTGGACGTGGTGGCCGAGAACATCCGCATCGCCAGCCACGCGCGCAGCTTCGAGCGCAGCCTGACCTTCTACGACTGGCGCCACTACGTGAGCCTGATCGAACGCAAGCCCGGCGCATTGCGCAACGGCGCGCCCTTCGAGACCCTGCCCGAACCATTGAAGAAGCTGCAGTCCATCCTGCTGCGCCACGAGGGCGGTGACCGGGTGATGGCGCAGGTGCTGGCGGCCGTGCCGGTGCATGGTCTGGAGCCGGTGCTGGTGGCGGCCGAGCTGGCACTGGAGAGCGGCAAGCCCAGTGGCGAGCATGTGCTCAACGTGCTGGCACGTTTGAAGGCTGGTGGCCAGACGGGCGATGCCCAGGAGGTCAAGACGCCCTTGACGCTGACGGTGCAGCCGCTGGCCAATGTGCAGCGTTACGACCGGCTGCGCTCGGTGGATGGCGACGATGCTCCAGGAGCGCAGCCATGAGCCAGGCCATCGTCACAGCGCTCAAGGCCTTGAAGCTGCACGGCATGGCCGCCAACTACCCCGAGGTGGCCGCGCAGGCGCGGCACACCGAGTTCAGTCCCGAGGCGTTCCTGGGTCAGTTGCTGCGCGCCGAACAGGCCGAGCGCACGGTGCGCTCCATGGCGTACCAGATGGGCGCGGCACGCTTCCCCGCGCACCGCGATCTGGCGGGCTTTGAATTCGGCCAGGCCGGTGTGGACGAAGGTCAGACTCGCTGGGCGACAAACTTCACTAAGTCGTCCAACGAGCGTCCCTCTGCGTGAGCCCGCACGCCAAGTTGCTCCATCGGCTGGGCAGTGCGGTTGACCCAAAAGGTCGTGTAGCCAAACCACGTAGCTCCAGCGATATCCCAGCCGTTCGAGGATGCAAAGAGGATTTCTTCGGGCCTGAAGCCAAGCGCGTCAGGGCCTAGCTGGTACGCCTCTGGCGCCGTCTTGAAGCGTTGAACTGAGTCGACGCTCAACAGATGATCAAAGTGTGAGCCGAGGCCAGCGGCGGACACTGCATCGGCGAGCATCTCTGGGTCTCCGTTGGACAGGATTGCGAGGGGAAGTCCCATCGCATTCAGGCGCTTTAGAGCACCGCTGTTCTCGTCGTACGCCTTCAGTCGGCGGTATTGATCAAGTAGCTCTGCTCGTTGCGGAGGGGTCACAGTCAGGTTCAGGCGAAGACAGGCAAATGTGAGTGCGTCTTCGGTCACCTGCCAGAACGAGACGTACTTGTCGCAAAGTGTTCGGAGTCTCGTGTACTCGATTTGTTTGTCGCGCCAGAGCTGCGCGAGGGTTTCGCCTCGCCCGGGGAAAAATCGGTCGGCTGTGGCACCAACCGAGTAAACGTCGAATAGCGTGCCGTAGGCATCGAATGCAACTGCCTTAAGCGGCGGGTGAAAGTTCGCCATCCATGTCTCCTTCCTACCTGTGGGTGAACGCCTTTTGAAGACGCCCCGGAAGGTTGCCATAGCGGCTTTACATGAGTAAAGTTGAATCTTTTAACGAATGCATAAGCGGTTGAAACCTATGGCCAAGCATCTGGAGCTAGACGTGTTGCGCACTTTCGAGGCGGTTGTACGAGAGGGCAGCTTTGCTCGGGCTGCCGAGCGAATGTGTCTGACAGCGCCCGCCATAAGTTTGCAAATGAAGCGGCTTGACGCCGTGCTTGGGGGAGACGTTTTTTACAAGGACGGACGCGGGAAAAGTCTTACGGATAAGGGTCAACGGCTCCTTGAGCATGCGCGCCGCATGCTGCACTTGAATGATCTGGCACTCAGCGAGTTCACTCAGACCAATTTCCGTGGCAGGGTTCGCTTAGGCGTTGCGCAGGACTTTGCCGAAGGCGCACTGATCATGTTGCTACGCGAGATTCAGGATGCTCATAGAGAGGTACAGATCGATCTTGTGGTCGACCTAAACCGGCGCATTCATGCCGCGTTTGAAAGAGGCGAACTGGACGTGGCGATCGCAACGTCTGATCCGCTAGGGGAGCCCTTAGGCGAGAGCCTTTTGGATACAGAGCTCATTTGGATTGCCGCGCGGGATTTCAAGCTGACTCCTGGTGCGCCACTTCCGCTAGTCCTATTTCCGGAGCCCTGCATTGTTCGTGACATCGTGCTGCGTGCGCTTGTAGAACATGGCATCTCGTGGAGACCAGCTTGTGTCAGCACCAGCCTAGAGGGGTTACTCAGTGCGACCAAAGCTGGTCTGGGCATAACAGTTCGTTCACCTCAGCAGCTGACGCGAGACCTCGTGAAGGTATCGCCAGGTTTGGGCCTACCGATGCTTCCCGACGTAAGTGTCGCCATGCGTATCAACGATAACGGGCCGTCTTCACAAGCCTTAACTCGTCACATTGCAGAATTGGTTCGCAATGTGGTGCTAGTCGAGGCAGCTCGGGTAGTGCGACCGCTAGATGATGTTGTTGGTCACGACGCTGTTGAAGCTTTCTCGGTTCCAAAATGCGCTGTCAAAGACGATATGGGGCAGCCGATTGGTCGTCCGGACCGCGAACGAATGGGATCCCGTGGTGGGACCGCTGAACTTGCGTAGACCGTTGAACAAAGCTGCCATGAAGGTCCTTTTTTAGGCTGGTCTAAAAAGGTAGTAAGCGCTTCATGCGCCTCTAGCGCTGCGCAATCGCTGATTCAGTTGAGTAGTTTCAAGTTCCAATCGAGCCGCTACGGCGTCGGGGTTGGGCATCAGAGCCTTGCTTCAGTGAGCCAGCTGGAAGTTTCGCAAGCGCGCGGTGCCTAAGGATGCGTACATCTCGTTGGTGATGTGCCTTCGTCTTCTCTGGCCGCGCAGTGGTCAGAGTGAGAACAGCGTTTTCTCTATAGATGTTGACGTGCCTGCTCATGTCTCCTCCTGGGTGTGTCTGGGCGTTCTCGCCTTGTGCGAAAATATTTCGTATGCGAGTTATATGATTCGTATACGAAATACTTTAAAGTTGCGGCCATCAGCGCGGAGTTCAGATGAAACAAAAGAAGACTCGTTTGGTCTTTTTGCTCAACATTGCCTACAGAGCTGTAGATCGCTGGCTGGAGAACGAGGGTGGAGGAGCCTCGGCACTGTCTGCCGCGCAAGCGGGAACGATGTTCTATTTGGCTGAGAACGACGGAGCTCTAACGGGCGACGTGGCCGCAGCGCTCAATATCGGTGCTCCTGCGATGTCAGGGTTGGCCAATCGACTTGAGCAGGCTGGATTTTTGACGCGTCAGCGCGACGAAGAGGATGGAAGAGCGATACGTCTCTACCAAACTGATGAGGGCAGGCTTGCCGCCCAGCGTACAAAAAGTGCTCTCACGGCACTGAATTTTCAGTTGACGGATGGCTTCAACGAGCAAGAAATGGAAGTCGTAGGGCGATGGCTTGAAGCGTTGCCGAAAAAGCTAGCAATTGAGGGGCCTCGGTCGTCTGGCCAGCGCCTCAACTGAAGCCGAAATCGGGCATCAAATTGTGCTCACCCGAGATGCTTCTTCCGCACCGCGCGCAGTCAGTTTTTATGATCGTTAGATTTTTGGGGCAAGTGGATTACCAGTCAACGGTCGCGGCCATGCGTGCATTCACCGCCGCGCGCGATGCAGATACATGTGACGAGCTATGGCTCTGCGAGCATCCTCCAACTTTTACTCAGGGGCTGTCTGGAAAGCCTGAGCACCTACTCTCACCTGGGGACATACCTGTGGTTGCAAGCGATCGCGGTGGGCAAGTGAGTTATCACGGGCCGGGACAGGTTACTGCTTATCCCTTAGTCGACCTGCGGCGAATCAACATATTCGTCAAGGAGTACGTGGCTCGTCTGGAGTTGGCAATCGTCGAAACGCTCAGTAGTTTTGGCGTCGATGGCATACGAGTGTCAGGCGCTCCAGGTGTCTATGTGCACTCGAACGTATCAAGGGACCCGAAAATTGCTGCAGGGTCGCGCAAGTTGGAGGAAGAACTCCAGCGGGTGGCAAAGATTGCAGCTCTTGGCATCAAAGTAAGTCGGCATTGCACCTACCACGGTCTTTCACTCAACGTGGCAATGGATCTGCGCCCGTTCGAGCACATTAATCCGTGTGGGTATGTTGGGCTGCGAACCACCTCCCTTCAAGAGGTAGGTGTGGCCACTGACTGGTCAACTGTGGCAGAGAGGCTTGCTGACAGACTGTTATCGCAACTCGTGGTGAGTTCTAGAAGCGATGCGACGCCAGCGCCGGCTTGACACCTCGAAAACCTGTCCAGCCAGAGGTATCGAACTCCTCACCATGAGGCGCACTCTATGCGCATCGCCTTCAATCACATTCAGCCTGGCAGGCCTATGCAGAACCCCTATGTCGAGCCGAGGGGACTTCAAGCAGCCTAGCGAGAACATTTGCGCGCTTTCGGCAATTTTTCCATCACGGTACTTTTTATACAGCCCGTATGCTTGACCGCACGCGAACGTACAGGCGGCACCACATTGAGTGCAATGGAGGAGACAGAGGATGGCAACAAGTCAAAAAATCAGGATCATGCTGTCAAGCCGGTGTTTGGTGGACTTCTCTGAAGGAGAGAGCGTCGAACTCACCGAGATTCGACGAGCGCTCAAAAAGGACATTGAGAAGCAGAAGCTGTTCAAACTCGAGCCTTTTGAAGTCTGGATCAATGAAGACGCCGAGGCGCTTGACCAATCGGCAGATAGTTGGGAAGCGTGCCTCAAGCAGGTTCGAGACTGCGACATCCTCATCGTTCTTTACAACGGTGATGCGGGATGGGCCAAGACGGGCGAGGACATCGGCATATGTCATGCCGAGTACGCTGAAGGCATCAAGTACTCGCCTGGCAAGGTAAGGGTGCTGGTTTTGCCCAAAAGTCCGACCGCTGTCGACAAGCTCCAGGAGGCGAGAAACGCCCGGTTCGCAACATTTATGGACGGCGCCTCCCCGTTTCGGGGAGGTGAGATTCACACGGTGGCTGATCTCACCACTGCCGTTCGAAAGACTGTTGTTGACGCCGTTCTGACGCAGACCAGACGAGGAGCGGAGGGCTCGAAAGTCGGGCGCTTCGATCTTGGTGCATCCCTTGAATGGAGCCGCATGGACTTCGTCGGGCGCAAGGCCGCGATGGAAGGCGAAGTTCGTGCGTCCCTCGAAGGGCGAGCCGGATCCACGATGAAAAAGGGCGCACTCAGCGTATCCATCGCCGGAACCCCTGTGCTGGTCAAAGTCCACGCCGTACCAGCTGCGATGAGCGTTGCGGCAGCTCGCGAATTGGTTGGCCGTCCTCACTTGAATGACCACCGTTTGGCTGGTGAGCTAGGTTCGCTCGGTGGCCCTCTCCATGTCATCGCTTGCCACCGAACGGTGACTGAGACTCAAGCGACCAACCTGCTTGGCTTTCCGGATGCGACCGTTGTGAGCAGCCCGTTTGGAATTTACCTTGCCGACAACGTTCAGAAGATGCAGTTTGTCTTCCTGGCCAATTGCAGGGACTCTGTGCAAACGAGGTTAGCAACGCAGCGCTTCTTTGAATGGCTTGTCCAGGCGGGCGAAGCTGAGTTGCTCGCTACCAGGGCCAAGGCGCGAGCTCGAATCATCAGCGCGATTGCCAAAGAGCAGTCTTCACCAATCTAGTACTCAAACAAACCAACTAGGGGAGGTTCAAATGGCCAAGCTACATCTAGGGCCGGTACTGTCTTTTCGTGGGACCAGTGCCGCAGGGGATTGGAAGGTGTCCGCGCTCATCGGCATTGACAGCTGCGTATTTCGGACCATCGTGACCGACCGTTTCGGCAGCGTGACCGCCGAATTCGGGAACGTGACCGGCCATTTCGGTGACGTGACCGACTGACTTTTGGCACCCGCTTAGATGCGGTTTCCGACCTGTCAAGGGGTCGGTGCTGGTGTTGCGTATGAACAACCGCTGGGGCATAGCCTCACGGCCTTTGGGCCGGAGAACTGATGCCGCAGCAACGCATGGACATACGCATGATCAAGGACATTCTCAGACTCAAGTACCAGGGCGGGCTCTCGCACGAGGCCATCGCGCGCAGCCTGTCCATCTCCAAGGGCGTGGTCGCCAAGTACCTCGGCTTGGCCGGCGCGGCCGGGCTGGACTGGCAGGCAACGGCTGAACTGGATGAGACCTCGCTGGAGCGGCGGCTGCTCGGACGCAGCACGGCCGAGACCCTCGTGGTCCAGGCCGACTTCGCCACCGTACACCTCGAACTGCGTCGCAAGGGCGTGACGCTGGCGCTGCTGTGGCAGGAGTACCGCGCCGCGCACGTTGGCCGGCGCACCTGGGCCTACACCCAGTTTTGCGAGCACTACAAGGCGTTCGCCAAGACGCTCAAACGCTCGATGCGCCAGCAGCGGCGCGCCGGCGAGAAGCTGTTCATCGACTACGCCGGCCCGACGCTGGCGTTGGCCGACGGCTCACGCGCGCAAGTCTTCGTGGCCGCCATGGGCGCATCGAGCTACACCTTCGCCTGTGCCACGGCCGACCAGAGCATGCGGTCGTGGCTGGGCGCGATGGCGCGCGCCTTGACCTTCTACGGCGGCACCCCGCAGCTGATCGTGCCCGATAACCCGCGCTCGCTCGTCAGCGATGCCTGCCGCTACGAGCCCAAGCTCAACGAAACGGTGCGCGACTTCGCACGTCATTACGACCTCTCGATCCTCCCGGCACGTCCGTATTCGCCCAAGGACAAAGCCACCGCAGAAAGTTCAGTGCAAGTCGTGCAGAGGTGGATCATGGCGCGGCTGCGCCACACGGTGCTGGCCGACGTACGCGCCGCCGATGCGGCGATCGCTGCGCTGCTGGCGTCGCTGAACAATCGCCCATTCCAGAAGCTCGATGGCAGCCGCGCGAGCCTGTTCGCCAGCCTGGATGCCCCGGCGCTGTCGAGCCTGCCGGCGCAGCCCTGGCAGTGGGCCACCTTCAAGACGGTGAAGGCGCACATCGACTACCACGTCGAGGTCGACTGGCACCGCTACAGCGTGCCGCACTCGCTGGTGGGATTGGAGCTGGAGGCGCGCATCACGGACGCGCTGGTGCAGGTGCTGCATCGCGGCCAGCTGGTGGCCTGCCACGCCCGCAGCGCACGTCGCGGGGGCTTCACCACGCGGGACGAGCACATGCCCGCCGCGCACCGCGCGCACAAGCAGTGGACGCCCGAGCGGCTGATCCATTGGGGCAATGGCATCGGCGCGAACACCGGGCACTTCGTCACCCAACTGCTGCAGCGCTTCCGCCACCCCGAGCACGGCTACCGCAGCTGCCTGGGGCTGCTCAGCCTGGCCAAGCGCTACGGAGCGCAGCGCGTGGAGGCTGCCTGCACGCTGGCCCTGGCGCTGGGCGCCGGGCACTACCGCCATGTGCGCGACATCCTGGCCAACGGCAGTGACCTCATCCCACGCCCGGCGCCTGAGCCCCACTGGGTGGCGCCCGCGCATGACAACCTGCGCGGTGCGGCGAATTACCACTGAAGACACAGCCCCCACACACTGCATTGAAGCATTGAAGGACTTCCCCATGATGATGAACAACACCCTGGCGCAACTGCGCGAACTCAAGCTCCAAGGCATGGCCTGCGCCATCGAGGAGCAGCTGTCCAGCAGCGCGAGCACGGCGCTGTGCTTCGAGGAGCGCCTGGCTTTGATGGTCGATCGCGAGGTGCACTACCGCGGCGACAAGCGCCGCGCCGCGCTGCTGAAGAAGGCGGGGCTGAAGTACCCGCAGGCCTGCATCGAGGATGTCGATGGCCGCGCCGGGCGCGGCTTCGAGCGCAGTGCGCTGATGAGCCTGGCGCTCTCGCACTGGGTCGAGGACGGGACGGCGATCCTGATCAGCGGCGCCACCGGCTCGGGCAAGTCGTGGCTGGCATGCGCGCTGGCCCAGTACGCGTGCCGACGCGGGCACTCGGCGCTGTACCTGCGCACGCCGCGCCTGGCCGAGGAGTTGCGCATCCTGCACGGCAACGGCGGCTTCGCCCGCTGGCTTGCGGCGGTGGCGCGCACCGAGGTCCTGGTCCTTGACGATTGGGGGCTGGCTGCGCTGGACGGCCCAACGCGCTCGGACCTGCTCGAAGTCATCGACGACCGCGCGGGCACGCGCCCCACGATCGTGACGAGCCAACTGCCGGTGGAGCATTGGCATGCGTGGATCGGCGACGCGACGATTGCCGATGCGATCCTCGATCGGCTGCTCTCGCGCAGTCAGCGCCTGGCGTTGAAGGGCGAGTCGCTGCGCCCGCGCAAGACCGGCGGCCCAGCCCGTGCGCACGACGCGCCCACCGAGCCGAGTAACGCCGCCGGCCAGTCGCGCTAGGAACGCGCCCTGTGGATTTGTGGACAGGCCCGCTGGCGCGGGCTTCCCGACTGAGCGCCAAAGGCGCTCACCTGTGGATGGCCGGATGGACAACCCTGCGGGTTGCCCACGCGCCCACCCACAGGCCGTCGGCTGCCCACAAGCTCCACAGGGCCCAACCACTACGAGTTGAAAGAAGCAAGACAAATAAGACAAAGCCCTTCGACTCGCACCGGCATCAGGCTCACATCCACGGCCACCAGGAGGTCCTCAACACCCTCAAATCGACTCCATCTCTACAATCGAACCCGCGCAACCCAGCACTCGACCTAAATCGGTCACGTTCCCGAAATCACCGGTCACGTTCGCCGAAATACGCAGCAACAACTCATCGCGGCCCAAGTGGACCAGATGGCGGCCTGCATCAGGGCCAATTCAGCAGCGTTGCCCATGGTTTACAGCATTGGCCACCGGGCCGTGCGGTGATGGTGCAACCTTCTGTCGCCGAACTCATCGCTTACCCAACCTTGCTGCTGGCCGTTGGCGTGGCCTTGGCGGGGTGCCGTATGGGGCAGCCGATTCACAGTGAGTAAACAGGCGGCCTTGCCTTAGCCTTTGCCGGCTGCCCCGCCTTCGCGCACAACTACCAGCCCGCACAGGAAAAGAAATTCGTGGTGGAGCTACAGTCCATCGTTCACGTCCAGTTGGTGAAGGATTCAGGGGTGGTGGGCAAGCCGACTTCTGCGGCCGCGTCGGCGCCCGAGCAGGCACTCGCGCTGCTGATCGCAGCGCTGATGGAGCCTAACTACAACAAATGGCTCGCCATGCATGACGCGGCAGCGGTGCGCGGCATCGAAAGGCGGTCGGCGCCTACCACTCGCGCGCGGTCGCGAGCATCACGGCGCGTGCCACAGGGTCACCTGGCACCAGCGCCTTGCGGAACGCCTAGGCCTGCAACTCGCTAGGGTGCTTCCTTCCTTGCACTCAACGCTCCGCAGGCGCGCGCGGCATCCGCTGGGCAGGACTAGGCACGCGGCGCGGGCAGGCATGAGCACGGCGCCTGTGACAAAATCGGGCCGTGATCAATCTACGCCAGGTGGAGTGCTTCTACGCAGTGATGCGCACCGGCTCGGTGACCCAGGCCGCGCGCCTGCTCAATGTCACTCAGCCGGCCGTGAGCATCGCGCTCCAGCAGCTGGAAAGCCGGCTCAAGCTCAAGCTGTTCGAGCGCAGTGCCGGCCGGCTGCACGCGACAGCGGAGGCCAAGGACTTGCTGCCGGACCTGGCCGAAATCTTCGTGCGGCTCGCCGCCATCGAGAGGCGCAGCCAGGACCTGGCGCAAGGCGTGCGCGGCAGCCTGTCGGTGGCCGCCACGCCGCCGTTGTGCGACGGCTTCGTCGTCAACGCGGTCGCGGGCTTTCTGCGCGGCCGGCCCGACGTGCGCGTCTCGATCCAGGCGACGCCGTCTTCCATGGTGGTGGACCGCATCATCAGCGGCGAGGTCGATGCCGGCGTGGTTTACGAGCCCGTGCTGAGCGCCGCCGTCCAGGTCGAGGAGATCGGCAGCGCGAGCATTGGCTGCCTTGTGCCAACGCGCCACCGGCTCGCGCGCCGGCAATCGATCGCGGCGCAAGACCTGGAAGGCGAGCGCCTCATCACCTACCTGCCGCAGGCGCTGCTGCGGCCTTATATCGACCGTGTGATGGCCGGCGGCCCGGCCGCCGCGGTGCAGACGGGCGCGTCCTCCACGGCCATCGCGCTAGTGACAGAAGGCGCCGGCATCGCACTGGTGGAGTCGGCCCTGTTCCAGGCGCGGCCGCAGCGCGGCCTGGTGATGCTCCCGATGACCCCTGCCACCGGGCTGAAGGTGCTGCTGCTGCGACCGCGGCCCGCTGTGCGCTCACGCGCGCTGGACGAATTCGTGCGCGAATTGCGCGCGGTGTTCGCGGGCCCTTAACGGTGCACGGCCGGCCCACTTTGGGGCATAAACAGGATTTATGGGCGGCATCGATCTTCTAATTTGTGTGGACCTCTCCGGCTGCGTAAGCTAGACATCAAAGGAGGCCACATGCCTGATTCCGCAACCACCGAACTGGCAGCCGCACGGCAGCTGCTGAACGACTCCATCGTCATCGACACCCTGGGCGGCGCCGTCGTCCACCCCACGCCGCACGTCGCCGACGGCACCTACGAGGGCAACATGGTCGGCGTCGGCTGGAACGTGCTGCATGCCTGCCTGGTGTCGGAGCCGTCGTATTCGCCGAGCTTCCACCGGCTGCTGATGGCGGTGTACGAGAACCTGCTCAACTTCGAGATGAACCCGAAGGCGCGCCACGTGCAGTGCGTGGAAGACATCTTCGAGGCCAAGCGCAACGGCCAGCTGGGCGTGATCTTCGGCGTGCAGAACTCGTCGTGGATCGAGCAGGAGCGCGAGCGCATCCGCATCCTCTACAAGCTGGGCCTGCGCACGCTGCAGCTGACCTACATGGAGCGCAACTGGGTCGGCGACGGCTGCCTGGAACCGGAGAACCGGGGCCTGACCAACTTCGGCATGCAGGTTGTGCGCGAATGCAACCGGCTGGGTATCGTGGTGGACTGCTCGCACGTGGGCGTCCAGAGCACGATGGACGCCGTGCGCGTTTCCAACCAGCCGATCGTGATCTCTCACACCGCCGTGCGCGCTATCACCGACAACCCGCGCTGCGTCAGCGACGACCAGATGAAGGCCGTGGCCGACAAGGGCGGCACCATCGGCATCACCACCTTCTCGCCGTTCATCCGCTCGGACCGCCAGCCCACGCTGGACGACTACCTTGACCACTTCGACTACGCCATCAACCTGATCGGCGAAGACCACGTGACATTCGCCACCGACTGGTTCGACGGCAAGACGAAGGTCAACTGGGCGACGCCCTGGTACTACCCCGAGGTCACCCAGGGCAAGCAGTACGACGGCTTGGGCCTGATCGGCTTTCGCACCCGCGCGGAGCTGGTCAACGTCGTCGACGGCATGCTCAAGCGCGGCTACAGTGCCGAGCGCGTGAAGAAGCTGCTGGGTGCCAACTTTATTCGTGTCCTGAAAGAGGTGTGGAAATGAAAATGCAGCGTGCTCTTCTCACGGTCGTCCTGGCCTGCGCCTTCGCGCAGGGTGCTGCCGCGCAGGCCTGGCCGGCCAAGCCCGTCAAGGTGGTCGTGCCCTTCTCCGCCGGTGGCTCCACCGACGTGGTGGCGCGCATCGTCGCCGACAAGCTGTCGCCGCGCCTGGGCCAGCCGGTGGTGGTGGACAACAAGGTAGGCGCCGGCGGCTCGATCGGCTCCGACTTCGTGGCCAAGTCGCCGGCCGACGGCTACACGCTGCTGGTGGGCACCAGCAGCACGATGGCGATCGCGCCGCACGTGTACACCAAGCTGCCCTACAGCCCGACGCGTGACCTGACGCCCGTCACGCTGCTGGGCACGGCCGACATCATGGTCGTGGTCAATCCGACGCGGGTGCCGTCCCGCAACATCCGTGACCTGATCGCGCATGCCAAGTCCAACTCCGGCAAGCTCAGCTTTGCCTCCGGCGGCAACGGCTCCATCTCGCACCTGCTGGGCGACTACTTCATGTCGATGGCCAAGGTGGACATGATCCACGTGCCGTACAAGGGCGACGCGCAGATGGTGACGGACCTGATCGGCGGCCAGGTGGACATCGCTTTCGGCACGGCCGTGGCCTTTTTGCCGCACCTCAAATCGGGCAAGCTGGTAGGCATCGCCGTGACCAACCCTACGCGGTCGCTCAGCATGCCGAACCTGCCGACGGTGTCGGAGTCGGGCGTTCCCGGCTACGAAGCGGTTCAGTGGTTCGGCATCGTCGCGCCGCAGGGCACGCCAGGCCCGGTGGTGCAGCGCCTGAACACCGAGCTGCGCGCCGTGCTGGCAATGCCCGACGTGCGCGCGCGCTTCGCGGAGCTGGGCTTCGACGTGGTGGGCAATTCGGTGGGGGAATTCGCCACCTTCGTCCGCTCCGAGGACCAGAAGTGGAAGAAGATTGCCGAGAGCTCCGGTGTCAAGCTTGACTAACGAGGACCGAAGCCGCACCGCCGTCATCATCGGCGCCGGCTTCGCCGGCCTCGTGACGGCGGCGCAGCTGGTGCAGCGGGGCGTGCGCGTCACGCTGGTCGATCCCGCGCCGCCCGGTGAGGGCTGTTCGTTCGGCAACGCCGGCTGCCTCAGCCGCGCTTCCGTCGTGCCCCTGGGGCTGCCCGGTGTGTGGAAGAACGTGCCGGGCTACCTGATGGACCCGGAGGGGCCGTTCCGCATCCACTGGGGCTATGCGCTGCGCATTGCGCCGTGGATGCTGGGCCTGCAGCGCGCGAGCCGCCTGGAGCGGGTGAACGAGATTGCCGATGCGCTGCAACCGCTGCTGGACCCCAGCATCACCGAATGGCGCAAGCTGGCCACCTGGGCCGGCGTGCCCGAGCTGATCCGGCAGGACGGCTATGCGTTCGTTTATGAGAGCGAGAAAGCCTTTCTGGGTGACCGTCTGGGGCGCGAGCTGCGCAGTTCCCGCGGCGTGAAAATCGAGATCCTGCGGGGCCCCGAGATCCGCGAGTTCGATCCCGCGCTCTCGCCGCACCTGACCCACATGACGTTGATGCCCGAGCAGGGGCACGTGCCCAATCCGGGGCGCCTGTCCACGGCCCTCGCGCAGGCGCTGCGCGCGGCCGGCGCGAGCTTCGTGGAGGCCAAGGCCACCGGCTTCGACACCGAGGGCGGCCGCGTGACGGCGGTGCGCACCACGGCCGGCCCGCAGCCGGCCGATGCGGTGGTGGTCGCGGCGGGCGCTTATTCGCGTCCGCTGGCCGCCCAGCTGGGCAACAACGTGCCGCTGGAAACCGAGCGCGGCTACCACGTGATGCTGCCGACGCAGCAGGGCGTGCCGCGCATCCCCGTGTGCTCGGGCGAAGGCAAGTTCTTCGCGACGCCAATGGAGACCGGGCTGCGCATCGCCGGCACGGTGGAGCTGGCCGGGCTCGAGCGCCCGCCAAACTTCGCGCGCGCCGACGTGCTGCCGCGCATGGCCAGGCGCATGCTCCCGGAGATCGACGAAGCCGTGGCCAGCCGCTGGATGGGCCACCGCCCCTCGCTGCCCGACTCGCTGCCCGTGCTAGGCCGCTCCACGCGGTATGGCAATGCCTTCTTCGACTTCGGCCACGGGCACGTGGGCCTGACAGCCGCACCGCGCTGCGCCTCCGTCATCGCCGACCTGGTGTGCGCGGGAGAGACCGGCCTGAACCTGGCGCCTTACGCGGCCAACCGGTTCGGCTGAGGGCCGCTCGGCCAGTTCCAGCCGGTCGCGACCGGCTGCTTTCCAGCGGGGCAACTTCTTCATTGCGATCCTGGAAGTGCCGGTCTGCAGAAGCGCCGATCGCACCAGGGTCTGCAGGCTCGAGGCGGCTCAGCCCTACTGTTCGCTTTGGTCGTGGGGTGATCTGTGCGGTCCGGTCATGCGCGGGGCCACGCCATCGGCCGCCGTCTCGGCGGGTGTCACTCCGGCGTCCACGCGCTTGCACGGCAGCGGCAACAGCATGCCGACCTGGGCGCGATAGCGGCGGTACTGGTCGCCGAACAGCTCGATCAGATCACGTTCCTCGAACCAGATGCCGATCAGGATGTAGCCCGTGGTCGCTGCGGCGAACAGCAGGTGCCCGGCCGTCATCTGCGGCGCTGCCCAGAAGGCGAGCAGGAAGCCCAGGTAGATCGGATGGCGCACACGTTTGTAGACCAGCGGCGTGCGGAACACCGGCGGCGACGGCTGGCGGCCGGTCAGACGCGCCAGCACCTGCTTGAGGCCGAATAGCTCGAAATGGTCGAAATGGTCGAAATGGTCGATCATGAAGGTACTGGCCAGCACCAGGCTCCAGCCGCTGAACTGCACCACCGTCAGCGCCAGCGCCGCAGCGCCGCCCAGCTGCCACACCGGCGCAGTGAGCGGCCGCCAGAACGCGAACATCAGAATCAGCGCGGCGCTTGCCAGCAGCACGTAGGTGCTGCGCTCCACCGCCTTGGGCACGAAGCGTGCCCACCAGCGCTTGAAGGCCGGCCGCGCCATGACGCTGTGCTGGATGGCGAAGGTGCCCAGCAGCATCACGTTGATGAGCAGGGCCGGCAGCAGCGGGCCGTCGACGATGCCGCCCACGTCCACCGACTTGGGCACGACGAAGTTGCCGACGAAGCCGATGGCGTAGAGGAAGGTGACCAAGAAGATGGCGTAGCAGACCAGGCCATAGAGCGGCGCGATGATGGACATGGGAACCCCCTGGGAAAAGTTCGGAACGCAGACATGACGAAACGAAGCAGCCCCTCGCCTGTTCAGAGGGCGATGCGGGCGTGACGGAGGGAATCGGCGGAAGGCGCGCGCTGGCGCTACGGGGCCTCGCCGCCGGGCGGTTTGGCGGTCCGCTGCCGGCCATGGCGCGGCGACCAGGGCGGGAGAGGGGGCGCCGGACCATCATGCGCCCCGCCCCCGGTTGTCCAGCACCTCGGCGGGGGCCTCTGAGAGGCCGTATTGATGTCCCAGCTTCGACCTGAAGCGGCACTGGCACCGGCGCTTCAACAACGATACCAAAGCAAGTGGCCGCGCACTATCGTGCTCTTGCCTTCCGCGGCGATGTACCAAGCCGACACCGAGCGGAACTTCCTGCCGACCATAAGCTTGCAGATCGACTACCTCGCCTCGGCGCCGTTGGGCGCTGGGTGCAGGGCAAGGCGGACATCCTGCGCAGCACGCGCAACATGATCTTTCCCTACGGTCTGAGATGTCGCGCGCGCTTTTCGTCCGGATGAACGGCTTTGGATTTCCATTGTGATGAGCGACGTATTCATTGATGGCGACGGTCAACTCAGCCACGCTGGTAAACACACCGCGACGCAGTCGCTCGGTGGTCAGATCGCGGAAGAAGCGCTCCACCATGTCAGCCACGACGCCGAGGTGGGTGTGAAGTGCATGTTGAACCGCGGGTGCTTTACCAACCACTCCTGAACCGCAGGATGTTTGTGGGTGGCGTAGTTGTCGGCAATCAGGTGCAGCGTCTTGTCCTTGGGTGTTTCGCGGTCGATCTTGCGCAGGAATTTCAGTCACTCGGCGTGCGTGTGGCGCGGCTGGCACTGACGGGGTCTCCTCGTTTTCAGTGCAATAAGTGACGGTACGCAAAGCTAGCACTGG
>CALLQI010000020.1 GCA_938014885.1 uncultured bacterium
TCTTGGACTTGTCAGGGCTGTCCAGCTCAGCGGTCGTTTGCGCGTTCAGTGAACCGGCGCAGACCACAAAGGCCAGGGCAGCCATCGATGCGAGTATCTTCCTCATGATTCGCTCCGAACAGTTGGTTTGCCGAAAAGTGTGTTTGGTACGGCCGCACTATTGCAGTCCCCGTGCCAGTTTTCCGGCAAAGCCAGAGGGTCCGGGTCAAACGCCCCCGGTAACGCGCGCAAATGGAATAAAAATATAGGGTTACGCTGTCGGTTACGGTGCGGTAGCACTCCATTCCTTGCCCGGTAACAAACCGTCGGTATCGGCGCGAGGCCGGTTGGTACCGAATGGGAACGTCTCGGAACCCAGGGGAACGGAAAATCGTAACCGCGCTAGAAAAAGTCGGGCATCCAGGGCGATGCGCCGGCAAAGACGGCCGCAATCAACCCGTCCTGGTCAGTGGGGCCGGTAAGCAGACCCATGGCTCGGGCCTGATCTGCATTCACACGGCCGCTGAACAGGGCTGCCAGACCACGAACGTCGATCACCGGAAGGCTCTTTGCCTTGGACACCGTGACCGTGGGCACGCCCAGCTTCAAGTCCAGCTTCCAGCCACCATGGTTGGCCGCAACCTCGGTGTCGGTGACGCGGAACTCAAGGCTTGCGTCGATCGGTGGCCAGCCGCGCCCTGCAAGCGCCGCGCGCACGTTCACGATCCGCAGCATCCACAGCATGTGGTCGGCCACGCGGACGGAGTGGCCGGGCAGGATGCTGGCAATGGCGGGGTCGTCGTCGGCCACGGGCAGGTTCGTGTCGGTGGTCACGGTGCGCTGGCCGGCCAGCAGGCCGATCAACTGGTCGCGGGCGTCCGGGTTCAGCCACACGAAGTCGCGGACGAAAATGTCGAAGTTCAGGACGGTGCCTTCGCGCTGGGCTACATACATAAGGTAGCCGGCGGGCTTGCCGTCTTCGGTGGCCAGCCAGGTGTACACGGGCTGGTCCTTGGGTGCGCGGCGGATGCGCATCCACAAAGGCGGGCTGCGGTCCATGGTGCCGGGGCGGGTGGCGGCCCATTTGGAATAGAGTTCATGGATTCGCGGGTCGTCGGCTGCGACTTGCTCCACGTTCGGGGTCGGGTGCGCCGGCAGGTCCTTCACGGGTACACGCAGCCTGACGCGCCGGCCGCCGATTTCCCAGCCGAGATTGCGATAAAGGCGCTGCGTGGCCGGGTACAATGTCGAAAGCGCGATGCCTTCCTCCGCGGCCTCAGCCAGGCATTCCTTCATTAGTGTACGGGCGATGCCTTTGCCGCGAAGTTCCGGGCTTACGGACACACCGGCGATTCCCCAGGTCGGCACGCTGCGGCCGCCGAAGTACTGCCCGGCCCGGTAGACCACCAGCCCGCCCACAATGCGCTTGCCATCGCGCAGGATGCGGGTGTTGTCGGCCGGCTGGTCGTGGATCCACTGCCGGAAGTCATCGGGGTTGGCACCAAACGCTGTGGCCGCGACCTGCGCGTACTCGCGGCGGTCGGCGTCGCCATCGGGTGGGCCATACTTGAGCTTGCTCATGGGCGACCAACGGTTGCGGGTTGCGAAGCGCTACTTGCCGACACCAAGGATTTCGGCTTCGAACTCACGCTTCCAGCCTTGTTCCCAGGCTTCCTCAAGTTTGTCCAGTTCCGACTTCACCTGTCGGTACTCGTCCATCAAAGCGCGGGCTTCGGGGTCGAAGGCGCCGACCCGGGCCAGCTTGGGGCGCAGTTGGGCACCCAGCAGCTTCTTCTGGTCGCGCAGCCGCACCAGGTCACCGCCGCGGCTGAGACCTTCCAGGATGGACTCAAGCCGCGCCAGTGAATCCGGGCTGGCGGCCGGGCGCAGCAGGCGCATGTTTTCGGCCGACGGGGGCGCGCCGGCAATCGCGGCCTGCATCGCGCGTAGAGCCACCGCTTGCTCTGAAGTCGTCACAAGATCAAGCATCACCCACAGGGCCGGCAACGACAGCGCACGCAGGTTCACCGCAGGCAGCATCGCCAGGGCGTACAGGTTGCGTTCAACCCACGGGCTGCGGGCCAGCGCCAGCAGCACGCGCGGGTCGCCGTCAATGATGCGGGAAAGCGCCGCTGTGGCGTTGGCGCGCTGGCTGGATGAGGGCAGCGCCAGCCCTTCCAGCGCGGCCTGCATCTCGCGCAGCGTGACCTTGGGGGCTGTCTCGTGGCGTTCCTGGTAGCGCTCCCATGAAGGCTGGGCGAAGGGTGACTCGAGCGTCGAGCGCAACAGCGCGTCTTCGGCGGCAAAACGCAGCATTTCGTCGTCGCCGCTGGCGCCCAGCAGCTTCTCGGCCATGCCTTGCGCGCGGGCGGCGCGCACGCCGCCGAGGATGCCGCAGCACTGGATCAGCTCAAAGCGCGACACGCCTTCCCGGTTGATGCGCGCATCCAGCAGCTCCAGCACCGTCTCAGCTTCCGCGGTGCGCAGGCCGCGCAGCGCGATCACGCGTTCGGCGCGGCGCGAGGCCGGTTCACACAGTACGCCGATGCAGAGTTTCGAACGGCCTTCATGGCTCGTGCCCACCAGGATTGCCAGCAGGGATTCACGCCCCGACAGCGGCAGGCCCGGAAGTTCGGTCACCAGCGCGTCGAAGTTGGCCTCAGCGCCCCGGGCAATCAGTTGCTCTGCGGCCAGCTTTTGCTCAGGCACCACGGACGAAAGATAGGGCAGCGCCTTCTTCAGGCGCTCAAGGTCGGGCTTGGCTGGCGGCGTGTCGTCCTGGGCGTAGGTGTTCACGGCCGCAAACAATGCGGCAGTCAGCACCAGGCAAATCGACAACACACTCTTCATGCCTTCTCCTGCACGACCGGTTTGCGCGCCAGCAGCCCCGCCAGCCTGCGCCCCAGCACCGGCAGCAGCAGGAATGCCCACTTGCCGCGTGCCTTGAGGCGCGACGCCAGTTCAGGGTCGCGCGCCACCAGCCGCCGCGTGCGCGCCTGCACCCGCCCCGCAAACATCAGCGGCGCAATACAGCCCAGCACCAGCAAGGATATCCAACCCGGCCCTCGCTTCACCATGGAAACGAACACTGTCGGGCGCGGTTCAGCCAGCACCAGCGGCCGCGTCACCATGATGCCGCGCTGTTCACGGTCGCTGCCGTTGACGATCAGCGTTTCGCGCACGCGGCCGTTGGCGTCGATGCTGCATGTGATGCCGGTGTTCGTCGCGCGCACCATCGGCACGCGCGACTCGATGGCGCGGATGCGGCAGTAGTCCACGGCCTGGTCCAGTTCCGCACTGTAAAGGAACCAGCCCTCGTTGCTGATGTTGATGTGGAAGTCCGGGTAGCGCTCGGGGCTCTCGTGCAGTTCGACGTAACAGCCCGGCCACACGTATTCATAGCAGATGCTGCTGGTGAAGGCCCAGTCGCGGCCCTGCAGACGCTCAGCCTTTGAGGGCAGCCGGAACACGGTTCTGCGCAGGCCGGGCTCGACGCGGCTGACGCTGCCCTGCAGGCCCTTGGCGTAGTGTTCGACCACGTCGCGGATCGGCGTCCAGCCGAACAGTTCAAAATCCTCGCGCGGGATGTACTCGCCGCCGGGCACGAGATAGCGCTTGTCGTAGCTGTCCACGACGCGGCCCTTGGCATCGAACAGGATGGCTGTGTTGTAGGCGCGGTAGTCGTAATTCTTCCAGGCGTGGATCTGCTCGGACTCAGGCACAGGCGTGATCGCGCCCACCAGCATCGGCGTCGCGAATTCCCATGCAATGTGCGCGCGCAGGCGGCCGGCATACCAGTTCATCTCAAGCAGGCGCTGGTCCGGGATGCCATCGTGGAAGTACTTGGATACCGCCGAGGGCGACGCACCGCGCAGCAGGCCTTCGCGCGTGGTGCCGCCGAAGAGCATCGTTTCGGCCCAGCAGACCAGCTCGGCGTCTTGCTCGATGCACTGGCGCGTGAGGTCAAGGTGTTCGTCAAAGCTGCGGGGCAGCCGGTTGGGGTCGTTGCGGACCTTTACTTCCTGCGCCAGGTGGCCCTGCACCAAGCCGATCTTGGGGCCGTCGGTCAGCTCGGCCGCTTCGAAGTGTGCGATGCGCATCGCGCCGTAGCCCAGGCAGCCGGCAAGCAGCAGCGTCACGCACACCGGCAGCGCAAACCGCAGGCGGCCCTCGCGCAGGCCAAGCCGCGCGCTCTCGCCGGTAAACGCAAACGGTGCGGCCACGGCCAGTGACACCAGCACGCATAGCATGGTCAGGCCGTAATGGCCCCAGATGTCGGCGGTCTGTGCCAGCAGCGTGAAGTCGGCCAGCGACATGCCAAGTGGCAGCCATGGGTACGGGGCCGGGGTGTTGAACTCATGCAGGAACTCGAATGCCAGCCACGTGAACGGAACCAGCAGCGCAAGCCAGCGTGCTTGACGCGTCAACAGCCAGCGCATCGTCATCACCGACACGCCCCAGTACGCCGCCATCGCCGTGGCCACGAAGGCGAACATGGCAAACACGATCCACTCATTGCCGGGGTCCGTGACCATCTGCCCCAGCCACCACATGTTCAGCCAGAAGTAGCACATCCCGCACAGGAACCCGGCCAGCCACGATCCGCCGGCCGAAAGGCGCGGAAGTGCAAGCAGCAGCGGTGCCAGTGCAACCAGCCCGATGTACGGGACGTCCACGGGCGGCTGCGATATCGTCACCAGCGGTGCGGTGCACAGCGCCACCAGCCACACCTTCAGTCGGTGCTTGCCGGTCAGTTGCGGGATTTCACGGGCCTTCAGCATCGCGTGGGGACCAGCTTCCTTTTCAGCCATCTCGTTCGAGGGCCAGCAACAACTCTACGAACATGGCGGTGTTGAAGGACTCGGCAAACAGGGATTCTTCCAGCTCAAGGAGGCGCTGTCCCGTTTGGCTTTGATAAAGGCGGCGCGCGCCTTTGGCCTGCGGGCCCTCCACTTCGCGCCAGGGGCCCGGAAGCTCGCCCTGCCAGGTCTGCTCACAAACCGCGCAGCGCAGCATCTCATCACACCGGGCATAGGGCGTGCCCCCGCACACCGGGCACTCGGTGCCGCCCTGCGGCAACTCGAAGTGCTGGCTGAAGCTCCGTGCCACCAGCTCGTAAAGCGGCTTGAGCGCCAGGCACAGCGTGGCCGCCAGCAAGTGCGGGTCGCAACCAAAGGGGCGGCAAGCACTCTCGAAGTGCAGGTCGCCTTCGTCCTGCCACAGCGCAAAGGCCAGCGCCGGCAGGTCCAGCCCGTGGCGGCGCGCGTCAATCAGCCCGCGCAGCGCGGCCCCGTGTGCCGGGAACTCGCGGGCCAGCTCCAGCACCACCAGGCTGTGATAGTCACACGAAAGCGGCGAATCGCGCCCGATCTGCCCCAGGCTCAGCAGCGGCGGCGCCGCGTTGGGCACGAGCTTCACGAAGGCCCCGCGCGAGCCCTGTTGGATCTCGAGTTGCCGCGCCCGCAGCCGCGTCAACGCCGTCAGCCCGCGGCGCGAAAGACCGCTGTCGCCGGCAACCAGCGCCACCAGCAACTCAGGCCTTGAAGGTCTGGGCAGGGACAAGCCGCTCGCCACGGATCAGGTCCTCAATCGTTTCGCGCTCGCGCGCCACCCAGTACTCGTTGCCGTCCACGATTACTTCGACAGCGCGGCCACGCGTGTTGTAGTTGCTGGCCATCGAGAAGCCGTACGCGCCCGCGCTGAACACCGCCAGCAGGTCGCCCTCCGCCATGCGCGGCAGCTTGCGGCCGAGTGCCAGGTAGTCGCCCGATTCACAGATCGGCCCGACCACGTCACAGACGATACCATCCTTGGCGACAGCCTCGTCCTTGAGCGGCGACTTCTCGCCCAGCACGGCACCGTCGGGCAGGCCCTTGTGCTTCACGGGCCATGCAAGGTGGAAGGCCTGGTAAATGCTCGGGCGCAGCAGGTCGTTCATGGCCGCGTCAACGATCAGGAAGTCCTTGTCGCCGCTGGCCTTGTCGAACACGACGCTTGTGATCAGCGCGCCGCCGTTGCCGGCGATGTAGCGCCCGGGCTCGGACACCATCTTCAGCCCCAGCGCCTTGAGCTTCGGCGCCATCACCTTCGCGAACTCGGCAATCGGCAGGCCTTCGCCGGGCTTATAGCTGATGCCGAAGCCGCCACCGACGTTGATGTACTCAAGCGGGAAGTCGGCCGCCTTCACCTCGTTGATGAATGGGGTGATTTTGTCGATGGCCTCGGCGTGGCGGTCAGCCTGTGTGATCTGGCTGCCGATGTGGATGTGCAGCCCGATCAGCCGCAGGTTCTTGAGTTCGCGCACGCGGGCCAGGCAGGCCTTGGCGCGCTCGAGGTCAATGCCGAACTTGTTCTCGCGCTTGCCGGTGCTGATGTACTGGTGGGTCTTGGGGTCCACGTCCGGGTTCAAGCGCAGGGCGATGCGGGCCTCAGTCTTGCGGCGGGCGGCGACCTTGCTGATCAGCTCAAGCTCAGGTTCGCTTTCCACGTTGAACATCAGGATGTTCTGCTCCAGCGCGTACTCGATTTCGTCGGCGCGCTTGCCTACGCCCGCGAACACGATCTTGGCCGGGTCAGCGCCGGCGCGCAGCGCGCGGTAAATCTCGCCGCCTGAGACGCAGTCAAAGCCCGCCTGTTCCAGCGCCATGATCCGCAGCAGGCCGAGGTTGCTGTTGGTCTTGACCGAGTAGCAAACCAGCGGCTGGCAGTCGGCAAAGGCATCGCGCAGCGAGCGCAGTTGGGTAATGAAGTGCTTCTTGCTGTAGATGTACGCGGGCGTGCCGACCTTGGCCGCGATGCGCGCCACGGGTACGTCTTCACAGTGCAGCTCGCCGCCCTTGTAATGGAATTCCTGGTTCATGGTTCTCTCCGGCCCAAGGTTTTACGCGCAAAGCCCCGGCTTGGAAGACCGCACACGCCAAAGCCCCTCTGTATCCACACGCTTCCACTTGGGGGCGCGGGCGCTATCGTCGCGGCCCGAGGCCGAACATGCTCTTCAAGATCCGACTGGTGCCCGTGCTGGGGGCCGACAGCCCCGAATCGCTGCGTGTCGCGCGCACACTTGCCGACGCGGGCGTCAACGCGCAGGGCATATGCCACCACCGCCTGTTCCTGCTGGAAGGCGTAACCGCGCAGGGTGCGGCCGTCGCCGCCGAAAGCCTGCTGCGTGACCCGGTACTCGAACGCGCCGAAGTATTCGCGGGCACCGAAGCAGAGCCCGAAGGTGATCGCCTGTTCCACATCATGCGCCGCACCGGAGTGATGGACCCGGTTTCGCAAAGCCTGACCCGCGCGCTCAACGACATGGGCTTGCAGCCCAGCGGGGTCAAGTCCGTTGACCAGTACGTTTTCGCGGAGAAACCCTCAGCCCAGGACCTTTCGCGCGCCGCCGCGGCGCTGGGCAATATCGTGGTAGATGAACCGCACGCCGGCCCGCTGCTGATGGAAGGCCTGCCCCACGGCCACAAGTACCAGTTCCGTCGGGTGGAAGTGCCCGTGCGCAGCTTTGCGGATCACGCCCTGGCCGAAGTGAACACGCTGCACCGGCTGGCCCTGAACCTTGATGAGATGCATGCGATTCGCAAGTACTTCGAGGCCGAATCGCGCGAGCCCACCGACATCGAAATCGAGACCATCGCCCAAACGTGGTCTGAGCACTGCAAGCACAAGACCCTCGCCGGCCAGGTGCGCTATCGCGAAAAGGGCAGCGCCGAAGCTGACAAGGCCGACGCCGACAGCCTGTTCGACATGCCCGACCTGCCGCAAGACGGCCGCATCAGCAACCTGCTGAAAGACACCATCAAGCGCGCCACCGATGAACTCGACAAGGACTGGTGCCTGAGCGTATTCGTTGATAACGCCGGCGTGATCGCGTTTGACGACCACGAAGCCGTCTGCTTCAAAGTCGAAACCCACAACCACCCCAGCGCCATTGAGCCCTACGGCGGTGCCGGTACCGGCATCGGCGGCGTGATCCGCGACATCATGGGCACCGGCCTTGGCGCGCGCCCGATCCTTAACACCAACGTGTTCTGCTTCGGCCCGTGGGACCTGCCGGCATCCAGTGTGCCCAAGGGTGCCTTGCACCCGCGCAAGATCATGCGCGGCGTGGTCAACGGCGTGCGCGATTACGGCAACCGCATGGGCATACCCACGCCCAACGGCAGCGTGCACTTCGATACGCGCTACACCGGCAACCCGCTGGTTTACGCGGGTTGCGTCGGGATGATCCCGCGCGACAAGATCGAAAAGGCGGCCAAGGCCGGCGACCACATCGTGGTCGTGGGCGGCCGCACGGGCCGTGACGGCATCGGCGGCGCCACATTCAGCAGCGCCGAGCTGACCAGCAAAAGCGAAGTCGTCAGCAGCGGCGCGGTGCAGATCGGCAACGCGGTGCAGGAACAGATGGTGATGGAAACGCTGCTCAAGGCGCGCGACCTCGGCATGTACCACGCGGTCACGGACTGCGGCGCCGGCGGCCTAAGCAGCGCGGTGGGGGAAATGGGCGAGGCGCTGGGTGCGGAAGTTGAGCTTTCGCGTGTGCCTATCAAGTACGAAGGCCTGAGTTACCGCGAAGTGTGGTTGTCCGAAGCGCAGGAACGCATGGTGATCGCTGTGCCGCCCTTCAAGCTGGAAGCCGCGCTGGCGCTGTTCCGCGCCGAAGATGTGGAAGCCACCGACATCGGCACCTTCACCGGCGACGGCCGCCTGCGCCTGCACTGGCATGGCGAACTCGTGTGCGACATGAAGATGAGTTTCCTGCACGACGGCATGCCCAAGATCTGGCGCGACGCGATCTGGCAGGCGCCCGAGCACCGCACGGTGTCACGCCCCGAGCACGCGCCGCGCGACGCCGCCGAAACGCTGCTCGCGATTCTCGCCAGCCCCAACGTGTGCAGCAAAGAGTGGATCGTGCGACAGTACGACCACGAAGTGCAGGCGATGAGCGCCGTCAAGCCGTTCACCGGCCCCGGCCGCGACGGCCCCAGCGACGGCTGCGCGATTGTGCCGCGCCTGGGCGGTGGTGAGGCCGTGGTCGTCAGCAACGGGCTGAACACGCGCTACGGCGACGCCGACCCGTACTGGATGGCGCTGAGCAACATCGACGAAGCCCTGCGCAACTACGTGTGCACCGGCGGCGACATTGAGCATTGCGCGATCCTCGACAACTTCAGCTGGGGCAACTGCGCCAAGCCTGACCGGCTGGGGGCGCTGGTGCGCGCCTGCTACGCCTGCCTGCACGGTGCCCGCGCGTTCGGTACCCCGTTCATCAGCGGCAAGGACAGCCTGAACAACGAATTCAAGACTGAGGCCGGGGTCAGCATCCACATCCCGCACACCCTGCTGATCAGCGCGATCGGAAAGGCCGTCGGCCTCGGCGGTCTGACCACCAGCGACCTGAAGCGCGCAGGCAACCGGCTGATCCTGGTGGGCCTGACCGCGCGCGAGTTCGCGTGCAGCCACCATGAGCTGGTGACGGGCATCCACGGCGACCAGCCCCCGCGCGTGAACCCGGGCGTGGCGCTGAAAAGCTATCGCGCGATCAACGCCGCCCAGCGCGCGGGGCTGGTGCGCGCCGCCCACGATTGCGCCGAAGGCGGCCTTGCGGTCGCGCTGGCCGAAATGTGCATCGGCGGGCGACTGGGCGCCAAGGTCACGCTGCGCCAGGAGATGGCCGCCACCGACGACGCGATTGACGACACCACCCTGCTGTTCGCCGAAAGCAACAGCCGCGTGGTGCTGGAAGTTGAGGCCGCGCGCGTGACCGAGCTGCTGGGGCTGTTCGAAGGCGTGCCGGTGTTTGAGCTGGGTGAAGTAACCGCCGAGCCGCGCCTGGCGATTCAGGGTCTGCAGGGGACCGTGCCGGTCGATATTGACGTGTCAACGCTGCGCGACGCCTGGCGTTCGCCGCTGTACGCGGCGTTTGGCGAAGAAGCGCCGCTCAGTTAGCGGGTTTGCACACCCGCTTTCGGGTTTGCAGCTTCGCAAGCCCGCCTGCGGAAAGTCGCGCCGCGCGCCGTTGCATGCGGTAGAATGAGCGCATGGACCCTTCCCATGCCAGCGCCTTCGGCGCCCCGGTTGCCCCCGCGCAGCCGCCCTCGGACGTCTCGTTGCAAGACGCCGAAATCGAACCCTTAAGTAGAAGCCGCGAGCGCCTGGCCGCGCACGCCCGCTGGGGATGGCTGATCCCGGCGTTTCTGCTGCTGGCGATGATTGTGCTGGGGTTCCTGTTCGTCGGGTTCCGCCCACACGTCCATCACAGCAAACAGCAACTTGAGATGGCCCAGTTGAACGAAGTGCGCGAGGGGTTGCTCTCGATCCGTACCTCCAACCCCGAGATTGCAGCCGCGCGCGGCCGCGAACTGTGGCAACAGGCGCTCCGCCACGGGATGCTCGTCCCCAACTTCCACTACAGGCTCGGGTCGATACAGGGCCCCGATATGCCAGCCGATCAGCCGGTGTCCGCACCGGAGTGGCTGTTGAAACCCGAGAACTGCTCGTACACCGGGCCGCAAGGCAGTGCGATCACGCACCTGCTTCAGCGCAAGGGCAGCGACCGCCGCGTGCTGGTCTGCCACAACGCCCGCAACTGGCACAACTTCCCCGAGCACGGGGTGGCCGTGCTGTGGAGCGATCGCGAAGAAGCCGAGTGGCTGACATTCGAGCAAGCGGCCAAAGACTGGGACATCACCGAAGCAGAGTGGGCCGACCCAGCCGGCAAGTTGTTCGGCAAGAAGGCCCCGTTCGAATACACCTACGAATAGCAGAGCCCCGGCCGAAAGGCCGGGGACGCCCGCCAAAGGCGGGCGCACACATGCGGCCAGGATGGCCGCGGTCCATGGGGCACGGGGCCACGCGCGTGCCACGCTTGCCGCCAAACGAAAGGAACCCATTGAACTCGCCAGTGAGTGACCGACAACCGCCCCCTTACTCGTCACCGACGCTGAGGCCATACGGGCTGGTCGAACAGCCAGAGCCCGTCCGCGACAAGAAATCAAACTACGGGCGGATTGCCGCGATATTGGTGTTCGGTACCTTTGCGGCCGTGATCTTGTGGCTGATAAGCATCCCGAAGATCAGCGATGCCAGGCACAAGCTTGAACTGAAACAGCTGGGCGATGTCGCGCATGCGCTGTATGCGATCAAAACCGTACCCCCGGAACTGGCCGAAGTTCGCGGCCGCGAATTCTACGAGGGCGCGATTAACCGCAGGCTGCTGCCGCCGGAGATCGTCAGCAAGCTTGTGTCGCTGAACGGGCCCGACTCACCGGCGAGCACGCCGAAACCCCGTGAGACTGTGGAGCTTTCGTCACACAACTGCTCGTACACCGGGCCGCAAGGCAATGCGATCACGCAATTGCTGCAGCAGAAAGGCCCGTACCGCCGTGTAGTGATGACCTTCAACGCCGCCAACTGGCACAACTATCCCGATCATGGCGTGGCCGTGCTGTGGAGCGATGGCGAAGCCCAATGGCTCACACAAGAGGAAGCACAAGACGAATGGGGCATCACCGAAGAAGAGTGGCGCGACCCGGCAGGCAAACTCTTCGGCAAGAAAGCCCCCTTCGAGTTCACCCATGAATAGCGGCAAGAGCCCCGGCCGAAAGGCCGGGGACGCCCGCCAAAGGCGGGCGAATGAAGATGTGAACACAAAGCCGCAGTGGCTGCGAAGGCTGATCCTGACCGGGAAGGTGTTGGCTGTTGTCGTCGCGGTGTTGTTCGTTTCACTGAAGCTTCTGTTCTGGTTTCTACCAGGACTCTGGATGGGCAAAGAAAAGGTGCGGTTAGATGAAAAGCATCTCGGGGACGTGGTGATGGAGATGCACCGAGCGAGGGAGTTGCCACAGAGAGTGCGCAACGCGAAAGGACGCGAACTATACGAGGCTGCAGTTCAGGAAGGTGTATGGCCGCCTGAGCTGCACTGGCTGGTGGTGTCGCTGAATGGCCCAGACTCCCCCGTCGGCTCCAGGCCCCACAATGCCGCAATGCCAATTGGAAAGAACAACTGCTCCTATACAGGCCCCTACGGCCGCGACATCGCGCAACTATGGGGTCGCAAGGGTGCCGACCGGCGAGTGGTGATCACGTTCAATGGGCGCAACTGGAACAACTACCCCGAGGAGGGCGTCATCGTGTTCTGGAGCGACGCGGATAGAGCCAGCTGGCTGACTTTCGAAGAGGCCGAGCGCGACTGGGGCATCACATGGGACGAGTGGTCCAATCCATCCGAGAAACTACTCGGCAAGAAAGCCCCCTTCGAGTTCACACATGAATAACAGAGCCCCGGCCGCTCCCCGGTGGGCCCGGACCGCATTGCGCCGTTCCCGTGAGGACCGGCAATTGCGCGTGAATCCGCCGCTGGAGTCTGTCACACTTGGCGCTTGGTCGGCACGTTGTTTGAGATTCATGTCCCGCTTGATGTCGCACGCGACGTGATCCTGGCGGCCGCGCAGGGGTTCGTGCCGATCAGCCCAACCGAGCTTCGCCAGCGGCCGCGCAGCCTGCTGTACCGGCTGCTTTTCAGGGTCAGCAAACGTTCCGTGTTGCTGACGGAGGCGGGAAGCACAACGAAAGCGCTGTTCGTAACACGCCAGCCCCGCGGATTCCTGCGCTGGCTCGCGGACACCGACGCGCCCTTCGAGCAACTCGAATTCGAGCGCCAGATTCAACAGTGCCAAACAGCCCTCGAGGCCGCAGGGTTTGCAGTAAAGCAATCGGTGGTGGTACTCGGGTACGAACCAGTCTTCAGCGAACCAGCGCCCAAGACAGCAGCCGCATTGGGGCAAGAGCAGGACGTCCAACGCTAGAACAGTGTCGCGGGACCTTGGACTCGCTCGGCATGGAGGTCTGTCACGATGGCTTGTTGGCCTCGACCTCGCGACGTGACTGGAACATGGCGATGAACGGCCACCCGCCAACCCACGCCAATGCTACCCAGTACCAGCCAAAAACAATCCAAGGTGAGGCAATGACCGTGAGAAGCATGGCGAGCCAATCCCCTCTGGCGCGGAAAGCATGGGCGAACCATGCGAAGCCTGCCAGGTAAGAACACACCGGGATCACGTACAAGGCAACGTGAACTCGCCCGTCCCTAAGGTCTACCAATTCGAGCCACACGACGCCGACAACGATTAACGTCATCGCGGGCACCAGTGGTTTCACCTTGCTCCACCAGATGACACCACTCGTCACGAGCTTCGTATCAGATTCCGGCAGGGTCATGCCCGACAAGTTTACATTGCCCCAAGCCCCAAAGGGGCGTCTCCACCAGCCCGGGCCGCAGGCCCGGGAACCCGACCGCCGCATCAACCCGGCCTGAAAGGCCGGTTCACGATGCATGGTGAACGACCCCTTCAGGGTCGGGACGCAAGCGGCGCAGCTATCCCAGGCCTGCGGCCTGGGCTGTTAGAGACTGTCCTTCGGACCTGAAAGCAACGCGTGGGCATCGCTGCGCACAAAGTGGCACGGCCGTGGCCGTAACGTGTCGCGGGCGTCCCGCCTGCGGGTGCCCGGATTGGCCACACGCCGGGGGGACGTCTTGACACGTCAATAGTCGCCGCTAGGCTGACTTCGTGGATCAGTTGTGCACTGTAACCGGATACTATGACGGCCCGCGCGAGGGCCTGTGCACACTTGGCGGCGCTTGGCATGTCTTTCGATCCACGTGGGATGAAGCCGCGCAAGACTATGCCGATTACTTTCAGCTGGCCCCCGTGCCGGACGACATCGCCGCGCTCTTCCTTGAAGCCTGGGCAATCTGGCAGCGCTGGGAAGCCGCCCTTTACGGAGGCTCCACGACGATTGAATCGCATCCGGCTTTGCCCGCTGACAAGCCACGCAATGACGAATTGAAGAGAATCACTGAGGGCTTCCTTGCCGCCACTGACTGGCAGATCAAACGCCAGATGAAAGTTCTCGAGTGGTTACAGTCCCCGTTCCAGGCCAAGCCCGGACCAATCGCTAGCGTAGAGTGGGTGGAGTAGGTTCAACGAGGGCCGTGGCCGGGACGGCCACCGCGGAATGCCGGCCGGAGGCCAGCGCTCCCGCCTCACTTCCCTGCCATCACTTCCAGCACTTTGTCTACTGCTGCTTTGGGTACGAGGTCGAGTGCCGCCGCGCGTCTGGTGAACTCGAGCAGGCCTTTCATGTGTTCGGTGCTTAGCTCGTGCTGGATCGTTTCGCTCAGGTATTGGCCTAGCGCTTCTTCGCTCCAGCCGGTGTCCATGGCCGCGTAGCGCACGAAGTCGTGCACTATCTCACGGCCGGCTTGCAGCGCGTCTTGCAGCCTTGCGTGCAGCTCGATGGTCAGTGCGCGGTTTGGCCCGGCCCATACCGCGAACACGAAGGGCAGGTCCGTAAGCAGCCGCCACTCGGCCGCCAAATCCACGAACACGCGGTCTGACGGGGTTTTGCGGGCGCGCAGGCATTCGTCGCCGATCAGCAGCACGGCGTCTTCGGCGCGCGTGGGCAGCGAGTTCGCGTCTACGGGCGCGTCAACATACTCGGGCGTGGCTCCGGCCGCATGCAGGATCACGCGGGTCAGGGCAACACTGGTGCGGCTGGCCTGGGTCAGCGCCACGGTGCGCAGGGCGGGCAGGTCTTCGCGTGTGAACAGGCCGACACTTTCGACCACGCCGTCGGCACCTACGCCAAGATCGGGAAAAAAGCTCAGGCCGGGGTCGCGCAGCGCTTCCACCACCGGCAGCAGGCCGACTTCCAGCTCACCGGCGGCCATGGCCGCTGCCAGCCGCGCGGGCGTGTCTGGCACAAGTTCAATGTCCTGTTCATGGCGCAGCGCGTACCACAGGGGCATGGCGTTGAGGTACGAAACGACACCGATGCGAAGCTTGCGCAAGCCAACCTCCGCGCGAAACATAGCCCACGGCACCCATGACGCAAGTTGCGCGCGGTGCTAGCATGCCAAGTCCCGCAAAGGAGCCCAACATGACCAGGTGCCTGATTGCCGCGTTTGCGCTGTTGCTGCTGGCCGCGTGCTCATCCAAGAACGTAATTGAACAGAAAACGAACGAAGTCACTGAGCTCCAGAGCACCGGGGCCTACGACGTGGTGAACCTGACCGTCAGCTTCAAACCGCCCGAAGGCTGGGAAGTCAACGATGAGACCTTCAAGACCTGGATCGTCGGCTGGCAGAACGACTACCGCGAAGAAATGCGCGCCGAGTGCTACAAAAAGCTCACGTTCATGGACGACGCGGCCAAGGCCACCGGCGCGGTCGTGAGCTGCGACATCTATGAGATGGACAAAGGCGGCTTCTCCGGCATCGGCGGCAACGGCTACGCGCGCGCGTTTGTGCTGATCAAGAACGCCAAGGGCAAAGTGATTTTCGAAGGCAAGCTCGAAGGCACCGGCGGCAACAGCGGCTTCGAAAGCGCGACTTCGCAAGGCCGCATGAAGTTCGCGGTGCTGAACCTCGCGCGGCAGATCGCGGACATCCTCGAAAACGGGGCTTAGGGCTTGGGGCTTGGGGTCAATTGCATGACCACCCGAGTCTACGAGCAGGTTTACGGTCTACGGTTCACAGTCAACGGTTACGGCAACAACTCGCTGTCACCGTCAACTGTCGACCGTCGACTGCAACCGGAAGCTCGTACCCGTCCAGTGGGGCCCGGCAGTTCTTCGTGGTCCTTCGTGGCGCTCAGTGGTTCCGCAACCCCGCGTTCGCTAGACTCGCGCCATGGCTGAGTTCGACGGGGTGCTGTTTTCCGACCTGCACCTTTCCGAGGCGACGGAACCTCTCAACGCGATCTTCGACGCCTTCGTCGATCGCGTGGCCGGCACGCCTGAAATCGCCTGCCTGGGCGACCTGACCGAATACTGGATCGGGTACATGCACCTGCGCCTGCCCTTTGGGAAGTACCTGTTCGATCACATGCAGCGTCTCGCCAAAGGTGCCAAGCGCGCCATCTTCGTGCCCGGCAACCGCGACTTCTTGTTCAACGGGCAGGCTCGCAAGGCCGGCTATGAAGTTCACGCCAACGTCTACGAAGGCGAGTTCTGCGGCCGCCGCGTTGCCTTTGAACACGGCGATCGCTTCTGCACCAAAGACATCGACTACCAGAAGTTCCGCCGCTGGTTCCGCAAACTGCCCTGGGGTTTCCTGCAACTGGTGATCACCGAAAAACGCGGCCACAAGTTGGCCCAGAACCTGCGCAAGAAAAGCAAAGCCAGCGTCGCGCGCAAAAACGTCAGCGCCTTTGGAATCCAGCCTGAGAAAGTACAGCGCCTGGTCACGCGCGGCGCGGAAGTGGTGGTCTGCGGCCACGTGCATTCGCCGTTTTCGCGCAATTACGCCGGCGCGAAAAATGTCGGCCGGCTGATGGTGATGAGTGACTGGCGCCCCGACGGCGCCATCGTCGGCACGGTCAAGAACGGCGAATTCCGCCTGATGAAGTTCGACGGCAATGACTTTCACCCCTTCGAAGCCCCCACCGAACAAAACGTCTACGCCTACGGCGATATCCCGCGCCAGCTTGCCCCGCTTGCGCAAGCGGCCGCTGAATCCGAAACTCGCGGCCACGACCCGCAGGCGGCCTCCACCACATGAGCACACTTGACCTGATCCACACCCTCGATTCGCTGGGCACGCCGCGTGTGGCCGTGATCGGCGACCTGATCCTCGACCACTACGTGTTCGGCGCGGTCTCACGCATCAGCCCGGAAGCGCCGATCCCGGTGCTGCACGTCAGCCGTGAGGAAGACCGGCTCGGCGGCGCCGCCAACGTGGCCGCGAATATCCTGAGCCTCGGCGGCAACGCGGCGCTGGTCGGTGCGCTTGGTGCCGATGAGCCGGGGGCGCGCTTCCGCGCGCTGTGCAAGGCCACGCCCGGTTTGAAGCTTAGCGAAGTGAAGACGGCGCAACGGCCGACCGTGCTCAAGACCCGCATGGTCAGCCAGAACCAGCAGATGCTGCGCGTGGATCGCGAACGCACCGGTGGCCTGGAGGCGGCCGAGCTCAAGGCCGTCATCGACGCGGCCCACGCGGCGTCCGCCAAAGTTGGCGCAGTCGTGCTGAGCGATTACGGCAAGGGCGTCATCACGCCCGAAAGCGCGCAGGCCGTAATCGCGGCCGCAGCTCAGCGCGGGGTGCCGGTGATCGTGGACCCCAAGGGGCGCGATTACTCGCGCTACAAGGGCGCCACCGCCGTGACCCCG
This sequence comes from uncultured bacterium, assembly GCA_938014885.1. Lineage (GTDB taxonomy): Bacteria > Planctomycetota > UBA8742 > UBA2392 > UBA2392 > CALLQI01. Next base: position 17,152 of record CALLQI010000020.1, read on the forward strand.
AACCGCGCCGAGGCCGAAGCCGCCACGGGCCTCGATTGCAGCACCATGGAAGGCGTCGAGAAAGCCGGCCGCAAACTCGCCCGTGAGCTCAAGTTGAAGGCCGCCGTGATTACGCTGTCGGCGCAGGGCGTGGCCGTGATCCCCGCTAAGGGCGAAATGGCGCACTTCCCGGCGCAGGCCCGCAGCGTGTACGACGTGACCGGCGCCGGCGATACGTTCATCGCGGCGTTCGCACTGTGCGTCGCGCGCGGCATCGACTTCAACACCGCCGCCCGGCTGGCCAACTATGCGGCTGCGCTGAAGGTCGGTCGCTTTGGCGCCGTCGCCATTTCGCGCGAGGAGCTGCGGCGCAGCGTCACCAGCGCGCACGAAGGGTTTGACCACGCGGGCAAAGTGCTTGGTCGCACGCAGCTGCTTGAGGCCGTGGCGAGGCACCGCGCGCGGGGCGAACGCGTGGTTTTCACCAACGGCTGCTTTGACCTGCTGCACCAGGGCCACGTGACGTACCTGAACTTCTGCAAAGGCCAGGGCGACGTTGTGGTCGTAGGCCTGAACAGCGACGCCAGCGTGCGCCGCCTCAAGGGCCCAACCCGGCCAGTGAATGCAGGCGACGCCCGTGCGCGGGTGCTGGCGGCGCTGGCCGACGTGGACTACGTGACCGAATTCGAAGAAGACACGCCCGAAAGCCTGATCCGCGCCGTGCTGCCCGACGTGCTGGTCAAAGGCGAAGACTGGGCCGGAAAGAATGTGGCCGGCTCGGACGTTGTAGAGAAGCGCGGGGGCAAAGTGGTGTTCGCGCCCTTTGTCGCCGGCCAAAGCACGACCAACCTGATCGCCAAGGCTGCAGGAAAGCCACGAAAGTAGGGAGTTACCGTGGAACAATACCGCAACGAATTCGCCAGCCAGCTTCGCGACAGCGCGGCCCTGAAGCACAAGCTGCTTGAGTCGCAGGGCGAAGTCATGGCGCGCATCGCCGTGGCCGTGATTGACGCTTTCCGCAACGGGCACCGCGTGTACTTCTGCGGCAACGGCGGCAGCTTCACCGACGCGCATCACATCGTGGGCGAGCTGGTGGGGCGCTATGGCTACGACCGCCCGCCGCTGCCGGCATTTGTACTGGGCGCAGGCGTTGCAAGCATGACCGCGATTGCCAACGACTATGGCTACGACCAGGTCTTCAGCCGCGAAGCCAAGGCCGTGGTCGAGACCGGTGACGTCGTGATCGGCCTCTCCACCAGCGGCAACAGCCGCAATGTCTGCGACGCGCTGGCGGCCGCGCAGGAAAAGGGCGCGTACACTATCGGCTGGGCGGGCGAGAAGACGGCCCGCATCGATGAAGTCAGCGACATCGTCCTGCACGTGCCCAGCGCCCACACCCCGCGCATCCAGGAGTGCCACATCACCGTAGGCCACGTAGTCTGCGACTTGGTCGAGAAAGCCCTGTTCCCCAAGGGCAGTTAGCCAAGCCGGTTGACGCTGCTGCGCGCCTCAGCCACCGTATGGGCCGATGCCCACGCCTCGTGAAGAATTGATTGCGATCCAGAAGCGGCTGGTCGAAGAGCTGAAGGAAAGCATCTACGACACCGTCGGCCGCCGCGACCCTGAACTGGACGCGTACTACCGCGATTACCAGCGCGAATTCCGGCAGGGCTATGAACGCCCCAGCAGCCGCAATGAGGTGGTGTCGGCGCTGATGCGCGCCAACATCGGCTATTTCGGCGACTTTCACTCGCTGCGCGCGGCGCAATCGACGGTGCTTGACCTGCTGCGCGAAGCCACTGAACGCGGCCGCAAGATTGTGCTCGCGGTCGAGATGCTGCACGCCGCCGACAAGCACCACGCGCAGGACCTGCTGGAGGGCGCGATCGACCCCGACACCTTCCGCAAGCGCGTGAAGTGGGACCAGTCGTGGGGTTTCCCGTGGTCGAGCTTCCAGCGCTTCTTTGACTTCTCGCAAAAGCACAACGCCCCGCTGTTCGGCGTCAATATCAACGCCGATTACCGCGAAGGCGACCTGGTGTATCGCGATGCCTTTGCCGCTGACCTCGTGGCCGCGCTGACCCACCTGTACCCCGAGCGTCTGGTGGCCGTGATCTACGGCGACTTGCATTTGGCAGGCAATCACATCCCCGCCGCCGTCGAGCAGCGGCTGGGCAGCTACGGCGCAAAGCGCCGCACCGTGCGCGTGTACCAGAACTCGGAAACGCTGTACTGGAAGCTGGTCGAACAGCACCTCGAATTGGTGGTCGATCACCTGAAAGTGCAGCGCGACGTGTACGTGGTCATGAACGCCACGCCGCTGGTGAAGTTCCAGAGCTTCGCCAACTGGCAGCACCACCGCAGCGAACTCGCGCTGGAGGGCATCGCCGGCCACGACTCGGACCTGACCGGCGAAACCGCATTGGCCGAGCAGGTGGCCGGATTCATCCGCACGATCTGCACGTTCTTCGGCATCACGCTGGAAGACCCTGAGAACTTTGAAGTCTTCACGCACGCGGACCTGGACCTGCTCGAGAACCTGGTCAAGCGCAAGGTCTACACCGTCACCGAAATGGACGCGCTGAAGTCGTACATCCGCATGGCTGACAGCGCTTTTTTTGTCCGCGCGCGGGCGCTGTACATCGGCAACTTCAGCGTCGGCAACGCAGCTGAGGCCGCCGCGCGCTACGTACTGTCCGAAATGCGCCCCGCCGGCAATGACCCCGTGGCCGCCCGTGACGAGTTTTACGGCCGCGTGATGGTGGAGGGTTTGGCCTTCCTGTGCAGCAAGATCATCAATCCGCGCCGCACGCCCCGCGACGCCGCCGACTGGGTGGCGCTGCTGCAGAAGTTCGGCCGCCGTCGCAAGCTCGGCGCGATTGACAAGCTCGATGTGGCCGTCGCCAAGGGCTTTCTCGAACACGCCGAGTACGAGCAGCGCTCACTGAGTGTGGGCAAGTGGCAGCGCGCGCCGCTGAAGTTGTTCGGATTCCCCAACGAATTGCACGTCGCGCTGACCCGGGCGATCGGCCGCGCGCTGGGCGAAAAGCTGTACCACGCAATCAACGACGGCCGCGTGGGCAAAGAGCTGGTGCGAGCGGCCATGGAAGACGACGTACGCGAACCAGACCGCTGCCGCAACCGCTACTTCGAGTTGCTGCAACTAGCGGCCAGGAAGTCAGACCGCCCCAAAACCCGCAAGAAACAACCCCGCGAAGAAGAGTAGCCAAACGTCTTAGGGCACCGGGAACGTAGATGCCGATAAGAACGCTGGCGTCCCACCGGCATTCATCGCGCGGCCTCCGGCCCGCGGGTGTTGCAGATACGCCATGGCCGGGACGGCCATGGCACATGCCGGCCAGAGGCCAGCGCTCCCGGGTCATGCGCCCCATGGACCGCGGCCTTACTGGGCGCAGGGGTGGCCAGCGTGCGCGGCACAGGCTCACGCGGCAACATCGCCGCGTGTCCCCGGCCTTCCTGCCGGGGCTCTTGCATCACCGGGCCTAACCTGACAGCCTTGCGGCCGGAATCACCCCTCACCCCGTTTGGCGTGCGGTTGGCTGGGGATGGTGTTCCGGCATGATTGCCAAGGCTCCCATGCTCAAGAGCCCTCAAGCCCGATCTCGTTCGCGTTGGACTGGTCCTGCGTTGCTGGTGGCCGGGCTGGCTGTTGTGGCCGGAATTCTGGTGGGGATGGATTTTGCCCGTGCCGCCGACACCCGTGACCTGGCCCCTCAGGCCGGCAAGGTTTACTTCGGCGACCTTGAGTCTTCGCTGCCCGCCGCAACTCACTGGACCGTGGCGGAGGATCGCGGCCACACGTACTTCCTGATGTGGGTTGCGTACTCCCCCCGAAGCTGGGCCTGGATTCCATCCGGCGCACCGGCCTATGTGTTCGATGCCGACGGCAAACTGGTGGACTGGACCATCGAGACCGGCGAGGGCGGCTGGGTGGGCCAGCTTGCCGAACGCTCGACCCGGCTGGCCGATCCACCGTGGTCAAGCAACCCCGCTTGGCGTGTGGCTGGCGGGGGGTAGTATCCCGGTATGACTGTCGAGAGCACTCCACCGGAAAAGTTTCGCCCCCATTGGTCCTACTGGGCTGCCACGACGGCGGTCGTGATCGGATTGCCCCTGTTCATCAACGGTGCAGGGCTGCATTGGCGCGCGTTGGGCCGGTCTGAGGGCGCGCTGTCGGCCGAGACGATCGATTCCTTCAAAACCGCACTGCTGATGCAGGCCGTAGGGGTGGTTTTACTGTTTGCAGCGGTCGGCCAGTTGCTGACTTTCCTAAAGCGCAGGTGACTTCTCCGTTGCAGGTTGGCACGAACTCCTGACTCCCGCCTCACCCCGCTTGGCGTGTGGCTGGCGGGGGGTAGTATCCCGGCATGATTGCCAAGAGCACCCCATCTGAGTTTCTTCGGATTGCCGACAAGGTTCTGGCCTCGCAGCGGATTTCTTCGGCTGAGGGGCTCTACCTGCTTGAGCATGCGCCGATCCATGAGCTCAGCGTGCTGGCCCACACCGTTCGCGAACGCAAGATGGCCGCTGCCGGCCGGCGTGAGCTGGTTACCTACGTGATCAGCCGCAACGTGAATTACACCAACGTCTGCATCACCGATTGCGACTTCTGCAGCTTCTACCGGCGGCCTCTCGACAAAGACGCCTACGCGCTGAGCCTTGATGAGCTGCGCGTGAAGGCGCAGGAAACGCTGGACCTTGGCGGCACCGAAATCCTGCTGCAAGGCGGCCACAACCCCAAGTTGCCGCTGAAGTACTACCAGGACATGCTGGGCCTGTTCCGCGACATGGGCCTGCACAACCACGCGTTCAGCCCCAGCGAAATCCAGCACTTCGCCCTTTTCTGGCGGATGTCGCTGCCTGATGTGCTGCGTGAACTCAAAGCTGCCGGCCTGCAAAGCATCCCCGGCGGCGGCGCGGAAATTTTGACCGACCGTGTGCGCGGCATCATCTGCCCCAAAAAGGGCGGCGCCGATGCGTGGCTTGAGCCTATGCGCCAGGCCCACAAGCTCGGCATTCGTTCCTCGGCGACGATGATGTTCGGCCACGTCGAAACGCTGGCTGAACGCATCGAGCACATGCACCGCCTGCGCGAGTTGCAGGATGAAACCGGCGGCTTCACGGCCTTCATCTGCTGGACCTTCCAGAATGAAGACAACCGCATGAGCCACGTGCAGATGTCCGGCGCGCACGATTACCTGCGCACCCAGGCCGTGGCGCGCATCTTCCTGGACAACTTCGAGAACTGCCAGGCAAGCTGGGTCACGCAGGGCGGCCAGGTGGGGCAAGTCAGCCTGCGCTACGGCTGCAACGACATGGGCAGCCTGATGATCGAAGAGAACGTCGTGCGGCTCGCCGGCGCGGCCTTCCGCATGACCGAGTACGAAATTCGCCGCCTGATCCGTGAGGCCGGCTTCACACCCCGCCGCCGCAACTTCTACTACGACCAGCGCATCGAGCCCGCGGACCTGGACCAGCAGCTCGACGCAGCCGCCAACCAGGCAGGCAAGAAGCGGGTCGCCATCGCAGGGGTCTAGCGACACTGCAGGCTTTAGGGGTAGGTCATAGGTCAAGCGGGAGGTGTAGGGATTGGGGGTGCGCGCTTGCGCTGCAACCGTCCGCTCATCCCCTGGCGCTAAGCAGCCGGGCACGAACCGGCCTTGCGACAACCAATCGAAACCTGCCCACCGCACGATCGCCACTGCCTTACCCCTACAACCCACAACCTAACCCCTACAACCTGCCGTTTTTCCGCCTCTCGCCAATTCGCGTAGGGCTCTTGTTGCTGCTTCGCGTTCGCGTGATGGGACTGGGGCTTTTCGATTGCGATATGGGCTGCGGTGATAGACTTTTTCGAAATCGGGAGCGTTTCTGGACCGGTTGAATCCTGACAATGAATTCCTGTCTGTAGCGGGAACTCCGTAAACAGGGTTGGCGTCCACACGCGTACAACAGTTCTGGGGGTCACGGATGAAGTCACCGTTTCCGGCACTTTCGCCTTCACTGGCGATTTCACTGTTTTCCGGCGCACTGATTCTCGGCCTCGCGGGCTGGAACAGTGCCGCCCCGGCCGCCGAGGCCGAACCCGTGCTGCAGTCGCGGCTTGACCCGGCTGAACTGGCTGAGCCCGAACTGCCGGACTTCACGCCCGAGCAGCTGGAATCAACGCCCGTTGGCATCCTGCTTAACCCGGGCATCGGCAAGGCCGGCGATGATCTTGGCACCATGCAGCGCGGCCCGGGCACGCAGCCCGCAGGCTGGACCTTCCGCACGCCGCTGGCGCTTGGCGGCCCGCTGCCCAGCGACGCGGACCTGCGCACGGCCATTACCAAGGCCGTCAACTACGTGCTGGAGCAGCAGAACGAAAACGGCAGCTGGGATATTGAGCTGACCGGCACGCTGATGTCGCAGACCGCCGACCAGGCGATTGACCAGATCGCGGCCACAGGCCTGGCGGGCGTGGCCCTGCGCTATCACGCGAAGGTGGACCCGGAACGCATCAACCCGGCGCTGAACAAGGCAGCTGACTTCATCATGGATCGCGTGTACCGCGGCAAGTTGCCGATGCGCATCTATTACTCAAACTGGCGCTACACGCTGGGCATGAAGTTTCTGCACATGCAGTGGCAGGCCGAGACGGACGAAACCCGCAAGTCGGAATACGTCAGTGTATGCCGCCGGATGGTGATCGCGCTGCTGAAGATGCAGCTTTCGAACAGTGACGCCCCGCTGCTTGAGCGCAAGCGCAAGTCGCGCATCAGCAGCCGCTTCAAGAATGCCGCCATGCCAAGCCAGACCGGCCTGGTGCTCGCGATTCCCACCGACACCGAGTACCGCGGCGGCGCGCGCGTTGAGCGCATCGTGCCCGGCAGCGCGGCCGAAAAGGCCGGCTTCCGCGTCGGCGACAAGGTGATCGGCGCGGAAGGCTTGAAGGTCGAGAACGCCGTCGATTACTACTCGCTTGAGACCGAGTGGGTGGCCGGCCAGAAGGTGCAACTGCGCATCAAGCGCGAAGGCGCCATGGACTTCAACCGCGACGTGCAGCTTGACCAGACGTGGCCCGGCTACCTGGGACTGCGCGTCAAGCAGGGCAACAACGGCCTGGAAGTGGAAGAGTTCCTGCCTTTCAGCCCCTGCAAGGATGAAATGGTCGTCGGCGACATCCTGAATGAAGTCAACGGTGTCGCCATCGCAAGCGAGGAAGACTTCCGCACGGCCGAGGCCAGCATTGGCGTCGCCAAGAAGATCCGCGTTAAGTATTCGCGAATCGAAAAGGGCAAGCCCAAGTCAAAGTCAGTCAGCATCGAGGCTGCCGCCGCGCCCGAAGGCTGGTTCGGCTTCTATATCTCCGAAGAAGACAAGGGCGACGAAAACGGCGTGATCGTGGACCCCGCACCGATGCCCAACAGCGCGGCGGCGCGCGCCGGCATTCGCGAAGGCGACCGCATCACCTGGATCGGCGACACGCCGGTGCTGGGCCTGGACCATTTCGCGGACATGCTGGGCACGATCCCGGCTGGCCGCATGCTGACCGTGAAGTTCATGCGCGAAGGCGCGGAACAGTCGGTGCAGATGGCCGCTGACGCGATTCCGCAGCCGCCGGATCTGGGCTTTGATTACGAAATTGAGTTCCGCGGCCGCACGATGGCGGCGGTGGTGAAGTCGGTGAAGAAGGGTCACCCGGCGGAAAAGGCCGGGGTGAAGGTCGGCGACGTGCTGACCAAGATCAATGGCGTGCTTCTGGGCGGCCGTCGGCCAAGGCCGCTGATGGCCGGTGAGGAAGCGACGTTCACGTTTGAGCGCGCGGGCAAGGAATACGAAGTCACGTACATGATGACGAAGGCCGAGTACACCGAAGAAGTGTCGGAAGAAGGCGGCTGGGCCTATTACCCGGACATGGGCGAATCGCCCAGCTTCTCGACGGCGTCGGCGATGCTGGTGCTGATGGACGTTGAGAAAGACATGAAGATCCGCATCCCGAAGTCGGCGATGAAGTCCGCCGCCACGGTGATCGACAAGATGCGCGTGGTGGACGACGCCAACGGCAAGCAGGAAACGTACATCTACAGCCCGGGTGCCATGGGTGCGCCGCCGGAACGCGGGCTGAAGGACGTGCGCGGCTGCCAGGGCCGCAACACGATTTGTGAGCTGACGCTGGTGCGATACGGCACGCGCAAGTCGGGCACACTGAAGAAGATGATCGACCAGTGGCTGAAGTACCGCGGTGAGCTTGACGTGGTGCGCGGGCTTGAGTTCTATAATCCGCCGGGCAAGGGCGGCTCGCCGCACTGCTTCGACCGCTGGAGCAACGCCAGCTACTACTGGATGTACGGTCACTACTACACCCTGCAGGCCGCCAAGGAAGTCGGCAGCAAGACGGCCAAGGAAATCAACGACTTGTGCATCAAGGCGATCATGCTGGTGCGCGAAGACGACGGCACCTGGATCGACCACCCCAGCTTCGGCAAGACCTGCGGCACCTGTCTGGCGCTATGGGTGCTGGGCCAAACCGAAGGCGGACACCGCGACGGCTACGGCTCACCCACAACGCAACCCGACAAGAACCCCGAAACAGGCCGCTAAGCAAACAAAATAAAACCCCCGACGCCCAAAGCGCCGGGGGTTTTACATTGGGTTGGCTATCGCAGGCCCATGCCGATGAGGACGAGGTTTGCGCCTACGTTGAGCAGTACGTCGGTGGGCAGGAAGTGGCGTATGTCGAGGATGTAGCCGATCTCGCGTTCGTCGTCGGGCGTTAGTTCCAGGAACTCACGCAGCCAGTTCAGGGCCTCGGGGTCTTCGGCCTGGCCGGCGAGGAAGGTGATGTCCATCAGGTCCATCGTGACTTCCAGCCTTGCCTCGAGGTTGCGCAGGTCGCTCAGGCGCGCCGCAATGCGCGGGAAGCGCTCGCGTACCAGGTAGCCGCACAGCACGCCAAGCCGCGCCACGTCGGGCATCAGCGTGACTTTCGAGATGTAGTCGGCCTCTTCGATGATGATGGTGCGGACTTCGGCCAGCATGCGGCGCACCTTGCGGATGTCGCTGCCGCCGTGGATGCGCATCAGGCGCGTGGCGCTGATCACGGCCCTGTCGGCCATTTCCGGGTGGGCCTTGCCGTTGAGCATTTCCCATTCGGCCATGCGCCATTCCACGCCCAAAATCTGGGCCCAGATCACGCGTGCGCGCTCTTCCACGCCCAGAATTCGGCGGTCGAAAAGTTTGTCGATGTAGTTGTGCCCTTCGACGTTGCCCTGGTACTCGGCCTTCACCCAACGCCGGGCGATCTCTTCATTCAGGGCCACCACGACGACCAGCCCGGGCACGGCAAAGAACCGCGCTGCGGCCTCAAGCAGGCTCAGGCCCAGTTCCGGCGGGCAGCGGTCAAGGTCATCGACGATCAGGAAGCAGGGCAGGTGCGGGTCGGTCTGGCGGTGGCGGATTGCGCGCACAATCTCAGTCATCTGGCTGCGGAACCGCGCGGGGAACAGGTAGCTGCGTGAACGCTCCTGCAACTTGGCCTGGCGGTGCTTGTCTTCGCTGAAGCCCGCGGCATCGCCCAGCATCTTGGTGGCGCGCGCAAGCTCGGACAGGGGCTGGTTGCGCACCACAAGCTGGCTGATCAGGTCGGCCGCCAGCAGCAGGCTGCGTTCGGGGCCGTCTTCAGCGTCGCGCGGGATGATACCGGTGATGCTGGGGTACACCTTGCGACGCATGGCCGCACTGACGAGGTTCTCGACGCTCAGTGCCGGGTCCACGTGGATTTCGCCGCGCAGGTCAACCTGGTCCCACAGGCAGAACAGCATGCTGGCAAAGGGGTCAACGTCTTCCTTGTGTTCCCAGGCGTTGAACCAGCTGACGTTGCTGCCGGCCGCGCGCAGGTGGTGGTCGATCAGTTTCAGCTGGGTGCTCTTGCCCGCGCCGTGGCTGCCGACAACGAGTGCCGTGCGCAGGCTGGCCTTTCCTTCTTCCAGCAGCATCCAAGCTGCCGCCTGTGCCGCACCGTCGCATTGCTCGTGTGCAAACACGGGCAGGCCGTCGGGCGTGAGCTGCAACTGGGTGGTCTGGGACATGCCCCGATTGTCGGTTATCGGGCGCGCTTGTCCATCCGGGAAGTTGCGGACGGAAGACCGGGTTAAAGAGACCCGGGCCGCGTGGGGTCGGCCCGGGTCAGGATGGCGGCAAGCCCGATGTTGGAGAGACCCGCCGCGTGAGCATTGTAACGAGTGAGTGTCTTGGCGGTTTAATTAATCCTACACAGTATCACGCGTGAAATGCTTGCGATGTGAAGGATTCTCCAATTCGCAAAGCAGACGGGGAGGCCGTCATGGCCTCCCCGCCAGGAACTCACCAAACAGTTGCTCTACTCGCGCGCGCCGCGCAGCCGTGAGGCCGCACCCAGCGCCGCCAGCAGGCCCAGCAGTGCCAGCCAGCCGGTGCCGCCGGTGCCGGTGCTGCAGCCGTCGTCTTCTTTGTCGTCGCTCTTCTTTTTGATCAGGCTTACGGCGACCGTGTCGTCAAAGACCACTGAGAAGCTGAAGTCCTGCGCTCCGGTGGCTGTTACCACCACGCGGAATCTTACTACCCCGGTGCGCACACCGGTGGTCCCGTTGGCCTCATCGTCGAGGCCACCCATGCCTGCGATGCTGGCGACCAGGCTGTTCGTGCCGCCGCTGGTGACTTCGAACAGTTCGATCGGCCCGTCGCCTGTGCCGTCACCGCGGAGGTAGACCTCGGCCGAGTGTGCCACTGCGCCGAAGTCCACATTGAACTCGTAGGTACGGGTACCAGCGCCACTGAATGAGACGTCGGCCTCAACGGCGCGGTCAAACAGGTTGGTGAAGGACTGCGGTTCGTTGAGAGTCTTGGAACCAAGCTGCACAAGCGCGGACTGCGCGACCGGCACTTCCACTGTGAAGTCGTAGGTCGCTGAGCTGCTGCCGTCTTCCATCACAAGGACCATGAATTCGAACAGCCCGCTTTCGACCGGCAACTGGACCGAGCTGGCGTCAAAGCTGCCGATGGCCTGGGACGAGCCATTGGCGGCAAGCTCGTTCAGGTCGATCAGCAGCACGCCAATGCTTCCCGTTGAGGTGGCAGCCGCGATGCTGAGCGTGTAGCTGGTGCTGTTCGCCCCGTAGTCGAGCTGAACCAGGTAGGCGCGCTCCTGATCGGCCGAAAGACTGCCGGAGAAGTTGAGCTGGGCCCCCTGAATGGCCGAAACGGTGCCCGGCAAGATCACTGTCCAGTCGAAGTCCGAGTCGGCGTCGTTGCATTCCACGCGGAAACGGACGATGCCGCTGCGGCTGGAAGTGGTCAGGTTGGTCCCATCAGACCAGTCTGCCCCGGCGCCGCTGATGCTGCCCAGCGCGCTTGCGCTGCCGTTGGCCAGCACTTCGATGATGTCGATGTTTCCCGCGAGCGAGCCCTCGCCAAAGAACGCGAATGTTGCGGTCTGGGCCACGCCACCGAAGTCCACCAGGAATTCCTGGGCAATTGTGTCGCCGGAAGTGTTGACGGTCTCAGAGCCATTTACAGCGCGGTCGAAGTACCGGCGAATCCTCGGGAACTGCGCATCGGGCACAGTCTGCGTGCCCGCAGAGCTGACGCCCGTCGGCAGCGACACCACCGTCAGGGTGCCCGTGTAACCGACGGGTCCACCGCCGGTAAAGGACTGGACCGAGACAATAAACTGGTGCACGCCCGTGTAATTGCCGCTGGTGATCGTCAGGTTGATGGTGGTGGTATCGGGAACGTCACCGTTGTCAGTGCCCGTGCTCGTGGCTGCCATCGCGTCAAGGTCGCCCAGAAATGCCTGCAAGCCGAATGTCGCGCTGTTGCCTGAGATACTGAGCGTAATGTTGGTGGTGCTGGCGGCACCGCCGAAGTCCACTTCGATCAGGTGCAGATTCTCATCGCCGGCCTGCAGCGTGCCCGCGATGGGCAATGTGGCCTGCGCAAGCAACCCTCCGGAGCAGATGGTGAGCATCAGCACAGCGAGAACGCGAGTCATACATATTCCTTAGCGGGCGGGTGACACAAGCACACGAATGCGTCCGCCCGGAAGCATTCGTCGCAAGTTATGTGTGAGCAAAGTGGGATTTTGCGTAGGTTGTCGGCCCGCGCAAGCAAAATCGCTTCATCCGTCGTACAGGTTGATTGCCGGTGCTAACCAGTCGGCCGCGCGGCGCCCGGGGCACCCGGCGGGTAGTCAATCTCGACGAAGAACTTGAAGCGGCCTTCCACCAGCAGGCGCTCGCCCACGTGTGCCGTGGCTTCGAACAGCCCCATGCCGTCCATGCGCTTCAGGCAGTTGCCTTCCATATCTATGGTGTCGCCGATGGCTGCGGTGCCGTGGATCTTGACCCCGGTCAGCCCGGTCAAGTACCCGCGAATCACCGTCCCGCCCTTCTGGCGCGCAAAGCAGGCGTCGCCTGAGGCAATGGTCTGCGCGATGGCCTCAAGCAGCGCAGCCGGGTGCAGCCCGTCACTTGTAACAAAGGGGTCTCCGGCGCGAACAGTGCGGCGCGCGCGAATCAGGTCGCCGCCGTACTTGGTGACGTCGTCGATCATCAACATCGGCGGGCGGTGGGGGACCAGTTGGCGGAAGTCAAGTTGCATGGCCCGAAGTTGCGGCCGCGCAGGCGCCTTGTCAACGAAAACCGTAGCGTTGACAGTGCGCGGAACGGCCGCGACACTTGTCGCGAATTGGATGGGTACCAGCTTCATGCGACGGGGTGAGGTCGACAGTTGACGGTCGACAGTTCACGGTAACTGCGGCTGTTTGCAGTAACCGTAGACTGTGAACCGTTGACCGTAAACCTGCCCCCTGACTCTGGTGGACATTCAATAATTGCCAAGGCCAGCACCCCTCACGAGGTTGTTTTGTCGAAGCCTGCAATTGACGCCGCAAGCGGCTACTGCGTCATCATTCCCACGTTCAATAACGCGGGCACGCTGCTTGAGGTGATCCGCAAGACGCGCGAAGTGGCCCAAAGCATCATCGTCGTGGACGACGGCTGCACAGACAACACCGCCGAGCTGCTGCGCGACCAGGACGTCGTGGTCGTGCGCCACAAGCGCAACCGCGGCAAGGGACGCGCCATGCGCAGCGGCTTTTCCCGCGCGCTGGAACTGGGCTTTCACCACGCCGTGACGATCGACGCCGACGGCCAGCACTACCCGCACGAGATTCCGAAGATCGTGGCCGCCAGCCAGGCCGACCCCGACGCGCTGGTGATCGGTGCCCGCGACATGAGCGGGGTAAACGTGCCCAAATCGAGCATGTTCGGCCGCATGTTCAGCAATTACTGGCTGAAGGTCGCGACGGGCCATGATGTGGGCGACAGCCAAAGCGGCTTCCGGTGCTACCCGCTGCGGCACGTGACGCGGCTGATCAACCTGTTCAGCCGCTATACGTATGAATGCGAAGTAATCATCCGGCTTGCATGGGGCGGCTGCAACATCGTGCAGGTGCCGATTGAGGTGTACTACCCGCCGAAGGCTGAGCGCGTCACGCACTTCAAGCCGTTCGTGGACAACGTGCGATTCACGATTCTCTACCTCTACATGAACTTCAGCCACCTGCTGATCCCACTGCCGCACAAGCGCCTGGTGCGCCGGGCCGAGCCGCTGTGGCGCGGCAGCCTCGGGGCAAGCATTAAGGCCGCGTGGCATCGCATGAAGCGCCTCGCCGACCTGCCCGACGACTTGAAGGTCAAGGGCGGCCCGATTGCCCGCTTTCGTGCGTTGATGCGCTATCTGGTGCACGAAAAGAACTCGCCCGGCGAGTTGGGGCTGGCCGTGGCCGTGGGCGCGTTCATCGGCTGCAGCCCCTGGTTCGGCTTTCACTGGATGCTGGCGCTGTATGCGGCCACGCGCGTGCACTTGAACCGCATTGCGTGCGTCGCCGCCACGAACGTGAGTTTCGGCCCCCTGACGGCGCTGATCACGTTCGCCAACATCTGGCTAGGCAAGCTGCTGCTGGGCCAGCCGATGTGGCTGCCGCGCACGACCAACATGCGGGTGCTGGGCCAGTTTGCGTGGAACAGTTTTGGCGCATGGCTGCTGGGCAGCGTGATCATTGGCCTGGCGGCCTCGTTCGCGTTCGGGCTGGGTACGCTGTACACGGTGCGCGCACTGCGGCGGCGCAAGCTCGCGGCCGCCCCGATTGCCTGAAATCACGTTGGCAATCTGGGCAATTGCGGCTACAAGCGGGGTCTACCCTGTGCGGAGGGACCCATGCGCTACCTGATTCCGGCCCTGCTGGCCCTGTGCGGCGTTTTGCACGCGCAGCCGGCTCAACCCACGATTATCTGGGACCCGAGCCCCAACTACAACTCGCGCAGCGGTACCACGATCGACAGCATCGTGATCCACACCACCGAAGGCAGCTACAGCGGTGCCGTAAGCTGGCTGAAGAACCCCAGCAGCGGCGCCAGCGCGCACTACGTCATCAAAGAAAACGGCACCGAGATCAAACAGCTCGTGGCCGACAGCAACCGCGCCTGGCACGCCACCTACTACAACAGCCGCAGCATCGGCATTGAGTGCGCGGGCTTTGCCGGCCAGGCCAGCACCTGGACGCAGGGCATTCTGCCGGCGCTGTATGACCTGGTCGCGTGGCTGTGTTACACGCACGGGATTGCGGCCGTGCACCCGCCGGGGCAGGCGACCTCGCAGACTCAGCAGGACTTCAACAGTGTGGGCCTGGTCGGCCACTACCAGATTCAGCCCTGGAACCGCAGCGACCCGGGTGCCTACTTCGACTGGAACGCGCTGGTCACCGAAGTGAACGCGCGGCTGGGTGCGGGCACCAGCGACCGAATCGTCGACAACGTGGACCCCGGCTTCAGTGTGCTCAGCGGAAGCTGGAGCACCGGCACCAGCGCCGCCGGCAAGTACGGCGCGGATTACCGCTTCGCCAGCAGCAGCGCCGGAGTCTCGGCCGAATGCGAGTGGCGGCCGACCCTGCCCGAAGGCGGAACCTACGCCGTGGAAGCATGGTACCCGGCAGGAACGAACCGCGCCGACAACGCGCCCTTCACGGTGTACCACGCCAACGGCACCAACACCGTCAACGTGAACCAGCAGATCAACGGTGGCGGCTGGCATGTGCTGGGGACGTACTCGTTCTTCACCGGCAACAGCGGCTTCGTGCGGCTGGCGAACAATGCCAACCCCAGCGTTGTGCTGGCTGATGCGATTCGCTTCCGGCAGATCAGCGCCGCCCCGGCCGCCCCGGCGCCGACGGGCCTTGCCGCTACCGCGCTAAACAGCACCGACATCCAGTTCACCTGGAACTGGGCCAGCTTTGCGGACGGCTACTACGTGGACATTGCGGAAAGCGCAGCGGATTTGTCGGCGGCCACAGGCACCTTCCAGAACGCCAACGTGGGGCGCGTGAACAGTTTTGTATGGCAGGGTTTGACGCCGGGCACCACGTACTACTGGCGCGTGTGGGCCTACAACGTGGCCGGGGGCAACCACGGCTACCCGACGCCAACCAGCATCACGCTCGCGGCCGGGGCCACGCCGGGCATGCCGACGGGGCTGGTTGCGACCGTGCTCAGCGACACCAGCGTGCGCTTTGACTGGGTGGCAGGCAGCAGCACCGACGGCTTCTGGCTTGATATTGCCGAGAGTGCGTCGGACCTGACAGCCGGCGTAGGCGCGCCCACGTTCCAGAACATCCAGCTAAGCGCGCTGACCACGACATACACATGGGTCGGCCTCGCACCGGGCGCGACGTACTACTGGCGCGTGTTCGCGTACAACATCAACGGCGGCGTGCACGCCTACCCGACACCCGACAGCGTGATGCTCAGCGGCGGCGGCAGCAACCACAACCACGGAAGCGATGGCGGCGGCGGTGGCGACGACGGCGGCTGCAGCAGTGGCAACGGCGGCGGCCGCTACTGGCTGATCCTGCCGGCATTGCTTGCGGCGCTGCTGTGGCGTCGCCGGGAGGCCGCATGATCCGGCTGATTGCAATGCTGGTGCTGCTCGCGACCCCGCTTGCGGCACAGGTCATTGTCGATAACGGTGCGGCCGGATACAGCGAGCCTTCGGGCACCTGGAGCGGCGGCACCAGCGCCACGGGCAAGTACGGTGCGGATTATCGCTTCGCCAGCACGGTCGGCACTGCGGGCCCGGCCACCGCGACGGCAGAATGGCGGCCGAACCTGAGTGCCGGTGATTACGAAGTCGCGACTTGGTACCCCAGCGGCAGCAACCGCGCCAACGACGCGCCGTTTCGCGTCACGCATGCCGGCGGCACCAGCACCGTGCGCATCAACCAGACACTCAACGGCGGCCAGTGGCGCGTGCTGGGCACGTTCACGTTCAGCGCGGGCACCGGCGGATTCGTGACGCTGGGAAACGACGCCGAAAGCGCCAAAGTCGTGCTGGCCGACGCCGTGCGCTTCACGCCCGTCACGTTTGCGGGCGACGAGTTCCGCGGCGTGTGGGTCAGCCGCTTCGAGTGGCCGAGCACGACTCCGGCCACGTGGAAGGCCAACCTCGACACAATCCTTGGCAACGCCAAGGCCGGCAACTTCAACACCGTGCTGCTGCAGATGCGCGGCACCACCGAGACCTTCTACCCCTCGCCGCATGAGCCGCTGGCGGCCGCCATCACGCTTGGGACCGGCGACGACCCGCTGCAATATGCGATCAATGCCGCGCACGCGCTTGGCCTTAAGCTGCACCTGTACTTCAACACGCACGTGTGCACGGCCTCGTTTGCGAGCACGCACCAGAGCTGGCTGATCGCCGACAGCACCGGCACACCGATCTCGAGCACCGTGGATGGCTACTACTGGCTCGCACCCGGGCACCCGGAAGTGCAGGCATACCTGCGCACGCAGATCATGCACGTGGTGAACAACTACCCGACGCTCGACGGCATTCACTTCGACCGCATCCGCATGCCTGAGCCCGACTACAGTCATGACACCGTAAGCGAGGTCCGCCGCGCCGGCCGCGGCAACCCGGGCAGCCTTGGCTTCGGGCCGTGGACGGCCGACCAGATCACCCGCTTCCTGCGCGACGTGTACGCTGAAGTCCACAGCGTAAACCCGAACCTGCAACTCAGTGCGGCCCCGCTGGGGCTGTACCAGGCCGCGAGCTATCCGGGCTACAGCACCGGCTATTACTACGGGCTGCCGCGCCACCAGGACGCCAAAGCCTGGCTTGCGGCCGGAGCGCTGGACTGGATCGCGCCGCAGGTCTACTGGCCCGACGACAACAGCAACCCGGACTTCAGCGAAATCCTGCCCGACTGGCTTGCCAGCGCATCCGGCCGGCACATTTACCCCGGCATGAGCGCAACGGGCGACGGCAACGCGAATGAGACGATTGCCGAGATCACGGCCTCACGCAATCTCGGTGCGCCGGGCACCGTGGTGTGGAGTTACGGGGCGGCCAACAGTTACGGATTCTGGAGTGCGCTGACGCAAACCAGCGCGCCTTACCAGCAGCCCGCAAACCCGCCTGACATGCCTTGGCTGAGCAACCCCGGCGACGCCATCGTATACGGCTTCGTGAGCAGCTTCGCCACCGGCCTGCCCGTGGCCGACGCCTGGATCAACGTGAACGGGCAGAGTTACACGGCCGTCAGCGCGCACGACGGCTTCTGGTGCTGGCTGAAACTCGCGCCCGGCACGTACACCTTCAGCGCGGACGACCCGGGCGCGGGCAGCGCCAGCATCGTGGTAAGCAACCTGCAGGCGGGCGAAGTGCGGCGAGTGGACATTGCGCTGGCGCCAGCGGGCACGGCCACGCGAATCGAAGTGCAGAACGCGCCCACAGGCAACGTAAAGCCCGGCGACGATTTCGCGGTAACGGTCAGGATCACCGACGCCTTCGGCACGCTGGTAACGGCGGGAGCGTACACCGTGAACGTGGCGCATAACGGAAGCGGAACCCTGACCGGAAGCGGGTCGCAAACCACAGGCGGAGGCTACGCCACGTTCACACTGCAATACGATTTGGCGCAAGCAATCACGCTGACGTTCACCGACGCGGCCGGAACCCTGACCCAGACCAGCGTGCCGGTCACGATAGCCAGCGCATCCAAGAAATCCGGCGGAGGCGAAGACGGAGGCGGATGCAGCCTGGGCACCGGAGGCCCATCCCTGGCGCTGATAGCGCTGGCCCTGTTCGCGAGGCGAAGAAGGAAGCAGGTTGTAGGGCGAACAAAGCAGGTTGTAGGGGTTAGGTTGTAGGTTGTGGGCTGTCAGAGTTCCGTTTTTCCCCAAGCCCCAAGCCCCAAGCCCCAAGCCCCAAGCCCCAGACCCCAGACCCCAGACACCGCGCCTACGTCACCAGCTTGGCCATCACGGCTACTCCGATTGCCATGCAGCTTTCGTCTACGTTGAAGCGGGCCGAGTGCAGCGGGTTGGTGATGCCTTTGGCTTTGTTGCCGCTTCCGATCAGGAAGAACGCGCCGGGTTTCTTCTGCAGGTAGTACGCAAAGTCTTCGCCCCAGGTTTGCTTTTCGTAGCTGCTGTCTACGCTGTCGGCTCCTACTACTTCCGCTGCCGCCTTGGCCACTGCTTCCGCGCCTGAGGCGTGGTTTACGATGCTGTCGTAGCCCCGCAGATACTTGTACTCGTGCTTGAGCCCGTGGGCATTGGCGACGGCCTCCACCATCCGGCCCATTTCGGCGATGATGCGTGCGCGCACTGGCTCTTCGTACGTGCGCACGGTACCGACCAGCTCGGCCTCGTCGGGGATGATGTTGTGGGTCGTGCCGGCCTTGACCTTGGTTACGCTGACCACGGCCTGCTCGAACGGGGCCACGCGCCTCGCCACCAATGTTTGCAGCATGCCAACAAGCTCGCATGCCGCCGGAATCGGGTCGAGTGAATCCTGTGGCCGGCTTGCGTGGCCTCCGCGGCCGATGATGCGAATCTCGAAAATGTCGGCGGCCGCCGTCATCGGCCCGGTGCAGGTGGCGACTTTGCCGACTTCGAGCGTGGGGATGTTGTGCAGGCCGTAGATTTCATCGACGCCGTCAAGGCATCCGTACTCGATCATGCCCGGCGCGCCGCCCGGTGGCAGCTCTTCGCAAGGCTGGAACAGCAGCCGCACGTTGCGCTTGAGTTTGTCGCGCATGCCAAGCAGCACGCGCGCGGTGCCCAGCAGCACGGTCATGTGGGTGTCGTGGCCGCACATGTGGGCGACGCCGTCGTGCTTGCTGCGGTAGGGGATGTCGTTGAGTTCCTGGATTGGCAGCGCGTCCATGTCGGCGCGCAATGCCACGCGGCCTTTGGCGTTGGGGCCGTCGATGTCGCAGATGAAGCCTTCGCCCCAGAGTTTGCGGGGCTTGAGGCCGAGCCTTTCGAGTTCGCTGAAGCAATGGGCGCTGGTCTTGAACTCGTACAACGAAAGCTCAGGCAGCATGTGCAGCGTGCGGCGCTGGGTGCTGAGCCAGTCGTCAAGTTTGCGGGCTTCGGTCAGGAGCGCATGTGTCATCGGAACGCCTTTCAAGTGGGAAGGCCATTGCAATGCAGCGGGGGTACATACGCAAGGGATGAATTGCGCACGGCAAGGAACCCGCGCAATCGGCGTCTCGCCGATCAGGCCCCACGTGCTGGGCGCCCGCGGCGATGCACGGCCGACGTCCCCCGTGTGAAACCGTGTGCACCCGTGGTTTCTCTGTCTTCGCTTCGCGCCTGACTGCCCTAAGGCAGGCGCAGTTGTTGTTCTTCGTGGCGCTTCATGGCGCTACGTGAGTCCGACCTGCGGCGCTGTTCCTTGACGCATCGCGCTTTCAAGCCACCATGATTGGGTCCCTGAGGACGCATCATGCCGATTCGCCTGGTGGTTCGTGTCCCGCGCGGGGCAACCACCGAAGTAACCGAGCACACCTTCACCCGCGGCAAGATCGTGGTCGGGCGTTCGCCTGACTGTGACCTCGTGCTGCCGGGCGACGAAATCCGCGTCTCGCGTCAGCATGTCCGCGTCGAGCGGCGTGAGGCCGGGTACCTGCTGGTCGATCTCGGCAGCCGCAACGGCACATTGCTCAATGACAAGCTGGTTGAGCCCAACTCGACCACCCCGCTGAACGAGACCGATATCGTCAAGATGGGTAACATCGAGATGGTGGTGGCCGCGGTCACGCTCGACAACGGCACCAGCGCGCGTCAGGCGGCCGTGCGCATCAGCCGGGAAACCGACGCGGTCAAGGCCAGCCCGCTGGGCGACGCGGCGCTTGCCGCGCTGCAGGGCGTGTCGCGCTACTTCCTGAAGACCGACGACTTTCATACGCCACAGCAGATTGAACGCTTCGGCGAAATGATCCGCATCAGCCTCGACACCTTGATGGAAGGCCTGTTCACGGTGCTGTCGGCGCGCAAGGAATTTGAAGGCGAGTTTGACGCCAGCGTGACCATGGCATTCCAGCGCGAGGCCAACCCGCTGAAGCAGGTGCAGCAGCTTGAGAACTTCAAGATGATGCCCCTGAACTGGAAGTCCGACGCAACACTCGGCGACATCCAGGACAACCTTGCCCGCGCCACCAAAGACATCGCCCAGCACCAGATGGGCGTGCTGGCCGGCATGCAGCAGGTGCTGGACGCGATCATCAAGCGGCTGGATCCGGGCGAAATCGAACGCGCCGCCATGGCCAAAGCCGGCTTGCTCGCGCGCATGAGCAAAGCTAAGGCCGCCTGGCATGAGTACCTCGAGACCTACAGCCAGTTCCTGGCCGAAAGCAGCAAGCTGTTCAACGAGATGGTGTTCCCCAACTTGCAGAAGGGCTACCTGCTGTCGCACAAGGAACGCACCAAGGTAATCAAGAACGCCGCCGAGTTCGCCAAGAAGGCCGAAGAACGCGCCCAGGCCGCCATGCAAAGCGCCGCCGACCTGCGCGCCAGCGACCCCGAAGCCTGATTTCGCGGCCGCCTTGACGCCCCTTTGCCCCGGGGGATACTGGCCACATGGCGCTCAAGATTGTAGTCTCTCGCGGCGAGCAACCCATTTCCGAGCACATCTTCGGCAAGGAAGCCCGTGCGCGCGGTGTTGCCGTGGGCTCTGCCGACGACAACGACATCTGCCTCGAAGGCCTGCCGCCGCACCACGGCAAAGTCGAGAAAAGCGCCAAGGGCTACCAGTACCGCGACGTGGGCTCAGGCACCGGCTTCACCAGCCAGGAAGGCAAGTACGCCACCGGCGCAACCTGTCAGGTTACTGAGGGCACGAAACTTTCGGTCGGCGACTTCACGCTGCTGTTCACCCGTGGTGAGGCCGCACCGCGCAGCAAGTCGTCGGCCACGGCGATCATTGACCTTGCCTCGCGCGGCGGGTTGCCGGGGACGGCGCTGAAGGCGATGTCCGAGCTTTCGACGCACTTCCTGGGCGAAGGTACGTTTGAAAACGACGCCGAACTGAAGCGCTTCCAAGAGTTGCTGCGCCTGACGCTGGAAGTCGCGATGGAGTGGATGGGTCGCGTGCTGAAAGGTCGCGAAGAGTTCAAAGACCAGTTCAGCGCGCCGCTGACGCAGCTCTTCGCGCGCAGCTTGAACCCATTAAAGAAGGGCACCGACATCACGCACATCGCCAACTTCCTGCTGGATTGGCGCGAAGAACGCGAACTTGAGGGCATCCGTGGCAGCCTGCAGCACGCTTTCATGGACATGGCCAAGCACCAGATGGGGCTGCTGGCCGGGGTGCAGAATTTCATCAGCGAGCTGCAACAGAAGCTCGACCCGGTAAAGATCGAGAAAGAAGCCGGCGGCGGCCTGTTTGGCAATAAGAAGGCTTGGGAGCGTTATACGCAGCTATACGGCGAGACGTTCGCCGAAAGCGGCAAGCTCTTCAACGAGCTGATCTACCCAAGCATCCGCAAAGGCTACATCTTCAGCCACGACGAACTTGCGCCTTAGTTCGGGGCTCGGTGCTCCGTGCTCGGTGTCCTGTGCCCGGTGTTCGGCGCCCGGCGCCCGGGATGCCCGACCCTTTGTGCCCGTGGTGCTGGGCACTGTGCACCGAGCACTGTGCACTGAGCACCGCACCCGATGCCTTTCCGGCCTGTAAGGCCGGTTCACGAAGGCAGGGTGAGCGACCCCCTCGGGGTCGGGATCTTAGGCGTTGGGCGGTCCTAGGCCTGCGGCCTGGGCTAGTAGAGACGGCCCGTTGGGCCTGCCGGCAAGGCCACGACGAGTTGGCACTGAGCACCGAGCACCGGGCACTGAGCACCGAGCACCGCGTCCGCACAATCTTAATCGTTGTGCGTCCTGTGCTTGCGCTCAGCCTGTGCTTGACGCGCCCTGCCCGCGCTCCCAAACTGCCTGCCCGATTCTGGGCTGAGGCGCAGCGGATGGCTTTAACCATCACCGTGACCAAAGTGGGCGCCGGCACTCTTGCCGAGCGCACGTTCAGCCGTGAGGCCCGCAGCAAGGGCATCACCTTCGGAAGTGTCGAAGACGCCGACGTTTCCGTCATGGAGTTTCGCGAAGACCACGGCCTGCTGGAACGCCGCGAAGACGGCTACTGGTACCGCGACAACAGCGGCATGGGCTTTTCACTCAACGGCGTGCGCCATGAAGGCAACTCGGCCGCGCGAGTCACTGACGGCAACCGGCTGATGACCGCCGGCGTGGTGATCGAGTTCAAGCGCTCGGTGGTGCCGATCCGACCTGAGGCCGCTGCCCCAACCGGCGAAACGCGCGTGCTGACGGCCACGGGCACCCAAACCAGCCTGCAGGCCATGTCGCATGCGGCCATGAAAGACCTTTCGCGCTACTTCGTGGGCGAAGGCAACTTCACCACGATCGGCGAAGTGCGGCGCTTCAAGACGCTGTTGAAGCTGTTTGTCGAAATCGGCATTGAGTGGATGAGCACGACGTTGCACGGCCGCGCGGAATTCCAGGACCAGTTTTCGGCCCCGGTGACGCAGCTGTATCACCAGACGCTGAACCCGCTGAAGGGCATGCGCGACCTGTCCAGCATCGCGCTGTATCTGCTGGATTGGCGCGAAGACCGCGACATCGAAAAGATCAAGCACACGATGCGCAACGCCTTCAACGACATGGTCAAGCACCAGATGGGCATGCTGGCGGGCGTGAAAGCACTGGTCGAGACGATCCAGCAGAAGCTGGATCCGCAGCAGATTGAACAGAAGGCCGGCGGCGGCCTCTTCGGCACCAGCAGCAAAAAGGCCTGGGAAGTTTACAGCGAAATGTACGCGGAAACCTTTGCCGAAAGCAGCCGCTTGTTTAACGAGGTGATCTATCCAAGCATCCGGCAGGGCTATATTTTCTCGCACGACAACCCGGATGTGGTACACCCCACGCAACTGGAAGAGCCACGCGAGAAACAGGACAGCTAGAACACGGGTTTGAACGCATCCCTGGCAGCACACTGACGGAGAATACGCATGCGAACTGTACTGGCACTGGCAATCGTCGCGCTTTGCTTCTGTGGCTGCGCCGCGACCTCAATCGACCTCAAGTTCCTCAGCATTGAGCCCGTCAACGTCGCTGAGGGCAAATCGCGCGTCGTGGACATCCGCATCTACCAGCTGAAAGACTCAGCCAAGTGGGAGGCCAGCACCGCAGCCGCAATCTGGGACGACCCCAAGGCCGCGCTTGCGGAAAGCCTGATCGAGGTCAAACAGGGCGAAAGCATCTTCCCGGAAAAGGCCGACAACGCGCAGGGCAAGACGATCACGCTGGATCCGCTCAGCGCCGAGTGCAAGTTCATCGGCATCGTCGCCCAGTTCGGCGGCGAGGACACCGTCGGCAAGCCCTTCATCGTGGCCACGGTCGATGAGGCCGACGACGTCGTGTTCAAGCTCACGGGCTATCACATCGCCAAGAGCGCGAAGTAGCACGCTTCGACGTAGCAGGCTTTGAAGAAGCACGAGTCGCCGGACAACGCGACATCACGGACGGGGGATTGCACGTGGAACAGCGACAGAAAGTGCTGTGGACAGAAGGGATGTTCCTTACACCCCAGCAGTTCCAGCAATGGGACCGCTACTGGGAAGGAACCCTGAACCAGCGCCTGCGCAGCGTTTCGCCGCTGGGCTGGGGCATCCACGAGCTGGCAATCAACGAAGAAGGCCTTGCCAACGGCGAGTTTTCCGTGGTGCGCATGGCGGCCGTGCTGCCCGACGGCCTGGTAGTCAACCTGCCCGACGACGACGCGCCGCCCGCGGCACGCCACATCACCGAGTTCTTCGGCGCCGAACGCGAACGCCTGGGCGTGTACCTGGCCGTGCCCAACGTGCCCTCCAACGGCGTGGCGCAGGCAGCCGGCGGCAACCATGACGGCCGCCCGACGCGCTACATGGGCCGCAACATGCTGGTGCGCGACGACAACCCTGAAGCCGGCCAGCGCGAAGTACAGGTCGCGGCCAAGCACGTGCGCGTCCTGTTCGACGGCGAATCGCTGGATGACTACAGCTGGATCAAGATCGCCGAGCTGACCCGCACCAGCACCGGCGGCTACACCCAGGCCGAGAACTACGTTCCGCCGTGCCTCAGCATGGCCGCCAGCCCGCGCCTGATGGGCATCCTGCGCAAGATCCTGGAGATCCTGGGCTCGAAAAGCACCGAGTTCGCGCGCCAGCGCCGCAATCGCGGTGCCGGCCTCGCCAGCTTCAATACGTCTGAGGCCGCGAGCTTCTGGCTGCTGCACACGGTCAACGGCTTCATCCCGCCGCTGCAGCACCTGTACAACGCGGGCAACCGTCACCCGGAAACGCTGTACCTGCAACTCGCGACGCTTGCGGGCTATCTGTACACGTTTGCCGGTGAAGGCCACCCCAAGGACGTGACGCCCTACAGCCACGAAGACCTCGCGGGCACCTTCACGCGCCTTGAAGAAAAGATCCGCACCTTGATGGGCACGATCATCCCCACCAAGTGCACGAACATCCCGTTGAACCGCACCCGCGACAACATGTTCGTCGCCCAGTTCCAGGACGACCGCATGCTCGAGGCCGAGGGTGCCCTGTACATCGGCGTCATGGCCGACGTGCCAGCCGAGAAAGTGGTGCGTGAGGCCCCGCTCAAGTTCAAGATCAGCAGCAAAGATCGTGTAGACCAGCTGATCACGGCCGCACTGCGCGGCATCAGCTTGCGCCACATGCCGGCGCCGCCGCCCGAAATTCCGGTGCAGCCCGGCCGCAGCTATTTCCAGGTGGACAAGGCGGGCGAACACTGGGAAGCCGTGCGCAGCGCGCGCGACATGGCGTTTTACCTGCCGCCCGAATTTGTGGGCCTGAAGCTTGAGTTCATGGCAGTGAAGGAATAGGCAGCGAAGGAATTGCCAAAGGCAGCAGTCAAAGGATCGAACATGGCCGAAGGAACCACACAGGCGCGAATGGCGGAACTGGCATCAGACCTGTTCGCGTTTTCCTTCACCCTGAAGTCAGGCAAAGACCCCGGCCCGATCGCCGAGGTCAAGCAGCGCGTGGGCAAGCTGTTCATCGACTTTGAACAGGCCTGCCGCACCGCGGGCTACAAGCCCGACAGCATCCAGGCCGCCAAGTACGCGCTGACTGCCTACATCGACGAAACCGTGCTCGCGGGCAGCCTGCCGATCAAGAATGACTGGGCCGGCAACCCCTTGCAGCTTGAGTTCTTCAATGACTTTGCCGCCGGCGAAGAGTTCTACAACAAGCTCAAGACCGTGCGTGCCGGCGGTGACTCGGAGCGTTCGGCCGTGCTTGCGGTGTACTTCCTGTGCCTGACCCACGGCTTCAAGGGCATGTACATCGACCTGAAGGGAATGGAAGAACGCCGCGTGCTGACTGAGCAACTGGCCGGCGAACTTCGCGCCGGTACCCCGGGCGACCCCTCGCAACTCAGCGCGCGCTGGCGCCCGCCCGATGAACTGCCCAAGCTGGTGCGCACCACGCCGGGCTGGCTTGTGCCGGCGGTCTGCGCGGCCGTCGCGATCCTGCTGGTGCTGGGGCTCGCGTTCACGATCGACATCATGGCAAACGGGGCCGTTTCGGACCTGACCGGACAGGGGAACTAGATGCGCCAGTTTCTTTCCGCACTGATGAAGGAAGGCGTGCTCAGCATCGTGATGCTGCTGCTGCTGCTTCTGCTGGTGTGGGGCATCGCCTGGTACCTGCGCGCCGACAACCCCGACTGGATGAACCTGCCGGTGATGATCAGCATCGCGCTGATCGGCGCATGGGCGATGATGTTCGTGGCACAGAAGGTCATGGCGGTCAAGAACGCCATGCGTATCGAAGCGCAGCTCAAGGCCCAAAGCGGCGCGCAACTGGCCGGTGCCAGCGCCGACAAGAAGGGCGAAATCGAGGCGATGCGCAAGAAGTTTGACGAAAGCCTTGAGGCCCTGAAGCGCACCAAGGGCGGCAAGAGTGCCCTGTTCACGCTGCCGTGGTACGTGATCATCGGCCCCCCGGGCAGCGGCAAGACCACTGCATTGCAGGAATCCGGCCTGAACTTCCCCGCCAGCCAGGGCGGCGCCAAGGTCAAGGGTATCGGCGGCACGCGCAACTGTGACTGGTGGTTTACGGCAGACGGCATTCTGCTCGATACCGCCGGGCGCTACACCACCGTTGCCGAAGACCATGAAGAATGGTTCGCGTTTCTCGACATGATCCGCACCGGTCGCAAGCAAAAGCCGATCAACGGCACGATTGTGGCCGTGCCGGTCGATGAGCTGATGCAGGCCACGGGTGCCGAGATCGACAAGATGGCCAAAGATGTGCGCGACCGCATTGATGAGCTGGCGTCGCGCCTGCAGGCCGTGTTCCCGGTGTACATGATGTTCACGAAGTGCGACCTGGTGGCCGGGTTTGTCGAGTTCTTTGAAGACTTCAGCAAGGACGAACGCAACCAGGTGTGGGGCTTCACCTTCCCGTACAGCCTGCCCGATCGCCAGTACACCGACCTGTTTGACGAAGAATGCGACCGCATGACGGGCAACCTGCAGCGCCGGCAGCTTGAGCTGCTGGCAGCCGAACGCCCGCCGGCCAAGAAGCAGTCGATCTACCTGTTCCCGCGCCAGTTCCAGCTTGCGCGCGCCAAGATGCGCGAGTTCATCCAGGCGCTGTTTGGGGCCACCGCGTTCCAGGAAGCGGCCGTGCTGCGCGGCATCTACTTCACCAGCGGCACGCAAAAGGGCACGCCGATTGACCAGATTCTCGCGCGCATGAGCAGCGCCATGGGCATGTCCATGGGCGACAGTGGCGACGAACGCGTTGAGAAGAAGAGCTTCTTCATCAACCAGCTGTTCACCAACATCATCTTCGGCGACAAGACGCTCGCCCGCAGCAGCAGCAAAGTGATCCGCAAGCGCCGCGCATGGCGGCTTGCCGTGCAGACAGTCTCGCTGGCGGTGCTGGCCGTGGTGGGCTGGGGCAGCGTGGGTGCCTTTGTCGAGAACAAGGGCGCCGTGAATGAAATGGAAACCGCGGCGCTGGCCCTGAAGGAAGCCCCGGACGGTGCTTCCGAGGCCGACCAGATCAAGCAGCTGGAAGCGCTGGATGCGCTGCGCAAAGAGCTGCTCGATAAAGACCCCGTGGATGGCAAATTCCAGTCCGGCCTGCACTGGGGCATGGGCCAGGGCGGCAAGATGTTCAACGCGGGCAGCAAGGTGTACTTCAGCGCGCTCAAGCCAAAGTACGTTGATCCGTGCCGCAAGCGCCTTGAAGACGAACTCAAGGCCACCGTCAGCGACCTCGGCAACCGCGACAAACGCCCCACCCGCGACGAATACCAGGCGCTGCTGGACCTGTGGCGCGTGTACCGCATGCTGGGCGGCGAGCTGCAACCCAACGCCCCGCTGATCCAGAACATTTTGAAGCGCAACCAGCGCTGGACCGGCCCGCTTTCGGGCAGCGGCTACAGCGGCGTGATCGAGACCCTGGCCGGTGAGCAGCTTGAGTTCTTTGCGCTGCAGCTTTCGCGCACCACGGCCGACAGCGACCCGTTTGGCCTGCGCATCGCGGTGGACGGCCAGATCGTGCGCCAGACCGTCGATCTGCTCAAGGGCGGCTGGTGGTATGAGGCCGCGTACAACGACATCATCCAGAACCTTTCGCGTCGTTTGCCCGCACCCACGCTGTCCGACCTCGCGGGCACCCACGCCGACTACCTTGAGTTCAAGCCCAAGGCGGGCCAGGAAGAACTGCTGAAGTACGCCGGCGTGTTCACGAATGAGGGCTGGAAAGACCACGTCAAGCCGCTGATTGAGCAGCGCACCAGCGAGCTGGTGGAGATGTTCAAAGAGCTGGCCTCAGACCGCTCGCCCGACACTGTCCGCAGCGAACTTGAGGCGCTGTACAAGGCTGACCAGGCCCGCGTCTGGGAATGGTACATGGACGCGGTACACCCCAAGGCGGCGCTGTTCCGCAGCGTCAATGAAGGCCGCGACGCGATCAAGGTGCTGTCGGGCAAGGAATCGCCTTACCAGCGACTGATCCCGGCCGTATGGGGGCTGCGCTCAATCGAGTACGCCCCGGGCGTGAAGGTGGACGGCCCCAGCGAAGACGAACGCAAAGCTGTCACCACCGCGCTGGGCCTGATTGCGACCTTCGGCGAATCATTCGACAAGTTCGGCGCCGACAACCAGATCGGCAAGCGCTTCACCGATGCCTCGCGCACCACCGAAACCGTGGCGGCGCTCAAGAAGCTCGCCGATGACTTCCGCACCGCCAACACCGAAGTGCCCAAGCCATTCCCGTCACGCAGCGAGCGTGCGGCCGCGGCATTGCAGCGCGTGATGGCGGCCGCCAACAGCGCCTTGCGCGCCGAATGCGGCAGCGATGTGGCCGCCTGGTACAAGAAGGACGTCCTCGACGTGTGGAACGCCAAGGCTGCCAACTGCTTCCCGTTTGAAACCACAAACCGCGACCAGAAGTCCGTGGCCATGAGCGACTTCAGCGCGATGTTCAACCCGGTCAGCGGCAGCGTCTGGCGCGTGCACCGGCACCTGAAAGAAGTGGGCGGCGTGATGTTCAATGAAGTCGCGCTGATCACCTTCAGTTCCGAGTACACCGACATGATCGCCGCCGCCACCACGGTGACCGAGGCGATGTTCCACGAAAAGACCAGCGAGCTCGTGAACGTGCAGGGCGAAATCAAACTGGACAAACAGGGCCTGCTGGCGGACTGCGAGTTTGAAATCGGCACCTTCGCCGACGGCAAACAGCAGATCTTGCGACCCAGCACCACCTTCAGCGCGATCGACAAGTTCACCTGGGCGCAGTACGCCAGCGCGGGCACCAGCCTGGGCGCGCAGATCAGGGGCTTTTACGGCGACCGCAAACCGCTGATCACGATGAAGGAAAACTTCGGCGACCTGAAAGATGAGTGGGCCTTCCTGCGCCTGCTGTGGAACCCGAAGTTCAACGGCGTGTTCAAGTCCGACGGCAAGCCGCGCTACGAATACGTGATCATCTTTGAAGGCAAGGACGCGCAGATATTCGCGCTGAAGCTTTCGATCTTCCCGACCAAGCAGATCACGCCCTACGAGCGCGACATCTTCCTGAAGTTCAAGGTGGCCCAGAAAGTCGAGGCACTGTCCAAGTGAGCGACTTCCCCTCCGGCTGTCTTGGCAAGTTGCCCCTGCACGGCGACTTCATCCGCCTCAATGCGGCGGGGCCGGAAGTGTACGAACTGGACCACTGGATCCAGGAGGGCATCGTCCAGGGCTACAACGAGCTGGACTCGCGCTGGGACAGCACCTTTGACGCGGCGCCTCCGGCCCGCTTCATTTACGTGTCGCCGCGCGGGCAGAAGGTGCTGGCGGGCCTTTTCCGCCCCAGTGTGGACCGCGCGGGCAGGCGCTTTCCCTTCCTGATCTATGCGTTGATTGATGCCGCGGCCATCAGCAAGGATGTCGGCCTGCTGCCCTTTGCGATGCAGCCCTTCCTGGCCCGCGCCAATGAACTGGTCTCGTTTGCCGGCTCCGCGGCGAACCTGAACATGTACCTCAGCAGTTTCGAAAGCCTTCGCCTCGCGCTGGACCTCGGTGAGGCCCGCCGCAACTTTGCGCGCTTCGTGCTGGCGCGCACCGGCGGCGAAACCTGGACCGCAAGCTTCGGTGCCGCCACCGATGACCGCCGCTACAGCGCCATGCAGGCCATTTCGGAAGGGGCCGACATGCGCCAGGGCCAAAGCTTGATGGTGCGCATCCCGCTGGTTGAGCCCGAGCCTGAGGCCGCCTTCTGGATTGAGCTGGCCCGTCGCCTCAGCAAAGACGGCCGCGCGCCGACGCTGGCGATCTGGAATGAGGCCAGCGGCAGTGAAGCCGGCGTCGCGACACAGCCGCGCCTGCACCTGGCGTTTGGCGATTTGAAGGCGCGCTCGTTCTTGCCGTTTGTGCTGCCGCAGCGGCAGTCGGCGGAACTGCTGGATTTCGGCTCAGAGGCCGCGCGCGGCCACGCGTTGGCGCGGCGCGGCGAATCAAAGTTTCACGAGGCCTTGAATCAGCCTGACTTGAAGTTGTCAGACCTGCTGCAAAGACTGCCCAGGCTGAAACTGCTGTAAACTGGGCAATCTGGTGGTTCTGCGGCGTGTTGGGGTTTGAAATAAGCCTGTCGGGGCGATACCGTACAGCCCCGCGTTTTCACTGACCTGCTTTCGACAGGGGCATTCGATTGAGCGATGGCATGACAACCACGCTGGGTACCGGTCCAATCCCCGGTGCCAGTCCTACCGGCGCCAATGTGCGCTATGAGCCCGAATTCGAGAAGCTGCAGGCCGAGATTTCCAAGATGGAAAACCCGGCCGCGGACGCGATTCGCTGGCCCGACGTTGTCAGCCTGTCTGAGGCCATCCTGTCGCAGAAGGCCAAAGACATGCTGGTCGGCGCGTACTACGCGTTTGGCCGGCTGCAGCTGCACGGCTACCAGGGGCTGGCCGAAGGCCTGGCCACGCTGAATGGCATGTGCGCCAGCTTCTGGGACGGCCTGTTCCCTGAACTCAAGCGCATGCAGGCGCGCGAAAACGCCATCGACTGGCTGATTGACCGCGTGCAGGCATTCCTGGAGACAGCGCAGCCGCCCTCCAGCGACGACGCGGGCCACCTGCTGCAGGGCTCCAAGGTCGTAGACGCGCTGGATGCTTTCCTGCGCGGCAAGACTGAATCGCCGAACCCCAAGGTCGCGGCCCTATCGCGCGCGCTGGCAGCCAAGGCATCACAGGGCGGCAGTGCGGCCGGCGCAGCCACAACCGGCGACTCTTCCGCATCCACCACCACATCAGCCCCGGGAGGCCCCGTGTCCACCGGCCCGATAGGCAGCCGCAAGCAGGCTTTTGAGCGCCTGAAGGAAGTCGCCGATTACCTGCGCCGGACCGAGCCGCACAGCCCGGTCAGCTACCTGGTGAACCGCGCCGTGAAGTGGGGCGACATGCGGCTTGAGGATGTGCTGACTGAGCTGGTGAAGAACAGCGACGTGCGCGAGCACCTGTTCGAGACCCTGGGCGTGAAGGCTGAAAAGAAGTCTGAGTAAAAGGCTGAGTAACAGGCTGAGTAGAAGTTTGCAGGGCGATACTGGAAAACCAAAGGAGTAATCGACCATGGCCAAAGACGGATCCGTAGCACCGCGTGAACGCGTAAACATCGTCTACAAGCCCGCCACAGGCGGCGCGCAGGAAGAAAAAGAGTTGCCGCTGAAGCTGCTGGTGATGGGCGATTTCACCTCAGGCAACGAACCGGACGCGGTGGAAAACCGCAAGCCGATCAACATCAACAAAGACAACTTCAACGACGTCATGAAGTCGCAGAACATCAAGATCGACGTCAACGTGAAGAACACGCTGTCGGGCAAGGAAGGCGAAGAGATCACCGCCGGCCTGAAGTTCCAGACGCTCAAGGATTTCGACCCGGACGCCGTGGCGCGCCAGGTGCCTGAGCTGAAGAAGATGCTTGAACTGCGCGAGGCTCTGGCCTCGCTCAAGGGCCCGATGGGCAACTTCCCGGCCTTCCGCAAGAAGATCCAGGAAATCATCAAGGACGACGCCACGCGCGACAAGATCCTCAAGGAAATTGGCGGCGGCGGCGAAGGGGCTTAGTCGTTGCCAGTTGCCAGTTGTCGGTTTTCGGCCGACATCACTGACAACGGATAACCGACAATCGACAACTAAGGAGCAGTTCCCATGGCAGACGCAGAACAGCAGAAACAATCCGCAGAGGCCCAGGCCCAGGACGGCTCTTTGCTTGATGAAATCCTTGCCCAGTCCAAGATGAAGGCGGGCGACGAAGGCTATGACGTTGCCAAACTCGGCATCCAGGCCTTCCTCAAGGAAATGCTCACGCCCGGCAGCAAGTTGGCCAAGGCCGACAAGGCCGCCGTCGACCAGATGATCGGCGAGCTTGACAAGAAGCTCAGCGAACAGGTTGACCAGATCCTGCACCATCCCGAAGTGCAGAAGCTGGAAAGCGCCTGGCGCGGCCTGAAGCTGCTGATCGACCGCACCGACTTCCGTGAAAACGTGAAGATCGAGATGCTGAACGTCAGCAAGGAAAAGCTGCAGGAAGACTTCGAAGACGCGCCGGAACTGGTCAAGTCCGGCATGTACAAGCAGGTCTACACCGCGGAATACGGCACCTTCGGTGGCGAGCCCTACGGCGCCATCATCGGTAACTATGATTTCGGCCCCGGCCCGCAGGACGTGGCACTGCTGTCCAAGATCGCGGCCGTCGCCACCATGGCGCACGCACCGTTCATCGCGGCTGCCGGCCCGAAATTCTTTGGCCTCGACAGCTTCACCGGCCTGCCGAACCTGAAGGACTTGAAGTCGATCATGGAAGGGCCGCAGTACACGAAGTGGCAGAGCTTCCGCGAGTCGGAAGACAGCCGCAGCGTGGGCCTTACCTGCCCTCGCTTCCTGTTGCGCCTGCCGTACGGGCCCGACACCAAGCCGGTCAAGGCCTTCAACTACGAAGAAAACGTCAAAGGCACCCACGAGTCCTACCTGTGGGGCAACACCGCCTTTGCGTTTGCCACGCGTTTGACCGAAAGCTTCGCGAAGTTCCGCTGGTGCCCGAACATCATCGGCCCGCAAAGCGGCGGCGCAGTCGAAGACCTGCCGCTGCACCAGTATGAGGCAATGGGCGAGATCGAAACCAAGATCCCGACCGAAGTGCAGATCAGCGAGCGTCGCGAGTACGAGCTGTCCGAAGAAGGCTTCATCGGCCTGACCATGCGCAAGGGCAGCGACAACGCCTGCTTCTTCAGCGCCAACAGCTGCCAGAAGCCCAAGACCTTCGGCCAAAGTGCCGAAGGCAAGGCCGCTGAGCTGAACTATCGCCTGGGCACGCAGCTGCCGTACCTGTTCATCGTCAACCGCCTGGCGCACTACATCAAGGTGCTCCAGCGCGAGCAGATCGGCTCATGGAAAGAAAAGGGCGACCTTGCCCGCGAGCTGAACAAGTGGATCGGCCAGTACGTCGCCGATACCGACAACCCAAGCCCGGCCATCCGTTCACGCTGCCCGCTGCGCAGCGCGGAAATCACCGTGGACGATGTCCCGGGTGAAGCGGGCTGGTACAAGGTCGGAATGCAGGTCCGGCCTCACTTTAAGTACATGGGCGCGTTCTTTACCCTGGGCCTGGTGGGGAAACTTGACAAGAAGTAATAAGATTTGATGTTTTTCGAAATCAGAAAAGTAATAAATGGTGCTTTGCGTAGTAAAAAACGGCGGGGTATGGTAGGCGGACACAACGAGGGCACCAGCAAAGGGCGGGACCCCGAAGAAGTGCAAAAGGAAACCGGACTAGAGAACCCAACAGGAGACAGCCATGGCCAGCATGAAAGTGTTCATGAAGATCAGCGACATTCCGGGCAGCAGCACTGACAAGGACCACAAGGATTGGTGCGACGTCCGTGGCTTCGAACACGAGATGAAGTACCCCTTCGACATGCGCGAAAACAAGGGCCGTGGCGAACCGGTGCACACCGAGTTCCAGGTCCTGAAGGAAATCGACAAGGCCAGCCCGAAGCTCTACGAAGCTTTGGCCAAGAAGAAGAAGGTCAAGGAAATCGAAGTTGAGTTCTGGCGCGACAACCCCAAGGACGGTGGCAGCGAGAAGTACTTCAGCATCAAGCTCAAGGACTGCCGCGTTGTCTACGCCAAGCCCTTCATGCCGCGCGGTGACAACGAAAACTTCAGCCACATGGAAACCGTCGGCTTCGGCTACCGCGTGGTGGAATGGACCTGGATCAGCGGCGGTCAGGTGCCCACGACCTTCGACTTCTCAAGCCCCGACGCCTAAGCAGCAGTGGAAACGCGGGGCGGGATCACCCGCCCCGCAGTTTTCCGGGCGTCTGGCAGGGCAGGGCAGACGGTGCATCGGGCGCAAACGCAAGGGACACGGGGCAGGCAGATCGGCCCCCAACGCGGCCACAACTGAGGAAGCGAGACGGTGTTCCAGAAGCGCACGTTGCTGGAAAGGCTGAGGCGACCCGCCAGCCCGCAAACCCGGACGATTGAAGAAGACCGGGGGGCGTTGCTGCGGTCGATCCTGGCCAACCTCGCGCGGATTCTGAACGCGCGTACCGGGCAGTCGCCCGCGCACATGGACTTCGGGATTCCAGGACCGGCAGAGATTGCCGAAGGCTACCCCGAGTCCATTACGGTGCTGCAAAAGACGATTCGTCTTTGCATCGAGCGCTACGAGCCCCGCCTCAAAGACGTCCAGGTCATGCAGATTGAAAGCGACGACCACAAGCTTTCGGTCCGCTTTCAGGTCACGGCGCGACTGGCGACGTCGAAGGACGGGTCATACGTCAGCTTCGACACGTTGATGGACCCCTCGGGGCACGTCAACCTTAACGCCTGAGCGCCGCCGGATAAGGCGGGGGAACGGGCGTGTTCAACAAGTATTACCAGGACGAGCTGGTCTATCTGCGCGACATGGGGCGCGACTTCGCGGCCTCACACCCCGAAGCTGCACGCTTCCTGGCTGAGGCCGGGTCAGACCCCGACGTTGAGCGCCTGCTGGAAGGTTTCGCCTTCCTGACCGCGCGCCTGCGCCAGAAGCTCGATGACGAGCTTCCGGAAATTACACACGCGTTCACTGAAATGTTCTGGCCGCACTATCTGCGGCCGGTGCCCAGCGCCACGGTGCTGCAGTTCAGCCACGCCAACCCGGCAATGGCTGAGCTGAAGCCGTTGGCGCGCGGGATTGAAGTGGACTCGGTGCCCGTAGACGGCACGCGCTGCCGCTTCCGCACCTGCTATGACACTGAGCTGATGCCGCTTGAGCTTGCGACAGTCGAGTTGCGCCGCGAAATTCCGCCGCGACTGCGCCTGAAATTCGACTGCAAGGCCAAGCCGCCGCTTTCGATGCTTGGCATCAAGACGCTCAGCCTGCACCTCGCCGGTGAGCCTGCGGTTACGCGCGCGCTGTACGCGGCGCTGCTGCGCCACACCCGCCGCATCACCGTCCGGCGCGGCGACGGCACCGACAAGGGCAACTTTGAGCTGCCGCCCAGCGCCCTGCGCGGCGTCGGCTTTCGCGAAAACGAAGCGCTGCTGGCAGGGCCCGGCCCCAGCTTCCCGGGTTTCCGCCTGGCGCAAGAGTACTTCTGCGCGCCGTGGAAGTTCATGTTCGTTGAACTCACGGGGCTTGAGAAACTGGCCGGCTTTGAGGCCGACCGCGGCTTCGTGCTCGACATTGAATTCGCGCGCCTGCCTGAGCCGATGCCGCCCGTCAGCAAGGCCAACCTGCTGCTGAACTGCACCCCGGCCGTGAACTTGTTCGCCCACGACAGCGACCCGATCCGCCTGGACCGGGCCCGCAGCGAATACGTGCTGCGCGCCGCCGGCAACGACCCGCGCCACTACGAAGTGTTCAACGTAGATCGCGTGTACGGCCTTGAGCTGGGCTCAGCCAAAGAAGTCGACTACCTGCCCCAGTACCGCCTCGCGCGCAGCGGCAAGCGTACCGATGCCTACTACCAGGTGCGGCGCTTCACTTCGCCGGTGCACGACGGCATGGGCGCCGCGATCAGCTTCATAGACCCGGAAAATCCTGAGCTGCGGCCGCGCGTTGACACCGTCAGCGTCAACATGACCTGCACCAACGGGCAGCTTCCCACGCGGCTGGATGTGGGCGACGTGTCGGTGAAGACCCAGACCACGCCCGGCTACGCGGCCTGCCGCAACATCATGAAGCCGACGGCCTCGATCCTGCCGCCGCTGGATTCCGACCTGCACTGGCGGCTGATCGCGCACCTGAACCTGAACTTCACTTCGCTGCTGAGTGTTGAGGCGCTGCGCGGTGCCATCAGCCTGTACAACCTGCGAGCGAATATCGACCGCCAGTCCGAGGCCGCGCACGCGCGCCTGGTGGAAGGCATCGTGGCGGTCAAGGGCAAGCCCGCGACGCGCCTGTTTGGCGGCTCAGCGGTGCGCGGGCTTGAGATTGAACTTTCGATGAATGAAGAGCTGGTGGGCGGCGAGGGCGAGACGTTCCTGTTTGCCTCGGTGCTCAATGAGTTCTTCGCGCAGTACGTTTCGCTGAACGCGTTCAGTCACCTCAAGGTCAAAGGCACCAAGTTCGGAGAGGAGTTCACGTGGCCGGCACGGATTGGCAATCGCGCCATCCTTTAGCAACCGACCTGCTGCAGAACGCGAAGGAATTCTCGTTCTTCCAGGCAGTGCGGCTGCTTCACGGATTGCACCCCGATGCCCCGCGCCTTGGCCACCAGGGCCCGCCGGACGCTGAACGCATCCGCCTGCGGCCGGAACTTTCGCTCGTGTTCCCCAACAGCGACATCGCGGAAGTTGAGGAGTTGCCGGTCGGCGACCCGGACAACCCGCAGGGCTGGCAGTACCGCGTGACCGTCACGTTCATGGGCCTGTATGGCACCAGCTCACCGCTGCCGGTGCATTACACCGAGGACATGATCCGCAATGACGAGCACGAAAGCTTGTTGCGCGGATTCCTTGACCTGTTCCACCACCGCATGCTCAGTCTGCTGTACCGCGTGTGGGAAAAGTACCGCCACGGCGTGCAGTACTCTGACAGCGCCAACGATTATTACTCGCGGCGCATCCTGCAGATGGTCGGCGTGGACCTGGAACGGCTGCCGCAGGGCATG
This sequence comes from uncultured bacterium, assembly GCA_938014885.1. Taxonomy (GTDB): domain Bacteria; phylum Planctomycetota; class UBA8742; order UBA2392; family UBA2392; genus CALLQI01. Next base: position 54,197 of record CALLQI010000020.1, read on the forward strand.
AAGCTGCGCCCCGGCCGCTTGCCCGCATACGCCGGCCTGATGACGCAGGAGCCGCGCAGTGCCGCCAGCCTGCAGGCGATCCTCAGCGACCACTTCCCGGAAGGCCACGTGGAAGTGCAGCAGTGCAAGGGCCGCTGGGTCGAATTCCCGGCCGAGCAGCGCAGCCGCCTGGGCGTGAACAACTGCCGCCTTGGCGCTGACTGCATCACCGGCGACCGCGTGTGGGACGTCGCGGGCAACTTCGGCGTGCAGGTCGGGCCGCTTGCTATCGACGACTACATGAACCTGCTGCCCGACGGCGACGCCAGCGCGCAGTTCCGTGAACTGGTTGACCTGTTCAACGGCGATTGCCTCGACTATGAATTGACCCTGCTGCTGCGCGGCGAAGAAGTGCCTGCGTTGCAGCTGGGCGCGCCCACGGCGCGATTGGGCTGGAGCAGTTGGTTGGGTCACGGCGACGGCCAAAACCGCGCCACTACATTCAAGTTCTCGGGGTGGAAACATGGCTGAAGTTGACATGAAGGCACTGGTCGGTCGGTTGAACCGCTTCTGCACACGCGCGCTTGAGGCCGCGGCCGGCAATTGCGTCTCGCGCACCAATCACGAAGTGACTGTTGAGCATGTGCTGCAGGCATTGCTCGAAGACCCGCAAGGCGACGCGCAGCAGATTATCCAGAAGTTCGAAGTCGACCCGGGCAAGCTGCTCAAGATGCTGGTGCGTGACATCGACGGCCTCAAGACCGGAAATTCCGGCCGCCCGGTGTTCAGCCCGCTGCTGCACAACTGGCTGCAGAGTGCGTGGCTTGTGGCCAGCATCGACCACAACCAGGCCGAAGTGCGTGGCGGCAACATGCTGGAAGCGCTGATCGCCAATGCGGCCCGTTTGGGCAGCGGCGATTACCTCGACATGCTGACCACGATCCCGATTGCAGAGCTGAAGAAGAACTTCAGCCAGATTGTCGCCGGCAGCCACGAAGCCGCCGCAGGGGCCGCCAAGGCCGCCAGCGGCACGGCAGGTGCCGGGGCGGAGCCCAGCAAGGACGGCACCGCGCTGCAGCGCTTCTGCCAGAACTTCACCGAGCGCGCGCGCCAGGGCAAGCTGGACCCGGTGTTCGGCCGCGACAATGAAATCCGCCAGATGGTCGACATCCTGGCCCGCCGCCGCAAGAACAACCCGATCTGCGTGGGCGACCCGGGCGTCGGCAAGAGTGCGGTCGTGGAAGGCCTCGCCCTGCGCATCATCGAAGGCGACGTGCCCGAGATGCTGCGCGACGTGGACCTAATCGGCCTTGACGTCGGCCTGTTGCAGGCAGGCGCCAGCGTGAAGGGTGAATTCGAGAACCGCCTCAAGGGCGTGATCGAAGAAATCAAGTCCAGCCCCAAGCCCATCATCCTGTTCATCGACGAAGCCCACACACTGATCGGCGCCGGCGGCGCAGCCGGCACCGGCGACGCAGGCCAGTTGCTGAAGCCCGCACTGGCGCGTGGTGAGCTGCGCACGATCGCGGCCACGACCTGGAGCGAGTACAAGAAGTACTTCGAAAAGGACGCCGCACTGGCACGGCGCTTCCAGCTTGTGAAGCTGGACGAGCCGGGGCCGGAACTCACGGCCGTCATGCTGCGCGGCCTGCGCGCCAATTACGAAAAGTCGCACGGCGTAATCATCCGCGACGAAGCTCTGGTTGCCGCGGCTGAGCTTGGCACACGCTACATCGCCGGGCGCCAGCAGCCTGACAAAGGCATCGACCTGGTCGATACCGCGGCTGCCCGCGTGAAAGTGGCCTTCATGGCCAAGCCCGCCGAGCTGCAGGATCTGGAGCGCAGCATTGAAACGGACGAGCGCACGCTCAAGGCACTGAAGCGCGACGCGGAAACCGGCGGCAGGTCCGACCCCGAGCAGATGCAGGAAATCGAACAGCGCGTGGCCGAAACCCGCAAGAAAGCTGAAGCTTTCCGCGCACGCTGGATGAAGGAACGCGACCAGGCCCACAAGGTAGTCGCCATCCGCACCAAGCTGAACGCAATTGACAACCCGCCCGCCGCCGACAAGGCCAAGCCCGCGTCGAAAGAGACCAAGACCAGGGCCAAAGAAGCCAAGTCAGAAACCAAGTCAAAGAAGAAGGAAGAGGTCGAAGCCGCACCCAAGTACGACCTGCCCGACGACAAGGCCAGCCTCAAGGCCCTGTTCGAGAAGGAACTCAACAACCTGCGCGAAATGCAGGGCAAGGACCCGCAGGTCCCGGTTGAAGTCACCAGCGAAGTCGTGGCCAAGGTGGTAGGGGACTGGACCGGTATCCCCGTCGGCAACATGGTCGCTGACCAGGCCGCGCGGCTGCTGACGATGGAAGATGAACTCAAGCGCCGCGTGAAGGGCCAGGATCATGTGATGAAGGCTATCGCCACGGGCATCCGCGCCAGCAAGAGCGGTTTGGGTAACCCGGATGCGCCGATCGGCGTGTTCCTGTTCGTGGGCCCGAGCGGCGTCGGCAAAACCGAAACCGCGCTGGCTGTGGCCGACCTGCTGTTCGGCGGCGAACGCTTCATCACGACCGTGAACATGTCCGAGTACCAGGAAAAGCACACCGTAAGCCGCCTGATCGGCAGCCCCCCGGGCTACGTCGGCTACGGCGAAGGCGGCCAGTTGACTGAGGCCGTGCGCCAGCGCCCGTATTCGGTGGTGCTGCTGGATGAAGTCGAAAAGGCCGACCTGGACGTGATGAACCTGTTCTACCAGGTGTTCGACAAGGGCATCCTCAACGACGGCGAAGGCCGCGAGATTGACTTCAAGAACACAGTGATGTTCCTGGCCAGCAACCTCGCGACGGACATCATTACGGAAGCCTGCGCCGATGGCGACCGCCCCGACATGGACGAACTGGTAAGCCTGATCCGCCCCAAGCTGTCGGCCCACTTCAAGCCGGCGCTGCTGGCGCGCATGACGATCCTGCCCTTCTACACGATCAACCAGGAGGCGATGAAGATGATCACCGACCTGAAGCTGAACAAGATCGTTAAGCGCATGGACGCCACCCACGGCCTGCAGCTCAAGTTCGACGCCAGCGTCACACAGGCCATCGCGGACCGCTGCAAGGAAGTCGAAACCGGGGCACGCAACATCGACCACATCATCCGCGGCAACCTGTTGCCGCAGATGAGCACGCAGTTGCTGCAAAAGATGTCAGAAGGGGAATTGCCGGCGACGCTCACCGTCGGTGTCGGGGAAAAGGGCGACTTCAACTTCGCCTTCGGGAGTTAACCCAGCTCACAGCAGCACGACACGCAAGGAGAGACAGCCATGCCGAACATTGCGACGACACAAGTCATGCAGTTCCACTCAGGCGCCGTAGGTGAAGACGACCTGCAGATCACCGCCCTGAGCGGAAGCGAAAAGATTTCAGCGCCCTACGAGTTCCACCTCGAACTCGCAAGCAAGGACGCGGGCCTGGATGCGGCCGCGATCCTGAAAGAAAAGGCCCACATCGCCATCAAGCAGGGCGTGCGGCTGTCCGACAACCAGGTCGGCGCTCGTGTCCTGAAAATCCACGGCGTGATCCGCCTGTTTGAACAGACCGGCAAAGACCTGGATTGGGTGAAGTACCGCGCGGTGCTGGTGCCCACACTGTGGAAGGCCTCGCAATCACGCGGCAGCCGCGTGTTCCAGGACAAGAAGCTGCCCGACATCCTGAAGGAAGTCTGCCAGCACTACGACATTCAGCTGGATGCCAGCAAGCTGGCCGGCAGCTACAAGACGCGCCCGTATGTCGTCCAGTACGAAGAAACCGACCTGGACTTCATGCATCGCTGGATGGAACGCGAAGGCATTTTCTACTACTTCGACCAGACCGAAGACGGCGAAAAGATGGTGCTCGGTGATTCGCCTGAGGCTTACGGCACGCTGCCCGGCGAAGGCAAGTTCCAGTTCAAGTCACTGGCCCAGGAAAAGGGCGTTGAGGCCGATGACTCCGAGCAAGCCACCGACGACTGGTTCAAGCAGGAGACAGTCAACACGCTGCAGGTCACGTGGAAGCAGTTGCCCAAGAAGGTCATCCTCAACGACTACAACTGGCGCACTCCGACCAGCGGCCTCAAAGTGGAAGAGCCCGTCAGCAATGACGGCGTCGGTGAGGTTTACATTTACAACCAGCACTACGAAACCGAGTCCGAAGGCAAGGCACTGGCCAAACTGCGCGCACAAGAATGGCTGTGCCGCCAGGTTGAGTACCTTGGCCAAAGCGACGGCCGCGGCTTCCGTGCGGGCTACAAGTTCAAGCTGACCGACCACTTCAACGGTGCCTGCAACATTGACTACCTGCTGGTCGAGGTCAGCCACAGCGCCACCCAGGGCCTCAGCCTGGGCAGCGGCGGCCAAAGCGGCGCGACGTACCACAACTCGTTCCTGGCAATCCCGAAGTCCAAGGAGTTCCGGCCTCGTAGTGTCACGCCGTGGCCCAAGATCAGCGGCTACATGCACGCTCGCGTGGATGGTGCTGACGGCAGCACGCCGTATTCGCAGCTGGACGACCAGGGTCGCTATAAGATCCGCATGCCGCTGGATGTTGGCCAAAGTGGTGACGGCAGCGCCAGCAAGTACGTGCGCAAGGGCGAGGCTTACGCGGGCCCCGGCCAGGGCATGCACTTCCCGCTGCTGCGCAACAGTGAAGTGATGATGTCGCACGTCGACGGCGACCCGGACCGACCGATCATTGCGTGCGCGGTGTTCAACCCGGACAACCCCAGCGTGGTCACCGGCAGCAACGGCGCCCAGAACATCATCCAGACGCCCATCGGCAGCAAGATCATCTTCGACGACACCCAGGGCACGCACTACATCCGCATCCACACAAAGGATGAGAAGTGCAAGATCAACCTGGACGGCACCGACGGCTCGGAGGCGATCACGATCAAGTGCAGCGTAAGCAACGGCGGACTGCGCATCGGCAAGGCGCAGGGCGAGCCCACCCCGCCCGCCATCAGCGGCGCCGACGGCACGTACCTGAATGCTGACGGCGACCTGAACAACGTGGCTGGCGCCAACATCAACTTCAACAGCGGTGCCAACACCAACGTTCACGTCGGGGCAAACAAGGTCGAGAACATTGTCAGCAACTACAACCTCACGGTCGGCGGCAACGAAGTGAAGGCCGTGACAGGTGAGAAAAAGCGCTGGACCAGTGGCAACGAGTACAAGGGCCACGGCGGCCTGATGTCAGCACTCGTGCTTGGCGCGGACACCAAAGTGGTGGTCGGCGGCAAGACCGACATCATCGGTCCCTTCGACACCAAGACTGTAATGGGCGCCAAGACTGAGTGGGTCAAAGGCATGAAGGTCACCATCGGCACAGCAAAAGAAAAGAAGCTGTTCCAGGGTGCCAGCGCCACCAAGATCGCGGCCAAGTGGGAAACCGAAGCGCTCGGTGATTGCAAGATCACCAGCGCGGCCGGGGCAGTCACCATCACCGCGCAGACCAAGATCTCGCTCAAGTGCGGCGGCAGCCTGATTGAGATGACGCCTGCCGGCATCAAGATCAAGAGCGGCGGCTCACGCACGACACTCGGCAGCGCGATGACGCAGATGAAGGCCCCCAGCATCAAGCTCAAGTCGCAGGGCGCGCTCGAATGCTCGGGCAAGCCGGGCGGCCAGTACAAGTAACGCCAGAGCAGCACGCAGTCGCAAGCAGTACGCGGTTCGGGAGACGTATGCAGTTCGGGAGAAGTCTGGGCAGATTGGCCGGCGGTGCCGGTCTGGGCGCAAAACCCCGCGCATGGGGCGCGGGAGGTCGTTTGAGCCGGAGCAATCCAATGTCCAAGACGCAAACCCGCTTCCTGACTGCACAGCTGATGCAGTTCATCACCGGGGCGGTGCCCCGCGGCACGCTGCAACTCACGTCCCTGGCGGGCGAGGAATCGATTTCGCGGCCCTACGAATACAGGCTTGAACTGGCGGCCCGCGACAAGGACCTGGACCTGGATGCGCTGCTGCGCGAGAAGGCCCACATCTCGATCCGCCAAGGCGTGAAGCTGCCCGGGGATGAACTCGGTGCCCGGGTGCTGCGGGTGCACGGTGTGCTGCGCTCGTTCGTGCAGGTCGGCCGCGAGCTTGAATGGGTGAAGTACCGCGCTGTGCTGGTGCCCACCTTGTGGCGGCTTTCGCTGGGGCGCGCCAGCCGCGTGTTCCAGGGCAGGAAGATCCCTGAAATCGTTCAGGAAGTGGCGGATGCTTACGGCGTGCGAGTGGACCTCGGCAAGCTCAAGCTTGGCAACTTCAAGCAGCGCGAATACGTCGTGCAGTATGAGGAAAGCGACCTCGACTTCATCCACCGCTGGCTTGAGCGCGAAGGCATCTACTACTACTTCGAGCAAACCGAAGACGGCGAACGCATGGTGCTGGGCCACTCCAGTGAGGCCTACGGCAAACTGCTGGGCGACGCCACGTTCCGCTTCAAGCCATTGCCCGAGCACAAGAACGTTGAGGCCGTCGATTCCGACGCCGCCAGCGACGACTGGTTCGCCGAGGAAACGGTGAATGAACTGGTGGCCGAAACCCGGCCGCTGCCGCGCCGCGTGGTGCTGAACGACTACAACTGGCGCAACCCGGGCGCGAACCTGCGCATCGAAGAAACAGTCAGCGAAGACGGTGCCGGCGACGTGTACCTGTATAACCAGCATTACGAAACCGAGTCCGAGGGCAGGGCACTGGCCAAACTCCGCGCCCAGGAACTGATTTGTCGTCGAATCGAGTTCACCGGCCGTGGTGAATGCCGGGGCTTCCGCGCCGGGCACACGTTTACACTAGACGAGCACTTCCGCGCCGGCTTCAACCAAGAGTACCTTCTGGTACAGGTGCGTCACACCGCCAGCCAGGGACTCAGCCTCGGCAGCGGCAACCAGGGTGGCGCCAGCTACCGCAACGAGTTCACGGCCATCCCCGCAAGCCGCGAGTACCGGCCGCCCAGCGTGACGAAGTGGCCGCAGATCAGCGGCTTCATGCACGCGCGCGTTGACGGCCCCGACACCGGCACCCCGTACGCGCAACACGATGCCAACGGGCAGTATCGCGTGCGCATGCCGCTGGACCTGGGCGATGCCGCCGACGGCGCCGCAAGCCGCCCAGTCCGCAAGGGCGAGGCATACGCGGGCCCCGGCCAAGGCATGCACTTTCCGCTGCTGCGCGGCAGCGAAGTGATGATGTCGCACCTCGACGGCGACCCCGACAGGCCCGTGATTGCCTGCGCGGTCTACAACAATGACACACCCAACGTCAGCACCGCCGACAACGCAACCCAGAACGTGATCAAGACGCCGATCGGCAGCCGCATCGTCATGGACGACACCGAAGGCACGCACTACATCCGCATCCACACCGCCGACGAAAAGACTCGCATCAACCTAGATGCCACCGAAGGCGCCGAAGCCGTGACCATCCGCAGCACCGTAAGCAACAGCACCATGCGGCTGGGCAAATCGCAGGGCGAAGCAACCCCGGCGGGCCTGACCAACGCCGACGGCCTGTACTTCAACGCAGATGGGGACGTGAACCTGCTTGCAGGCACCAACCTGAACCAGCACGCGGGCAAGGACGCCAACGTGTACGTCGGCGGTGTAAAGACCGAAACCATCGTGCAGGACTACAACCTGACAGTGAACGGCAGCCTGAAGAAGTCCGTCAAGGGCGACGAATCGTGGTGGACCGAAGGCAACGAGTTCAAGGGGCACAACGGCCACAAGGCCATGATGTTGTTCGGATCGGAAACGAAGGGTGTCTTCGGTTTCAAGAACGACGTAGTGCTGGGCGAAGAAGGCAAGTTTGTCAGGGGCCTGAAATTCGACATCTTCCACGGCGGCAAAATCACCTCCAGCAAGAAGTGGCTGAAAGAATTCGTGGTCGGCCCCAAAGAGGAAAAGGCCAAGTCGTGGAAGGTTGAGGCCGAAGAATCCTGCCAACTGACGTCCGAAAAAGACTCCGTCACGGTATCTGCCAAGAAGGCGATCACACTGGCCTGTGGCCAGGCTTCGCTAACGCTCAAGGCCGACGGCACGATTACCCTTGGCAACTCTAAAGCCAGCCTGAACATCGCCAAGAACGGCACTATTGAGTTGCGCTCTAAACCGGCCCCGGCACCAAAGGTACCGGGCGGTCCCAGCCAGCCTCCAGGTACGGGCGGGATGGGCCGCATGGGTGGGCCGATGATGCCCGCGCAGCTTGGTGGCCCAGGCGGCCCCGGGCTGCCACCCGGCATGGGCGGTGCCGTTGCGATGCCCGCCGGTATGGGTGGTGCAGCAATGATGCCGGCAGGCATGGGAGGTGCAGCCATGGGTGCTCTTGGCGGCTTGGGTGCCATGGCCATGCCCGTAATGGGAGCGGCCGGTGCTGCACAGGGTGCACTTGCAGCGCAACAGGCCATGGCGGCGGGTGCTGCGCAACGACAGGCGATGGCGACTGCGGCCAAAGCAGCCGACGAAGCCACCAAGGCCGCAATCCGCAACATGGGTGGTGCGGCGGGGGCGTCGCAGGCGGCAAGCGGAGCGCCGCAACTTGCAGGTGCCGCATCTCAGGCGTCGACGGCGGCATCGCAAGCAGCCTCCAAGTCGGCGGACGATGCGTTGCGAGCAACGGCGCGCCAGGCAACTGATGCGGCCAAGCGAGCAGACGGATTCCAGAGTGCGTCCAACGCTACTGCGGGACCGGCTCAAGTGGCGGCGCAGGGCGCGGCCTTGGCCGCCATACCGGGAGCACAGGTGGTCGGCGTTGCCGGAATGGCTTCCGGTGCCGTGATCGGACTGTTTGGCAGCAAGGTGTATGTGAAGGGTGCTTCCGGTGGTATCCAGTTGAACAAATAGGATCGGCGGCAATCGACCATGGAAATACGCAATCGCACGCCTTATGTGTTCGCGCGGGTTATGGGTCGGGTCAACTTTCCGGCCCATACCGCCAGCCTTGTGGTCAAGGCCAGCTTTGCCATTAAGCCTGATGGCATCTGCGAGCCTTTGCCCGCGCAGGCGCAGTTTGAAGGCGACGTGCTCAGCAAGGCCGCAGTCCCCGAATCCCTTTACGAGGCCGACCTTGGCCTGTTCAAACCCAATGCCGAAGTGCTGCTGACCGGCACCTGCTACACGCCGGCGAACCGGCCCTCCACGACCTGCCCGGCGACCTTCCGTGTCGGCGGCTGGCAGAAAACCATCGCCTGCATCGGCAACCGTGTCTGGAAGAAGTCGCTGCTATCGGCCAAACCCGGCGAGCCAGCGGCCTTCACGCAGGTTGCGTTGCATTGGGCCAACGCCTACGGCGGCAATGGGTTCAAGGACAACCCGGCGGGAAAGGGCCACAAAGATGAAGTGCTGCCCAACCTGGAGTACCCCGGCGAACTCATCACCGGCCGCGGCGATCACCCGTACCCCGCGTGCTTCGGCCCGATCCACCGCACCTGGGACGCGCGCGTCCGCAAGACGGGCACCTATGACAAGAAGTGGCTGAAAGAACGCTTCCCGGCCTTTGCCGCCGACTTTGACTGGACCCACTTCAATGCCGCCCCCAAAGACCAGCAGCTTCCGGGCTTCCTGCGCGGCGACGAGTCCATTGAACTCGAGAACATGCACCCCAGCCTGCCGGTCCTGAAAACGCGCCTGCCCGGCATGCGCGTTCGCGTGCTGCTGCGCGAAGGCCCCGAAGGCAGCGCGCCCGAAAGCCAGAAAGTCCGCGAAGTGCCGATGAACCTCGACACGCTGTACGTGGATGCTGACAAGGGCGAACTGTGTCTGCTGTGGCGCGGCATCGCCAACGTCACCGACGATGACTGGAGCGAAGGCCGCGAAATCCTGATCGTGCACGAGCCGCTGAGCCAGCAGCCCCGCACCATCGAGCAACTGCTGCCCGAATTCATCGACCCGGTTGACCCCGAAGACGTTGAGCAGGAAGAACCCGAAGAAGAACCCATCTCGGCCGAGCAATGGCGCAAGAACTTCGACGCCGAAGTCGCGGCCGAAGAAGCCGCGATGCAAAAGGGCATGGCGGCCGCACAGCAGCACGCAAACGCGCAGGCCAAGTCGCACGGTGTTGACCTGGCGGCCGCGGGCAAAGCGGCAGCGGCAAAACCGCCGGCCACACCGGCGCAGTCGTGGGCCAACGTCAAGGACATGCTGAAGTCGTTCGGCATCGCGGTGCCGCCGGCCGCTGAGGCCGCGGCGGCAGCCAGCGCGGCCATGGCCAACGACCCGTACGTGAAGGCGGCGATGGCGTCGCTGAATGACCCGGACCCGGTGCAGCAGACCGACCCCAAGGCCATCGCGGCCATGATGCGCAGCGGCGAAGCCCAGGGCGGCGATTTCAGCGGCGCGGACCTTTCGGGCCAGGACCTCAAGGGTGCCGACCTGCGCGAATGCCTGTTGCAGGGCTGCAAGTTCGACGGTGCCGACCTGACCGGCGCGAACTTGTCTGAGGCCATGCTCACGGGTTCCAGCCTCAAGGCCGCCAAGCTCGATGGCGCGAATTTGACCGAGGCCGAGCTTTCGGGAACCAACTTCGAGGGCGCAAGCCTCAAGGGTGCCAAGCTGCCCGAAGTATCGCTGCAGAACGCCACGCTGAAGGGTGCCAATCTTGAGGGCGCGGAAGCCGAAGGTGCCTCGCTGCTTGAGACCCTTTCCGACGGCGCGATCTTCAAGGGTGCCAGGCTGAAAGACGCTACGTTCAGCAACTCGCACCTCGCGGGTGCGGACTTCAGCGGTGCCGACCTGACCGACGTCGCCATGGACGGCGTCAAGGCCGCAGGGGCCAAGTTCGACGGCGCGAAGCTGCAGGGCTTCCGCGGCGGCGAAAAGTCGGACTTCACCAAGGGCAGCTTCAAGCAGGCCCAGGGCAAAGAGTGCGTGTTTGAGCGCTCGAACCTGGCCGGGGCTGATTTCTCGGGTGCCGAAATGCCGCGCGCCCAGTTCAGCGGCAGCAACCTCACCGGGGCCACGCTGTTCGGCTGTGAGCTGAAAGAGTCGCTCTTCCTGAAGACCGACCTGCGCGAAGTGAAGGGCGGCAACGCCAACTTCTTCCGCGCGGTGCTGGAAGGGGCCAACCTGGGCAAGGCCTCGATGGTGGCATCGAACTTCTATGAAGCCGAATTCATGGACGCCAAAACCGATGGCGCGGACTTCGGCGGCGCAAACCTCAAGATGACCAAGCTGAGCAACCAATGATCCAGACCATCGACGAACTGTTGCACAGGCTGCGTGCCGGGCGCTCACTGGCCGAAGTCACGGTCTATGGCGTGAACCTGGCCGGGCACAACTTCGGCAAGGCCAAGCTTTCGGGCGTGCGCCTGCTTGAGTGCGTGCTCAGCGGCACCGACTTCATCGAAGCAGACCTCAGCGGCGCGGTGTTTTCCAACTGCGTGATCCACGGCGCTGATTTCCGCAACGCCAACCTGCGACAGGCCATGATGGCAAGCTGCAAGCTGGATGCCGTGAAGTTCCAGGGTGCCGACCTGTCCGAGTTCTCGTGCGGATTCCTGAACCTCGCGGGCTGCGACCTGACCGGCGCGCGCATGGGCAGTGCGGTGTTCGCCGGCGCCAACCTGAAGGGTGCGATCCTGCGCGAGGTGAAGGCCGCGGGCTCATCGTTCGAAGGCGTCGATGCCAGCGGGGCGGATTTCACCGACGCGGATTTCACCGACGCGTCGCTGCTGAACGCCAACTTGTCCGGCGCGAAGTTCACCAACACCAAGCTGCATGGCACCATCCTGCTGAACGCGAACCTTTCCAAGGCCGACCTCAGTGCGGCCGACGTGCACGCCATCATCGCCGACGAATCCAACCTGACCGGGGCCAAGCTGCCCGGCAAACTTTCCGGCGCGTTTGACAGCGCGAAGCTGGACGGGCTTGATTTCAGCGGCCGCAGCATCGAGGGCTGCAACTTCAGCAACGCGTCACTCAAAGGCTGCAACTTCAAAGGCGCCAAAGGCGGCGGCGTGGACTTCACGCAGGCGGATCTAAGCGACTCAGACTTCAGCGGGGCCGAGTTGCCGCAGTCCACGTTCACGGGTGCTCGGCTGACCAACATCAAGATCGGCGCGGCACAGTTCCCCGTCGGCGACTTTGAGGGCTGCGACCTGACCGGCATCGACTTCACGGGCGCGAACCTGAACGCCGCGCTGATGGCCGGCTGCACCGTCGGCGGCGTGAAATTCAAAGACGCCGACCTGCGCGGGATTTCATTTGCCGGCTGCGACCTTGCCGGGCTCTCGTTCGCGGGCGTTGACCTGACCGAGGCCGACTTGATCGGCGCCAAGGCGGAGAACGTCAGCTTCAAGAACGCCAAACTGGCGGAATCCGACATGTCTGAGGCCGTCCTCAGCCAGGCCGATTTCGCGGGCAGCGACCTTTCGGCCGCCACGTTGATCGCGGCCAAGGCCGGTGGTGCCAGCTTTCGCAACACCACGATGAATGAGACGGTGCTGTCCGACGCCAGCCTGTCTGACGCGGCGTTCGCTGGGGCCAAGCTCACGGGCGTCAGCCTCGCGGGGGTGGACCTGCGCAAGGTGGGGCTGGCGGGCGGCGAATACCAGCGCTGCGAGTTCCGCGCCAGCAACTTCGAGGGCATGTCGCTGCAGGGTTCAACCTTCCCGCTGTGCGACTTCGAAGACGCGCAACTGGCGGGCGCGCGCCTTGGCCAAAGCAATCTGACCCAGGCCTCGTTCAAGAATGCCAAGGCAGGCAAGGCCGAGTTCAATGAAGCCACGCTGATCGGCGCGGTGTTCGAGGGCGCCGACATGAAGGAAGCCTCGCTGTCAGGCGCCAACATGCACATGGCCAACCTGCTGCGTGCCGAGGCGACCAAGGCCCAGTTCAATAATGCCAACCTGCGCGAAACGTACATGGAAGGCCTGAAGGCGCAGGGTGCCAACTTCGCGGGCGCGAACATGCAGTACGCGATTCTGGCGCACGCCAACATCCAGCTGGCCGACTTCAGCAAGGCCGACCTGCTGGGGGCTGACCTGCACGCGGCACAAGAAGAAGGCGCAAAGTTCACCGGCGCCAACATGAAGCTGGTGAAACGCACGAATGCCGACCTGCTTGAGGCCGAAAACTTCAAGCCCCGGAAATAGGAGACCCCCAATGCTGAACACGTCACTGAGCGCCCGACTTGGACCGGCCATTGTGCTGGAGGTAAACGGCGCGCGCGTGAAGGTCCTGTTCGAGGGCAACGAAGTTGAGGCCGTGAACGCGCTGGCATTCCCGTTTGCACCCAAACAGGGCGATCACCTGCTGGTGATCGGCCAGGAAGAAGGCTTCTACGTCATCGGAGTGCTGCACGCGCAGGGCGACATGACGCTGACTTTCCCCGGCAATGTGCGCTTTCATACGCCGCGCGGCGGCGTGCTGTTTTCGGCCCAGCAGCCGATTGAGTTGCAGGCACCTGAGGTCAAGGTCAGCGCGGGCAAGTGGACCGTGATCGCGCAGACACTGACCGAGAAAGTGACCAGTGCGTTCCGCTGGGTGAAGGACCTGGCATCGCTCAAGGCCGGCCGCCAGCGCAACCATGTGGAAGGGGCATGCTACGAGCGCGCGGAACGCCGCGTGATCAAGGCCAAGAAGGACGTTCGCGTAAACGGCGACCGGATTCACCTGGGCTAGTTCTGCAGCAGTCGCTCGCGGTACTTGAAGGAGAGAGCCATGTTTCCAGCCTCAACCAAGATGTCCGGCCAGTGCCTCGCGTTTCCCGACGTGTGCAAGACGCCCACGCCCGGCGGCCCGGTGCCGATCCCGTACCCGAACATCGGCATGGTAATGCAGGCCTCAGCGGGCATCAGCCAGAAGGTCAAAGTCATGAACCAGCCCGCGATTCTGGTGAACAGCAAGATCCCCATGAGCAGCGGCGACGAGGCCGGCACCGCAGGCGGCGGCGTGGTCAGCAGCAAATTCAAGGGCGAGGTCGTGTTCAAGAAGGGCAGCATGAAGGTCAAGACCGAAGGCAAGGCCCAGTGCTTCATCACCTCCGTGGCCGGGCACAACGGCAGCAACGCCAACATGCCGGCCGGGGTGCAGATCGCGCCCAGCCAGGTGATGGTGATCGTTGCCATGTAGCGGGCAATGCAGCGGTGGCTTCGCGGCTACTATTCAAGGCGGCAAACAATCTTAGCGTTCTTTATCCGGGTGGGGCGGCGAGTGCTGCTTCCACCCGGAGCACTTCCATGGAATCCCTCAAAGAACTCTATCGCATCGGTGCCGGCCCCAGCGCCAGCCACACGATGGGACCAAAACGCGCGGCCGAGAACTTCCTGGCGCGCTTTCCCGCCGCGGCCTCGTGGCGCGTGACGCTGTACGCAAGCCTCGCCAGTACGGGCAAAGGCCACCTGACCGATGTGGCCATGCAGCAGGTGTTCGGCAACCGCGCGTTCACGATTGACTGGAAGCCGCGCGAGCGCATGCCGCAGCACCCCAACGGCATGCACTGGCAGGCCTTTGATGCCGGCGGCGCGGTGCTTGGCGAATGGCGCGTGTACAGCGTAGGCGGCGGCGCATTGGCCGAAGAAGGTGCCAGCGCGCCACCCAGCATCTACAAACTCACCACCATGCGCGAAGTGCTGGCGTGGTCAAAGCAGCAGAACGTGCCGCTGTGGAAGTACATCGAAGAGTGCGAAGGCAAAGACATCTGGGCCTACCTGGCCGAATGCTGGCGCACCATGCAGGAAGCCATTGAGCGCGGGCTTGAAGCCTACGGCACCCTGCCCGGCAGCCTGAAGCTGCGGCGCAAGGCGCACCGCCACTACCAGCAGGCCAAGGGTCGCCCCGGGCCGCTGCAACGCACGGGCTTGCTCACGGCCTACGCGCTGGCAGTCAGTGAAGAAAACGCAAGCGCAGGCACCGTCGTGACCGCGCCCACCTGCGGCGCGTGCGGTGTAGTGCCCGCCGTGTTGCGCTACATGAAGGAAGTCCTGAACGCCGACGACAAGCAGGTCCTGCGCGCCATGGCCACCGCCGGGCTGATCGGCAACCTGATTAAACACAACGCCAGCATTAGCGGCGCCGCCGTCGGTTGCCAGGGTGAAGTCGGGGCGGCGTGCAGCATGGCCGCCGGCGCGGCAGCCCAGCTCATGGGCGGGGACACACGCCAGATCGAATATGCGGCCGAGATGGGCATTGAGCACCACCTGGGCCTTACCTGCGACCCCGTCGCGGGCCTGGTGCAGATCCCCTGCATTGAGCGCAACGCCGTGGCCGCCATGCGCGCCGTGGACACCGCGGACTACGCGCTGCTCAGCGATGGCGAACACGAAATCCCGTTCGACACCGTCGTGCGCACGATGAAGGCCACCGGCGAAGACATGCAGGAACGTTACCGCGAAACCAGCGAAGGCGGCCTTGCCAAGATGCACATCCCCGCGGGTGTGGACCCTGCCAGCATCGAGTCCAATCACTGCGGCTAGGTCAATCACGGCCGCGCACTGGCCCGTGGCGGCACAAGCCGCTACCCTGCGCGGCCTATGACGAAACCAGCCCGAGTACGCGTTGCACCAAGCCCGACCGGCGACCCGCACGTCGGCACGGCCTACATGGCACTGTTCAACAAGGCCATGGCCGACACCACCGGCGGAAAGTTTGTGCTGCGCATCGAAGACACCGACCGCGCGCGCTACGTGGCCGATTCCGAGGCCCAGATTTTCGAAGCGCTGGCGTGGCTCAGCCTCAACCCTGACGAAGGCCCCGAAGGCCACGGCGGCCCCGGCGGCCCGTTTGGCCCTTACCGCCAAAGCGAACGCCTGCCGCTGTACAAGGAAGCCGCCGACCGGCTCGTGAAGGAGGGCAAGGCGTATCGTTGCTTCTGCACCAGCGACCGGCTCGACACACTGCGCAAAATCCAGCAGGCCGAGAAATCCAAGTTCATCGGCTACGACGGCCTGTGCCGCGGCCTCAGCAAAGAAGATGTCGCCGCCAACATCGCAGCCGGCAAGCCCCACGTCGTGCGGCTGAAGCTGCGCCAGGACAACGAAATCCAGACCAGCGACCTGTTCCGTGGGCAGATCAATTTCATTGGTGCCGAACAGCAGGACCCGGTGCTGCTCAAGACCGACCTGTTCCCCACCTATCACCTCGCGATGGCCGTGGACGACCACGCGATGGGCATCACCCACGTGATCCGCGCCGAGGAATGGATCCCCAGCCTGCCGATCCACTTTGAGCTGTACCGCGCGTTCGGCTGGGATGCGCCTGTGTTCGCGCACATGCCGCTGCTGCGCAACAAGGACAAAAGCAAAATCAGCAAGCGCAAGAATCCCACCAGCCTGCTGTGGTACCGCGACGCCGGCTTCCTGCCGGAGGCGCTGAAAAACTTTCTCGGGCTGATGGGTTTCAGCCTGCCCAACGACCAGGAATTTTTCAGCTACGCTGAGTTCCTGCAGCACTTTGAGCTCACGAAGGTCAACATCGGCGGGCCGATCTTTGATTTGCAGAAGCTGCACTGGCTCAACGGCGAGTACATCCGCAAGCTCAGCGACGCCGAGCTTGAGGCGCGCCTGGTCGAGTACGTGCAGCACCTGATGCACCGCGAGCGCGAATTCGCCGACCTGCCCGAAGACCAGTTGCCGCAGGAGACGTTCCTCCGGGACTTCGAACAAAAGCGCCGCCGCTGGAGCCGCACCCTGGGCGGCCTGGCACCCGAACTCATGACCAGCTTCGAGGTGAACCCGGCGCTGCTGAAGCCGATCATGCCGCTGATCCGCGAACGCCTGCACACACTGTGTGAGGCCGCGGACTATCTGCCCATGTTCTTCACCAACCGCTTCGAGTACACGCGCGAAATGTTCGTGCCCAAGAAGCAGACGCCCGAAGGCGCGGTGGCAGCGTTGAAGGCGGCACGAGACATCATCACGGCCGCAGATTTCAACGACCCCACGTTGAAAGAGCAGCTGGACAACGAGTTCCGAACCAAAGCCGAAGCCATGGGCCAGAAGATCGGCCCGTTCCTGGGCCCGCTGCGAGTAGCCCTCACAGGCTCCACCGTAAGCCCACCGCTAGTAGAAAGCGCCATGGTGCTAGGCAAAGAAGAAACCCTTCACCGGGTAGAAAACGCCCTGAAGTTCTTGGGATAGGGGAGGGTGGGTGTGCTGCAGTTGAAGTCGTGCCGAGTCCAAGCCAGCCAGCGCGGTTCGGCGTCGCAGAATCTTCAACCAGCATTGCGAGCAGGCCGAAGGCCGAAAGAACGTAGCCAGGCCCGTAAGGGCCTGGTTTCATTCCGGCCTCGTACTCGGGTACCACACCATTGCCCCCGGGCTGGCGCGGTCTAAAACGGCGCTTCTTCAAGGAGACTTGCCATGCACAACCTGAACGCCTGGTGCGCCGCTGAAATTGATGCCCTTCGGGCTCGTAGCCTTTTTCATATGCCGAAGGTTCACCAGTCGGCTGTTGGTGCGCGCGTCCTGATTGATGGCAAGCGGGTCATCCAGCTTTCGAACAACTCGTATCTCGGCCTCAGCACCCATCCGAAGGTGGTGGAGGCCGCCAAGCGTGCCCTCGATAAGTACGGCGTCGGCACCGGGGCCGTTCGGCCGATCAGCGGCACCATGGACCTGCACGTTGAGTGCGAAGAAAAGATCGCGAAATTCAAGGGCACCGAAAGCGCGCTGCTGTTCCAGAGCGGCTTCACGGCCAACGTCGGCGTCGTGAGTACCCTGACGGTCGAGGGCGACCACATCATCAGCGACGAGTTGAACCACGCCAGCATTATCGACGGCGCGCGCCTCAGCAAGGCCAGTCGCGCGGTGTACCGCCACAAGGACCACGCCCACCTTGAGGAACTGTTGAAGGAAGCGCGTGGGCCCAAGGCGATCAAGGGCAAGATCCTGGTCGTCACCGATGGCGTGTTCAGCATGGACGGCGACGTGGCCGACCTGCCCGCCGTGCTGGAACTCTGCGAAAAATACGACGCGATCCCCATGGTCGATGACGCGCACGCCACCGGCGTGATGGGCGAAAAGGGCCGCGGCACCGCCTGGGCCCAGCACGTTCACGAACGCTGGACGCTGACAGTCGGTACGCTCAGCAAGGCCGTGCCCGTCGTGGGCGGCTACTTCGCGGGCCCCAAGGTCGTGAAAGAATACCTGATCGCCAAGGCGCGACCGTTCCTGTTCAGCGCAAGCCAGCCGCCGATGGTGGTGGCCGCCGTCAGCGCGTGCTTCGACGTGATGGAAACCGAGCCGCAGCACCACGCGCGCCTGTGGGAGAACACGAAGTTCTTCAAGGAAGGGCTCAAGAAGCTCGGCTTCAACACGGGCAACAGCGTAAGCCCGGTGACGCCGGTGATCGTGGGCGAAGGCGCCAAGGCGGCCAAGTTCAGCGAGATTCTTCTAAAGAGCGGCGTGTACGCCCAGGGCATCTACTTCCCCATGGTGGCCGAGAAGCTGTCACGCGTACGCACCATCGTTAGCGCAGCCCACACCCGCGAAGACCTGCAGGAAGCACTCGACATCTTCGCCAAGTGCGGCAAGGAACTCGGGCTGATCTAGTTGTAGACTGGGCCAGATGACGCTGTTTGTCCTGGCATGGAATTACACGTGGTGGTTCAGCATGCCCGACCGCGACCCGGGCGTCTTGGAGTACATCTGCTTCGTGGGTTTCGCCGGGGCGCTGTTGTCGGCTCTGGCTATCGGCATCCGTCGCCGGGTGATGCGTGATCGATGGTTGCGCGGCCATGGAATCGACCCGGACCTACCCACCGGGGAAGGCAAGCCAGTTTCTTCAGAACACGAAGGCACTTGGCCCAGCGCATGATAGCAGGCACCGGTGCTGATCGACCGAGTCATGAGATCGCACAGAGAGCCCCGAGTGTAAGCTCGGGGTCCTTTCATGATCCGACCTCGAATCGCGTAGGCCCCAGACTTACGCCGCGGGGCTCCCTGTTCAGCGTGTTGCGGGATGTTGCTACAATTGAACTGGAGGCACCCTATGAGCCAAATGTACACCGCGATTGTGAAGCAGGATGAAGGCTGGTGGATCGGCTGGATTGAGGAAGTGCCCGGGGTGAACAGCCAGGGTGAAACTCGAGAGGAATTGCTTGAGAACTTGCGCTCTGCGTTGCAGGAGGCGCTTGAGCTGAATCGCGAGGAAGCACGGGCCGCAATGGCCGGCGCTTACACAGAAGAAAGCATCGCGATTTGAGCCGGCGCAAGCTGATTGCGCACCTTGTAGCCAACGGTTGTGTTCTCGTGCGTGAAGGCGCGAAACATTCGTGGTGGGCGAACCCGGCGAAGAACCGGCGCTCTGCTGTGCCGCGCCACACTGAAATCAACGACCACCTCGCCCGCAAGATTTGCCGCGACCTCGATATCCCTGCCCCATAGGCCCCGGGTTTACGCCGCGGGGCTCCCTGTCACTCCGGCAGGCAGAGCATGGCGTCGCCGTAGCTGAAGAAGCGGTAGTCGTTCTCGAGTGCCGATTCGTAGGCTTGACGTGTCAACTCCACGCCTAGCCAGGCCGCCACCAGAAAAATCAATGTGCTTCGTGGCAGGTGGAAGTTGGTCAGCAGCGCGTCGCAGGCTCGCCAGCGCCATGGCGGGTGAATGAACAGGCGCGTTTCGCCCGTGCCTGCGCGCGGTACCCCGCGCTCATCGGCGACTGTTTCCAGTGTTCTTGTGGCCGTGGTGCCAACGCAGACCACGCGGCCGCCTGTTGCGCGGCAGGCGCTGACAGCAGCAGTCGTTTTCGGTGGAACGCTGTAGCTTTCGGCGTGCATGTCGTGGCCGGCTAACGTTTCGGCCTTGAGCGGGCGGAACGTGCCGGGGCCGACGTGCAGTGTCACGAACGCGCGTGTGATGCCCCGGGCCTCACAGGCGTCCAGGATCGCGGGCGTGAAATGCAGGCTCGCGGTCGGTGCGGCCACGGCCCCCTCCGCTTCGGCGAACACACTCTGGTAGCGTTCGCGGTCAAGTGCGTCGCGGTCGTCGGGGCCCTTGGCGCGTTCAATGTACTGCGGCAGCGGCATTTTGCCATGCGCGTGCAGGTATTCGGCTGCATCCATTGACGTGTCAAGGCGAACCCGCCAGTGCCCCGGGCCGTATGCATCGCGCTCCATCAAAGTCACGGTGGCTTCGGGCAGCGACAGCACTTCCCCGGCCTCAAGCTTTCCGCCCGCATTGGTCAGTGCCTCGAAGGCCCCGTTGTCGAGGGAGCGCAGCAGGAACACCTCCACGCGGCCGCCACTGGCGCGGGTGGCGTAAAGCCGGCACGGCCTCACTTTCGTGTTGTTCAGCAGCAGCAGATCGTGAGGCCGCAGCAACGCGGGCAAGTCCGCGAATCGGCAATGCTCGATGACACCCGATCCACGCCGCACAACCATCAGGCGCGAAGCATCCCGACGCTCAGCCGGAAGCTGGGCGATGCGCTCGGGGGGGATCGTGAAGGTGAAGGTGTCGGATTTCATGGGTGCGGTGTGTGCGGTGCGGAGTTCGGCGTCGAAAGAGGAAAGTCCTCTGGGTTCAAGACACCGGAGTACGCCTGGTACGCGACTCTGTAGCGTGGGCCCAATACACGGCGCAGTTCCAGCCACAGGTCCTTCCCCAAGTTCTCCCAAGAGTCGGCGTCATGTGGATCTGAAAACCCGCTGCTGCGCGGGTTTTCGCTATTGAAAGTTGCGTCCATTGCAGCTGCCCAATCTGCGAGCGCGTTCCACAAACCTTCTGGAACCGGCAACTCGCCCGGCATGACCTCGCCCACTCGATTTCCGCCTGCCCACCAGATCGGCGAACAGCCCCAATCGTGCATCAGCTTGAGTTCTATTGGAGACGAACTTCCATGAAGCATGATCCAGCCTCCAGCCTCCAAACTCCGACCTACTCGTCCCAGAACAAGCCGTACTTGGTTGCCAGCACCTGTGTCTTGTTGCGGTCTTCTTTGCCGGGGTAGCTGTCGGTGCCTCCGCTGTCGATGAAGATGCCGAAGTTCTTGGCGAGGCGGCCTCCCGCGTATTCGGCTGCTCCGCCGAAGCCGAGGCTGCTTCCGCCGGCCTGGTACACGTCGTCGCCGCCGTTGTCCCAGAACATGCCGAAGCCGTTTTGCGCGCAGGCACCTAGCCCAAGGCCGTCGCAGCGGTACACGTCGTTGCCCGCGCCGTCGTAGAAATAGCCGGTCACGATGTCCCAGGTGCCGCCGATGCTGGCGGCCGTCTTGCCGACGTAGACGTCATTGCCCTTGTCATCCATGAACACGCCCACGGCCGCATGTGCTGCGGCCGCCAAGCCGTATCGCGAACTGTGGTAGATGTCGTCGCCATCCATGTCGCGCACGGCGCCGACGGCCATGAAGTACCCGCAAGCCAGGCCGAACTCGCCGGCGTCGTAGATGTCGTTGCCTTTGACATCGACAACCAGGCCAACGCCGCCGCAAGCCAGCGTACGCCAGCCAAAGCCGCAACCAATGCCGCCGCCCATCCACTCGCCTTGCGTGCCATATGCGCTGGGCTGCTTGCCGGTGCAGCGGTAGCGGTCATCACCGCCAAACTCAATCAGGTAGCCCACGCCGCCCGGCTGGCCGCAACCGATGCTGTAGACGTGGGCGTCATACACGTCGTTGCCCGCCATATCGACAACACCGCCAAGTCCGTAGGCAGCGCAGCCGATTGAGTTCGTGCCACCGAGGTATCGGTCGTTGCCAGAAATGTCCGTCAGAATGCCAATGCCGCCAAAAGCGGCGCCGATGCCCCAATCGCCGGATTGGTACGTGTCGTCTCCGGTCTCATCTGCGAGTAACGCGGTCCCCAGCACACCGCTGGCAACACCCCACTTGCCCGTGGCGCGGTAGAGATCGTTGCCCAGCATGTCGTAAACAATGCTTACTTTGTGTCCGTGACGCGTTGTGGCACAGTCAATGTATTCGTCGTCCCCGCCGAGATCAAAGATGACGGCCGGGGCATGCGGCCCTCCCGTCCACACGTTGCGGCCCTTGCCTCCAATGGCGACAAGGCCATAGCTGGTCTGGAAGCAAACTACGTGTCCGACCACAAAGTCCTTGGTACTAACGCCGTCGGGCACCGGCCAGCGAGTCGTGTCGTCGTCCTTGGGCCACGCACCTTCCAAGGTCCAGCGGATCATGAGCATCGATGCGCGCATTGCTGCAAACACTTCAGCCACTCTGAGATCCAGGCTGCGCACGGCGGTTACAAGTGCTGCGCTAGTCTCGAACCCGGGCTGTCCGCGCCATGCGAACTCGGCCTCGAGGGCTGGTGTGCGCAGGGCGGCGATGGAGTCGGCATCTGTGCCGGCGAGGACATCAAGGGACTTCAGCGCTTCGTCCATGACCTTGCCCAGCCACTTCTGAAGATCGGCAGGATCTCGTGGTGCCTCCGGGGCTTCAACAGTCGTTGACTCCAGCGGTTGAACGTCTG
Source organism: uncultured bacterium (assembly GCA_938014885.1). Taxonomy (GTDB): domain Bacteria; phylum Planctomycetota; class UBA8742; order UBA2392; family UBA2392; genus CALLQI01. The sequence continues at coordinate 76,551 of CALLQI010000020.1, forward strand.
CCAGCTTGAGCAACGCGTCGCGGTAGTGCCCTTCAGCGATCATATTGCCAGTTTGGTCAATCCACTGGTGCGCCGACAGCGGGTCGCTTAGCAGCAGGTCGGTGCTGCTCAGGTTTTCGTAGCTGTCCCACAAGTCGAGTTCGCGTTCGTGGGCGGCTGTTAAATTGTCCCATTCGTCCGCGAGCTTTTGCTTCTGGATTTGCGGCCACAGCTTTTCGCGCAGCGGGCCGCCCTGGGTTACGGCGATGTACTTGCGCCAGTCGTAGGTCCGCTTGCGCTTGTCGAGGTGCGTGTACAGCTCTTTGTACGCGGCCTTAGGGTCGCCGAGCTTGATCTTCACGGTCAGGGTTTCGCGTTTGTCGCCTTCGGCTGAGCGGCTGATCTCGACCTCGACCACGTCGCCGGGCTTGGTGGCGTAGAGCGCGCGGCAGAAGTCATCGAGGCTGGCGAGCTCTTTACCGGCCCACTTCTGAAGGCGGTCGTTTTCTTTGATCACGATTTCGCCGGCCTCGTTGCGGGCACCGCCCTGGTACAGGGTCAGGTCTTCGCGCATCGCGGCCCCGAACAGCCCGAACGTGAATTTGCGTGGGGGCTTGCTGTCTTGCGCCAGCACCAGCAGGGGTGCCGCGAGCAATACGCACAGGGCTACGACGATCTTGGCCATGACGGCTCCTTTTTTGTTCCCACTTCGCGAGTTCCCACGTTAACTTGTCCGGCACTCGATTCGACGCCAACCGCATTTTGAGACGACTCATGAGCCAGAAGACAACGATCTTCATTTTGGCAGGACTTGCCATTTGCATTCTCGCGGGCGCAGGCGTTTTCTTTGCTGGCGGCGGGTTCGGCTTCGGCGGCGGCAACGACCGCGACGGCCACAACGCACGCCACGCCAAGGCCAACCCCTTTGCCGATGAGGCCGACCCGTTCGGTCCCTTCAGCCCCGTCGGCGAAGACGAACACGGCGCCTACGAACTGACCACCGACGGTCGCCGCATCTACATTGATAGTGAAGGCCGCCGCTACACACTCGAGAACGGCAAGCGCACCTACGTGGACCGCTTCGGCAACGTGCTGCGCGAAGGCCGCGCGGCCGGCGGCACAGATCGCGAAGGGCGTGGAGGCCGAGAAGGCCGCGGTGGGAGTGATGCATCGTCCACGGGCACCGGCGGCACGGGCGACGCGGGTGATCGCTCTGAAGCCGAGCCTGAGCAGCCGCTTGATCCCGGCGCGCTCAGCGGCCAGGTCGTTGATGACTTCGGCAACCCGTACCCCGGCGCGACTGTGGTGGCCGTGCCCGCAGGGGCCGAACAGCGCACGGCGAGCACCAATGAGGAAGGCCGCTTTGCGCTGGCCGACATGCCGGCACAGGTCGTGATCAGCGTGGTGGCGCGCGACAAGTGGGGCAACAGCAGCAAGGCGCTCAACACGCGGCTGGCGGCTGGCGCGAAGCTGGCGCTGGCGGACCCGTTGGTGCTGCCGCGCGACACTTCAATTCGCGGCACCGTGCGCAGCAGCGACGACGGCAGCCCGCTTGCCGGTGCGGCCGTGATCCTGCTGCTTGGCGGCCAAAGCAAGGCCAGCGTGACTACCAGCGGCGACGGCTCGTTCGAGTTCAGCAAACTTGCGCCGGAGGCCTACCGGGTGCAGGTCACGCGCGAGGGTTACACGCCCCGCATCTTCAACAACGTGAACCCGCCGATGACCCTGGATGCGGAACTCGCGCCCGGCACGGTGATCTCTGGCGTGGTCAGCGACGGCGGCGGCAATCCCGTGGCCAACGCGCGCGTCGCCTGCGACTTCCACGCCGAGCCCAACCAGCACTTCCACACGGAAGCATTCACCGACGAATCCGGCTTCTATGCCGTGAAATGCCAGCCCGAAAGCCAGCACAACACCCTGACGGTGGTGGCCGCTGGGTTCAAATCGCAGCAGCGCGCACTGGTGCGCAGTGGCGATGCCGGCGTCAACTTCAAGCTGGAGCCTTCGGGCAACGTGGTGCTGCGCGGCCGTCTGCTCACACGCAGCGGGGTGCCGGTGACGGCGGCGAGCTTCACGGCGTTTGGCGCGGACGGCAAGTCGCGCAAGGTGCACCAGTCGATCGGGCCGGGCGCTGACGGCGCGTTCTGGTGCGAAGTCGCCCCCGACGCCAGCCAGTTGCGGGTGAAAGGCCCCGGATTGTCGCAGTTGCAGGTGGACTACGCGGCCGCACCGGGCGGCGAAGTGGAACTTGGCGACCTGTATCTGGACGCGGGCTACGCGGTGTTTGGGGTCGTGCACGACGGCACCGAAGCGCAGACTCCGATTGCCAACGCCGAAGTCAGCGTGGGCAGCACGAAGGTGCAAACCGACGCCGAGGGCAGGTATCGGATCGAAGGCTTGAACGAAGAGCCGTTCATCGTGCGGGTGCTGCACGCGGCCTACTTGGGAACGGCGATCACGATCACGCCCGTCCCCGGCGAACACGAGATCGAACGCAACATCGCGCTGAGCAAATCAAACTTCGAAGCACGCGCGATTGTGAAGCACGCCGAAACCGGCGAGCCGCTGCCGGGCGTGAAGCTGACGGCCACGGATTACGGGCAAGTGCACACCACCGGCGCGGACGGGCTGGTAACACTGACTGGGCTGTCGTCGATGAAGATCAACGTGGTGCTCGAGAAAGCGGGTTTCGCCAAGCTGACGCTGCAACTGACGGCCGACGTGTCGGACAAAGTCAGCAGCGCGCCGCCGCAGGAAGTGCTGATGTCGCCAGGCAGCACTATCACGGGCGTGTGCACCACGGCCGGTTCGCCGCTGCCCGCGACCTCGAAGGTGGAAATCTGGAACGCCAGCAAGCTTGTCGCCACGCTGCTCACCGATACAGAAGGTCGCTACACCAGCGACGCGCTGCCGCTGGGCGTGTACTTCATCGGCCTGCCCGAGTTTCACTACGTGCCGCGCGCGGTGACGCTGGTGCCGGAAGGGCTTGAGCATGACATTGAGATCGGCGTGATCAGCCACGTTCGCGGTACGGTCAAACGCAGCAACGGGCAGCCTCATGCCAACGCAGGCATTTACGTGTACCGGCGCGACAACGTGTACTGGAGCGCCACGATCTACACCGACCCGGAAGGCCGCTACGAGAGCACCAACCTGTTCCCGGGTACATGGGTGTTCTGCGCACTGAAGACGCAGGCCGACACGGCCGCGCAATTTGCAGTTGATGTCGAGATTACCAAGGCGGGCTGGTCCGACATCAACGTGCAACTGCCACAGATCACCGGCGTGATTACCGGGCGCGTGACCTACCCAAGCGGGCAGCCGGTGGCCGGGGCGCGGGTCAGCGTCACGAACCTGACCGCCAACTTCCCGCGCGCCTTGCTGGCGGCCTATGTCGTCACTGACGCCACCGGGCACTACCGCGCCGAGCGCCTCGAAAACGGCGCGCAGATGATCGTGCGCGTCGGCGGCTACCAGGACCAGGCTGCCACGGGCACGGCGTTTTCGCAGGTGCTCACGGTACCCAGCAACGACACGCCCGTTGAGGCCGACCTGGTGGTGGCGGAATCCAGCCTCACGGTCCGGGTGACGTACTCACGGGCCGACGCGGGCCCGCTGCTGGATGGTGGTCCGTTGTGCTACCTGGTGGACGCGCAGGGGCGGCTCAGCGGGCTGTACTTCGGCGGGGGGCGGTTTGCGGGGCACGTGGACCTGTATGATGTCATCCCGGGCGAATACACGCTGCACATCACGCACCGCGGCTGCAAGCTGGCTTCGGCGCAGCTGACGGTGGGTGAAACCGCTCCGACGGGGGTACACGCCACGATTGAACTTGAGCCACGGGGGTCGTGACGGCGGCATGATTTGCTATCCCTTCGCGGGATCTTCTTCGTATGTTGGGGACCGTTTGCCCCCGCCATTGGAGATCCCATGCGCAAGTTGCTGCTTGCACCCCTGGTGCTGTTTACGATTGCCGGCGCCTCGCTGGCACAGGACGATGCCCCGGCCGCCAAGGCCCCGGGCGGTACGCTGAAGGCCGCGCGCGTCACCGAGATGCGCTTTGAAATCAAGAACTTCCAGGGCGAATGGAAGGTGAAGTCCATCGTCGCCCCGGGCGCCACCGTAAAGGCCGGCGACGTTCTGGCTGAGCTGGACTCGGCCGAGTTTGCCGACGCGCTGGCCCGCGCCAAAGAAGACCTGCAGGCGGCCGAACTTGGCCTGAAGGCCACCCAGGAAGCCGACGAACAGCACAAGCGCACCTTCCCGTTGCAGTTGGCCAAGGCCAAGCGCGACATGGAACGTTCCGCCGACGCACTGGATTACTTCATCAAGACCGAACGCGCCAACCGTGTCCGCGACGCGGAACTGGGTCTCGAAAGCTTCCGTAACAGCGTCGAAGACCAGGAAGAGGAATTGCGTCAGCTTGAAACCCTGTACAAGGGCAACGACCTGGCCAAGGAGTCGCAGGACATCGTGCTGAACCGTTCCAAGCGCCGCCTGGCCCAGAGCCGCGAGCGCCTTGCCATGTCCGAGGCGCGCCACAAGCGCTGGGTGGACATTGAACTGCCGCGCACCCTCGAAGACCTGACCGCCGGGGCCGAGATGGCCAAGATTGAGTACGAGCGGCTCAGCCGGGCCGAAAAGGCCGGCAACGGCGAGCTTGCCATGCGCCTTGTGCGCGCCGACCGCGCCCTCAAGGATGCCCAGAAGCGGGTGACCGAATTTGAAGCCGAGAAAGACGCCTTCAAACTGACTGCCGCCTATGACGGCATCGTGCTGGTGGGCGGCATGCAGGGCAACGACGGCATCAGCGCGGGCATCAAGGCCGGCGACAAGCTGAATCGCGGCCAGGTGGTGGTCACTCTGCTGGACACCAGCAAGCTGCTGCTGAACGTGGACGTGCCGCTGGCCAAGCGCGCGGATTACGCCGTGGGCAAGGAACACACCGTGTCCTGCGCCGACCTGGGTGCCCAGGCCACCGGCAAGGTCGTCGCGCGCGGCGTCATTGCCAACGGCGGCCGCCTTACCGTGCAGTTCGAGATCGACAACAAGGCCGGCAACCTGATGGCCGGGGCTAACGCCACGGTCGGCAGCGCGGAGTAGTTGTGGCGAGCAGCCCGGAGACACCCATGCGATATGCGCCCCTTGCGTTCCTTTGCGCGCTGACGGCTGCCTTGGCCGTCAGCGCCTGCACGCCCAGCGGTCCGCCCTCAAGCGCCACGAAAGTGCTGCCCCAGGGTGCGGCCACGGGCACGCCCGTGAAGCCAGACGAAGCGCCTGTTACATGGAAGTACCAGAAGCAGCTGGATGACGCGGTACGCTGGATTCTGGACAACCAGAAGGCCAAGGGCGACTGGGGCTATATGACCGAGCGCCCCTACGACATCTACCTCGGCAGCATCAACAGCCTGCACGTGTGGGGCAACGCAAGCACGGCGCTGTGCGTGATGGGGCTGATGTCCGTGCCCGCCACGGACGAAATCACGGCGGCCGCGCGCAAGGGCCTTGAATACCTGGTGAACGCGCCGGACACGCCGCGCGCCACCATGGACACGTTCTACAACGTGTGGTCGCACGCCTACATGATCCAGGCGCTGTGCGAGGCCATGGGCGACGCGCGCTTTGCGGACCTCAAAGCAAACATGCGCAAACGGGCCGAGCACGAACTGCGCCGCCTGCTTGATCACCAAAGCCTCGACGGCGGATGGGGCTACTACGACTTCGACCATCGCACGCTGCGACCCAGTGGCGATATCAGCACCCCGTTCACCACGGCGGCCGCACTTGTTGCGCTCAAGGAAGCACAAAGGGCCGACCTGCCCGTGCGCGACCGGTTGATTGAGATCGGGGTGGATTACGTCCAGCGCCACCGCATCCCAAACGGTGCCTACTACTACAGCACCGGCCACATGCACTACCCGCAGGGTGAGGCCAGCCTGCCGCGCGGCAGCATGGGCCGCAGCCAGTCAGGCGACAACGCCCTGTACACCTGGAATCGTCAGTTGACCCAGCAGGACTTGCAGAAGGCGCTTGACTACTTCCTTGGGCCTGAGCACGTCTTCATCGAAATCGGCCGCGGCCGGCAATTCCCGCACGAGGCCTGGTACGCGACGGCGCCGTACTACTACTACTTCGGTCACTATTACGCGTCGCGCAACGTGCTGGCCCTGCCGCCTGAGCTGCAGCCCCGCTACGGCGACAAATTGGCTGAACTGATTGTGGCCGGGCAGTACGACGACGGCAGCTTCTGGGATTACCCGCTTTACGGATACGCCAAGCCTTACGGTACGGGCTACGGCGTGATCATCCTGAGCAACTGCAAGAAGGCGATCGAGCAGAAGTAGAAGTAAGGCTGAATCGAACATGGCCCGATGGATCCACGCGCTTACGGACCTTTGCCTGGGCATCCTGGTGGGTGTCAGCGTGGGGGCGTCGGTTGCGGCCAGTGTGATTTTTGGCGTATCGCGCGAGTCGGGCTATCCCAAGCAGTACGCCAACACCCTAGCCGGCAGCATGTTTGACCGGCTGGGGCTGCCGATGGTGATCCTGGCCGCGCTGGCAACCGCGGGCTGCATCTATGCGGCCCTGAAGCCCCCGGTGGGGGTCATGCCCAGCCGCCGCCTGCTTGCGGCCTGGAAGCTGATGGCCGCGGCCGCCGTGCTGATGCTGGCCGGGGCACTGGCCACACAGTTCTACTTCGCGCCGACCATGAAGCACCTGCGCGAAAACAGCACCTGGGTCGACGGCGAACTGGTGGACCCGGCCGAGAAAGCGACGTTTGGCCGCACTCACGGCCTCAGCATGGCGGTAAGCCTTGCGGCAACGGTGCTGGCGGCGGGTTTGGTGGTGGGGCGGCGGGTGGGATCGCCAGTTGCGGAACTGAAGAAGCCCATTTCCCGCTTGACCTGATTGTTGGTTGCGGTATCGTCAATGCTCCCCCGTTAGAGAACCCCTGTAAACTTCGCCCTGGATGGGGATCGTTATGCGCAACACCGTCGCCGTGCTGCTTCTGGCAGTGATCGGTTTTGGCCTCAGCGGCTGCTTCTCGTTCGTTGACTGGCAGCACAACCTGAACCACTTCCGCGCGTGGAACGAAGACCTTGATCGTATGCACCGTTCGATCGACCGGTTCTTCTTCAACTACGACTACGACGACCCGAGCCGCGACATCGAATACGAGTCGCCGAACACCTAAGCATTTTCGATGCAAACTTACCCCGCGCAGCTTTCCAGCCCGTCTGTGAAAGCTGCGCGTGTCTTTTTTCCCGGGGCCCCGCGTGGCTGATGCCCTGAAACGCACGGTCGGCGTTGGCGGCGCGGTGCTGCTTGGTATGGGCAGCATTGTCGGCACCGGCATCTTCGTCAGTGTCGGCATTGCGGCCGGAATCGCCGGGCCGTCGGTGTTGCTGGCGGTGCTGCTGGCCGCTGGTGTGGCTACTTGCAACGGACTGAACTCGGCGCAGCTTGCAGCCGCGCACCCGGTCAGCGGCGGGACCTACGAGTACGGCTATCGCTACCTGAATCCGTTCTGGGGCTTCACGGCGGGCTGGTTGTTCTTGCTCGCGAAATCGGCCAGTGCGGCCACGGCGGCGCTTGGCTTCACGGGCTATCTGATGCGCGCGATGGGCTGGCAAGGCCCGTGGCTGCAGCGGTTGATCGCGCTGGCGGCGGTGGGGGCGCTGACGCTGCTGGTGCTGGAGGGCCTGAGACGCAGCAATGTGATGAACGCTGTGCTGGTGCTGCTGGCGGGTGTAGCGTTGCTGTGTTTTGTTGCGCTGGGCTTGCCTCGCGCTTCGGCGGGGAGTTTTGCGCCCTTCCTGCGCGGCGGTGTGCCGGGCCTGTTTGAGGCCACGGCGCTGGCCTTCGTTGCGTACACGGGCTACGGCCGCATCGCGACCATGGGCGAAGAAATCCGCGAGCCCGCCCGCAACATCCCGCGCGCCATGATCATCACGCTGGCGATTTCGGCCGTGCTGTACGCAGCAGTCGCGTTCGTGCTGGTGGCCACCGGCAACGCGCGCGGCACGATTGTGGACCCTGCCCCGTTACAGACGGCCGCGCGAGGCTACGGGCCCGCGGCGGCGTGGATCGTCGCGCAGGGTGCCATGGTCGCGATGCTGGGCGTGCTGCTGAACCTGGTGCTGGGGCTGAGCCGCGTGTGGCTGGCCATGGGCCGCCGCCGCGACATGCCGGCCGTGCTGGCGCGGGTGAAGGGCGGGACCACGCCGGTACCGGCCGTGGTCGTGACCGGGCTGGTGATCGCGGCGCTGGTGCTGGCCGGCAACGTGAAGCTGACCTGGAGCTTCAGCGCCTTCACGGTGCTGGTGTATTACGCGATTACCAATGCGGCCGCGCTGTGCCTGCGCGGTGCGGAGCGCAAGTTCCCGCAATGGCTGGCCATGGTGGGGCTTGGCTCGTGCGCGTTTCTGGCGTTCTCGGTTGAGTGGAAGGTGTGGCTCGCGGGGCTGGTGCTGATCGGCCTTGGCGCGCTGTGGCACTTCGCGAACGCACGCCGACGCGGACCGTGGTTCGGCGCCTGATAATTTGCCGTGAAACCTGTGCCCGTTTCCGTCACCATGCGTTTGCCTGGAGTGAACCTGATGACGGCCATCGCAATCCCGAACACGCCCATGACCGCGCACGCCCGTGCCGTGATCCGCGCCCTGCGCGCGGCCGGGCATGAGGCCCTGCTGGCCGGTGGCTGCGTGCGCGACCTGCTGCTCGGCCGCGAGCCCAAGGATTACGACATCGCCACCAGCGCGCTGCCCGACCAGGTCGAGGCGCTGTTCGCGCGCACCGTCGCCGTGGGCAAGGCCTTTGGCGTGATTCGCGTGCTGCATGAGTCGCTGCCGCTGGCAGTCGAAGTCGCGACCTTTCGTCATGACGGTCCCTATCTCGACGGCCGACACCCCAGCCACGTCAGTTTCACGAACGCCCGCGAAGACGCTGCCCGGCGCGACTTCACGATCAACGCGCTGTTTCTGGACCCCGAAAGCAACGAGGTGCACGACTTCGTCGGCGGCCTGCGCGATCTGGATGCAAAGCTGATTCGCGCCGTGGGCGAGCCTCGCGTGCGCTTTGCCGAAGACAAGCTGCGCCTGCTGCGCGCGGTGCGTTTTGCGGCCGGGCTGAACTTCAGCATCGACGACGCCACGCTGAACGCCGTGACGGAAATGGCACCGGAGGTCAAAGCATGCAGCGCCGAACGCATCCGCGATGAGCTGACCAAGCTGATCACGAACAAGGGCGCCTCGCGCGGCCTGACGTTGATGCTTCAGACCGGGCTGCTGGACGCGATCCTGCCTGAGCTCAGCGCCATGCTGGGTGTGCAGCAGCCGCCCGAGTTCCACCCGGAAGGCGACGTCTGGACGCACACGCTGCTGGCCATGGACCTGATCGCCTACCCCTGCACCGAAACGCTGGCCCTGGGCGTGCTGCTGCACGATGTCGCCAAGCCGCCGACCTTTGACGACACGGGCGACCGCATTCGTTTCCACGGCCACGACAAACTGGGCGCCGAGATGGCGGGCGAAATCCTGGGGCGGCTGCGCTTTTCCAGCGACACGATCACGCGCGTGCAGTCGATGATCACCGATCACCTGAAGTTCATGAACGTGCACAAGATGAAGACCTCGACGCTCAAGCGCTTCGTGCGCAAGCCGCATTTTGACGAAGACCTTGAGCTGCATCGCATTGACTGCCTTGCCGGCCCCGGCACGCTGGACACGTGGCAGTACGTACGCGCGCGCCTGGCCGAGTTCGCCAAAGAGCCGCAAAGCCTGCGCCCCAAGCTGCCCATCGACGGCAACGACCTGAAGCAGATCGGCCTTGAGCCCGGCCCCAAATTCCGCGAACTGCTGGAAGCTATCGAAGACGAAGTGCTCGAAGGCCGGCTCACAACACGCGAACAAGCCCTCGAGTTTGTGCGTGCGCGCATGGCATGAAGTGGGTTCCGAAGGCGCGGGCGGATTCGCGGAATCCTCACACGCACTTGACACGTCAATCACGACTCATGGGGTATGTTGCTGACATACCCCATGAGCGACCACAAACAGCGATTCCGTACGGTCTGGATTTCCGACCTTCACCTCGGGACCCGCTTCTGCCGCGTCGAACGCCTGCTCGAGTTCCTGAACAGTGTCCGCTGTGACACGCTGTACCTCGTCGGCGACATCCTCGATATCTGGGCCCTCAAGCGGCGCTGGCACTGGCCCAAGGCCCACACCGAAGTCGTGCGCAAACTGCTGAAGGCCGACCTCAAGGGCACCCGCATCATCTTCGTGCCCGGCAACCACGACGAACTTTTCCGCGCCTACCACCTGCTTGAGTTCGGCGGCGTCGAAATCCGCAATGAGGCCGTACACATCACCGCCGACGGCAAGCGCGCCTTGGTGCTGCACGGCGACATCTTCGATGCCGTGGTGGCGAACCACCGGCTGATCACGCTGATCGGCGACTGGCTGTACGACGTGCTGCTGCGCGTGAACGTATGGTTCAACAACGTGCGCCGCTGGTGCGGTTTCGGCCACTGGAGCCTCAGCAGCTACATCAAGCACCGGGTCAAGAAGATCATCAGCTTCATCGGCAGCTATGAAGACGCCGTCGTGCGCTACGCCCGCGGCAAGCAGGCCGACATGGTCGTCTGCGGCCACATCCACCACCCCGAAGTGCGGCAGCTCGAAGACGTGCTGTACTGCAACTGTGGCGACTGGGTCGAGAACTGCAGCGCAATCGTCGAGCACGACGACGGCCGCATCGAGATGCTGCGCTTCGGGTTCGAAGGCCCACTGTTCCAAACCCAACCCAAATCCGAACCCGAACTGGTCGCGGTGTAGAGGCTGAATACTGTCTCAGCGTTACCGCAAGCAGCAGTGCGCTCCGTAACTGAGCATGCGGCAGGATCCTGGCGTACGCAGCGTCTAAATACACCCGCCGGGAAAGGCGTCCGCAACGATGTGCGAAGCCGCGCAAAGTGGACAAAGTGGACCGCGGTGATCTCAATAGCGCGCGAAAAACACTGGAACCCGGACGCCAGTACGGACCTAGTATGACCGGGCTGCAGGCCATACCTGGTGCGCGGTTTCATCGGAGGAGCGCTTCGCGAATTCTGTTCTGGCCGCATCGAATGGGCACGGACCTGCAAACCGCGATGTGCCACCTTGTGATTGTGAACAGCAGGTTGGGTAGATGGCCTTCGACCTAGAACAACTTCGCCTGGACATCGCCGAGGAAGACTTCTCGCGCCCTGAAGGCGTATGGCGGGGCTGGCGCGCACTGACCGTGTTGCTGGCTCTGGGTTTGGGTGCGCTTGCCTGGATGCACGTTGCGGCCGTAACCCCTGAGCCCGAATCTATCGGTACTCCGGTCCGCACCCACGTCGTTGGTTCGGCTGCCAACTCAGGGCCAGCCGCATTCACCGCCGGTGGCTGGATTGAGCCGCAGTGGCCGCATCCCACCATGGTCGCATCGTTCATCCCGGGTCAGGTCGAAGCGATCTGGGTGCAGGAAGGAAGCATAGTGAAGTCAGGCCAGGTTATTGCGCAGCTGGTCATGGAACCACTTGAGTCGGAGCAGCGTGTGGCCGCCGCCCAAGTCGTTGCTGCGGAGGCCCGCCAGGCAGAGGCTAAGGCTGTACTGGAGAGACTCCAAGCCGGCCCACGTCCTGAGGAACTGGCTGTCGCAGAAGCCGAACTTGCGCAAGCACTTGCCATGGTGGCACGAATGCAGGCCGGCTATCGCGCCGAGGATATCGCGCAGGCAACAGAAGAGTTTCGGCGCGCCGAAGTGCTGGCCAGTACGGCCCGCGCGCGGGCTGCCCGATACGCCAGCATGTATGCCAAGAACCTGATTTCATCCGTGCAGGCCGATGAGGTTGAGTCAGAGGCCGTCGCCGCCGAGGCACACGCAAGGGCATTGGGGCATGCACTGGAGCGCCTGCGCCAGGGGTACCGCGAAGTGGACATCGGCGAGCTGTCTGCCGCCGCCATCACGGCACAGCGCCGGCTGGAGTTACTGAAGGCGGGGCCCCGCGCGGAAGAAATCACCCAGGCCGAGGCTGCCCTCGCTGCAGCCCGGGCTGAACTTGATGCGCGCAGGGAAGCCGCCGCCTTCGCGGACTGGCGCGTTGAGCAATGTGAGATCAAAGCTCCTGTTTCGGGGAGAGTGCTTGAGATCCTGACGACCCCTGGCTCGATGCTGACGGAAGAGAGCCCGAACATCGCAACAATCTACGAACCGGATCGCATGCAGGTGCGCGTCGATGTCAGGCAGGAACAGGCCTCAGCGTTGGTTGTGGGCCAGCCGTGCACCATCAAAGCTGAGGTACGAAAAGGTCAGGCCTATGCCGGTGAAGTGATACGCATTGACCCCGCGGCAAATTTGGCGCGCGACACGATCCGGGCAAGGGTGAAGGTGCTGAAGCCCGATGACGCGTTGCGCAAGGACATGACGGTCACTGTGGATTTCCTTCCGCGTCAGGAAACCGACGACAGCGGCGCGTCGCTGGTGCTGCCGCTTTCTGCCATCACCCGGCGCGACGGCAAAGACCATGTCTTCCTGGTTCGCGATGGGCGTGCCCAGCTCAGGCCCGTTGTCCTTGGGGGCGAAGTTGCGGCCGGTGTTGTTGTGCAGTCCGGTGTCGTGGCGGGCGATCTGGTCGCAACCAGCAATCTTGCGCTGCTGCACGACGGCGCGCCGGTGCGCCTGGATTTGGGGGCACAATGACCGGACGCGTCTTGGTACAGGTCCGAAACCTGCGAAAGACCTACGATACGGGCGAAACCAAGGTGACGCCGCTCGACAACATCAACCTGGATGTCCTGGAAGGCGAGTCGCTTTCGCTCATGGGCCCGTCCGGTTCTGGCAAGACCACGTTGATGAACATCATCGCCGGCGTTGACCACGCCACGTCGGGTACGGTAGTGGTGAACGGCGTGACCATCTCGGAGTTGTCCGACGCCAAGCTCGCGCGCTGGAGAAACCGCAACATCGGCTACATCTTCCAGCAGTTCAACCTGCTTCCGGTCTTGACAGCGCTTGAGAATGTGGAGCTGCCGCTGATGCTGCTTCCGATCTCTGCGCGCAGGCGCCGCAAGCAGGCTGAATTGGCGCTGGGTGCAGTCGGCCTTTCAGACCGACTGAAGCACTATCCGCGCCAGCTTTCCGGCGGGCAGCAGCAGCGGGTTGCCATTGCGCGAGCGATTGTCACAGATCCCCGGATCATCGTCGCCGACGAGCCTACCGGCAACCTGGACGCGCAGTCCGAACACGAGGTGCTGGAAATCCTGAGCCAGCTGAACCAGCGATTCGGCAAGACTATTCTGCTTGTCACCCACGACCCCCGCGCGGCCGCCACGGCGAGTCGCCGGCTGCACCTGGACAAGGGTGTGCTGCAACCAAGTGAGGCGAACCTGCCGACCCCGATGCCGGTCCAGGCCGGAGATGCGCGAGAGTCCTGATGTTCAGCCCGACCGGAGGTCATCCATGCGCTACCTGTCATTGATCCCCAAGTACCTGATTGCCAACCGGCTGCGTACGTCCCTGACGCTGCTTGGCGTTGCCGTGGCCGCGTTCGTGTTCTGCTTCTTTGAAAGCATGCAGCACACCATGAGCGAAGTAGTGGCCAAGGCCGGTGAAAACAACAACCTTGTGGTCATGAAGATCAATACATGGTGACCGACGCAAAGCGAACTGCCGGATCACTACGCGCGGCAGTTCGCGGATCTTCCTCAGGTTGAGGAGGCCATGCCGGTCTACATCTCGACGACGAACTGCTGAAGTTTCGAACCGGACACGGTGATAGTCCACGGTGTGGACAAGTCGAAGTTCGAGCGCTTTCGCCAGTACAACGTAACCGAGGGCAGCATGGACGAGTTCCTGGCTGCCCGCGACGGAGCGCTGGTGGGTGCCAGCATCGCGCGTCGCAAGGGCTGGAAGGCAGGCCAGGTGATTGATCTGCGTTCCCAGCTGGGACTGCTGCTGGCAGTCAAAGGCCTGTTCTTTTCGGGCAACGAGGAACAGGACAACACGATTCTGGCCGGGCTGGAGTATGTGCAGGATCAGTACTCTGCGCGGGGCAAGGCCAATCAGGTGCTGGTCAAGCTTGCCCCCGACGCACGGGCCGAGGACATTGCGGCCGCCATCGACGCGATGCCACTGCCAACCCGCACCAGCACCCAGGCAGAGACCGCCTATGTCAGCGGCATGATTGAAGACCTTGGCGACATGATCGCGATATCCCGGATCGTGATACTGGTGACCCTGATGGTGGTGTTCATCAGCGTGGCGAACACCGTGGCCATGTCGGTGCGGGACCGCACCAGGCAACTGGGCATGATGCGCACGCTCGGGTTTCGCCGGATAACGATTCTGGGTCTGGTCATCGGTGAATCCGCACTGGTCTGCGCGATTGGTGGGACAATCGGCGCCGCCTTTGCGTGGGGTGCGCTGCAGTTGCAGGATGTGACCGTGCAGGCGCGTACCATGAACTTGGCCGTTTCCATGCCGGTACAGGTGACGGCCTACGCCGTGGGTTTATCCGCAGCCATTGGTGCCCTAGGGGGCTTCTTGCCCGCGTTGCGCGCCGCGCGGATGAAGATTGTGGATGCCATTGGAAGCGTGGACTGATCCATGCGGATACCCCTGCGCTACAGCATACGTAACGTGGCCCGCCGCAAGGTGCGCACGGCACTCACGATCCTGGCTGTGGCTATGGTGGCCGGTATCAGCACTGTGATGTTCGGCTTTGCGGGGGGCATTTTGCGTGCGGCGCGCAGTTCAGGTTCGCCTGACAATGTCATCGTGGTGGACCGCAATGCGTCATCCCAGGCCTTCTCCAAGATCTCGCATCGCGACTTCAATCTGCTCCAGAGCCTGCCCCAGATAGCGCGAGGGGGCGACGGCGAATTGTTGATCTCGCCTGAGGTGGTACACCAAGTGCGGGTGGACGCCGGCCCTTCGCTGAACCGGCCCGGCACGGTGCGCGGCGTTACGCAGCGCGCCTTTGCGGTCAATATGCTGCTGCACCTCACGGCGGGAGAAGCTCCGTCGCCGGGACGGCGCCTGATAGTCGGCTCGCTTGCGCATACCGCCATGGGAGTACCGGCGGCTGCCCTGGAACTTGGACAGCGCATCCGCTTCGGCGAAGAAGACTGGACTGTTGCGGGGCACTTCTCAGCCGGGGGAACGGCGCTGGACAGCGAAATCCTTGCCGACTTGTCGGACATGATGGCTGTGTTTGCCCGCGACAGCTACTCGTCAGTACTGCTGAAACTGAACAGGGCAAGCGAAGTCGCCACACTAGTGCACACTTTGAACAACCGGAATGACATTCAGGTCCGAGCCGTCGCGGAAACCGAGTACTACCGGGGGCTTCAGGAAGGGTACGACCGCGTGATCTTCCTGGCGGTCCTGCTGGCCGTGCTGGCCGGCGTAGGCGGATTGATCAGCGGGATGAACACAATGTACGCCAGTGTGCTGGGGCGCATCCGCGAGATTGCCACGCTGAAGGTGCTCGGATACGGCTCAGGCGACATCGTGCAGTCGTACCTGTGGGAGTCCCTTGCGATTTCGCTGTGCGGCGGAGTCCTTGGTTGCCTGGCGGCCACAATGGTTGACGGCGCATCGGCCAAGTTTGCTAGCGGTGCCTTCACCATCCAGATCGGACCGCTTGCGATAGCTGCCGGTGGTGCGGTGTCGCTGGCGATCGGAATTCTCGGCGCCCTTCCCCCCGCGCTAAAGGGGGCCCGCATGAACATACCGGCTGCCCTTCACTACACCTGACACGCAAACAAAGCGTGGCACTCGAGTTTTCTCGTCGCGCCACGTGGCTGGATATGGTACGCCCGAGAGGATTCGAACCTCGCGGCAGCACGGTGTGCTGCCGCGAAAGCGAAGTAGCGAAGCCAAAGCTCGCGCAAAGGCGAGCGACGCGTAGCGTAAACGAAGCGTGGCGCTCGAGGTTTCTCGTCGCGCCACGTGGTTGGATGATGGTACGCCCGAGAGGATTCGAACCTCTGACCTACGGCTCCGGAAACCGTCGCTCTATCCAGCTGAGCTACGGGCGCGTTTGCGAAATGGTATCGGTGCGGCCGGCCTTTGCAATGCGCGGGCCCGCCCTGCTTTCCGGTGCCGGCCTGCCTAGCTCAGCTCAACCGTGACGCCGAGGCCCTTGAGGTACTCGATGGCCTGGTCCAGCGACTCGGTGCCGCCTTCCAGGCTTAGCTCAAGGTACCCGTGCTCATCGGTCACGTTGGCCTTCGAGATGTTGAACATGATCCCGAAGCGTGTGCTGATGTTGTGCAGGATGGGCTCGCGGATCAGCTTCTGCGGGAAGCTGAGCGAAAGTTTTCTGATCGTGGCTGACATGGTCACTCCCTGTTGCCCGGCCCTAAGGCTGTGAGCCCCTGTATTCTAGACGCACAACTCGCCCCGCGAAATCCCCTAAAATCAGTGCCTTCGCAGCATCAGGCGAAAAAGCTTGCATCGCGCTCGGGCCCTACACTCACTATCCGCACTGGCACACCTGTGAATTCCGCCATGAAACGCAGGTAGGCGCGCGCGGCTTCAGGCAATTCCGCGGTGCTGCGGGCCTTGCTGATGTCTTCCTTCCAGCCCGGCAGCGTACGGTAAACGGGCTTGAGTTGCGCCACAGTGCGGATGTCGGCCGGCAGTCCCGGCTGCTTCCAGCCTTCGTAGCCTACGCCGACCTTCAACTCAGGCATGCCCGAAAGCACGTCCAGCTTGGTCACCGCAAGCTCCGTGACGCCGCTGATCAGGCACACGTAACGCAGCGCGAACAGGTCGTTCCAGCCGCAACGGCGTGGCCGCCCGGTTGTCGCGCCAAATTCGTGGCCGGTTTTGCGCAGCAGTTCACCGGTGGCGTCGTTCAGCTCGGTCGGGAACGGACCGTCGCCGACGCGCGTGCAGTAGGCCTTGCTGACGCCGATCACCTTTTCCACGTTGCAGGCCACGCCCACGCCAACAGGGATGCCCGTGGCCGTCGTATGGCTGCTGGTCACGAAGGGGTATGTGCCCTGCACTACGTCCAGCATTGCGCCTTGCGCGCCTTCGAACAGCACGCGCTGCGACTCCTTCAACGCCTCGGCCAGCAGCAGGCTGGTGTCGGTGATGTACGGCTTCAACTTCTGTCCTGCGTCAAGCAGCGCGGGCAGCATGCTTTGGATGCTGGGGGCGTCTTTGCCCATGCGGTGCGCGTGCACGTGGCAGGTGCGCTGCAGGGCCTCACGCAGGCAATCGCGGTTCAGCAGGTCAATCATGCGCAGGCCGACGCGGTCGTAGCGGTCAGCGTAGGTTGGGCCGATGCCGCGCTTGGTGGTGCCGACCTTGTTTTCGCCGGCCTCATTGCCCGCATCGAGGTGCAGGTGCAGCGGGGTGGTGACGGCGCAGCGGTCGCTGATCTTGAGGCGGCCGTCCAGCTTGATGCCGCGGCCTTCAACCTCTGCGATTTCGTCCAGCAGCTTGAAGGGGTCGGCCACCATGCCCTGGCCCATCACGTTGATGCAGTTGGCGTGCAACACGCCCGTGGGCAGGTGGTGCAGCACGATCTTGCCGCCCGGCGGATACACCGTGTGGCCGGCGTTGCCTCCGCCCTGGAAGCGTACGCAAAAGTCCTGGTCGGCCGAAAGCGAGTCAACAAGTTTGCCCTTGCCCTCGTCGCCCCATTGAAGGCCAAGGATCGCTGTGGTCGGCATGGTTTTCTCCGGCAATGCAGTAGGGCCCGGGCGGGCCCTTACGCGGCTTCACAGTTGGTGTTTTCTATGGCCTTGTCAGGGTCTCGGCAAGGGCAAGACGCAACAGTTCGTCTTCAAACATGGTGCGATGTTGAAAGCTTGTGACTACCCGGCCATCGAGCGCGCGCCGGAATTCTTCGCCGCGCTTTTGCGCCGCGGCGTTACTTTGGGGCAGAAACAGGCCCATGGCGCTGCGCCGCGTCACGACGCCGTCGCCTAGCGCAAAGATCGCGTCGGCCATGGGGTCAAAACGGCCCCAGGCAAAGCGCGGCCGGAACCAAAGTTCGTACTCGTCATCATCGTCGCCGACATCGTGCACCATGCCGACACGCGAAAGCGTAGGGGTGGTCGCGCCGATGATGACTTCGGTGGGCACCTCGGGCAGGCCTTCGATTGAGGCGCGGAAGCGCCGGGCATGGGTCAGCACGCGGGACAGGTAGGCATCTTGCTCGGCGGTGCGCTGCGCGAACAGCGCATCGCGGTCTTCGCGGGGCTGGATGTTCTGGATGATTTCGCTGCGCAGGCGCGCGCGCTCGCCCTTGGCGTAGACGCTGAGGCCGTAGCGCTTCCAGTCCGCCGGGTCCCACAGGTCTATCGGCAGCGTTTCACCGCCGGGGCCGACGAAGACGGGCTCGCCGGGCTCAGGCAGCAGCTCAAACGCTGACGGAAAACTGAATACAGTTGCGGGCGGATAACGCCTCGCCAGCACGTTGGGCGCGTAGCCATCGTGAATCAGATGCAGCGCATCGACCGTGCCGCGATGCGGCGTGCCAAGGCAGATCAGCCGGTTGACGTCTTTCACCCCCGCGAAAGTCGGCACCATCGGCTCTTCCAGCGGCTTGTTCGAGACCACGTCGCGGCCGCCGTGGCGCAGGTAATAGCGCGCGACCAGTCCGCCGTTGCTGACGGCAACAAACGTGAACTTCATGTCGGGCTTGCCCAGATCGCGCTTGATGTCGCGGATGAATTGGGCCAGTTGCATCGCGGCTTCCACGTTGCTGCGCCGCCAGTCGTAGAAAAAGACGAACAGGTCATGGCCCCGATAGAAACGCTTGCCAAACGCCGGGCGATAGCCGAGCGTGCTGGACAGGAAGTCAATCAGCTCGGCGTAGAAGCGCACTTCGCCGCTGCCTTCTTTCAGAAGGATCTCGGCCCGGTCGAGCACGCGGTAGGCCTGGATGTCGTCGCGGTTGTCGGCCAGGCGGTCACGGTTGATCGGCAGGGCAAGGTCGTCTTCCAGGTCCGAGATCACGGCCGAAAGGTTGCCCCAGGCGATTTCGCCGGTGACGCTGTTGAACAGGCGACTGCCGAGAATGCCGGGGATCAGGATCACCGGCTCACGCGTGAGGCCGGCGCGTTCGGGTGCGAACTCGCTGCGCGGGGTGACCACGACATCTTCCACGCCCGTCGATGAGCAGGCAGCGAGCAGCAACAGGCACAGCGGCAGAATGCTTCTCATGATGCCGCCTTTCGCGCGGCCGCCGCCGCCAACCATTGCGGCAGCGCTGCGGGCTCAAACCCGGCAGCGGCCAGCGCGCGGGCCAGGTCGGCCTGCAGCGGCGCGACCAGGTCAAGCTCTTGACCTGTCAACGGGTGCGTGAATTGAAGGCGCGCGGCGTGCAGGAATTGGCGCTTCAGGCCCAGCTTGTCGGCGGCGTGGCGGTTGCGTTCGCGGTCGCCGTATTCGTCATCGCCCGCAATCGGCGCGCCGACGTGGGCCAGGTGCGCCCTGATCTGGTGCGTGCGGCCGGTGATCAGCTCAAGCTCGGCCAGCGTGTACTGGCCGCGCTGCGCGATCACGCGATAGTCCGTGCGCGCGGAACGGCCTTGTCCTACGGCTACCTTGCGGCGGCGGCCTTTGGCGTCTTCCTGCCGCTCGATGCTGGCCTGGATCGTGCCCTCGCGCTGCGGCAGACCGCCGATCGCCAGCGCCAGGTACGTTTTGCGCACCTCGCGCTTCTTGATCATCGAAGTCAATGCCTGCAACGCGGGCAACGTCTTGCCGATCAGCACCAGTCCGCTGGTGTCGCGGTCAAGCCGGTGGGCCAGCGAAGGGCTGAAGGTGGGCGACGGGCGCACGAAATCCTGCAGGTCGCCGGGCTCCGCATCGTGGCCTTTCTCAAGCAGCCACGCTGTAACCTGGTCGATCAGAGTGTCGCGTTCAACGCCGCGATCGCCGGCGTGTACCAGCAGGCCGTGCGGCTTGTTCACGGCCACAAGGTGCGCGTCTTCGTAGACGACTTCAAAGTCACGGCGCGTGGACAGGCCTTTTTCAGCTCGGCGGCGCAACGCGGGCTGCATGCGGCGTTCGGCATCGGCCTGGTGAAAGACGATCACGTCGCCGAGTTTCAGGCGAGCATCGGGCTTGGACTTCCGGTGGTTCACCGTGACACGGCGCGTGCGCACAAGTTTGTAGATGGCGTTCAGGCTGGTGTCCTGCAGCAGTTTTCGCAGGAAACGATCAAGGCGCTGGTTGGCCTCGTTCTCACTGACTGTGAATGTGCGAGGCTCGCTCATCAGGGCGCGGCTTGCAGGCTGACGGTCACTTCGGCCGAGGCCTTCACGGGCGCTTCCAGTTCACCGACCAGGCGTGTGCCGTCACCGAGAACAACTTGCACCCGGTACGTGCCGGGCACCACCCCGGGGAGCCTGGCCACGCCGAATTCGTTGCTGGCGCTTTCAAAGGCAAGGCGTTCATCGGCCAGCAGCATCACGGGTTCGAGGTCAAGCCGTCGGCCTTCCGTCGTTACGATCACCTTCAGGTCGCACAGCGGCTTCAGTCTGATCTGCAGGTCGGAGGCCACGGCCGCGTCATTCACAACAATCGTGGCCGGCGCGTAGCCCGGGGCCGAGATGCGCACCCGGAAAGGCGCTGTGTGCGACACACCCAGCGTGAAGTTGCCCAGCTCATGCAGCGGGAATTCGCCGTCCACGTTGACGCGGGCGAACGGGTCCGCGTCGGCCGATTCGCCGCCACCGGGCAGCACTCGCGCATCGAACATGCTTACCGTTCGGCCGCTTTCGGCGTCGCGGACGGTGCCGCCGACCATCGTCGGAGTGTCCACGACCAGAACGTAATCGTCGCCGTTGACCTTGGCACCTTCGAGGCGCACCGGCGTGGCTCCGTGGCGCACTTCCAGCGCGTGCTCGACACTCCACTGCTGAAAGAAGGCAAAGCGCCCCTGCGCGTCCGTGGTGCTGGTGCGGCCGCCCATGACGCGGCGCAGGTCGGCCTCGTCGCGGCTCATGCGTGAGCCACGCGGCTGCAGGCTGCTGCGTACTTCTTCAAGTTCGAGGCGATTGGTGCCCCCCGGGGGGGCGTCGCCGGGTTGAGGTGTGCCGGTGCGCACCAGAGAAACCGTAATGCCGGGCACCGGCTGGCCTGCGTTGTTGCGTACCACGCCGCGAATCCAGTTCTCGGCCTTTACCTTCAGTTCCAGCCAGGCGTTGCCGCCGCCCTGCACTTCGAGCGTTTCGTTGGCGGTGTTCATGCCGTGGTAACCGGCGTCTACGGTGAAGCGGTACGTCGCCCGGGGCAGGCCCGCGAAGCGGAAGTTGCCGTTTTCATCGGCAAAGGTCGCGCGCACGACCTGCCGCGTCACCACCGAAGGCGTGCGGGTTGACGTGTCAACCCAGGTGTGGGCCCCGCCCGAACGCGCGATCACCCGCGCGCCGGGTGCTGCAATGCCGGCTTCTGTGATCACGCGCCCCTCAATGGCGGCGGCGTCGAGGATCACGATATCTGGGGCGGTAATCGCCTCTTCGTCGCGCACGGTGATCTGCGTCGATACGCCTTGCCCGCCTGAGGCCGCCAACGCGGCCACGCGAACCTGGCTTTCGGAGGCGACGCTGCCGCCGTCCTGTGCGGTCCAGGCCAGCAGGCTGTAATTGCCCAGCGCGTCAGTCCAGGCATTGCCCTTGAGGCTGCGGAGCTTGCCTTCACTGTGGAAGGTCACCTGCGCGTCGGCGATGCCGTTGCCGGCTTCGTCGGTCACGCGGCCGGTGACCAGCAGGCGCGGCAGTTTGGCGGCCAGTTTGAGGGGCTCACCGGGGCGTTCGTTCACGACCGGGTCAGGTGTCGGGGGGGCGGGTGGGGGCGTGCGGTCGGGCTTGGGTCGCGGGGGCTCAGGTGTCTTGTTGCTGGGCGGAACATTGCTGTCGGCGATGGGGGCCGGGGCGTTGCCACGGTTCATGGCAAAGAAGATCGCGATACCAGCCCCGAGGGCCAGCACAATTGCAACGACAGGAACGATGGGTTTCTGTTTCATGGTCAGGTTTACGCGCCCCCGCACAGCGGCC
Organism: uncultured bacterium; assembly: GCA_938014885.1. Taxonomy (GTDB): domain Bacteria; phylum Planctomycetota; class UBA8742; order UBA2392; family UBA2392; genus CALLQI01. Next base: position 98,579 of record CALLQI010000020.1, read on the forward strand.
CCAAGGATAGTCGCTGTACCTTAGAGTGAACAGGCCAAGCCCTGGTTCCGTGAAAGCAAACACCGGCAACGCAATCAGCGGCGCTTGTCGGCGACCTGGCCGGCCTTGCGGCGCTTCAGCACTTCGCCGGGTTTGGGGCGCGGGATCTGCAGAACGATGCGGGTTTCGGTGTCGGCCCACTCCGTCAGTTCATGCAGCCGCGCTTCGACCATGCGCCGGTACTCGGCAATCGTGGCGTCGTCGGCGTCGGCCGGAACATGAATCGGCTGGCCGAACTTCATGTGGATGCTCGAAAACGGCAGCGGGAACATCATCTGGTCCCACGCCCGGTGCAGTTGCCCCGTGCGGCCGCAGGCCCACGTCAGCGGCACAATCGGCAAGCCGGTGGCGGCGGCCATCATGATCGGGCCGGGTTTGAGTTCGTAGCGCGGGCCGCGCGGGCCGTCGCCGACGGTGTTGATGCTGGCGCCGGAGCGCGCGAAATCGAGCACTTCTTTCAGCGCGCCAATGCCGCCGCGGCTGCTGCTGCCGCGGGCCACGATGCCGCCTTGCTCGCGGATCGGGCGGGCCAGGAACTCGCCGTCTTTGCTGGCGCTGACCAGCGTGATCATGCGGATGGTGGTGTCGCGGCGGCTTAGCGTCTCGCACCACGGCCACACGGCGGGCATGCGGTTGTGCCAGCTGAGCAGAATGACGGCGTAGCGGTCGTGAGTGACGGCCTGGCGCCAGTCATCGCCTTCGCAATGCCAGCGGCAGGTGTCGTGGATCAGCCGCGAGTACAGGCGCGCGCCGCGAGAGGCCGCGGCGTAAAGCAGTCGATCATGCCAGCGCAGGTCAAGTTCGCCGTTGCCGACGGCGCGCCAGTTTCGCAGCACCTGCCATGAATCGGATTTCGCACTTGCGACTGACACACTGCCTCCGCGTAGACTCGCATTACAACGCATAGCCCGGAGCCACGCCATGCACAATCGCCTGGCCATTGCATACATCGAGTCCCCGATCGGCGAGCTTGGCCTGGCCGCCGGCGAGCACGGGCTGATCGCGCTGACGTTCAGCACGCCGCTCGACAGGCTGCTTCCGGGCCTGCTGAAGCAGCGGCGCGACCAGGGGCGTGGCCGCCTGAAGCCCTGGGACGTGCTGGAGCAGGCCTGCCACGAAGTTGCCGAATACATGATGAACGCGCGCGAGAAGTTCGAAACGCCTCTTGACCTGTCAACAGGCACCGAATTCCAGCGCACGGTCTGGCGCAGGCTGCAACGGGTGGCATTCGGCAAGCCCACGACGTACCAGGAACTGGCGGCAGCAGTAGGCCGCCCGGCCGCAGCCCGCGCGATCGGCAACGCCGTAGGCAGCAACCCGCTGCCGATACTGATCCCCTGCCACAGGGTGCTGGCCGCCGGCCGCAGTCTGGGCGGCTTCAGCGGCGGGCTGAAAGTGAAGAAGCAACTGCTGGCAATTGAAGGCATCGACTACAAATGAAGATCAGTCGTGCTGCAGGGCTTCCACCGGGTCTTTGCGGGCGGCGGACATGGCGGGCATGATTCCGCAGAAGAAGCTGAACATCACGACCGGCACGGCGATGTCCATGGCCAGCCACACGAGCTCAGCCCCGGTGATGCTGGGGATGTACGTGAGGTAGTAAATCTCGGGCGGAAACAGCCGGATGCCCGTCCACTGGTCGATGAAATCTTCGATCTCGTTCAGGTACTCGCTGGTCACGATGCCCGCGATGCTGCCCAGCACCGCGCCGAACAGGCCGATGAACAGCGCGTTGAACATGAAGATGCTGCGGATGCCCCAGGGCGACTGGCCCAGCGCCTTCAGAATGCCGATATCGCGGACCTTCTCGTTCACCAGCTGGTACATCAGTATCAAGATCAAGCCGCCGGCCAGCACGATGATGAAGCTGACAATCAGCCCGATCAGCGTGCGCTCGACATTCACCGCATCCAGCAGCGTGCGCGCTTCGTCTTCCCACACGCCCACGCCCGCGTCGCCTACGCCCTCCAGAAACAGCGCCTTGCGCAGGTCGGCCTTGAGCCTGTCGCCGCCCTGCTGGCCCTCGTAGGGACGGTAGTCGCGCAGCTTCGCGCCGATCACGAAGCGCACTTCGCTGTCGGCCAGGATCCGCGTCAGCTCATCAAAGTCGCAATACATGCGGCCTTTGTTTTCGTCGTACAGGCCGCTGCGGAAGAAGCCCGTTACGCGAAACCACACTTCCGTCGTGTGCGGCACCAGGCGGCCGTCTTCGCCTCGATAAATGCGCGGGATCGTGACCGCGATGGAATCACCGACGCGAACCGGCCCACCCATGCCGAATTCGGCCAGCACGTCGCCCAGGATGATGCCGGGCATGGATTCGTCCGGCCGCAGGTTGGGTGTGCGCGCGCGCTTTAGGTAAGTGTCCACGGCCTCACCGGGGTCCATGGTGGTGCGCAGCGGCAGGACCTGCCCGTAGGCATCGACGCGGGCGCGGACGCCGGCGGCGCTGGCTTCGTACTGCTGCACGGAGTATTGCAGCGGCAGCCGCATGCGCAGGCGCAGCCGGTCGGCCAGCGGCGTGTAGCGGCTGGCATCGCCGCTGTAGGCGAGCATTTGCTTCAGCATTTCGACGGCGGGCAGGCGCGCGTCTTCGGCGTTGGCGAGTGCGGCCTTTAGTGCCGCGGTCCATTCCGTGCCCCAGCGCTGCAGGGCGGCGTCGCGTTCGCTGTCGCTGGTATCGAAGTCTTCGATGGCGGTTTCAGCGGTCTTGGTCAGCTCGTCCAGTTTGCGCCACAGGTCTTTGATCAGCTTCACTTCGTTGGCCGGCATCGACTCTTCGGGGCCGTCCTTGAGGTATTGGCGCAGGGTCGGGTACAGGTCGCTGTGCAGGCCGCGCAGCGTGTCGTGGCAGAGGCTGACGCCAGTCATGAACTCGCGCATGATGATGCGCGCCCCGGTGGCGTTCACGGCCGTGAAGCGGTCGGTGGGGGACTCGCGCAGTTGCGCCCGCAAAAGCGTGCCCACGTCGGCTTCGCAGGCGGTCAGGATCTCACCCAGGCGTGCCAGGTCTTCGGTGCGTGAGGCCTCTTTGTAGGCGTCGCGCACGCGTTCATAGATGCGCTGGGCCGGGCTGAAATCAAAGAAGCGCACACGGTCGAAGTCGCTCCAGCGAATGCGGCCGCCGGGCGTGCACAGGTGCCGGCGCGACAGGATGACCACCATGTTGCTCGGGATTGGGCCGGTGCGCTTGCCGTCTTCGGTAAACGTGAAGACCGGTTGCGCCGCATTGAGTTCCAGGCTGTCAGGCGTTTCCCAGCCCAGCAGCGCGCCCAGCACGTTGACCATCGGTTGCAACACGTACTGGTCGCGGAAGTCGTTGGTCTCGGCGTTGCCGATGTAGCGGCCGAGATTGCTGATGGTGGGCTCGGTTTCGGGGTGAACGCCGACCAGCTCCGCGATCGGCAACTCGCGCGAGCCCGACTTGGGCGTAATGAAGGTCTTGGTTGATACGCGCAGGCTGATGCCCTGCACGTCGGGTTTGCCGTCGGGCCCGAGGTGGCTTTTCAGCGCGCGCGAAATGGCCGCGTACTGGCTGTCGAGGCTCTTGCGGAACAGCGGCGAATACCAGTCCTGCTTGATCTTCTCTTCCTCTTTGGAGGGTTCGGGCACCCGCGACAGGTAAAACTCGCGGGGCGTGACCGGTACGCCTTCATCGCGCAGGCATTCGCGTTCGAACGCCGAAAGCCCGTTGCCGCTGCGCAGGCGCTGCACGAAGTCCTGCTCGGCCTCAGTGGCTTTGGGCGCTTCGGGCGGGGCTTCGGTGTCGTCATCGTCGTCGTCCGGCAGGGCCGGCTGAGCGGGCGCGTATTCGGCGGGGTCGGGCAGCATGTCGCCGTCGCGGTTGCGATAGCGCGCCACGGCGTCTTCCAGCGCCTTCTGCCAGGGCAGCGTGAGCTCGGGCGTGCTTTCGATGCGCTTGACGTAGGCCGTCCATTCGGCGCGGAAGCGTTCGTTTTCGTCAATCAGCATCGACACGCCGCGTGAGTCCAGCCGGATCAGCACGTGCGAAAGCGAGCCGCGCATCTCCTCACGGAACTGGGTCTGGAAGCCCGTCATCACACTGTTGACGCTGATCAGCACCAGTACGCCCAACGCGATGCCGAACGTCGCCAGCAGGCTGATCACGCGCCGCCGCAGGTATCGAAGGCTGATGAACGGGCTGGCCCCACTGTTGAAGTAGTGCAGGATCGCGCGGCCGAGAAACACATCCACCACGAGAAAAAAGCCGAACTTGATCGCCAGCCAGGACGCCGCCAGGCCCGCACCGCCGCCGATAAAGACCTGGCCCACGATCAGCGGCAGCGCGATGTTCAAGCCCACCAGCGCGCCCAGCCACAGCGCCCCGCGCCAGAGCCGGTCCAGGCTGCCACTCTTGAGCTGGATCAAGCTGAGTACCCCGGCCCCTAGCGCCGTAAGCGGCAGCACCGGCAAGCCGGCCAGCACCAGCGGCCAGGTGCGCTCGCGCCGCGTGGCCCACGGCGCCAGCAGCGACTGCACCAGCAGCAGCGCAGCACTCAGGCCCATCAGGGTCAGCGTTGCGGGGATTGAGTACGCGGCCGCAAGTTGAACGTCAATGTGACGCCACTGCCACGCGACGATGCCGCCGCCGAGCAGCAGGAAAAACAGGAAGGCCAGTATCCGCGACACAACCATGGGTGAAGTCTAGCGATCCAGCGTGGGGCCCGCAGGGGTGGAACTTACGCAACCGGAACACAACTGCCCGCCGGCCCATTCCGTGGTTTCGGTACGGGCATCAGAGCGACTTTCGCGCATTTTCGACCTGCTTGGCCACCTCGGCGATGCCGGGCTGCTTGCGCAGTTCGGGCGAGTTCAGCTCTTCCAGCAGCGTGTCGGCGGCAATGCGGGCGCGCTGCAGGCTGGCAGTCTTCTGGTCGGTGTGTTCGCGGCGCATGTGGGGGAACAGAACCACTTCGCGGATGCTTTCGGTGTTGGTCAGCATCATCACCAGCCGGTCGATGCCGAGGCCGAGGCCGCCCGCGGGGGGCATGCCGGCCTCAAGCGCTTCGACGTAGTCGTGGTCCACTTCCTTGGGGGCTTCGACGTCTTCGGTCTGCTTGCCCAGCTCGACTTGCTCGGTGAAGCGGCGAAGCTGCTCGACGGGCTCGTTAAGCTCGCTGAAGGCGTTGGCGAACTCGATGCCGCACATGAACAGTTCAAAGCGCTCGGCGACGTTGGGGTCGTCGGGCTTGGCCTTGGTCAGTGGGCAGATCGGCGTGGGGTAGTCGATCAGGAACGTCGGCTGCTGCAGCTTGTGCATTGAGGTGGCCTCAAGCACTTCATCGGCCAGCTTCCAGTAATCTGCGTGGACTTCGATGCCCAGCGCCTTGGCCTTGGCGGTGACGGCGGCGCGGTCGTTGATGTCGACGCCGGCGTTTTCGTGCAGCAGCTGCGCATAGCCCACACGGCGGAATGGCTTGCCCAAATCAAGCTGCTGGCCCTTCCAGCTGAATACCAGTTCGCTGTCCTGGATCGCGGCCACATCCACGGAGCGTTCGAATGCTCGCACGGCGCGGGCGGCGTGGCGGATCATGCCCTCGGTGATGGTCATCATCGAATGATAGTCGCCGTAGGCTTCGTACAGCTCCATCATCGTGAATTCGGGGTTGTGCGTGAGGTCGATGCCTTCGTTGCGGAAGTTGCGGTTGATCTCAAACACCTTCTCGAAGCCGCCGACCAGCAGGCGCTTGAGGTAAAGCTCCGGCGCGATGCGCATGTACAGGTTCATGCCCAGCGCGTTGTGGTGCGTCACGAAAGGCCGCGCGCGCGCCCCGCCGGGAATCGGGTGCATCATCGGCGTTTCGACTTCCATGTAGCCTTGACCCGTCAAGAAGTCGCGAATCGCCGTGACAATGCGGCTGCGCAGCGCAAAGCGCGTGCGCACTTCGCCGTGGACCATCAGGTCCAGGTAGCGCTTGCGGTGGCGCAGTTCGGGGTCCGTCAGCGCGTCCACGGACTTCTTATTGCCTTGTTCATCGGTGAATTCACGCGGCAGCGGCGGCACCGACAGCGCCTTCGTCAGAAAGCGCAGCTCGCTCGTGAACAGCGTGACTTCGCCGGCGCGGGTGCGTTGCAGCGTGCCCTTGGCCCAGATGAAGTCGCCGAGATCAAGGTTGTCGGCAACCTTCATCGCCAGCTCGCCGGTTTGCTTGGCGTTCAGGTACACCTGCAGCTTGCCCGTTTCGTCGTAGAGGTCCAGGAACACGGCCTTGCCCATGCGCCGGTTGGCCAGCACGCGGCCGGCAATGGCTACGCCTTCCACCTTGGCTTCGGCCTTGGTTTCGGGCGATTGCGCGGCTTCGGCACTTTCAAAGCGCAGGCGCAAGGCGCTGATCTGCGTGCGTTCGGGGGTGCGGACTTCATAGGGGTTGACGCCCAAGGCGGCCAGCGCGTCGCGCTTTTGCTCACGGGCCAGTCGGTACTCGTTCACGTCAGACATGCGATCTCCTGAGGCGGCGCATGGTAACGCACGCGGGTTGCCCCGCAATGCCGCCGCGTACGATCAATATGCCGGGCCGCGGAATGGTTCCCAGAAGAACGTGCGCAGGTTCGCCCACTGGAAACTGAACCCGAACGTGAAGCCATGGGTCGTGGTGTCAGTGCCGTCCACATTCAGCCAGCGCCAGCCCGCCGTCAGATGTAGGTGGCGAAAGACCTGCACGTGCATGCGGCCGCCAAACTCGTTGACGCCGGTGCCGTCGAAAAACTGCGCGCGGCTGATCCAGCCCTCAAGCTCAATCGGCCAGATCGGGTAGATGCTCGCGCTTGCCTTGAAGCTGACGCCGAGCCGCGAAATCCCGCGCGTTTCATCGAACCCCGCCAGGCCGATGCTCGCGTCAATGTAGCCGACGTAAGGCAGCGGCACGCTGATGCCCAGGTGGCCGCGCGCGTCGGTGATGCCGGCCCAGTCGCGCACCTTGTGATGGCCGAGCAGCCCGTTGCCATCGGTGCGCGCGAGTTGCATGTAGCTCACGTCGGCATGGAACAGCCCGGCGCGAAAACGCATCTGGCCCGCGAGGCCGCGCCATTCATTGACGCCGAGAAACAGTTCCGACTGGAAATCAAACCAGATGTCGCGGGCGACCAGGTCATCCACCGTGTCGATGCCGAAGGGCCCGTCGTAGTAGGGGTAGGGGGCTCGATTCGCCCACAGGCCCCAGGGTGCCTTCAATTCAAAGGTGGGTTCTTCTTCAAGGATCGCGTCGTCTTCGGCTTGCGCGGCGGCCGCGCGTGAGACGTCGAATTCCAGTGCGCAGAGGCCGGAAGCCGCAATCAGGCACAGCAGGAATAGGGCCGCTTTCAGCATGGACGGCGAAGTATAGGGGCGAATCCATGGCGCGAAACGACCGGCCTTTGACATTGCCCGCGCCACGGCGACACTGACGCCATGGCAGACGACATGGCAACCCGGCTGGCCCCGCTGCAAAGGCTGAAGGGCCTTGAGGCCACGCACCTGTTGATCCACGAGATCTACGCCAGCGTGCAGGGCGAAAGCACCCACGCCGGGCGGCCGTGCACTTTCATCCGCACCACCACCTGCAACCAGCGCTGCCGCTACTGCGACACGGCCTACGCCTTCACCGAAGGCGAGCCCATGCACATTGATGACGTGGTGCGCGAGGCACTGGCCAAGGGCACCGGGCTGGTCGAAATCACCGGCGGCGAACCGCTGCTGCAACCGCTGTTCACGAGGCTGTGCGAGCGACTGCTTGAGGCCGGCTGCGAAGTGCTGGTCGAAACCGGCGGCAGCCGCGATACGTCATGCGTGCCCGCGGGCGTCAAAGTCATCCTCGACATCAAGACGCCCGGCAGCGGTGAAGAACACGCCAACGACTACGGGAACTTGAACAGGCTGCGCCCGGGCGACGAGATCAAGTTCGTGCTGACCTCGCGCACCGATTACGAATGGGCGCGCGACATGATACGCCGCGAAAGGCTGCACGAACGCGCCACCGTGCTGCTGTCACCGGCCTGGAAGCTGGTGGACCCGCAAGAGCTGGTGCAGTGGATGCTGGCCGACGCCGTGCCAGCCCGCCTGAACCTCCAAATCCACAAGTACATCTGGCCACCCCACAAACGCGGGGTGTAAGCAAGAGGACCACTGACGCGCTGGGAACGCCGATCGCCTGATCGGCCGCAGTTGCTGTGATGCGCCGTGGCCGGGACGGCCACGGCAATTGCCGGCCAGAGGCCAGCGCTCCCGGCCACGCCACTTGCATCTTGCTTTGGCGAGTGCCTTATCCGAGCAGCTTGGCGGCCTCGCCGTCGGCGAAAGCCCCGCCCTTGCCGGTGAGGTAGCTGATGAGCTGGTTTTCTTCGTTGAAGATATCGCCCGCCAGCAGGCTGGTGATGCTGCGTTGCAGCAGCGGCCTGCGGCGGCTGGTGACCATCTGCTTCAGGAAGTCCTTGTTATAGAAGGCGTCGATGAATGCCCAGAACACTTGGGTTCCCTGTCGGATGCGCGCTTCGTAATCGGCAAACTGCGCTTCAGTGAACTTGCGCGACGCAAACGCCAGCGCGATCGACTGGGCGGCAAGTTCAGCCGCCTTCGTGCTCAAGAACACGCCTGAGCTGAACACGGGATCAATGAATGCCCCGGCATCGCCGATCTTGAGCCAGCGGTCGCCGACGTGTTTGTCGCTGACGTAGCTGAAGTCAGCCTCAAGCAGAATGTCACAGCACGCCTTGGCGTGCTCCATGCGCGGGGCCATGCTTCGGCTGCGCTTGATGCTGTCCCAGAAGAAGTCGTGCGGGTTCTGGCGGCTTTTCTTGAAGTATTCGGCGTCTGCCACCACGCCCACGCTGACGGTGTCGTCACTGAACGGGATCAGCCAGAACCAGCCCTGCTGCGTTTCACCGAAGCGCACGATGATGATGTTGTTGGGGTCCTGTTCGCAGCGCGTTACGCCCGCAAAGTGCGCGTAGCATGTGATCTTGCGGTGCGCCGGGTGCACCTTGCGCTGCTTCTGCTTGGCCGACATGAATGTCCAGCGGCCGGACGCGTCGCAGATGATGTCGGACTTCAGCCTGCCGCGGTCGGTGTCAAGAAACGCGGCTTCTTTCGTGATCTCCCAGCCCGTTGCGCTGCACGGCTGCAGCACGGTCACGCCCAGCTCACGGGCGTGGTCAAGCAGCAGTTTGTCAAATGGCCCGCGCTGGACCTGGAAAGCATACGGGTGATCGTGGTCGAGGCCGTTCTTGAACCAGAAGCACTCTTCTTCGAGCGTCTCATCAATCACGAAGCGCGCGCCGCGCTTGATCAGGTAGTTGTGCTCATGCAGGCGCGGCAGAACGCCGGTGTTGCGCCAGATATCCAGGCTGAAAGGCAGCAGCGACTCGCCAATGCGGAAGCGCGGGAACTCGTGGCGTTCCACCACCGCGACACTGCGCCCCTGGCGTGCCAGTAACGCAGCCAGCGTGCTGCCGCCGGGGCCGCCGCCTACGATAGTCACGTCGTATTCGCCGATGGGCGTGGTCTGGCCCTTTTGCTGCGTGTCGGACTGGTAGTCCTGCTGGTTCTGCGGCGGCGTGCGTGTCAGGGCCTCAACGGCCTCACGGTTCATGTTGATGGCTGTGGCATCGACGCGGGGCGCGGCGCGAGGCGGAATAGCGGCCTGGTTCCTGGGGGCCGGTTTTTGCTTGGGTGCGGGCTTGGGATTTGCGGCGGGTTTTGCTGGGGCAGGTTTTGCGCCTGACTTGCGGGCGGCTAGCTTTGGCGTCTTGGCAGAAGTCTTCGCGTCAGTCTTTGCAGCCTTCGGCTTAACGGGCTTTGCCTTGGCTGGTTTGGGTTTGCGGGCAGGCATAGGGATAATCCGGCGAGGTGCGCGAAGTATGGGGCTACGCGCACCACGATGCAAGGGCCGCGCGCGGCGGCGGGCTTGCCACGCCTCCGCGTTCAAATGGCAGCGCCGATTCATGCGGTGCCATGAAAAGCATGCCGTCTATGGCTCGCGACGGATCAACCACGCAATGTCGTCGCCGACGCGCCAGTGGGCGACTTTCATCCGGCCTTCGTATGAAAAGCGGTCGTTGCCTTCCGTGGTGCCCGGCGCGTCCACTGATCCCTTGAAGATCACCTTGCCGCTGGCGGCGTCCGTGACTGTCATTACACCCTGGATGCGGCCGGCCTCAGCGAACATGAACGCGTACGTTCCAAGCCGCATTTGCGTGACGGTGAACTGCACAATCGCACCGTCCTTGGGCTCGGAGTTCGGGCCCACGACGTACACGGGCTTGTTGCGGGCGTTGCGCGCGGTGTCGCCCAGCGCGGCCGACCATTCGGCGCACTTCTGCGGCCAGTCGCGGTCCGAGATTTCCCAGTCGGCCGGGCGTTCGAAGTCATACTTCACCGGCATCACGTGGTACGAAGACGTCGCGTGCAGCGCGGCGGCATCGTCAAGCTCAGGCGTGGTCCAGACCATGCGGCCGCCGCAGCCGCTGAGCAGCGAAACGACAACGCAAGCAGCCAGCAGTGCAAGTGCTTTCATGGCGGACTCCTGTTGGGTTGAAAGCACAGTGTCAACGATTGTGTGCCGCGAGTCAACGGCGACGGCATCTACCAGGTGTAGAAGCCCTGGCCGGACTTCTTGCCGAGCTTGCCCTTGGCGACCATCTCGCGCATCAGCTTGGGCGCGTTGAAGACTTCGCTGCGAAGCTCGGTGTGCAGGTAGTCGGCGATGTTCAGGCGCACATCGAGGCCCACCAGGTCAGTCAGGCGCAGCGGACCCATCGGATGGGCGTAGCCCAGCGTCATGGCCTTGTCGATGTCTTCGGCGCTGGCGACGCCTTGCTCGACCATGCGGATCGCCTCAAGCCCAAGGCACACGCCCAGCCGGCTGGTGGCGAAGCCGGGGAAGTCCTTCACCACGATGCAGTCTTTGCCCAGCTTCTCGCCCACGGCTTTCACGGCCGCCAGTGTGGCTTCGCTGGTGCCGTCGGCGACCACGATCTCGAGCAGCTTCATGATGTGCACCGGGTTGAAGAAGTGCATGCCGATGAATCGTCCCGGCCGCTGCGTCACGGACGCAAGCTTGGCAATGCTGAGGCTGCTGGTGTTGCTGGCAAAGATCGCGTCGCGAGTGCAGATGCTTTCGAGCTTCGCGTACAGGTCCTGCTTGAGATTCAGCTTTTCGGGAATGGCCTCGATCACGAGTTGCGCGTCCGCGGCGGCGGCGCTCAAGTCAAACGTAGCGTGGATGCGCGCCAGCGTGGCGGCCTTTTGCTCGGCCGTGACTTTGCCCTTCTCGATGCCTTTGTCGAGGTTGGCAGTGATGTTGGCCAACCCGCGATCCACGAACGACTGTTCGATGTCGTAAAGCGCCACATCAAAGCCCGAAGCCGCGGCCACATGGGCGATCCCATGTCCCATAGTGCCGGCACCAATCACAGCGATACGTTCGATCATGATTGAGGTCCCCAAGAAAACGCTAAGCCACGGAGTTCACCGAGTGGCACGGAGGAACTACAGCACCAGCCGCTGAATCTCAAGCCATCAATCTCAAGCCATGGGCAGCAAGAACTGCAACACGCAACGACGCTACGAGCGCGACGACTAAGCCAGATGCGACTCAGCCCCGGGTAAAGGCTTTGCCACGGAGAGCACTGAGTGGCACGGAGGAACTACAGCACCAGCCGCTCAATCTCAAGCTTCCCTCGGCTCCCGAAATTGATGATCAATCCGACCCTCAGCCCTGTTGCCGTCAGGTAATTGAGCAACTGGGCCTTCTCTACACTGGTGATGCGGGGAAGGCACTTCAGTTCGACAATGACCTGCCCGTAGCAGACCAGGTCAGCCACGTATCGCTTCACCAGCACTTGGTCCCGATATGTGATTGCCAGCGCCTTCTGGGATTCGAACGGGATCTCTCGCAGCCTCAGTTCAATCTCCATGGCTTCTTGATAGACCGCTTCAAGAAAGCCGAACCCCAGGCGCTTGTGAACCTCAATGGCAGCGCCGCGAATCGCGAAAGTCTCAGCCTCAAGCAACAACTCCGCCATAGCAGTACTCCGTGTAACTCCGAGTTCTCCGTGGCTGGCCGTTACTTCTTTTTCCTTTCGAGGAAGTCGGTCATTCGCTTCATTTTGTCTTCGCTTTCGAACAGCATCGCCTGCGCCACGCTTTCGAACACGAGGCCGGTTTCCATGCCGGTGCGGCTGCTCTGGTTCAGCGCTTGCTTGGCGACACGAATCGCCAGCGGGCCCTTCTTGCAGATTGTGTCGGCGAGCTTGCGGGCTTCGGCCATCAGCTCGGCATCGGGCACCACGCGATTCAGCAGGCCGATGCGGTGTGCCTCCGCCGCGTCGATGATCGCGGCCGTCAGCACCAGCTCTTTGGCGCGGCCGAGCCCCACAATGCGCGGCAGACGCTGGGTGCCGCCGGCAGCGGGGATGATGCCAAGGTTCACTTCGGGCTGGCCCAGCTTGGCCGATTCGCCGCCGATGCGGATGTCGCAGGCCAGCGTCAGCTCGCAGCCGCCGCCCAGCGCGAAACCCTTGATCGCGGCGATCACGGGGGCCGGGTTATTCTCGATCTTGTTGAACAGCGCGTTGTTGATCGCGGCCAGGCTTTCGAGTGCCTTGCGTTCGCGCAGCTCGGCGATGTCGGCGCCGGCTGCAAAGTCGTCGCCGCTGCCGGTCAGGATCACGCAGCCGACTTCGGTGTCGTCGCGAAGGGCGTCAAAGGCCGCGTGCAGCTCAGTGACCATGGCCTTGTTGATTGCGTTCTTTACGTCGGGCCGCTTCAGCGTGACGGTGACGACGCGGCCGTCACGGGCGACTTCGATCAGGCTGTAGGACATTCGCGGGCTCCGGCGTTACTGGTCGTACAGGTTTTCGACTTCGACGTTCTCGGCCTCAGTGAAATTGCCGAGCAAGTAGTCGTGGGGGCTTGGCAGCAGGCTCATGCCGTCGCCGTGGTACAGCTCAACATGTTTCAGCATGTCGCGCGGCGAACGGAAGGCGACGTAGATGATGAAGGTGCGTTCGCGGTCTTTGATGTGGAAGCCGCTGGGGTTTTCGCCGCCCGGGTGGGGCTCAGGCGTGAAGTAACTGCCGTGCACAAAGCCGGGGTTCAGCTTGGCGGCCTGGATGTACTTGTCCAGCGACGCGCGCGTGGCTTCTTCGTGATTGGGCTGCACCTGCACTTTGATCAGTTGGCAATACATGTATCTCTCCCCACGTTCGTACTCAGTGCTCGGTGCTCAGTGCTCAGTGCTTCGTGTTTCGTGCTTGGCATCGTTGCAGTCGACACGGCACTCGGGACACGGGACACGGCACGGGCTCTACCCCCAACTCGCCAGATCCAGTACCACCTTCCCGAATCCCTTGCGCGACTCTACGTACTCGTGCGCCTGTCCTACCTGCGCCACCGGGAACACGCGGTCCACGACCGGCTTCAGCTTCTTCTGCGTCAGCAGCTTCCAAACCGTCAACTGGTCAGCCTTGGGACCCATCGTGCTGCCGATGATGCTTACGCGCTTGAAGAACACCGCCCGCAGATTCAGCTTCACTTCGCCACCTGTGGTGCTGCCGCAGGTCACGATGCGGCCGCCCCACTTGATGGCCTTCATGTTGCCTTCGAAGGTGTCGGGCCCGACGTGGTCGAATATCACGTCCACGCCCGCGCGCCCGGCGATCTTCTTGGTCTCTTCTACAAAGTCCTGTGTGCGGTAGTTGATGCCAAAGTCCGCCCCAAGCGCCTTTGCCTTGGCCAGCTTGTCGTCGCTGCCGGCGGTGGTAATGACCGTTGCACCCAGCAGCTTGGCGATCTGGATGCCCGCGCTGGTGACGCCGCTTCCGGCCGCGTGCATGAGCACGATTTCGCCGGGTTGCAGGTCGGCCTTGCGCAACATCGTGTACGCCGTCAGGAACACAAGCGGGCAGGCTGCGGCGTCGGTGAAGCTCATCCACTCGGGCATCGGCATCAGGTTCACGGCCGGGGCATCCATGAACTCGGCGCAGCCGCCGTTGCGGGTCTCGCCGAAGATGCCGTAGTCGCGCGCGAGGTGGATCTTGCCGCTGAGGGCTTCTTCGCTGGTGGGCTTGGCGAAGCCGGGCATCACGGCCACGCGGTCGCCGATGTTGACGTTATCGACCAGCGCGCCCTTCTCGGCCACCACGCCCGCAACATCGGTGCCCAGGATCATCGGTAGCGGGAACTTGTGGCCGGGCACGCCCTTGCGCACCCAGATGTCCAGGTGATTGATGCCGGAGGCCTTGACCGAAATCAGCACTTCGTCAGGCCGGATCACGGGCTTGGGTGCGTTCTCGATCAGCAGTTTGTCGGTGCCGCCGTGTTCGCGTACCAGCACGGCTTTCATAGTGTCAGTCATGGGCGCATAGTGGTGCAGCATCGAACGAAGTGCAAGCGATGGTTTGACCCGCCGGTGCGGCCGTTGCTACTGCCCGCGGGCGTACTCGCGGGCCCATTGGTCGGCCTGCAGTACCGTCTCAAGGTCCGGCTGCAATGTGTTCTGATGCTTGTCGCAGGCGGCCGCGACGATGCGATAGATGTCAAGGTAGGCGATGTTGTCGGCCAGGAAGCGCTCGACGGCGATTTCGTTGGCTGCGTTGAACACGGCGCCCAGCGTGCCACCGGCCTCAGCGACTTCAAAGCCGAGCTTGAGCGCCGGGAAGCGTTCGTAGTTCACGGGTTCAAAGGTCAGGTTGCTCATGCGCTCCCAGGGCCAGGTTGGCACGGGCTGCGCGATGCGCTCGGGGTAGCTGAGTGCGAACTGGATCGGGATTTTCATGTCCGTGGGGCCGAGGTGCGCGATGATGCTGGCATCGACAAACTCGACCATAGAGTGAATCACGCTTTGGGCGTGGATCACGGCGTCCAGCTTCGCGCGCGGCACGTCGAACAGCCACTTGGCCTCAATCACCTCAAGCGCCTTGTTGAACAGCGTGCTGCTGTCGATGGTGATTTTGGGGCCCATCTGCCACGTCGGGTGTTTCAAAGCCTGCTCGCGCGTTACGTGCTTCAGGTCGGCGATGGGCGTCTGGCGGAAGGGCCCGCCGCTTGCAGTCAGGATGATGCGCTTGATCTCGCGCGTCTGTTCGCCGCGCAGGCACTGGAAGATCGCGCTGTGCTCCGAATCCACGGGCAGCAGCTCGGCGCCGGTCTGTTTGCAGATCGCGGTCAGGATCGGCCCGGTCATTACCAGTGACTCTTTGTTCGCCAGCGCGATGCGCTTGCCGCGTTTGGCGGCCTCAAGAACTGCGGGCAGGCCTGCGGCACCGGTTACTGCGGCAAGCAGCACGTCGTAGTCCAGCTCGCGCGCGACATCGACCATGTGGTGCTCGCCGCCGAGCAGCCACTCAGTCTTTGCGTCCAGCACCGCAATCGGCCCCCGGGCTGCCTTTGCCGTTTCGGCGTTTGTCACGATGGCGACTTGGGGCGCGAACTCGCGCACGGCATTGATCAGCGGACCAAGGCGCTTGCCGGCGGCAATACCGGCAAGTTCAAAGCGGTCGGCATGCTGGCGCAGCACGTCAAGCGTGCTGGCGCCGATGCTGCCGGATGCTCCCAACAAAAGGATGCGCGTGCGTGCCATGACGACTTCCTAACGTGGCAAAGGCTGCCTGTAAACGGGCCGCGACGCGTTGACCTTGCTTGGCGCGCGCGGGCATACTCGCGACATGAAGCTGCTGGTCGAAATCAGCCAGGGTTTGGGCAACTGCATCCAGGGCACGCCGCTGCTGCGCGCGCTGTGGCTGATGGGCCATGAGCTTGACCTGTACATCAACTCAACGCTCGCCGACAAGCTGCTTCCGCTGTGGCAGGGCTGGGACATCATGGGCCGGGTGTTCGTCAAGCGCGGCGAGATTCGGCTGCGCGACTATGACTTCGGCGTCAGTGCCTACGGCCGGCGGCGACTGGTGCGGATGTTCCCGCCCGGCCAATGCCTGAAAGTCGAGAAGCGCCACGTGCGGCGGCAGTCCGAATCTGAGGCCAACGTTGAACTCGCGCGCTGGCTTGGCTACGCGGGGCCGACGCCGCAGGGCTTCGTGCAGGCCGCACCCGGCGACTTTGGCTGCGGCCCGCAAACCGTGATCGTGCACGCTGGCTGTGACCCGGCCAACGCCGTCAAGCGCTGGCCCCACTGGCGCGAGGTGTGCAGCAAGCTGAAGCAGGCCGGGCGGCACGTGGTCGTCGTGGGCACCAGCGCCGACCGCAGCGCTGATGGCTGGGAGCTCGAGCACGACGCGCGCTTCGGCATGACGCTGCCGGAACTCGCCGGCGCGCTGAAACATGCCGGGCACTACCTCGGCAATGACTCGGGCGTCGGGCACCTCGCGGCCGCCTGCGGCATTCCCGGCCTGATGCTCTACGGTCCCAGCGACCCCGTGAAGAACGCCCCGAACTCGGCGGTAATGCGCCAACTGGCGGCACCGATGCACCTCGGCGAAGAACGCGGGCTCGAGACCGACACGCCCGTTCCCATCGCGCGACTTGAGCCCGGCCATGTGTGGCCGCACATTGAGGCGATGCTCGCCAACACCAGCCGCGACCCGGAACGCGAGCTACCCGACCGCGTGGCCGACAGTGTGGAAGCCCGCTGGCAGCATTACGTCACATCCACCAAGGCGCAGCCGCGCGCCGTTGAAGTAACCGAAACTGCAAATCTGCCGGCGGGCTTCAAGCCGCGCGTCAGCGTGATCATCCCGAGCTTCAACCGCGCCGAGAACGCGGTTCGCGCGGTGCAGTCGGCGCTGGCTCAGACCGAGAAGTCGCTGGAAGTGCTGCTGGTCGATGACGGCAGCACGGACGACACCGCCGCACGATTCGCGTCGCCGCCCGCGCGCGTGCGCTACATCCGCAAGCCCAACGGCGGCGCAAGCAGTGCCCGCAACGAAGGCCTGCGCCGCGCATCGGGCGACTGGATCGCGCTGCTGGATTCAGACGACGAATGGCACCCGGACAAACTGGCAAAGCAGCTTGCGGCGCTCGATGACAAGTACGTGGCGGCCGGATGCAGGCACATCCACGTCAATGTTGACGGGTCAAGAGAGGTGAAGCCCGAAGTGCTGCCCGGCGCGGACCTGCACCTGTTCCGCGACCTGTACGAGAACCTGTCGCTGAAGACAAGCTGCCTCGTGTTCAAGCGCCACCTGCTTGAAAAGGCCGGCCTGTTTCACGAGCGCTTCCCGATCAGCAATGACTGGGACTTCTTTCTGCGCCTGGCCAAGGTCGTCAACAACAGTGGCTTCGTGTGTTTGCCCGATGCGTTGCTGACCGTGCACCGCAGCCGCGACAGCATCAGCAAAACCGGCCGCGCGAACGCGCTGGAAGAGGCCTTCAGCCGCATCTGCATGGTGAACGCGCTGCTGCATTGCGACGACCCGCACGCGATCAAGCGCCACGTGCAACGCGCCGGCCGCAAGCACCTTGAACTAAGCCGCGCCTACCGCAAGCAAGGCGACAAAGAACAGGCAGCACTGCACGCCAAGGCCGCCATACGAGCCGGCCTGAGGCTGCGAGGCTTCTGGCGCCGGGTGCAGGCCATATAAAAGTCGCCGCCGCGCAGAACAAGAGCCCGAAGCGCAAGCGAAGTGTAGACAAGCAAAGCAACTAGTGCGCCCGAGCACTCTGCCTGCCCGCTGTTGGCGTAGGCAATTCCGAGTAACGTCCCGCCATGCTTCCGCTGCGTCAGGTATCGATTTCCTTTGAGCCGCCCGGTGGCTTTGAGGCTGCGATGTTGCGCGCGTTGCGCCAGCCGTTTGCGATTGCCTTCGATTCCGCCGTGCAGGGCGAACTCGGCCGCGAAAGTTGCTTCAGCTTCGCGCCGTCGATGCTGCTGCAATGCACGGGCCGGTCTGCGACGTTCCAGCGTGGCCGGCACGCCAGCCAGCTCGAGGGCGACCCGCTGGAAGTGTTCGAACGCGTCGAGCGCTTCACGCAACAGGAATGCCCGCTGCTTGAGCCGTTGCACACGCCGGGCTTCACCGGCGGCTGGGCGGGCCTGCTGGGCTTTGACCTGCGCTGTTTCATCGAAGACCTGCCGCCGCCAAAACCGCATGGCCCGCAGTTCCCCGACTTGCAGGCCGGGTTTTACCCGTGGGTCGTGGCACTCGACCATGCCAGCGGTGCCTGCGAGCTGCGCCTGCTGCACGGCGCGCCGGGCGGGCCTGAGGACATCGGCGAGTTGGCCCAGCGACTGCACGAGTTGCTTTCGCGCGAGCTCCCCTCGTCGCCCGCTACGTTCAGCGCCCCCGAGTTGCACACCACGCGCGATGGCTACCTGGCACAAGTGTTGCGCGTGAAGCACCACATCCGCGAAGGCGACATCTACCAGGCAAACCTGACGCGCATGGTCTCACGCGAGGCCGCCTGTGAGCCGTCTTCACTTTACGCCAGCCTGCGCACCGCCAACCCCGCGCCATTTGCCGGCTTCCTCGATTGCGGCCAGGGATTCGCGGTGCTGTCCAGTTCGCCCGAGCGATTCCTGAGTGTGCGCGGCGGTGTGTGTGAGACGCGCCCGATCAAAGGCACGCGCCCGCGCGGCCCCGATGCCGAGCAGGACGCGCGCCTGAAGGCCGAGCTCGCGGCATCAGAGAAAGACCGCGCTGAGCTGACGATGATCGTTGACCTTGAGCGCAACGATCTCAGCAGAGTCTGCGTGCCGGGCACGGTCAAGGTCCCCAGCCTGCTGCACGTGCACAGCTATGCACGGGTGCATCATCTCGAAAGCACCGTGGTGGGCGAGTTGCGCGAAGGCGTCACGCCCGTGGAGTTGATTCGCGCCACGTTTCCCGGCGGCAGCATCAGCGGCGCGCCCAAGAAGCGCGCGCTGGAAATCATCCATGAACTGGAGCCCGTGCGGCGCGGCCCGTACACCGGCAGCCTGTTCTGGTTGCGCCCCGATGGCGACTTCGAAAGCAACATCCTGATCCGCACGTTGTTGTGCGAGCCCGGCCGCGTCAGCTACCACGTCGGCGGCGGCATCGTCGCCGACAGCGAACCCGAATCCGAATGGGCCGAAACGCTGGCCAAGGCCGACGCGCTGGAACGCGCCATTGCGGGGGCCGCGCGATGAACGGCCTGCGCGAATACCTGCGTGGCGTGGGCGCCTTGTCGCGCAACGTGTGGCTGTTTCTGCTGGCTGCGCTGTTCATGGGCATCGGCCGCCAGGTGTTCATGGTGCTGCGCAACCAGTACCTGGTCGAGCTGGGGCTTGAAGACGCACAGGTCACCAGCGTGCAGGGGTTCAACTCGCTGGGCGGGCTGATCATCGCGATCCCGGCGATCGTCATTATCTCGCGCTTCCGGGCCAAATCGCTGCTGGCGATGATCTGCCTTGCCAATGCGGTGGGCTTTGCGGCGCAGGGTATCTTCGGGACACTCGAAGTCTTCCAGGGTGCGGCCATGGCGGCTGGCGTGGCGATGAGCCTGAACATGGCTTTGGGCGCGCCTTTCCTGATGCGTAACACCGGCATAGGTGAACGCATTTTCGGGTTTGCGCTGCAGAGTGCCGTAAGCTGGCCGTTGTCGGGCTTCATCGGCAGCCTGCTTTCCGGCTGGTTGCAGGGCCTGTTCGCGGGCATGGCCGGCAGCGGCGTCGAGTTCATGGGCGAGTTTGTGCCCGCGCAATTGTTCGGCTATCGCGCGACACTGCTGGTGGCAAGCGGGCTGGTGCTGACCGGGCTTGTGCCCGTGGCGCTGATCCGCGAGGGCCCGGCCGATGGCGCGGGCAAAACGCTGAAGCAGATCCTGACCTTCCACGACAAGAAGCGGATGTTCCTGCTGGGCCTGCCGGAGATGGTGATCGGCTTTGGCGCCGGGCTGACGATTCCGTTCTTCAACGTGTACTTCAAGAAAGAGTGGGGGCTCACACCCCAGCAGATCGCGCCGATCTTCACGGTGATGTTTGCGGTGCTGGTCGTGGGCTACCTGATCACGCCACCGCTGGTGCGGCGCTTCGGGCCGATCAAGGTGATGATCGCCAGCCAGATCCTGAGCCTGCCCTTCTTCATCGAGCTGGCGCTGGGCCACTACCTGTGGCTGGCCATGACCGCCTTCATCGCGCGGCAGGTGCTGATGAATGGCAGCGACCCCATATACAAACAGTTCGCGCAGGAAGTCGCCGACGACCGCGACCGCAACGCCGTGGCCGTGTGGGTGCATTCGTCGCGGCACATCTTCTTCACCGTGGCCAACTTCTGCAGCGGCTATCTGATCGCCATGGACGGCGGCCGCTTCCGGATCGTCATCGTCACCACGATCATCTGCTACGTGATCGCGATCGCGATTGAACTGGCCATTCTGCCCGGCCTGAACCGCGCCCGGAAACTGAAGCAGGCCCGAACCCTCAGGCTCGCCCGGGTCGCCGACGTGGCGTGAACAGCCCGCAGCAACAGTCTTCAGCCCTCAAGCCAGTGAATTGCGGCAGTCTTGATCACCGCGACCACGGACTTGCCTGTTGACAGGTCAAGGTCTCGCGCTGCCGCCGGGGTCAGCCGGGCCCGCACCTGCTGGCGGCCGAGTTGCAGCCCGGCAAGCACTTCGTGGCCCATGGTGTCGAGGCTGGTCACGGTGGCTTGCAGCGCGTTGCGGGCCGACAAACCGGCCGGTCGATCAAGGCACAGCAGCACTTCATCGGCGTAGAATCCGATACTGGACAGCTTGCCGGTTTCCGCCTGTGACAGCGGCGCCGCAAGCTCAAGCCCTTCGCCCAGTTCAAGCACCGTGATGCCGCCTTCCGCATCGTGGCGCAGCACCTTCAGCCGCAGCAGGTTGTCCACGCCCACAAGATTCGCCACGCCGATAGCCTTGGGCCGCGACAACACACTTACCGGCGGGCCATGCGCGACGATGCGGCCGGCATCTAGCACAAGGCAATCATCGGCCAGCGCCAGCAGCTCCGGCGCTTTGTGGGTGACGAACAGCATCGACGTTTTGAGTTCATGCTTCACTTGCGCCAGCAGGCCCAGCACGTCGCGGGCGAGTTCGGCGTCCAGGCTGCTTGTGGGTTCATCCAGCAGCAGCAACTCCGGCCTGGCCAGCAAGGCGCGCCCCAGCGACACGCGCTGCTTCTCGCCGCCGCTGAGGGTTGCCACGCCGCGCTCAAGCAACGGCTCAAGCCGCAGCAGCGCGACCACCTTCCAGCCGTACTCACTTTCAAGCTGGTCAGCGGCCCCGGGTGCGTAACTCAAGTTCCGCCGCACACTCAAGTGCGGGAACAGCAGCGGATCCTGCGAAAACAGCGCCGTTGCGCGCCGCTCGGGCGCGACAAACACGCCGCCCGGCCGCAGCAGAACACGGCGCGTCCGCACGGAAATGTCGCCTTCACGAGGCCGTGCCAGCCCGGCCACACAGTGCAGCAGCGTACTCTTGCCGCTGCCGGACGCCCCGAACACGCCCAGCACGGGGCCTTTGCTTTCGAACTTCACGTCCAGCGTGAAGCCGTGCAACTGGTGCAGGATGCGAGCCTCAAGAATCATGCGCCCGCCCGCTTTCTCTGGCGGGCCGCCAGCCAGAAGGCCACCATCAGCGCGGCCACACACAGCGCGACACTCAGCCCCACCAGCCGCCAGACGGCAGTTTCGTTGCCCGGCGTGTTGAGCAGCGTGTACACCGCAACGGGGATCGTGCGCGTTTCGCCTTCAATGTTCCCGGCGATCACGATCGTTGCGCCGAATTCGCCCAGTGCCCGCGCGAAACCAAGCACCGCGCCCGCAAGCAGCCCCGGCAGGCTCAGCGGCAGTGTGACGCGCGCAAAAGTCGACCAGCGCCCGCGCCCGAGGCTGCGCGAGACTTGCTCAAGCCGCGGGTCCACGCCCAGCACCGACAGCCGCACACTCTCAACCATCAGCGGAAAACCCACGGTCGCGGCGGCGATCACGCAGGCCGCCGTGGTGTACGCGATGCCTTCGCCCGTGAGTTGCACCCAAAGCGCGCCAAGCGGCCCGCTGCGGCCGAACACTGCCAGCAGGATGTAGCCCGTCGAAACCGGGGGCAGCACCAGCGGCAGCATCAGCAGCGCCTGCAACGGGGCCCGCAGGGCCGAGTTCCAGCGAGCCAGCAGCCAGCCCAGTAGGGTTGCCGGCACAATGCTGCACGCCACGGCCAGCAGCGCCACTTGCGCCGACAGGTACAGCACACTGGTTTCGGCCTCAGTCAGCATATGCCGCTTCAGGGCAGCGTGAACCCGCGCGCTTTCAGGGCTTCGCGGGCCTTGTCGGATTGCAGGTGCTGCAGGAATGCCCGTGCGGTCTCTTTGTCCGGCGCACTTTTTGGGATCAGCGCCAGATACTCAACCGGTTTGTGCGACGTCGGGTCAAGCTCGCACAGCACGATCACCTTGGCTGCGCGCGCGTCTGTGGCGTACACGAACCCCGCGTCCACTTCGCCCAGCTCAACAGCGCGCAGCACAGCGCGCACGTCCTTTTGGCCGACCAGCAGGTGCTTCATCGGCTCAAGCACGCCAAACGTGGCCAGCGATTCGCGCGCGTAGTCACCGGCCGGCACGCCTTCATCGGCAATCGCGATCTTGTTGGTCGGCAGCGGCCGGTGCAGCAGGTCGACCGGGCCGCGAATCTTGAGCGCACTGTCGGCCGGCGCCACGCACACCAGGCTGTTGCGCGCGATCACTACGGGCTCGCCTTCAACAAGCCCTTTGCCGACCAGGTAATCCGACCACGTCCGCCCGGCCGTGATGTACACGCCCGCCGGGGCGCCATCTTCGATCTGCCGGGCAAGGTCGGAACTTGATCCAAAGTTGGCGGTTGTTGCCCCGTCAAAGCTGCCGCTCAGGTCGCTGACCACTTCGGTCAGGCTGGCGGCCGCATAGATATGCAGCTTCGCAGCCGCGGGTTCTCCGCCGCCGCAGGACGCGAGCAGCACCGCCACCAGCAGGCCCAGTGCCGGCAAAATGGTGCGCGATTGAGATGCGCAAGTCATCGCCATGGCCCAATCATGGCTTACACCGCGCCGCGTTGCCATCCCTTCGCGTTTGCGGCCGGGCTGCTATCTTTCGCGCATGAAGGTTTCCGCATTGGTGGACTTCTTTGACCGGCTGTACCCGCTGGCCTTGGCCGAAGAGTGGGACAACGTCGGGCTGATCGTCGGCGACAGCAAAGCCGACGCGCGCGGCGTGCTGTTCGCCCTGGACGTCACGCCCGAAGTGCTGCAGGAAGCTGTCGATGAAGGCTGCAACGTTGTCGTCACCCACCACCCGGTCATCTTCCGCGCCATCAAGCGCCTGAACGCATCGGAGCTGCAGGGCGGGATGATTGCCTTTGCGCTCAAGCACGGGCTTAACCTGGTTTCGCTTCACACCAACCTCGACAGCGCCGTCGGCGGCCTGAATGACACGCTGTGCGGCCTGCTCGGCCTCACGGAAGTCAAACCGCTGGTCGATTCCGGCCGCGAGCGCTTCTACAAACTGGCCGTGTTCGTACCCGCCGAACACGCCGACAAAGTCCGCGCCGCCATGTGTGCGCAGGGTGCGGGCGTGATCGGCGATTACGAAGATTGCAGCTTCAGTATGCCCGGTGAAGGCACGTTCCGCGGCATCGAAGGCCGCACCAATCCCTTCACCGGCAAGGCCGGGCAGCTCGAACGAGCGGCCGAGTTGCGGCTGGAAGTGCAGCTGCGCCGCGAGATCGCCGGCCGCGTGGTGGGCGCGATGCTGGATGCGCACCCCTATGAAGAAGTCGCCTACGACCTGCTGCCGCTGCACAACAAAGAAAAGGGCACCGGCCTCGCGCGTATCGGCAAGCTGGCCCAGCCCGAGCCCCTGAGCGCCTTCGTGAAGCGGGTCGGCGACCTCGGCATCATGGTCACGCGGGTGCTGGGGGCGTCGGACAAGCCCATTCGCAAGGTAGCACTGTGCAGCGGGGCCGGCGCGGACTTTGCCCTCAATGCGATCAGTGCCGGGGCCGACGTGTATCTTACGGCCGAGTTGAAGCATCACCTGGCGCTGGCGGCCGCGCACAAGGACATGGCACTGGTTGAGACCGACCACTATACGCTGGAACAGAAGCACTGGCCGAAGCTCGCGGCCATACTGAACGAGCAGCACAAAGACCTGAAAACCAAGGTGGCTGAACGTGGACCCGAACTCTGGCGCCGCCCGTAAAGCGTTGCGCGGCGTAACTCAGGGCGGCTCAACCTTCGTGCGCGAAGATGAGGCCGCCAAACTCAAGGCCGACCGGCCGTTCCCGCCCAAGGCCAAGCGCCTGGCGCTGATCTTCAGCGCCAGCCTGCTGGCGCTGGTGGCACTGCCCGCGATTCTTGAGCTGGCAGGCGTACCCGTGCACATCGGCCCGTGGCTGAGCCTGCTGATCACCCTGCCCGGCACGCTGATCGCCATGGGCTTCATGGGCTTCCTGCGCGACGGCATGTGGCCGAACATAGTAAGCGGCGCAATCGTGCTGTTTTGCCTGAGCGTAGCCTATGCCACCGAGTTCGACCCGGGCGACGAACAGCGCGCCATTCTGGTGCGTTCGGCGGCGGTCGCCGTGTGCGTCGTGATGCTGGCGTTCTTCCTGAAAAGCCTGAAGACCAGCCTGCGCGACCTGCACTACATGATCGCGGAAGGCGAGAGCATGCAGGACATCATGATGCGCTACCAGCAGGCGGCTGTAATCAAGAAGTCCGGCGGCAAGCCGGCCATGACCGAAGAAGGCAAAGTAGTAGACGCCAACGAACTGATGCCCAAAAAAGGCTTCCGCCAAAAGCCCCAGAAAACCAAGAAGCAGCAAGGCGAAAAAACCAAACGATCCAAGCCCAAGGTGCGGTAGGGCGAGGGAGTACTGCAGCGGTATAAGTGGCTGCAACTCCACGGGGAGCGGCACGCGAAGCGCTGGAATCAAACAAGGCGGCCCCCTTTCGGGGGCCGCCTGTTTATGTGCTGCGCGCACAGTGCGGTCGTCGGGCTAGTTGACCCGCCGGCTACTCGCCACGTGGGCGGCTACTTGTTCTTGTCCTTTTCTTCTTTCTCTTTCTTCTCGCGTTCTTCCTGTTCCTTCTTCTCTTTCTCCTGCTTCTCCTTCTCTTGCTTCTCTTTCTCTTGCTTCTCCTTCTCTTGCTTCTCTTTCTCTTGCTTCTCCTTCTCTTGCTTCTCCTTCTCCTGCTTTTCCTTCTCCTGCTTCTCTTTCTCTTCGCGCTCTTTCTTTTCGCGGTCCTCGCGTTCTTTCCTCTCTAACTCTTCCTTCTCCTTCTTCTCGCGCTCCTCGCGTTCCTTCTTTTCGCGTTCAGCCTT
>CALLQI010000021.1 GCA_938014885.1 uncultured bacterium
TCATGCCGGCGCGCAGGCAATCCAGCAGGAACGAGGTGGTCCCGGCCATGAGCTGACGATTGTGCTGGGTAAGCTCAGACACGCAATTCTCCCACCCTTAGCAAAAATGGCGCACAGTTTTCGTGAAGAAAAACGGCAACTGCGTTCATTGCGAAAAACAAGAGCCCGGAGCGCAAGCGACGGGTAGACAAACGGCAACTGTAATCTCGCGCAGAGTCGCGGAGACGCGGAGAACGGCAACTGCTTTGGAACCACGAAGCGCCACTAAGAACCACGAAGAACTGCAACTGCTTTTGGGTTTAACTGCAACTGCGGTCATCGCGCTCCGGGCTCCTGTTTTTCGCCATGAACGCCGTTGCCGTTGAACTAAGAAAGCAGTTGCTGTGCGCCCGCTGTTGGCGGGCGTCCCCGGCCTTTTGGCCGGGGCTGTGCTGTTATCCTTGTTTATCCGTGTGAATCCGTGGTTAACCCGCCGTCGTAGTCAGGCCGGCTCTGCGGTTCCCGTTCTTTGTGGTACTTCGTGGCTCCTCGTGGTTCCAAAGCCGTTGCCCTTGGGCACGTGTTGACGCGTCAAGACATCGCTGGATGCTTGCGAATAGCGGGTTGCCGCCTACTTGCGGTGCTGCAATCAGTTGTTCCACTTCGCTTCAAGTTGTTTCAATTTTCCCTGCGCACCCTTGCTTGACGGCGAAGTCCCGGGCGCTACGATTCCCGCCCCTTACTGGAAACCGTCTGCGGAGCCAAAGGCCACATGCCCCGTAATTACAAGTCAACCGAGCGATTCCTTCAGCCGGACCCCGTCTACAACAGCAAGCTGGTGTCGAAGTTCATCAACTGCGTCATGGAGCGCGGCAAGCGCAACACGGCCCAGAAGATTGTGTATGACGCCTTCACCATGCTGAAAGAGCGGATCCCTGAAAAGGAACCCCTCGACGTATTCAACGAAGCGCTCAGCAACTGCCGCCCGATGGTGGAAGTTCGCAGCAAGCGCGTTGGCGGCGCAACCTACCAGGTGCCCAAGCCGGTGGGCCCCAAGCGCCAGCAGGCCCTGGCTTTCCGCTGGCTAATCGGCGCCGCGCGCTCGCGCAAGGGCAAGCCGATGTTCCAGCGCCTGGCCGATGAACTCAGCGAAGCGTACCGCCGTGAAGGTGCCGCGGTGAAGAAGCGCGAAGAAACGCACCGCATGGCCGACGCCAACAAGGCGTTCAGCCACTTCGCATGGTAGTCAGCCGGCGCCATGCAGGCGCTGAAAACTGAGGGTGTTCACGGGATTGCGGCCGGTTGACTTGCGGCCGCAAAACCATACACTCCCTCGCCCTCAGCGGTTTTGGGGACGCAGCAGGCAACACAATCAGCCCAGGAATCGGGCTGCATAAGGCCCCCGGCGCAGTGGTTTGGCGCCAAAGGCAGTGGGGGCGAGGCTCGGAATACTGCCCGCCGGTGCGGGCAAGTTTCGGGCGCCAGGAACGACGGCAAATGCCGTTCGGGCCGGCGACCCCGAAATGGGACGCCGGCCCGAATGTTTTTGCAGGCGGTTTTACGCGGCAGCAACCGGACGGCAGCACTAACAGGCAGCACACGGAGACGCACGTGGCACTTCTCGACCTCAAGCATGTCCGCAACATCGGCGTGATCGCGCACATCGACGCTGGCAAGACCACCACGTCGGAACGCATCCTGTTCTACACCGGCAAAGAACACGAAGTCGGCGAAGTGCACGACGGCGCCGCCACCATGGACTGGATGGAACAGGAACGCGAACGCGGCATCACCATCACCTCGGCCGCGACCACCTGTAACTGGAATGACCCGCTGACCGGCATCAAGCACACGATCAACCTGATTGATACTCCCGGCCACGTGGACTTCACGGCCGAAGTGGAACGCAGCCTGCGCGTGCTGGACGGCGCGGTGACTGTGTTCGACGGCAAAGAAGGCGTGGAAGCCCAAAGCGAAACCGTGTGGCGCCAAGCCAACAAGTACAAAGTTCCGCGCATCTGCTTCATCAACAAGATGGACAAGATCGGCGCGAACTTCCGCAAGGCCGTTGACTCAATGGTCCGTCGCCTGAACACCAACCCGGTGCCGGTGCAGCTGCCTTGGGGCGAAGAAACCGAATTCAAGGGCGTGATCGACCTGGTTGAAATGAAGGCCATCACCTTCGAAGGCGACCACGGCCTGCAGCGCGTCGTGCACGAGATCCCCAGCGACTATAAGGAAGAAGCTGAGCTCGCCCGCGGCGAAATGCTCGAGAAGCTGGCCAATGTCGATGAAGAACTCGGCATGCTGCTCCTGGAAGAAAAGCTTGACCAGATCACGACCGAAGGCATCCGTGCTGCACTGCGCCGCGGCTGCATCAGCTTCAAGGCGATTCCCGTGTACTGCGGCTCGGCGCTGCGTGACAAGGGCGTGCAGGAAGTGCTGAACGGCGTGCTGTGGTACCTGCCCAGCCCGCTGGACATCCCGCCCGTTGACGCCTTTGACCCGGAAAGCGACGACACCCAGGACAAGCAGACCCCGCGCAAACTGACTGCGGACCCGGACGGCGCCTTGGCCTGCCTCGCGTTCAAGACCATGACTGAGCAGCACGGCGACTTGACCTATATCCGTGTTTACTCAGGCACGCTGGTCAGCGGTTCGCCGGTGTACAACCCGCGCAGCCGCAAGCGTGAACGCATCAACCGCCTGCTGCGCATGCACTCAATCAAGCGTGAGAACATTGAACAGGCCGGTGCCGGCGACATCGTGGCCGTGCTGGGCCTGAGCCAAACCGTCACCGGTGACACGCTGTGCAGCGAAGACGACAAGCTGGCGCTGGGTGCCATCACGTTCCCGGAAACGGTGATCGCGATGTCGATTGAGCCCAAGACCAACGCCGACCGCGAAAAGCTGGCGATGGCCCTGAACAAGATGGCCAAGGACGACCCGACGTTCAAAGTCAAGCTGGACCCGGAAACGCAGCAGACGGTCATCTCGGGCATGGGCGAGCTGCACCTCGACATCATCCGCGATCGCATTCTGCGCGAATTCAAGGTCGATGCGGCCGTCGGCCAGCCGCGCGTTGCCTACCGTGAAACGGTGCGCATCAACGGTGAAGTCGAAACCGAAGGCATGCACAAGAAGCAGTCGGGTGGTGCCGGCAGCTACGGTCACTGCAAAATCCGCTGGACCAGCCTGCCCGAAGCCGACATGGACAAAATCGAGTTCGAAGATGACACGGTCGGCGGCAGCATCCCGCGCCAGTTCATCAAGAGCATCGAGCAAGGCTTCCGCAATGCCTGCACCAACGGCGGCCTGGCCGGATACCCGGTACAGGGCATCAAGGCCACGGTGTATGACGGCAGCTACCACGACGTGGACAGCAAGGACTTTGCCTACGCCGACGCCGCGCGCCTGGCCTATCGCGAGCTGCTGGAACAGGTCGGCACGGAAGTGCTTGAGCCGATGATGAAGGTGGAAGTGCGCACGCCCGACGAATTCACGGGCAACGTGATCGGCGACTTGAACAGCCGTCGCGCGCGCATCGAAAGCACCGAGAAAGATGAAGACATCACGATCATCACCGCGGTGGTTCCGCTGTCGGAAATGTTCGGTTATGTGCAGGCCGTCCGTGGCCTGAGCCAGGGCCGCGCGAACTACAGCATGGAACCGTATCGCTACGAAGTGTGCCCGCCGCACATCAAGGACAAGCTGATGGCAGAGCGCGGGGCGGTTAAGGGCGGCAAGGCTGCGGCCGGCCGTCGCTAGGGTCTGACGCAGCACAAGCGCCGGGCGCTTGACGGGAGCAGGGGTCGAAACTACCTTCTGCGCCCCCAACCCCGGCGGACTCCGGAAGGTTCTCGGAGCCGTGCAGCGGGTTGGTTTTGGTTTTCGGCGCGTGTCGCGCAGGGAACTGGTTGCAGGGGCAAGTTGCGGCAAACAGGTTGCCGCAAAAGTTAAGGAAGCAAGAACGTGCAGATCAAGATCCGGCTAGAGGCCTACGACCACGAGCTTCTCGACCAGTCGGCGCGCCAGATTTGCGACTCGGCCCGCGACAGCGGCGCCCGCGTATCAGGCCCGATTCCGCTGCCGACGCGCATTGAGCGCTACACGGTGCTGCGCAGCCCGCACATCGACAAGAAAAGCCGCGAACAGTTTGAGATCCGGACGCACAAGCGCCTGATCTACATCAAGCAGCCGAGCTCGCGCACTGTGGACGCGCTGCAGACGCTGAACCTGCCGGCCGGTGTGGAAGTACGCATCAACACCTGAACCGGAATGCGGCACAAGGCTTGACCAGGCGGCACGACCGCCCCGACCAACGGCAACGACCGCGTCGGAACTAAAGAGGAAGCAGATATGTCAGTGTACAAGTTGCTGGGCACGAAGCGCGAAATGAGCCAGATCTTCAAGGACAACGGGGAAGTCGTACCCGTTACGATCCTTGAAGTAGGCCCGTGCACGGTTGCCCAGGTCAAGACCGAAAAGCCCGACGGCTACAACGCGCTGCAGCTCGGCTTTGGCAAGATCAAGCTGACCAGCGTCACCAAGCCGGAAAAGGGCCACTTCAAAAAGGCCGGCGTAGAGCCGACCCGCAAGCTGGGTGAAGTGCGCCTCGACAAGGCCCCTGAGCACAAGGTCGGCGACGTGATCAAGGCCGGCGACGTATTCAAGGAAGGCGACTGGATCGACGTGACCGGCCACAGCAAGGGTCGCGGCTTCCAGGGCGGCATCAAGCGCCACGGCTTCCAGAGCGGCCCGCGCGGCCACGGTACCAAGAACATGCGCGAAATCGGCAGCGTGGGTACCAACACGGCAATCGCGCACGTCCGCAAGGGCAAGCGCATGCCCGGCCACATGGGCACGAACCAGGTGACGGTGCGCAACCTTCGGGTGGCGCGCGTGGATTCTGAGCGCAACCTGGTGTACGTCAGCGGTGCGGTACCGGGCTACAACGGCGCCGACGTGGTGATCCGCAAAGCCAAGGCCAAGCGTATGCCCAAGCCGGACCGCGCGCTGCGCAAGTCCAGCAAGTAGTCGGGTGGAGTTGGCAGGCCGGAACTGCGGGCAGGAAATACGAAGTGAACAGGCGGCTTGAGTGCCGCACGGAAACAGGAACGAAGTCATGGTGGAAGTCCAGGTATTCGACGCCAGCGGCAAGCCGAAAGAGAAAATCTCTTTCGACGAGTCCGTTTTCGGCGACAAGGTGAAAAGCCGCACCCTGCGCGAAGTGGTTTACGCCTATGAGGCCAACCGCCGCCAGGGCACCGTGAACACCAAGAACCTCAGCGACGTCAACGGCAGCAACAAGAAGCCCTGGAAGCAAAAGGGCACCGGCCGCGCGCGCACGGGTCAAAAGCACGCGCCGCACCGCGTGAAGGGCAGTGTGGCGCACGGCCCGCACCCCCGCAGCTTCCGGGTACGTGTGCCGGCGCAGATGCGCCGCCTGGCGCTGGAGAGTGCGCTGCTGGGCAAGTTCCGTTCCGGCAAGGTGTTCGTGGTGGACGGCCTCAGCTTTGACAAGCCCAAGACGCGCCAGCTTTCGAAGATGCTTTCGACGGCCGGCCTGGCCGAAGGCACGCTGCTGCTGGGCGTGGCCAAGGAAGACCGCAACTTCTTCCTGTCGGCGCGCAACATCAAGGGCAGCCTGGTGCGCCCGGTGTCGCAGTTCAACGCCTTTGAAGTGGTGAAGCAGCGTCGTGTGCTGTTGACGAAGGAAGCCCTTGAGTCCCTGAAGCGCGGCGTGAATCGCGCCGGTAAGGAGGCCTAACCATGCCGGCCAAACCAGGACAATACGAAGTCATCAAGCGCCCGCTGATCACGGAAAAGTCCAGCAAGCAGATGGAAATGGGCGTGTACGCATTTGAAGTCGCAGTCGACGCCAACAAGTTCCAGATCGCTTCGGCGGTCCGCGACATCTTCGGCGTGCAGGTTGCCAAGGTGCGCACGATCAACATGAAGGGCCGCAAGAACCGTCGCAACCGCTACGGTTACTTCGACGAAAGCAGCTGGAAGAAGGCGCTCGTGACGCTCGAGAAGGGCCAGACCATCGAGATCACCTGATTCACCAACGTATGGCCGCCCGGGCCGAGACTCCGGGTTGCGGCTTAGGCCGCATAACGAAGCACTGACGATGCAGTCATAAAGACAGAAAAGGCAGTCATGACTATCAAGAGTTTCCGCCCGATCACCCCTTCGCTGCGCCATACGCGGCTGCTCGATTATTCCGAGCTGTCGAACGTTGAGCCGCTGAAGGCAAAGACCAAGGGCAAGCACAGCACCGGTGGCCGTAACAACCGTGGCCGCACCACCGCGCACTATCGCGGCGGCGGGCACAAGCGTCGCTACCGTGAAGTGGACTTCAAGCGCAACAAGTTTGACGGCGTTCCCGCCACCGTGAAGGCGATTGAATACGACCCGAACCGCACCAGCTTTGTCGCGCAGATCTGGTACGCCAACGGCCACAAGGATTACATCCTCGCCCCGCACGGCATTTCGGTGGGCGACACGGTGATGTCCGGCGAAACCGCTGAGCCGCGCGTCGGCAACTCGCTGCCGCTGCACAAGATTCCGCAGGGCCTGACGATCCACTGCGTTGAGCTCAAGCCCGGTCGCGGCGGCCAGCTCGCGCGCGGTGCCGGCGCCCAGTGCACGCTTTCGGGCCGCGTGGACGACACCTGGATGGCGGTGCAGATGCCCAGCGGTGAAATCCGCCGGCTGCACAAGGATTGCCGCGCCACCATCGGCCAGGTCGGCAACCTGGACAACATGAACATTGAGTACGGCAAGGCCGGGCGCATGCGCTGGCTGGGCCGTCGTCCCAAGAACCGTGGTACCAGCAAGAACCCGGTTGACCACCCGCACGGCGGCGGTAACGACCGCGGCGGCGGTGGCCGTCACCCGGTGGACGCGTGGGGTCACCTCAGCAAGGGTGTTCGTACCCGTCGTCCGAAGAACCCGACGAACAACATGGTCATCCGCACGCGCCGCGGCAAGTCGAAGTAGTGGCGAGTTGAAGTAGCGGCAGGCGGGTAGTGCAAGTTTTGCGGTAAACAGAAGTGCTTCAGCAGCAGGCACAGAAGGCACGAGAGGCAAGGTACATGACCAGATCACTGAAGAAGGGTCCGTTTGTTGACCCGAAGCTGATGAAGAAGGTTCTGAAGGCCAAGGAAGGTGGCAACCGCGAATCGATCAAGACCTGGTCGCGCGCCAGCACCATCATTCCGGAATTCGTGAACCTGACCTTCCTCGTGCACAACGGCAAGCAGCACCTGAAGGTGTTCGTCACGGAAGACATGGTCGGCCACAAGCTGGGCGAGTTTTCACCGACGCGCAACTACAAGGGCCACACCGGTCACCGCAAGACCTAGGCTTGGCAGACGCAGTCATAACTTGAGCATTGGAGACGGCAGACATGGCCGAAGCAGCGACAAAACAAGAGTTCAAAGCCAGCGCCCGCGGCGTACGCATGAGCGCGCGCAAGGCACGCCTGGTAATGGACGCCGTGCGCGGCCGCAACGTGGAAGAAGCGATCGTGCTGCTGCAGTTCGTGAACAAGCGCGCGGCACCTGCCATCCGCAAGCTGATTGAGAGCGCCCGTGCCAACGCGGAAGATTACGGCAACCGCGCCGGCGTGGACATCGACACCACCGAGCTGGTGATTGCCGACGCCACGGTTGACGAAGGCCCGCGCATGAAGCGCTGGCGCCCGCGCAGCCGCGGCATGGCGACGCCGTTCACGAAGTACACCTGCCACCTGCACCTGACGGTCGCCGGTCGTGAATGGGTTGAAAAGCGCGCGGAAGGCCGCCCCGCATGGGCACGCCCCCGCAAGCGCCTGAGCAAAGAACAGCGCCTTGCCAAGCGCGAAGCCAAGGCAGCCGGTGTGGCCGTGACAAGCAAGGCCCCGGCCAAGAAGGCAGCCAAGGCAGCCAAGCCGGCCGCAGAGAAGCCGGCCGCAGAGAAGGCAGCCAAGCCGGCCAAGGCCGCCAAGGCAGAGGCAAAGCCGGCGGCGGATTCAAAGCCCAAGGCGAAGGCAAAGAAGAAGGACTAGTGCAGCAGGACTGGCAAGACTTTCCACCTGAAGGTTTCGCGGCACAAGGCATTGCAGCACGGAGTTTTCAGGTACCAGAAACGGTCAGAACTCGAGCAGACGCGAGCAAACTATGGGACAGAAAATCAAGCCATACGGTTTCCGGGTGGGGGTCAGCAAGCCCTGGCGTTCGCGCTGGTACGCGGGCAAGAAGGCTTTCGGCACCTACCTGGTGGAAGACAACAAGATCCGCCGCCACATCATCAAGGAATACAAGTTCGCGGCGATCCCGCGCGTTGAAATTGAGCGCAAGGGTGACGACAAGCTGACGGTGTACGTGTTCACCGCCAAGCCGGGCATGTTGATCAGCAAGAAGACCAACCGCCTGTCGGACCTGGAAAAGGAAATCGGCCTGCTGACGAACGGCAAGCTCGTGGACATCCGCGTCATGGAAGTCCAGAAGCCTGAGCTGGACGCGCAGCTGGCAGCCGAGCGCATCACAGAGCAGCTTGAACGCCGCGGCAGCTTCCGCCGCGCGATCAAGCGCGAGTCGGACCTGGTCAAGGGTGCCGGCGCATTGGGTTGCAAGGTTGTGGTTTCGGGCCGCCTTGGTGGCGCGGAACTCAGCCGCCAGGAAAAGAGCTCGTGGGGTTCGGTGCCCCTGAGCACGCTGGACGCAGATATCGATTACGGCTTTGCCACGGCGTACACCGCCTACGGCATCATCGGCTGCAAGGTGTGGATTAACCGCGGCATGATGAAGGAAACGGAGGAGGCGAAGTATGGCCTTACTACCGAAGCGAACTAGGTACCGCAAAGTACACCGCGGTGTCGTCAAAGGTAATGCCACGCGCGGCAACACGGTCGCGTTTGGCGATGCGGGCCTGCAGACCCTGGACCCGGGTTGGATCACCGGCCGCCAGATTGAAGCGGCGCGTATCGCAATCAGCCGCGCGGTCGGGCGTGCGGGCAAGTACTGGATCCGCATTTTCCCGCACAAGCCGGTCAGCGCCAAGCCGCTGGAAACCCGTCAGGGTGGCGGTAAGGGCGAACCGGAGTTCTGGACCGCGGTGGTGAAGCCGGGCACGGTGCTGTTTGAGGTGGGCGGTATCAGCCCCTCGGCCGCACGTGAGGCCCTGGCCAAGGCGGCCAACAAGATGCCGGTGCGCTGCCGCATGGTTGAGCGGCATCACAAGGTCGGCTAACAGACGACAGGCAGCAGACGACACACAGCAGGGCTTACGGATACGGTGGTAAAGACAGCGTACAAGACAGAGAAAGCAGGAGTCAGCAATGAGCATCAACGCCTTCAAAGGGCAGCCGGAAAAGGACCTTCGCGGACAGCTGCAGCAGCTGGCCGACGAAAACTTCAAGGCTCGTTTCACCACCGAAGCGATGACCCCGACCAAGGGTGCCTCAATCCGGCAGCGTCGCCGCGACGTCGCGCGCATCAACACGGTGCTCGCCGGCCGCAAGGCGCTGGAACGCGCCAAGGCAGAGCAGGTGAAGGTGGATGAGCGTCTGAAGGCGCTGGGCCCGGCGCACACGGGCACGGACGCGGTGAAGCGCTCGCGTCGCAAGCTGCTTGACCGCAAGGCGAAGCTTTCGCGCACGATCCGTGAACTGGGAATCCTGGCCGGCAAGTAGTTCGTCTTGCCTGACGCAAACAAAGACATACCTGAAAACAGAGCCAAAACATGACCACGACCGCCAAAGCCAGCAACGCCAGTGACACCGCCGCCAAGGGCGAGCGCAACCAGCGCCGTCGCCTGCAGGGCATTGTCACGAGCAACAAGATGCAAAAGACGATCACCGTGATCTGGGAGCGCCAGGTGCGCCACCCCCGGTTCCAGAAGATCGTGAAGCGTCGTACCAAGCTGCACGCGCACGACGAAAAGAATGAAGCCAAGATTGGCGACCTGGTTGAGGTGATGGCAACCCGCCCGCTCAGCAAGACCAAGACCTGGCGGTTGGTGAAGGTGCTGCGCCGTGCCCACGCGGCCCTGGACGCAGCCAGCCTGGAAGCGCCGAAGGTCTAGCACGCCGGGCCGGAATCGGCAGCGGAAACTTGAAGCAGTACTTGACGCAACAGCAGAACTAGAAGCGAAAGACAGCCATGATCCAGGAACAGACAGTCGTTGATTGCGCGGACAACACCGGTGCGCGTGAAATCATCTGCATCAAGGTGCTGGGCAACAGCGGCCGGCGCTATGCGACGGTGGGGGACGTGTTTGTCGGCGTCATCAAGTCGGCCACCCCGACCTGCGAGCTGTTCAAGAAGGTGACCAAGAAGGACAAGAAGAAGCGCGTCGTGCGCTGCGTGATCGTGCGCGTTCGCCGCGCCGTCCGCCGCGACGACGGCAGCTATGTCCGCTTTGACCGCAACGCGGCCGTGATCGTGGACAAAGACGGCAACCCGGTCGGCACCCGCATCTTCGGCGCCGTCGCCCGCGAGCTGCGCGCCAAGAAGTTCATGAAGATCGTGAGCCTGGCCAACGAAGTGGTCTAGGAAGCGCGGTGCAGCACCGGAACCAGTGAAAGTACCTGACAGCATAAGACAGTACCAAAGGAAGCAGCCATGCACGTGAAAGTCGGAGACCTCGTCCAGATCATCAAGGGCAAAGATCGCCCCCAGACTGCCGACGAGCGCAGCAAGCCCAGCGGGAAAGTCCTTCGCGTTGATCGCGAGCGCAAGCGCGTGATCATCGAAGGCCGCAACATGGTGTGGAAGCACCTGCGCAAGTCGGAACAGAACCCGCAGGGCGGCCGCGTGCAGCGCGAAGCGCCGGTGCCTGTATCGAACGTGATGCTGTGGAATGAGACCGCGTCGAAGGCTGAGCGCGTGCACTTCAAGCGCAAGGACGGCAAGAAGGTGCGCTACTTCAAGAGCAACAACGCGCAGCTCGACTAAGCGGCAGCAGCAGGCAGGCAAAGCAGGCAAGAGCAAGTAGAGCAAGCAAGTAAAGCCAGCAAGTCAAGCCAGCAAGTCAAGGATGAACGACATGGCCAAAGACAACAACGACGCGCCGAAGGCTGAAAAGCCCGCCAACAAGGCGGAAAAGCAGGCGGCGTCCGCAGAAGCCAAGGCAGCCAAGAAGGCTGACAAGCAGGCCGCCTCGGGCGCCAGCGGCGGCAACCCCGCCAAGCCGACCAAGACGCCGCGCCTGAAGACGAAGTACCAGGCGGAAGTGGTGCCGATGCTGCGTGAAAAGTTCGGCATCGACAACCCGATGGCCGTGCCGCGCCTGAAGAAGATCACGCTGAACATGGGCTTCGGACAGGCCAGCAAGAACAAGGGCCTTGCGGAAGCGCTGACCAGCGACCTGTCGTTGATCGCGGGCCAGAAGGCAATGATCACCCGCGCCAAGATCGCAGCCGCGACCTGGAAGCTGCGCGAAGGCGATACCGTCGGCGCCAAGGTAACGCTGCGCGGCGACCGCATGTGGCTGTTCCTGGAAAAGCTGATCAGCGTGGCTGTGCCGCGCATCCGCGACTTCCAGGGCCTGAACCCGCGCGGCTTTGACCGCCGCGGCAACTACAGCATGGGTTTGACTGAACAGACGATTTTCCCTGATGTTGACCTCGACAAGGTGAAGGAAGTCCAGGGCATGGACATCGCATTCACCATCTCGGGCGGCAACGACGACCACTCGCGTGAACTGCTGCTGGGCCTGGGCGTGCCGCTCAAGCGCACCGGCGGCAAGGGTCGCAAGGGCGAAGACCAGGCGGCGTAAACCAAGTGAACTTGACGCGGCCAAGGCCGCATTAGCCAGGAGAACGCAGTGTCCAGAACTTGCCTTGTGGAAAAATCGAAGCGCCCGCCGAAGTTCTCGACGCGGCACCGTAACCGCTGCCAGCTTTGTGGCCGTCCGCGCGCGGTGTACCGGAAGCTTCAAGTATGCCGTTGCTGCCTGCGTGAGCTGGCGCACAAGGGCGAAATCCCGGGCATGCGCAAGGCCAGCTGGTAGGCGAGTGTGGCAGGCTCGCACCGTTTCGGGGCGTGAGATGCGCCTCGGGCAGGGCAGGGCAGGATTGGATAAGGCAGTTCAGGCAGATCAAAAGTAGGGCGCGGGGAAAGTCCCCACGCCAAGACGTTCAACCGGAGTGTCGCCAGATGTCAATAAACGACCCGATCTCGGACATGCTGACGCGGATTCGCAACGCGAACCGTAATGGCGCGTCAGAAGTCAGCATGCCGTACTCGAAGCTGAAGGAACAACTGGGCCACGTGCTCAAGCGCGAAGGCTTCCTGAACGGCGTGCGCACCAGCGGCGAAGGCGTCGGCAAGGCGCTTACGCTTGAGCTGCGCTACGGCCCCGACGGCCAGACCGTGATCCAGAAGATCGATCGCGTCAGCACGCCGGGCCGCCGGGTGTATTCCACGGTTGAGGAAATCCCGCGCGTGCAGGGCGGGATGGGCATCTGCATCCTCTCAACCAGCAAGGGCGTGCTCAGCGACCGCGAATGCCGCAAGCAGCGCGTCGGTGGCGAACTGCTGTGCAAGGTCGGCTAAAGCGAAGTCGGTAACGAACCAGTTTACATGCCCGTCAGTTCGGGCCTGACAGAATCGGAACAAGCCATGTCGCGTATCGGAAGACAACCACTGACCATCCCCGCCGGCGTGAAGGTGAACGTCGCGGGGGCTAACGTCACCGTGGAAGGCCCCAAGGGCAAGCTGGCGATGACACTGAACCCGCTGGTCTCGATCAAGGTCGAAGGCAGCGAGATTGCCGTGTCGCGCAAGAATGAATCCAAGCCCGCCAAGGCCATGCACGGCACCACCCGCGCGCTGATCGCCAACATGTTTGAAGGCGTCACCAAGGGTTACCAGAAGAACCTCGACATCGTCGGTGTGGGTTGGCAGGGACGCATCCAGGGCCGCAAGATGGTGTTGCAGCTCGGCTTTTGCCATACGGTGGACTTTGACCTGCCGGAAGGCATCAACGCCGCCATCCCCAACCCGCAGCGCATTGAAGTCACCGGTATCGACAAACAGAAGGTCGGCCAGTTTGCGGCCGAAGTGCGCGCCTCACGCAAGCCGGAGCCTTACAAGGGCAAGGGCGTGCGTTACGAAGGCGAGCGCATCATCCGCAAGGCTGGCAAGTCGTTCGTCGGCGGTGGCAAGTAAGTAGCCGGCATACAGGTTTGGATTCGACAAGCGTTTTGACCAGGCAGGCAGGGACAGCGAAGGCAAGGACAGCGAAATGAAACTTCACAAGGTCAGGGCCAACCAGCGTCGTCGTCGCGCCCTCAGCAACCGCAACCGCCAGCGCGCGTCGGGCACCCGCCCGCGTCTGTCGGTGCACCGCAGCCTCAAGCACATCACGGCGCAGATCATCGACGACCACGCCCAAAGCACGCTGGCTTTTGCCAGCACCGTGGGCAAGAAGGCCGAAATCAAGGCCGGTGGCAGCGTCGCGGGCGCCAAGGCAGTCGGCAAGAAAATCGCCGAGCTGGCACTGGCCAAGGGCATCAAGCAGGTCGCCTTTGACCGCGGCTCGTTCCGGTATCACGGCCGCATCAAGGCTTTGGCGGACGCGGCCCGTGAGGCCGGACTCGAATTCTAGGCAAACACCCGGCACCCCACGGGGCGCCATGCAAAGGCAAAGGCAGACGTCATGGGAACACGAGTATCGGCTAAGGATCTGGAACTGGGCGAAGAGAAGGTCGTTCGCGTCAACCGCACGGCAGCCGTCGTGAAGGGTGGACGCCGCTTCAGCTTCTCGGCGGTGATCATCATCGGTGATCGCCGTGGCGTCGTCGGCATCGGCCAGGGCAAGGCCCGCGAAGTGCCCATCTGCATCGAAAAGGCCGTTCGCGACGCGCGCAAGAAGCTGGTGCGCTACCCGCTGCGCGGCGACACCATCCCGCACGCGGTGTGGGGCAAGTTCCGCAGCAGCCGCGTGCTGCTGCGCCCGGCAGCACCCGGTACCGGCATCAAGGCGGGTGCGACCGTGCGTGCCGTGGTGGAAGAGCTTGGCATCCGCAACATCCTGACCAAGGTGTTCGGCAGCCGCAACCCGATCAACGTGGTGAAGGCGTGCTTTGACGGCCTTGACCAGCTGCGCACCAAGAAGGAAACCTTTGAACTGCGCGGGCTGCCCGTGCACCCTGACCGCGAAGGCCCGAAGCTTGAGCCCGTGGGCCACGACGACGAATCGCGCGGCAAGCGCGACGGCCGTGGTCGCGGCAAGCCCGGCGACCGTGGCGGACCGCGTGGCGGCCGTGGCGGACGTCGCGGACGGGACCGTGAAGAAGGCGGCGAAAGCGCAGCCGAAGCCCCGTCAGCGGAAGCCACACCGGAAGCCGGCGCCGAAGGCTAAGACTAACGCGAAGGCCAACGCCGAAAGACTTTTCCATAGCGCCGGGTGCGATGCACCAGGCCAAACCAGCCCAAGGGCGAGTAACCCGCAAACGGCGGGAAGCGAACGAAGGAGCAGCAGATGGACCTCACGACTCTCAAGGGCAAGCCCCGCACCCGCAAGGTGCCGATGGTCCGCAAGGGCCGCGGCCCGGGCAGCGGTAAGGGCCGCACGGCCGGCCGCGGCGGCAAGGGTGCTTCAGCCCGTACCGGTTTTGCGCACAAGTGGTACTTCGAAGGCGGCCAGATGCCGCTGGTTCGTCGTTTGCCCAAGGTCGGCTTCAATAACACGATCTTCCGCAAGGACATTGTGTCGCTGAACGTCCGTTCGCTGAATGACTTTGCCGACGGCAGCACCGTGGGCCCCGACGAGTTCCTGAAGGCCGGCCTGATCAACCGCGTCAAGGACGGCGTGAAGGTCCTGGGCGACGGCGAACTTTCCAAGAAACTTACCGTGCGCGCCCATCGTTTCAGCAAGTCAGCACGTGAAAAGATTGAGGCCAAGGGCGGCAAGTGCGAGCAGATCACCGAAAAGGCGATCTCGCGCAAGGCGGAAGCTGCCAAGGCAGCGCCTGCAAAGGCCCCGGCGAAAGCCCCGGCCAAGGCAGCGGCCAAGTCACCCAAGGCACCGAAGAAGTAGCGGTGGCTGGTCGCGGTGTTTGGTCACCGGCACAAGTGTCGTGGCCTTGCACAGGCGGGATGATCCGGGCACAAGTGACAGTTCGTGTTTGACTGAATTGCATTGACTCATTGGCTGTTCACCAGACGCTTCAACCAGAGGCATCAATGTCGCAAGCTGCAGGGCCGTCCGAGATGTTCCTGAACCTCTTCCGCGTGCCGGAATTGCGGAAGAAAGCCCTGTTCACCCTGCTGATCCTGGCGGTGTACCGGCTCGGCGCCACCATCCCCGTTCCGGGCATCGACAACCTTGAGTTCGCCAAGAGCTTCGAGGAACAGATCAACGACAGCTGGGTCTACGGCTTCCTCGGCATCTACAACGCGCTTTCCGCCGGCGGCCTGACCGACTTCACCATCTTCAGCCTCGGCATCATGCCCTACATCAGCGCCGAGATTATCTTCCAGCTGCTCACCAAGGTCGTACCCAAGCTTGAGGCCATCCAGAAGGAAGGCCAAAGCGGCCAGCGCAAGATCCGCATGTACGCGCGTATCTGCACCATCCCGATCTGCCTGGTGCAGAGCTTCTTCACAATCAAGCTGCTGACCAGCCAGGCCAACCTGGCGGCCGCGATCGCGTGGGATACCACGACTTTCACGGCACTGGCCATCCTTACCATGACCGCGGGTACCTACCTGCTGATCTGGCTCGGCGACCAGATCACCGAGCGCGGCATCGGCAACGGCGTCAGCCTGCTGATCATGGCCGGCATCATTGCCGCTGTGCCCAACTCGATGCTCGGCTTCCTGCAGCCGATGCTGTCCAGCACCGTGGACCCGAGTGTCAGCCTGGACGCTTTCCTCAGCTTGATCACGCTGCTGGTGATGTTCGTGGCGATCACCGCAGGCATCGTGCTGATCACGCTGGGCCGCCGCGAAATCGTGATCCAGCACGCCAAGCACGTCCGCGGCGCCAAGGTGGTCGGCGGCCAGCGCCAGACCTTCCCGCTGCGCGTGGACCAGGCCGGCGTGATCCCGATTATCTTTGCCAGCGCGCTGCTTACGCTGCCGCAGATCCTGTTCGGCAGCATCCAGGGCCAGGTTGATACCAGCGGCTTCTGGGGTTCACTGCTGGCGGACTTGAACTCGACGTTCTCAAGCTACGGCTTCGTCTGGACCGCCGGCTACTGCGCGATGATCTTCTTCTTCACCTACTTCTGGGTGCAGCTGCAGTTCAACCCGATTGAGCTGGCCAAGAACTTCAAAGAGTGGGGTGCCTTCATCCCGGGTGTCAGGCCGGGCAAAGACACCGTCACGTACCTGTCGCAGATTCTGCGGCGCATGACGCTGGCCGGTGCCACGTTCCTGTGCCTTGTGGCCGTCGTGCCCAACATGCTGCCTGAGGCGATGACATTCGTGTTTGGCGAGTCCGAATCGCTGAACGCGAACCGGCTGTTCTTCCGCGTCATGGGCGGCACGGGCCTTTTGATTGTGGTGCACGTGGCCCTGGACCTGGTGCAGAAGGTGGAAGTCGCGCTGATCCAGCGCAACTACGACGCCTAC
Source organism: uncultured bacterium (assembly GCA_938014885.1). Lineage (GTDB taxonomy): Bacteria > Planctomycetota > UBA8742 > UBA2392 > UBA2392 > CALLQI01. The sequence goes on from CALLQI010000021.1 coordinate 16,551, forward strand.
ACCGGGCTGGTAGGCCAGCGCAAGCGATAGACTCGACTTGATTCCTTCCAACGGGGCGCGGCTAAGTCGCGCCCTTTCCTATGCAGGGGCAAAGCCATGGCAAAACGCAAACCAGCAAAGAAGGCAGCACCGAAGAAGGCTGTGAAGAAGAAGGTCGCAAAGAAGGTCGCGAAGAAGGTTGCAAAGAAGCCCGCGAAAAAGACCGCTAAGAAGCCCGCGAAGAAGCCTGTCGCCAAGAAGCCCGCGAAGAAGACAGTCGCGAAGAAGACTGTGAAGAAGCCGGTGAAGAAGGTCGCCAAAAAGCCGGCCGCGAAAAAGGCTGTCGCGAAAAAGCCTGTTGCCAAGAAGCCTGTCGCCAAAAAGCCGGCCGCAAAAAAAGCCGGCAAGGCCGTCAAACCGGTTAAGCCAGTCAAGCCGACGGGCAAGACGGTTCGTCTGCGCCGCCCCGCGCCGCGCAAGCAAAAGCCCGCCGCCGTCGATGTTGCCGGCATCCCCGGCCTGCAGCGTGTGGCCGCCGTCGAAGCCGTCGAAAAGGCCAAGAAGGAAGACGACCTGCGCTTCATCCATGACGAGTTTGACGACGACGAATTCGCCGACGCGTCCGAGACGGGCACATATCGCCGCCCGATCTTCGTGTTCCTTGGGCCGCCGGGCGTGGGTAAGGGCACCCAGGCCGCGATGCTGGCCAATGAGCTGCGCCTGCCGCACATCAGCACCGGCGACCTGTTCCGCGATCATCTCAAGCGCGGCACGGAGCTTGGCAACAAGGCCAAAGAGTTCATGAACGCCGGCAAGCTCGTGCCCGATGAACTGGTCGTTGAGCTGGTTAAGGACCGCATCGCCGCGCCGGATTGCAACGGCGGCTTTATCCTCGATGGCTTCCCGCGCACGATTGAGCAAGACCGCGCGCTGGCCGCGGGCCTGGCCGCAATGGGCGAGCACGTGACGGCGGTGATATACTTCGACGCGCCGCGCGAAGTGATCATTGAACGTATCAGTGGCCGGCGCACCTGCCGTGCCTGCGGCGCGATCAGCCACGCGGTGTATTCGCCGACGCGCACGCCGGGCGTATGCGACGCCTGCGGCGGTGAAACGTACCAGCGCGAAGACGACAGCGGTGAAAAGGTCCGCGCGCGGCTGGAGGTATACGACGGCCAGACCGGCCCGCTGGTGCCGCATTACAAGGCACTGAAGCTGCTGCACGAGTTCGACGCCCGGGGCGAAATCGAAGCGATCTACCTGAAGCTGAGGCAGGCCGTAGGCACGGTGCTGACCAAGGCCGCAGGGAAAGCCGCAGGAGAAGAGTAAGCAGACCGTGGGTGATCCACGAAACAGCAAACTGCGGTTTGTCCACTAAGGGCCACTAAGGACCACGAAGAACAACAACAGCGGCTTACTTGAATACCACGGCGGTCACCGGCCGAGCCGCATAACAGGCGGCAGCCAGAGGGAAGTTGCATCGCAGTTGCCGTTCTTGGTGGTCCTTCGTGACCCTTCGTGGATCCAAGCCGTTGCGGTTGCTTTACCCGGGAACACGGGGGATTGCCCCCGGCAAGTGAAAAGCGGTGAATTTTTGACCGCGTGCTTGCAAGTGGTGGGGGGCGATGCTACTGTGCCGCGCCCTTCAGCCGGGGAGGTGCTTTGCTTGCCGCAGTCAACGGCGCAAAGTGTGCAGCTACAGTGGTTTGCGACAAGGCTGGTGGTGTTGGTCGCGGGTGTGAATCGCGGGAATGTGTTGCGGCGGCAAGACCGCCGGTTGGAAGTGCGGAGGAGTATGTCGAAGGACGACGCAATTCGCGTGGAGGGCTTGGTGGTGGAATCGCTGCCAAACGCCATGTTCCGCGTGGAGCTTGAGAACGGCGAGAAAGTGCTCTGCACGATCTCAGGCAAGATGCGCAAGCACTACATCCGCATCCTTCCGCGCGACAAAGTGATCGTGGAGCTCAGCCCCTACGATCTCGAAAAGGGTCGAATCGTCTACCGGCAGTAACGCCGGCCGAAGCAAGCAGCAGGCAGTGTCAGGGTAAGTCAGGCAAAAACCAGGTGAACCATGAAAGTCAAAGCTTCCGTGAAGCGCATCTGTGAAGGCTGCAAGATCATCCGGCGCAAGGGTGTTGTGCGCGTGATCTGCAGCAAGAACGCGCGCCACAAGCAGCGCCAGGGCTAATCCCCGGCGTGGAAGTTCCGGTTTGAAAGTTCCGTCAGGGACTTTCCGGCCAAAAACTTCCGACATGAAATTTCTGGCGCGGTGCGCCAACACAAGAGTCGGGGTAGCCGCAAGGCGTTGAGCCCGACAGGAGCAGCAGGAAATGCCACGTCTTCTAGGTGTAGATATCCCCGGCAATAAGCAACTTCCTTTCGCGTTCACCGCGGTGTACGGCATCGGCCGCCCGATGGCCCGCAAGATCTGCGCCGGGCTGGGGCTTGACCCGACCCGCAAGTCGCACACGCTGACTGACGAAGAAATCACGCGCATTACGGCCTACGTGGAAAAGAACTACGTGGTCGAGGGTAACCTTCGCCGCCAGCGCGCGCAGACGATCAACCGTCTTCGCGACATCAAGTGCAACCGCGGCCTGCGCCACCGCGCCGGCCTGCCGGTTCGCGGCCAGCGTACCCGTACCAACGCGCGCACCCGCAAGGGACCGCGCAAGACGATCGCGGGCAAGAAGAAGGTCGCCAAGTAACGAACTTTGCAGGGTGTGTCGCCGTGCGTGCGCATGGCGTTGCACCTGTTGCGGGGGACCTGAAGGCCATGGCGCAAGCCGGGGACCAGACGGGACGAGCCCGCGGGAGAGAAGAAAATGGCAAAGCAGGCAGCAGCAGCGGGCGCAGAACGCGCCGAAAAGAAAGCCAAGAAGGTCAAGCGCAACGTTCCGCGTGCTTTGGTGCACGTCAAGAGCACCTTCAACAACACCATCGTCACGGTGACCGACCTCAACGGCGACACCCTGGCCTGGGACAGCGCCGGCAGCATGGGCTTCAAGGGCTCACGCAAGGGCACGCCGTTCGCCGCGCAGCGCGCCGGTGAAAACGTGGCCGAAAAGGTCAAAAAGATGGGCGTGCGCGAAGTGGAAGTGCGCGTACAGGGCCCCGGTGCCGGCCGCGAAAGCGCCGTGCGCGCGATGCAGCAGCGCGGGATTGAGGTCAAGTCGGTGGAAGACGTGACCCCGCTGCCGCACAACGGCTGCCGCCCGAAGAAGAAGCGCCGCGTTTAGTATTCGCGTCCGGGCGTAGCGTGTTTGCGCGCTTGCGTCCGGGCGATTTGGCAGTGGACAGCACAGACAGACTGAATGTTTACGGCAGGCAATCGCCGCGAGATTCCTGCCGGATGCTGCGGGTAACAGAAGGTGAGCGGCGCACCGGGAACCCCGCAAGTGCCTGCAAGTCAGCCGCCAGATAGGCGACTGAACTGGGGTGCCCCAAAAGGCGCCCGAACCATTAGGAGACCACGAATGAGAATCCGCTGGCGTGGCTTGGAACTTCCGAACCGTCTGCTTTGCGACAAGGAAACACAGTCCGAAAGTTTCGGGCGGTTCACCATTGAACCGTTTGAACGCGGTTTCGGTACCACCATCGGTAACAGCCTTCGCCGCATTCTGCTTTCCAGCCTGGAAGGCACTGCACCCGTAAGCATGCGCATCAAGGGCGTCAGCCACGAATTCGAAAGCCCCAAGGGCGTGCTCGAAGACGTCCCGCACATTGTGCTCGCCGTCAAGAAGCTGCAGGTCGCCCTTACCTCAGACGCCACCAAGGTCCTGACCCTCAAGGTCAACAAGAAGGGTGCAGTCACCGCCGGTGACTTCAACCAGGACCCCGAAGCCGAAATCATGAACCCTGAGCTCGTGATCTGCCACCTCACCGGTGGGCAGCCCTTTGAGCTTGAGGTGACCGTCCGCCGCGGCCGCGGCTACCAGACCGCCGAAGAACTCAGCCAGGGCTCAAGCGAGCTTGGCGTGATCTGGCTGGACGCCAATTTCAGCCCCGTCACCCGAGTGCGCTTCAAGACCGAGTACACGCGCGTCGGCAAGCTGACCAACTATGACCGCCTGATCCTCGAAATCTGGACCGACGGCACCAAGGACCCGGAATTCTGCCTGGTCGAATCTGCCAAGATCATGCGCAAGCACCTGAACCCGTTCGTGCAGTACTACGAACTCAAGGACCAGCTGGTGGCCGAAGGGGCCAAGGTCGGCGATGCCGGCCGCAAGAGCGACGAAACCGAGCGCCTGAAGCAGCTGCTGATGCGCCCGATCACGGAGCTGGACTTGAACGTGCGCGCGAACAACTGCATGCGCGCGGAACGCATCCACACGATCGGCGACCTGGTCAGCCGCAGCGAAGACGACCTGCTCGAGATCCGCAATCTCGGCAAGACGACGCTGAAGGAAATCAAGAAGAAGATCGAAGACATGGGCCTGCGCTTTGGCGTAAGCCTGGCGGACTACGGCATCGGCGAAAGTGTCGAGGCCATGGCCGGCGCCAAGGGCTAGGACTGGCCTGGCATTGACGTGCCGGGCATTGACGTGTCAAGGAAGTACGTCGGAAGTACGAACCAAAGCAGCAAACAGCGCGGGGGCCTGACCCTCGCAGGAGCAAGCCATGCGTCACCGTAAACGTGGAAGAAAACTCGGCGTCTCGCCCTCGCACCGCAAGGCGATGGGCCGCAACCTGGTGCAGGCGCTGATCGACCAGGAGCGCATCGTCACGACGGTCGAAAAGGCCAAGCAGTTCCAGCCGATCGCCGAAAAGGTCGTGCACCTGGGCAAGCTGGTGGCCGGGATCAAGGAAGACGGCGACGCAAAGCAAAGGGCCCAGCGCCTGAACTACATGCGTCGCGCGATTGCCCTGATCGGCAGCCGCAAGCTGCAATTGCCGGTCACTTCCACGGAAGTGACGGGCGAAGGCAAAGACAAAGTGACCAAGACCCGCAAGGTGGCCAGCAGCACGCTGCAGAAGCTGGTCAAGGATATTGGTCCGCGTTACCTCGCGCGTGGCGACAAGAAGGAACGCAACGGCGGCTATACCCGCATTGTGCGCCTTGCCCGCCGCCGCCTGGGCGACAACGCCAGCCAGTGCCTGCTTGAGCTGACTGAGGCACCCTGGACCAAGATTGAAAAGGCTTAATCCGTAACGCAGCAGGTGACCATGACCGCGCTGCGCTTTGACATCCTGACCCTGTTTCCTGAGCTGTGCCGGGCCGTGCTTTCCGAAAGCATCCCGCGCATCGCCCAAGAGCAGGGCGCCGTGGAGTACCACTACCACAACTTCCGTGATTTCGCGGAAGGCGTGCACCAGGCCGTGGACGACCGCCCCTACGGCGGTGGTGCCGGCATGGTGCTGAAGCCTGAGCCGATCTTCCGCTGCATCCGCAGCGTGATCAGCAAGGCGGGCTCAGGCAAGCAGCCGCAGCAGCCGAAAATGCTGCTGCTGACGCCGCAGGGCCGCCGCTTCGACCAGAAGCTGGCCCTTGAACTGGCACGCGAGCCTTGGCTGCTGCTGTTGTGTGGCCGCTATGAAGGCTTTGACGAGCGCATCCGTCAGGGCTGGCCGTGGCTGGAAGTAAGCATCGGCGACTTTGTGGTAAGCGGCGGTGAATTGCCGGCGCTGGTGGTGGTGGACGCGGTGACGAGGTTGCTGCCGGGCGTGCTTGGGGATGACGCCAGCAGCCATGAAGAGAGTTTCGGGCAGGGGCTGGGCGGGTTGCTTGAATACCCCCAGTACACGCGCCCGGTTGAGTTTGAGGGCATGAAGGTGCCTGAGGTGTTGCAAAGCGGGCACCACGGCGAAATACAGAAGTGGCGCCTGGCCCAGGCGCTGGAGCGAACAAAACAACGCCGTCCTGACTTGCTGGACAAGTAGTTGAAACAGGCAAGCGGGGCAGCAAAACAAACCCGGGGCATAAGCCCAGGGACACAGCAGGGAGAAGGCCATGAGCGGATTTGCACGCGAACTTGAGAAGTTGGACATCAAGAAGACGAACATTCCCGTGTTCAAGGTTGGCGACAGCCTTGACGTACACGTGCGCATCAAGGAAGGCGACAAGGAACGCGTGCAGTTGTTCAGCGGCGTGTGCATCGCCCGCAAGGGTGGCGCGCTGCGCGAAACCTTCACCGTGCGCCGCATTGTCGAAGGCGAAGGCGTGGAACGTATCTTCCCGCTGCACAGCCCCAACGTGGTCAAGATCGAAGTGACCCGCGCCGGCAAAGTGCGCCGCGCCAAGCTGTACTACCTGCGCGACCGCGTCGGCAAGTCCACCCGCATCAAGGAACGCCTCAACGCCGATTACCTCGGCCAGATGGACGAAGGCCGCGCCAGCAAGTCCACCAAGGCCGAAAAAGCAGAAGCCCCCAAGGCCGAAGCCGCCACCGCAGAAGCCAAGGCCTAGTCTTGAGCAAACCCATAACAAGGCCCGCTTCGGCGGGCTTTGTTCGTTTCACGCGTCCCAAGTTATCCTGTGCCGATGTTCCTGTTCGAGCTCATTGGCGGTTTGCTTGATGAGATGCGGCCCAAACGTGGCCCGCGGGGCCGGTCGCGGCAGCGCGCCGTGGGGGATGAGGCCGAAGAGTTCGCCCTCAAATTCCTGCGCGCCGAGTGCCGCTTCAAGCTGGTGGAGCGCAACGTCGAAGATGAAGACGGCGAACTCGACCTCGTCGGCCGCATCAAGGGCAATGAGGGGCTGGTCGTCGTCGAGGTCCGCAGCCGCACCGAAGGCGGCCTGCTGACGCCCCGTGAGGCCGTGGACCTGCGCAAGCAGCGCCAGGTGGTCGAAACCGCGCAACGCATTTTCCGGCGGCGCGGCTGGCACGATGTGGTGCGCTTCGACGTGGTGGGGGTGTATCTCGGCCCCGACGGCAAGCCAACCAAGGCCGAGCATTTCCCGGACGCGTTTGATCGAGGCGTGCTGCGGCGCTGAAAACCGGAATTCGCATTCCCGCCGGGCACCCGAAATGGGAACCTGAGCGGCATTGGTAGCGTCAAGGAAGAGCGAGGGTGCAGGGGTCAGGGGCTAGGGGTTGGGGGTTGGGGAAACAACGGATTGGCATCGCCCGCTTTTCCCCAACCTCCAACCTCCAACCTCCAACCTCCAACCTCCAACCCCCAGCCCCCCGCCCACGGAGCCTGCGATGAACGAAACTTCCAAACTCGTGCTGCTCAGCGCCGCCTTTGTGTGCGTGTCGGCCGTTGTGGCCTCGCAGGTGAACTTCGCGCAGCGCGGTGGCGGCAACTACGCGAGTTCCGGCAAGGAAGACCCAAAGCCGCTGCCGGTCCCTGCACCGGCGCCGGCGCCGACCATCCCCGCGCTGAAGCTGTACGAATGGGGCGTGGCCACGGGCACCTGGGACGGCACCCCGGAAGCCGAAGACGTGCCCGCCTTCTACTACGACTGCGACGAAATCCCCGTGCTGGCACCCAAACCGCAACCCGTTCCCATGCCCCGGCCGCAACCGGACCCCGACCCGCGGCCCGACCAGCCGAAGCCGCGCAAGCCCGTGATCTACTTTGAGGCCGACCGCAGCGTCACCTTCGACCTCGACATCACCTTCCGCGCCGGCGAAGTCACGTGGATGTACCCCAAGCCCAACCGCCGCCTCAGCGCGGGCACGGTCCAGTGGGACAACATCGTGTTTCACCCGGATGCCGGCCTCACGGCCACGCTGCCCGAGCTGGCAAAGGCCGAACAGGGCCACTGGTCGGAATACAGCCGGCTGGGCGCCACGGGCTCAATCGTGGTGAACGGCGAGTGCGAGCGCTTCTTGTTTTATGAAGGCACGCAAACGGGCCTGCCTGAGATGGACATCTTCCGCGACGCGCGTGGCGTGGTCGTGCGCAACTACACGGCACACGCGTTTCTTGACCTGCGCGTGCAGGTCACCGTGGACGGTACATTGCGCAAGTGGCGGGTGCGCGAAGTCCCGGCCGCCACGGGCGAAGTCCCCGGCGAAGTGGTGCTGGACGTTAACCAGGCCGTGGACAAAGTCGTTGATGAGGCCGCGCTGAAAGACGAAACCCGCAAAGCCGGCCTGACCGAAGCGCAGGCGGGCGTGTTCGCGCGCTGCTGGACGGCGGATTTCAGCCAGGCCGAAAGCGTGTCGTGGCGTCGCAGCCCTGCTGCGCTGGATGACCTGATGGAGCTGAAGCTGACGTTGCCGCCGGGTCTGGGCAGCGAAATCCGCCGCGTGGGCTACGTACGCATCAGCCACGTGAACCTCGCCAAGCAGGCCGAAATTGAAGCACTCGTGGCCAAGGCCGCGGCCGATGACAAACAAGCGCTAAGCCAACTCAAGAACCCGGCCGGCCAAAACGCCGCGCGCCGCGCCGCATCAGACAGTTCACGGCCGCTCAAAGAACGGTTGAAGCTGGCCAAAGTGCTCGCGTCGCTTAGCGAATAACTGCGTTTATCCACGAGTGCAAGAACAAGAGCCCGAAGCGCAAGCGAAGGGTAGACGCACGGCAACTGCATTTGTCCACGAAGTACACGAAGGTCACGAAGAACGGCCTGAAGGGCCCGTTCAGCGGATCATGGAGAACGGCCCCTACTGGGCCGGAGTTATCCTCGCGACCAGGAACCCCAGGCTTCGCCTTGGGCTGACTGAAGCGGCCCTTCAGGCCGCAACAACGCTGCGCACTGGCTGGTAAAGTTGCCCTGCTGTCAGACTTGAGTTGCCGTTCTTCGTGACCTTCGTGCCCTTCGTGGACAACCGCCATTGCCGTGATGCGGGTTTGACTTTGGCTCCGTTCTCGACAGCGCGGGGGTAGCAGGCTAAACCGTTTGCATGGCCGGGACACCCAAAGTCAAAGCGTTCCTGATCTGCGACCAGGTGATTCGCAGCACGGACGGCAAATACTCCATCATCGGCATCTTCCGCCGCGTGCACGCGCCGCAGTTTCCGGTGTTTCATGCCCGTTTTGGCGTGTACATGATGCTGGGCGAACTGAACGGCGCCTACGACTTCACCATCCTGTTCACCGACCCCGCCGCCGACAGCCCCGAACGCAGCATCATGGCCCGGGCCGAGCTTCGCGGCGTCAAGCACGCCCGCCCGCTCGAGGACTTTGAGGCCGGCATCAACCTGCCCGGCCTGAGCTTCCCGCGCGAAGGCACCTTCGAAATCCATATCCAGTGCAACGGTGAGCTGCTGCACGTGGACACCCTGCACGCGATCCGCGTCGAGCCGCCGGCCCCGCCCCCGATGCCGAGCTAGCCCGCTTTGCGTTGATTTCACGGACCCGTTGAATCGCCCCTGCATCGGCGTATAACCACGCGATGCCGGGCGCTACAGCGCCCGCCGATGAAGGAGTGTCTTGCATGACTACGACCGAGGCTCCCGCGGAAGTCGGGACTATCGTCAATGACCTTGTGCTGCACGTGGCCACGGCCAACGGTTCGGGCTCGCAGACCAGCAACATGGTCCTGCTGCGCAGCCTGTTCCAGATGGGCATCCCGATCAGCGGCAAGAACCTGTTCCCCAGCAACATCCAGGGCCTGCCCACCTGGTTCACGATCCGGGCCAACAAGGACGGCTGGACCGCGCGCAAGCAGGACGCGGACATCATCGTCTGCATGAACCCGGAAACCGCACTGGAAGACGTGGCAGCCGCCAAGCCCGGCGCCGCGCTGATTTACGAAGACTCGCTGCCGCTGGCCGACAAGCGCCCGGACTGCATCCATTACGCCGTGCCCTTCAAGAAGCTGATCAACGAATGCTGCCCCGACGCCCGCCTGCGCAAGCTGGTGATCAACATGCTGTACGTCGGCGTGTGCGCGCAGTTGTTCGACATCGACATGAAGGAAATCCAGAAGGCGCTGAACACGCAGCTCGCGGGCAAGCAAAAGGCGATTGACCTGAACCTGCCGGCGCTTGAGTACGGCCGCAAGTGGGCCCAGGACAACCTGACCAAGCGCGACCCCTGGCGCGTCGAGCGCATGCACGCCAACGACGGCAAGATCATCATTGAGGGCAACGCGGCCACGGCGCTGGGCCTGATGTTCGGCGGCGTAAGCGTTGTGACCTGGTACCCGATCACACCCAGCAGCAGCCTGTGCGAGTACCTGGAAGATTACCTGAACCAGTACCGCAAGACGCCCGACGGCAAGCGCACCTTTGCCGTGGTCCAGGCCGAAGACGAAATCGCCGCCGTCGGCATGCTGGCCGGTGCCGGCTGGGCCGGTGCCCGCTGCTTCACCAGCACCAGCGGCCCGGGCATCAGCCTGATGAACGAAATCATCGGCCTTGGCTACTTTGCCGAAATCCCCTTCGTGATCTGCAACGTCGCGCGCACGGGCCCCAGCACCGGCCTGCCGACGCGCACCATGCAGGGCGACGTGCTGAGCCTGCTGTACGCCAGCCACGGCGACACCAAGCACATCGTGGTGATCCCCAACTCGCCCAAGGAAGCCTTTGAAATGGGCGGCCAGGCGCTGGACCTTGCCGAAGAGTTCCAGACCCCGGTGTTCATCCTGAGTGACCTTGACCTGGGCATGAACTTCTGGATGAGCCCGCGTTTTGACTACCCGACTGAGCCCTTCCACCGCGGCAAGGTGCTGACCAAGGAAGACCTCGACAAGCTCGGCGGCAAGTGGGGGCGCTACCAGGACGTGGACGGCGACGGCGTGCCCTACCGCACCGTGCCCGGCACCGACCACCCCAACGCGGCCTACTTCACGCGCGGCACCGGCCACACGCCGCAGGCGACGTACAGCGAAAAGCCCGAGCACTGGAAGGGCAACATGGACCGGCTGGCCAAGAAGTTCGCCACGGCCAAGACCCGCGTGCCCAAGCCCGAGATCGTCAACAACCGCCATGCGGCCGGGTTGGTCTTCTTCGGCACCACGACCGAAGCAATCCGCGAAGCCTGTGCCGAGCTTGACGCCAAGCACGGCCTGAAGCTGGACCTGTGCCGTCTGCGCGCGTTCCCGTTCACGCAGGAGGTTGAAGACTTCCTGCACAGCCACGAGCGCGTGTACGTCGTGGAACTGAACCGCGACGGCCAGATGCGCATGGCCCTGAACGCCGAATTGCCGCACTTTGCAGGCAAACTGCGCAGTGTGCTGCACTATGACGGCATGCCGCTCGATGCTGCCACGGTGGTTGAACAGGTGGTCGCGCTGGAAAAGAACAAGTAGCCAATCGCCGGCACGCCGGCAAAGGATGAACCATGGCAGGTACTGCGGAAGCACCCTCCACCAACCGAGTCGGCCTTCAAAAGAAGGATTACGCCGGCAGCAAGAGCACGCTGTGCATCGGTTGCGGCCACGACCTGATCACGGCGCGCGTGATTGACGCGTGCTTTGACCTCAGCATCAAGCCGGAAGGGCTGATCAAGATCTCGGGCATCGGCTGCAGCAGCAAGACGCCGGCCTACTTCGTCAGCCGCAGCTTCGCGTTCAACAGCGTGCACGGCCGCATGCCCAGCGTGGCGACGGGGGCAAGCCTGGCCAACCGCACGCTGAAGATCGTCGGCGTCAGCGGCGACGGCGACACCGCCAACATCGGGCTGGGCCAGTTCATGCACCTGATGCGCCGCAACCTGGACATGACGTACATCGTCGAAAACAACGGCGTGTACGGCCTGACCAAGGGCCAGTTCAGCGCCACGGCCGACAAGGGCAGCAAGCTCAAGCACGGGGCCGTCAACGCGCAGACCCCGATTGACCTGTGCGCGCTGGCCGTTGAACTTGGGTGCGGCTTTGTTGCCCGCCTGTTCGCCGGCAACACGATGATGATGCGGCAGGTGATGCAGGCCGCGCTGGCGTACAAGGGCACGGCACTGCTTGACATCATCAGCCCCTGCGTGACCTTCAACAATCACGAGGGCAGCACCAAGTCATTCCCGTACATGAAGACGAATGAGATGGCGCTGCAGGACATCGGCTTTGTGCCGGCATACGACCCGCAGTACGAAGACATGAAGCCGGGTGAAGAGCGCGTGGTGCAGCTTGGCGACGGCAGCAAGATTTCAATCAAGGCGCTGGATCAATCGCACGACCCCACCAACCGGGGTGCTGCGGTGAAGCTGCTGTCCGAGTACCGCGAAAGCGGCAAGATCCCGACGGGCATCATCTACCTGAACGAAGGCGCGCCGCGCTTTGCGGAAACGCTGGGCATGGTGGACAAACCGCTCAGCAGCCTGACCGCCGCCGAGCTGCGCCCGCCCAAGTCAGCCCTTGATGAAATCATGAACAGCCTGGCCTAGCAGTCGCGCAAATCACACCGGCCACGGACTTTTGTCCGTGGCCGGCTGGTTTTCTGCTTCTGGTTACGAGCAGCCGCAGCTGGTGCCGCAGCCTTCTTTCTTGCCTTCCGCTTCGGCCTTGGCTGCCGCGACGGTTTCCTGCACGCTGCGTTCCTTCTGTTCGCCGGGCAGGCTGTCGCTGCAGGTGCTGCAGCCTTCATCGCCGCATTCACCGGCAAGCTCCGCCGCGACAATCACCTGCTCAGCGTGTTCGGCCTTGTCGTCTTCGACGCGCTGGGCGCCGCGGGCGTCGGCCTTGGCTTCGGCATCCTTTTCGGCCTGCTTGATGCATGCCGCACCTTCCTTGATGGCGGCCTCACGGGCCAGGCGTTCAACCTCCTGGGGCGTCATGATGTGCTTGGGCTGCTTGGCGTAGTGCTTCTTCATCTTGCGCGCCACCATGTGCAGCAGGTTGCTGGCTTCGCCCACTTCTTCGTGCGGGGTCAGCAGCAGGCCGCGCTTGAGCTCAGCGTGCTGGTCGACGTAGCCACGGAACTGCTCGATCGTCACGCCGTAGCCGTTGAGCACGCGGTTGAATTCTTCGCGGCAGCGGACCTTGGCTTCGTACAGCTTCATCTGCACGCGCGACTTCACGTTCACTTCGCCGTCGCCGTTGGTTTCAATCGGGATGAAGATGCACTCAGGGTAATCGTTGACGACCTTGCTTTGCACGCCGTCTGACTGCGTGCTGGGCATGCAGCCGAAGGGCTTGACGCTGATGACCATGTGCGCCTTCTTTTCCAGCACACTGTAAATGTTCTTGCCCACTTCCATGTGGCCTTCGCCGCCGCGCAGGTCGATGTTGTAGTAGTCCTGCGCCAGCTTGTGGATCTTGCCCTGGTCGGGCAGCGGCATCGGCTTCATGCCCAGCAGCTTGCGGTAGCCGTCGTACTTGCGGCGGAAGTAGATCTTCAGCGCCGACATCAGCGTGTAGGTCTTGAGCTGCTTGAAGCGGCTGACCTTGCCGTCCTTGCCCGGCAGGCCGAAGCTGTTCATCACGTCGTGCTTGCCGATGTACATCAGGTAATCGACCCAGGTGCTCACGGGTTCAACCAGTACCTGCGCGCCTTCGCTTTCCAGCCACTGGCCCATCTTGTAGTTGCCGTCGCCTTCGGTGGTCATGGCCCAGAATTCGCCGGTGATCTTCACTTTCGGCTTCACGCGCGTGTAGTCGCACTCGATGGCGTCAAACATGTGGCCGATCTTGCGCAGCACGGGCTCAAGCTTTTCGCTGGCGGCCATGGCTTCGCCGACCATGCGCTTGGCCTCTTCGAGCACGCGGTTGCCTTCGCCCTTCTTCACTTCGTAGGGGCGGATCTGGTAGCCCATGTCGTTCAGCAGGTCGCCGATCATCACCGACTGGATCAGCGCCATGAAAAAGTCTTTGTTGAAGTCGATGCCGCCCTCTTCAGCCACTTCGTCGCCGGCGGCCTTGCTGATGCCCTTGGTCTGTTCGAACAGGAGCACGCGGAAGCCGTCAAAGCCGGCGTCGCGAAGGGCCTTGCGGTATTCGGCCTCATACATGCCGAAGCGGCACGGGCCGCAGGCGCCGGCCGTGAGGAAGACGTACTTTTCCTTGATTTCCTGCACCGTCAGCCCACCGTTGTCGCGCAGCTGCTGCAGGTGCTTCACCAGGTTGCCGACGGTGTAGTACGTCGGGTTGCACTGGCCGCGGTTTCCGAACTCTTTGCCGATCGCCAGGGCTTCGTTGTCGGGGCAGCTCAGTGCCTCAACCTTGTAGCCCATGCCCTTGATCGCCCATTCGATCAACTGTTCGTGCGCCAGCGTGAGGCCGCCGAACAGCACGGTCGTGGTCTCGCGCGATTGCTTGACGAACTTGTGTTCGACAGGGCGCTCGTACTGGTTGATCTCGTCGGCCTCAAGGCCGAGTTCCTTGCGGAGTTCGGCCTCATAGGCCTTGAGTTCCGCTTCGGTTTTCTGGTCCAGCACGTCGTTCGGCGTCATGGTTTGCCTTTCTGGAGACTCGGTTAGGGCCTGCGGGTCAGTCTTTCGGTTTCACATTGCTGCCCGAGATGCCGATTTCGCCGGCACCCAGGGTCAGGGTCAGGTCTTCGGTACCGCGGCGCACGGTGATGGTGGCGTTTTCGCCGGGCGCGACTTTGTTGCGTTCACGAATCAGCTCTTCGATCGTCAGGATGCGCACACCGTTGAAGTGCGTCACGATGTCGTTGATCTTGATGCCCGCCAGCGCGCCCTGCAGGCTGCTGTTGACGCTGGTGACCAGCACGCCGGCCACAGTTACCGGTGTATCGCGGCGGTCAATCAAACCTTGCGCGTGGCGGCGCACGCCTTCGTCGGCGTCGTTGGCGGCGGCGCTGGCAATCGCGGCCCAGGCTTCGGGCGTGTCTTTCTGCGCCAGTAAGTTCAATGCGGCCTTGCGGGCGTCGGGGTCTTCGGTATCGCCTGCGACGTAATCGCCCAGATAGCGCGTGGCCGCCGGGTCGTTGATCTGCCCCAGCGCACTGATCGCGGCCGTGGCCTCGTAGCCCTTGGAGCGCAGCAGCACGTCGCCGATCAGCCGGGCGCGGTCGCCTTCGGGCTGGCTGCTCCACCACGGCGCGGCGTAGATGCTGGCGATGCGGAAGCTGCCGGGCACCTCGCGGCTGGTGAGGCCCATTTCGACCATGCCCCATTCGCTGATCAGGGTGGTGTAGTCTTCAAAGCGCAAGCCCAGCTTGTTCGGGCCCTGGCCCCAGGGATCAAGGCCGAAGTCAGCGGCCACTTTTTCCCACAGTTTGATCGCGTCGGCATAGGCGCGCGGGCCCAGCGCCTGTACCTGCCACAGCGCCTCAAGCGTTTTGCGCTTGTCGCCGCCGGCGAACGCGGTTTCGAACTCGGTGCTGTAGGCCTGCACCCGGGCGGCGATTTCTTCGTCGGTCAGGTGCTCGGTGATGTCGTGCTTGTCGAGCAATTCCTCCAGCCGCTTCAGCCGCGCGTCTTTCTGCAGCAGGGCTTCGTCGGTGGAGGTCTTCAGTTCGTCGTGCCTGGTCTTCCACTCGCCTGACGCGGTGTCGCTGCCCTTCGTGTCGCGCTTGGCCAGCTCGTCAGACAGCTCACGTGAGATCGTGCCCAGCCGCTCGGTTTCCTTGGCGGCGTCTGCCAGTTTGCCGCGCACCCGGGCCAGTTCTTCGTTGGCGGCGTCGCGTTCGGCGCGGACCTGCGCCGCTTCATCGCCCGAAGACGGCTTGGCCCGGTCCGGGCCCAGATACAACACGCCCAGCACCCCGGCCGCGAGGCCGAAGAGTGTGCCGAACAACGCCCATAGTGTTTCACGCTTCATGTTCATTCCTCCGCTTTCGCGGAGTGTATCAGTTGGCTGCGGCTGCCCTTACCCAGTTCTTACTCAGCTCTTACTCAGCAACTGCGGCCAGTTCCGGGTCTGACTTCGGCTGCTCGGTCTGCTGCGTCTGTTGCAGCAATTCGCGCCTCTTTTCCTCAAGCTTCTGGCGCAGCAGGTTCTGCTTTGCCTTCTTGTCGGCCATGTCCTCAATGTAGCGCTTGAGGAAGTAGTCGATGGTTTCGGTACGGATCTTGATCGCGCCCGTGGGCTTGTTTTCGTCGATGTCGTGGAACGTGAAGTACGGCGTGCCGCTTTCGCTGACGATTTCCTCGACAGCGCTGTAGATCGGCGCGTCGTGGCCGCACTTGAAACTTGACAGGTCAAGGGCGATCAGGTTCGGGTGACGGGCCACGTACTTCGCCGCCCACAGCTTCTGCGCGCTGTTGGTGCTGTAGCTGTTCTTCCACACGTCGCTGATGGACATCGGTCCTTCGACGCGGCCGACCTTCAGGTCCGCGCCGAACACTTCCTGCAGGATGTCCTGGTCCACGGGCAGGCTGTCCAGGCTGAATACCGGGTAGCCCATCTTCTGCAGTTCTTCGACCACTTCGTGGTTCAGGCCCGGGTCGTTGTGGTACGGTCGGCCCAGCATCACCACGCCGATCTTGCCCTCGCGCTTGAGCTTATCGAGGGTTTCACGAGCAGGCTTGCGCAGCAGCTCGTTGCGGTACGTCTTGAGCGCGGCAAAGGCCTGTTCGGTGGCGCGGGCGTTTTCTTCCTTCGTGATGCCGAACTTTTCGCCAAAGAACTTGTGCAACTGCCGCTCGCACAGGGCCGGCGAATACATGTTGAATACCGGGTCCCAGTACTCGACGTTCTTTTCCTTGAAGATGTCGCCTTCCTTGGTGAAGGCCGCCTTCACCACTTCCGGCGTGGCCGTGACGGTGGGGCAGGCGCACGAATCCTGCATGTGCGTCAGGTCCGTCTCAAGCGTTGCCGGGATCGGGAAGAACACCGTGTCGATCTTCTTGCGGTACAGCAGGTTGTGCACGTGCGCCAGGCTGACCTTGGCCGGGAAGCACTGGTCAATGCTGCCGCGGCGCGAGCCTTCCTTGTACAGCGACTCGTTGGTGTAGTCCGACCAGATGATGTTCTTGGGGTCGATGCCGATGGCCTCAAGGTACGTGCTCCAGAACGGGCCGGTGCTGTACATGTTGAGTGTACGCGGCATGCCGATCTTGATTTCCTTGAGCTTTGCACGCTTTTCAAGCTGCGCCTTCACGCGCGGCAGCATGATCTTGCCCAGCAGGCCGGTCTTGAGTTCTTTGACCGCGACCTCGGGCTTGTAGCTGTCGAAGGCCTTCTTGGCCGCGACTTCCACATAGTTGGGGTTGGCCTTCTTGACGTCGTCGAGCTTGCCCTTGATCTCGCGCATCTTGGCCACGTCTTCGACCGTGCCCTTTTCGCAAGTCGCGATGATGAAGCGGCGCTCGTCGCCCGCCGGCGTCTTGCTGTCGATGAACGTGCGCAGGCACTTGTTCTTGCAGAAGTAGCAGCGCGTGCTTTCGTCGCGCTTGCTGCTGTAGGTGAGGCCCAGCAGCGATTCCCAGCCGATGAAGTGCGTGTGGCCGTGACGTTCCGTGACGCGGATCGACTCAATCGCGCAGCCAATCGCGCCGCTTTCACCGCAGAACTTGTGCACGATGACTTCGGCGTCGGGAACCTTGCTCTTGATGAAGTCCACCTGCGCCTTCACGGCCGCCAGGTTGCGCTGCGTGCCGCCCTGCAGCACGAAGCGGCGGCCAAGCTTGGCCAGGTTAGGCTCTTGCACCACATACAGCCAGATATTCTTGGGCAGCACGTGGGCCAGCCCGGCCATGATTTCCTGCGCGCTCCAGCCCAGCTGCTGGAAGTTCACGATGTCGCTTTCCATGAACACCGCGCAGCCGTAGCTGAACACCGGCAGCGACTTGGCGCCAAAGGCGATATCAGCGAACTTCTCAACGGGGTGGCCGAACTTGCCCGCGGTGCTTTGCAGGAAGTAGCCGTTGCCCGCGCTGCACTGGGTGTTCAGCTTGAAGTCGCTGACGCGCCCGTTCTTGAGCATGATGACTTTGATGTCCTGGCCGCCGACGTCGACGATCACGTCCACGTTCTTGTAGAAGTGCAGCGCCGCTTGCGTGTGCGCCACGGTTTCCACGACGGCCACATCGGCGCCTATGGTGTCTTTCAAGATGTCTTTGGCGTAGCCGGTGGTACCGACGCCCATGACTTTCAGGGTCGCGCCGTTTTTCTCGATGCTTTCGCGCAGGCCCGCCATGACCTCTTTGGTGTCTTCCAGCGGGTTGCCTTTGCTGAGTTGGTAGTACGCGCCGATCAGCTTGGCTTCGCGGTTCACCAGCACGGCCTTGGTGCTGGTACTGCCGCCGTCGATGCCGACCCAGCCTTCCACCACTTCGCCCGGGCCGAACTCGGGGAACTCGTGGCGCGGGATGGTGTAGGCTTCTTTGAACGTCGCCAGTTCGTCGGGCGACTTGCTGAGCCCCTTGCCGCCGCCGCTGTTGCGCATGGCGTCGCGGCCGTGGCTTACGAATTCGCGCAGGGCCTCAATGCCTGTGAAACGCGCGATGTGCGGGTCTTCCGACTTGCCGTACAGCACGGCACCGATCGCCGCGAAGTACTGCGCGTTTTTGGGTACTTCGACCAGCGTGTTGGGATCAACGCCTTCAGGCAGCGGGAATTTGCGTTCCTGCCACATCTTGACGATGTTGTGGCGCCAGGCGTCCTGCATCGCCTTGATGAAGCAGTTGGGGCCGCCCAGCAGCAGCACCGTCGGCCGCAGCGTGTTGCCACGCGTCAGCACCGACAGGTTCTGCTGCACGATGGCCTCGAACAGGCTGGCCATCAGCTCGGTGCTGGGGACGCCCTGCTTTTGCAGGCCGTTGATGTCGGTTTCAGCGAACACGCCGCACTTGCCGGCGACGGGGTGCAGCTTCACGCCGTGGTAATCGAGACGCACAAGCTCTTCGACGGGCAGCTTGACCTTGGCGTTGATCTTGTCGATCACGGCACCGGTGCCGCCCGCGCACTTGTCGTTCATGCTGGGGATCTTGCGCTTGCCGGCCTTGCCTTCGTCTTTCCAGATGATGATTTTGGCGTCCTGCCCGCCCAGCTCAATGACGCTGCCGGCGTGCGGGTACAGCTTCTCGACGGCCAGCGACACCGCGTTCACTTCCTGCACGAACTTGGCACCGAACAGCGCCGCCAGTGACGTGCCGCCGCTGCCGGTGATGAAGATGCGGATTTCTTCTTTGGGCAGCGGGAACGCGGCCGTGATTTCCTCAAGGAACTCAAGCACCTTTTCAGGCTGCTTGGTTTCGTGGCGGCGGTAATCCGACCACAGGATTTCGTCCGTGTTCGGGTCCATGACCACGGCTTTGACCGTGGTGCTGCCGACGTCGAGACCGATGATCACGCCTTTGTCGGTGTGCATGCTGTCCCTTCCGAGTGAGCCAGTACGGGTTGTTTAGGCAGGTCTTGATGCGTCAGCACAAACTGCGGCAGGCCGCCCTGCGAATCACGCAGGTCGGCCAGCGTCATCTTTTGCAGATAGTCGCGGATGCTGCCTGAGATGTTGCCCAGCACCTGCTGGAAGGCGCAGCCGCCGTTGAACTCGCAATCGCAGCCGTCGTCGAGGCAGCGGAAGATGCAGATGTCACGGTCGCTGGCGGCCAGGATGTCCGATACGCTGATTTCGCTGGCTTCGCGCGCCAGCGTGTAGCCGCCGGCGGGGCCGGCCTGCGAATTCACCAGGCGCGCGGCCACCAGGCGGCGCAGGATCTGTGCAAGTACGGCTTCGGGGACGTGCTGGCTTTCCGCAATCTGGCGCAGGCGGCTGCGGCCGGGATTGCGAGACAGGTGCAGCGCGGCGCGCAGGCCGTAGTCCGATTTTGAAGTGATGATCACGTCGAATCTCCGCCGGGAAGACGTGAAGCCAACACTGACCAAAACAGTAGATGTTGCGGCCGGAGAACCTATTGCGGCGGAATGTAATTTGCAAGCGTCTCGGGCAGTGGGGGTCGCAAGGCGCCGTCCGGGTAAGCTGGTAATACTGGACCAGCATTGTCCAACAGCGCGAAACGGGCGACGCCGGCAACCGCGACGCCGCAAGCCCGAAGGCGCAGCGCCCCAAGCCGACAAAACCAACCCGCCCAGATCGCACGAGAACATAACGGCACAATACATAATGCCAGTATACGTTCAAGTGCCCCCGAAATTTTTTCTGCGGGAGTGTCAGCGGAAAGGAAAACCGGCCTCAACAGAGGCCGGTTTTCGGACAGGCGGCAACGTTACTTGGGCTGGGCGCGCTGCTTCAGGTCACTTAGTGCTTTGTCCAGCTCGGCCTTGTTGGCGTACTGGATGATCGTGGTGTCGCCGGACGCCCACTTGAACTGGATCAGCAGCCAGCGCCCCGACGTCTGCCGTGGCTGGGCCACCAGCGCGGCGCGGGCGTCGTCGATCACGTGGATTTCTTCCTGCACGCTGTAGTACTTGCCCTCAAAATGTTCCGGATCTTCAAGCTTGGCAGGCGCTTTGCCCGTCTTCGAGTACTGGACACGACTCCAGTCGCGGGCTGAGCCCAGCAATATCTCGCCTTCTTCAACCCGGGCAGAAGTGCCGAACATTCCGCTACTACTTGACCCGCTTGGTGAGACGGCTTCGGAGAGAACCAGCGTTCTCTCGCCACGGAAGGATATGCTGAAGTCCGCTACTCGAAACTCACCGTTGAATGAGCGCAACGAGACCGTCAGCTTCGAAGTGTCCACGCGCTGGAAAGCCACCGTAGACCCCCAAGGCAGAATGCTGCTGCGGTTGCGTCGCTCTTCCTGCAGGCCTTCACCCAGATACACCATGTACCACTTGCCTGCCTTCTGGCTGTGGGCGTATTCCAGCACCCCCGACACGAGCCCGAAGAACTCGGGTGTTGTCAGGGCCTTTAGCCGCGCCACGGAGTCAACGCCGAGCTTGTTGCCGGGGTCCAGGGCTGCGGCCTGCGCTTTCACGTCGGCATCGTCCTCGGCGCTGGTGCCCAGCGAGGCGATGGCTGTGTCGTGCATCAGTTGAGTCGTCTCCTGCATCCACGGCGCCAGCAGCTTGAACAGGCCCTCGTAGTCGCCGCTGTCGAGGCTGGCCTGGGCCGCGCGGGCGGTGGCTTCCAGTGCCGCGTCGTTGGGTTGGTCGGCCTTGGAACCGAACTGCGCTTGCGTGTTGTCGCGAAGGCTGAACAGGCACAGGGCCGCCAGCATCGCCACCATCAGCAATCCGCCATTCTTTTGCATTGCGTTCTCCGTGAGTGTGATTTCCATCGCCAAGCCTAGCAAACCGCGGCCGCGCGTTCACGCTTGAGCCTCTTATTGCGATTTCCTGCGCGGCCTCACGCGCCGGACGGCGCGTGATTGTCATCTCAGGCGTGGCTATACTCTGCCTTCCATGAATGACATGCCCCATCCCGATGATGCGCGCCGCAAGGCCGTGCTGGCGGCTGTGCTGGCTGTCCAGCGCGGTTTCCTCAGCCCCGATGAGGCCGTGCGCGCGCTGGGCGACCTGGGCAATGCCGCGCCCATGCAGACGCTGCTTGAAGTTGCCCCGGCCGCAGACCGCGCGGCGCTGGCCACCCAAGTGGAAGCGCTGGCCAGCGACCCCGAGGCGCAGACCAAGCACCTGTCGGAGCTTGGTGTGACGCCACAGGCGCAGTCCACACTGTTCAGTGTGGGTGCCGGCACCGGTGACGGCTCGAGCATCGCGGAGACGCTGAAGGCGATCACGCGCGGGCCCGGCCGCGTCACGCACCTTTCGTCGCGGCTGCAGAAGGTGGGCGAGAATGCGGGTGACGTCCAACGCTACGAAATCAAGCGCGAGTACGCGCGCGGCGGCATGGGGCGCATCCTGGTGGCACTCGACAACGCCGTCGGCCGCGAAGTGGCGCTGAAAGAGCTTCTGTCCGGCGGCGGCAGCACCAGCGGCGGCAGCGCAGGCACAAGTGCGGCCTCACCGGAGCTGGTGGAACGCTTCGTGCGCGAGGCCAAGGTCACCGGCCAGCTTGAGCACCCGAACATCGTGCCGGTGTATGAAATCGGCGTGCGCGACGACGGCAGCGTGTTTTACACGATGAAGCTGATCCGCGGCAAAACACTCGCCAGCCGCCTTGCCGTGATCCAGCGCGACCCGCACTTGACGCGTCAACAGAAGCTGAGCGAACGCCTGAAGCTGCTGGACCCCTTCGTGGACGTGTGCAACGCCGTCGCCTACGCCCACAGCCGCGGCGTGGTGCACCGTGACCTGAAGCCGGCCAACATCATGCTGGGCGACTTCGGCGAAACGCTGGTGCTCGACTGGGGGCTGGCGCGAGTGCGCGGCCACGAGGAGCGCAAGTCGGCGGCTGCCAAGCCGGCGGCCGAATTCAGCCCGTCGCTGCTCAAGGACGACAGCGCGCACCGCACGCTGGACGGCGCGGTGTTGGGCACGCCGGCCTATATGCCGCCTGAGCAGGCGCGGGGCGAGCTGGAAAGCGTCGATGAAAAGTCCGACGTGTATGCGCTGGGCGCGATCCTGTACGAAATCCTGTGCGGTCAGGCACCCTTCGACGGGCCCAGCGCGCAAACCGTGCTGGCCAAGGTGCTGATCACCGAGCCCGAGCCCGTGCAAAGCATCGAGCCCAACGCCCCGCCCGACCTGGTCAGCCTTGTGCGCGGAGCTATGGAGCGAACCCCCTCCGCCCGCCTGGAGTCCGCCGAGAAGCTGGCGGCCGAGCTGTTGGCATTCCGTGACGGACGCAACCTCAGCGTCTATCGTTACAGCTCACGCGAGCTATTGAAGCGTTTTGTTCGGCGTCACCGTGCTGCAGTCAGCGTGGCGGTAATGGCGGTATTGCTGGGCGTGGCGGGGGGCGCGTACGCATTCGTGAGGCTGGCCGACGAGCGTGACCAGGCACGGCTGAACCTTGAGTCCGCGGAGAGAGAGCGCGAGGCGCGCATTGCCGCGGAGCAGAGTCAGCAAAGAGAGAGAGACCAACTGATCAAGGCACGTCTGGGCGAAATCCGGTCGCAACGCAAGCGCCTTGATGAGTTGCATGCGAACAATCTTTCGGATGAAGCGGAGCGTCGCATCCGGGAGCTCAAGGCCCGGGGCGGAAGCATTGCCGGGCTGGCCCCTGTCGATCGTGCCGAGAATTCGCGAATCGTCTCGGAGCTGCTGGCGATTGCGGCAGTCCAGGGTGAGCTGATCCGCCTGGAAACAGCACCCGTCGCCGGCAGCAGTCACGAGCTCGTGCCGGAAAGCGTGTTGCAGTCCGACCGTACGTCCCTTCGCTTAACTCGGATCCAGGCGGCAGAGCTTTCCCTATTGAATGACGACTTTGCCTTGGCCGAGTTCATCGTAGGGGGCACCGACACTGAGAATCGTACCGAGTGGCTTGCCCGCATTTCTGCGGGACGCAGTGCCTTGCTTGCGAGGCACAAGCAGGTCATCGAGGAGGCGCTTGCAGACGTACGGCAGGGTCTTTCCCGACCCGGAAGGCCGCGAGGTTACATTCGCCTTGAAGACTTTGTGATTCAGCTGAGCGCGTACCGTGAAACCCAAACTGTCGAGTTGCTGTCAAACGTGCTTGCTGCATACGCGGATCGAGCGGATTCGAGTTCATCCGAGGCATTCTGGTCTCAGGCCGAACGCGATGAGATCACACTGGCGTGCCGGGTCCTCGGCTACCTTGAGCTGCCCGATCTTACGGTTCCCGCTCTGGCCGACTTCATGTCCAAAGTTCAGGACGCGCGGCTGGCAATTGAGTGCGGCATGGCGCTTTGTCAAACCGCCAGTCCCGCGGCATACGCGCCGCTACTGGAAGTCCGCGACCGCTTTTCGCCCGAGAGTTACGTCTGGCAGCGCGTGTCCAGGTGGTTCAGCCGGGTGCCTGAGCCTGCTGATCTACCCGAACCCGCGAACGCTGCTGAGTATGTGGCCCGGGCGCGCATCCGCGCTTCACGGGATGACAAAGCCGGGGCGATGACCTACGTGCAGAACGCACTGGACCTGGAGCCAGACTACGTGCCGGCACTCGTTGAGAAGGCCCGCCACTCCACACCCGAACAGGGGATCTCAATCTGCAGGCGGGCCATTGGTCTGGACCCCGGTTACGCTACCGCGTACAGCGTGCTGGCAAACTGGCACTATCAGCTGCGGCAAAGGAAAGAAGCAATCGATGCAGCAGACAAGGCCGTGGAACTTGAGCCGGATGTAGCTTCGCACCATATCAATCTCGGCTTTTACCTGTGGCTCGACAAGCAGGGTGAGCGGGCCCTGGCGGCCTATGAAATCGCGGCGAAACTCAATCCGTTCGCCGCGGTAATCTACTCGAACCGGGCAGCGATCTACCTCGAAACCGGACGTTACGATGAGGCAGTTGCAGACTTGTCGCGCGCCCTTGACCTGGATCCACAACGCCTTGAGGCGTGGCACAATCGCGCCGTGGCTCGCTTTGAGGGGGGAGATCTGAACGGGGCACTCGAGGATACCAACCGCGCACTGGAGATCGGGCCCGGCTATGCGTGGGCCACACACCTGCGGGCCCTGATTTACGCGAAGATGGAGCGGTACAATGACGCCTTGGTAGACTTCAACCAAGTGCTTCCTTCCCTTGAGGTTTACTTCAGCGCTTCCTATCCACAGCGTGCCAGGACCCGGCTGAAGTTGGGTGATAAGCAGGGCGCTATCGCTGATTTTCAGCGCTACTTGGATCTGCTACCGGAAGCTGACGACCGCGCCGAAATCGAAGCCGAGCTCGCGGCGCTGCAGGAGTAGGCGCGCAAACATGAACCGGCCCGGGTTTCCCCGGGCCGGTTTTGCATCTGTGCCTGGCTTGTCCATTACGCCTTGCGTCGGCGACGCAGCAGCAATGCCGGGGCTGCCAGCAACAGCAGCCAGATCGTGTTGCCCTGCGTGCTCGTGGCGCAACCGCCGCCGCCGCCCGCACCGGCACCCAGCTTGGTGACAGTCACGTTGAAGTTGCCCGTGCCCGGTGTGGCCGGATTATCCGGCGCGCCGCCGGTGATCGTGACAGTCGTGGCGCCGAGCGTGATCGGGTTCGAGATCGCAAACGTCCACGCCACCTGGATGCTCTGGCCCGCGTTCACCTGTTGCGGCAGCACCGGGTTGCTTGTGCCGGTTTGGGTGAAGTTGGCGGTCACGTCGGCCGCGCCCTGCGCAAAGGTGATGCTGGCCGGGTCGTTGTAGGTGCCGCCGAGCGTGCCGTTGTTGCGCACGGTGGCGCGCACGGTGGCGCTGCCGCCCGGCTTCAGGTTTCCGCTGACGGTGACGCTTTGGTACACGAGCACCGCCGACGGGTTGGTGCCGCCACTGAGCGTAAACGTGCCCGTGGCCGTACCCGCAATGCCGCCGCCACCCTGCACCGTGCCGGCAACACTGACCGTGACGACGCCGTTGGTGGAAGTAACGGCCGAAGTGACGGTGAAGGCAAACACCTGCGTGCCGCTGGCGGGGATCGCAAAGGGCAGCGTCGGCGTCGGGCCCGTGATCGTGTACTCACTGGTGACGTTGGCACCGCCGCTGTGGGTCAGGGTCAGCGCCAGAGTGTTCAGCGTAACCGGGTTGACGGCGTCGGTGTTGGTGATGCTGACGTTGACGGTCGTCGAATTCGGCGCGGTCACAGCGCCCGGTGTGGCCGTGACACTGTTCAGGTTCAGCTTGGGTGCCGGGTTGGCGCCGTTCACGTTCAGGTTGAGCGCGTAGGTTGCGCCGACCGAGGCCCAGCGCTGCACCGCCACGTAGAACATGCCTGAGTTCGGCGGGGTCTGCGGCGGGTTGGCGTTGCGGTAAAGGTCGCCGGCGGTGGTGTTCAGCGTGATGACCGCGCCGGGGCTGTTTTCGTTGGTGCGGCTTTGGACCACGACGCCCGCGCCATTGAGGTCAATCAGCAGCAAGTCCAGGTCCGTGGTGGGGCCGCCGTCGTAGTACATGGTCACTTCGATCGTGGCGTTGTTGTTGCACTGGAACTTGTATTCGTCGATGAAGTCCTTGGCCTTGAGGTTCAGGTTCATGCCCGGCTGCAGAATGCAGGCGGTGTTGTTCGTGTCGCTGGCCTCAGCGAAGTTGTCGTTAGGCTCGCGGTTGTCTTCCGGGCCGATGTCCACGGTGCCGGCCTTGGTGATCGTAAGCGAGTACGTGCCGTTGATCGGAATGCCCGTGGCCGTGACCTGGATCAGGTACTCGCCGGCCGCAAGACCCGTGCTGCCCGATGGACCCACGGTGCCCCAGGTGCCCACGATCTCGGTCGGTGTGGTGGCGCCTTTGGTGACGGCGTCCTGGTTCGTGATCGCGGACATGTCGATCATGTCCGTCGCCTGGCCCGGTGCGGCCGTGTTGGGCTGGTAGAGGTAGATGTTGAGGTTATCGCTGCCCGGCGCGCTCAGTGTCATGCGCACGTCCAGGTTTTCGCCGTTGGCGACGTTGATTTTGTACCAGTCCTGCTCAACGCCGGTGACGTCGCCCAGCATCTTGAGGTTGCTGGTGGTGCCGGTGCCGATGGTGGCGGCGGTGCTGGCGTCGTCGTTTTGCTCAAAGGCGTCATCGGCGGCGGCGGTGTATGAGAAGGTGATGTTGTAGGTGCCGCCGACGTAGGGCACGGTGATGCCCGTGCCTGACAGGTCCCACACCATCACATGGAAGTAGTGCACGCCGCCGGTCAGCGGCGGAGTCACGATCACTTCGCTGGTGTTGGGCACCGTGACCTGGCTTGGCCCGGCGGAAGTCCAGCCGTTGGGGAAAGTGTCGCCCGCGCCTTCGAGGGCAACGCCCGGGCCTGAGGCAAAGAACAGCGCGCCGGAACTGTCGACCCAGTACACGTCAAAGTTGTAGGTGGCGACGCTCGGGGCCAGGTTGTTCAGCGTAACCGTGATCGCGGCCGAGGTATTGCCGAGGTTGACCATGTAGTAGTCGTACCCGCGCCAGGACATGCCGGTGAAGGCCTTGTTGACGCCCGGGCCCGTGGGCGTGGCGTCGGCCGCATTGGCTGCGCCGCTGGCAAAGGGCGTGGGGATGAAGCCGGGGAAATTGTTGCTGTAGGTACCTTCGGCGCTGTCGGTAGTTCCCATTTCGATCGACAGGTCGTAGGGGATTTCGGTGCCGCTGGGAATCGTGGGCCCGCCGGTCGGGTAATAGACGCGTACCAGATAGCTTGTGCCGGCGACGGCATTGATCTGGCAACGGGCGCCGTCCATCAGCGCGCCCTGCGAACTATCAAACTGGCTGTACACGCCCACGCCGCCCGGGCCGGACAGCACCGTCGCGCCGGTCGAGTCCGTGACCTGCATGGCAAGGCGGAATGCCGTGAAGCCCGCCTGGTTCATGAACACCTGCAGCGTCGTGTTGGCCGTGATCGCGCCGCCGGGGATGGTGAACCAGTCCTGGTCGGCCGCGGTGATCGTCAGCGACTCGTACACGTTGTTCGTGCCGGCAGTGCCGACCGAAAAGCCGAAGCCGGCAACCCAGCCGCTTTGGCCCACGTGGTTGAAAATCTGCTTGGACTGCGCGGGAGCGTTGTTCGGCTCCCAGCTGTCTTGCGCGGCCAGCGTGCCTGCGAACAGAATCAGTGTCAGTGCTGCGAGAGCGGATGCTGCGAATCGGGCGTGCCTCACGTCTGTCTCCTCGTGCGCTGCGGGTTGGCCGCAACAGAATCAGTCCTTACCACTTGTGGTAATACAAAGTGGAAGCAAAGCGCTTGTGCCAACACCAAATCCCCGTCCTCACGGGGTCGCTGGCAGTCCCAAGCCGATCAATGGAATACGCGCCTTAAACGTAAGCAGGACAGGGGGTTTCGTCAATCAAAACCACGTCTGCACCACGTCACAAGTTTGCCGCGACCATCCCGTCCCAATGACAGGAGGGCGCCGAAGCGCCCTCCCCCGCACCTTCCCGGTTGTGCTTCTGCCTATGCGCTGCGCTTGCGGCGTGTCAGCCACAGCAGCGGCAGAAGTGCCAGCAGCCACAGACCTCCGCCGCTTGAGACTTCGCAGCCGCCGCCGCCAGCGCTGCCGCTGCCCGAGATTACGGGCTCGTTCTTGTCTACCACAGTGATTGCGAACTCGCGGTCGTCCGTGGCACCCAGCACGTCCGTCACACGCACCTTGAACGTGTACGTTGCGGCCGTGAATCCCTGCACCACACCGCTGATCGTGCCGGCCGCATCCAGCGTCAGCCCCGGCGGCAACTGGCCCGAGATTACGGTCCAGGCAAAGCCGGCCTGTCCGCCGCTGACTTGAAGCTGCGTCGGCGCGTAGGCGCTGGCGGCCACGGCCTGCGGCAGCGTGCTGGTCAGGAGGCTGGGGCCGAGCGCGTCATAGCCCGTGCCCTTGACCGCAAAGGCCGCCGTCAGGCTGCTGCCCGAGTGCGTGTAGTTCACGTTCACGGTGGCTTCCTTTACACCGTTCAGTGTGGGGTCAAATGCCACGGTGAAGTAAGCCGGCGAACCCGGGGTTACGCTGGCGGGCAGGCTGGCGGTGCCGCCCACGAAGTCTGCCGCGTTGGGGCCGGTGATCGTTACGGAATCGACGGTGAAGGGCCCGCTGCCGACGTTGGCTAGCTCAACTGTGAGTGCCGTGCTTGCGCCGGAGTTCACGTCCACAATCCCGAACACGCGGCCGTCAGCGGCGGCTGATCCACTGTGGATCAGCGTGCCGTTGCCTTCACGCATCTCGAGCACCGGTGCGTTGGGGTTGGCCGACAGCGTGAAGCTGAACACCGCCGTGCCGCCGTACAGGTCGGTCGCGGTCAGCGTCACCACGTGGCTGCTGCCGTTGACGTCGTTGAACGTCCCGCTGGTGGGCGCAAGCTGGTAGCTGACGGCCTGCTGCGTGGCCGCGAACTCGGCGGCCACGAAGCCTTGCGACGTTACGCCTGACACCCCGGCTCCGACGGCCGTGGGATTACCGTCAGGATCACTGACGCTGATTGCCAGCGCCAGCGAAGCCAGGGTGTCAAGGTAGTTCGCGACAACCGTGCCGCCGTTTTGCACGGGCTGGCCGCCGGACGTGACCGCCAGTGCCGGGGCGCGGTTGACCACGAAGAAGAAAGTGAAGCTGCTGGTGCCAAGCCACTGGTTGTCGTCGGCCTCAAGCGTTACCTGGTGCAGAATGCCGGGCACCGTGAACTGGCCGCTCGTGGGCGACAGCGTGTAGCTGGTGGCCAGGAAGCCGCCGCTGGTGAATTCGCTGCTGAGCAAGCCCTGCGTCGTCACGCTGCCCACAGTGCCGACCAGGCGCACCGCGTGGTTGTCGGCGTCATTGACCGCGATCTGCAGGTTCAGGCCCGCCAGTGTGTCGTTGGGCGCGACCACCACGTGGCCGTTGTTGGGCACGGATGCTCCGTTGCGGCTGACGCTGATCGTCGGCACCGCGTTGGCCGGCTTGGGCGCGACGATGAAGGTGAAGCTGAACTGGCGGGTGCCGCCGTTGCCGTCGTCGGCGGTCAGCGTCAGCGTGAAGGTGCATTGCAGCGCGTTCAGGTGGGCAAAGAGGGCAGTACCTACCGGCTGATAGCTGTAGGGGCCGACCTGCGCGGCGTGCTCAAAGTCGGCGGCGGTCATGCCCTGCTGGGCCGACGTCGGGTTCAGTTGCAGGCTCGCGGTCACGGCCACGGCGTCACCGTTGCCGTCGTTGAGGTTGAACTGGAAGCCATAGGTGCTGAGCGCCACGCCAAAGGCGATCGGGTTGGCCTGCGAACCAAACGTAGCGCCACTCTGGAACACGACGTTGCCTGAGCCCACGTTGTAGCTGGCGCTGAACTGCGGCACGAAGTTGTACTCGGGGTCAATCGTCACGCTGATGCTGTAGCTGTCACTGCGGCCGGTGCCGTCATTGACGCTTACCGCAATCACCAGGCTGCCCGCGGCTGCGGCCGTACCATTCAGCGTAAGCGTCACCGCGCCGGTGGCCGCGTTGGAAGCCGGCGTCGTGGTGGTCAGGTTGGTGAAGCCCGCCGATGCTGGGTCCATGCCGCTGCTGTGGGTTGCGGTCAGGGTCAGGGTGTTGGCGCTGTTCAAGTCCGTGGCGCCGAGCACCAGCTTCAGGTCATCGCCGACGCGCAAGGTGGCGGTGAAGTTCGGGTCCGTGCCGCCGATGGTGGGGAAGGTCATACCCGCGCCGCTGAAGGGCGTGCTGATCGCGCTGTTGCTGGTGCCGACACTCTGACCGCTGGTACGGTTCCAGCCCGTGGTCGTGTCGCTGTCGCTGCTGCCGATGCGCTGCCACGAGTGCGCGGTTGACCACTGTGAAAGGAAGCTGCCGCTCCAGTGGCTCGCCACGGTGTTTACGGGGTTGGTGATGCTGCCCAGCGAAAAGTTGTTCACGCGAACGACATCAATCACCGTGCCCGCGGCATTGGTCAGCACCACGGCGCTGAGTGACGACGTCGCCCAGCTCCAGGCCCCGAAAGCGAGTTGGAAGGGCACGCCCGCCCCTGCCTCTCCGAAGGTAAAGACCGCGCCGGGCGCGATGCTGGTGCCCTGGGGCACAGTGCCCACGGCGACGGGCTCGTACTGCGAGATGCTGAGTGTAGCCGCCTCTTGCGAGTCGTAGATGTAGATCTTGTAGCCGGAGATGTCCTGCCAGCGGCTGCTGACGTTTTGCAGCTCGCCGCCTTCCCAGCCGCCGGTGGCGACATCGGGGCCGACTTCGGCAATCAGCACGCCGTTGGTGTTGGCGTTGGTGACGGGGGCCGCCAGCGAAGGCGCAACCTGAGCTTCACGCCAGCCGATATCGGCCATGCCCCAGGGGTTGGTGCCGCCGCCTTCGACGGGATAGGTGTTTTCGGTGGCGGTGCCGGGCCAGGTGCCGCCGTCGGCGTACACGCCTTGCGTGTACTGGATGGTGGGGCCGGTGGGCAGGGTCAGCGCCGGGTTGCTGGTGTGGTGATTCAGGTAGCAATTGGTGTTGTTGGAAGTGGCGATGAAGGTATTGGTGCCGGTTTCGTAGATGTCGGTGGCGACCTTGGCCAGCATCACGACGCGGTACTTTTCGCCGGGCGTGAGCTGCACGGGCTGGGCCAGCGTGGTCCAGGCCCAGTTGGCGTTCCAGTCCACGTCGGCACTGGCGATCTTGGTGCCGGTGGTGGCACCGGTGACGTGCCACAGGCTGACCTTGACCTTGCCGCCGACGGCGTAGTAGCCGGCAGGCAGGCTCAGTGCGCTGCCAGGCTTGGCTGCGCCCAGTTCAACAACCTCGGGCACGGTCGCGCCGATGCCGCTCAGCACCTGGAATTCGTAACCGAACTGCATCTCGCCGAAGCTGGTGCTGTCGGGCGATCCGCCGTAGGCCAGCATGATCTGCTGGTTCAACGGGCGGTTGGGCGTGGTGGCCGTGGTCTGCGCGCAAAGGATCGGTGCCAGGATGCATGCCAGAAGCGTGGGAAGCGTCAGTCGCATGGTCTTTCCTCCGTGTATTCGCAATGGGCCGAGAGGCCGTCCGGGCCTCGCTGCCTGCGCGAAGGATAGCGATGCGAGATGCTTGACACTCGTCAATGTCAAAAATAGCATCCTTGAAACAGGAAATATGCCGTGAGTAACTCCCAAAATCAGGATGAGGCTTTCCGCCAGCGCCTCAAGACTGTGGCCGCGCAGCACTCGCAGGCGGCCATAGCCAGCCGCACCGGCGTGCCGCTTTCGAACGTCAACCGCTACGTCCGCCACGGCAAGGTCCCCACGGACTTCACGATTGCGCTGGTGCGCGAGTTCAAGCTGAACCCGACCTGGCTTCTGATGGGTGAAGGCGCGCCCTACTTGGCCGACGTGGCCCAATCCAGCGTGGCGATGGGCGAGGACATCCTGGCGCTGGTCAAAGCCATGAGTGCCGTGGCCGAAATGCGCCTGGGGGCACTGGCCGGCAAGAGTCACGGCCGCGTGCTGCGCGAACTGAACGACGCCCTGCGCCGCTACGAAACGCTGCGTAAGAAGCTGAACGAGCACACCGCGCCGCTGTACAACGAACTGATCAGCCGCCTGCGCGACGCGATGAAGAAGCACAACATCGAACTGTCGCTTGAGCTGCGCGACGCGATCACCCAAATCCAGCGCCTCAGCGACAGCCCTGAGCTTGACCAGCGCTTCGACTACGCCAACGCAAACCTCGAGTACATGCTCGACAACGTCGATGGCGCGCTGGCAATCCAGCGCCGTGCGGTGCGCCGCCTGCTGGCTGAAGGCGAAATCCGCGACCCGCTGCAACTGGTCCAGATCGGCAACCTCACCGTCGGCCTGACCTCCATGGGCCACATGGATGAGGCCGCGCGCATGGCCGATTCCGCGATTCGGCTGGCGCACCCGGACATCGCCGGCGACCGCTACCTGCAATCGCTCAAAATGCGGTTTGCGGCAATCCAGTTTGAACTCGGCCACACGGAACAGGCGATGTCGCTGGCGCTGCGCACCTGGCGCGAAATGGCGCTGACCAACCCGGCGGCGGTGAATGAATCCGCGCTGCATTACTACTTCATCTTCGTGCTGACCGGTGCCGCCAGCGTGGAGTCAGCCATGCGGCCGGAACTGTGCGGCAACGGCATGGAAGCGTTCCTGATCAAGTACGCCTGCTGGCTGGAAGACCCGGGGCTGGTGGCGCGGGTGCGACGCTTCCTATATGAGGGCGAAAAGGTGCTTGAGCCCATCGGCACCTCAAATTCAGTGCACCTGCTGCAGCTCGAGAAGGCGCTTACCACGCGCGAGTATGAGCCTGAGCAAGTGACTCGCGCCTACGGCAACATGCGCCGGCGCATCCAGGCGGAACTCGCGAGCCTGATCATCCGGGCGCAGCTTGAGCGCCTGTGCGGCCGCCCCGAGAATGCGCGCAAGCTAGTCGATGAGACCGAGCTGCTGCTGCGGCAGGTGCCGCGCGACGTGCGGGTGCGCGTGTTCAACATGGCGATTCATTCGCGCAACGTGCTGGCGCTGCTGCCCAGAGATTCACGAAGCGCGGAAACGCTGGAAACCCGCGCGCGGGCGGTGCGCTTCTTTCATGAGCACTACCGGGCAGGCTTTGGTGCGTTTGAGGCCAATGCGCTGGCCACGCGTGACGAATACGTCACGCTGCGTTGAAGGGGCCGGGCCACTTGCCGCTGTCAGGGTTGCCGCCGCGCTTGCGTTCCAGCAGGCAGATGTCGATGTCTTCGTTCTGGGCGGCCAGCCGCAGAATCTGGTCAATCACGTTCAGCACGGGGCGGCGGGTGGCGAAATCGGTGCAGATTTCGGGGCTGCCGGGCGGGTTCATGTGGAACACGCGGCGCTCGCCGGTGCTGTGCAGGACGATGGCGACGTAGAACTCGCGGCCTTGCGCGGTCCAGTCAATGATGTCGCGCATCGCGTCGGTGCCCTTGTAGGTGTTGCGCAGGCGCTGACGCCAGCGGCTGCTGCGGGTTGCGGCGTCTTCAGGGCGGGTCAGGAAGTAGATTTTCTTCATGGCGACAATGCTCCGGTCGCCTATCGGCAATGCAGCGGCCGGAACTTGAGCCAGACCGGGTATCCGTAACCACGCCGCCGGACGTATAAAGAAGTCAGCAGGGACGGCATGGACATCGCAGAGCAAGAGGCACGGCGCAAACACCCCGTGCTGGCATTTTTTGCCAGCCGGCCGATCACCGTTTCGGTGATCCTGATCGCGACCACGGTCGTCGGCGCGGTGGCACTGGGCCTGATGCCGATTGAACTGATGCCGGCGGGCTTTGAACGCCAGAGCATCTCCGTGGACGTGCCCTACAACAAAGCCAACGCCACCGTTTCACCGATGGTCGTGGAACGCGACGTGACGCTGCACGTTGAGGCCGAACTTTCCACCATCCCCGGCCTGGTTGAACTTGAGGCGCGTTCGCGCAACAGCGGTGCCTCTTTCAGCCTGAACTTTGAGGGCGACAAGAACCTTGATGAAGCCTACGCCGAGACTTACGCGGCGGTCGAACGCGCGCGGCTGCGTCTGCCGGCCGACGTGGGCCGCATCCAGGTGCGGCGCGACCGCAGCGCCAGCGGCGGCTGGCCGATCGCGTTTCTCAGCTTCTACTGGGAAGACGACGTGCGCGACCCGCACGTCGTGCTCGAGCAGGTCGTTCAGCCATTCTTGGAAAGCATCGACGGCGTTTCGGGAGTCACGTTCTTGGGCGGCCACCGCAAATTCATCGCCGTGGACCTTGACCCCGACAAGACCCGTGCCTACGGCGTGAACCTGAACGAGCTGCTGCAGCGCCTGCGCGGCGACAACTTCCGGGCACCAGCGGGCAAGGTCAACGTGCAGGAGCCGCTGCCCACGGGCCAGACCACCGAGCGCGAGGTGTACCTCGTCGCGGATTCGATGTTCGCGAGCATTGAGGAGATGGAAACGATCCCGGTCGCGGCCGGGCTGACGCTCGCGGACATTACCCGTCACGGCAAATATGCCGACGGCCGCGAACACAAGGGCGTCTATGAGACGCTGTCAGTCAGCAACTACGTACGCGTCAACGGTCGCTGGGGCGCCACGGCCATGGTGTTCCAGTCCGGCGACGCCAACACTGTCACCGTCTGCAACCGCCTGCACGAATCACTGGATGAACTGCGCGCGAGGCCGGACATGCAGGGCTTCCAGGTCAGCGTGCCCTTTGACCAGGGTACGCTGATCACCGACAGCATCCGCAACGTGCTGGACACGCTGCTGTGGGGCGGTTTGCTCGCCTTCATTGTGCTGCTGGTCTTCCTCAAGAGCTGGCGGCTGAGCCTTGTGATC
Source organism: uncultured bacterium (assembly GCA_938014885.1). GTDB lineage: Bacteria > Planctomycetota > UBA8742 > UBA2392 > UBA2392 > CALLQI01. The sequence goes on from CALLQI010000021.1 coordinate 50,892, forward strand.
GCGCTGTCGATCCCGCTGGCGATGACGATGGCGCTGGCGATCATGTACTTCTGGGGCGAAAGCATAAACCTGCTGGTGTTGATGGGCTTCACGCTGGCGGCGGGCATGCTGCTGGACAACGCGATTGTGGTGGCCGAGAACATTTATCGCCGCGCCACCCTGGGCGAAGGCCCGGCGGTATCTGCCATTCGCGGCGCGGGCGAAATTGGCCTGGCGCTGGTGCTGGCCACGGGCACCACGGTGATCGTGTTCATCAGCGTGATCTTCTTCAGCGGTGAACGCTTCATGCAAGTCGCCATGGGCAAGATCGGCATGCCGGTCTGCCTTAGCCTGTTGTTCAGCATCCTGATCGCGCTGGTGGTCATCCCGGTCACGATGCTCAAGACCCGCATGCTGGGTGAAAGCCGCCCCAGCCGCATCCGTTTGCATTTCGTGTCATGGCGTGAGCGTCTGGCCAAGCTGTACGACCGCAGCAAGCTGGCCGCGCTGGCGGCAATCCCGCTGATTCTGTTGTGGGAGGCCGTGGCGCTGTTCTTCGGGCGCAATGCGCACGGCCCGGCGCAAACCCCGGTCATGAACCGGCTGGCCAAGGGCTACGGCTGGCTCGTCGGGAAGGCTGTGCCCGCGCGCTACCTGCTGGCACCGCTGATGCTTGTGTCGGCATTCGCGGCCACGGCGTTTGCGAGCGGCGAGCTGGAACGTACCGACCAGAACCAGGGCAACCGTGACCGCATCCAGTTACGGATCAGCTTCCCGCGCAGCAGCGACGTGATCGTGGGCAAGCGAGCACTGATGGTGACTGAGCTGAAGTCGGGCAGCCCGGCCGAGAAAGCGGGCCTGCGCCTGGGCGACTTCATCCTGCTGTACAACTCGCGAACGGTCAGCTCGATCGAAGAGCTTGAGCGCATTGCCGCCACCGTGCCCGCCGACGTGACCGTGCCGCTTGAAGTCGCGCGCGGGTCCTCCATGGGCACGCTCGAAATCCGCGGCGGCAGCCCCGGCATCAACGGCGACCTGCAGGATACCCAGCCGCTGCGCGACACGATCTGGAACCGCTACATCTTCGAAGTTGAAGACATCCTGCTGGGCAAGGAAGGCGCTGACATGAAGCGCTCACAGGCCGAGAACTTGATGGGCCTGAGCCCGGAGCAGGCGCTGGCACGCTACGGCCGCACACCCGCCGAGGCGCGCGAGTTCTTCGGCATCGAGACGCTGAGCAGCAGCTTCAGTTCCAGCCGCGCGCAGCTTTGGATTTACATCGACCGCGAACGCGTCGAGCAATCGGGCGAATTCTACAAGCGCATCGTGGCCGCACTGCCCGAACGCGCGGGCGTGGAAGTGCGCGGCGGCTTTGAGGGCGGCAGCAGCGCCAGCAGCGAGGCCGCAGTACGCCTGACCGGTCCCGATACTACCCGCCTGCTGCAACTGGCCGATGAAGTCGCGCTGCGGCTTGGCAGCGTGAAGGGGCTGGAGGGCGTGCGCGTTGACACCGAAGAAGGCATGGATGAAGTGACGTTGAACGTGGACCGCCAGCGGGCTTCTGCGTTTGGAGTACAGGCCAGCACGATGGGCCAGGTGCTGGGCTTTCAGCTTTCGGGCACCCAATTGCGCGACTACCAGCAGGGTGAAGCGCAGATCCCGGTGCGGGTGCGCTTTGCGCCGCCGCTGGATTCGCAGGGCAACCCGCGCAATCCGGACTTGCAGGACGTGACCGAAACCCGCGTACCCACAGGCGGCACGGCCGGCATTTCGGCCAAGTCGGTCTCGAGCAGCAGCGGGCTGGCTTCGGCCGGGTTGGGCGAGATCCGCCGCCGCAACCGCCAAACCAGCCTGCGCGTCGTGGGCACCACCAGCACCGAAGACCTGGAGCGCATCCAGGGCGAAGTCGAAAGCGCGCTGCGAGGCATCCAGTTCCCGGCAGGTTACGGCCGCGAGATGGGCGGGCGCTTTGAAGGCTTCGGCGGCGTGATGGAAGACCTGATCAAGACCGGCATCTGGGCCGGTTTGCTGGTGTTCCTGATCATGTGCTTCCTGTTCGAAAGCTTCCTGAAGCCTGTGGGCATCATCGTGGCCAGCGTGCCCAGCGCCTTGGCCGGCGGCTATCTGCTGTTGTGGGTGACCGGCACGCCCGATGACAACCTCACCCGGCTGGGCCTGCTTGTGTTAATCGGCGTGGTCGTCAACAACGGCATTGTGCTGGTGGATCTGGTCAACCGATTGCGCGCCGAAGGCATGCCGCGCATGGAGGCCGTGACCACGGCCGCACGCCAGCGCCTGAGGCCGATTTTGCTGACGACGCTGACCACCGTGTTCGGGCTGATCCCGATGGCGGTGGGGGACTCAAGCTTCGTGGGCATGCCCTACTTCCCGATGGGGCGCATGGTGCTGGGCGGCATGTTGATGAGCATGGTGTACACGCTGCTGCTGGTGCCGATGCTGTACTTGATCCTGGATGATGTCGGCATCGCGATCCGAAGCTGGGGCGCGACCCTGTTCGGGTCCAAGGTCAAGGGAGGCGGCCCCGAAGCAGCCCCCGCTCCGGCATCAGCCGAATAGCCGCCCATCGCAAAACCAAGGCAAACAGCAACTGCGCTTATCCACGAAGCGCCACGAAGGACTACGAAGAACTGCAACGGCTGCTTGGTTCTAGCGGCAACTGCAATCTCGCGCGGAGACGCGGAGACGCAGAGACGGGCCGCAGAAAGAGATTCTATCCGTGTGAATCCGTGGTGAAAACGCCGTAGAAGTCCAGCAAAACGGCAACCGCGTTGAAACCACGAAGCGCCACGAAGAACTGCACCGGCAAATTCGGTTCGACTGCTATTACGTCTCTGCGTGAGAACGCAGTTGCCGTTGAATCGAAGAGTGTTGCAGTTGTCTGTGTCCACCAGTGTCCACCCGTGGTTCCAAAGAGGTGGCAGTCGCAGTTCTTCGCGGCCCTTGTTTGGTGGTGGGTTGCTAGATTTGCGTTGCTGCGAGTGTTGGCGGGGCCGCCCGCTACGCCGGCTTTGAAGCAACCCTGGTAGATGTGGGTAAGGACAGGGTCTTGGGAAGGGATGATGCCCCGCGATAAGCGGCAATATACCCTTATCGAAAGCATGAGGGAAGTATAAAGAACCACTTATGGTGGTAGTTCGTGTACGGTACACTCCGGACCAGCTCGAACGGATCAGGACCTTAGTAACTGACGCGTCGCTCAACCCCCGGAGAAACGAACATGCGATACCTTGTGATCTCGACCATGGCCTTGCTGCTGTGCTGCTGCTCGGTCAGCAAGAACGAAAGCAGCCATCATGAAGAAGAGCGGACTGTCTCGCTCAACTTCGCCACGGTGTGTGACCCGGTGCAGACCCTGTGGTCCTTGCGCCAGGATTCGCCCAAGACCAGCCTGACCCTGCATGAGATTTCCGGCGGCAAGGCAACCCAGTCGGAACTGCGTTTTGACAGCCGCGATCAGCTGAAAGCCGAAGTCGCCACGCTGCAGCGCACCACCCCGGACACCGGCAAGGCCTACGTCACCTGCAAGTTCCGTGGTCTGCACGTGTCGGTCGGGGTTACGGCCGGGAACCTGCGGATCCGTCAGTCGGTGGCCCAGAGCAGCTTGAGTGACAGGCAAGCCGGCTTCGCAGAGACCGTGAACGAACTGCGCGAGATCTGCGGCCTGTTCGAGAACCCGCAAGATGAATGGTCGGCAATGCTGGGCGTCATCAAGTTTGATCGGGCAGAGGAACTCTGCCGCGCGCTCGGTGTGCGGCAACTGACGCTCGCCGGCTCGGAAGACACCCCGGACGCCGACTCCCGCACGACGGTTCAAGTGGATCAGTTTCACACCGTTGAGTTCATGCGCCAGTTCACCGCGAGGGGTGCCGGGTTCAAGCTGCATTTCATCTTCTTCGAAGGTGAGGCCAGCGTAACGGTCCAGTTCATCCACCCCGACAAGCTGGACGAAATCGTCCGGCTGGCCCTGGCCTGACCCGGGCAGGCCCACTCAGCGGCAACGGGGTGAGATCCACGAGGCGCCACCAAGAACCACGAAGAACTGCCACTGCGGCATTGGCTCAACGGCAACTGCAGTTTCACGCAGGGACACAGCGAACTTCTGGCATCAGCCGTTGTGATGCTCCGTGTCCATTTGTGTGAATCCGTGGTTCCAAAGCCGTGGCAGTCGCAGTTCTTCGCGGCCCTTGGTGGCCCTTAGTGGTTCCAACGTAGTTGACATGACCGGCACCCCGGGCTGGCAACGCAACACTTGCTCGTTATGATTCCGCCGCCTGTTGGGTGACCAGCGCACGTTGGCGCCCCTTGGCCTTTCCCGGCCTTGCTTGTGACAGGTCGCCGCCCCGCGACGTGGGGCCATGGAGAGCGCTATGACGGCCGAAATGCCGCCGCGGTTCACGCCCGGCACCATCGAATCCAAGTGGTATCGCTTCTGGACCGAACACGACCTGTTCAAGGCCGTGCGCGACATCCGCAAGAAACCCTTCAGCATCATGATCCCGCCGCCCAACGTGACGGGCGCGCTGCACATGGGCCACGCGCTGAACAACACCCTGCAAGACGTGGTGGCGCGCTTCAAACGCATGCAGGGCTACTGCGTGCTTTGGCTGCCCGGCACCGACCACGCCGGCATCGCGACGCAGGCCGTGGTGGAGAAAAAGCTGGGGGCCGAACAGAAGATCACTCGCCAGGAACTGGGGCGCGAAAAGTTCCTCGCCGAAGTGTGGAAGTGGAAAGACGAATACGGCAACCGCATTCTCGGCCAGTTGCGAGCCCTTGGCGCCAGCTGCGACTGGTCGCGCACGCGCTTCACCATGGACGAGGGCCTGACCCGCGCCGTGCGCGAAAGCTTCGTGAAGCTGTGGGAAAAGGGCCTGATCTATCGCGGTTTCCGCATGATCAACTGGGACTGCAAGCTGCAGACCGCGATCAGCGACGACGAAATCGAAAAGTCCGAAGTGAAGGGCTCGCTGTGGTACATCAAGTACCCGATCGTGGACCAGCCCGAAAAGTTCGTGATCGTGGCCACCACCCGCCCCGAAACCATGTTCGGCGACACCGCCGTGGCCGTGAACCCGGCCGACGAACGCTACTCTAACCTCGTGGGCAAGAAGCTGCTGCTGCCGATCCTCGACCGCGAAATCCCCGTGGTGGGTGACGAAACCGTGGACCCCGAATTCGGCACCGGCGCCGTGAAGGTGACCCCCGGCCACGACCCCGACGACTACGAACGCGGGCTGAAGTTCAACCTGCCGATGCTGAATGTGCTGAACAAAGACGGCACGCTGAACGAACAGGCAGGCGAATTCACGGGCGTTGAGCGCCTCAAGGCGCGCAAGCTGGTGGCCGACAAGTTGGAATCCATGGGCCTGCTGGATCGCGTGCAGGACCACGTGCACACCGTGCCGCACAGCGACCGCAGCAAGACACCCATTGAGCCGCTGCTCAGCGACCAGTGGTTCGTGAGCATGAAGCCGCTTGCACAGCCCGCAATCAAGGCTGTGAAGCCCGACGCGGACGGCAAGCGCACGATCAACTTCGTGCCCGAGCGCTGGGACAAAGTGTACCTGAACTGGCTTGAGAACGTGAAAGACTGGTGCATCAGCCGCCAGCTCTGGTGGGGCCATCGCATCCCGGTGTGGTACGACGAAGACGGCAACGCCGTGGCGCTCAAGGCCGACCCGGAACCCGGTGCCAAGCACCCCAAGACCGGCAAGCCGCTTGTGCGTCAGGACGAAGACGTTCTCGACACCTGGGCCAGCAGCTGGCTGTGGCCGTTCAGTACGCTGGGCTGGCCCGACAAACAGGCTGACCTGGATTACTTCTACCCGACCAACTTCCTGTCCACGGCCCGCGACATCATTTACCTGTGGGTGGCGCGCATGGTGATGGCGGCGTACGAGTTCACCGGCGAGCATCCGTTCAACACCGTGTACATCCACGCTACGGTGCTGGACGCGCAGGGCCGGCGCATGAGCAAGTCGCTTAACAACGGCATCGACCCCGTGGACATGTTCGAGAAGTGGGGCGTGGACGCGGTGCGCCTGACGCTGCCGTTGCTGACCAGCGAAGGCCAGGACATCAAGCTGTCCGAGTCGAAGTTTGAGATGGGCCGCAACTTCTGCAACAAGCTCTGGAACGCCGCACGCTTCGCGATTTCGAACCTGGGCGACTTTGAACAAGGTGTCGCAACGCTGGGCGACGCTGAAAAGCAGGCCCTGCGCGAAGGCGCGGTCACGGAACTCGAAGACTGCTTCATCGAGGGCCAACTCACGCAAGCCATCGTGGACGTGACCGACTGCCTCGAACGCTATCGCTTCAATGAGGCCGCGCAGGCGATGTACCGCTTCGTGTGGGACGAGTTCTGCGACTGGTACCTCGAGGCCGTGAAGCCGCGCCTGTACGAAGGCAAGGGCGGCGAACGCAGCAAGCTGGGCGCGCAAGCGACGCTGATTCGCGTGCTCGACGGTGTGTTGAAGCTGCTGCACCCGTACATCCCGTTCATCACCGAAGAAATCTGGCAGAACCTGCGGCCCAAGCTGGCGGCCCTGCGTGGCGACACGCCGGAGCTTTCGCTGGCCATCGCGGGCTGGCCCAGGGCCAGCCAGGGGCGCGTGTACGAAGACGCGCAAAAACGCTTCGGCTTCCTGAAAGAGGCAACCCGGGCATTCCGCAATATCCGCGCCGAGCATTCGATGGACCCCAAGCTGGCGGTGAAGGCCGTGCTGCGTGTGGCCGACAGCGCGACTCTGGCACTGCTGGGCGACGCGGAAAGGGAAACCATCCGCAAGCTCGCCAACCTCGACCCGCTGAAAGTGGCGGTGGGGGCCGAAAAGCCCAAGGCGGCGGCCACGGTGGTGCTGGGCGGCGGCAATGAAGCCTACATCGACCTGGAAGGGCTGATCGACTTCAAGATGGAACTGCTGCGGCTTGAGGCCAACGAAGCGCGCCTGACGGAAGGCGTGAACAAGCTCAAGCGCAAGCTCGACAACCTCGACTACATCGACCGCGCGCCCAAGGACGTGGTCCAGCGCGACCGCGACAAACTGAGCGAAGTCGTGACCGAGCTCGAGCGCGTGCAGAAGCACATCGCCGAAGTCAAAGCCCTCGCAGGCTAGGTCCGCGCCATGCCGCCCGCGGGTCGCCGGAACCCCGGTGACCCGCGGGCGCTTTCCTGTGCGCGCGCGTGTTAATAGTGCAAAGATTCCCGGGCGTTGCTGTCGATACATGGAACAGCCCTGCGGGCCGTGTTCCGCCGGGCAGTAACCATCCTGCAGCAACCATCACCCGGAGCCCGCCATGGCCAACATCCTGATCACCGACCTGTACGAAGAATCAGCTTACCTGGTGCGCAGCCTGCTGCGCGGGATGGGCCATGCGGTCAGCATCTCAATCACCCGCGCCGACGCCGAAGCCAAGCTGGCGACCGGCCTGTTCGACATGCTGGTCATGGATTACGGCACCATCGTCGAAGACAACCTCGCCGTCGCGCGCTTTGCGCACGACATGCTGCCGGGCCTGCCGGTGGTGGCCCTGGCGCGTCCTGAGCAGGAAAAGCAGCTCGCCGGTGTGCAGCTGGCCGGCCGCTTCACGCGCCCGATCCGCGGCCGCGCGGTCAAAGAGGCCGTGCAGACCGCGCTGGCGGCACTGTTCCGCAACACGCAACGCCGGGCCGGTACGCGCCTGCACATGGACCTGCCGATTGAACTGGAACTCGCGGGCGTGGCGCTGAAGACGCGCACCATTGACCTGTCGCAGCGCGGTGTGGCCATCGACGCCACCGAACTGAAGCTCAAGCCTGAAGAGCTCGAAGCCATCGAAAACGCCGTGGGCGAAAAGTCGGCCCGCGCCAGCCTGACGCTGCAGGAAGGCAAGGTCATTTCGCTGTCGGCCCGGATCGCCTTTGTCGAGCGTCACCGCTCGCTCAGCGGCCGCACGATCGGCCTGTGCTTTGAAAAGCTGGACGAAGAAAGCGAAGTCGCCATCGCGGGCCTGTACGCGCAAGCGGCGTAACTCGGCCTATCGCGAACCAAGCTCGACACGGAACGACGGGTCCCGCCCGTCGTTTCGCTTGTCGTGGAAGTGGATCGTGTACTCCAGCCCCAGCGCGTCGCCGCTGTGCATTACGTTGCCCCGCGTTTCGTGCCGCGCCTGGTAGCGCGCGTTGAACTTGCGGGGCGCGTTGGTCACCACGGTGCCGTCTTCGTTGCGCGGCAGATGGGCGAAGCCGAAGTCAGTGAAGTCGGCCTCGCGCACGTTGGCGACGTAAATGAACATGGTGCGGGTCAGGCGAATCCCGACTACCTCAGGCGGCAGTTGATCAAAGCCGACCATGGCGTGGCGGTCGCTGACGCCGGGGTTCATGCGGTAGTGGCGAAGGCCGTTAGCGTCTGTCCATGCGTATTGCAGCCGGAATGCTTCCACCAGCGTAAAAGCGCGGCGCAGTTCGGTGCCGTCGGCGCGTTCCAGGATCACCTCCTGCCGCAACTCCTGCACCAGTGAGTTGCGCGACAACTCAAGCGGTGAACGCACTTCGAACTCGAAGCGGGTCTCGAAGCCATCGGGGTCGGCCTGGGCCGCGCCGACGGGCTTCATGATGATTTCATAGGGCGGCGACGGCCGCGCTTCGCGGGCCTGCGTGATTTCGGCTGGGGTTGAGGCACATGAGGCCAGGGGAAGCAGCAGTGCCAATGCCAGCAAAACGCGATTCGTACTCATTGCACAATCCAGTGAAACTCAGCCTGTCGCGCTCACTTCCGGCCCTACAAAAATTCTACGACCTGAAACCCCTTGTGGCTAGCGGGCTTCCGGGCGATTCGCGGTTCTTCACCGCAGTTTCATGGTGGAATCTCCAGAAAATCCTTGAACCCAAAAGCGAACTCACTACCTTTCCGGGCCTTCGGGAGCTCGACAACTGACGCAAAGCCCGGTTCACGGGCCATAAGCACGCGGCGTGTTCGCAGCAGCATCGCGAATCCGCCAGCCAGGCGTGTTTTCGGCCACTGACCGCTGGCCCGGTGATGTATTGGACTGACTTCCTGTTCTTTGACCAGTGGTGGGGGATTCTTCATGGCTTCAAAGCTGATTTCGCGTTTTGCCCTGTGCGTGGCAACGCTGGGCGCCATTTTCATGGCTGCCTGCCAGTCAGGTGAAAGCTCCAAGTCCGGCGGCACTGAGCCGGTCAAGTTCGGCAGCGACGTCCTGCCCGCAGGCAGCGCGGACGCCGGCCAGATGCTTGAGTTCCCCATTGAGGGCTCAGGCAAGTCCATCAACAACGGCTTCATGGTGCGCTTCACCAGCGGCACCACCGAAGTCCACGTGGCACCCTTCCACGTCGAAAACGGCACCGCCTTCGTCATGGTTCCGCCGCTGGGCTACGCTGTGGCCGGCGACGTTGAGGTCGCGCTGACTGACCTTGACGGCAAGGTCAGCGACCGGCTGCCCGGCTACATGACCATCACCGCAGCCGACAGCACCATGCGCTACACCCGCGCCAGCTTTGACGCGGCCATCGGCGGCGGCCTTGAGCGCCTGATCAACCTTGCAGTCGAGGCTGTCCAGACACTCGAAGCGGAAGGCATCTTCCCGACGGCCGACGCCGCGGTGGTGAACGCCGCGCTGGGCCAGCAGGCCGACATCATGGGCAGCGTCGGGTTCTACAACCTGAACCTCGACGACACCCAGATGGCACTGCTGCAGCAGATGCTAGATAACACCAAGATCCTGCCGTTTTTGGCCGACGCCGCCGGCGTGAGCCTGACCGGCACCGGCAGCGCCAGCAGCCCGCTCAGCGTGTGGTGGCGCGCGATGATCCAGTCGGCGCTGCTCAAGGCCGACATGGCCAGCTTCCTGATCGGCGAAGTGCGCGGCGTGCTGAACCTGCTGGCATGGGTTGCCAACCAGCTTTCGGGCCTGCCTTTGATCGGCAGCGCGGCCTCATCAGTCGCTACCTGGGCAACCGGCCTTTCGGCCAGCCTGGCCCCGGCGCACGACATCATCAACCAGATGATCCCGTGCGACCTGGTGCGACTGACCGCAGGCAGCAGCAGCATGAACCTGCCGCAGGGCCAGACCGGCGGCGTGCTGGCATACGGCCGCTTTGAAACGCAGGAAGCCTTCAACACCCAGCTGATGCAGCAGTTCATCGGCCAGTGGGTGAACTGGGCCGCGCAGCAGGTGACCACGTGGATGACCAAGTACCCCGTGCTGTCGCCCTACACCGGCTATGTCGGCCAGGTTGCGCAGCTGGTGCCGATGTGGGTCACGAACTGGCTGACGCACAACGGCTTCCTGAGCACCAGCGTGGTCCCCGGCCAGAACTACACCGTGTTCTCGATCGACCAGTGGAGCATGGACATGAGCGTCTATCGCTTCGACATGGCGGGCCTGGTGGCGAACCTGCTGAACCTGCCGTACTCGGCGATCAATGCCTTCTTCAGCTGGATCGGCATCGGCGTGGGCCAGCCCATCGGCGGCTACGAAGGCGTCGGCTTCACCAGCCCCGGCGTCGGCAGCTACCTGCCGGCCAGCGACAGCATCCAGGGTGTGGGCACCGGCAGCACCACGGCCCGGATCATCGGCCTGGTGGGCCAGGAAGCCAGCGGCTGGTGGAATCAGTGGGGCTTCTACGCGCTCCGCGACACCACCACCAGCATGTACCTGACCGTGTCCTAGAGCAGTCCTTCCAAACACAAAGAGGCCCCGAGCACGGGGCCTCTTTCCATTTGTGCGGTCGCAGACTACTTCGAAACCACGGCGTCCGGGTCCACCTTCGGCGCGTCGTGCTGCACCGTGGTCGCGGGCTGCTGTGAGGCCGGCAGCTTCACCACGCCGCCCATCACCAACCCGGCAAAGGCCAGCGCCGCGACGGCCAGCACCACGGCCACACCGGTCAGCACGAACTGGGTGCGTGCGGTCTTGCGGAAGTGTTCTTCGATGCGGTTGAAGTGGCGGCCCTGGTCGCGGGCAATGGCGGTCATGCGCGACTGCTGCGAACGTTCGACTTGCAGGTGATGCTGCTGCGCGCTGCGGCGGGCCATTTCTGCGCTCTTTACCGCAAGCGCCGCCTGCTTGAGTTGCGCCTTCTGCAGCCGGGTCAGTTCGCTGACGGCTTCCTTCACTTGTTCGCCGGTGGTGTTCTGGGTTGCGGCGATGGTTTCGACCATCACCTTCACTTGCTCGCCCTGCGACTTGGTTTCGCGGTTGCCTTCTTCAAGCTGTCGGGTCAGTTCGTTGATCGCCCACATCTGTTTGCGTGCGGTTTCCGGCAGGTTGGCCGCGGCCTCCACGAATGCGGGCAGCGGCTTCAGTGCTTCGACGAAGCTGCGGTTGGCTTCAGCCTGTTCATCCAGCGCCAGCTTCATGGCGGCCAGCGCGCGGGTCTGTTCTTCGGTGTTGGGGATCACGTCGCGCAATGTGGCGGGCAGGTTCGACAGCGCCTCAATCAGCTTGGACTGGCCCATGCTTTGGGCGTGCATGCGCTGGCCCAGCATGCGGATGTGCGAGCCCAGGTCATTCAGGCCGCTTTTGATTTCGACCACCGCGCGTGTGCGCGCGGACATGCCGGCCGGGTCCAAAGGGTCCACGGGCGCCAGCAGGCGGCTGTTCAGCGCCGCGACTTCGTGCATCACCGGCTCAATGCCGTCGTCTTCGACGATGATCGGGTTCGTGTCCGGGTCGTCGCTGGGCAGTGTGTACTCAGGCGCGACTGAGGCCGTGATTTCCTTCTTGCGGAACAGGCGGGTGACAAACTTGAACATGGGTGTGGGCTCCGGTGTGGGTATCGGCGCGCAAGGGCGCTAACCGAGTATCGGAGAACCACGCCTCGAACTTTGATGAATGTTGTGCAAACGCGGCAAGTCAGATCGCGTCGCTGCCGTGTTCACCGGTGCGGATGCGGATCACGTCGTCGAGGCGCAGCACCAGCACCTTGCCGACGCCGACTGCATCGTCGCTGGCAGCCTTCATCACGGCGTCAATCGTGGGCTGCACGAAGTTGTCATTCACCGCGATCTCGAGCTTCAGCTTGCGGAACATCTGCAACTCCACGCCGGCGGCGCTGGCCTGGTCGCGCTGGTGGCCCGTGCCCAGCACTTCGCTGATCGTGAAGCGGAACACTTCGGCCTGGGCCAGCGCGTCTTTCACGGCCTCAAGCTTTTCCGGCGCGATGATGACCTGGACCAGTTTCATTGCATGAACTCGATCTTCTCAATGCGCACAATCGGCAGCGGCTTGCCGTCGACGCGCAACGCGCGCAAGCCCACGCCGACGGCAATATCGGGCAGCAACGGCCGTATCAGCGTGCTGCGGCCCTGCCGGACATTCTCGGCCTCGGCGAACTCCGTGAACAGGTAAAACAGCGGCATCAGCCCGCTGAAGGTGTTGCCGTCGCGGTCGGTGACGACGACGCCGGTGACGGCAGCGGGCTCGTTGAACTCAATCGAGGCAATGCTGCTGTACGGGATGAAGCGCAGCACGCCGTCGACCATCACTTCGAGTGTCGCGCCGGTGAGCGTGTCCACGTCTTCGACTTCCGTGGCCACTTGCTCGGGCGCCAAAGATTCTTCGGGAAGCACACGCAGATACAGCCTGGCTGGCTGCGGCGCGTATTCCGACTGCTGCTGCATCAGCTCAAGCGCCTGCACGAAGTTGCGGGCCAGCAGCACCAGGTCGGCTTGTGCTGCTTCAGGCAGCGTGGTCAGCCAGCGCGTCAGGGCAACTGGCGTGTCCTGGGGCAACCCGGGCTCGACGAGCAGGCGGATCAGTTCCGGCCTCAGGATGCGCAGGAAGGTCAGGTGCGCCAGACGCTGCATTTCTTCGGTGGGCAGCTCGCCTTCTTGCGCGAGCTCAAACTTCTGCAAGTACTCATCCTGGCTGAACGTGAAGTATTGGCGGCGCAGCGCCGACACCAGCTCAGCGCCCACACCTTCGTCGTCGGGCAGCAGCTCAAAGGCGGCTCGCACATGCGGGTAGCCTTCGTCGTGGCGCCCGCGCAGGAAGCAGATGCGGCTGTACAGCAGGTGGGCGACGCCGTTGTCTTCGTCCTGGGCGAGCACGCGCTTGACCAGTTCGGCGGCGTCATCGACCAGCCCCTTATCCATGGCGATGCTGGCCATGTTCAGGCTGGCGGTGGGCTGGCCGGGCTCGTTCTGGAGTACCTGGGCGTATAGATTCATGGCCGCTTCGTACTCGCCGTCGCGGTGCTTCATCAATGCGGATTGCAGCAGGTCATCGTTGCTCACGGTTGCTCACGCGTTCCTCAGACGCTGCTCCAGCGGACCTTGTGATAGATGCGGGTGGCCACGCCGTCCAGAATCATCAGCCCGCCGAAGGTCACGGGCCAGAAGTGAGGGAACAGGTCGCCCCACAGCAGCCACAGCACCAGCGTGGCGGTCCAGGCGCTGTTGATCAGCACGGCGGTCAGGAACAACTGGCGATAGAACTTGAAGCCGATCACGGCACCCAGCACCAGCCCCGCGCCCAGGCCAAAAATCGCGTACAGTTCATTCAGAGTCGCCAGGTATACGCCGCCGCCGACCGTGGCCCCGCCCAGCACCATGCCCGCAAGCGACACGTTGAACAGCATGTTTGCCAGCAGCAGCCGCGGCGCCAGCCACGCACCCAGCAACGCGGCAACGCCCGTGGACAGCCACAGAATCCAGGTTTGCACTTCAATGAAATAGCATGTGCCGAAAGCCAGCGCGCCCAGCAGCGCGGCCGCCAGCAGCCTTGCGAAAATCGCCATCAGGATCAGGCCGAACGCGCCCCCCAGCAGCGCCGCCAACGTGGCAAAGCGCCGGTGTGAATCGAAGCTGTCGCCGCTGATGCGGCGGATTTCGGCGCGTAGGGCCTCAAGTGTGATCGGGATGCCCGCGACTTCGCCTGCTTCGGCTTTGTCATCTTTGGAGGCCGGGTCAAGCTTTGGCGGCTTGGGGCTGGTCGCATCCTTGCCGATCTTGTCGAACTCGCGGCGGCGTTCTTTCAGTTCGCGCATGCGGTCCTGGATGCGCTGGCGTTCGTCGGCGATGTCGGAAGTGTCGCGTGCCTGTTCGGCTTCTTTTTCGTCCAGCAGGCCGGTTTCGGCGGCTTTCTCAATCAGGTGGCGACGCTCGACGCGCTGGGCAAGCTCACTGATGCCGATGCACAGCAGCAGCGCCAGCAGCACCCACTTCAGCGGCAGGTCGGTCAGCTTGGCCGAGGCCGGCAGGTCTTCCGGCTCGCGCTCAAGATGAACCTTGGCGTCCATCTCGATGTCGGTAACGCTCTTAGCGTCCACGTCCTGGAACGGGTCCGTGGGGGGCTCGGCCGCGTGACGCGCTGGTTTCGGTCCCTGGGCCATGGAGCTAGTTCAGGCGCTTGTCGATGAAGTAAAGGATGATCGGCCGCGCGCATTCGTAGCAGTAACCATAGGTGCGGTCCATTTGGTCGACCAGCGACAGCGTGGGGCTTGCGGTGCCTTCGCCGTCTGACTTCAGGTATTTCTCAAGTTCCTCGCGCGACTTGCAGCGCTCGAGGTTGCGCTTGATGTTCTGCCAGTTCACTTCTTCGCGCGATTCGCGGTACAGGCTGCGGTGCAGTTCCTTGAAAAGGTCGGCGTACACGCTGGGCAGGTCAAGCTGCGTGCTGTCGCCGCTGCTTCCGGCCTTGATCGGCGCGGTGCCGCCGGTCAGCGCGTTGGTCAGGCGCGATACCATGCGGAAGCGGAAGAAGTCGCGCTCAGCGTCATCGACGTTCATGAGTGCCTCAACCTTGCGCATCATGTTCTCGTCGGGGTCGCGGTCCTTGCCGGTGACGTCGTTCTTCAGCTTTTCTTTGCGGTTGTAGGCCGTGACGTGGCGCAGGTACTGGCGGATGCGCTTTTCAATGTCGGCGGGGTCTACGTTCACGATGCTGTTTTCGATTTCGCTGGCGATGATCTCGTCGTAGCGCTGCCGCAGCACCGCCGTGAAGGCGCGGAAATCGTGGTAACCATCGTCGCGCTGGCGCGCCAGGAAGTCGTAGTTGACGGCACCCTGGTCGACCACGCGATCGAGCAGCTTGAACACCGCAAAAGGCGTGATGCAGTCGCTGGAGTCATCTTCACAGATATCTGCGAACACGTTCTGCAATATGCGGGTGGGAATGCCGTCCATGCCTTCGTGCGGGAACTCGTTGCGCAGGCGCTTGCGCACCTCGCGTGAAAGCGCCTGGCGTTCGCGGTTGGTCAAGAAGCTCGGGTATTCGCCCGCGTACAGCACGGCCTTGGAGGCCGGGTTCAGCTTCGCCAGCACCTGGCGCGATTCTTCGGGCACGTCGCCGGCGTTGGGCAGGTCAGACTTTTCGAGGCGCGACATCACGGCCCACAGTGCCGCCAGCTCGGTCGTGTGCGGCGCGATGCGGTGGTAGCGCTTGGCCTGGCGCAGGCCCCGGTTGTAGATTTTGGTTTCGTCGTGGTAATTCAGAAGGTACGGCACGTCAATCTTGCGCATGCGGCTGCGCAGGGCCTTGGACAGCGGGTCGCTGCGCAGGGCCTGGTATTCGGCCAGGTTCGTGGTGCCGAGGATGATGACGTCGATGTCGCAGCCGACTTCGCCAAAATCCATCTTGTGCTCTTCGACCGCCGACAGCAGGTGCTGCAGATAGCTGCTGGGCTTTTTGAAGATGTCGCTGTAGTGCACGATGCCGCGGTTGCCGCGCACGTACTTGCCGTGGTAGCGCACCAGGTTGATGCTGCCGACCAGGTTGGCGATGTACTTATAATTCTCGTCGATCGTGACGGGGCTGCTGGCGGTCTCGACGTTGCCTTCGGGCGGGATCTTGGCGATGCCCACACCGCCGCTTTCACTGAACAGCATGCGGCGCACGACCACGTGGTCCATCACGCGCATCCAGTCGCCCTTGTAGCGGCGCATCAGGAAGTCGTAGATCTGCTTGCTGTTGAAATCGAGGTCGCCCTCAAGAATCTTGTGCGGGATCGGCAGCCGCGCATCAAGCCCGTTTTGCTTGAACAGTTTTTCCAGCAGATCGCGGCGTGATTTGCGCGGGATCAGGAACAGCGGGTGCTCGTTCATCTGGCTGGGCAGCACGGCCACCGGGTTATGCGTGCCCGCATAGTCCGGCTTGTGATTGCCGCCAAAGCCGAGGCTGCCGCCTTCCACGTTGTGGAAGTCCTTGCCGAAGCGCCAGGCAAACGTGTAGGTCGCGCCGGCCTCAGTGGCTGAGTAGGCCTCAAGCCCGCGACCGATCAGGTCAATGATGCTGGTCTTGGCGGTGCCGACGGGGCCGTGCAGGATGAAGATGCGCTCTTTGCCTTCTTCGCGCGCACCGGCGCGGATGTACTTCACGAGCTTGCTGATCGTGCGCTCAAGGCCGTAGATCGCGTTTTTGCCGCCGTGGAACGGGTCATCGAACAGTTTATAGCGTCGCACCGTTTCGCCCGAGTCCTCAAACGACTCGGAATCGAAGTGCTGGATCATGTCAAACGCCAGCTGGTAGGCGGTGCGGGTGTGCTTGCCGGGCTCGTTGCAGACGGCGTTCAGGTACTCAAGGTACCCCATCTCCTTGGCCTGGCTTTCGAATTGCTCACGGTTCCGCTCGACGATGAAGTCGGTGATCGATGCTTCGGTGATCTTCGGACGGTCCATGCGTAGCTGCTTCCTGCAACGGGGAAACCCCGAGCCCATACATGATCGGTGGAAACGACCCGCGCGTCAAACCCTGTGGCACATCACTTGTTCTTGCCCGGGCCGGGGCTGCCTTGACCTGAGGTGCCGTCGGCCTGCTGCGCGCCGCTGGTTTCACTCGCGGTGCCCTGCGGGTTGGCCTCGCGTCGGGCCATTTCCTGCGCTGCCAGCTGGCGGGCGAGCCGCTCCGCATCGCTGAGTTCCGCGGCCGGCGGCTCGTTCTTGTCGGGCGTTTGCGGCGCATCCAGGTTCTCGCCCTTTCCGGCCTCTTCGGTTGCGATGGCGGCCTGATGGTTCGCCATGGCCTTGGCGCGGTCGCGCTCTTCGACAGAAATTGAGGCCAGCGCGACTTCTTCGTCGGTAAGCTCGCCTTGAGCACGCCGAACGTAACGCAGGATGCGTGCGCGCTTGCCACGCTGGGACTGTTCGCGTTCGTCGGCTGAAGGTGCGGCCTTTTCCGTGACCACGCGCTGCGGCCATGGAATCTCGATGCCCAGATCGTCGAACTTGGCCTTGGCGCGCAGGCGGTACTCACGGGCCACGCCCCACTGCTCCCCGGCCCTTGTCTTCAGAAGTACACGAATGACGACGGCACTGTCTCCCAGCTGTTCCACACCCACTACGATGTGTTCCAGAAGTTTTCGTCCCCAGTTTTCGTCGGCGCGCATCTCGTGGCCGATTGCATCCAGCACTTTGATCACGCTGGCGGCGTCTTCTTCGTAGGCCACGCCGATGTCCACGACAGCGCGCGACCACGTGCGGGTCTGGTTGGTGGTGACCTTGATTTCGCCGTTGGGCACGACGTGCACGTCGCCGTTCAGGCTTCGCAGTACCGTGGTGCGCAGGTTCAGGCTTTCCACGGTGCCGGTTTTGCCGTTGATTTCAACCACGTCGCCGATGCTGAACTGGCCCTCCAGCAGCACAAAGAAGCCCGAGAAAAAGTCCTTCACCAGGCTTTGCGCGCCGAAACCAACAGCCAGCGAAAGGCCGCCCGCGGCCACCAGCAACGGGCCGTAGTCGACGTCGAACTGCGACACCACGAACATCAATCCGAGGATGTAGACCACGACCTTGGCTGTGGTCATGAACACAGTCATCAGGGTGCGTGCGCGCTGGCGCGCGTCGGCGCTGGTGGTGTCGCCGCGCTCGGCCTTGCGCACAAAGCGTTCCACCAGCGGGGTGCCGCCGCGCCGGATACCCCACAGCGCCAGCAGGGCAACAAGGATGACCGCGAGCACCTTCAACCCGCGTTCACCTGCTGTGCGGCCGACTTCGCGCCAGTACTCGTCGCGCTTGGCGGGCAACAGGGATTGCTCGATCTCCAGGTTGCGGGCTTTGAGCCGCTCGACGCGCCGGTCCAGCACGTCGACCTGCGAGCGCGCCTGCAATGTGTCGCGCCGGGCGGCACTCTCGCGCTCGATGCGCGCGTCCAGTTCGGCGTTCAGGACCAGCACCGCGATATGCGGGAAGTACAAAGCGCGTTCGGTTTCCATTCGAGAGCGCGCCGCCGCGTCGGCGTCGTCGGGCACTTCGAAACTGGCCTCTAGGTCGGCCAACGCCTTGCGTGTCTCGTTGACCAGGCCGGTGACTTCGGCTTCGGTGGCCTCCTTGGCTTTCAGTTGCACCAGCAGGCGTTCGCGATCGCGCCCGAGGCGCTCGATTTCGGCCCGGTTGCCGGTGAGGTCGCGTTCGAGCCCATCGATCTCGCGGTCAAGCTTCTGATAGTCCGCGAGCTCAGGTGTCGTTTCTGCGGGCTGCGCATCTTCCTTCTTGGCACCGTTGGCGGGCTGTGAGGCCAGCACTTCCTTCAGTCGCTCGACTTCGGCGGTCAGGCGTTCCATAAAGTCTTCGCGGACGTCGATTTCTTCCTGGATGCCAACCAGTCGTCCGTTGAATGCGGTAATCGCCAGCCGGTCTGCCCTGCTGCGGCCGCGGCGGCGTTCAAGCCGGGTCTCAATGTCGCGGATCATGGTGTTGATGTCCGCGCTGGAGCGGGCGGCTTCCGGCAGCGTCATGGTCTCCGCCACAGAACCGCGAAACCTGGGGTACTGGGTGTCGCGTGCTTCGCGCAGTGCCCGCAATGCTTCCAGTGCAGCAGCTTCGTAGGCCTGGTAGGCCGCGTACACACCGTTGCGAAGCTGGTCGTAGGCGGCGATGCTCAGGGCCAGTCGTTCTTCGGCCCAGCGCAGTTCGTAGTCAAGCTTGTCCAGTTCCGACAGGCGTTCGTACAGGCGGCCCTTTTGCTTCTCGAAGTCGCCCGAGTCATCGGCCAGGCGCGCAAGCCGCGCAAGCTCTTCCTCGGCCACGCGGATGGCATATGCCAGCCGTCCTTCAAGTCGGCCTTCCTCGGCAGCGGGGTCGGCGATCAAGTCAAGTTGTGTCTGCGCGGCAAGCGCCACCAGGCGGTCGAATTCGCGGCGGGCATCCAGCTGCACTCGCGTGGGGCCCTCGTTCGCGGCCTTGAGCGCCGCTTCCAGGACCTGCACTTTTTCTTCAGCGCCGACTTGGCGCGAGGCTGCCTGGCGGGCGGCTTCTTCCAACGCGGCCTTGGCCTCCGGGTCGGTCGCCTCGGCGGCGGCGGTGTCTGCCTGCTGCCGGGCCTCCTTGGCGGCCGCGAGTTCCGTGCGCGCGGCCTCAAGGTGGGACTTCAACGCCTCGGCATCTTGGCGGGCGTACGGGGCAAGTGGCAGCGCGGGTAGCGGCGTCGGGTCCTGCGCCGAAAGCGACGCGGCGAACAACAGCACAGAAAGTAGTAGGACGAATCGCGTCATGGGTGGCTCCGGCTCAGCAGTCTCCGGTCAACAACAACCGAAGCACCATGCACCATGGGGCCGCCCGCTACAATCTTGGGGCACAGGTTAAGGCAAAAAAGTGTGCTATTCGCCGAACTCGGTGCTGGGCAGAAGTCGCTCCACTTCGGCCTCCAGCAGCAAGTTAATTTCATCGGCGTGGTGCATCGCCAGCGACCGTGCGGCCAGGGCTTCTGCTTCCGTCGTGGTCACGCGCGACAGCAGCGTGCGCAGCTCATACAGCGCTGTCGGGCCGACGCTGAAGTCACGCAGGCCAAAACCAAGCAGCAGCACCGCAAAGCGCGCCTCGCCCGCCATTTCGCCGCAGACGCTGACCGGCTTGCCGGCCTTGTTCGCGGCCGCGATTACGCCTGACACCAGCCTCAGCACTGCCGGGTTGGTGTGCTTGAACAGGTTGGCGACGTTCTGGTTGTTGCGATCCACGGCCAGCGTGTACTGGACCAGGTCGTTGGTGCCGATGCTGAAGAACGCGGCCTCGTCGATGAAGCTGTCGATCATCAGCGCGGCCGACGGCACCTCAACCATCATCCCGATCGGCACGTCGGCCTTGTGCGGGATGCCTTCGCGCGTCAGGTCCTGCTGCACGTTGGTGATGATCTGGCGCGCGGCGCGGAACTCTTCAATGCTGCCCACCATCGGCAGCATCAGCCGCGTCGGGCCCAGCAGGGCCGCCCGCAGCGCGGCGCGGACCTGCGTGATCAGCAGGTGTGGTTCGCGCAGACTGAGGCGAATGCTGCGGCAGCCCAGGAACGGGTTCTCTTCGCGCTCAAGCCCAACTTCGGCGGCGAACTTGTCCGCGCCAAAGTCCATCGTGCGCAGCGTCAGCATGCGGCCGCCGAGGCGCTCATGGGCGCGGCGGTACACTTCAAAGTGCTGTTCTTCGGTCGGGTGCGCGCCGAACTGGCTGTAGATGAACTCGGTGCGGAACAGGCCCACGCCATCAGCGCCGTGGCCCAGCGCCAGGTCAATCTCTTCGTCCCACTCAATATTCGCGTACAGGTTTACTTTCGCGCCATCGGCCGTGGTGCGCGCGGCCTTGGAGGCGGCCTCAGCCAGGCGCTTCTCGCGGTCGATGTAGTCCTGCCCGCGAGCCTCATACTTGGCGCGGGTAGTTTCATCGGGGTTGACGATCACGCGGCCGGACTTGCCATCCACGATGACCACGTCGCCGCCGCTGACATCGTTGCTGATGCTGCCAAGTCCGACGACGGCGGGGATGCCCAGCGCGTTGGCCAGAATCGCGGTGTGGCTGGTGGCGCCGCCGGCATCCGTGACGAAGCCCGCGACCATCTTCTTGTCCAGTGTCGCGGTCTGGCTTGGTGTGAGGTCGTGGGCGATCACGATGACCTTGCGGTCGAGCTTCTCAAGGTCAAAGGCGCGCTGGCCAAGCAGGTTGCGCAGCAAACGCTTCTGGATGTCGTAGAAATCGTTGACGCGCTGCACGAAGTAGGGGTCGTTGATTTCCTTGAAGGGCTTGATGATTTTCTTGAACACGCGGCTGACGGCGTATTCGGGTGTGTAGCGCTTGCTCTTGATCTTGTCGGGGATTTCCTTGACCAGCATCGGATCTTCAAGCATGCGCAAGTGCGCATCAAAGATCAGCCCCACTTCTTCTTTGGCGACGCTGTGCACGCCGTCGCGGATTTCGGCGATTTCGTCGATGGCACGTTTGCGCGCCTGTTGAAAGCGGCGCAGTTCCACTTCGACTTCATCTTTGCGTATGAAGCGGCGGTGGATGCGGAAGCTTTCCGCGTCCAGCACCAGAGCGGGCGCAATCGCCACGCCCGGCGACACCGGGATACCGTTCTTGATTTCCATCGTTGACCCATCGGTACTCAGCCCGGCCACCGGGAAGGGCCCGCACCCAAGGGCGGCGCAACACTTCCGGCCAGGCAGATTCCGATTGCGCGGCGTTATAGCAGGAACAGGCATGGAGTCTGCCCCGGCGATTGCACGAATTTTGTAATCGCAGTTTCAGCTGACGGGGCGACGAACAACGGCAAAGGCATTCGAACCACCAAGGACCAGGAAGGC
The DNA here is from genome assembly GCA_938014885.1 of uncultured bacterium. Classification (GTDB taxonomy): domain Bacteria; phylum Planctomycetota; class UBA8742; order UBA2392; family UBA2392; genus CALLQI01. The sequence goes on from CALLQI010000021.1 coordinate 72,394, forward strand.
CACGAAGAACAACAACTGCGGTCTCACGCAGAGGCGCGGTGACGCGGAGAACAGCAACTGCTTTTGGGTTAAACGCCAACTGCAAAGTCACGCTGCTGCGCTGTGCAGTGGCAGTTGACTGCGCATCTTGCGAACGTTGCGAGAGGCCGCCGTAGCCGATGCAGGAGAGGCGTTCAGCCGCCAAGCACGCCAAGAGTGCCAAGAACTGCCAGCGACTCTGCAAGTCTGCTCGAGTCAGCTGTAGTCCCTAAGAAGGATGCAGTTGCAGTTCTTCGTGGTTCTTTGTGGTCCTTCGCGGTTCCAAAGCAGTTGCCGTTCTCTGCGTTTCTGCGTCTCTGCGTGAGGCCGCAGTTGCCGTGCTTCGTGGTTGATCCGCAGTTGCGGTCGAGAGCCTACGCGTGCGGCAGCAGGGTGCGGGCGTCTTCGAGGATGGCGCGTGCGATGGTCCACGGCGTGTCGCTGCGCGCGCCGCCGGCGTCGTTCCAGGCCGCCTGCAACTGCTGCTGTGCGCGGTACAAAGCGGTCTGGCGGCTCACCAGCTCACTGTCCGCGAAACTTTCGCCGGGCTTGAAGTTCAGCTCGCAGGCCATCACGCGATCAGGCCGGTCCGGGTTGAAAATCGGCACGCCGAACTTGCGGCAGATGATCGGCCGCGCCTCGTACACCGTGCACTCGCCCTCGGGCCCAAGCGCCGGGCAGGGCAGCGCCGCACCCGCCGGCGCGGATTGCCCCCAGGCTTCCGCCCCGCCAAACAAGCTCGTGCGGCCGGCCACATACCTCCGTGCCGCAGCCTGCAAAGTCGCGCGCTCAGTGGCGGGCAAATCGGCCACGTGGGCTGAAATCCGTGCGGCCTCAACTTCGGTGATCTGGAAAACCTGGCTGCAGCACTGGCTGCATCCCCGGCCGCAGAGAATGCGCGCGCCGTGGACGCTGCGGCCGCGCGCGAACTCGGCATCGGCCAGGTTGCAGACTTGCAGCAGGTTGCGGAACAGCGGATGCGCGTCGTCGTTCATGACGTTATCTTCGTGACTTGTCGCAGCCCGCGCAATGGAGACCGCATGCAGCCCAAGAAAGCCTCAGAAAGCCAAAGCCACCTGACCTGGATTGTGCAGCCGCAAGACCTGAACGTGCACGGCACGCTGTTCGGCGGCCAGCTGATGGCGCTGATGGACCGTGTGGCCGCGATGGCCTCAATCCGGCACGCGCGGCAGAACTGCGTCACGGTCAGCATCGACAAGGTCGATTTCGTGGCACCGGTGCGGCATGGGCAGATGCTGGACCTGACGGCGCGGATTCACTTCACCGCGCGCACCAGCATGGAGATTCGCGTTGAGGCAATCGCGGAAGGGCCCATCTCAGGCAACCGCGACGTGGTGTGCGAGGCGTTTTTCAGCTTCGTGGCCGTGGACGAGAACATGAAGCCGACGCGCATCCCGCCCGTTGAGCTGGAGACAGAGCAGGACCACAAGCTGAACGTCGAGGCCAAAGCCCGCTACGAAGTCCGCAAGGCGGAACGAAAGAAGCTCTAAGCGAGGCGACGGCGGCGCACCCAGATCAGCGCACCGGCGGCGAGCGCCAGCGCCAGCCATGAGTTGCCTTCACCGGTTGAGCAGCCTTCGTCACCGCCTTTGCTCTTCTTTTTCTTCACGGTGATGGTGAAGGTGCGCACGTCGGTCGTGGACGGCGTGCCACTGTCCGTGATGCGCAAGTCAAAGCTGAAGCTGCCGGTCTGTGTGGGCGTGCCCGAGATTGCGCCGGTGCCCGCATCCAGCACCAGGCCCGGCGGAAGCGCGCCACTGTCGAGCGTGAAAGTCAGCGGGCTTATTCCCCCAAACGTGACCACGGTGGCGTTGTAAGCCTTGCCGCGCGTAGCGCCGGGCAGAGACAGTGTCTGGATCGCCACGTTGAACGGGATGTTCACGGTCTGCAAGCCATGCGCTGCTGTGTTGCCGCTGGGATCAGTGGCTGCAATATCGAAGTGGAACGTGATGCCGGGCGTAATCCCCGTGATCGTGCGCGTGTGGAAGGTCGCGAACGCTGCATCCGAAAGCACCGTGCCCAATGCTGGCGACGGGCCCCATTCCAAGTCGGTGGTCGCGGCCTCGTTGGTCTGGAACGTGAATTCAACGCTGGTGCTGGAAAGCACTGTCGCCACCACGTTGGAGATTGCGGGCGGTGTGGTGTCCAGTGAGGCCGCCGTCGTGAACTGTCCGTTGGCAGAAAGCGTGGGGCCGTTCAGGTAGGGGTCCGTGCTGCGAACGCGGAACTGATATGTGGTGTTCGGACTGAGGCCCGTGATCAGCACCTGGTGCAGCGTCGTGAACGGCGTGGCCTGCGATGCCAGTGAACCATAAGCGACTGTGAGGCCGTAATCGATAATGCCGCTGGCGAGTTCGTCGGTTTCCCACTCGACCAGCGCGCGGTCTGCGGCGGTGTAGATCACGGTGGGGTTGGCGATGATGACGGGCGCCGTGGTGTCGTCGGGGTCGTAGTTGTCGGGAACGTAGAGGGTGCTGAGTGCAAAGTTGGTGCTGGTCATGTCCGGGCCCGAAGGCGTGCCGGGGATAAGTGTGGCAGAGCGGTAGTTGGGCGAGAACGCCATGTCGGCCACACCGGGCGTGGATTCTTCTTCGACAGCAAAGTTGGGGCTCGAGGCCGCACCGCGCACCACAAACGCGCAAAGCGCGGTGATGAGAAGGGCCGAGGCCACAACAGCCGCCCGACGAGCAATGCCGGAATTTCGCATAGCGATCACTCCGATCCAACTACGGCAACCAGCTACAGCCAGCAAAGCAATTCCAACCTAAGGCGCGACATACGCGTACTGAGTCCTGCTCCAGGAGTTTGTGCTCGGGCTGAAGATGCCGCCGTCGCCCATTTCTAGAGCTGCCTGGTTGTTGCCGCCGAAATGAATGAAGTAGCCGCCGGAGAATGCCGCCTTGCCCGCGCCGCGACCAAGCACCAGCGCGGCTGGCATCGGCTGCCAGTATCCAAGCGAGGGTTTGAACCTTGCACCGTCTGCAGGGGTGGCCCCACCTGTCGTGATCCCGCCCCAAAGAATGAGCTCTGATCCAGTCCATGCCGCGGCGAGGGACGCGCGCAGGAAGGAAGCAGACGGTAACGAACTCCAAGTACCAGAGGTCAAGTTAGGTGTGAATGCCGCCATTTCACCCAGATAGGCTCCGGCAGCGCGGCCGCCGAATACGAGCATCTCAGAGCCAGTCCAAACAGCTGCGTGCGCGGAACGCGCAGAGAGCGGACTTGCAGCTGTGCTGGTCCAGGTGTTACCTGACGGATCGTACAGTGCGCCATCGGCGTGCTCTGTCGCGGATCCGAATCCACCCCAGATGATCATCCGTGAGCCGGTCCACACTGCTGCGTGATCGATTCGCCCCGTGAGCCCCGACGCAGCCGTAGCTGTCCAAGTCCCGGATGTCGGATTGAAGCGCGACCCGTCGCTAAGTTGGGTGCTACCCGATTGGCCGCCCCAGATGATCATCTCGGTGCCGGTCCAGACGGCGGTGTGCTGCCGGCGGGCAGATGGTGGTGAGCCAGTGGTCTCGATGGGTGACCATTGGTTCAGGACAGGGTCATACCGTGCGCCGTTGCTGAACTGCGAAACGGAAATGCTGCGGCCACCCCAGATGAGGACCTGCGTTCCCGTCCAGACAGCCGTGTGATGGTAACGTGCCTCCAGGGGGCTGGCGGCCATCGCTTGCCAAGTCCCGGTCGCCGGGTAGTAGCGGGCACCGTCACTGAGTGCGCCGGTACCGTTGTTCTGGCCGCCCCAAACGACCACGCAATCACCAGTGTCGACCACCACGTGATTCTGGCGCTTGGCCAATGGGCCGCCATCCAAGGTGTCCGCAATGCCGGCCACGTCGTATTGCGCCGCGCGGGTGTAGCCTGCTCCTAGCAGGCCGGTGTCGTTGGGGTCGCCGGAGTAGACTATGCCGCCACTGGGTACGCCGCCTCCGCCACCGAGGTCCTGCCAGCTTCCGTTCTGGTAGATGCGGAACTGGTTGCTGGTGGTGTTGTAGTACATCATTCCGTTGAAGACGTTTGTGGCCGGGTCAGCGGCCAGGCGCGGCAGGCGAAAGCGGTCGTCGGCGGTGTCGGCGAATTGCTGGCTGCCACTGAGTGTGCCGCCGCCTTCGAACGTGGCCTGCTTGATGTTGACCGTGCCGCCCGTGCCGGGGTCAATCTCGACGCTAGTGTTCACCCCGTCGTGGCTGACCTTGAACACCTCGTCACTGCCAACGCGCACCACCACTTTGTCGCCCGCCGTTGCTTCGGCGTTCACAAACAGGCTTGAAGCAGTAACTCCGGCCACACCGGCACCCATAAGCAGCATGGCACCGACGGCCACAGCAGCGCCTTGCCACACTTGCAGCCGTTTGCGCAGCTTTCGGATGATCAAGTTGCGATTCATCGTTTGCTCCTGGTTCGTTCCTGGTTCGCTTCCCCCCAAGCCACAGCCGAAGGGCTGCGGGTATTGCACAGGCACTACGCCAGCTCCCAGCCTTTCGGCCGGGCTGAGACTAATCGGCCACACTCACCAGCAGCCACACTGAGCCCGCACCGGAGGTGGTACCGGTGTCGGTGCTGGCAATGGCTTGAACCACCAGCTGGGTCGGCGCGCCGTGGTCGTAAGACGCCAAAGTGTTGCTGCTTGCGAGTGCCGTGCCGCTGACTGGCTGGAACACGTTGAATGCGGGCAACAGTTCGGCGGGCGCGCTGGACCTGCCGACCGAGATCGTGAAGCTGGTGTTTCCTGCCGTGTAGGAGGCCGAGTGCTTGATCTTGACGGCGTGCACAACTGCACCGGCCGGGAGCTGAATCAGGTTTTGGACTTCGGAAGTGCCACCTCCGGAAAATGCCGGAATCGGGACTTCAATCCAGTGCGGGACGTTGCCCATGCTGGCCGGGTTGCCTGCGGTGTTCACGTTCAGGCTGCCTGTAATTGATGCCGAGGTCAGGCTGGCGCTGCCGCCATTGAGGATGTTCCCGGTTGCCAGGTTCAGGTTGCCGCCGCCCAGCGTGACGCTGGTGGCGTTCACGTTGGCAGCGGACACGGTGCCGCTTGCGGTTAGGCTTCCGGTGAACCCATCCAGCGTAATGGTCGTGGCCAGGCCATCGGTCACGTTCACAAGTCCCGTAGCACCCGTCGTGTTTCCCGCGAACACCGAGCCCAGGAAGGTCTTGTTGCCGTTGATGCTTTCGTTTACGGCGCCGGTGCTGCGCATGAAATCTGTGGTTGCGAGGCCGCCCAACGTTGCGGCGTTCACGCTGGTCAGGCCCGCGCCGTTGCCGGTGAACGCGCCTGTGAACGCGTTGCTGACGTTGTTCAGCGTGACCGCGCTGGTGTAGGTGCCGGTCAGGGCAGCAGTCGGCAGATTGCCGGTGTGGTTGGCGCGGTCGAGGTAGAATGCGCCGTTCTGGCCGTTCAGCAGCAGCGAATCACCGGCCGTACCGCTGATGCTGCCGGTGATCGTGCCGGTTACGGCCAGGTTGCCCACGATGCGGCTGTTGCCGTCGGCGTACAGCGCATACTGCGTGGCACCGGCCGTCGGGTTGTAGGCATACACACCGACACTGGTGCCGGTACCGATCAGCGTGCCCTGCACCGTCTGCAACTGAAGCAGCGTGGCGTTTGCAGTGCCGAAGACACCGACGTTGCTGGTGGTGCTGCCGGCCGCCCAGGCCAGGCTGCCGGTGTTGCTGCCGGCGCGGGGCGCAGTGTTCAGCGCCGAGCTGACGGTCCCCAGGGCAGTGGCAGCACCCGCGTTATCGCCATTGGCGCCGAAGCGGCCGCCGATCAGCTGGTTGGCTGCGGTCGGCGCATTGGTGGGTGCCGTGGTGACCTCCGCGTCGGCTGAAACGCCGCTGATGCTGAGGCTGAGGTCCGAGCCGCCGGCATACTGTGCGCCGAAGTAGCCCGCGTTGGCGCCGGTCGTACTTTGATTGCCGGTCAGGAACGCCGTGCCCTGCGTGCCGCGCACTTCGCGGCCCGCGGTTGTGCTGCCTGCGTCAATCATCACGCCGCGCAGGCTGGCCGCGCGCGTGGCCAACGGATTGGAAGTACCGAACACCTGCAGGCCCTGCGCTTCCTGGATCGAGCCCAGGGTAGAACCGATGTTTGCCGTATTGATCGTAACCGCATTGACGATGCCCGAAGGCGCCGCGTTCACGGCCACCAGACCCGTGTTGCCGATGGTCAGGTTGCCCGAAGCAGTGTTGATGCTGGTGTTGCCATTGATCGTGGCGCCAGCGGCCACACTCAGGCTGTCCAGAGAGGCCAGGCCCCACGAACTGAGCGTGGTGAACTGACCCGAGTTGGCAGTCGTGCTGCCGATGGCACCCGGGCTGGCCCAGTTGCCGCCCAGCAGGGTCAGCGCGTCCACATTGGTGATGCCCGCACCGTTGCCGGTGAATGTTCCGCCGGTGAGCGTAAGGTTGCCGGTGGCCAAAGTCAGGTTGCCGTCGGTGACGTTGTTGGCCGCCACCGAAGCAGCGGTAACACCCGTCAGGCCAGCGCCACCGCCGACAAAGCTGGTGGCTGTGATCGTGCCGCCGTTGGTGATGTTGTTCGAGTTCAGGTCGATTGCACCCGCCATGGTACCGCCCGCGAGTGCCAGTACGTTGGCCGACAGCGCGTAGTTGGCAGCGGGAGTGCCGCCGAGGTTCAACGCGTTTGTGGCCGTGGTTGCTGTAGTGGCACTGCCTGCGGTGGTCGCCGTGTCGGCATTGCCGGTCAATGCACCGACAAAGCTGGTGGCTGTGATCGTGCCGCCGTTGGTGATGTTGTTCGAATTCAGGTCGATTGCACCCGCCATGGTGCCACCCGCGAGTGCCAGCACGTTGGCCGACAGCGCGTAGTTAGCGGCGGGGACGCCTCCCAGCGCCAGTGAGTCGGTGGCGGTGCCGGAGATTGTGGCGTTGATCGTGCCCGTGACGAACAGATCGCCGTCGATGACGTTGTTGTCAGCTTCCACGTACAGGCCGTAGTTGCCGGCCGTTGCTTGCGTGTTCAGCAGCAGCAGCGCGGCCGACTGGCCCGCGAACGCGTCGCTGAACGTCTCCACATCGGTGCGGCCGGCGTTTGCCATGCCGACGAGGCCGAAGCTCTGGTAGGTGCTGCCGCTGGCTGAGCCCACGACACCGACGTTGACGCCGGCTTGCGTGTTATCAGCCGAGCCGATCATGCCGATACTGAGGGTCGTGCTGGTGGCGTTGGTGTTGCGGGCCTCAGCAAACAGGCCGACAACGTCCGGCATGCCGGCCAGCGCACCCGGCGAGGCGATGTTTGCCGTGTGCTCGGTGCCGACGGACACCCCCTGGGTTTCGGAGGTGCCGCCGGACAGCACGCTGAACTGGGTGCCGCGAACAAGATTCGCGCCGGCGGTGGCCACAGTGGTCAGGAAGCTTGCACCGGTGAAGTCGGCCGCCAGCGCACCCGGAGTGGCCGAGAATTGCAGGTCGGTGGTAAGTGCAGTGCTGGTGACTGAAACAGCCGGGGCGCTGACGCCGCCGGTGAAGGCCGCGCCAGTGAGTTCCGCAAAACCCGCACGGGCAAGGCCACCCAGAGTTGCCGCGTCAACGCCGGTGAGGCCGGCACCACTGCCGACGAAGCTGGTGGCCGTGATGGTGCCGCCGTTGGTGATGTTGTTTGTGTTCAGGTTGATCGGGCCACTCATAGTGCCGCCGGCAACTGCCAGCACGTTGGCCGACAGGGCGTAGTTTGCCGCCGGAGTGCCACCCAGGTTCAGGGCGTTGGTGGCCGTGGTTGCAGTGGTCGCGCTGCCTGCGGTGGTGGCCGTGTCAGCGTTGCCGGTCAGTGCGCCGACAAAGTTGGTGGCGGTGATCGTGCCGCCGTTTGTGATGTTGTTGGTGTTGAGGTTGATGGCGCCAGTCATGGTGCCGCCCGCCAGCGCCAGCACGTTCGCCGACAGCGCGTAGTTTGTCGCCGGAGTGCCGCCAAGGTTTAGGGCGTTGGTGGCCGTGGTGGCGGTGGTGGCGCTGCTCGCTGTGGCCGCGTTGCCGGTGATGTCGATACCGTAGCTGCCGGTAAGGCGTGCGGCCGGGACGGTGCCGCTTGTGAGCGCCGTTGCATTCAGCGCCGTAAGTGCCGAGCCGTCGCCGGTAAAGCTGGCCGCGGTGACCCCGCCGGTTACGGTGAGTGCGCCTCCGACGCCGGCATTGTTCGTTACGCTGAGGCTGTTCAGCGTCGCGAGGCCGCTGGTGCTGAGAGTCGTGAAGCTGCCGGTGCCGCCGCCGCCGGTGATGTCGCTGAGCAGAGCCAGCGTGCCGGTGTTGTCGGGCAGGCTGTACGTGCGGTTGCCAGTCAGACCGCCGGTCAGCACCCGTAGAGTGCCGGTGAAGGTGTTCGCCGCTTGGTCGTCATGGATCGCGACCGCACCCGCGACCGGGGTCGCGGCGTCGTTACCCAGCGTGACCGCGCCGGTCAGGCTGCTGGTCGAGGCTACGTTCAACGTGTTCGTGCCGGCCGCACCGGAGACGGTGAGGCTGTTCAGCGAAGCCAGGCCGCTGCTGCTGAGCGTGGTGAAGGAACCGCTGTTGGGCGTGGTTGAGCCGATGGCGGCAGGGCTTGCCCAGCTGTTGCCGAGCAAAGTCAGCGCGTTGACGTTGGTCAGGGCCGCGCCGTTGCCGGTGAAGGTGGTTGCCGTGACGCCGCCGGTGAAGGTGGCGCCCGTGAGTTCCGCAAAGCCGGTGCGCGCCAGGCCGCCCAGCAATGCCGCATTCACGTTGGTAACGCCCGCGCCGTTGCCGCTGAGGCTGCCGGCCGTCAGCGCACCGGTGAACGTGTTGTTCGCGGCGTTCAGCAGCGGAATGTTCGGCGTCAGGCGGGCATCGGCCAGAGTGCCCGAACTGATGGCTGAAGCATTCAGGTTCGTGAGCGCCGAACCATCCAGCGAAGGCAGCGGGCCCGTCAGCGCGCTGCTGCTGAGACTGGTGAGGCCGCTGCCATCACCGGTGAAGCCGGCGGCGGTGATATCGCCGGTGAACGTAGAACTTGCGGCACCAAGCTGCGCAAACGCGCTGCTGTCAAGGCCGTCAAGCAGCCCGGCATTGCGCGAGTAATGCGCCAGTGCCTGCGCCGTCATCAGGTAGCGCGGCGTCATTTCCGGGTCGGTGCCGACGGTGATGCCGAGGTAGAGGACCTGGCTGAAGTCCACGCCGGTAAAGGCAGTGGTTGCGCCAAGCTCGGTCGTGAACACGCCGTTGTTGTTGGGGACGATGGTCGCCGCCTCGGTCCAGACCGGTGTGCCGCCCGTGGGCGACGTGTACAGGCTGAACGTGACGTTCGTGCCGACGATGATTGCCGTGCCGCCCGAATCTGTCAGGCGAGCCTGGAATCGAATGCGCTCATTTGCCTGCGCACCAAGTGCGCCGGCAAACAGCAGCGTCGCCAACATTGCCAGGATTCCGATGGTACGTGTGTTCATGGCTGCACTCCGGTACCTGCGTTGTGCGCCCGTCGGCGCGTCTACTTGATCTCGAACTTGTCGGACTCACCGCGCGCTTCATACACCTCAAACAGCAGGCGGCGCGCGGCCTTGCCCGTTGCTTCCGGCACTTCCTTGATTTCGTGGGCCAGCTTCGCGTGGGTCAGCGCATCGTCGAGGCGTCTGGCGCGCAGCAGCATCGACGCGTACTCGATTTCCGCGATCGCGACATCGGCCGGCTTGCCCTTGCTGAGTTCAATCGCGCGCTTGAAGCAGGCCTCGGCCTTGTCGGCCTGGCCAACCTGCTCAAGCACCTTGCCAAGCTCAAGCTGCTGGGCCGCGCTGTTTTCGTCGGCCTTGAGTTGCGACAGGTACTGCACACGCGCGTTGTTGCGGCCAAGCACCTGGCACAGTGTCGCGGCGCGGGTGATCAGCGCGTTGGCGTCCTGTGGCTTGAGCTGGGCGCCACGTTCCTTGAGGATCTGGTCGATGATCGCCAGCGCGCGCTCGTAGGCCAGCTTGGCTTTGTCGCCCTGGTTGGCCAGGTTCAACGCGTCGCCCAAGCCCATCCAGTTGTCGGCGTCTTCGGTGCCAGTGGCCTTGAGCTGCTGCGCAATCGCGAGGTCAAACAATCGCAACGCTTCATCGACGATGTTGTACTTGAGGTACACGCGCGCCAATTCCGCGTTCACCTGGTGCGGGTAAGCGGCCTCCTTGGGAAGCTGCGGCTTTTCGTCGGGTTGCGACGCGCCGTTGATCGGCGCGTTGTTCGGCGCGGAGTTGCCACCGTTGCTGCCATTGCCCGGGGCGCAGGCGGCCAGTGTCAGGAAGACCAGTGCGCAAAGCGCGGGCAAAACACGGTGTGTGTTCAAGATGTATTTCCAAATAAAGTTGCTGAACCGCATGCGGAGCCCAATCTTTCGTGATGCAAAAGGACGGGTAATCTAGGTAGGCCCGAAATCACATGCAAGTTTCATGGTGCAATCTGGGCGCAAAAACTGAGACAAGACTTGAGTCTTGTCTCATCAGTGGCGTGAGTTCGAAAGCGGGCCTTCTTTGCGCCCTTGCACGAACTGGTTCACGACCGGGTCCTCTGTCTCAATGAAGCTGGCGGGCGGGCCCTGCCGGTGGATGCGGCCTTGCCACAACATCAGGATTTCGTGGCTGATACGGAACGCTGATCGCATCTCGTGGGTGACTGACACGGCCGCGCAGCCCAGTTTGCGGGTGAGGTCGAGTACGAGGTCATCAAGCATGGCCGCGGTAACTGGGTCCGCGCCGCTGGTGGGCTCATCCAGGAACAAGATCTCGGGGTCGAGGGCGATTGCGCGTGCCATCGCGCAGCGTTTGCGCATGCCGCCGGAAATCTTGTCTGGGGTCAGGTTTGCAGCGTCTTGCATGCCCACGAGGTGCAGCTTTTCTTCTACCTTCTTCCTTATGGTAGAGCGTGGCAGCGCAGTGTGCAGGCGCATCGGCAGTTCGACGTTCTCGAAAACGGTCATGCTGCTGATCAGCGCGGACGACTGAAACACCGTGCCGGTCCGGCGGCGCACGTTGGCCAGCGCGTCTTCTCTGACCGCCGCCAGCTCGGTCCCCAGCAACTGGATACTGCCTGAATCAATCGACGTCAGCCCCAGCAGCGACTTCAGCAAGGTGGTCTTGCCACAGCCGCTGGGGCCAATGAATGAGTACACGCGGCCGCGCTGCAACGAAAAGCTGACGCCGTCCAGCACGCGGCGGCCTTCCCAGGACTTCACGACGTTATCGACCCGGCAGATGATCGGCGGCGGAACGGCGGCCTCGCGCTGAAGCCGGCGCGTGTCGGACGGTGGCAATGCCGCAAGTTCGGTTTCGCTGACAGGCATGGTTACACCGGTGCCATGGGGACGATGCCAAATGCTTGCAGCGCGTTGTTGACCATCGCGCACATCAGGTCAATCGCGATGATGACGGCCTGGCACACGACCACCGCGCCCATCGTCGCGCGGCCGAGTTCATTGCTTCCGCCCTGCACCCGAAACCCGCGGTGGCAGGCCACGGCGGCCAGCCCGATCGCGAAGCAGAAGGCCTTGATCACGGCGAACAGCACGTCCCACAGCACGATGAAGCGGCGCACGCTTTCGACGAACAGTTCCGTCTCGATGCCGAACGCCAGCACGCCCATCACCCAGCCGCCGAACAACGCCACGACCTGGAAGATGATCGTAAGGCCGGCCAGCGCGAACCCGACCGCAAGCACGCGTGGCGCGACCACAAAGGCGATCGGCTTGATCGCCATGGACTCAAGCGCTTCCAGTTCTTCGCCGATCTTCATCGAGCCGATTTCGGCCGCCAGCGAAGCACCGACACGTCCGGCGAACAGCAGCGCCGTGATTACCGGCGCGATGAAACGAGTGATCGTGATAGCGAGTACGCCGGGCGCGACCTCCGGTATCCCGCGGCGTTCGAAGTCCGGGGCGGTCTGCGCCATCACGCCCGCGCCGATCAGCACGGCAACAAACAGCACCAGCGGCAGCGAGCGCGCGCCCATGGCCTCAACCTGCCGCAGCACTTCGCGCCGGTCGTACAGGCGCGGCCGCACAAGGCCCAGCAGGCCGTAGCCGTAGGCGCGGGCGGTGAAGCGCAGCGTTTCGCCCAGTGCAATCAGGTTGCCGTTCAGGAACCGGCCCAGCCGCGCCACCGGTGTCAGCAACGATGCGCTCATGCCGCCACCACCCGCCCGCGCGCCGCGCGCGCCTCGCGGGCCAGCTTGAATGCAGCAAACGCATCCGGAAGCAACAGCGCCGCACCGACCAGCACCAGCGGCCACAGCGACAGTGCGGCCGCAATCAGCGTGAAGAACAGCATGATCGCGCTGCCCACGAGGCGCGCCGCTGCGGGAGGCCGGAAGCCGCGGGGCACCAGCGCGAAGATCACGAGGCTGGTGACGAACCAGCCCAGGAAGTTGGTCCAGGGAATGCCGTACCACGCGCCGTCGCCGTCCCAGCGCCAGTACCCCAGCGGGCCGGCCGCGAGCGGATCGATCACGAAGTCCAGCGCTGTCATCCAGGCTGCGGCCAGGGCAGGTCGGAGAAGACGCGGTACGCGCTGCAAAACAGGCTGATGCTGCACGTACACCACCAGCACCAGCCACGCGCAGCCAAGCACAAGCGGCACACCAAGAAACGTCGGCGCCAGCACGCCGGTGTAATGATAGCCGCCAAAGGGCACGCCAAACGCCACGCCGCACAGTTCGGTCACGAAGCCGACTGCTGCCGCAAGACCAAGCCAGCCCCAGTGCCGACGCGGCGTGTACGCCAGCACGACGGCCGCCGCCAGCGCCAGGAATGCGGGCGCGGTCCACGCAACACCTTCCGGTGGGCCGCCCAGCACGGCGTAACTGAACACGCCGCCTGCCCACAGCAGCGCGAACCCGGCCACAGCGGCCCATCGGATGGGGTCAGTCGCGTTCATGTTTGGCAATCAGCTCCGAAGTGATCTTTGCGCTCAGCAGCACAGTGGGCGTACCTCCGCCCGGGTGGCCCGAGCCGCCGACGACGTACAAGCCGCGCGTACGCTGCCGGTTGGCCGGGCGCATGAACGCGCCGCGCCAGCCGTGGCTGTGCCGCCCGTAAATCGCGCCGCCGGGCATGCGGTAGGCCTGCTCGATGCGCCGAGGCGTCCACTTCTCGAGCACGGGAAGCTCAGCGTCGATAGCGTGAAAGCCGCTGGCACGAAGCCGTGCGAACACGCGCGATAGCGCTTCACGGGTGGCGGCATCGTCCCACGGCTCAGCGCGCGCGGGCGCGTTGGCCATGATGAACAGCGTTTCGCCGTCGCCCGGCACCAGACTGCGGTCGCTGCGGCTGGGCGCGTTCACATACACGGTGGGGTCGTCGGGGAAGCGCGCCTCGTCCATGAGCTGTCGGAACTCGTGCTCGTAGTCAGCACTGAAGAACACCGTGTGATGGTGCAGGCCCGGCACCTCGCGCGGCAGCCCGGCCAGCGTCAGGAAACCTGACATGCTGCGCTGCTCCGGTGGCAGGCCCTTATCGGTGGGGGACTTCATCAGGCGCGCAAGCATCGAGGCGTCGCCGTTCATTACGACCACGTCGGCCTCGAGGCGCGTGCCGTCGTGCAGCCGCACGCTCTTGACGCGTCCAGACGCGGCTTCGATGCCTTCTACCGGCGCGTTCACACGCAGCTCCGCGCCGCGCGCCCGGGCAATCGCGGCGATGGCCTGCACGATGCGATACAGCCCGCCTTGCGCAAACCAGCCGCCATACGCGTACTCCAGATAAGGGATCACCAGCAGCGTGGCCGGGCTGCGCCACGGCGAACTTCCGACATACGTGGGATAGCGCAGGAACATCTGCCGCAGGTGCGGGCTGACAAACAGGTCGCTCACGACGCGCGCGTAGTTGCCCCAGGCGCGGCGCAGCGGCAGGAAGCGCAGCGCGCGCAAGGTGCGCCAGTCCGGGGCCTCGGTCGGCGCGCGACGCAGGAATGTTTCATTGGAAAGCTCAAGCAACCGCGCACCCAGCTTCATGAACTTCCAGAAGCCCTTCACGTCGCGCGGCTCAAGCTGCCTTACGACTTCAAGCCACTGGGGCAGGCTGGAACCGTGCTGCAGGCGCGTGCCGTCCGGCCACACGTACTCGGCCACGGGCTCAAGGCGTTGCAGCTTGATGTGCTCTTCGATGCGCTCGCCGGCGGCTGCGAATGTCTCTTCGAATACGCCGGGCATGGTGATGAGCGAAGGCCCGGTGTCGAAGCGGAAGCCGCGCGACTCAAAGGTATTCATCTTGCCGCCGAGCGTCGGGCCGGCCTCGCATAGCGTCACATGATGCCCCTGCACCGCAAGCCGCGTTGCCGATGCCAGCCCGCCCAGTCCGCCGCCGATGATCACGACGCGCTTCATGCGGCCTCCTTTACGGCGGTTGTGGTCGCCGTTGCGGCTTCGCGGGCGCGATAGACGCGGCCCTTCCAATCCACGCCGCGGCCGAAGGTGACGCGCCGCCATGAAGCCAGCGCGATCAGCAACAACGTTGCCTGAGCCAACGGGTGCAGCAGCGCAGACCACAGCGGGTGCCCGAAGCGCCACGCCAGCAGCATCCGCGCGGCAACTACGCAGCCGGCCGCCGCGGCAAACAGCGCCCCGGCACTTGACCCGTCAAGCGCAAGCAGGCCCAGCACAAAAGGCAGCAGGAACACCCCGGCATGCAGTGCCATGAAACCCGCGAACCCGGCCTGGCTGCGAAATGCGGGGAACAGGTTCTTGCGAAACCCGCCCCAGATCGCGGGAAGCGAGTCATACATGCGCACGCGCACCGTGCCGGTGCCATCCAGGCACAGGCTGCGATGGCCCATTTCGCGCCACAGCCGCGCCAGCCTCGTGTCTTCGAACAGTTCGTCGCGAACGGCGGCGTGGCCGCCGACTTGGTGATAAGCCTGCCGGTGCATCAGGATGCAAGCCCCGTGCGCCAGACCCAGTGCCGCATCGGCGCGGCGCGCGGCCAGCGGTGCCGGGTACAGCGTTAGCAGCACGAAGTGCAGCATCGGCATCAGCAGCTTTTCGGCGATCGAGCGCATCTCAAGCTGCGGCCAGCACGACAGGAATGTCAGTTGCCTGTTTCGCGCAGTCGCCACCATGCGCGAGGCCGCACCGGGGCCCAGCCGCGCGTCGGCATCAAGAAACAGCATCCAGGGCGAACTGGCCTGTCCGGCCAATGCATAGCAGGCGTGGTTCTTGCCGCACCAGCCCGGGGGCAGCGGCCCGGGCTTCACCAGGCGCACGCGCGGGTCGCGGGCCGCGTACTCGGCGATGATCGCGGCGGTGCGGTCGGTCGAGCCATCGTCGGCTACCAGGATCTCGGCCACGGCGGGTTGTTCCAGCACGCTTTCAAGGCACGCGGGCAGGTTGGCTTCTTCGTTGCGTGCGGGGATCAGCACCGTGATCGGCTCGGTCGCCGCTTCGCTGCCGACGCGTCGCCAGCCCAGTACGTTGGCCAGCACCAGCGCCAGCACCCCGGCTGCCAGGAAAAGCACGATTGCCCCCGCGATCCACATGCTCAGCTCCGTTATTGGGCACGCGCGGCCGCGTGCCTTTGGGCCCCGGCCAGCAGCCAGTCTGCAAAGCCGCACAGGTGCGCGGTCTCATCGTGCAGTCCAAAGCGCCGCGAAAGCGCCAGCTTGGCCCGCGCGACCCACGCTGCCGCGCGGTCACACAACTGCGCCGCACCATCGATGGCGCCGTCTTCGGCCAGGTCGTTGGCGTCGTCCACCAGTTGATAGGCCGTGCCCGCGCAGCGCGCGTATTCGGCCAGCGCGCGGCGCGCGGCCACATCGGCACCGCAGGCCAGCGCCGGCGCCTCCATCGAAAGCCGCAGCAACGCCGTGGTCTTGCGATAGTGCGAGGCATCGCGGATGTCGCGGCCCGCCTGCAGGTCAATCGCTTGCCCGGCCACCATCCCCGCGTGGCCGATACACTCTCCGGCCAGCCTGACCAGCGCAGCACCATTGGGGAGTTGCGCCAGGATGTGATAGGTCTGGTTCATCAGCGCCAGCGCCGCCAGCACGGCCACACCTTGCCCGAAGCGCTTGTGGGTGGTCTCGCGGCCGCGGCGCTGTGCGGCGTCATCCATGCAGGGCAGGTCGTCGAGTATCAGTGAGGCCGTATGCAGATACTCAACCGCGCTGCCGATGCGCAGGGAAACGCTGTCTGGACAACCTGCAAGTCGCGCGGCTGCCAGCGCCAGCACCGGGCGCATCCGCTTGCCGCCACTGAACACGGCGTGGCGCACGGCGGCATCCAGGTCGCCTGCGGCGTTGCCGGCCAGTGGCAGGTCGGCCTCAAGCGCGCCTTCGATGCGCGGCGAAAGTTGCTGCATCCAGCGGATGATTTCTGGCTCCATGGCTTCCCCCGTGTTCAGGCCTGTGCTGCGACCTGCACTGCGTTGTGAGCAAACACCGTCGGTGCAAGCTGCTCAGCGCCTTCAACGACGCCGAGGTGCCCGGCGCCTTTGAGCTCAAGCTCGCGGACGTGCGGCCAGATCTCGCGCCACATCGGCAGCGATTTCCGAACCGCCGAAAACGTGTTCTCGCCAAAGGCCAGCGTCGTGGGCAGCTGCACGTTGGCGAACTGGCGGCAGTCGCCCAGCGCCACGCACGAGCGCAGCCAGGCCAGCGTGTGCTCATGATTCACTTCGCGGAACGTGTCGGTGATGCCGCCGTCGCGCTTCTTGCGGGCGAGCACGGCGTTGGTGATGCCGCGCCCGAGCGGGTTGGCAAAGGTCGTACGGTACGCGTGATGGCCCCAGCGCGGGTTGGTGAAGATCTTGAAGTATTTCGGCGCATAGCCAAACGCGTCCACCAGCACCAGCTTGGAGGGCGCGCGGCGCAGGTGCGGCACGGCTTTCAGGGCCGCGTACGCGCCGCTGCAATTGGTCAGCAGGGTCAGCTCGTCGCCCGGCAGCGCGTCAATCGCGGGCGCGATGTGGCGGCCGACGCTTTCCATGTCCCAGGCCGGCGGCGCATCCGAAGCGCCGAAGCCCGGCAGGTCAAACGCAACCAGTTGAGTGCCCGCGGGCACGAATTGCGCGATGGGCTCAAAGTGCCGGTGATCGCCGGTCCAGCCGTGCAGCGCGACCACAAGATGATCGCCGCTACCCCACGTGCGCTTGAACATCTTCCACGATCCTTTCCGCGGTCATGCGGCCGCTGAGTACCACCATGGGCATGCCGGTTCCGGGCGTGGTTGACGCGCCGGTGTAGTACAGCCCGGCCACATCGGCCGAGCGATTGGGCGCGCGCCAGGGGCCAAGCTGCATCAGGTTGTGTGCAGCCCCAAAGGCTGATCCGTTGTGCAGGCCGAAGCGACGGCCCCATTCGACGGGCGTCCAGACTTCTTCCGCCACGATGCGCTCGGGGTGCAGGTCCACGCCGTGCGATGCCAGTCGCGCCAGCACCTTGCGCTTGAGTTCTAGCGTCGTGGCAGGCCAGTCGTGGCCGAGCATTCGGTCGGTCGTTGGAGTGGGCACCAGCACGAACACCGTGGTGTCGCCCGCCGGTGCCAGCGTCGCGTCCGTGGCCGAAGGCAGGGCCACGTAGAACGGCGGGTCTTCCGGAATGCGGCCGCGATCCATCAGGTCGGCAAATCCGCCGCGATAGTCGTCGGGCAGGAAGATCGTGTGATGGCCAAGCTTCGGAATCTGCCCGCGCACGCCCCAGTAGAAAGTCAGTACGCCGGGCGTCATGCGGGTTTCGCGGGCCCGGGCTTCGCCCTCAGCGCGCAGGATGCTGTCACCCAGCAGGCGCGCGTTGGTCGTCGGCACGTCCACGTTGCTTACGACAATGTCTGCGCGCAGCGTTTCGCCATCCTGCAACTGTACGCCTGTGGCGCGGCCGTCGCGGATCAGGATTTCCTCAACACGGGCGCGGGTGCGGATGTTCACGCCCATGCGCCGCGCGGCCTCCGCAATCGCGGTGACCATCGCGTAGATGCCGCCCTTGGGCAGCCACAGGCCGTGCGCCAGCTCGCCCCACGGCAGGATCGAGAACATGCCCGGCAGCTTGAAGGGCGAGCCGCCGAGATACATCGCGTATGAGCCCAGCGCCTCGCGGATGTGGCGGCTTTTGAAGAAGCGCTTGAGTTCACGGTCCAGGCTGCGCCAGGCGCCAGTGGCCAGAAGCTCGCGCAGTTTCAGCGGCTTGAACCAGTCCAGCACGCCGCGCGCGTTGCGCGTGACCAGCTTGTCGAACGCGACGCGGAATTTCTCGGCACCGTCGGCAAGCCACGCGGTCAGCGCCGGGCCCGCGTGCGGCTCGAACTTCGAAAACTCACGCAGCAGGTTGGTGTAGTCGCTGCTCAGGCTTAGCCGGTTGCCGTCGCGCCACTGGAAGCTGACGGACGGGTCCACCGGCAGCAATTCCACGTGATCGGGCATAAAGCTGCCCGCGGCCTCAAACAACTCGCGGAACACCCAGGGGTAATTCAGCAGCGTCGGGCCGGTGTCGAAGTGAAAGCCATCGCGGCTGATCCGGTTCGCGCGGCCGCCGACCTGCGCGTTGCCTTCGAGCACCGTGACGGCAAACCCCGCCTTGCGCAGGTGAATCGCGGCACTCAGCCCGCCCAGTCCGGCCCCCACGACGACTGCGTGCCGTCTGCCGGGTTCCGGGCGGGCTGAAATGTCGCGAGGCCTGTCGATGGATGCGGTGCTCATCACTTCCCCCGTATTCAGGCGATCTCAAGGCCAAGGTACGCCAGCGGCAAACGCCAGTACTTGCTGCGCGGCAACACCGCGAACTTCTGGGACATCGGCACGCTTTCGCGCCGCAGCACCTGCCGCTGCGCCGCCAGTTTGCGGTTGAGCTCGGAGTACACGCGGATGCACGCGCCGATCGCGGCCCGGCAGTCGGGCGAGAACGCATCCAGGTTCGCGGCCGCGAAGTCGTAGTCAGCGCGCGCAATGCCCGCCAGTTCGCGCACCGTGGAGGCCATGTCGCCTCCGTGGCGCGCCAGCATGTCCAGCGGCATGTACAGCCGGCCGCGGCCGTCGTCTTCATTCACGTCGCGCAGGAAGTTGGTCAGTTGCAGCGCGATGCCAAGGCGGCGCGAAGCCTCCATGGCGCGGTCCCAGTTGCCCGGCGTGGCGCCATAGATGTGCGCGAGGAAGTAGCCCACGACGATGGCGCTGCCGTGGATGTAGCTGGCGACCAGGTCGTCCAGCGTGTCGTAGCTGCAAGGCGTGATGTCGGCCTGCATCGCGTCCAGAAAGTCGTGGTAGTAGACAGGCGGGATCGCGGCCTCGCGTACGACTTCGGCGAACCCGGCCAGGATCACCGGCAGCCCGTCTTCGAGTGAAACGCGCGGGTCGTCATTTCGCCGCGCTTGCTCAAACTGCGCGCGCCATTGCGCCAGCTTGTGGGCGCGGCGCTGTGGCGAAATCGCGAAGCTGTCCACGACTTCGTCGGGGTAGCGCACGGCCGCGTAAAGCAGGTCAACCTGCGCGCGTTTGGCCGGCGGCAGGAAGCGCGTGACAATGAAGAAGGAAGTCGAAAAGGATTTCAGCACCACACGCCCGTGCCGCACCATCACGCGCCGCAGAGAGGCCGCATCGGCGCATTGCAATGCACGCGCCCGGGTGCGTGCATCCAGCAGCTGCCAGTCAGTGTCGGTCCAGGAAGCGGCGGCCATGGCGGTCTCGAGGAAGGTGGCAGCCCGCCCCCGGGGGCGTATGGAGGCGGGCTGCGTCGAGACCCAACACAGGCCTCGCACGGGATACAAACACCGCAAGCGAGGCGACATTTCCTGCCACGACAAACTATTTGAACACCTAGCAAACCAGTTCAACGAGAGCCCAAGAAATTGAACGCCGTGAAAACAGCAGCAAGAGTGCCCCGCCGGGAACGCCAATCTTTAGATTGGCGTAGCCCAAGGACCGCGGCCGTCCCGGCCGCACGCTGTTCGTTGTGCAGGCACCTTGCCTGCATGCACTTGCCGTACGCCTCAGCGGGGTCGCGCCGGAGCGCCTGGTCCTACTTGTTGGTCCAGACCCAAGTCCGGCCCTCGTACAGCAATCGGTGCTTTGCGATGAGTTGTCCCTGTCTATGTCCGTCTATGCTGGCCTTGGTGCCTCGACCATATTGGTCAATGACGTACTTGCTCTCTACAGTGAATGCGACGGCCGTCCCTCTCACCACGTACCGACCAGTCTCGGTGAACAACTGCTCGCCCTTGGAGTTCATGACTTCAAGCTCAAATGTCCCTGCGTGGTGAATGCGCATCACCGACCTCTCATGCCGCCAGCAGCCTGACGGAAAGGGAGAATCTTCCGAGGCACTTCCGCAACCGGCCGAGAGCACGCACGCCAGTGCAAGAACCAAGGCAGACGCCCAACTTGCCCAGGGGTTGTAGGACCACCAAGCGCACTCGAATATTGCCTTCGTCACTTCACCCGTCACGGAACCTCAAGCTTTCTGCGCCAAAGACACGAAGCCCCAAGATCGGCCCGGGTCCACTTCCAGCGTGGTGATGCCCGGCAGTGGGGTGTCGGCGTCGGCGTCGGTGATCCAGCCCGCGCGGCCGTCTACCAGAATGCGGCGCTCAACCGGGCGGCCGTAGTCCAGGTAGACGTAATCAACAAGCTTGGTGCCGAAGAGGTCCGTCACGCCAATCATGCTACCAAGCTGGTCTTCGTAACAGAAATGCCCCTCCGTGAGGCCGTGCCGGAGCGCCTGTCCCTACTTGTTGGTCCAGACCCAAGTCCGGCCCTCGTACTGCATGCGATGCTTTGCGATGAGTTGTCCCTGCCTGTACCCATCGATGTTGCCTTTGCTGGGTCGATCGCGATGATCAAAGACCGTCTTATCTTCCGCGGTAAACGCAACAGTACTGCCGCGCACAACGTAGCGACCATTTTCGGTGAACAAGAGGCGCCCGTCGGGGTCCCTCCACTCTATGGAGTAGCCGGCGCCCGGTCCGATCATAAGCCGAGACCTCTCTTGGTAATTCTCAACGCGCCAAATGCCGGTGAGCGACGTCGACTCGGTGGCGCTGCCTCCGCAGGAGGATGATATAGCGATCAGAACCGAGCAGTACAGCAACAGTGCTATCGGCCGCATCCTCCGCAGTCCGCAACGTGACTCAGAGTGTGTCCTTGGAAGTAGTCGACTCATGTCTGCACACTCGTTTCGAGTGTTTGTGCGCGAGAGCCAGTGCTGTGGTGCGTACATAGCAGACCCTTCAATAGCCCTCTTTGTTGCCATAACGCGCCTTCACTCCACACAAGCACCTTGAGCTCCCAATGCCGTTCAATTAGCTCCGGCACCTGGGAAATCGGCCACAGATGAACACCGTTGAACACGGCCATGGCCTGCTGTAGTGACCGCCGCGCAATTCCCAAGAAAGAGTTGGAAGTGCAGCTGGCACGCTGCGGCCGTCCCCAAGATGCGGGGCGAAGATCCAGAAGCGTTCATCCCCGTTAAGCATCCACGTCAAGTCACCCTTGACCGTGAGGCTGTTCGCGCCGGTAACCTCCAGAATCTCCAGATACGCAAACCCATGCGTACTGCAGGCCGCATCCGGAGCAATCAGCCAGCCCTCCATAAACGTCTCAAACCGCGAACCCGTGGCCGTGAGCGTGGTAACCCCGCTCAGGAAGCTCGGCGCAGCGGTCCACGTGCCGGCGGTGGTCGGGTAGGTCCAGTCGCCCGGGCGCTCGGTTATGCCAGTCAAGCCACCAAGCTGGTCTTCGAAACGGACAATCAGGCCGCAGATATCGCAACGCGGCTTATGCCACTTCTCTCCGACCACAGATCTCACACCGACCCGCCTTTCTCGTTATCTTCCGGTCTCGTAACACCCTTCAGGCTCTTCGCAGCTTTCCTCCTGTCAAACAGCCAAGCAACAACCAGCGCGATTGCACCAAAGACAACGAGCGCAATCATCTTGAGTAGAAACTTGTCATCAGGCCCCGTCATACGGATGGCCTCCCAAGGGCTGTAAGACTATGGAGCTTCAGTCTCCAATCCACTCAACGCGAATCGTGACGCTCTGTCCCTCGTTCTCGGCACTCGAAGTCCTAACAGAAATGTGATACTGGCCCTCCTCCAGCCGCACGCTCTCACTCCATGGCGTCGCGATCGAACTGTCTGAGGAGCTTCCGAACACTGTGTCCGCCTTGCCAAGACCTCCGGCCGCCTTCTCCCAAGCTTCATTGTCCCGCAATTCGCGCAACCTGAATATCCAGATTCCAAGGTCCTTGATCACTGTCTCACTGGATAGGGTTACCTTGTACAGTCCCTCCCTCGTGATATCCGTGACGCCGTAGGAACCGTCTCCAGGTGCAGAAAGGCGAACATTGTGGACAACTGGCGCTGGAGCCTGTTCCGTGCATCCCATTTGCGCGATGCAAAGAAGTGATAGCACTACTGCGTTCAAACCAGTCATACAAGTCTTCATGCCGTCCATCTTCCCTCGCCGGCAGCACCCGTCGCAAGAGGGCGTTGTGCGGCCAAGATGGCCGCGGTCCGTGTGGGGGCCGATCGGGAGATTGGCGCCCCCAAGGGGCGGCCGGGATGGCCGCGGTCATTTTGGCTCGCCAAAATGTAACGGGCCGGGTCTGCTGACCCGGCCCGCTTGTTTGCTTTGGTTTTGGATTATGGGTCGATGCGGACTATGCGGTCGTTCTTGATGTCGCAGAAGTAGAGCTTGCCGTCGCCGCCGAAGGCCAGGCCCGTTACCGCGCTGGCTCCCAACCCGGTGTCGAGCCAGTTGATGCGGTTTCCGCTTAAGTCAAAGGCGTGGATGATGCCTGTGGCGTGGTCAGCCACGTACAGCAGGCCGTTGTGGTACTCGAGGCCGCTGGGGTTGGTCAGCACGGTGCTGGCGGGCACCACGATCTCTACGGTCGCGCCCGTGACCGCGAAGTCCTGGCCGTCGCCGGTGTGGCCGTTTACAGACGTGGGCGCGTTGCCGCTGGTGGTGACCAGCGCGACGATGCGGCCGTTGCCGGTGTCGGACACATAAAGGCGGTTGTTCGCCGTGTGGAAGTACATCCCCGCGGGAACTCCGGCGACTGTGGACACCGCGCCGGCCGCAAAGTGCGTTTTCACGCCGTCGGAGTGGTTATCAAAGCCGGGTCCGTGATCGGCATTGTAGTTGTATCGCGAAAGGCAAACCTGCGGGGTGCCGGCCAGCACAGTGTAGTAGGCCTGCCCGACAACCCAGAAGATGTTGCCTGATTCGTGCGCGATGCCCTTGGCGTAGCGCGTGCTGTGCAGCATGTCGAGGTGCGAGCCCAGGCCCATGGGTGCGCCGCCGGGCAGGTAGTGGCCGATGATGGTGCGGTCAGCGGACCACAGCGTCGGTCCCATAAAGTCGTCGCCGACGCGGGTTGCGTCCTGCGACGTGGCGAAGGTCCAGCCATTGCCCGCAGCGCTGGTCTGGGCACCAAAGGCGATGCCCGAGGCATTCATGTAGAAGTGGCCCCAGTTGCCGTCGTTGGTGTTGTCGATGCGTTCGCCGGTGATGGTTGCGGCCGTGACATCGTTGAAGATCAGCAGGCTGTCATCGCTGATGGATGAGGCGCCCTGGTTGATCACCCAAAGCTCATTGGAGGCGATGGGCGAGAACGCAAGGTCCATGGGATTGTTCACGACCAGCCCGGTGGCGGTGATGTTCGTGAACGTGACAGACGTTGGTGAGTGGTCGCCGGTGCCAAGTTCAGGCGCGGTCGGGCCCGTGGGTCCAGGGTTGCCGCCACCCGTTGAGCCACCGCCGGAGCTTCCGCCTCCGCCGCAGCCGGCAATGAGTGCGCCGCCGGCCAACAGGGCCAGCAGGGCCAGGCGATTTGCTGAATAGAACATCGAATCCTCCTCGTAAGGATCCGCACCAACCAGACGCGCCACGCCCGCCCCGGGGAAGGAATCGTGCGATTTGCATTCTGGTTGGGGCTTGAAACGGACTGGTTTAGGCAAAGGTTCGGGAAAGACAAACCTGTGACCAAAGGGCACCCGGCCAGCCTTCACCGCCTGCGGGGGTGTCGCCCGCCATGCTACACTGCCGGGCCATGCCTATGCCCGAGTTCACTGGCAAATTGGCCGCCTTGCGCGCCGTTGACCTGCACCGCCCCGTGGCGCGCGCGGGCATTGCGCTGGGTGTTCCGCTGCTGGATGAACGTCTGGGCGGCGGCCTGCCCCGCGGTGCCATGACCGAGGTTTTCGGCCATGCGGCCGAGGGTGCCTGGTGGTTGTGTCTGCGCGCGCTGGCCCAGGTGCGCGACAAAGTCTGCGCGCTGGTTGAGCCCGCGGGCACGTTGTATCCGCCCGGTGCCGCGGCACTGGGCGTGGACCTTGGCCGGCTGCTGGTCGTGCGCGAGCCCAATCGCAAGAAAGCCCTGTGGGCGCTGGACCGCATCGCCCGCGAGAAAAGCGTGGCCGCCACCCTGGCCGTCATCCCGCGCCTGGCCGACACCGAACTGCGCCGCCTGCAACTGGCGGCTGAGGGCTCAGGCCAGGCGTTGATCCTGCTGCGTTCACCGGCGGAGCTTTCGCGTGCCAGCTGGGGCGCGCTGCGACTGATGATACGGGCCGAGCCCGGCCCGAGCCGCCGCGTGGTGGTGGAAATCCTGCGCATGCGCGGGGCGGCCATGCCCCGGCCGATTCTGCTTGAGCTTGACGATGACACGATGGATGTGCGTACATCTGCCGTACTTCCGCACCGAGCGGATCACGCGGGCCTGGCCCAATCCGCAGGCTAGGCCCCTTGCCGTGGTCGAGCTGCGGGGCGACAGCGTGCAGCTGCTTGCGGCCTCGCCGAATGCGCTGCAGGCGGGCGTCCGCGCGGGCATGACCGCCACGGCCGCGCGCAGCCTGGTGCCGGGCCTTGCCCTGGTTGAGCATAACGCCTCCGGCGAGCTTGCCGACTTTGAGGCCCTGGTGGCCGCACTGTGCCGGTTTTCGCCGCGCGTGTTTACCGACCTTCCGCGGGCGATTCTGCTGGACATCACCGGTTGCGAGCGCCTGTTCGGCAGCGAGGCCGCGCTGGCGGCACAGGCTGCAGCCAGTGTCGAGCGCCTGGGCTACACGCCGCAAATGGGGCAGGCGCAGAATGCCACGGCCGCCTGCGCGCTGGCGCTGAGCGGTGCCGCGAAGGTTGAAGATGCGCCCGTTGAGGCGCTGCGCATCGAAGCGTCGGACCTGCGGCACCTGTATGCTCTGGGCCTGAACACAATCGGGCAGCTCACGACGCAGCCGCTGGAAAGCCTGCCGTCGCGCTTCAGCGGCTTGATGCTGCGGCGTTTGCGCGAATTGCGTGGCGACGTTCCCGAAGAGTTCCCCGCGTTCCAGCAGCCCGAGATCATCGTCGAAAGCCTGCAATTCGAGGGCCCGACCGACCGCCACGACGCGATGTTGTTCGCGCTGCGGCGGCTTGCGGTGGCGCTGGAAGAACGCCTGACGGCGCGGGCCGCCGGTGCGCTGGCGCTGGAAGTCAGCCTGCGCGCCACGGAGGGCGAGCCGGTGCGGTTTGCCATGTCGCTGTCGCGGCCGACACGTGAGTCGCGCTCGCTGGCGGCACTGCTGCTCGGCCGCTTCGAAAGTGTCGACACGGGCGAACGCTGGTTCGATGGCGTAGAGGCGCGAGTGCCCTCCGTGGGCAAAGTGCAGCCGCCCCAACGCGACCTGTTTGCCGGCCGCGACCCCGGTGCCGAGCGCGCCTTGTCCGAGCTGGTGGACGAGCTCGCCGGGCGGCTTGGCGTGCAGGCGGTCGCGCAGGCCGTGCTGACGCACGACCCGCGCCCCGAGCGCGCGTTCACCTGGCAGCCATTTGCACAGGGCACCGAGTCGATCAAGCCGGCCGCACCGCGCCCCGCCACCATGTTTGAACCGCACGAGGTGGCCGTCGAGTGCGACGGCGCGGGCATGCCGGTGCACTGGCGGGATGGTTCGCGCGGCTCAAGCCTCACGGCGCAGCCCGTTGAGCGCGTGCACTTCGGCTGGTGGGGCGGCGACGGCGCCGAGCGCGACTACTTCGCCGTGCAGGACGACGCGGGCGCGCGCTGGTGGCTGATGCGCCGGGGCCAGGACTGGTACATCGTGGGGGCCTTCTGATGGCGCATGCCGCCGACCCCAATTCGAAACACGAGGCCTACCGGCTGGCGCTGGCCAGCGTGGCCAACGCCAGGGCAGCACCGCAACGCCCGGCGGATGCAACGCCCTATGCCGAACTGGTGTGCTGCACCAACTTCAGCTTCCTGCGCGGTGCCAGCCACGCCGAAGAACTTGTGCGCCGCTCCGTTGAATCGGGATTGTCGGCGATGGCCATCACCGACTGGCACAGCCTCGCGGGCGTGGTCCGCGCCCATGAGGCCGCGCGCGAGTACGGCCTGAAGCTGCTGATCGGCACCCGCGTGCAACTGCGCGAAGGGCTCGAACTGTGCCTGTACGCGATGAATCGCGCAGGCTACGGCAACCTGTGCCGCCTGCTGACCACGGGCAAGCGCCGCGCCGGCAAAGGTGAGTGCGACCTGTCAGTGGGGGACCTGCACGAGTTCTCGACCGACTTGCAAGCGGTGCTGCTGCCCGGCCTCAGCACCAAGGCCGCCGACATCGCGCCGTTGCAGCCGCTGTTTGAAGGGCGACTTTCCGTGGCGATCATGCGCCACATGGATGGCGGCCAGGAAGGCCGTCTAAGGGCCGCCTGCGCGCTGGCCGATGCTGCCGGCCTGCCGCTGGTTGCCGCCAACGACGTGCACTTCCACGAGGCCGCGTGCAAGCCCGTGCAGGATGTGCTGACCTGCGTGCGCGAAGGCCTGCGCATTCACGAAGCCGCACACGTGCTGTTTCCGAATGCGGAGCGCAGGCTGAAGTCCGGCGCGGAAATCACGGCCCTGTTCCCCGAGCATGCCGGGGCCATCCAGCGCACGCTGGAAATCGCGGAGTCGTGCAGCTTTTCACTGGATGAGTTGCGCTATGAGTACCCGCTTGAGCTGACCGAAGACGGCCTGTCGCCCGCCGAGTACCTGCGCCGCGAAACCTGGGCCGGCGCGCAACGCCGCTATGGCGAACAGGTGCCCGAGAAGATCCGCGCCCAGCTTGAGCACGAGCTTGAGATCATCGCCGCGCTGCACTACGAACCGTACTTCCTTACCGTGTATGACATCGTCCGTTACGCGCGCGGGCGGGGCATCCTGTGCCAGGGTCGCGGCAGTGCGGCCAACAGCGCCGTGTGCTTCTGCCTTGGCGTCACCAGCGTTGACCCGGCGCATCACGAATTGCTGTTCGAGCGCTTCATGTCGCGCGAACGGGCCGAGCCGCCGGACATCGACATCGACTTCGAACACGAACGCCGCGAAGAAGTCATCCAGTACGTCTACGCCAAGTACGGCCGCGAGCGCGCAGGCATGTGCGCCACCGTAATCCACTATCGCACCCGCAGCGCCTTGCGTGAGGCCGGCCGCGCGCTGGGCCTTACAGTGGACCAGGTGGACCGGCTGTCGAAATCGCACCACTGGTTCGACGACATCAACTCCACCGACGAACGCCTGCGGGAAGTCGGGCTTGACCCCGCATCCGCCGAAGTCCAGACCGCGATCGCCTTTGCCCGGCGCATTCGCGGCTTCCCGCGCCACCTTTCGCAGCACGTCGGCGGCATGGTCATGACGCGAGGCCGCCTCGATGAACTGGTCCCGATCGAAAACGCCGCCATGGCTGATCGCAGCGTGATCGAATGGGACAAGGACGACATCGACACACTGGGCATCCTGAAGGTGGACCTGCTCAGCCTCGGCATGCTGACGGCGATCCGGAAGTGTTTCGCGATGCTGGACAAGCATGGCGGCCGCAGCTTTGACCTGGCGACCTGCCTCGGCACGGACCCGGACGGCAAGGGCCAGTCGGCCGAAGCCAAGGCCGTGTACGAAATGCTGTGCCACGCCGACACCATCGGCACGTTCCAGGTCGAAAGCCGCGCGCAGATGGCGATGCTGCCGCGCCTGAAACCGCGCGAATTCTATGACCTCGTGGTCGAGGTCGCGATCGTGCGCCCGGGGCCGATCCAGGGCGGCATGGTGCACCCGTACCTGCGCCGTCGAAACGGCGAAGAGCCCGTGGATTATCCGCACCCCAACGCCAAGGCCGCGCTGCACCGCACCTTGGGCATACCGTTGTTTCAGGAACAGGTCATGCGCCTGGCCGTGGACATTGCGGGCTTCAGCCCCGGCGACGCGGACCGGCTGCGCAAGTCGATCTCAGGCTGGCGCGGCGACGGCAAGCTCGATCACTATCGCATCAAGCTGATTGAGGGCATGCGCGAGCGCGGCGTGATTGAAGAGTACGCGATGCGCGTATTCGACCAGATCAAGGGCTTCGGCGACTACGGCTTTCCTGAAAGTCACTCGGTCAGCTTCGCATTGCTCTCGTACGTCAGCAGCTACCTGAAGCGATTTTACCCGGCGGCATTCACGGCTTCGGTACTGAACAGCCTTCCGATGGGCTTCTACCCGCCCCGCGTGCTGATCCGCGACGCGCGCGACCACGGCGTTGAAGTGCGGCCCGTCGATGTCAACCAAAGTGAATGGGACAACACGCTGGAGGCGGGCAACGCATACGCCCCAGCACCCTTGGCCGCGCCGCCGGAAACGTGGGGCCTAGGCGGACCCGCAATCCGCATGGGAATGCGGCAGCTTCACGGCATGCGCGAGCAGGCAGCGCTGGCCATCATGTCGGTTCGTGAGGCCGGACCATTCGCATCGCCAGCCGAGTTCGCGCGCCGCGTGCACGCCGCGGCCGCACCGGTGGGCTGGCGCGAGTTCGCGCTACTGGCCCAGGCCGGCGCGTTTGATGCAACCGGCGTGGCAAGGCGCGACGCGCTGTGGCAGCTGCTAGGACGTCGCGCGCCGGCGGGCGACCTGTTTGCCGCGGCGACGGAACGCGAGCGTATGCCGCTGCTGGCCGGGTTGTCAGACGTCGAGACCATGAACCTCGACTACGACACCACCAGCCTGTCGCTGGGGTTTCATCCGCTGCAATTCCTGAGGCATGAGCTCGAACGCGCCGGCGTGCTGACATCGCGGCAACTGGCAGCAGCCCCGCACGGCAAGCAGGTGAAGGTCGCAGGCTGGACCGTCGTGCGCCAGCGCCCCGGCGAGGGCAAGATGCTGTTCTTCACGCTGGAAGACGAATTCGGCGCAGCCAACCTCATGCTGACGCCCAAGACCTTCGAGCAACACCGCGAGGCCGCACTAAGCCCGCTGCCCATAGTCGCGGAAGGCAAAGTCGAACGCAGCGGCGAAGTGGTACACCTGCGCGTAAAAGCCATCCAGGTCTTCGTATCCGAACAAGAAGACAACGACGCTGCCAAGCTGCCAACAGCATCGCGCGACTTCCACTGAAGCCACCCAAGGGACCGCCGATGGTGTGATTCCCGGAGGTCAGATTGAGCAACAGCATGCGGTGCGATTGATGCAGGCTCAGTGTCAGGACTTGAGGTCCAGGTCGTCGTATCCGGTTTGGCGGCACACTTCCCGCAAGGACGCGTGCTGCTTTTCGAGTTCGCGTGTATGCCCTAGCTCGGACAGAATTGCAGTGCCTTGGCACCAGTCCACGCGGGCCCGCTCCAATCGACCGGTTTCGAGGAAGAGTAGCGCGCGGTCGCAAAGAGTTGCGGCAGTAAAGTACCGGGTTCCCAACTCAGCGTGCATGGCCAGCGCATGGGCCGCCTCCACTTCGGCGGCAGTGTGGAGGCCCCTGCGTCGCATCACTTGGGCAAGTGCCGACCGGCAGATCGCCTCGGAGCGACGGCCTCCGACGCTTTGGTGAATCGCCAGCGCCCGGAGAAGATGCTCTTCAGCCTGTTCTAGCCTGCCCGTCTCCATCAGCGTCATTGCCTGGTTACCCAGCACCACACCTTCCAGGCGGCGATTTCCAGTCTCTCTGGCCATCTCAAGCGCGAGCTCATACGCCCTCTCAGCTTCGGGGCGACGACTCTGGAAGTCGTAGTTGTTTCCCATGTTCATCAGGGAGACTGCCTCGCCGCCACGAGCTCCAATCCGGCGGTTCAGTGCCAGTACCTCAATGAATTCCTGCTCGGCGAGATCGGTGCGACCCATCGCAGCGTGCAGGTTTGCGCGGTTGGAGAGTGCAAACGTCTCCAGGCGCACGTCATTCAATTCACGTGCGATGTCCAGGCCTTCGGAGCTGTCGCGCTCGGCATCGGAGTAGCGCGCCTGCTGCTGATGCACGATTGACCTGATGACCAGGATGTTTGCCTCCTGGTACCGGAAACCCTCTCTACGGGCGATTTCTAGGGCCTCGGAATGTGCGGTCTCAACACCGGCCATGTTGCCTGCCGCAAGTCGCGCGCTTGCCAGTGAAATCAGTACCGAGCAGTAGCCCAAGCTGTCCTCGAGCTCGCGATACAGTTCCAGTGCACGCTCCCCCCAGGCCTCTGTCCCAGGGAGTTCGGCCGCGAACTCAGCGTTCGAGACGAGGCTCTTCAACACTGCGGCCTGAATTCGGGGGTCGGCCTGGGCCTTCAACACCTCTAGGGCCTCCTGCAATAGCTGCTGCCCCTGCGCGTATTGTCCCAGACTGCTGACAACAAGCGAACAGCGGCGCAGCGCCTCGGCACGGTCTGGGCCGGTTTCCATTTCGGCCAGTTGCCCCCAGTAGTCAGCGGCGGCACCGTTGCGGTAACTGGCCACGGCAAAATGCGCGGCGCGGCGCAGGTACAGGCGGACGATCTCTCGCACTTCCTCAATGGACATCGCCGAACTAGCCGCGCGGGCATGTTCCACGAGCTCGTGGGCGTGCGGATCGGAGGGATGGGGGATGTAGACGGCATCAAGGGACTGGGATAGCGGAGGCAGCACGGAGGGACGACCACCTAGAATCTCCTCCATCAGCTTCAGTGCCAGCGCGTGCAGACGGGCACGATCGGACGGAGGCTGCAATTCATACGCAGCGCTGCGCACCAGCGCATGGCGGAACAGGTAGGCAACCTCGGCGAACATGATGACCGGCGATGATAGCCTCACATGGCTGTCTCGGGTAAGGCATCACCACGATGACTGTGAAAATCCGGCCACCGGGGCTCGAACGCCATCGGCGTGCGGGAACGAGGGAAGCCAAGGGAATGCAAACCGCCCGCAGTGCCAAAGATGGCTCCGCGGGCGGCTTTGAAGGTGGTGGACCGTACTGGACTCGAACCAGTGACCTCTACCGTGTCAAGGTAGCGCTCTAGCCAACTGAGCTAACGGTCCATTTTTCTGCGGCTTTTGCTTCGTTTGCCTCTCCGCCTTGGCGCGCCTGGCGCTTCCTTGGCGGGGTGCGGAAGCTAACAGTCGAAGGTTTCACGTCAAGGGTGCGGCCGCGCTGAGGCATTCGCCGGCCGGCCGCGAATCATCCTCCCATGGCGCCTTCGATCTGCCGCAGCCGCTTCATGATGTCGCGGTTGCGGGGTGTGTCCGGGAAGCGCTTGAACAGCTTCAGGCAGCGCTCGCGGCCCCTGGCGTAATCGCGGAACTTGATGTCTTCGTCGATTCCCTTCAGCTCATCGTCGATGGCCTTGTCTCGGGCGGCTGTGTCGGTCAGCAGTTTCTGGATGCGCTCGTGCACGACCTGGGCGGGGATGTAGCTGGTGGTATCGGCGTAGTCACTCATGACGTTCTCAAGCAGCATAAGCGCCAGCAGCAGGTTGCCGGCCTTCTCGCTGGCCTGCGCGTCGGCGAGAAGCGTCTTGGCAACGGCCTCGGCCTCGCGCAATTGCTCAGGGGTGCGTTTGCGGGCTTCCAGCTCAATCTTCCAGGCTTTCAGGCGCTCAAGTTGTTCGCGGTACGTCTTGATCTGTTCGGTGTCGGCGGCGAAAGCCCGCATGAAGCGCTCTATCGCATCGATAGCCGTCAGCACGTTGGGTTCATTGCGGGCGGAGTTGAC
This sequence comes from uncultured bacterium, assembly GCA_938014885.1. GTDB lineage: Bacteria > Planctomycetota > UBA8742 > UBA2392 > UBA2392 > CALLQI01. The sequence goes on from CALLQI010000021.1 coordinate 104,274, forward strand.
GGCCAGCCAGGCGTCGTCGGCGGCCTTGCGCATTTCGTCGCGGCGCTTGGAAAGCTCAAGCAGCCTGTCCATGGCGTGCCCGATCACCGGCAGATCGCGCTGCAGGCGGCTGGGCGACGTCAGGTAACGCAGCCGGGTCTCGGCCGCCGCGTAATTCGAGGACTTCATCAGGCTTACCGCTTCCGCCAGCACACGGTCGTAAAGGCGGGCGAACATCAGCGGGCGCGAATTCAGCCGCACGGTCAACCCATTGCGAGACGCCGATGCCTGCCGCGCGTTCACCAGCAGCCGGCCAGGTCTTGACAGGTCAAGCCACACCACCGCGCCTTCCGGGAACGAAATGCTGATGTCGGTGCCGCCGACCATCAGCTCGCTGATCGTGGCATACGAGTAGGCATGAATGTGGTCGCGGCTCGCGAAAAGCGGGGCCCCCATACGGTCCGCGACCGCAATCCCGGCACCGGTGGCCAGCGGCATGTCAAGCTGTATTGCCATCGACGACGAGGCGTTGCCCGCGGCAAGTTTCCAGGTAACCGCCAACCCGCGCTCAGGGAAGTAGCCGCTTTCGTAGCTGCGGGCCACGCACTCGACAGTATCGGTGGCGGCCATTGCCGGCAGCAGCGCGCCGTAGGTCAGGGCGTCGGGGCTGCGGCGGGTCACACACCACAGCGCGTCTTCGGACAACACCTGATTCTTGACCGACATCAACTGCGGCTGCATCCGAACTTCCACCCCGGCTGAATTGCGCACAAACAGTGTGGCCGGCCTTGAGGGCGTGGTGCGCAACGCCAGGCTTGAGGCCGCGGCATCCTGGAATTTGATGTCGCCGGGTGCTGTGCCTTCGCTGTTCCATTCTACGCGGTCGATCCACAGGCGGGTGAAGCTGCCGCTGATCAGCAGTCGCAGTTGGGCTTGTTCCGGCAGCTGCCCCGGGCTCACGCCTGTGACCACACACTGCGACCACGCAGCGGTCTGGATGCCGGTGTACGTGCCGGCGGCAACGGTGAACAATTCGTTGTTTTCGCCGACCAGCGAAACGCCGATCGCGGCCTTGGTGCCGCCTTCGCCGCGAATGTGCAGGCTAAGGCTGACTGCCCCGCCCTGCTTTGTGGGCCGTGCACTGGTGGTCTGCAGCACGATGGTGCAGGGGCGCCCGCTGGGCTCAAGTACGCGGGCGCTCAGGCAGCGTTGGCCGTCGTAGGGTTGTTGGGTGTCAGACAGCAATTCAAGTCGCGTACTGCCCGTTGCTTCGAAGCTCGCCGTCCAGCCCTTGGGATTGCCCCGGTCGTCGATTTCGCCTTCAAACGAAAGCTCGGCGTCCGCCAGCGCCTCCACAGGTTTGTGCGCGTTTGCTTCAGGGCCGCGCGGCTGCTTCATGCGGTGGATAACGCCCGACAGCAGCCAGCCCGCGATCAGGAACAACGCACCCAGCCCGACCCCGACCAACACATGCGGCAGAGGGTTGGGGCCCACCGGTTTCACAGGTCCAGCCGAAATCGGGTCAAACTGGCCGCGATCTGAGGCACCCCCGGCGGGTGCTTTCGCCGCCGTGGACCGCGCGGCCGCCACCGGTGCGCCGGGTTGCGGCATGGGTGCGGCAGCGGGCATTGCGGCAGCGGACATTGGGGCAGCACCTGCCACCGGCATGGCGGAAGCTGAAACGGGCTTGGCCGATGGCGCGGAAACCGGCTTGGCGGCCACGGGCGCACCGGCGGCCTGGCCGGCCGGGTCAATGAAGAACAGCTCAATCTTCTTGCCCAGCAGCAGGGTTTCGCCGTTGCGGAGTGTGTGTTCGGTGATGCGCTGGTTGCCGATGAACGTGCCGTTGCTGCTGCCAAGATCGCGGAACAGGTAGGCGCCCTGCCGGTTCAGCACTTCTGCGTGCTGGCCGCTGACGGCCTTGTTGTCGATCTGCAGCGTGTTTTCGGGCTTGCGGCCGATCGTGATGCGGTCGCGGATCAGCACTTCAATCGGCGCGCCCCCGCCTTCGGGCCTGTAGATCACCCGCGCGACCAGGTGATCGGGCGGACCCTTCGGTTTCGCCGGCGGGCCCTCATAGGTCAGTTTGCACTCGCCAACGGTGATTACGTCGCCGGTCTTGAGCGGCGTGGCCTTGGCGATGCGCGTGTTGTTCAGCAGGGTGCCGTTGCTGCTGCCGAGGTCTTCAACCCACCAGGCCTCGTCGCGCAGGAACACCTGGGCGTGGATGCGGCTGGCAGCCTTGGTGGGCAGCTTGTGGTCGGCCTCATCGCCGCGCCCGAGTGATACGGGGCGGTTGGTGAGCTTTACCTCGACCCGCTGGCCATCGTGTTCGTATACAAGTTGGTTCACGGCACGAAGTGTAAGGCTGGCGGGGGTTTGCGGGAAGTGCCTTTGGGCGCTTTGGATTGGGCGCAATCGCGGGGCCGCACAGGCCACTTACAGTCATGCGGGTCGGGAATGTGCGGGAAGGGCGGTCCCTTGCCCGCAGGCGAAAACCCGCAAGAATCAGCCCATGAGCGAAGGCAACTCCATGCAGGCCGTCGAAATTCGCAACGTCGTCATCGGCACGGCCGGCCACATCGACCACGGCAAGAGCACGCTGGTAAAGACGCTCACGGGCATCGACCCCGACCGCCTGGCCGAGGAAAAAGAGAAGGGCATCACGATTGACCTGGGTTTCGCGAACTTCCTTTACAAGGAACGCTATCGCATTGGGCTGATCGACGTGCCGGGCCATGAGCGCTTCGTCAAGAACATGGTCGCGGGTGCCACGGGCGTTGACATTGTGCTGCTGGTGGTGGCTGCCGACGACGGCGTGATGCCGCAGACCCGCGAGCACATGGAAATCCTGACGCTGCTGGGCGTGAAGCGCGGCATCGTGGCGCTGAACAAGATCGACAAGGTGGACGCCGACACCGTCGAACTGGCCAAGGAAGACGTGTCTGAACTGGTGCGCGGGACCTTCATGGAAAGCGCGCCGGTGATCCCGATCAGCGCCTTGACCGGTCAAGGGCTTGAGCAGTTGTGGGAGGCAATCAGCACCGCCATCGAATCCACGCCGCCGCGCGATGTGGGCGGTGTGTTCCGGCTGCCGGTGCAGCGCGTGTTTTCGGCCAAGGGGCAGGGCGCGGTGCTGACCGGCATTCCGGTTTCAGGCAGCGCGAAGCTGGGCGACAACGTGGAAGTGCTGCCCGGTACGCAAAAAGGCAAGATCCGCGGCATCCAGGCCTATCACATGGCGATTGAAGAGGCGCGGGCCGGGCACTCGGCCGCGTTCAACCTGTCCGGCGTCGATCACGCGCTGGTGGCGCGAGGCTGCACGCTTTGCGCGCCGGGGGTGTTTGGGCCCGGGCGCTACTTCAGCATTGACCTCAGCCTGTTGCCCAGCGCGCCCCGGCCTTTGAAACACCGCGCCGAGATCAAGTTTCACGTCGGCACCAGTGAGCTGGTGGGCTACATCCAGTACCTGGACCGCACGGTGCTGCACCCCGGCGAACGCGCGATCTGCGAAGTCATGCTCGAGGAAGCCGTCGTGGCGGGCATCGGCGACCATTACATCATCCGCCAGCCATCGCCGGCCATGACGCTGGGCGGCGGCCGCGTGATCCGCCGTGAGGCCGACAAGCTTGAGCGCAACAACGCGGCATTGATGGAAACGCTGACCACCTGGCGCGATGCCGCCGACAACCCGGCCGCGCGGGTTGAGTGCGCGGCGCTTGACGCCGGCCCGATGGGCCTCAGCCGCGACAAAATGGTGCGTGCCACGGAGCTGACTGCAGCCGAAGTTGACCGCCGCGTGGGCGACCTGCTGGAATCCGGCGTGCTGGGTGAGTTCGGCCCGGGCAAGGCGCTGGTGCACCGCGACGCGTGGCCGCGCGCGCAAAAGAAGCTGGTTGCGCTGCTCAAGGCGCATCACGAAGCCCACCCGGCTCAACTGGGCCTGAAGCTGGCCAGTGTGCAGCAGCAACTGGGAGTGGACGGCCGCACGTTCGCGCCGATCCTGGAGCGCGCGATAGCCGAGAAGATAGTTGAGCGCCGGGGCGACCTGCTGGGCATCCCGGGCGAAGGCGGCAAGTTGAGTGACGATGACCGGCGTGTGGTTGAGCGCGTGGCCACACAACTTGAGACGGCCATGCTGAACCCGCCGACGCTGAAAGAACTGGCGCTGGCCAGTGGCGCGAACCCGCAGGCGACGCAGAACGCCGTGGACTACCTGGTCGGCAGCGGCCGTGCGGAGGTGCTGCCCGGTGGCGTACTGTTCGGCGCCAAGGCGCTGGCGTTCGCGCGCGAAGAAGTGGTGAAGTTCCTGAAGGGCAAGACCGAGGCCGCGGCCAAGGATTTCAAGGAGATCATCCCAACCAGCCGCAAGTATCTGATACCGCTGCTGGAATGGCTCGACGCGCAAGGCGTAACCCGTAACGTCAACGGCATCCGCACGTTGAAGTAGCTTCGCGGCGACTGTTCAGGCCTGTTCTTCGACGCGGGCGTTCATGATGCGCTCAAGGCGCTTGGGGTCCCGGCGCAGGTCGATGCTCTTGCCCTGGCTTACGTACACGAGGCCAGGCTTGGCGCCCTTGGGCTTGCTTACGTTCTTGATCGGCACCACGTGCACGTTCACGCGGCGGGCGTCTTTCATCTTGCTGAAGTGCACGCACAACTCGGCCGCTTCCAGCACGCTTTCCTGCGGCGGGTCCTTTCGGCCGTCGGTTCGCAGCACGGTGTGGCTGCCCGGGTAGCCTTCAATGTGGAAGAACCAGTCGTTGCCGTTGGCCAGCTTGGTCGTCAGGTAGTCGTTGCTTTCGTCGCTGCGGCCGACCCAGACCTCCATGCCATCCGTGGTGCGGTAGCGCCGGGGCAGCAGCCGGTTGGGCACGATCTTGCGCGTCGGGCGCTTCTTGGGCGGGCGCGCGGCCTTTTTCTCGTCGGGGAAGTGGCGTTTGCGCAGCTCATGCACGGCCGGGCGGCGCGCGAACTCCTGCAATGCTTCCAGCGCGCCGATGCCCTGCAACTCGGTGCGCAGCTCTGTGACTTCGTTCAGGTGCGATTGCGTGATCTCGAGCTGCTGGCCCAGCATGTTGGCGCCCACGAGACCCTTGTGATAGCGCTTGAAGTAGCGGTCGAGGTTGTCGGCCGGTGAAAGCTGCGGGTCCAGCGGGATGCGCACGGGCTCGTTGGTCTCGAAGTCGCGGGCCATGGCGTGGTCGTCGCCCTGCTTTACGCCGGCCATCACGGTTTTCAGCAGTTCACCCAGGCGCTTCTTTTCGCGCGCGTCCTTGGCGTCTTCGAGGTCCTTGCGCAGGTTGGCCACCTTGCGGCTTGCGAAGTCGAACTCTTTCTCGAGGCTGCGCGAAAGCTCGTGGCGCAGCTGCTCACAGGCTTGCTCAAGCTCTTCGCGGGCATAGTGCGCTTCGATGGCGGCGAGCAGTTCGCGGCCGGTGTACTGCGGCCAGCGGTCATGTCCGCTTTCCGTGGTGGGCGGGCGCGTCGGGTTGCGCCACGCGGCACCGAGTTGCAGATCACTGCGGGTCGTATCGAGGGCGCGCATCGCCCCGATCAGCTTGCCGTTTTCATCCAGCAGGAAGGTGTTGCCGCGCGTGCCCAGAAGGCTGAGCAGAATCTCGAAGCGGCCCTCTTTGGTTTCAAGCAGCAGCGACGCCATGCGGTCGTCGTTCACCACCCGCAAGCCGCCGACCTTGGCCCGCGGCAGCCGCGCCTTCAACAGCGCCGCAAAATCCGGCGGCCACGGCGGTGCCTTGGGAAGTTCGCCCACGGTGCAGATGCGTCCAAAGCGCGGGTGGCTGCTCAGGATCACGCGGCGCTTGGCCCCGTGCTCCGAGTCGTCGTCCCAGCCGTACAGCTCAAGCACCAGCGTGTGTTCGTCAGGTTGGATAACGCGCTGCACCTTCGCGCCGGTGATCATGGGCGCGAGCGCATCAACAGCTTTACGCAACTCAGTGAGGCTGAGCATGAACCGCACAGGATAGGTCGCGCGTGCCGTCGCGTTAAGGGGCGTGTGTGCGGCCGCGACGCGGCTTAGATTTCGTGCCGGAAACCGGTTGACAAGCGGGACAAAACCATGCGCCCCGCTGGCCGATCACCACACGGCGGATGATGCTGCCACAGGTATGGCAGGCCTGGCCTTCGCGGTCGTACACCGCGCGTTCATCCTGGAACGAGCCATCCTGGCCGTCCGGCGCGACGTAGTCACTGATGCTGCTGCCGCCGGTTTCGATACTGCGTTGCAGCACGGCCACCAGGTGAACGGCCAGCGCATCGCACTGCGCCCGGGACAGCCGGTTGGCCGCGGTGGTGGGGCGCACGGCGGCGCGAAAACAGGCTTCGTCGGCGTAGATGTTGCCGCAGCCCGCGATCACCGACTGGTCCAGCAGCAGGGTTTTGATCGGGCAGCGACGCTTGCGTGCGGCCGCGTGCAGCAATGTGCCGGTCACCAGGAGCGCGTCGGGCCCCAGCTTGTCGAGGCGCGGGTCGGACTTGCCGGGCGCAAGCCATAGCACCTTGCCGAACTTGCGTGTGTCGCGGAAGTAGACTTCGGGCCCGCCGTCGGTGAAGGAAAAAAGGAGGTGGGTGTGCGCGTCGGGTTTGAAATCGGGCTGCTTTTCGGGCGGCAGTGTTGAGCGAGCAGTGCTGGACAGCAGCCTTAAACTGCTGCTGCCCTGCGCGAACAACTGGCCGGTCATGCCAAGGTGCATCAACAGGCGCGATTGATCATCCAGTGTCGCCAGCAGGTACTTGCCCAGTCGTTCGAGAGCCTCAAAGCGGCGTCCGACCAGCCGACGCTTCAAAACGGTGGGGGATGTAAGGAAGAAATAGGAAGGAGGCGTTGTGGCCAGCGCGGCCACGGTGCGGCCCAGAAGCAGCGGGGCGATCTTGCGGCGTGTCGTTTCAACTTCGGGCAATTCGGGCATGGCAGGGTCCGTGGCATGAACGAGCCCGTCGTTCTCACGACGGGCTCGCGCCGATAACAGCTTGCACTAGGCTGGCTGCAGCGCCAGATGCTGCGGTGCCGCGAATTTGCCGGCTTCGGTGTTGGTCTGGCATTTCTTGTTCTGGACGTGGTACTCGAACTCGGGCCGGAACTTCGCGATGTAGCTTTGCACCGGCATGATCAGCGAATCCGCCAGGAAGCAGATCGTGCGGCCCTTGATCATGATGCTGACTTCGTTCATCAGGTCCACGTCGCCATCTTTGCCGTGGCCGAACTCGATGCGGTGGCACAGCTTCTCAAGCCAGCCCAGGCCTTCGCGGCAGGGCGTGCACTGGCCGCAGCTTTCGTGATGGTAAAAGCGCGCTAGGTTCAGCAGCGCGTTCACGATGCAGGTCTGGTCGTTGAAGACGATCAGGCCGGCGCTGCCCAGAAAGCTGCCCGCCGCGCGGATGCTGTCAAAGTCGGCCGGGGTGTCGATCTGGTCCGGCGTCATGATCGGCATGCTGCTGCCACCGGGGATGATGCCCTTGATGTTACCTTCCGGGCCGCCGGCGTAGTCATAGATCAGGCTGCGCAGCGTGGTGCCCAGCGGCGCTTCATACAAGCCGGGCTTCTTCACGTGGCCGCTGATGCAGAACAGTTTGGGGCCGGGGCCGCTTTCGGGGCCGATCTTTTTGAACCATTCCCAGCCACGCGCGATGATGTGCATGACGCAGGTGATGGTCTCGACATTGTTGATGATCGTGGGCTGGCGGAAATAGCCTTCCACGGCCGGAAACGGCGGCTTGATCTTGGGGTACGCGCGCTGGCCTTCCGCGGCGCTGAGCAACCCGGTTTCCTCGCCGCAGATGTAGGCGCCGGCACCGGTGATGACCGTGATATCCAGCTTGAACTTGCCCAGGCCAAGCACGTCATTGCCGAGAATGCCGGCGGCGTAACACTCATCGACGGCGGCTTGCAGGCGTTTGGCCTCGAACACGAATTCGCCACGGATGAACACGTAGGCGTGGTGACTCTGGATCGCCCAGCAGGCGATGATCATGCTTTCGATCAGCTGGTGGGGGTCCTTGCCCATGATGGCGCGGTCTTTGAATGTGCCGGGCTCGGACTCGTCGGCGTTCACGGCCAGATAGCGGGGCTTGCCGTTTTCAGGCAGGAACGACCACTTCATACCGGCGGGGAAGCCTGCACCGCCGCGGCCACGCAGGTTGGACTTCTTCACTTCTTCGGTGACGGCCTTGGGCTCCATCTCGGTGATGGCCTTGCGCGCCGTGGCGTAGCCGTAGTGCCCGCCTCGAGCTTTGTATTGCTCAAGGGTCCACGAGCGGTCGGTGTAGAAGTACTTGCTGAGGACAGGTTCAAATTCAGGCATAGGCGGCTCCGGGCGGCAACTTAGCGCCTTAGCGACGCCGGTGCAACGGTGGGCTGTCAACCCAGGCGCGGTACCCCCAATTGGTCGCAGCGCTCGGCCATTTGCGATTCAAGCTGCGCGATCACCTTTTCAAGTTTCAGTTCAAGCAGCTCAGCCATGCCACTGGCCCAAGCCTGCTGTGCGTGCTCAGCCCTGCCCAGGGCAGCGAGACACATCGCGTGGCGGCACAGGTGCTCGGCGGCGGCGGACCGGAAGCCGTAATCACGGTGCAGAGTATTCACTTCGGCGTAGATGGGCTCTGCCTGGGCGTACTCGGACATGGTGCAAAGCACGTCGGCGAGATTGGCAGATTCCATGATAATCCCGCGCACGTTCTTGACCTCGCGATGGATGGCAATGGCCTCGCGATACGCTTGCAGCGCCTGATCGGTGCGCCCAGTGTGCCGGTACAGATTGCCGAGACTGCCAATGACATTGGCCTGGAATCGTCGATTGTTGACCTCGCGATGGATGGCCAAAGCCTGCAGGAAAAGTGTCTCGGCCTCGGCATGGCGCCCGGTGCGACGCATCAGGATCGCGAGGTTGCCAAGGTTGGCGCCTTCGCCCGGTCGTTCCCCGGTTTCGCGCTGGATCTCGAGCGCGGCCCGCATGGGCGCCTCGGCCTCGTTGTACCGGCCCATATCCACGTAAAGCAGGCCCAGGTTGGCGAGCACGTTCGCCTCGGAGCGCCGAGCCCCGAACTGGCGGTTGATCTTCAGGGCTTCCAAGGCCGCATTCTCTGCCATCTCAAAGCGGCCGATGTCGCCATGCAGGTTGCTCAGCGACAGCAGCAGGTTGGCCACGCGGGGCAGGTTTCCGGTGGCCCGCAAGTCGTTGATCGCTTGCACAAGCGTCTGTTCGGCCAGTTCGGTGCGGCCGGTCACGGTGTACAACGACGCCAGCCTTCCGCGCGTGTACGCGGCAGCTTGGGCGTCGCCGACCTGCCGATACAGGTCGATTGCTGCGCGAAAGTTGGCCTCCGATTGCTCGACGCGGCCGGCATCCTTGTCAATCATTGCCAACTGACCCATGCAAAACGCGATGCCTGCCCGGTCACCGGATTCTTGAAGCAACGGAAGCGCCTTGCGCATGGCGCCTTCGCCGTCGGCACTGCGGCCCGTTTCGGCCCAAACGTTGCCCAAGCCTGCCCAAGCGCGGCCTTGACCCAGCTTGTCATCGGCCTGAAAGTTGATTTCCAGGGCCTGCTGCAAGACCTGTTCGGCGCGGCGGAACTGGCCCACACGGGCGGCTAGCAACCCTTCGCGATGAAGGCACTCCGCGCGCTGCGGACTATGCAGCAGTTGAGACAGCCTGCTCCAGTGTTCGCAGGCGGGCAGCAACTGAAACTGTCGTTCGCTGCATTCGGCCGCGCGGTACTGGTAGCGTGCGCAGTCGGCCGGTTGAAGCGCGCCGTGGCCCGCGTGCATGGCAAGGCGCGCGTGGTCAGCCAGTTCAGCGGCCACGGTGTCGGTAGGGTGCGGCACAAACGGCGCGGTTTCGACGGCGCCCAGGGCAGGCAACGCGGGCGCGGGGCCGCCGAAGGCCTGTTCGATCAGTCGAAACGCCAATTCGTGCATGCGGCCGCGATCACCCGGTGTTTGCAGCTCATACGCGGCCACACGCAGCATGGCGTGCCGAAAGAGATAGGCGGTTTCCGCGTGCATGGACGGATTCTATGGCCGATCTGCCAAGCTGGCCTTGGGAAAAACGGTAAGGACCCAGACTGAGGCGCTATAGGTCAAAGGGCGGCACACCGGCTTCGGCACAGGCAGCGTGCATTTCCGCGGTGGCCCTCTTGATGTCCTTGTCGTGTTCAAGACTGCGCAGCACTTCCGCGCCGGACAGCCAAAGGCTGCGTGCGGGCTCGGCTTGACCAGGCTGCAGCAACAGCAGCGCGTATTCGCAGCGTGTTCGCCCCAGATAGCGCCGGTTGCCGACTTCAGCGTGGATTGCCAACGCCTGCTCAAACGCGCGGGCGGCTTCGTCGAAGCGGCCCTCGGCGAAATGCAGCAGGGCGATATCACCCAGCGCGATGCCCTCAAAACGCCGGTTGCCGACCTCGCGATGCAGGGCCACGGCCTGCAACAGGGCATCGCGCGACTCGCGGCCGCGCCCCAGCGTTTTCAGCAGCTTGGCAAGGTTGCCCAGCGTGGCCCCTTCGCTGCGCCGGTTGCCGACTTCGCGCGCGATGGCAATGGCCTGGCGGTATGCGTGTTCGGCCTCAGCGTAGCGGCCGACGTCTTCATACACGGTGCCGAGGTTGCCGAGCGTGATGCCCTCCGTGCGGCGGTCGCCCAGCCGCCGGAACCCGTCCAGCGCCCGCAGAAAGGTGGCTTCGGCCAGATCGTGCCGGGTGGTCGCGCGATACACACTGGCGAGGTTCACCAGCGAAATGTTTTCGACATGTGGTTCAGGGGAAAGCTCAAGCACCTGCAGGTAGGCGCGCTCGGCTTCGGCCAGCCGCGAGGTGTAGGTGTAGACATTGGCCAGGTTGCCCAAGGCCTGTGTCAGGCGCGCGGTGTTGCCCGTCTCACGGTGAAGCGCAAGGGCGCGCAGATTCGTAGCCTCGGAGTCTTCCAGCCTGCCCGCCACCAACTGTGCGGTGGCCAGAGTGCCCAGGGCAGCGCAGAGCAGGCGTGGGTCGCTGCCTGCCACCAACGCGACAGACTGTGTCGCAAGGGCAAGCGCGCGTGCTGTGTCTCCCGCCCGGTAGGCGGCATCGGCGGCCCGGCGCCGGGCCTCGGCCGCGGCTGCGCCCTCAAGCAGGTCCGCGAGTTCCAGCCAGCATGCTGTGGCGGCGCCGTCCTGGAAGCTGCGTTGTGCGGCTTCGGCGGCGCGCCGCAGGTAAAGCTGCCGTGTCTGGGCAGACTTGCCCAATTCGACGCCCGACTTGCCGGCATGGTCGGCCAGTTCCTGCGCCACGGCGTCTGTCGGGTGCGGCGCCGGCGCCGCCCCATCGGGATCGTCAAGCGCGGCCGGCCGGGGCGGGCGTCCACCGTAAAGCTCTTCGATCAGCAGAAATGCCAGCCCATGCAGCCGCGCCCTCGCGCCGGGGGGCTGCAGTTCATACGCCGCCGCGCGCACAAGCGCATGGCGGAACAGGTAGGCAGTTTCGGCCGCGGGGGCGTCGGACATGCCCGGATTGTAACGAAGGTCCGCATCAGCGCAGCCTGTGTCGAGCTTGCTAGACTACGGCATGGCCGAGCCCCGCCCACGAACACTGCAATGGCAACCGTGCCCGCGCCGTCTGCCCAATGCCTTTGAACTGTACAGCCTGCTGCTGGGTGCCGGGGCTTTGTGGTATGTGCCGCGCGCGCTTGAGCGCGCGACGCCGCCCGCCGAGCCTGGCTTCATCGGCCCATTCAAAGGCGGCACCCGTGCGATCGGCTGTCTGCTGCGCGGCGACCTGGCCGGGGCCATCACCTACAACCCGCTGGCAGTCCTGCTGGCTTTGCTGCTGCTGCTCGGGGTTGCCCGCTGGCTGCTGCTGGTGCTGCCGCTTGGTCGGCGCCCGGTGCTGCAACTGAACCAGCGCGGCCGCTGGACCGCGCTGGGGTTGATGCTCTTGTTGTTCACTGCAGGTTGGGCCTACGTGGTGCTGAGTGAGTCGTGGCGCAAGCCTTGGAGCGGCTAGTAACGCTTCAACTCGCGGATCTCGGCGGTCTTCTTCTTGAGTTCCTTCAGCTCTTCAATGTCGATGTAGGTCAGCAGCTTCTGCAACAGAGTCGGGTAGTACTTCTTGAACGCGTCGGCGACCACGTCCGGCTTGAAGTCGCGCAGCAGGCGGTTGCTGCAGGTCCAGCCGGCGTGGGCCATGGTGCCGCTGTCCTGGTGCAGGTACATCTGTTCGTCGGCGTCAAAGCACTCCATGGCCGGGGCAGAAAAGTCCTCAAGCTCAATGCGCTTGACCCACATCTTTTCGCCCGACATCGGTTCATGCATCGCAAACACGAACCAGCCGCGCACGGTTACTTCATAGTCTTTCACGAACCAGCCCTTGCCCGGTTCGTATTCGCCCATGAACACCGGCTGGCCGGGTTGGCTGGTTGTGCCATCGCTGAGCGGGCGTCCGCCGACTGGCTTCACGTTGACACTGATGAACACCTGCGGGGCCAGGGTCAGGTCGCTGGCCTTCTTGTCGCCGTACGTGATCTCCTGCAAGTCCGGGTAGGGGCCCTTGGTGGTCATGCCTTTGCTGATCAGCACTTTGTCGATGTCCACACCCATGGAGGCCGAAAAGCCCTTGCCCACGGGCCGATAGGCGTCCAGGCGCAGAACGCTTTCCTCGACACGGTACTCCGGGTTCACCACGGCGATGGTGATCTGCTCAGAGACGGGCGGGGTCTCGCCCAATGTCAGGTTGGCTGAGTACGTGTAGCCCTGGCTCCAGGCTGACACCGGCAGACTGACCTGCGGAAACTGGGGGCGCTGCGGGGTTGTGGCACATGCCAGCACAAACACCGCGACAATGCCGAAGAAAATGTGGACGTGCCAAGCAGGTGAGCGCATGGGAGGCTCCATATGAGCGCCGCGGCGAATCAGGGTATGACTAAGTTCAGATTAATGTGAACCGAGGTCAGTCATGTCTACGGATGCGTTGAGGAGGGGCGTCAGTCGCCCCGCGCCCCATTGTGCAACTTGGAAGTACCACGCACAACGCCCCCCAGAACCCTGCGCCATCAGCCAGTTCCGAACAAGCAGGCGAGCGTGAGGCATGGCGCACAGTCGGCGGGTGGCTCGAGGTGCCTAGGCCCAAGAAATCCAAGCAAATCGTTCATTCGGCACGATTTATGACCCTCGCGAGATACCCGCTGCCAATCATTTGTATGTCTGTGGGCTGTTGGTAAGATGTCGGCAGTCCGCAGTTTGGCTTTGGCCAGCGGACTGTGCACTGAAGCCCGCATTGTAGACCCGTGAGGTCCGATACGAGGCAAAGCACAGTTCCCTGCGGTTTACAAATACGTCGGATTTTGTGGATCTCACAGCGGCAGTCCTGAAACGATGTGCCGCTTACCAGGCCGAACATGCATCGGTACAGCCCTCCAAAGCAGGCGATTGAGCCCCGTGTGAACGGGCCAGATGCCCTTGGTGCAAACACCTCACCCGGTTCACCGGGTGGGCGGCTGACGTAACTGGTTGAGCCCACAAGATTTCGGCGTACCTCGCCGTCCAGGTCGGACGGAGCAGCGCCCCTTTGCCGGGGCTTAACGGAGGCGCGTCATGTTTCTGGCCGACGCAGTAACTTTGACACTTGGGCTTCTTGGGGGATTGGTCGTAGGGGGCGGCGGCGCAGCCTTTGCCATCTACACCGTGATGAAGGGCAAAGTTCAGGCAGCATCCAAAGCAGCTACCGGCGACGTGGACAAACTCAAAGACGACGCCAAACGAGAGGCCGAAACGATCCTCGCACAGGCACGCCTTGAGGCCAAAAACGAAAGCCTCAAGACCCGCGAAAAGATCGAACAAGAACTTGAGAAGGATCGCCGCGAGATCAAAGAGCAGGAAAAGCGCCTCGCTAAGAAGGAAGAATCCATCGAGCAGAAGTTCGAGATGCTCGACAAGAAGGCCGACCAGCTCGAGACACGCCAGAAAGAAATCGACGCCACCAAACAGCGCGCCGAAGAAGCCGAGGCCGAACGCCTGAAAGCGCTCGAAGAAGTACGCGGCAAGCTTTCTGAAGTGGCCGAAATGTCACAGGAAGAAGCCAAGCGCGAGCTGCTGTCGCGTCTGGATGCCGAACTCGTGACCGAAAAGGCCGAGCGCATCAAGCACATGGTCGAGGAAATCGAAACCCAGGCCGACGAAAAGGCCAAGTGGACCGTCAGCCAGGCAATCTGCCGCCTTGCTTCGGAACACACCGGTGAAACAACCACCAGCAACGTCGAGATTCCCAGCGACGAAGTAAAGGGCCGCATCATCGGCCGCGAAGGCCGCAACATTCGCCACTTCGAAAAGGTCACCGGCGTGGACGTGATCGTAGACGACACCCCGGGTCTGGTGATCGTGAGCTGCTTCGACAGCGTGCGCCGCGAAGTCGCACGCCGCACTCTGGAACGGCTGATCCAGGACGGCCGCATTCACCCGGCGCGCATCGAGGAAATCCATGAGATGTGCAACAAGGAAGTCGACAAAGAAATCCTTGAGGCCGGCAAGCAGATCCAGTTCGACGCCGACGTGCACAACATCCATCCAAAGGCGCAGCGCCTGCTGGGCCGCTTGAAGTTCCGCAGCAGCTACGGCCAGAACAACTACAAGCACAGTGTCGAAGTCGCGCACCTGTGTGCGATGATGGCGGCCGAACTTGGCCTTGATGTGAAGCTGGCCCGCCGTTGCGGCCTGATGCACGACATCGGCAAGGCCATCGACCACGAAAAGGAAGGCGGCCACCCGCTGGTCGGCAAAGAGTTCCTGATCAGCATCAACGAACGCCCGGAAGTGATTGAGGCCGCCGGCGGCCACCACGACCAGCCGATGCACCACAAGTACCCGTACGTAAGCCTGGCGGCAGCGGGCGATGCGATTTCAGCCAGCCGCCCTGGTGCACGCCGCGAAAGCATGGACCGCTACGTGCAGCGCCTGACTGCGCTGGAAAGCATCGCCAAGAGTTTCGAGGGCGTAAGCGAAGCCTTCGCCATGCAAGCCGGCCGCGAGCTGCGAGTACTGGTGAACAGCACCAAGGTAACGGACGATCAGGCATTGCTGATCTGCCGCGACCTCGCCGCCAAGATCGAAGACGAACTGACGTACCCGGGCGAAATCAAGATCACCCTGATGCGAGAAACCCGAGTAACCGAATACGCCAGATAAGGACCGCGGGCATCCCGTCCGCAAGAACCTGAAAACGCGCGGCCAACAATGGCTGCGCGTTTTTTTGTTGCCTGCGGGAATGTCCGGCGGTACAAGATCGTTCGATATCGAACGGGTGTTAATTCACGAGACATGGAGAGCGAAAATGGCGGACAGGACGATTCTCATCAGCGGCATCACCGGCAATCAGGGCGGCGCGGTGGCAAAGCACCTCATCGGCAAAGGTTTCAAGCTTCGCGGCATGACGCGCAACCCCGACAGCGACAAGGCCAAAGCCCTGGCCAAACAGGGCGTCGAGATCGTCAAGGGCGACCTCAATGACAGCGCGTCCGTACGCGCCGCGCTCAAGGGCGCATGGGGCGCTTTTGCGGTCCAGAACACCTGGGAAGCCGGCGTCGAGGGCGAAGAGAAGCAGGGACACGAGTTCGCCAAGGCCGCCAAGGAAGCCGGCGTGCAGCACTTCGTGTACACCTCGGTCGGGTCGGCGGAGCGCAAGACCGGCATCCCGCATTTCGAGAACAAGTATCGCGTAGAAAACACCGTGCGCGGACTCAAGTTCCCCAGCCACGTGATCCTGCGGCCGGTGTTCTTCATGGAAAACCTGCCCTCGCCCTGGTTCCTCAACGGCGAGAAACTTGGCACCGCCATGAAGCCGAACACCAAGCTGCAGATGGTTGCCGTGGACGACATCGGCCGCATCGGCGCGCGCGCGTTCACGGACGCTGCCAAGCTCAAGGGCCGCGAGATCGAACTCGCCGGCGACGCGGTGACCATGACGGAGGCTGCGGCGGGGCTCAGCAAGGCACTGGGCAAGAAGATCGACTTCGTGCAGTACCCGATTGAAGCCGTGCGCGCCAACAGCGAAGACTTCGCGCTGATGCTCGAGTGGTTCGAATCCACGGGCTACAACGCCGACATCCCCGCGCTCGACAAAGAGTTCGGCAAGACCACCAAGTTCGCCGACTGGCTGACCCGCCTTGGCAAGTAGCGCGGCATGGTGGAAACGATTGCAACAAAGGAACCCGCCGTGGAAACGGCGGGTTTCTGCTTCGATCAGGTTAGTCACAGGAGTTGTTGCGACTCGCCACCTTGTGTTCACTCTTGTCGCACGTGATGTCGCCGCCAAACGTTCTTTGGTCTCAGCCGGTGAACCAGTCCGGGATGGGAGGCGGCTCTTCGAATTGCCGAATGTCAGGTGCGTAGAAGTAAGGGATGGCCTGGATGTCCCCCTTGTAACGGCACATGCACCCAAGGTCATAGTTGAGTCGGGCTGGGTCGGCCGCCAGGCGTCGAAGAAATGCTTCCACCGACGCAGCACGCTCATCCAACCTGAGCGTCTCGTGGTCGAACTGAAGTACCTTCCCGACATGTTCACCACCCGGCTTTACCACGAGTTGATCGGGCGATGAGGGGGGCTGCCCAATGGCAACCGAATCCAGAACGGAAGCTACTTCCTCGCGCGACCATCCGTGCTCTTCGGCCATCTCCATCCAGGAACTCATTCCGTCTCGTTCCAGGGGAATACGCCCAATGCTGTAGACCTCCAGCAGGTACTCCGAGTCCCCAGCTTCAACGAACAAGCATGCACCGTTCCAGCGGGAATAGAATGACTCGAGAGAACAAAAGCTCTCGCCAGTGGCCTCGCGCAATGCGGCAAGCTCTTCAGCGGTTGCTGGCGGTCCAAGCTCGTGCTGGACCTCGACGCGCACCAACTGGCCGCTCCGACCGGCGCCACGACACCAGAACCCGGGTGCTGGCGCTAGAAGCAAAGCCTGAATGCCCTTGATGCCGCGGGATTGCATTCGAGCGATTCTAGCACGCAGATCTGGCCGATTACACGCGGCCGCTGTCAGATAAGCAGAGCCTGCCGCGGAAACAGCCGGTTTCTAGTTTGCGGGATGGCCCGGCGAACACAACATGCGGGCATGCCTGAAACGTCAATGGACAAGCTCTTCGGCCCCGAATCGCAGCCTGGCTCGGTGTTCCGCGCCTTGGTTCGGCGGCTGGCAGAAGTCGACGTGAAGTTTGAGCGCGGCTTGAGTCAACGCGCCCTGGACGAACTTTCGGGTCGAATCGGATTGCCGATTCCGCCCGACCTGCGCAAGTTCTGGGCGACGGCGTGGCCGGTTGGGAGAGAGTGGTGGGATTGGCGACACACCGAGTGGTCACGGGCCAAGATGAATGAGCGCATCACCGACGAACTGATGTTTCACGTTGAGTCTGGCGACACGTGGCTGGAGTCATGGGGCGACAGGCCAAGGCGCAAGGCGGAAGCGCGGGAAGTGGTCTCGGCTTGGGTAGCGACCGGCCCGGCGCTTTTACCGCTGTACTCGCACCGCTTCGCCGTGTGTGAGCCTGCACTGCCTGACACTCCGGTGCTATCGATTTACAGCTCCGATTGGATCTACTACGGTTGGAACCTCGCCAGTTACCTGCAACACGAGTTCCTGGGGTTGGACATCTTCAAGGTACAGCCTTGGCCCCCGCACCAGCCCATCGGACAATGGCAAGAAGTCCTGGACGACGGCTGCACCGAGCGCGACCAAAACGGCAACGTCATCCGCCCCGCACGAGAGTTGCCGCCCGTCACGTGGAAAGATTAATCGACACGATTCTCCGTGAACTCCGTGCAATCCGTGGTTAGTTGCAATGAACGTAGGAGCAAACCATGCCCACCATCTTCAGCCGCATCATTGCTGGTGAGATCCCTTGCCACAAAGTTTGGGAAGATGACGCGCACTTTGCTTTTCTGGACATCAACCCTTGGTGCTACGGCCACACGCTTGTGGTTCCCAAGGCAGAGCATGCTTACCTGTTTGAGATGCCGACCGCTGAGTATGCGGCCCTGCATTCGGCGGCGCAGAAGGTCGCGGCGCTGCTGAAAACGAAGTTGGGCTGTGCGCGGGTTTGCAGCATGGTGGTGGGTTATGAAGTGCCGCATGTTCACATTCACTTGCTGCCCACAAATGCGATGAGCGATTTCATTCCGCCGGGTACCATGGGCATGAAGCCGAAGCCTGACCTTGGCGAAGTACTTCGCAAAATCCAATCCTGAACATGCCGCGCCGCGCCAAACAACCTGCACTCCCTACCCGCGAATTCGTGTCCGGCCTGCTTGCCAGTCTGCAGAAGACGTACACATCCAACTTGGAGGCCGTACGTGACGACGCGACACGGCCCGAGGCGATCCACCAGTTGCGTGTGGTGTGCCGACGCCTGCGTACTTGCCTTGCGATCTACGGGCGCTACTTGCCACCTGCTGCAGGCAAGCTGCGCGGGCGGCTTCGCAAGCTGGCCGGCCGGCTTTCGCTGGCGCGCGACCTTGACGTGATGCTGAAGCGGCTGCGTCGCGCCGGACTCGACCTGAAAGCTGTCGAAGAGTACCTGAATGCGCGCCGCGAATCGCAGACCACCCATGTTCATGAGGCCGTCTCCAAGCGCGGCGTGGACCGCATCGTTCGCGATCTGCAGCGGCTTGTGCTGTCGAAGCGCGGCTGGCCGCAGCAGGCCAAACAACCCATCGCGGTCACGGCGAAGCGCATCGTGAAGCGTGCCTGGGACGACTTTGCGGATGCGTACGAGGCCGCCGATGAGGCCCGCAGCCTGGCATCGTGGCACGAAGTCCGAATCCACGGCAAGCGCCTGCGCTACACGCTCGACGGCCTGAAGCACCTGCTGGGCGATGAGGCCGAACCCGCATTGCAGGTGCTGATTGAGCTGCAGGATGAATTGGGCGCATATCTTGATTCCCGCGTCGCACTGGAACAGTTGAAGGACCTGCACGACTTCGCGGGACTCGACGAGGAAACAGGTCACGCGATGGAAACTGTGATGGCCGATCTGCGAGCAGAGGGCAAAGCCGCACTGGCCGCGGTGCCCAGCCTGCTGCGGCAGATCCGCGACTGGGGGCCGGAGCTTGCGCGCAAGGCCGGAAAGGGCAGGCAATGAAGCTGCTGCTCGTGCGCCATGCCATTGCCTACGATCGCGACGCCGCGCGCTGGCCCGATGATTCGCTCAGGCCGCTGACGCCCGCAGGCCGCCGCAAGTTCACGCAGGCGTGCAAAACGCTGGCACGCTTCGAACCTGCCGTCATGTTCAGCAGCCCGTACACCCGCGCGATGCAGACCGCCAAGCTGCTCGCAAAACACGCCGAGTGGCCGAAACCGCAAGAGATGACCCAGCTGCAGCCAGACGCCACGGCCGCAAAGACGGTGACCGCGCTGGCCGCATGCGAGGCCGACACTGTGGCCATAGTTGGGCACGAGCCCGCACTGTCGATGCTCGCGGCTCACCTGCTGGGCACACCGGTGACTTTCGAGTTCAAGAAAGGCGGCGCAGCCTGCATCGAATTCAACGGCCCCGTGAAGGCAGCAGCAGGCAAGCTGATCTGGCTCGCCACCCCGGCGCTGTTGCGCTGATCTACCGAACCTCGGTCGTTACTGCACTGCCGCTTTGGATGGACCACAGGTCGCTGTAGGTTCCGCCGTGCTGGATCAGCTGGTCGTGGGTGCCTTCTTCTTCGAGTTTGCCGTCGCGGATCACGAGGATGCGGTCGGCTTTGCGGATGGTGCTCAGGCGGTGCGCGATCACCAGCGCTGTCTTGCCGCGTGTCAGCTCTTCAAGGTTCTGCTGGATCATGCGCTCGGTTTCGGTGTCCACGCTGCTGGTGGCTTCATCGAGAATCAGGATCGGCGCGTCCTTCAGCAGCGCGCGGGCGATGCTAAGCCGCTGGCGCTGGCCGCCACTCAGCTTGATGCCGCGTTCGCCGACCACCGTCTCGTAGCCCTGCGGCAGGCTTTGCACGAAGTCGTCGAACTGGGCGTGGCTCGCGGCCTCAATCACCTTTTCCAGCGGCACATCGACGCCCGGGTAGGCGATGTTCTCGCGGATCGTGCCGTGGAACAGGTACACATCCTGACTTACCAGCGCGATCTGGCGGCGCAGGTCGCTTTGGCGCAGGTCGCGCACGTCAATGCCGTCCAGCTTGATGGCGCCCTGCTGGATGTCGTACAGGCGCAGGATCAGCTTGATCAGCGTGCTCTTGCCCGCACCGGTCGGCCCCGCGATCCCGATCATCTCGCCGGGCTTGATGTAAAAGCTCAGGCCGTTCAGCACCGGCTCGCGGTCGCGGTACTTGAACTGCACGTCGACGAATGCGAGCTCGCCCCTTGACCGGTCAAGAGTAATCGCCTCAGGCTTGTCGCTGATCGCCGACGGGGTTTCCAGCAGGCCGAAGATGCGCACCGCGCTGGCCTTGGCGCGCTGGTACTCGTCGAAAGTCTGGCCCAGCCGGGTCAGCGGCCACAACAGGCGCTGGATCAGCATGCAGAACAGCACCAGGTTGCCCGGCGTAAGCTGCCCGCGCATCGTCATCCAGCCGCCCAGCACGATCACGCCGGCAAACCCGGCGGCAATCGCCATGCGGATCATGGGCGTGAACACGGTGCTGAGCTTGATTGCGTGGGTGTTGGCCTTGCGGTAGGCCTCGCTGGATTCTTCGACTCGCGCGGCCTCGTAGTCTTCAGCCGTGAAGCTCTTGATCACCAGTATGCCGCCGATGTTGTTCTCAAGGCGGGTGGCCACGTCGCCGACGCTTTCGCGTACTTTGCGATAGCGCGGCTCAAGCCGCTTGCTGAAGCGCAGGCTGCCCCAGACGATAATCGGGATCGGGATCAGCCCCAGCGCCGCCAATGTGGGGTTGATCATGAACATTACGGTGGTGGCAAACAGGATCAGCACCACAAGCTGGATCAGCTCGCTGAAGCCGTTGTTCAGGAAGCGCTCAAGCTGGTTCACGTCATCGTTGAGCATCGCCAGCGTCTTGCCGAGGCGGTGTTCTTCGAAGAAGCGGATCTCGCGGTTTTGCATCTTGCGGTAGGCATCAAGGCGCAGGGCGTGCTGCATGTTCTGCGCCAGAGTCATGAAGCCGTAGCCGTAGCCCCACTGCGAAAGGCTTTCCAGGCCGAAGATGATCACAGTCAGGATCGCCAGGAAAACGATCTGGCTGAACGTGTCGGCGATGCCAAGCCCCGACTTCATCCACATCGGGGCCTTGCCCATGATCACGTCAACCAGCCACGCCACCAGAATCGGCGGCGCAAGGTCCAGAACCTTATTGGCAACACTGGCACTGGAGGCCGCCACCAACCGCCCGCGCTGAGGCCGCAGATAGCCAATCAACCGAGCCATCGGGCGCGCAGAGTGACGCAGGATCGAAGGATCATCAGGCACAACCGCTGTTTAGCGGATTTGCGTTGTCTTGGCCACGTGGAGCCAAGGGAATGGCCCGCACCCGCGCAGGGAGTTGAGTTGCCGGGATGTCCTGGTCCGGCCAATGTTTTACGATATAGACTCGAACTGAAGGAGAGAGCGATGCAATCGACCGGGATGAAGGTGTTGCTTGCGGTGATGGGGGTTGGGGTGCTGGGCGTCTTTGCCGGCATAGGGCATCTGGCGCAGTTCGGGACCGCAGATGTGTTTGGTGCTGGCAACGGCGACCTGTCGTCACCGCGTGGAAACGGAACGGTAAGGCGCGCCATGGGGAACCAGGCC
Organism: uncultured bacterium; assembly: GCA_938014885.1. Classification (GTDB taxonomy): domain Bacteria; phylum Planctomycetota; class UBA8742; order UBA2392; family UBA2392; genus CALLQI01. The sequence continues at coordinate 125,972 of CALLQI010000021.1, forward strand.
CCGGGCCTGCAAGAGCGCGATCCAATTCCGGAGGACGAGAGCGCTTGGGCAGACGTTGACGAATCTGCCTTCAGGAACAAGGAACGCTTGGCCGAGCGCCCCGGCAACTTTGAAGTAATCAAGAAAGTAGGCGAGTTCTTCGAGGCCTGCTATCAAGTACAACCTGTCGCTCGCGACCTTTCCTATCCGTTGTTCATCGAGAGTGAGCGCATCGAGTCAAAGCAAGAGCATGACCGCAGGGAGGCTGACCGAGACCGCGTTGCGCGTGAAGCGGGGATACCCCGCACGAACGGATGGCGGGAAGGCAACTTTATCATACACAAACTAACCCTGTGCCGCTTCAAACAGGGCGAGGCGACAATTACAAACCCTGCTGACCATGGACTGAAGGAATACGAAATTGATCGGTTCGTGGAAGTGCGCAAGTTGCATCCAGAGCCATGCTACTTGGTGCTGGTGCACCTGAGTTATGAGTCGTTCAAGGGAGACAAGGTCAGTTTCAACAACAACGACTCGGACATGATTCTGTGCTACGTGCGAAAATCAGATGGCTGGAAACTGGTTTGGATGGACAAGTAGATTCTCTGGTGCGCGCCTTGGTCGGCTCGAGAGTGTGAGCGTTGCTTGCGCTGATTGCGTTCGCTGACCGCACGTTCGCCACTTGGCGCTTTTGCGCTTTGGCGGTAAAGAACCGCCATGGACTATGCGATTCGCGTCAGCCATTACCTTGACCCCGCGACGTTTGAGCTTTCGCGCGATGTGATTCTGTTGCTCTCGGGCGACCGCGTGGCCGAAGTGATCGTCGGCGGCGAAGTCAGTGGCGGCCTTGATGGGCTGGCGGCGCGCTCCATGGACTTTGGCGATGCGCTGTGCATGCCCGGGTTTGTCAACTCGCACTGCCACCTGGACCTTTCGCATCTGCACCGGCAGGTGCCCAGCGGCCTCAAGTTTCATGAGTGGGCGCCCGCGGTGATTGCCGGCCGCATGGTGCCGCCGCCGCTGATTGAGCAAGGCATCGGCGATGGCGTGCGGATGGCGGTGGCGGGGGGCACGACTTCGATTCTGGACATCAGCGTCAAGGGTGATTGCGCTCCCGCACTGGCGCGTCACGGGTTGCGCGGTGTGGCCGCCTTGGAAGTGCTGGGCTGGTCGGGCGCGTCAGCCGAACGCGCTATGCAGGGTGTAGATGAGATCATCCGCGCGCGCTTTGAACTTGAGCGCGACCGCCTGGGCAACGACGCCGGTACGGGGGCCGATCCCGTTGCGCAGGAGGGCATGAGCTTTGGCTATTCGCCCCACGCGCCGTACTCGACCAGTGCCGAGTTGTACCAGCACGCGATGGGCCGCGCATTTGGTGAGGGGCGCGTGTGCACAACCCACGCCGCCGAATCGCCCGAAGAAGCCGAGTTCATCCGCGCAGGCACGGGTCCGCTGCGCGAGTTGCTGGCGCGTCTGGGTGTCGATGTCGCGGGCTTTGCTGGCTACGGCGAGTCGCCGCTGACGCTGCTGCTGCGCGACTGGCTGGCACCGTGGTTGCACGCCGCGAACCCGCAGCTTGTGCTGGTTCACTGCAACTACCCCGAAGCCGGCGACTGGCAATGGCTGGAGGCCGCCAAACCCAGCGTGTGCTGGTGCCCGCGCAGCCACGCGTACTTCGGCCACGAGCCGTGGCCGCTAGCGCGAATGCTGGAAGCCGGCGTGAACCTGGTGCTCGGCACAGACAGCCTGGGCAGCAACGACGGCCTCGACATGCTGGGCGAGATCGCGCAGGCCGTGAAGACGGTGCCGGATGCGGACCTGGAGACCCTGTTCAAGGCCGCCACGGTGAACGGTCGCAATGCCCTGGGAATCGCCCCGGATGCGGCCGACCTGTGCATCTGGGCTCTGCCCGGCGCGGCGGGCGACACAAAGCAGGCGCTGGAAGGCCTGCTGCGCGACCGGCCGCCATTGCTGGCATCCTTCAGCCGCGGCAACCTGATCGCCCGCTCGATTTGACTGTGCGAGCGGCTTACGTATGAGTTCGATCCCTGCTAAACCCGCAACACTGGCGCGTTGATCTGCTGAGGTGATGGATGCTCGATATCAAGCTGATTCGTGATGATCCTGCGGGTGTGAAGCAGCGCCTTGCCACGCGCAATGTTGATGGCGCGGTTGTTGACGACGTCCTGAAGCTTGACGCTCAGTGGCGCGCGGCCAAGACCGCGGCCGACGAGCAGCAGGGCGCACTGAACAAGGCCAACAAGGCGTTCGGCCCGTGGATGGGTGCCCGCAAGAAGAACCCTGTCGCGCCGGCCCCGGCGGAACTCACGACCTTGCTGGGTGCTGCACCGGCCGATCCGGAGGCCGCCAAAGCCGCGCTCGGCAAGCTTGGCGAAAAACAGGCCGAGGCCGCCCGCGCCGCTGACGCCATCGAACAACAGATCGACGCGCTCTTGCTGTATGTGCCGAACTTGCCTCTGGCGGCCACACCGGTTGGCAAAAGCGAAGCCGATAATGTGGTCCGCAAAGAGTGGGGCAGCAAACCCGCATTCGCGTTCACGCCCAAGCCGCACTGGGAACTGGTGGCAGGCCAGGGCTTCGACATGGAAATTGGCGGCCGCATCAGTGGCAGCGGCTTCCCTTTCTTTCGTGGCAAGCTGGCGCGGCTTGAGCGCGCGCTGATCAGCTTCTTTCTTGACCTGCACACCCGCGAGCACGGCTACACCGAATGCTGGGTGCCGTTTCTGGTGCGCGAGGAAACGCTGCGCAACAGCGGCCAGTTGCCCAAGTTCTTCGATGAGATGTACCGCACCGATGACCGCGATGACCTGTTCCTGATCCCCACCGCGGAAGTGCCGCTCACCAGCGCCCACGCCGGCGAGATCCTGGACGATGCGGCCACGCCGATCCGCTACTGCGCGTTCACGCCCTGCTTCCGCCGTGAGGCCGGCGCTGCCGGCAAAGACACCCGCGGCATCCTGCGCGTCCACCAGTTCAGCAAAGTGGAATTGATGGTCGTAACGACGCCCGAGAACAGCGAGGCCGAACACGAGACGCTGACCCGCTGTGCCGAAACCGTGCTGGAGCGGCTCGAGATTCCGTACCGCAGGCTTGAGTTGTGCACCGCCGACATCGGCTTTGGTGCGGCGCGTTGCTATGACCTCGAGGTCTGGGCTGCGGGCGTTGGCAAGTGGCTGGAAGCCAGCAGTTGCAGCATCTTCACGGACTACCAGGCCCGCCGCGCCAAGATTCGCGTGCGCGACAAGGACAAGAAGGTGCGGCTGGCGCACACGCTCAACGGAAGCGGACTCGCCTGCCCGCGCACAATGATCGCGCTGCTCGAAAACGGGCAGCAAGCCGACGGCCGCGTGAAGTTGCCGGCCGCGCTGGCGACTTACTATGGCGGAGAGTGGCTGTAGGCAGAAACGCGTCCCGCGCCCCGTGCCCCGAGTGCCGGGTCAACTGCAGCAGACGCGGCACTCGGGACACGGCACGCTGGACGTAGTTCTGGAACCCGCATGGACCGCTACCTCGTCAGCTTCGATACCAAGCACCTCAGCCAGGAAACGGTTGATGTGCTGGTGATTGGCACCGGGGTGGCCGGGCTTTCCGCTGCGATGATGGCGGCGCGCGGCGGCTGCCAGACGCTGATGGTCAACAAATCGGCGCTGGAAGAGTCCAATACCAGCTGGGCCAAGGGTGGCATTGCAGCCGTCACGGCGCGCGAGGACACCTTCGACTCGCACGTGCGCGACACGCTGGTTGCGGGCGACGGCCTTTGCGACGAGGCGGTCGTGCGCGCGATCGTTGAGTCGGCGCCCTCGGCGATTGAATTCCTGCAATCCGCCGGGGCGCGCTTTGATGAAGCTTCCGACGGCGAAGTGGACCTTGGCCGCGAAGGCGGGCATTCCGGCCGGCGCATCCTGCACGCGGGCGGCGACGCCACCGGTGCCGAGGTCACGCGTGCGCTGCTGTCAGCCTGTCGCGAAACGGCGGGCCTCCGCGCGTACAAGAACACCTTTGTGCTGGACCTGCTGACCGAGGGCGGGTCGTGCGTCGGCGCGATCATGATGCGCCACAACGAGCCGCACGTGGTGTGGGCGCGAACGGTGATTCTGGCCAGCGGCGGTGCCGGGCAGCTTTACCGCGAAAGCAGCAACCCTCCGGTGGCCACGGCCGACGGCCACGCGATGGCAATCCGCGCCGGCGCCACGATGCGCGACATGGAGATGGTGCAGTTTCACCCGACACTGCTGTACGTTGCGGGTTTCGAGCGCCGCCTGATTACCGAGGCGCTGCGCGGCTACGGCGCCTATCTGCGCAACAGCAAGGGTGAGCGCTTCATGGTCGGGCACCACGAACTGGCCGAGCTTGCGCCGCGTGACGTGGTCAGCCGCGCAATCAACGCCGAGATGCGGCGCACCGGCGACGCGGCCGCGTTTCTAGACGTGACGCACCTCGACCAGGCTGAGCTGCGGCGCAAGTTCCCGACCTTCATGCAGGCCTGTGACGACGCGGGCATTGACGCGTCAAGGTCATGGGTGCCGGTGCGGCCGGGTCCCCACTACATGCTGGGTGGGGTGGTCGCAAGACTTGATGGCACCACATCAATCGAGGGCCTGCTGGCGGTGGGGGAGGTCACCAGCACCGGCCTGCATGGCGCGAACCGCCTTGCCAGCAACAGCCTGCTGGAAGGCCTGGTGTGCGGTCGCAAGGCCGGCGAGCTGGCGGCCACCCGCGGGGCATTTACCCGCAAGCACCCGCGAATCGCGGCTGAGCGGCCGATGCGCAGCACCCGGCGTATCGACGTGCCGGACATGATCAACGCGGTGAAGGGCGCGATGTGGCGCTGGATGGGCGTCGAGCGCGACGAACGCGGCATGCAGGAACTGCTGCGCCAGTTGCGCGGCTGGCAGAAGCTGCTGAACGAGCAGGAGCGACGCTTCCCAAGCGAGTGGCAGCTCGAGAACATGCTTGATGTCGCGGCCGCAATGACGTTCAGCGCCTTGACGCGTAAAGAGAGCCGCGGGGTGCACTTCCGCAATGATTTCCCGGCCCCCGACCCGGCCTGGGCACAGCGCCACGTCGAATACACGGCCAGCGGCGGCGCAATCTAGCGCAATAGCTCAAACAGGTTCGAGTGGTCGTCGGTCCAAGGCTCGATGTATCGGTCCACGGTGGGCATGCTGGCGAACTCGGGGTCGTAGTGCTGCATCTGGCCGGACTCGCGAACGATTTGCGCGGCTTCCAGCGTGAACTTCTGGAAGGCCTGCTGGAACGCGCTGCTCTTGGTCACCAGCACCCAGTGAGCCTGCGATGCGCCTTCCGGGTTGAAGTTGCCGGACAGCCAGTTCAGGTACGTCCACCCAATGTGGCGCGATGCGGCCGCCACCACGGGAGCCAGGTCAAGGTGGCGGTTGCTGATGTGCACGCACAGCACGCCGTCGGGCTTGAGGTGGCGGATGTAGACCTCAAAGGCCTCTACCGTAAGCAGGTGCACCGGGATCGCGTCGCTGCTGAAGGCGTCGAGCACGAGCACGTCAAACTGTTGCGGCTCTTCGCGTTCCAGCGTCAGGCGCGCATCGCCAAGCTGAATGCTGTACTCGGCCTCGCAGTTCTTCAGATAGGTAAAGTACTCGTCGGCGAGTTCCACCACGTACGGGTTGATCTCATAGAACCGGTAGGTGTCGCCCGGTTTCGCGTACGTCGCCAGAGTGCCCGTGCCTAGGCCCACCACGCCGACGTGCATGTTTTCCTGGCGCGGGAATGACAGCAGCGTCAGCCCGGCGCCCGAGTGCTTGGCGTAGTAAGTGGTCGCAAGCCGCTGATGGCGTTCACTCATGAATTGTCGGCCGTGCAGAGTGCTGCCGGAAAGCATGTCGCGCAACCAGGGCAGGTTGCTGCCTTCGGGCGTTTCATCGACGCGGAACACGCCGTAGAAGTTTCGGCCCGCGTGGATGGACTCGCGCAGCGTGTAAGTGATCGCCGCGCCCAGGCCGATGATCGTGGCCAGCGTCAGCGAAAGCAGCACACCCCACACCCAGCGAGGCTTGCCGTCGTACAGCTTGCTGCGGGGGTCGCGGGCCATCTGAACCAACACCAGCACGACGGTTGCCAGCAGCGCTGTCGGCAACTCGGCGTACAGTGAAAACACCAGCGGCGCCACCAGCGCCACGAAGGCACCGCCAATCACCCCGCCCAGCGAAATCGAAAGGTAGAAGCGCGTCAGCGAAGACGCCTCCGGCCGCAGCCTGTAAGTCTCGCCATGGCAGACCACGCAGGTGATGAACAGCGATGCGCTGTACAGCGCCACTGTCCACAGGATTGGCAGTTCCGCGCTGTACCACAGTGCGATGCCCGTGGCCGCGATCGCGACCACGAACATCCCCAGCATGGTCGGGCGGATGTACCAGCGCGGGCCGGCAAAAGTGATGATGAACGACAGCAGGTAAAGGCTCAGCGGCAGCACCCACAGGAACGGTACGGCCGCAACGTCAACACAAAGCTGGTTGGTGTAGCCCATCAGCAGCATCGTGCCCATGGCCGGAAACGCGACCCAGAAGAAGCGCCGGGTGCGCATCGGCATTGCCGGGCGGTCGTCGGGCTTGGCGGCTTCGGCGCTTGGCGCAGCTTCCGGCGCGGCCTTGGCCTTGAAGGCGATCAACGCGGCCGCGGCGCACACCACCGCAAAGCCGACAAACAGCCACGACCAGTTCGTTGCCTGCTGGGTGCGGCCCCACAGGGGTTCAAACACAAATGGGTACGTGACCAGCGCCAGCAGGCTGCCGACGTTGCTCAGCGCGTACAGCGCGTAAGGCGATTTGCCCGGGTTGGCACGCGCGAACCAGGCCTGCAGCAGCGGACCCGTGGCCGACAGCACCAGATACGGAAGCCCGACACTCGTCGCCAGCAGTAACAGAATTCGCAGCGTGGGGTTCTCGTCGCCCGTGGGTTTGAAGCTTTCCGGCGGGATGATCGGCAACGTGACGGCCGCCAGCACAAGCAGCGCCAAGTGTACGCCAAGCTGCACCGCCGGCTTCAAGCGCGCGATGCTCAAGTGCGCGTAGCCATAGCCCGCGAGCAAGCCGCCCTGGAAAAACAGCAACGCCACGGACCACACGGCAGGCGTTCCGCCGAACCACGGCAGAATGAAGTGGCTGATCAGCGGCTGTACCTGAAACAGCAGGAACGCGCTGATGAAGATGGTCAATGCAAAGGGCAGAACCCGCATCGGGTACCTCGGTGTGGCCGGATTCTAGCTTGGGTTGGCTGGCGCGGCAGGCTTGCGTTTCTTCCAGGCGCGGATGTCCGCGCGGATGCGGTCGCCGTCGGCCACGGTCAGTTCAATCAGGCGGCGCACCCGCAGCATCAGGAAGCCTACGAACGCAAGGAAGGCCACGAACGGCCCCACGACGATCATGTGGTAGTTGCTGTGCAGGGTAGAGGCAAAGGCAATGGCGGCACCAAGGCCGCACAGGGCGATCACGCCCGCCAACAGCATGCGCTTCCATACCCTGCGGCGCAGGGCCAACAGTTCGTCCGTATCAGCAAGCTCGGCACTGAGCTTGTCGGCGAGTTCCTGCCACTTCTCAAGAGTGGGGTCGGTCATTGCGCTTGTAGCAAGCTCCCAATCAGTTCCATATGCCGTGCCAGCGCGCCGCGGCCTGCCAGCAGGCGTGCCTGCCCGGCGCGGCCGAGAGCGTCCCGTGCGGCCGGGTCCCCCAACAAACGGATCAGCTCACGTTCCAGTTCAGCGGCGTTCTGCACTTCCAGCGCGCCTCGGCATTCGCGCAGCTCGCGCACGGTGGCTTTGAAATTGTGCGTGTGCGGGCCGTACAGCGTTGCCTTGCCCAGCGCGATCGGCTCCGCCATGTTCTGGCCGCCGTGGGGGATCAAAGAGCCGCCGATGAAGACGACGTCGGCCACGCCGTACACGGCCGCCAGTTCACCCATCGTGTCCAGCAGGATCACGTCGCCCGGCGCGGCCGGCTGCTCGGGCGAAAGCTCGCTGCGGTTGCGCCACGGTATGCCGGCTTCGCTCAGCAGCCTGCGCACGCTTTCATGGCGCTCGGGGTGGCGCGGCACAATGATGGTGCGGCACTTGAGCCTGGGCAGCATCGACACAAGCTGCTCGTGCTCGCCGGGGTGGGTGCTGCCGCAAACCAGCACGGGCGATTCGTCCAGGGCGAACGCCTTGCGGAAGTAGGCGACCTTCTCGGGGTCGGCCTGCGCACGCAGCGAGTCGTACTTCAGGTTGCCGGTGACGACTACTTGTCCCGTGTCGCTGGCAAGCACTCTGGCCCGTTCCGCGTAGGCTTCGTCCTGCATCGCCCAGACCTTGATCGCGTCGTAGGCCCGTTGCAGCAACCACTTGAAGCGACGGTAGTTGCCGAAGCTCTTTTCGCTGATGCGGCCGTTGGCGAGTAACACCGGTACCTTGGCGCGCGCGGCGTGCATCAGCCAGTTCGGCCACAGTTCCAGCTCAATCAGCACGATCAGCTTGGGCGTCAGAGTGCGGAAGAAGCGTCCCACGACCCAACTCAGGTCAAGCGGCGAGTAACAGTGGTAGTAGTCGCTGAAGTCGCGGGCAGCAATCTCGGCGGCGGTCTTGGTGGTGTAAGTGATGACGATGTCGTGGCCGGGGTGCTGCTCGCGCAGGGCTTTCAGCAGGGGTTTGATTTGCAGCAACTCGCCTACACTGACGGCGTGCACCCAGATGCTGGGTTTGGCCTCACGCGCGGGCAGGTGCCCCAGGCGCTGGCTGATGCCGGCGCGGTACTTGCCCGTGGTGAGATACTTAAACACGAACCAGGGCCATATCCACGCGGCCAGCCACAGATACCCCAGATTGAACAGCCAGCGCATGGCTGCGTTGTAGGCGCAGGCACGCGCACTATCAAGGGAAGCGCGCTGATCAAACGGCGGCGATTGCTTGCTATGATGCCTGACCCCGAATCGCCCCCCGCGTTCACGACTATGCGCCGACTGCTGGTCCTGCTGTTGCTGCCGCTCTGCGTTGCCGGATGCCCCGGCGGCGATGATGGCGACAGCCCCAAGAAATCGCCGTGGCTGAAACCGGCAAGCGTGATCGGCCCCAGCGGCGGCAGCGCAAACCCCGACGGCGGCGCGCCGGCAGCGCTTACGATTACCGGCCAAGTCACGTTTGACCGCCTGCCGGTGACGGCGACCGGCCTTGGCAGCACGCCAACGGTCGAAGACGCGGCCGGCGTGCTGGTTGAGGCCGTGCGGCACAATGACATTCACGACGTTGTCGCCAGCACCAGCACCGATGCTGCCGGCAATTACACGCTGAACTTGAACCTGAGCCATGACTTCTTCATCCGCGCGCGGGCCCAAAGCGGCACCGGGCCCGACATCGATCAGGTGTATCACGCGCGCACAAACCCCGCCTTGGTGCATGCTGTGACCGGCCCGATCCTGCAACGTGCTGCGGGCAACCAGACGGCCAACCTGCACGCGAGTCACGCCCTGCCCGACAACCGCGCCGGGGCGTTCGCGATCCTCGACACGGTGCAGCGCCTGCGGCAATCGGTGACGGCCAGCTTCCCAAGCCTGGGCGCGCTGGATGTGTTCTGGTGCACCGGGGCGACCGCCGCCACCGGTACTGACGAGGTCGGCCCCAACGGCCGCCCCACGATTCACCTGCGGGGCGGCACACTGGCCAGCCCCGAAACCACCGACCACGACGAATACGACGAAACCGTAATCGCCCACGAATGGGCCAGCTTCGTGCAGCTGACCCAAAGCCGCGACAACAACTTCGGCGGGCCTCACGCGGGCGAAGAGCTGCTTTTCACGGCTGCCTACAGTGAAGGAGTCGTGACGGCCATCGGCTGCGGCCTGCTGGGCACCAGCCTATACCGCGACACCGTGGGCTACCCGGGCGGGATCACCAGCGTCCAGTTCGAGTTCGATTGCGAAAGCGGCCTGCTGTTCGGCCAGGGCGACGGCTACTCCAATGAGTTCCGCGTCACGCGCATCGTCTGGGACCTGCTTGACGGCGGCGCGGGCTGGCCCGCCGACACGGACACCGACGGCGCGGCCGTCGATGCCGCCGACTTCTTTGCCAGCTTTGCGGCGCTGGCCACGCGTGTGGCACCCTATGAAGTCGCGTGGCTGGCAAGCCTTTTGCAGCAGCTTGTGGATGACACGCACCTTACTGTGATGCAGGCCGACACGCTGATGCAGTCGCAAAGCGCGAACTTCCCGCCGGCAGGGGCCTTCGATGCCTTCCCGGAATTGCTTGTGATCGGCGTGACGGACAGCGGCAGCCTTGACGCCCACAGCGGCGTCAACCCTAACCCGATTCTCGGCCCGCAGGCCAATGCCGTGTACCGGCTTGAGCTGGCGGCGGCGCAACCGGTGACGTTCACGCTGAGCAACACCACCGCGGGCTACGCGGCCGCGAATCACCGGCTGGACTTGAGTGTGGTTGACCTGGATCGCAACTTTGTGGCGAGTGTCACTGGCAACAGTGCCAACAAATCGACCACCGTGAGTCTGGCCGCCGGGACGTACATCGTGCGGGTGCAGCACCTGCCGGCCAGTGCCGCGAGTTCACAGCCCAGCAGCTTCAATTTGGTGGCCAACTAGCCGCTATGGATTTGCACGCTAAACTGCTAAATCAAACCCTTACCGCTTCTTGCTGCACAGGCACAGGCTGATGCCGTACCTTGAGATCAAACTTGGGCCGGACACGCTGCTTGTCCCATTCGTGGGACGCATTGACTACGTGATCGGCCGTCTGCCCAAGGCAGACATCCAGCTGCGCGACATGAAGGTTTCGCGCATGCACACCCAACTGTTCATCGACAGCCGTGGCAGCGCATTCGTGCGCGACCTCGGCAGCAGCGGCGGCACCTATTACGGCAACCAGCGCATGCGCAAAGGGCTGATCGCGCCCATGGTTGACGGCACCAAGATCCGCATCGGCGACGCCAAGATCACCTTCTACGACGCGGAGCCGCCCAGCAACGCCATTGAGCCGCCAAGCCAGTCCGACCCGCGCGGTCTCGTGCGTACCAACCCGCGCCCCCGGCACTTTGAGGCCGAGGCCACGGTGCTTGCGGCCGACCGCGTGGACCCGGACACCCACAGCGGCCCCGCTGAACCGCCGCCTGAAATTGACCCGATGGTGTTCGCAGACGGGCCGCTTGAACCAAGCGGCAAGCAACCGGCCGCGTCTTCGGCGGCGATGGCCAAACCCTCGTCAGCCAGCGCGGCCAAGCCGCCGTCGGGCGCGCTGAAGCCACCGACCAAAAAGCGCGACACCGGCATTGTCGAAGCACCCTGGGAAAAGCGCGACGTTGTGGCCGGCCCGAAAAGCGACCGCAAGCTGACCGTACCGCCCCCGACCGGTGGCGTGCCGTCGCCCGCCGGCGCCCAACGCCGACCGCCCAACACGCCGGCCGCGCCGGCAATGCCGACCAGCGGCTATGATGAGACCGGCGCCTATCGCGAAGAAGTACAGCAGGCTCCGGCCGCGCCACAGGCACGTTCACCGCTGCCGCCGCGCCAGCCCGGGGCCCCGGTACCGCCTTCGGCTAAACCTTTGCCCCCGGCCGCAGCCAAGCCCGCGCCGCTGCCGCCACGGGCGGTGCCGCCCGCGCCTGCGAAGCCACCGGCTGATTTTGTCGCGCGCTCAGATGCTGATCGTGGCTCTGACCCGTTTGACCGGCCGGATGAGTCGGACCTGGCCGAGAGTGTCGATGACCTGGATGGGCCGGCACTGGTCGAAAACTCGCCGTTCGTGATCAGCAACTTCAGCGCGCCGAAGGCGCCACCGGCCGATTCGCCGGATGCTGACGACGCGCAGCCCAAGCTGGGGATGCCCACCGTGCGGCTGGAACGCCCCGCCATGCTTGAGCGCCAGGCCGCCCGCGCCGCCAAAGATGAAGAGGCCGCCGACGAAGTCGAGGAAGCCCCGAAGATCCCGACGGCCAGCATCACACGGGCTGAAGCCGCCGCTGCCGCCGCGCTTGCCGACGACGAACCCGCGCCCATGATCGGCGTGCCGCCCGAAAAGCCGCCCGCGGCGGGGGCCGAAGTCGCGAGTGAGGAAGACGAACTCACTGACGAGCAGATTGCCGAATACCTGGGCGGGAGTGCCTCAGGCCGCTACGGCGAAGTGGATTTTGACGCGGGACGTGTCGTCACCAGCGATACGGAAGACCCGCCGGTTGAAGACGACGCCCGTTCCAGCGGCGACGAAGTGGCATTCCATGTCAGCCGCGTAGACCTGGACGCGCCGGACGAGTTCGACATTGACGACGAACCGTCGAGTGCGCCTGCGGCCGCGGGTGTCGAAGGGTCCGCAGCGAACGAGGCGAGCGAAGAAGTCATCGAAGAAGTCAGCGAAGAAGTGCCTGCTCCAGAAGCACCTCCTGTAGTTGAGGCTTCGACGGCCAAGCTGCGCGCGACGACTCTGCTGAACGTGGAGCCCGTCACGTCGGACGACGCACCCGCCGAAGAAGCGCCTGCCGAAGAAGCGCCGGTTGAAGAGGCGCCGGTTGAAGAAGCGCCGGTCGAAGAAGTGCCTGCCGAAGAAGCGCCGGATGAAGAAGCTTCGGTCGCAGAAGAACCTGTTGACTCAGCACCTGTCGATGAATCACCTGCGGCGCAGGAATCGGCACAACCTGCCAACACGTATGCAGAGCTGACCGAGGCCGCGGCCACACCTGCCGAGGAAATCCCCAGCTACGACAAGCACGAAACGCCTCCGCCAGTGGTGCGCGAAGGTGCCTCAGCCGACAGGGCGTTCCAGCCGCGCAAGACACGCAAACTGATGAAGCGGCGGACGGCAACACTCGACAAGAGTACCGACAAGACGCTGGACCGGGACAACCCGCCACGCGGCGAGCCTACGCGCGTGCTCGGCGACCCGCCACAGCCGACTGGCGCCAAGACCATGTTCGTGCCCAAGCCCGAGAACATGGCAGTCTCACGACCGGCCGACGCCCCGCCGGAAATGGACGAAGACGAAACAGGGCGGGCAATGTCAGCCGCGGCGCAGCACGGCCGCAAGTTGGACGATATGGGCCACGGCCCTGGCGGCGACACGGTCGCGCTGCCTCCCAACATGATGAATGAGTTGCGGGCCGAGCTGGCCAAGCAGTCGCCGGGCAAGCCGAAAAACGAGCCGCCGACGATTGGGGATAGCCCGACCGTGCGCAACAAGCAGGCCGATGATGAGGATGAGGAAGAGTTCATCCTGGACGACAACTACTCGTTCTTCACGCCGCCGCCACCCACCCGCAAGGGTGCCTACAAGCAACCGAAGCACGACGACGTGATTGACGCCAGCGACTTCCTGGGCGAAAGCGAAAAACTCCCGCCCGACAAGAAGGCCAAGGCCAAGGACGACCCGGATACTCTGGTCGAGTAAGCAGGGCTCAGCCCCAGCACGCTCCGAGTCTCGAGCCCCAATCTCGCGCGCGGCCTTTCCTTCCGCGCGGGGCATTCCACAATCCGCGCCAGGGAGAACGACATGAAGACACGCACACACCGTTGCGGCGACATTGGCATCAGCCACGTAGGCCAGACCGTCACGGTCTGCGGCTGGATGGACACCAAGCGCGACCGTGGTGGTGTAGCCTTCATCCTGCTGCGCGACGTCAGCGGCAAAGTGCAGCTCACGTTTGCCGAAGAAATCGACAAAGCGCTGCTTGAGAAAACCCGCGAAGCCCGTGGCGAATACGTGCTGCAGGCCACCGGCAAGGTCGCCGCACGCAGCGCCGACAACCGCACCACCACCATGGCCACCGGCGAGATCGAGATCATCGTCAGCGAGCTTGAAGTGCTGAATACGGCTGTAACCCCGGCCATCGAAGTCCGCGACGACTTGAAGTGCGACCCGGAACTGCGCCTGAAGCATCGGTTCATCGACCTGCGCCGCCGGCCGATGCAGGCCATGTTGCAGGCCCGCGCCGCGCTGGTGGCCGCGGCCCGGCGCGTTCTGGACGGCGAAGGCTTCCTCGAGATCGAAACTCCGATCCTGTACAAGCGCACGCCGGAAGGGGCCCGCGACTTCATCGTGCCCAGCCGCGCGCACCAGGGGCAGTTCTACGCGCTGCCGCAAAGCCCGCAGTTGTTCAAGCAGCTGTGCATGATCAGCGGCCTTGACCGGTACTACCAGATCGCGCGCTGTTTCCGCGATGAAGACAAACGCGCCGACCGCCAGCCCGAATTCACGCAGATCGACATCGAAGTCAGCTTCCCTACCCGCGACACGGTGATGGAACTGTTCGAGCGCGTGGTGGGCGGCGTCTTCAGCGCGCTGCAAAGCGATCCGCGCCTGCGCGACATGAACTGGCCGGTGCTGCATGCCGGCCACGTGACGCCTCCGTTTGAACGCATCAGCTACGAAACGGCGATGCGCGACTACAGCATCGACCGGCCGGACCTGCGTTCGCGCGACGTGAAGCTGACCGAATTGAACGACTGGTCGCGCACATGCAGTTTCAACGCGTTCAAGAGCGTCGCCGCAAAGGGCGGGCTGATCAAGGGTCTCAAGTGCCCCGGCATGGCCGAAAGCTTCAGCACGGGCCAGCTCAAGAACCTTGAGCGCGACGCCAAGGGCATGGGTGCCAACGGCCTCGCGAACTTGAAGGTCACGGCCGGCGGGCTCGATGGAGCGATTGCCAAGTTCTTCCCGGAGGCTGAGCAGAAGTCGCTGATCGCGGCCTTCGGTGCCAAGCCCGGCGACCTGCTGCTGATCTGCGCGCACGAAAAAGAGAAGGTCACCCACGCGGTAATGCACCACCTGCGGCTGATGGTGGCCGAGAAGCTGGGGCTCAGCGACCCGCGCAAGTTCGCGATCTGCTGGGTCGTGGACTTCCCGCTTTTCGAGTACCGCGAAGAAGACCAGAAGCTGTTCGCCACGCACCACCCGTTCACGCTGCCGCAGAACGTGGGCAGGGTCAGCGAGATGGCTGCAATCAGTCGTAAGGGCGGCGCCGAGAACCCCATGGAGCGCCTGCTGGCAGCGGGTGTGAAAGTGGAAGAAGTGCTGGCGCTGCGCAACAACCAGTACGACTTGGTCTGCAACGGCGTCGAAATCGCGGGCGGCAGCATCCGTATGCACCGCACCGACTGGCAGGCCGACGTCTTTGAACTGATCGGCATCACCAAAGAAGAGGCTGAGAAGAAGTTCGGCTTCCTGATGTCGGCGCTCAGCCACGGCGCGCCGCCGCACGGTGGTATTGCAAGCGGAGTGGACCGTTTGCTGATGCTGCTGCTGGGCCTCGACAACATCGCCGACGTGATTGCTTTCCCCAAGTCAGCGACCGGCCGCGACCTTATGATCGACACGCCCAACGAAGTCGAAGCCAAGCTGCTGGATGAACTCGGGATTGACCTGCGGCCGCAGAAGCCGGCGCAGAAGTAGACTGCCACGCATCGGAGCCCGTGTGCGCTTGTTGAATCCACGCTTTCTCGTGCTGGCCGTGACGATTTTTCTCAGCGCGTTTCTGCTGTTCCAGGTGCAGCCGCTGATTGCGAAGTACATCTTGCCGTGGTTCGGCGGCGGCTCAGGCGTGTGGAGTGTCGCGCTGGCGTTCTTCCAGTTCGTCCTGCTGGGCGGCTATGGCTACGCGCACCTGCTGAATTCACGGCTGAAACCCAAGTCCCAGGTGATCGTGCACGGCGTGCTGCTGCTGGCGGCCTGCGTGGTGCTGCCGATCATCCCCGGCGAATGGCTGAAGCCCGCGCCTGACGACGACCCGATGTTGCGCATCCTGCTGCTGCTGTTCGTGACGGTGGGGCTGCCGTACTTCATGCTGTCGGCCACGGGACCGCTGTTGCAGGCCTGGTTCAGCCGGGGCTTCCCCGGGCGGTCGCCGTATCCGCTGTACGCGCTCAGCAACGTGGGCTCGCTGCTGGCGCTGCTGAGTTACCCGTTCATCGTGGAGCCGCTGCTGGGGCGCTATCTGCAGGCTACAAGCTGGTCTGTCGGGTTTGGCGTGTTCGTGACGCTTTGCCTGGTGACGGGCGCCGTCAGCCTGCTGAAGCCGGCGGAACCCGCATCTGCACCGCCTGAGCCCGCCCCGCCGAAGCCCGAGCCTGCGCCCGCGCCCTCTCCGGCAGAGCCTGCCTCGATTCGTGAGTTGGCGGCGGCCGAGAAGGCCGCCGAAGAAGCCGCAGACCTCGCCCGACGCGCGGCGCGCGAGCCCGTGGCGCTGTGGATCCTGTTGCCGGCCTGCGCGACGATGATGCTGCTTTCGTTCACCAGCCAATTGTGCATTGACGTCGCCAGCATCCCTTTCCTGTGGGTGCTGCCGCTGAGCCTGTACCTGATCACGTTCATTTTCACGTTCGCCGGCGAGCGCTGGTACCCGCGCAAGGTGTTCCTGGCGCTGATGGCGCTGGCGGGGCCGCTATCGGCTGCGGCGTTTCACTGGCACGCCGACTTCTCGCTGGCGCTCGCGATCCCGGGTTATCTGCTGCTGATGTTCGTGCTGATCGCGGTGTGCCACGGCGAAGTGTACCGCTTGCGGCCGGCACCGCAGAAGCTGACCAAGTTCTATTTCTGCATTTCGCTGGGCGGCGCGATTGGCGGCTCGCTTACGGCGTTTGTCGCGCCGTTGTTGTTTCCGCTGCATCTTGAGTTTCACGTCGCGATCCTGCTTGCGATGCTGCTGGTGCTCGCCGGCCACGGCAAAGACCCCGGCAGCTTCCTGTTTCGCGGCCGCGCACCGATGGCCTGGAGCCTGCTGATCCTGATGGTGCTGACGACCCTGGGCCTCAGCGTATGGGGCGTGTACGCGCTGACCAGCAAGCTGCTGTACGTGGAGCGCAATTTCTACGGCGTGTTCCGCGTGGAAGAGGCCGCCGACGAAGGCGCGGTGCCCGTGCGCACGCTGATCTCGGGCTCAACGATTCACGGCTGGCAGTACATGCACCGCGAGCACCTGCTGCGGCCGACCAGCTACTTCGGCCTCAACAGTGGCGCGGGCATCGCGCTGACGAGCGGCGATGAGGGCAAGGCGCGACGCGTTGGCGTGATCGGGCTTGGGGTGGGCACGCTGGCGGCGTATGGTCGCCCGGGCGATCACTTCAAGTTCTATGAAATCAACCCGGTAAGCCGCGACGTGGCTGAAGAGTATTTCTACTACCTGCGCGGCAGCGAGGCGACGCACGAAGTGGTGGTGGGGGACGGCAGGCTGCTGCTGGAGGCCGAGGCGCCGCAGGGGTTTGATGTGCTGGTGGTTGATGCCTTCACCAGCGACTCGATCCCGACCCACCTGCTCACGACCGAAGCGTTCGCGCTGTACGTGAAACACCTGAAGCCGGGTGGCGTGATCCTGCTGAACATCACGAACCGGCACCTCGACTTGCGCCCGGTGGTTCGCCAGTCGGCAATGGCCCATGGGCTCAGTTTCGCCGGATGGCAGTGCCCGGCGAATCTGAAGGCCGGCACGGCTGCATCCATGTGGATGATCTGCACGCGCAGCGACACTTTCATGGCCGCATTCGGCAAGAATCTTGAGCAGATGCAGAAGGACTGGCCGCGCGAAGGACCGGACGACAAGGGCCTGTGGCCCCGCATGCTGGGGATGCCCCTCGACGTGTACGGAGGCCCCGAAATCGAGCCCTGGACCGACGACTACTCAAACCTGTTCCAACTGATCAAGTAGCCTTTGGCTACAACCCACGCCGGGCTGTAGCGCCTGGACCCAAGGCAGGACTCCGAGAGTAGCGTCAGATATGCCGTGAACGCCCCAGCGGGGCGTCCGGATTCTGGCCCACGGCGAAGCCGTGGGAACTGGATGCAACAGACTGGCGCGCCCCAGCGGGGCGCGGGAGGCCCTCAGTCCCACAGGTACTTCTCATCGTACTCCACGTCATAGCCCTTCAGGAACTCAATCAGTTCTTCCTGAAAAGTTTTCACCCGGTGGTGTTCTGCCTGGTTTGCGATGTAAGCAGCGGTCTCTGCCACACGGGACTGGCTGACGCTGAATGCCGCAAAGCCCGTTTGCCACGCGAAACTTTGCTCGTGCTG
Source organism: uncultured bacterium (assembly GCA_938014885.1). Classification (GTDB taxonomy): domain Bacteria; phylum Planctomycetota; class UBA8742; order UBA2392; family UBA2392; genus CALLQI01. Next base: position 143,970 of record CALLQI010000021.1, read on the forward strand.
CTCTTTCATCCAGCGCGACGACCCCGACTTGATCTCGCGCATCGCGTCGGAAACTGCGAGTCGCGGTGGAAGCAGTATCAGCATGTGCACATGGTCTTCCACTCCGCCAACTGCCAGCGCGCTGCCACCGAAGTCCCGTACGATGCCTCCAAGGTACGCGTGGAGCAGGGGCTGTACGTTGGCAGCAATCAGCTTTGTGCGGTTCTTCGTGCTGAAAATGGCGTGCGTCAGCAGTTTAGTGTAGGTGTGCGACATGGTTGCTTTCCCGCGCCCCGCTGGGGCGCTGCGCGTGTTCGCAACACGGTAACCCACGGCTTTGCCGTGGGCTAGATTCCTTGCGCCACTCCGTGGCGCCACTGCCTGCGGCTTGGGGGTGTGTCCCGTTGTCTGAACCGCAGCGCCGCTGCTAGTGAAGTTGCTGCCCGCCATTGTGACCGAACGGAGGTCAGGCTGCGATTTCGGCGCCGCTCCTACTCGATGCCGCGTTCTTTGCGGACCTTTTTGTGGCGGCCGGATTCTGTGGGCAGTTGCAGAATGTGCCCAAGTTTGTCTCGCTTGGTGGCCATGTAGAAGTTGTTTTCGGCCGTGGGCGGGATTTCCAGCGGCACCCGTTCCGCTATCTCGAGACCGTAGGCGCCGACCGCGCTGTGCTTGGCGGGGTTGTTCGTAAGCAGCCTCAACTTGCGGATGCCGAGGTCAATCAGGATCTGGCAGCCCGTGCCGTACTCGCGCTTGTCGGGCTTGTGCCCGAGCAGCTTATTGGCTTCGACAGTGTCGTAACCTTCATCCTGCAGCGCGTAGGCCTTGATCTTGTCTGACAGGCCGATGCCACGGCCCTCCTGCCGCAGGTACACCACCACGCCGCGGTCGGCCTTTGAGACGGCCTCCAGGGCCGCGTGCAGTTGCGGGCCGCAGTCGCAGCGCTGGCTGCCGAACACGTCGCCGGTCAGGCACTCGCTGTGCACGCGCACCAGCACCGGCTGGCCGCTGTAGTCCTGGTCGGCGGGGCGCAGATCGCTGGGCTGCACGTTGTGGCACAGCGCGATGTGGTCCTTGCCGTCGGCCTCAGAGTGATAGACGTGCAGGTCAAAGTAGCCGGCGGCGGTAGGCATGCGGGTGCTGCTGACGCGCTTGACGATGCGCTCGTTCTGCAGGCGGTGCTGCACGAGGTCGGCGACGCTGCAGATTTTTAAGCCGTGCTTGGCGGCGAATTTCTCAAGGTCCGGCATGCGCGCCATGGTGCCGTCGTCGTTCATGATCTCGCAGATCACGCCCGCGGGCTTCAGCCCGGCCAGCCGGCACAGGTCCACGCTGCCTTCGGTTTGGCCATTGCGGACCAGTACGCCGCCGTCGCGGGCGCGCAGCGGAAACACGTGGCCGGGGCGCACCAGGTCGCGCGCCTTGGCGTTGTCCTTGATCGCCGTCAGGATGGTGTGGGCGCGGTCATGGGCGCTGATGCCGGTGGTGACGCCTTCGCGCGCCTCGATGCTGACGGTGAAGGCGGTGCCGTACGGGGTTTCGTTCTGGGCCGTCATCGGCGGCAGATCAAGCCGGTTGGCGGTTTCGTTGGTGAGCGTCAGGCAGATCAGCCCGCGGCCCTCGCGGGCCATGAAGTTGACGCCTTCGGGGGTGATTTTCTCGGCGGCGATCACGAGGTCGCCCTCGTTTTCGCGGTCTTCGTCGTCCACCATGATGACCGGCCGCCCCAGGCGCAGGTCTTCCAGCACGTCTTTGATCGGTGTCAGCATGGCGCGATCATACCCCGTTGGCCGGCAGGGGCCATCCGGGGGCGTTTTGACTTGGGTCAGGCAAGTCGTGCGCGCTAGAATTGTCGTCGGCAATGGCCCCGTGGATGCACACCTTCAGGAAACGCAGCGAGGATCATCCATGAAACGCAAACACGCGATTGCGCTGTCCGTCGGGGGCACTGCGGCTCTTGCATTCGCGGCCGCAGTCATCGGTATGAAACAGGCAGAACCCGCTGAGCTGCACGGTTTACGCGGGGCCGCTTCTTCGCCTGCTGATGGTCAGCGCACGCCGGAAAGGTCCGAGGGGCCGGTGGATCCAGAGGTGTCCACAGAGTGCGGCGGGATATTGCTGCCGCTCCCATTGTGGTACCGGGAGAATAGTTACTGGAGCAGGGCCGCATTTCTTGATCAGTCTGTATTTCCTAACGAATACCGCACCGACAATGGTGCCGCTCCCATGCTGCCGGTGACCCCTCCGTTGTATTCAGGCCCTGAATTCTTTCCCGCCCTTGAGCGGTTTGTGGTCGAGGAAGTCTTGGGCACTCCCGCACTTGGACCTTGGTTCAGCCACGGGCTGCTGTCCGGGTGGCCCAGATAGCCAACACGTTGACATTGGGGCCGGATGCTACGAAAGTGCCCGTTACGCGAGCGCAAAGGCACAAAATGTGGTCTTGCGCCCGCCCTTGGGCTAAGCGATAAACCGTTACCCCTAACGATTTTGCGCAAGCGCCCGCGCAGGAAACAGCATGCCCGCGGCCAAAGTGATCATGTTTACCGATGGCGTGTCGGAATCTAACCGACTCGTCAAGGAAGTGCTTGAGAAGCACCACATCACCTGGACCGAAAAAAACATCAGCACCGACGCGGAAAGCAACGCGTTCATCCGCAAGCTTTGCGGTGCCCCGGCCTCACCGGTGCTGTACATCAACGACAAGTGGCTGCCCGACCCCACGCAGGAAGAAGTGCTGGAGGCGGTCGGCGTACGCTATGACATCGAATCGCTTGAATCGCGCGGCCAGACGATTTTTGACGTGGTGGTCGTAGGCCTTGGGCCCTCGGGCCTGGCAGCCTGCCACGGCTGCCGGCTTGGCGGGCTGTCGGTGCTGGGCCTGGATGAAAACCAGCCCGGCGGGCACCTGCTGCCGCTGATGGACGTCGATGAATACCTGGGCGTCGGCTTTGACGAAGACGTGCCCGGTGCCGACGTGGCCGCCAACTTTGCCGAACACGCGCGCCACGTGGGCGCGATCCTGATGCGCGGCAAGGTGAACAGCATTCGCATCCAGGGCGCGTTCAAGCGCGTGCACAGCAGCTCGGGCAATTTCTGGGCGCGCGCGGTTGTGATTGCCACCGGGGCGGCGCAGCGTGAACTGAAAATTGACGGAGTCGAGAAATACCTCAACCGCGGCATCCGCTACGGCGCGCAGATTGATGCTGCCGTATACGCCGGCCGCCGCGTGGCCGTGGTAGGCGGCGGCGACGAAGCCATGCACGCCGCCAACTTCCTGAGCCACCACGCCAAGTTCGTGACCGTGCTCTGTCCCGATGACGCGCCGTCGGCTGAGCCCCTGCTGGTGAAGCGCGCGGTGGACAGCGGCAAGGTGCGCGTGCTGCCCGGTACGAAGGTCGTGGCCGTGAAGGGCACGGACGTGCTGGACTACGTGTTCTTCGTCGAAAAGGGCATTCCCGAAGAACAAGGCCTGCCGCTTGATGCGATGGTGATCGCGCTGGGCCCTGCACCCAAGACGCCGATCCCGGGCCTGGAACGCATGCCCCAGGACAACGGCTATTTCGCGCACGGTGAAGGCGGCAAGACCATGTTCGGCGGCATCTACGTCGCCGGCGACTGCACCAACATCGAGATTCGAACCCTGATGAGCGTCGTTGCCAGCGGCAGCCTGTGCGCCAAGCGCCTGTGGCAGTGGCTCGCAAGCCACCCGCTGCCCAAACTCAAACTCTAGGCGATCCAGCCGCCGCCGTGGGTTTCTTCGGGGTCGGTGTCCGGCGTTACGCCTCCTCCGTAGAACACCGCGCATTGGCCCGGTGACGCGGCCTTCACGGGTTCATCGAACACGACCAGCACACTGCCGTCCTCTTGACCGGTCAAGGTTGCGGGCTGGCCTTCGTGGCGATACCGCACCTTCACCAGCGCGCGCATGCTTTCGCCGGGTGGCAGGCCTTGGCGCGAAATCCAGTTCACGTTCTCGACGCGCAGCTGGCGCAATTCCAGTTCGTGCTCGTCGCCAACAACCACGGTGTTTGTGGCCGGGTCGAGCTTCACCACATACAGCGCCTTGGGTGCTGCGATGCCGATCCCGCGCCGCTGGCCGATGGTAAAGCCGGCAACGCCGGCGTGCTCGCCCAGCACTTCGCCGCTGGTGCTGACCACCTTGCCCGGCTTGAGTGCGTCCGGGTCGCGTGCGGCCACGACGGCGCGATAGTCGCCTTCGGGCACAAAGCAGATCTCCATGCTCTCGGGCTTGTCGCGGGTCTTGAGGCTGAATTCGGCCGCCAGCGCCCGCGTGTCGGTCTTGCGCAACTCGCCAAGCGGAAACAGTGCACGCGATAGCTGCGCCTGCGTCAGCCCGAACAGGTAATAGCTCTGGTCCTTGGTGTGGTCGCGGCCTCTGAGAAGCCGCCAGCGGCCGTCGCGGTGTTCAACGCGGGCATAGTGGCCCGTGGCAACTTTCTCGGCGCCGAGCTGGTCGGCGTAATCCAGCAGCTTGCCGAACTTCAGGTCGGTATTGCAGACCGCGCAGGGGTTGGGTGTGCGGCCGCGCTTGTACTCGTCTACGAAATAGCGGATGACGCGCTCAAAGTCCTGCTCGAAGTTCAGCACGTAAAACTTCGCGCCAAGCTGGCTGGCCACAAAGCGCGCGTCCTGGCTGTCGGCGAGGCTGCAGCAACCCTGCTTGTGGTTTGCCGCTGCCTTGCCCGCGGTGACGCCGTTGCGCATGAACAGGCCGGTGATTTCGTGGTTTTCACGTTGCAGCAGCGCTGCCGTCACCGACGAGTCAACACCACCGGACATGGCGACCAGAATTCTCACGGCTTCTCGGGCCCTTGCTTCAGGACAATCCCGCCCTGGCGACGTGAGTAAACGACCAGCAGCTTCGCGCTGTAGCCGTAGCTCAGCACGCCGCCCTCCACCCCGTGGGATGACAGGTAGGCGTCGTTGACCTTGTGGCTGATCTCGGCCACGGTGCCCTCGAACTGCTGCCAATAGGCGCGCAGATGGTCCACGTCGCGCTGCACGCCGGGCAGGCGCTGCTTCACCAGCTCGGCCATGCGGTCTCGGTCCAGCTGGCCCAGTTCGAACAACAGTTGGCGCTGCGCGAACAGGTAGCCCGAGTAGCGCACGTACGGGTCATCGGCGCGGATGCAGGCCGCGAAGCCGTAGAAGTTGGCCTCGTCCTCGCTGGTGATGCAGCGCTGGTGGGCCTTCTCGTGGGCGATCACGAAGGGTATCTGGCATGAGGGTTGGTTTCGGTTGTAGTTGGCCTCGCCAGTCCACGGGAAGTAGAAGCCGCCGATCTGCAGGTGGTCCATCAGCATCGAAAACGCGACGGGCTTGGCGCGGCCCCGGCTTTCGCCGAATGAGGCGTCCTGGCCCAGGTCCTTCTGCAGCGCGCGGTAGCCGCCGTCGATGGATGCGTCCAGCGCGGCACCCAGCGCGGCGGGGGCGCTGGGACCGCCATAGTCTTCGCTGCCGGTGGCCATGAAGTAGTTTTCGTTTGTGGCCTCGACGAGTGCTTCACACAGGACGGCCAATTCTGCGGCCTGTGCGTCGCGGTCTGCGGGCGTCGTGTCGTAGTGTTGCCAGCCGTCGCGTTCAATCAATGGCGGCCGCGCGTAGTTGATGCCCCAGAACATGTAAAACATGGCCGCAATAACCGAAAACAGAGCCAGCAGGTGCAAGCCGCCGCAGGCCAGCGCATTCAGCGATCGGCGCTTGCGCACGGCCACGAAGTAGGACGCGCGGCCCCAGTGAAACAGCAGCCATCCGGCCAGCAACACGATGCAGATTTCGGCCAGGCTGGTGGGAATCCAGCCGGTGATGGTGCCTAGCCCGCGGCCGATCAGCTGGCTGATCCAGTTGGCGTACAGGCCTTCGACGAATGACGCGGACTGGCTTGCACCCCAGCAAAGCGCGCAGGCAATGACGGCAATTGCGGTGATCAGCAGGCGGCGTTTGACGTACAGGCCGCGGTCCCTGGGCATGGCATCGCTGGGTGTAAACAGCGCGAACCAGCCAATCGGCAGCGGGTTGTCTTTGCGCGCGTGAAGATCGTGGGTTTCGTCAACGCCCATGGCGATAGTCTAACCGATGCAAGGGGTGTCGTCGCGGGGGATGAAGGAACGCGAACCACTGCAATTCAAGGAAACGGCAACAGCGTAACGCCAAGGCGCAAAGCAGCGCCACGAGCCGTCAGTGCTTCCGCCCGCGGCCGGGCGGCATGATGGTCTGTTGAAAGGTACACGACTAGCGACATCTGCTAACCGCCGAAACACGGGAAACTGCGCGTTCCACACGAAGACACCAAGTCACCAAGAAGGGCATCGCGCGACAAAGGAAAGCCGCCACCGGTGCCTTGGTCCTGCTTTGTGTCTTTGTGCCTTGGTGTGGAAACGCATTTGCGCGGCACCGCAGGCGCATGCGGTCCAGAGACGGCACGTGGCGAGTCTTGGCGGCCTGGCGTCATGCAGTTGCAGTTAAACCAAGAAGCAGTTGCCGTTCTTCGTGGCGCTTCCTTGGTAAACGCAGTTGCTGTTGCTCGAGCGTCGTCGCGGTCGTTGCAGCCGCCGTTGAGGCCGGCCCGCAGCCAATGCCAAGGCGCGGGCCACAGCCCGCGCCTTGGGTTTTGTTCTGGTTGAATGCATCAGTCGGTGCGGCGGCCTACGTCTTCGCCTTCGTCGCGCTTGGGGCCGCTGCTGGGCGACCACGGGTCGTCGTGCGGCAGCGGCGGGCCACCCTGGCCACCGCTACCCGATGACTTGCCTTCGCGGCGTGTGCCCTTGTCGTCTTCCCAGAAGTCGTCGTCTTCCGTTACTTCTTCCCCCGGAACCTCGTTACCTTCCGCGTTCAGCTTCAGCGCGTCGGCAAGCACGCGGCCGGACAGCCAACCCACCTGGCCGTCGGCGTACAGCACCATGTGGCCTTCCATGGTGTCTGCCTTTTCCTGGTACGCGACGATGAAGCCGGTGCGGTAGTTGCGGATCCAGTCGGCCACGTCGCCCTTGGCGAGCAACATTGAGGTGTAGCCGGCCTTTTCGTTGTCTTCGATCATGGTTGCGGCATCGGCATCGACCCACTTGGGCAAGTTGCCTTCTTTGTCGCGGGCCACCTGGTCAATCGTGGTCCAGCCCAGCTTGGCCATGTCGCCCTTCCAGCGCGCGTCAAACGGAAGCTGCAACACGCCGGCGCGGATGTGGCCGTCCTTGACCAGTGTTGACAGGTCAACAGGCTTGCCGTCGTCAACCTGGCGGCGCAGCGCGCTGCCCAGCAGGCGCAGGTTTTCCTGCGAGTACGAGTACGCGTTCTGCTTCGGGTCGCCACTGCTGCCCATCATGCCCATGCCGGCTTCGAAGTAATCGCCGAGGTTGGGCAGGCCGGTCAGGCGCATCGCCATTTCCACGCCGTCTTTGTATTCCTTCAGGCGCAGGGCAACGGTCAGGTTCTGCATGCCGCTGGTGAAGCTGCTGTCGGTAATCGGGCGGCTGTAGCGGTCAAGGCGGTGCACGCGCTGCTTGCCGATCTTGTCTTCAATGCGGGCCACCAGCCCTAGGTCAAATTCAACGAACTTCGAGCCGTTGCGGATGAAGGCATCGCCGGGCCCGGTGGTGCTGCGTGCTGCGCTGTCGCACATCGACTTCAGCGTGGCCACGCAAGTTTCACTACCGTCCTCGACACCGAGCGAAATCGCCACGATCAATGCATCCTGCGTGAAGCACCAGCCAAACGGGCGCTCGGCGGAAACATGGAACTCGCGGCCCTGGACCTGGATGGCCTCAAAACCACGGAACGCACCTTCGGGGTCCTTTTCGCGTGCGGCCGCAATGATGGCCTTGGCCTTGGCGATGTCCTTGATGGCCAGGATCACGCCGACATTGCCATAGCGGAAGGCGTCGTCCACGCCCGGCGCGCCGCGCGACAGTGCATCCATGCGGGCTTCGTCAGGCGACATGTAGACAACGACTTCGCTGCCCAGCACCGACAGCAACTCATCCAGGCTGGTGCCGAATTCCTTCAGTTGCTTGTCCAGCTCAGTCAGCATCTTGTCGACTTCGCTGGGGTTTTCGTCCGAGTGCTCTTCTGGCTCACCGGCTTCCTGCATCGCCGCTTTCAGCAGCGCGTGCAGGTCAACTCCGCCTGCGGGCACGGATTCTTCGCGTGGCATGCGCCCTTCTTCGGGCGGCATTTCTTCCGGCATTTCGGGCGGGCGGTTGCGGCCTTCCGCGAGCTCCTTGAACCAGCCTTCGGCGTCATAGGCCAGTTCTTTCAGGTTGGCAAAGGTCTTGGGCGCATCACCAAGCTGCAGGCCCGCGGTCAGGAACGCTCCTTCCGGCACGTAGCGCAGCATCTTGAACTCGGCCGGTTCAATCGCGAGCTTTTCCAGCAGCGGGGTGTTCTTGCGAGTCTTGAACGCGGCCGCAATCTCGAGGCCGTTGGCCGCGTCGTCATAGTCGATGTCCATGACCATGTAGCGGTACTCGCGCAGTTGCAGCCAGCTGTCGACTTCGCGGTACACGCCTTCGGTGTCCATGCCCGCCTGCTCTTCGCTGGGCAGCAGGCGTTCAATGATGGCCTGGAGTTCGCGCCCGATCAGGAAGATCGAGAAGTCGTGCGGTTTGCGCACCGCCATCCACTCCTTGAATTCGGCGCGGCCGGACAACGCCTCGCTGAAGTCGCCCGAGGCCACGGTTTCCAGTGCGCTGCGGATCGAGCTTTCGAAGTTTGAGACCAGCAGGCCACCGGGCACTGCCGCGACGTAAAAGCGATCCATGCCGCCGACCGGCACAGCTGGGCGTGGTTCTTCATCGCGTCCTTCGGGGCCATCAGGCGTGTCGGGGCTTTCCTTGGTTTCCGCGCCTTTTGGCTGGTAGAGGTGATACGCGAGGCCGGAGATGCTTTCCGTCTTCTGCAGGAATTCAGACAGGAAGTCGGGCTTGGGATCAATGCGATGGTCCTTGCGCGTCTTGAGGTACACGAGGTACTTGGGGCCGTCGAGCGTTACGTCCAGCAGGCCGATTTCGAGGCGCTCGACCGCTTCGTATGAGTTAAAGATATAATCGAGAATCGCCTGTTGCTGGCGGGCTTCGTCGCTGTCGCGGTTGCCTTCGAACTGTTTGTCCAGCTCGCTCTGGGCCTTGGCGCGCAGGCGCCATACACCGGCCGGGTCCTTGCCGAACAGGCGATACAGCACGTCGGGCCGGTCGCTGATGATGTAGCCGGCGGTGCCCGCGCGCGGGATCATGTCGCCCGGGTTGGTGCCGCTTTGTGCGGATAGCGCGCCTGCCAACAAAACGCCTGCCAGCATGCATGCTGTCGTGAGTCTCATACCACTCTCCTTGTGAGTCGAATCTGCTGCCCGATGTTTCACATGCGTGTGTTACTTGCCGGCCTCGCGTCTGCGATCCAGCGCGGCTTCGGTCTCTTCGATGACTTTGTCCTGGTCTACGACTTCGGCCGTTTCGGTGCCGTCTTTTTCGATGATCTCAACCCGTGGTGTGGGCGATTCAACCACGTCGTAGTCGTCGCGGTCCACGACCGGGTCAGCCTGGGTGTGCAGCGGCAGTATCGGCGTGGCGTAGCGCTCGTCTTCCACGGCCAGGCCCTCGGCGGCGCGCTTCAACGCGGCCGCAAGCTCGGCCGGTGTCATCTTGCACACGTCGTTGTTCCACAGGATCACCAGATGCTTGCCCCCAAGGCCCGGCTTGGCCTGGTAAGCGCACAGCACCGGCTGCCGCACATCCAGCTTTTCGTGTACCGGCGCCAGCAGGTACGGGCGCTCGGATTCAATACCTTCAACAACGTCGGGCCCGTAGGGGTCCACGGAGTCCTGTGCCGCCAGCAGACCGCGCTTGCGCAACTCGGCCGTGTCGGCGGCACCCTTGCCCGAGATCGCCCACCCGGCCACGGCAGCCTTGCGCACGCGCAGCAAGTCGTCGCGGACTTCTACGTTGCGCTGCACATCGCCGAAGTGGCGCGAAAGCTGCTTGAAGCTGTCGCGGCTGGGCCAGCCCGCGGCCGCAAGCCGCAGGTCGGAGTAACTTTCGCCACTGGTGACGCCGCCGACGATGACGGTGTTGGCAAAGAAGCCCGCAAGCATGGGCACGGGGTTGTCGTCTTCTTTCGTGTCGTCGCGCGATGCGGCGACCATGTCGGGCTCAAAGCGCGACCAGCGGTCAAACTGCGCGCTGGAAGCGTCGGAAGCCTTCAGCATCGCGCCCAGGTTCAGGTACATGCCCAGGCTCTGCTTCTCCCACAACAGTTGCTGCGCCTCCGTCCAGGTGGCGAGGCCGCGCAGGTGCTTGTTATCGGCATGGGCATCAAGCACGCGCTTGAGCGCATCGAGTGAGCCCAAAGCAAACACGCCCGCCTTCTCACCGTGCGGCAGGATTGCAAAGGCCACTTCGCCATCGGCGTCGTGGTGCACTTCCTGGCCCTTGTAGATCGTGACGGGGCTCCAGTCGCCCTCAGCGTCGCGCAGCATGCGCGCCATGCGCGAGGGCAAGAAGCGCTCGTAAAGGAAGTCCTGTGCCTGTTTGCGATCTTTCAGCCCGATCAGCCCGACGTAGTCCCAGGGCAGGCTGAACTCCCAAGGGTCCACTTCACGGGTGCGCGGGATCATTACGTAGGCCTGCCCGCCGCCGATCTGGTTCAGCAGCTCGTCGATCGGGCAGCCGTCGGCCGCGTTTTCTTTCTCGAACTCTTCCCACGCTTCCACCACTTCCGTGCGGCCGGCATTGCGGGCACGGGTCAGTACAAAGTCGCGGAACTTGGTGTACACACCGCCGACATCCTGCACGCAGTCGGTGAATGCCAGCGCGGCATCGGCGGGGATGTACTCGGTCAGCGGGACAACGTCGGGCTTGATCCGCACCGCGTTGAACCACGCTGGTGCATGGTGGAAGTGGAAAGTCGCGTCGATGCGCAGGGTCAGTTTGGCGTCATCTAGCCAGATGCCCGCCGCGAAGCTCTTGAACTGCTCGTACTGCAGCAGGTTGGTGACGAACTCCAGCGTCTCAGGCTGAATCCACCACGAGGCCATTTCCTTGAACATGTCGGCGCTGCCCTTGTCGCCGGCCACGCGTTCCATGGCGTTAATGACGGCCTGGATATTCACGAACATCACGCCCATGGCGTCGGCGTACTTGGCCAGCGCTTCGGTGTAGCGCTTGTTGCCAAGCAGCGTGTCGATCGGATCATCGGGGAAGGCCAGGAAGTCAATAGCGTCGCGGATCGCGCTTTCGTTGTTGGTGACGATCACGTAGCGGTTGTCGAACACGCAGACGCAGAAGTCCTGCTCATCGGTCCAGTCGCTGAGCGGGTTGACGCGGCCCCAGTCGTCGGGGTCCGATTCCTGCGGCATCAGCGGCAGATAGACCTGGTACACGACTTGATCTTCGTGCTCGAATGTTCCGGTGATGCTCTGTGCGCCTTCGTCGTTGGCCTGTTTCAGCGCACGGGACAGTGCCGCCGGGTTGCCGTGTTCGAGCACAATCTGCAGCTTGGGGCCGCTGACGCCGACGTCGAGCAGGCCGACGCTGGCGCGCTTGATCTGTTTGATCAGTTCGCGGGTTTCGGCTTCGGTAAGGTTGAGTTCAAGACGGTCCGAGATGATTTCGCTGAGATTGGGCAGCGGCAGTTCGGCTTCGATGCCTGCCAGAAGTTCATCGGGGTCCAGCAGCGCGCCAAGTTCCGAGGCGTCAAAGCGGCCGTAGACCATGGTCGTGCTGGGGTAGGCCAGCGCCAAGTCAATGCTGTCGGCCTTGGCGTCATCCGCATTGTCCTGGGCATGCAGCGGCGTCGCCACCGAGACGGCCAGCGCAAGAAAGACCAACGCGGGCAGTGTCACCCGTCGCAGGCCGATTGGCAGTTGTGATGTGGGCATACGGGTCCCCCAAACAGGCTAATCATTCTAGTCACAACCTGAGACGAAGAAACGCCCAAAAGCCGCCGGGAAATCTTCGGTGCGGACTCGTACCGGCTGCGGGGCTACGCGAATCCACGCCATTTGTAGCAGGCATTGTGCGCCACCGGGGTACGATGTGTTCATGATTTCAATGCCGACACCACGCAAGTTGCAGGGCATGCCGCCGGATTCAGCCCGCAGGTCGCGGCTGCTGGTAACGTTGATCTGGCTGCCGCAACTTCTGCTGGCGGGCGTGGTCGGTCTTGGCGGTATCTATGCACTGGTGTCGGTGGTCCTGGAAAGATGGGTGCTGTCATGACGGAGCCCGCCGAAGCGACCCAACGCGCACGGAAAGTGCGGCTGCCTCTCAAAGGGCGGCCAACGCAACATGCGTGGCCGCGGAGTAGTTCCGCAGCCTCGGCGGTACTTGTCGTCATTCTGCTCTTTACGGCCGCGTTTGTGGCTGGTGGCATGCGCGTTTACGACTGGCAGCGGGTGTCGGGGTCCAGACTGGCCATCGACATCGCGCTCGGTTTCGGCCTGTTGGTCACGGCGGCACTGCTGATCGTCATGTACAAGGCGATGCGCCGCGGCATCCAGTAAGATGCAGGAAGCGGACCTACTTGCCGGCCTTGGCTGATTCGGTTTTGTTGGATTGGTGCCACTTCAGGTAGGCTTCGATGAAGCGGTCGATTTCGCCGGCCAGCACCCCGTCGATGTCGGCGGTTTCCACGCCCGTGCGGGCGTCTTTGACCAGCCGGTACGGATTCAGCACATAGTTGCGGATCTGGCTGCCGAAGCTGACTTCACCCTTGGCCCCATACAGCTTGGCAAGCTCCGCGTCGCGCTTGGTGCGCTCGATCTGGTACAGCTTGGCGCGCAGCATCTCCAGCGCGATCGCGCGGTTCTGGTGCTGGCTGCGTTCACTGCGGCAGCTTACGACCACGCCGGTGGGGATGTGCGTCATGCGCACGGCGCTTTCGACCTTGTTGACGTTCTGGCCGCCTTTGCCGCCCGCGCGGCTGAAGTTCAGGTCGAGGTCGCGCTCGTTGATCTCGATGTTGATGTCGCCGGTCATGGCTTCGGGCACCACGTCCACGCTGGCGAATGCGGTCTGGCGTTTGCCTGCGGCATTGAACGGGCTGATGCGCACCAGACGGTGCACGCCGACTTCGCCGCGCAACATGCCGGCTGCAAACGCGCCTTTGATGTGGGCCGATGCGCTGCGGATGCCCGCGACTTCGTCTTCGTTGTAATCGACGACTTCGACGTCGTACTTCCAGCGCTGGGCGTAGCGGATGTACATTTCGAACAGCATCCGCGCCCAGTCACACGCGTCGGCGCCGCCGGCGCCGGCCTGTACGCTGAGAAAGCAGTTGCCGTCGTCGCCGGGCTCGTTCAGCAGGGCTTGGGTTTCGAGTTTGTCGTACAGGACGGCGCAGTGGGCCAGCTCGCGCTCGGCTTCCAGAAACGTGGCCTCATCGCCCGCTTCTTCGGCGAGTTCAAGCAGGGCGTGGATTTCGGCCAGCTTGTGGTGCAACTCTTCGATGGGTTCGGTGAGTGCACGGATTTTGCGGGCTTCGTTGACGACGACCTGCGCGGCCTCCTGGTTTACCCAGAAGCCTTCGACTTCGGTTTTGAGGCTGAGTTCGGCGAGGCGCTTCTTCAGTGAGTCGTAGTCAAAGCGACACCTGAAGGTGTGTGGTCCGCTGTTTCAGGTCGTCTTGTTTCAGGAACAGGTCTTCGCGCATTGTGTCGCACCTCGGCCCGTAGTGTAAGGCAGACGGGCGGGCTGTCACGGGGGCGACGGAAAACCGTTGGTATTGCAACCAGATAGTCTTATGCTGGCGACCTTCCCCGACATATCCCCGCGTAAGGAACATCATGAAACTCGCCATCTTCGCGATACTGGCCGGCGCCTGCCTGCTGGGTGCCTGCGCAAGACAGCCCGCCCCGGTGCTTGAGGTCGTGTCGGACCCGGCCATGGAAGTCAGCTACAGCGGCGAGGTTGGCACTGGCAATCTTCCGCAGCCGTCGGCCCTGCCGGCAATCGCCGAGCCGGAACCCGGCGTGGAGCGCGGTACCCTACAAGTTAACACCAAGTTCTTCCGCCTGAGTGCAGGGGCTGCGGAGGCCTTGCTGGGCCAAGGTGCCGGCACCGTGGCTGCCACTTCGCTGACAGACGCAGCGGTGAAGACGTGGCTGAGTGCGCTGACCAAGCGCAAGGATGCGGAGGTCATTTCGTCGCCGATCGTGCAGATGTGGGATGGTGCCCGCAGCAACATAGTGATCTCGAACCAGGTTTCGTACATCAGCTCTTTCGAGCTTTCCGGCGACGGCACCCAGCGCATCGCCGACCCCGTGGTCGATACCATGACCGAGGGCCTGATGCTGGAAGTGCGCGCCACGAGTAGCAGCGACGGCATGAACCTGGATCTGAAGCTGACCATGGCAGAGCTGCAACGGCCCATCGCCACGCAGAATGTGCGGGTGTTCGGGTCATCCATGACAGTGCAGACACCGGTGATGTTCACGCAATCACTGACCGCGCAGGGCACGTGCGCCGATGGCCAATCGCTGCTGCTCACCGGCATGGTAGGGCAGGACAACGAAGTAATCATCGTGATCGTGCAAGCCTTCAAAGTCGAAGGCAAAGGCAACTGAACCAAGGACCGCGGGCGTCCCTCCCGCCGGAGTGCCATCGGCATCCCTGCCGATGGAGTTTCAACGGCTTCCAGCCGGTGCGTGCGCTGGAAGCGCATGAGCACGCCATTGGCTGGAAGCCAATGGCACGCACGGCTGACAAACGCGCACAGGTGAAATTTTTTTCTGGATCTGCCGGGAATTCTGAAAAAGGTCGTCGCCTGCTAACCCGCTTGTGGGGCTGCTTTGGCCCGAACCTCGAATCTCGAATCTCGAATCTCGCGCCGTTCCCTGTGCGCCATTGTCGCTAAGGGTAGGAGATTTGCGTGACCGCCCTTGCCGACATGCACTCTGCGCTGGCTCGCGAAACTTGCGAGTTGCTGCACAACGTGCTGCGGCTTTCCGTGCGCGCCACCACCACTGCGCTCAAGCTCAATCGCGACCTCACCGAGCCTGAGCAGCGCACCCTGATTGAAGGCTTCCGCGCGGCCGCCATGGCCCTGGACGTCACCAAACACGCCGCCCAGCGCGAGCGCTTTGGCCTGTCGCAATACTTTCCGCCGCAACTGGTGAGCAACCTGATCCAGGCCGGGCGTGTGCTGGCGCAGAACACCGCGCTGCTGGAAAAGCGCCGCGACCGCTTCGTGCTCGAGTTCCAGTTGCGGCTGCGCCAGCGCCTTGAGAAGCAACTGCAACCGAGAGATCGCGAAGCAGCGCCGCAAGCCGAAGCCAAACCGGACGACGGCGAGCCGCGCTTTGCGTTCACCACACAGCCTTCGCCGGATCAGGGCTACACTGCGCTGACGATGCTCGACGGCCGCTACGACGAGATCAAGGAAGCCCTGCGCGAAGCCGCGGCCGAAGAAGCCGCCGAGATCCGGGCACTGAAGGCCGAAGAGAAGGCGGCCGCAGAAGCCATTGAGCCGCCGGAGCCCGCCCCGCAATCCCCGTACAACCAGTACTACACGCCCGAGAAGGCAGCGCGGATGAGCGCCGAGTTCCTGGCCGCCAAGACCCGCTACGAGCGCTACGAAGTCGTAAAGCGCCAAGCCCAGGAAATGTTCCGCGACTACCTGCTGAACCCACCCAAACGAGACACGACAGGCCCACCCGAGTAGAGCAGTACGTGGCACGCGCGTCCCGCGCGTGAGTGCCGGCGGCGTCCCGCCGCCGGGGGCGGAACTGCAAAAGAGTGCCGGCGAGGCTCCCACACCACGCACCGGCTGGATTCCGGTGAAACGGCACCGGCTGGAAGCCAATGCCACTTGCTGCGCGCCACCTGCTATCGGGTCCAGCGCAGGACGGGCACCGGCTGGGAAAAGCCTTTGGCGTAGGCCTGGCGGGGTTCGCTTTGCCAGCCTTGTTCGCGCAGGGTTTCGCACTGGTTTGTGCCTTTGGCCAGCGACTCGCTGACGAAAATGTCGCCGCCTTCACTTAACCCCTGCACTCGTGCGGCCAGATTCACGGTTGTCCCGAAGTAATCCAGCTTGTCGTTGAGCGTCACCGCGATGCAGGCCCCGTTGTGGATGCCGATTTTGAGTTGCGCGCCGGCCTCGTGCCCGTGTTCGCGCACGTAGGCGTCGGTGCGCTGGTGCAGCTCGTCGGCCGCACGCAGCGCGTTCGTGGGTGACGTGAACACGGCCATGATCGCGTCGCCGATGGTCTTCACGATTGCGCCGCGGTGCTTCAGCACGATCTCATGCAGCACGTCAAAGTGTGTACGCACCAGCGCAAAGGCCTTCGCGTCGCCGAGCGCGTTGTACATCGCGGTGCTGCCCACCAGGTCGGTGAACAGGATTGTCGCCTCTTCCACAGCCAGCTTGATGCCCGGTGCCAGCACTTCATTGCTGAACAGGTCTCGGAAGCGCTGGTCGGCCACCAGCTCACCGGCACTCAGCGAATCCTGCGCCCACTGCACACTTTCCATCACCACCAGCGCCTTGCGGCCGGATTCATTGCCGAAGGTGACTGTGATAGGCTGCTTCGAGCCCACCGTTGCGTCGGCACCGTGCACGGCGTCGTCGCGGACTGTGAAGTTGACGGTGCTGCCGGGCGCATCGGCCTCAACGTCTACCCAACGGAACTCTTTCGCACCGGTCACGCGCACGCGATAACGCCCCGGCGCCAACTTGAACGTGAACTTGTGCGACTCGTCGGGCTTGAGCAGCCGCTGGTACACGATGTGCGGCGTGCTGCCGGGGCCGCCAAGGCAGTAGTGCGCCTCAGGGACTTCGCGAACTTGCGGGTGGGGCGTGAACACGGCCTCAAGGCTGCGGTCCAGATCGACATCAAAGTCCACGTTGCAGGCCGAACAAAACGCGCGCTCTTTCACTTCACTCAGGCCGGTGAGGTTTTGCTTGTCGCCTCGGCAATGCGGGCAGATCACGTCCCAGCGCATCTTGAGCAAACCGGCGCGGGTGGCGGCGAGAAAGCTGTTCAGCACGTCGGGAAACGACGCGTGCCAGCGGCGGGCAAAGGCCTTGGGCTGCATGCGGCGCAACTCTTCGTCAGGTAGCTGGGCGACACTCTTCTCGAGTTTGTCGATCAGCGGTGAATCGAAGAGCTGCCGCGTGCGCTGCGCGAACTCGCGGGCCTGCTGCGATTGCTGCGACTGGCGGCGCTGGTCCAGCTCGTCCATCGCGACCGGGCGCTCGAGGATCACCGTCTGCTTGGGGGCCGCGGTGCGCCGGGCCAGCAGCTTCTGGTTCGCGGCCGCAAAGGCCTTTTTGTAGGGGCCCACCAGGTCCATACGGGTGCCGGGGCTTGCCAGCACGCCGATCATGCCCATGGGTTCAAAGGCGAATGTAGTGCGCACCGTGCAGCCTCTTGACGGGTCAAGGGGGTCGCGCGGCAACAGGTCGCAGCGGTGACGGAAGGTCTTGAATGCGCCCTTGGTGAACACACGTTCGACTTCGTACATCTGCTCGTGGATCCAGGTGAACGGAAATTCTTCGTACTCAAAGCTGAAGCCGAGCTTGCGGGTCTTGCACAGGCGGCGGCTGGTGCCGTCGGGCTGCGGCACGTCGGTGTATTCGATGGCCGGCACGCCGATGGCGCCATCAATGAGGTCAGTATCGCTGACGACGCGCCACACCTCGCTCAGCGGGGCGTCGAACTCGACGTCAAAGGTAAAGGACTTGGCCACGGGGCAGTATCATACAGGCGGAATGCAATGCCCGCAGCAGTTCCTGAGACTCGGGGCTACACGAAGTGCATCGCGACCAGGTCTTTGAGCGCGATGTGGCCGACCAGCGTGCCGGTTTCGTCGATCACCGGCAGCTCGCCGATGCGTCGGCCGTCGATCATGGCGCGTACTGCTTCCGGGGCGAGCTTGTCGCTGCCTACGCTGCGGCAGGGGCTGGTCCAGACGCTGGTGATGGTGGCGGCCAGCAGGTTGCCGGTCGCGTTTTCCACATGGCGGCGCAGGTCGCCGTCGGTGAACACTCCGCGCAGCTTGCCGTTTTCGACCACAAAGGCAGCGCCGGTTTTGTGCCGCGTGATTTCGTGCAGCGCGTGGCGCACGGTGTCGGTGGTGTTCACGACTGCCGTGTCACTGAGCTTGCGCATGATCTCGGTGACCTTCATCAGGCTGCGGCCGAGTGCACCGCCCGGGTGAAAGCGCGCGTAGTCTTCGGGCCCGAAGTTGCGGGCCTTCATGGTGGCCAGCGCCAGCGCGTCGCCGAGTGCCAGCATTACCGTGGTGCTGACGCTGGGGGCCATGCCGATCGGGCAGGCTTCGGGCACTTTGCCCATGTCCAGCACGATGTCGCTGTGGCGGGCAAGCGCGCTTTCGCGTTTGGCCGTGACGCCGATGCACACGCAGCCGATGCGCTTGATGACGGGCAGCAGGCGCGTGAGCTCTTCACTTTCGCCACTGTTCGACATCGCGATTACCACGTCCTGCGCGCGCAGGCGGCCGAGGTCACCATGCATGGCTTCACTGGGGTGCAGCGCAAAGCTTGGGGTGCCCGTGCTGGCCAGTGTGGCGCTGACTTTCTGGCCGATCAACCAGGGCTTGCCTACGCCGGTGACGACCACGTGCCCTTGACAGGTCAACAGGGCGTTTACGGCGCGGTCAAATGACTCATCCAGCAGGCCGGCCAGGCGGGATACGCCGTCGGCTTCCTGCTTCAGTACGCTGCGGGCGAAATCACGGATCTCGGACATGGCGTCGTTATACAGCCGCAACGTGCGACTCGCGAGGCGTCTACTTGCCCGGGCCGAAGCAGAAGGTCTGTTTGTCGCACGACAGCGCGATGAAGTTTTCGATCACTGCAAGCTGCGTGTACGGCGACACGTTGCTGACCTCATGCGACCAGCTGAAGCGCGTGCTGCCGTCGGCGTTCAGCACCAGCAGGCGGAACGAATGCAGCCGGATCAGCCCGTCTGAAATGCGCCGGTCCGCGAACACCAGCACTACTCCGCCCTCAATCGCGGCCGAGGCGCTGAGGTCAACGCGGTCACCGGCGTTGGCGGCCTCAACCGGGGTGCGGAAACTTTCGCTGCCATCGGCCATGCTGATGCCGAGCACGAACGTGCGCGAATCGCCCGAGCGCTGCGTGATCACCAGCGTGTCCTTCACCGACGCAAAGCCGGTCACGGTGGCAGCCGGCAGGTCCTTCCGCCACACCTGGCGACCGGTGGCCGGGTCAATGCAGGCGATGCTGGTCAGGCCCAGCGCGATGAAGTTGTCGCCGTGGCGCTCAAGCAGCAGCGGGTTTTTGACCTTGGTTTCGACCGCGCCCGCGGGCTCAAGATCATCGCGCTGCAGGCGGTGCAGTGTGCCGTTGCTGTCCAGCACGACGACATGCGCATCGCTTACCAGCGGCGAGCCGGCGACGCGAACCCCGGGGCCGAAGTCGTGCTCGGCGATGCTGGCACCGGTGTCTGATTGCAGCACCACCAGCTTCATGCGTTCGCCGGTGACCAGCCCGTAGACGACGCCTTCGGACTGTTCCAGCCATGCGGCTGAGCCGGCCTCCAGGGTGATGTTCCAGATCTCGCCGCCAGTCTCAACGTCACGGGCGGTGACGCGCACCATCTGCTTTCGGGTGCGGGTATCGGTGAAGCGGGTGGTGTAGGTCAGCATGCCGCCGCTGACGCTGGCGCGGTCAGGCGCGCCGTAGGTGGTTTCTTCCCAACGCTTGGTACCGTCTTCCGCGTACAGGACAAAGCCCTGCGACAGCACGAACAGCAGCCCGGCCGGGGTCCCGATCACGGCTGTGACGGAAACTTCGGCGGTGTCGGACCACTTCAGCGCGCCGCTGGTCGCATCCAACGCCAGCAGGTGGTTGCCTTCAATGGTGCGCTCAGCCAGGTGGATGCGCGCGTTGGCACCCGTTGCCGGTTGCGCCGGAAGCCGCGTGAACTCGCCCCACGGGCGCGACCACAGGAACGACAGCGATTCGGGCAGGCGCGGCAACAGGGTGCCCTGGTCCTGCGGGCCGTCGCCATCCAGCAGCGGGCGCAGCATTTCCTTGAAAGTGCGCTGGCGGCCGTTGCGGGTCATGGTCGCGTCGGGAGCCTCGCGCAGAAGCCGTGACGCAAGCAGGCGGGCGCGCAGCTTTTCATTGCTTTCGTGGTGGCACAGCGCCAGCAGCGCGCTCAGTTGCAGGCGGCCCTCGCGGCCGGGCACTTCGTCCAGTGCGCGTTGCAGCACGGCCGCAGCTTCGGCTGCCCGCCCGGCATTGAGGTGGTTTTCAGCCAGGGCCAGTGCGGCTTCGTCGGCGCACAGCGCCAGCGGATAGCGCTGCAGCAGGTCATGGCGGGCGGCATCGGTGCCCTCTGCAAGCAGGGCCTTTGCCTTTTCCTCCAGTTCCGCGTAGGCATCGCGCCCGAACTGCGTGATCAGCTTGCTTTGCGCTTCAAGCGCCACGGTGCGCAGGGGGCGGCCTTCCCAGAAGTAGCCGGCGGGGGCGTTCAGGGCGCGCTGCCACAAACCGGCACATTCGGCGGCGTCGGTCTTGGTGCCCAGCAGCGCGGCAAGGCGAATGCCGGCGTGCAGCGCGACGGGAAGCTGCGGGTCTGAGCCCACGCCGAAATCGGGGCTGTCCGCGACTAGGTCGCGATAGAACTCTTTGAGGTCCGCCATGTTGCCCTGCGATTGCAGGGCGCGCTCGGCGCGGTCAAAGCAGGCGGCTCGCTGGCTGCGCGTAGTCGCGTAGCCCTTGGCAGTTTCCACGTGTCCCAGCGCCTCGGTGAATCGGCGGGCGCGGATGGCCGCGTCGGCATTCTCAAGATGCGCGCCTACCAGCAGTTGTCCCGCGCGGTCGCGCACGTCGGGGCGTGGCGGGCTTGCCGCAAGTTCGAACGCCTTCTGCAGTGCACGCAGGCCATCGGCGCGTTCACCCAGCCGCAGCGAAAGCGTGCCAAAGCGCAGTTGCACGGCCGGGTCGGTGGGGCGGGCGACGGACTCGGCGCGCGCGGCCTCAAGCAGCGATCGGGTGTTGAAGCGGGCCGCCAGCTGGCTGTTGCCCGCGGAGTAATCCTTGCCGGAAACCGTGAAAAGCACACCGTGCTGCACGTGCACCGAATAGCCAACGTTCGAGGCCGCATAGGCAGAGGGTGCTGCGGCCGAGTTGACGACGCGCATCGAGCTGGCGTCAATTTCGGCAATCGTGCAGGTGGCCGCGCCAAAACCGACCCCCGGCCAGTAGATGTGGTTACCGGCCATGCTGGGGCGCCCGGCAAGCGCCAGTGTGTTGCCGCGGTCGTGCGGGGTGACTTTCAGGGTTGAGCGTACTTCGCCGTTGCTGACGTTTACGGCCAGCAGGCAACTGCTTGAGGGCCCGTCCAGGCCGCCGTCGGAGGCCAGGTACAGCAGCCCGTCGCGCATGCCGGCAACTGCACGGGCGTAACGGAGCTGCTCGCGGCGTTTGGTCCAGGCCACGCGGCCGTCGGTGGCATCAAGACAGGTCAGCTCGTTGCTGTCGGTGGGCGCGACGATGATGAAGCGCTTGTCGCCGGACTCGGCATAAAGCGTCGGGTTCGTGAACCAGGTGACCTCACGGTAGTAGGTGTCGATGTACTTGGTGTGAGGCCGCGGCATGTACTCATAGCGCGTGATCCACTCCAGACAGCGGCCACCCAGGTCGACGCACACCACGCCGCCGATGTTGGTGCACACGAACAGCCGGCCGCCCACGATGCAGGGCAGGCTGGGGTGAGGCTCGCGCGCCGGGCGACCGAACATGGTGGTTTCCTGCTGGCCGTAGCACAGGCGCAGGCGCCAAAGTTCGGTTCCGGTTTCGGGGTTCAGGGCGACCAGGAACAGTTCGGCCATGCCGGGAATGCGCGAGGCAATGCAATACAGAACGCCGTCGTGCACGATGCCGGAAAGGTAGTTGGTGGTCGCCTGCTCGGTGCCGTCGTATTCGCCGCCGGTTTTCCAAAGCAGGCGTCCGCTGGCGGCGTCGATGGCGCACATCGCCCGGTGCACCTTCGGGTAGTGGCTGTACAGGCCGAAGTTGTTGTCGGCGTTACGGCTGTGGTAGTGGTCGGTCAGCGGGTTTTCGATCCCGGCGAACACCGTGCCGCGCCAGATGCTCACGGGCATGGCGAGGTTGGGGTCGGGCTCGCGGTTGCGCCAGTTATGTTCAAAGGTCGGGAAGGGCTTGCAGGTCCAGATCGGGGCACCGCCCTGCCCGCCCGCCAGGTCATAGGCCACGACCCGGTCGCCGGTGTTCACATAAAACGCGTCGCCGTCAAAGATCGGCATAAGCGGCGACACCATTGGTGCCGGGTAACGCATGAACGGGGTGTACAGGCGGGTAGCCTCAAGCCCCGGAAGATTGCGCGTCCAGGCAGTCTCCGTGAAGCTGCCCGGGGCATCGTGTAGGCCGGTGTTGGCGTAGTTGCCACCGGGGGCTTCGATGCTCAGGTGCGACAGCACGCTGCCGCTGCGGTCCGGCGCCTGCTCTATGCGCTGCTGCAGCAGGGCTGACAGTTTGCGCGTGGCCGTGCCTTCCGTGACTTCGATGTCCTTGCAATCGGCGTGAAGTTGCGGCAGGCGCGACAGGTTCGCGCGCTCGCCGAGGTCGCGGTAGCAATGCGCGAGCCACGCCACCAGCGGTGCCCGCTGTGCAGGCTCAACCAGCGCTGGACGTTGCAGAACGCGCTCAAGGGCACGCGCGGCCGTGGAAATTTCGCCCGATTCAAAGGCCAGCGCAGCCAAGTGCAGCGAGGCTCGCCGACCCTGGCTGGTCAGGCCGAAGCGGCGGCTGACGTTGCGCAGGCCTTCACGGTTGCGGGATGCAAACGCGATGTCGAGCTGCGCCTTGGCCCGGGGGCCGTAGCGCGTTTCGTAGAGCTCAAGGCCTTCCTTTCCAAGCGCCACGATCTGTTCTTCGATGCCCGGAAACACGCCTTGCCAGCGGGTTGCCATGCCGGGAGTGCGCGGGTCTTCGCTGACCTGCGTGGTCAGCACGCCTTCGGTGTTGCCAGGCTGGTCAAGCTCTTCCTGGCACAGGTCCAGGATTGAGGCGATCAAGCGCTTGCGTTCGGCTTCGTCTTTGGTGGCGTTCAACGTGACGCGCAGGTTGGCAATGCGGGCCAATGTGTCGCGCAGGTCGGCGCGCGTAGTGATTTCGAATGCGTTGGGGTCAACCTGCGGGGTTTCATACATCCGAAGGCGCTGCGCGCCTGCCATGGAAGCCACCCACAGTGCCGCGCAGCCGACTGCCGCGCCCCAGGACGTGTACCAGGCAAGTCGGCGGAAAGGCTTGGTACGCTGCATGATAACTCCGGCTGGAAACCACTACCTAATACGCTTACGGGGCGGCAAATGGTCCGAATTTCCGCCAGTGTACGCTGACGGGCAGCCCATGCCAGCCTTTCACGGGCAAGCGGCGGAGCCGGCACACTGGATCACGCGGGGAAACGGCAAGGCAAGCCCGCCGGACTAGCGCAGCTTCTTGCGGGGTTAGCGCAACTTCTCCATCGCGGCGTGGATCAGCGGGAAGGCCTCTTCGCAAACCTGGGTGCGTGAACGCTTGCGCGCCTCATCGCGGTTGTCGCGGCGCACGTCGCTTACCTTGTGCGACTTTTCGGCGACCACGGTGGTCTCGCCGTGGCGGTAGATCTTCCAGGTCAGCTCGGCATCGGCGACGGCGTACAGCTCAGCGCCCATGAACGTGGGGTTGTTGGTGATGGTGATCTTGACGGTCACCTCAAGCCGCATTTCGTGGTCGCGGTCGGTGCCCTCTTTGTAGTCCATCTGGTCAAGCTGGTCTTTGAACCACTTTTCGGCGGTGCTGTCTTCGGTGGTCATCTTGACCCACACCTTGAACATGCCGCGCATCGGTGGGGGAAGCGGCTGCTCAGGGTCCGGCTTCACTTCAGGGTCGGGCTTCACTTCGGGGTCGGGGGTGGAGTCGGGCTCGCCCAGGCCGGGAACTTTGGGCAGCGCGGCCAAACGCTCGCGGGCTTCCTTGCTGCCGGGTTCAAGCTTCAGCGCGGCCGTCAGCGCGTAGGACTCCTGCTCGTCCATCGCGAATTCGTGGCAGAAGTCGGCCAGCTTCATGACGGATGCAAACTTGGTGTAGTCGGTGACGCCCTTGCGCAGCTCAAAGTGCTTGTCGCCGCGGGTGTAGCCCCAGCGGATGAAAAGCTGAATCCCTTCGCCCACATCCAGCTTCAGGCCTTCCTCGGTGATGCTTACCACTTTACCTTCGAGAATCTCGCCGCTTTTCAGGTGGATGCTTTGGGTGCCGCTGTCTTCCTGGGCCAGCGCGGCCACACACAGGCAGGCCAACAGCAATGTCGCGGAAAGCAGGCGAGTCATGCGTCACTCCTCAGTGCTTCCTCAAACCTTCCTCAAGGCCTCCGCCAGTGCGTGGTAGGCACCGGCAGGGTCTTCCGTGTCCAGCAGCCCCGCGCTTACGGCCGCGTGACGTACACCCATGGATGCCAACTGCACCACATTTGAAGGCGTGATGCCGCCGATGGCAAACACCGGCAGCTTAACAGCCTCTAGCGTGGCCCGGATCAGCTCCGGGGTGGCGTGATATTGTACATCTTTGGTCGCCGTGGGGAACACTGCCCCCAGACCAATATAGTCAGCCCCTTCGGCCTCAGCGGTGCGGGCTTCGGCCGGGTTGTGGGTCGATACCCCGACCAGCCTGGCGTGGCCGACCACGCGCCGGGCATCGCCGCAGGGCAGGTCATCCTGGCCGACGTGGACGCCGTCGGCCTGGGCCGCACGGGCAAGGTCGGCGCGGTCGTTGACGATCACGGCACCGCTGCCCTGCAGGCGGGCAGAAAGCTCGATGCAGATGCCGATCAGGGCGCGGTCGCCGGCGTCTTTCTCGCGTACTTGGAAAAGGCGCGCACCGGCCTCAATCAGCGAATCGGCCACCTCGCGCCAGGGGCGGCGGCACAGCGCGCGCGAGAACACGACCATCACCGGCGCCTCGTGCAGTACGCGGCGCAGGGGTGCCGCCACAAAAAGCTGCTGCTCGGCCTCATAGGCGCGGTACCGGGCCGAGGCGGCTTCGGGGGCGAGTTCGGGTGCTTGCGCGTACAGGGATTCTTCGATCACGCGTAGCGCTTCCTGTGCGCGTTTGATGCCCGCCCGGGCCATGTCTTCGGGACCGTTGCGGCGGGTGGCTTCGCCCTGCGGCCGCGCGCCGGCGTCGTTGGCGACGTCGCGGGCGGCCAGCAGCAGGTTTTCACCTACGCCGCTGGAAATGGCCTGCAGGTTGCGCCGTATGTCCTTGAGCAGGGTCGAGACGCGAGCGTCCTCGAGCACCAGCCGGGCGAACTCTTCACAGGCGCGGACGCCCTCACGGGCGCGGTTGAGATTGGCGTCGAGAATGCGAAGGGTATCAGTCATAGTCGGTGCCCAGTGTTCAGTGCTCGGTGCCCCGTGCTCGGTGCCCAGTGCCTTTGCCTGTGACACGGCACTCGGGACTCGCCTTCCGCCGAAACCCGAACGCCGAGTCTTGCATCCCTGCCGGCCTTTGCCTATTCCGTACTCGTGAGCAACGAACACGATACCTACCAGCATCCTCTGACCGGGCGCTACGCCGCCCGCGAGATGCGTGAACTCTTTGGCAACCGCCGCCGCTTCGGCCTGTGGCGTCAACTGTGGCTGGCGCTGGCCGAAAGCGAACGCGAGCTTGGGTTAACGCAGATCACCGAGGCCGCGCTGGCAGAAATGCGCGCCCATCTCGTGCCGACCGACGCCGAGCTGGCCTCAGCGACCGAGTACGAAAAACAGTTCCGCCACGACGTAATGGCCCACGTTCACGCCTTCGGCGACGTGGCACCCAGCGCCAAGGCCATCATTCACCTCGGCGCAACAAGCTGCTTTGTGACCGACAACGCTGACCTGATCCTGATGCGCGACGGCATTCGCCTGCTGCTGAAGCGGCTGCGCGCGGTGATCGACGCCTTCGGCGAGTTTGCCTTGAAGCATGCCGACCAGCCTTGCCTTGGGGCCACGCACTTTCAGGTCGCGCAGCTCACGACGGTCGGCAAACGCGCGACACTCTGGCTGCAAGACCTCGTGGCCGATTACCACGAACTGTCGCGGCTTGAGGGCGCCATGCCGCTTCGCGGTGTGAAGGGCACTACCGGCACGCAGGCCAGCTTTCTGGAACTGTTTGACGGCAACGCCGAAAAAGTCGAAGAGCTTGAGCGCCGCGTGTGCCGCAAATTGGGGTTTGAAGGCGCGTTTGCAGTCACCGGCCAGACCTATCCTCGCAAGTACGACTACAACGTGCTGACTGCGCTGGCGGGCATCGGCGTGAGCGCGCACAAGCTGGCCACCGACATCCGCCTGCTGATGGGTCTGGGCGAGCTGGACGAGCCGTTCGAAGAAAAGCAGATCGGCAGCAGTGCCATGGCCTACAAGCGCAACCCAATGCGCAGCGAGCGCACCTGCGCGATCGCCCGCTGGCTGATCAACATCCCGGCCAACGCGGCGTTCACGGCCGCGGATCAATGGCTGGAGCGCACGCTCGACGACAGCGCCAACCGGCGCATGAGCATCCCGGAAGCGTTCCTGGCCGCCGACGTGGTCCTTAGCCTGCTGCACAACATCGGCACTGGCTTGCGCGCCAACGGGCCGGTGATTGCCGCGCGCGTGACCCGCGAGCTGCCGCTGATGGCCACCGAGGCAATCATCATGGCGGCCGTGCGCGCCGGCGGCGACCGGCAGGAGATTCACGAGGCGATCCGCGTACACAGCCACGCCGCGATCCGCCGCATGAAAGAAGAAGGCGCGCCGGATAACGACCTGATCTCGCGGTTGAAGGCCGACAAACTCTTCAGCGCGATCAGCGGCTCGCTTGACGGTATTCTTGACCCGTCAAGATTCGTGGGTCTCGCGCCACGCCAGACCAAACGCTACGTCGAAGAGCACGTGAAGCCGGTGCTCGCCCAAGGCGAATCCGCCAGCGGCGACAAAGTCAGCGTCTAGCCGCGGGCGGTAACCCGGTTCACCCGCCACCGCCTAGCGATTGCGGTCTTCGTCTACCTTGATAAAGCGCATGAACTCGCGGACCTTCTTTTCCACGCGATTGATGCGGAACACGTTGTCCACTACCAGCGATTTGTGCGCGTCGGCTCCCTGGCCGGGCTTGAAGATCAGGCGCCCGCCGCCAAACAGCAGAAACTCGAACACGTCAGGCAGCTCTTTTTCAACGGCCATGTTGATTGTGGCGTACTGGCGCTCGTCGCCGAGCAGCCCGTGCTTGTGCGTGAGCTGGTTCGGCGTCAGCACCCAGTAATCAAAGCGGGTGGTCACAAACGCCATCAGGAACAGCACCGACAGCAGCGCAGCCATCATGGCGTAGAAATTCGCGCTCATGTTGAGTTCGTTCTTCTCAAAGAAGCCGTAGATCGCGCCGTACACCTCAATGTCGCTTTGCAGGTCCCAGACCCACAGGCCCGCCAGGATCAGCAGCGTGGACGTGATGGTCGCGACAAAATTCGTGCGGCCGAAATCAAACGTCAGCACCAGCATGTTGAACCAGAACACCACAATCCACCACCAGCCCAGCGCCGAAGGGTCAATCACGGGCTCGTCGGTAACGCCGCCGCCGAAGAAGAAGAACAGCAGGCTCAGCATCATCACCGGCCACAGCAGTACGATCTTGGGGAAGGGGTGGATGACGATCTTGTCCACGACCTTCTCCTGGGCCGCCTGGGCCTTGGCTACGGCGACGGGGATGTCCTTCGGTTCCGGTTTGGGCTGGGGGGCGTCGGTCATGTTCGTCTCCTGGTCGCGTGCAGTGTAGTCACAGTCCGGCGGTGAATACAGTGCCGCTATTCAGGCATGGAGAGGTACGGAACGAAGATGTAGCCCTCGTCGCGAATTGACTCGCGGGTCTTTTCGTCGGTCACGTACTTGCCGTGCAGCTCTTTCATCAGCGCCAACTGCTGGCGGCCGCTTACCATGACCTCGCGTGTCTTTAGCACCGCCATCTCGCGTGCGGCACGGGGGCCGATCTGCGCGCCAAGGCCGTCAAGCCAGGCCTCAAAGGCGAATGCGGCGGCGTCTATCTGGTCGCGCGGAATCTTAAAGTGTTCCGTGAAACGACCTTTCAGCATCTCGAGCAATTCTTCGCGCGTGGCCGCCGGCACATGCCCCGGCCCGTACACGAAGATCAGCGACGCCCCATACAGGTCCATGCGGATGTAGCCCTCAGATTCCGGCGGGCTGGCGATGCGGCGCTGGCGCTCGTCGGTGACCTTGAACATCTCGGCCCGGAACCACTCGAGCAGGTCGGCCTCATCGAGCTGTTTTTCCAGTTCAAAGGTGGCGTCGGTGTAGCGCGCGTTCACGTCGGCCCACTTCTGGTCGTACTCTTCACCCAGCTTGGCTAGCGCGGCCTTTTGATTGTCGCTGAGCGGCATGTTGGCGCTTTCGAGTTGCGCGGCCAGTATGTTCACGGCGTTGAAGGGGTGCGCGAACTCGCCGTTCATGGCGGCGTTGCTGGGAAGCTTGCCGATGATCGGCCCGTAGTGTTCCACCAGCACGCGGTTCAATTCACCCGCGCGGCGCTGCTTGGCCGGGTCAACGTCCTGGCCGTTGTGCACGGCGACGGCGATTTCGCGCACCAGTTCGGTCATTTCGCGGTAGGTGCTGCCGACGCGGTCCCAGTCGGCCTCGCGCAGGCCGCGTTCTTCAGACCATTTGCCCCAGGCGACCTTGATGTTGTTGGCGGCTGGGGCGTTGGCTTGCGATTCAAGCTCGGCGATGCGGGCATTCAGGCCGTCAATTGTGGTCTTGGACTCAGTTTCAAGCCGCGTGAGTTTGCCGCGCTCATTGTCGCGTGCGGTTTCCGCGTCGGCCAGCTTGGCTTTCAGCCGCTGGATCTCGGCCGCGTGTTCGGTATCGGTTGCAGGGTCGTCGTTGCGGCCGGTAAGCGGGCCGTCGTCAGGCTTGCCGGTGTCGGTCTCGCTGCTCAGGTTGCCGGGGTTGCCTGCCGGCGCGCGCTCGTTGCTGTTGTTCAGCACGGCCATCGTGATAAAGGTGCCAAGTACCGCGCCGCCGATGGCGCCGATCAAGCCTGTGACTTCCGGTTTCATGCCGTCTCCCGATTCTGCGGCCTATTCGCCGCTGATGGCCTTTTCGATGGCGGCCTTTTCAGCCAGCAGTTCCGCGTTGCGTGGCGCGAGGTCAAGTCCTGCCTGGGCCTTGGCCATCGCGTTGTCGTACTTCTTTTGCACGCGGTACCACTTGGCGTAGGCGGTATAGATGTCGGCAAATCGGTCTTCCCATGCCATGTTGGCCTGCATCGCCAGTGCGCGGTCCATGTCTTTGCCGGCCTGCGTGAACTCGGGCGCGAAGCTGGGATAGCCGGCCTTCATCAGCGCGATGAAGTGCAGCGCGTCGTAGAACTCGGCATCCAATTCTTGTGCCGTGCCCGCCTCCTTCATGATCTCGGCCGCCAGGGCACCCTGCTTCATGATGTCGTCGCTGACGTCCGCAAAGCGCGACACCAGCGCGTTGGCCAGCCCCAGCCGGGCGTGCTTGTTTTCGGGTTCGGCTTTGGCCCATTCGCGCATTTCGGCAATCACACGATCGCGGGTTTCTTTGTTGGCCTGGAACAGCAGTCCCAGCAGCTCATCGCGCTGGGCGCCGGTGCCGCTGTCGGTCTTAAGGTTGGGCAGCAGCGAGTTGATCCGGCGCAGCACTTCTTCCGGCGCGGGCTTGGCCTCTACTTCGGTGGGGGACTTGGCCGTGTTGTCCTCAACTCCGGCCGCCGGCGCGGCGGGTGCTTGGTGTTCCTTCGGTGTCAGTTCTCTCACGCGGTCTGTCAGTTGCTTCACCGCGTCGGCCAGTTCATCCACGCGCGGGTCCGGTGCCGGTGCTGCAGGCTTGGCGTTCGCGAGCTTGGCCAGTTCATCCTCAAGGCGCTGGGCCTTGGCGGTTGCCTCATCAGAGCGTCGTTCGGCCTGTGCGAGCCGCGTCTCAAGGGCTGCCAGCTTGTGGCCATCGGCGTCCGGCGTCTTTTGCTCGCAGGCGATCAGCAACAGCGAAAGCACAAACAGCGCGGGAATGAACAGGTGTTTCATGTTGGTCTCCGGGACGCAGTTTATTGCGCAAAGGCGGCCGCGCGTTTGCAATGTGCCCCGCCCTTTGTAATGCCCGCCTCGCACAGCACGCCCAAAGCCGGTGCGTTCACAGTAGATGATTTCAATGTGCCTGCTACCCTGCCGCCATGAAGCACGTCCCGATGATCGTGATCTCGCTGCTGACCGGGCTGCTCGTGCTGACGCTGCTGCTGGATCCGCGCGTTGACCACTACGATTCCACGTACGACCCGCAGGCCACCAAGGCCGAAATCGACCGCTGGTTTGCCGACCTGCGTGACTTCCGCAAGTCGCCCACGTACGCGCGCTTCGGACACAACCCGCCTGAAGACCCGCTGGGCAAGCCGGACTTCGCGGCAACATACGTATTCGGCAAGTTCGCCTACGAGGTGCAGTTGCAGATCCGCGGCAATCGCATGCACTACATCAGTTGGGGCGTTGACCAGCAGGTGGACGGCGGGGCGTGGTACTCGGTGGGCGAAGGCACGTTGCAGGAAAACGGCGAATGGTTCAGCGTGTGGTCGTGCCTTGATCTCAGCCGCGAGGTCAGCAATGGCGGCGGCGCGTGGTTCCGCTTCAACCGCGACCGCAGCCGCATTGACGTGCGCTACTACCACGACACGCTGCCCTTCGGCAACCGCCCCGTGGAACTGGGCGAGGCCGTGTTGAAAGAACGCCACAACCCCAACATCCCGCTTGAGGGGCGAGTCCCCACCTTCACGCCCACGGTCACAGCACCGCAGGATGAACCCTTCGCGTTGTGGGGTCGCGTCGTCGATGAAACCGGTGCCGGTGTCGAAGGTGCAGCCGTGAAGCGCCGCGCCGCCGGCAGGATCGAGACCGTCACCAACTCGCGCGGCTTTTTCAAGCTGGAACTCGATCAGCTTGAGGCGCTGACTCTGGTGACCGCCGGCAAGCTCGGCTACGTGAACGGGATCGTGACGCTCGAGCAAGAGGCCGCGTTCCGCAGCATCGGCCCAGACGGGCAGGTCAGCGCGCTGGCCACGATCACGCTGCGCAAGATGAGCCCCATCGACCACCGCGACTACAACTGGATCGCGCCCGACCACACGCCCCGCAGCACCTATTCGCCCGAGAACCACATGAACTGCGGCAACTGCCACCGCCGCGAATACGACCACTGGCGCACCTCGCGCCATGCCAGCATGGCCCGCAACCCCTGGACGCGCGCGGCGTTTGAGAAGGACGCGCGGCCTCACGCGTTGGCGCAGGGCAACGCGACCGACGAGTGCACGCCCTGTCATTCGCCCAGCCTGGCTTCAACACTGGGGCAGTTCTCGTTGCATGGCACCACACTGCTTGATGCCCACGGTGTGCACCTGAGCGGCAATCACTGCGATTTCTGCCATAAGATCGAGAGTGTGCCCAACCCGTATGCAGCCGGCGTCAACGGCAGCCTGCGCCTGCTGAGGCCGGACCCGCACGACGACACCTTCCCCGGCCCGGTGAAGCGCGTGTTCGGTCCGCTGCCTGATGTTTCGTACCTTTACATGGGAGCCGGCTACAACCCGATCTTTGAGATGGGTGTGCTGTGCGCGTCGTGCCACGAACACAAGACCGAGTCAGGCCTTGTCGGCCAGGGCACCTGGAGCGAATGGCAGCGCACGCGCTACGCCAAGCCGGGCGCGGACTACAAAGAGTGCCAGGATTGCCACATGCCCGAGTACTCGCGAACGGGCCGCATCCAGCAGATTCTGGGGCCCGACGGCAAGATGATGACGATTAACGTCGGCGGTGATCTTACGCAGGCTGAACTCGACGGCGGCGGCGTTGCCATCGCGCGCTTCGCCACGCGCTTCCGGCCACTGAGTGAAGGCCACAAGCACGCCTTTGTCGGAAGTGAAGACGTGGCCTTCCTCAAAGCTGGCGTGAAAATGAATGTCGAAACGCAGCGCTTCGAAACCGGGTTGCGGGTGGTGGTGGCGCTTGAGAATGTCGGCGCCGGCCACGCGATCCCGACCGGCCACGGCCTGAAGCGCTACGTGCTGGGGGTGACCGGTTTTGCGAACGGCGTCGCGCTGGAAAGCAGCGAAGGTCTGCCCGCCGATGAGCGTGTCGGTGAAACGGCGACCGCGACCCAGGGCGCGCTGATCGGGCGCCGATTCGCGGAAGATTGGGCCACGCCCTACTGGCGCGCCGCGCGTGAAGTGGAAGACACCCGCTTGTGGCCGGACGAGCCCAGCATTTTCATCTTCGACCTGCCCGGCGCGACCGAGGCCGAGGTGAAGCTGGTGTTGCGCCGCGGCTCACCGGCGTTGCTGCGTGAACACGGCATGCCCATGGCTTCCGGCCTCGCGGGGGGCGGCAAGCTGGACACGCTGGTGCACCGCTGGCGCGGCAAGTAGGTCTAGGCTGTATCGAGACATGGCGAGCGTTATAATCGTGGCATGACCTCGAGAGTGCCGCCTGACGACAACGACGAAACAAGCGCCCCGGAGACCGGCACCGATTTCAATGGGGCTGAAGACCCGACGGTGATTTCGGCCAAGGTGCGCATTGTGTTCCACGACGACGACCAGACGCCGCCGGACTTCGTGTACTACCTTCTGGAAACATTCCTGGGCTACGACGAAGATGCATCGCGCGAGCTGGTGAAGCGCCTGGGCACCGAGAAGCGCGTGCTGGTCGCTGAATTGAACGCCACGGCGGCAGAGCTGGCCATGCAGCGCATCACGCGTACGGCCAAGCAATCCGGTTACCCCTTCAAGGCAACCATCGAACATCAGGCCTGACTGGTAGCGCGAGGCCGGGAGCGCCGGCTTCTGGCCGGCATCTGCCGTGGCCGTCCCGGCCACGGCCTGCACGGCGCCCGCGGGCCGGAGGCCGCGCGGGATTTGCCGGCGAGACGCCAGCGCTCTCAGCGGCAACACGAGCGGCCAGGATGGCCGCGGGTTTGTTTTATTCGGGCAGCTTTACGTAGTTGGTCAGGCACCACTTTTCGAATTCGGCCTGGAAGTTGGCTTCGTCGAGTTCGAGCGTGGCGAACAGGCGGTCGAGGATGGCACCCGGGGTCTCGCCGGCCTCTTTGGCCTTGATGCGCTTCATGCGCTCTTCGTAGCAGGCCTTAAGGAAGGCGGCCAGCTTTTCGCGGTGCACGTTGATCAGATAATCGGTGTAGCAATAGGCGTGGGCCATGGCGCGGTTGTCGTAGTCGGCGGGACGCGAATAGGCCAGCTCGCGCAGCTTGGTGCGTTTGCCTCCGGTGATCTCCATGACCACGCGCAAACGCCAGCCGGCGGGCGATTCGCCAAAACCGGGCAGCGCTTCCACGCCGCCGGTATCAATGATCTGCGAGCTCTTCACGGCGTAAAAGCGCGACGAAGTCGAGCCGTTCATGTGCGTACTGTTGAGATAGCCCGCGCCGAACGCCAGCCAGAAAGCGCCGTCGCCGGTGTGGATCGTGATCTGCTTCTGCGCCAGGTCATGCGCCACGCCGTCGCGGATGCCGTAGTCGTTGTCGAGGTTCGGGTACAGCCAGCACGCGCCGTATGGGCGCTCGACGGGCGTGCCGCCGCCCACCTGCGCGATTTCCTTGCGGCGTGAGGCTTCTTCAATGCCACTGCACGTTTCAATGAAGCGGCCGAAGCGCTCGCGTTCACGCAGCACGGTGTAATGCAGCTTGTGTTCGTCCTTGGCGGGCGCGGTGCCGTTTTCGAGCCCGAGCATTTCCAGCGCGTGGCTGCGGCTGGCCTCGGCATACTGCGTCAGCGCCGGGCCCCACGTTGCGGCCTGCTCGCCGATGTCGAGGTGAATCATCACCCAGTCAGCGCGCCAGCTGTCGAAGGGGATGCCGCTCAGCTTGCGATACTCGGATTCTTCGGCCAGCTTGGTGCCCGTGGTTGCCCGGGCAATGCGCTTATCGCGGTTGGTGTCGTGTTCGTCATCGACGGCGTGTTTGTACCACATGCGATCTGCCGTGCTGCGCGTGGCGCGCTGGCAGTCGCGGTTTTCCGGGTCAAGCCGCACGACGTGGTACAGCGCCAGCAGCCGCAGCGCCGGGTCCAGCTTGGTGTCGTTTACGAACGTAAGCAGCGCGGCCGATGCCTTGGTACGGATCGGCGCGGTTTCAGCCCACAGCTTGGCCTCCAGTTCGGCGCGTTTGGATTCATTGATCTTGTCGGTCAACAGGATCAGGTCGTCTTCCAGCACCCATTCACCCTTCTTCTTTTTGTAGCCGAGTGTCTTGCGGGTGTTCTTGTGTTCAGGGTCGTAGCGAAGCGCGTGGTCAAAGTAGCTGCGCGCGAGGCGGTAAAGACCCTTTTCCTTGGCCTTGTCGCCGCACTCGTAGCAGGCGTCAGCGCAGTCCTCCAGCGCCTTGGCAAGCTTTTTGTCGGCCTTGATGCCGTAGTCGTCCAGCGCCACAGCCGGCGCCTGCACGGCCGCGAGCAGCAGCAACGCGGCGATCGATGTCGCGAAGATTCGCATTGTGTCCTCCGTAGGGGCCCACGCGGCAGCAGCCACGAGTTCCTCGGCCCGGGTGCATTGTATCAGCCTGCAACGAAAACCGGGACACGCGAAAGCGTGTCCCGGTGCGATTGCGCCTGCGTTAGTCGCGGTCGGTGGCGGCACCGCTGCGGTCGACGTATTCGCCGCCGGACATCTGCGCCAGGGCCTGAAGCAGCTGCTGCGGGTGCGGTCCGATGCCGATGGTGTTGATCACCACCTTACGGAACACGTTCATGCGCTTCACGTCCAGGATGATGTTGTTCATGTCCACGTAGCGCCCGTTGCCGGTGGGCGTCGTGCGGCCGACTTCACCGTTGTTGGTGGTGTCGTCGCTGATGGTCGGGAAGCCGTCAGTCAGGAAGAAGATCGTGGTCGCGCCTGACTTCAAGCATTCCGGGTCCCAGGCCGGGTTGGCGGCATCGGTCAGCTTCATCGGGTCCAGGGCACCCTTCATGTGGCCGCAGAAGCCGCGGGTAAGCGCGCCGTGGATGTTGGTGAGGGCAGCCCAGTTCAGGGCTTCAACCTTCTTGATGAACTTGTCCTTGTTGGCCTTGGTGGCCTTGACGAAGGCTTTGGTGCCGTTGTCGATCCAATCGTGGGGCGTGTGATAGATGACGATATTGAAGAAGTAGTCTTCCGGCAGGTACTTCAGCGTGTGGATCAGCTCAACCTTGGCGAGGTCAAGCTTGGACTTCACCTTGCTGTAGTCCGGCGGCGGAATCTCGGGCTTCTTCTCTTCTTCGGCTTCTTTGCCCTTGCCGACCTTGCCGCCGCCTGTGGTGGGGCCTTTGTCTTCCTTCGGCGGAGGCGGCGGGTTCTTCATGTCTTTGGGCAGCTCAACGGGGTGCTGCATGCTGCCGGAAATGTCGATCACGAACATCACGCGCTTACCGACGGCTGCGGCCTTGAAGAACTTCGGTACGTCGCGGCCGGCCACGGTGGCGCCTTCTTCGCGCTTCTCGACCTTCTTGCCGCCCATCTGCACCCACCACTTCCAGAATTCGGGGTCGGTGTACAGGTCTTCGCCAGTGATGTTGCTGAGGCTCTTGGCGGTGAACCACTGGACCTGGTCGTCCTTGGTCTTGGCCAGCACTTCGGCCAACGCGAGCACCACCTTGAACACCTGCTCTTGCGAAACACCCTTGGCCAGCTTGTGCGCTGCCGTGACGGCCGTCAGCACAATGATCGGCGATGCGGTGTCCCACTTCGGGTCGTAGTCGTTCAGCACGGTCAACAGCGGGTCAACGCCGATGTCGCCGCGTTCGGCCTCGGCCAATGCTTCCAGGGCTGCGGCGCGGATGAACACGTCCTTGTCTTTGGTTTCGGTGAAGGCCTTCAGCACGATCGCATCGGCCTTGGCCTGTTTCTGGCTCAGCAGGCCCATGTAGGTCCAGTACGCGCCGAACAGGCTTTTCGGCTGCTGCCACTTCAGCACGGTTTTGTCGATTTCGTCGAGTGCCTCTTCCGAGTTCAGCCAGCCCACGGCTTCCGCCATGCGGTAGCCTGCGGGACCGTCGTTCTCAGCGGCCAGGGCGGCGAGGATCGCCGACGCAGCGGCACGGTTGTTGGCGCGGGCGGCTTCCTGCACGCCTTCCGCGCGCACGTCCGGGTTCTTGTCGCCGAGCTTGCCGGGGCCGGCCACGGCCGGCGCGTATGCCAGCGTCAGCAATGCACCCGCCATTACGCTCGTGAAAATGCCTTTGCGGAGTCTCGTCATGTCCTTCGTACCTCCCGGGGTAAGCCGTGAATCATCCTGCACACTTGAGCCCTGCGCGGCCGTTGCTACTGCCCTCGGCGGCCGCCTGAAAAGTTCTGCGTCCAGTACACGCCCGAATGCCCCACGCCGATGATTGCGTGATTGCCAATCATGTTGCGATGGTGCTCCGCGGCGTTGTACCACTGCCACACCGCAGCCGCGCCGTCGCCGGCACCCATCAGGCAGTTTTCGGCCACGCTGCCCGCAAAGCCGGCCTTGCGCGCGCGGTCCTGCGGCGTGCGGCCGTCCGGGTGACCGTCAATGTTGTGGCCGATGCGGCCGATCTTTTCCTGGTACACGCTGTGGCCGGTGCAGGCCTTGCACAGCTGGATGTTGATGGTGAGTACGCCTTTGCCCAGCATCATGCGGTAGTCATTCAGCACGCGGACGTGGGCCTTGTCTTCGTCCTTCAGGATCGGGTCCTTCATGGCCTCGTTGGCGTCGAGAATCTTCTGCGCCGCCGCGTATTCCTTTTGCTTGATATCGAGCTGGCTGGCGCCCTTGGCGCGCATGTAGCTGAGGGCGTTCTCGCGTACGAGTTCGCCGTCACGCCACACCTCAAGGCCCGGAACGATTTCGCCCAGCAGCGTCGCCAGGCCATCAAGCTGGCCGGCGGGCAGGGTCAGGTCCAGCTTCCAATGTTCAATCGCGTAGCCCACGGGGTCGCGCCAGACGCCGAACAGGGGCGCGCAGGCCTTGTCCACCTCAGGCTGCAGGCGGCAGTTGTCGGCCTCGGTGTAGGCCGGATTCATGATGGCTTTCAGTGCCAGCGGGCGGTTCTCTTCGAGCACGGCGCGCAGGCGCTCAGGGGTAACGTTGGACTTGCGCAGCGCGTCGGAGAGGCACTTGTCGGCCTCGGATTCTTTGAAGCCCTTGAAGTCATCGGCCAGGTCGTTGGCGAGTGTGGCCTCGGTGCCGATGGCCTTTTTCAGTTCATCGGCGGCTTCGCGCACCAGTTGCAGCTGGTCCGCGTTGGTCGAATTCCACTGGCGCTTGATGGTGCCGACCCAGCCGGCGGCGGTCGTGGGCAGCTTGGGCTTGGCCGGTGCGGCCGGTTCTTCCGCAGCGTCGGGGTCTTTGCCTTCGGCGATGGCCTTCTCGCGCTTCTTCTTGCGGCGCATTTCTTCGGCAAAGCCGTCATCCTGCGCCGAAACCGGCGTGGACGCGACGTAAGCGCAGGAGAGCCAGGCACCCATCAGAGTGGCCGCGAATAGCATCACACCAGCACGCCCAGTCGGCATGGAATCTCCGTCAGCCCTTCGCCCGATACTTCTCAGTGTATTAAGCCCAGTGGGCCTTACGAACGAATCACCGGTTTGTTTGGTTCTGGAAACCCCAAATCGTGAAGGCTTGAAGCATCCTCGCAACCGGACGCAACCCTTGTGCAATCAGTACGTTGCAACGCATCGCGCGTACTATGCCCGTGACGCATATGTGACGCTTAAGGCCGCCGCGCCACGGCCAGCAGGCTGACGCCCCACATTGCGGGCAGCCACGTGAACAGGGCTTCGCTGGCGAAGGTGGCTTTCAACACCGCGTTGATCGGGGCTGGCGGCACCCCCGTCGTGTCGCTGCGCGAATCGCCCTTGTCGGGGCGCAGCAGGCGCACCGCCGCTACCAGCGGGAACAGTCCCACATTGATGTAGCGCAGCTTGCGCAGTTCCAGGCCTGAGCGGGCGATCTTGTCGCGGAACTCGCCCCGCCGATACCGCCGCACGTGGTGCAGCGCGCGGTCGTGCGCTGAAAACATCCATGGGTGCGCGGGTACCGTCAGCAGCGCATGACCGCCCGGCCTCAGCACGCGGGCGATTTCGGCCAATGCGGCCGCGTCGTCTTCGATGTGCTCAAGGGTGTCCAGGCTGGTGACCACGTCAAAGCTGGCGTCGGCAATCGGCAGCCGCGTCAGGTCGGCGCGCAGCAGTTGCGTGTGGCCGCGGTTGCGGCTGTGTTGCAGCGCTAGCGCCTCAAGATCAGCGCCGGTCTGCACCCACGGCGCGAGCTCACTAAGCGTCATGCCGGTGCCGCAACTGCAATCCAGCCCGCGACCCGGAGGCACAAAGCGCCGCAAGTAAGCCCGCACGACGGCCAATCGCCCCCGAAACCACCAGTGGCGCTGCTCAACGGCAGCCATCGCGGAGTATTCCGAAGCCTGCATGGCGGCAGGCTACTATGGGAATGCGGAGATTCGAGGTTCGTGACTCGTGTGTCGTGTCGCGTGCTTCGGGTATGGTGTCCACCGTCCCGGTTGCCGCGTCAATGCAACCGGGCTCGATCAACCGAAGCACCAGACACAAAGCACGAGGCCCGATTCCATGACCAAACCACTTGCCGGGAAAATCGCTGTTGTTGCCGGGGCCACCCGGGGTGCCGGGCGGGGCATTGCCACCGCGCTTGGTGAGGCCGGGGCCACTGTCTATTGCACCGGCCGCAGCGTTGCCGGCGCGCCGGGCATGGCGAACCGGCCGGAGACCATCCACGAAACCGCCGAAATCGTGACCGCCCGTGGCGGCCGGGGCATTGCGATCCGCGCCGATCACACCGACCCGGCCCAGGTGGCGGCGCTGTTTGAGCAAGTGGGCGAGTTCGACATCCTGGTCAATGACATCTGGGGCTGCGAAGACCTGGTCGAGTGGGGCAAGAAGCTGTGGGAGATCAACATCCAGGGCGGCATGACGCTGATCGACCGCGCGCTGAAGACGCACATCATCACAAGCCATTACGGGCTGCCGAAGCTGCGCGCGGGCGGGCTGGTGGTCGAGATCACGGACGGCGACGCCTTCTTTTATCGCGGCAGCTTTCTGTATGACTTGGTCAAGACCACCGTGATCCGCATGGCGTTCGGCCTGTCGCAGGAACTCGCGGGGCGCGGCATTACGGCACTGGCCGTGACCCCGGGCTTTCTGCGCAGCGAATGGATGCTGGCGCACTTCGGCGTAACCGAGGCCAACTGGCGCGACGCTGTGGCCAAGTCGCCCGAATTCGCGGCCTCCGAGACGCCACTGTTCGTGGGCCGCTGCATAGCAGCCCTGGCCGCTGACCCAGAGGTGAACAAGCGCAACGGCCGCGTGTACGCGTCATGGGATCTGGGGCAGGATTACAAGGTAGACGACGCCGACGGCACCCGGCCACACTTCCGAAACTGGCTCGAAGCCAACATGCCGCAAGTAGCCGCAGGCTGGAAGAAACTCGACGACCAGTTCTACAGCTACTGGGGCAAGACCCCATACCAAGCCCCCGGCTAGTCGCGAAACTCGCGGAATTCTCTTGGCGATCCCCCCCCCGTGATACACTTTTGCGAAATTGCTCTCACGGGGGATGCATGCCGCCTCCCAATGTTTCGCTTCTGATGCAGCAACTTCGGCAGCCTTGGCTGATCGAGAACTTCCCCCACAAGCTCCAGATTCCGCGGCGCTGGGTCTGGAAGCGGATTGACGGCACGCGCGTTGCCTTTGCCCGCACCAATCGCATCGACCCGGCCCAACTGGCGTTCCTCAGTGACGGCGGCTGCGAGTCGCCGGTGCCGGACCTCACCAACCAGCCCGATAGCGAAGCCATCTTTGAGCTGGTCAGCATCCTGACCCGATACCAGATCTGCATGGCGGACCTTGACCGCGTCCGCGACCCCGAACTGCTGCGCCAGGTGCTGTTTGAGCTGGGCAAGATGCGGCTTTTCTACCGCTACTTCCAGCGCCTGGGCCAGAACACCGGCGCCATCACTCAGTTTCCCGGCTTCCAGAACATGGTCGGCACGGGCAAGACTATCAACATGGGCGGCGGCGCGCTGACCTTTGCGGCCGTCGATCAGGCCTACCACCTGATCGAGAGCAACCAGGGCCGGCCTAACGCGATCATGTCGAACAGCCGCACACTGCGCACGTTCCGCAACCTGTACTTCGGTGCCGGAGGCGGCGAGCCGGAGCAGGTGATCGACACGTGGACCGACCCTGTTGAGGGCGAAGTGACGGCCCCGATCACGGCCTTCAACGGCACGCCGTGGTACATCAACGATTTGATTGAGGATGAGCCAAGCAGCCGAGGTATCATCTACTTCATGGTACTGGGCGATGATGAGGGCCCGGGCCACCACCGCGGCATCACGGGGCTGGTGCCGAAGAACCTGGGGGATTCGTGGTTCATCCGGCGCGAAGCCAACGGCGTGATCGGTGCCACTACGCAAGAATTGACCGGCGCAACGGTGCTGGTCGAAGTGCCGTCCACTCCGTTTTCGCAGACAATCCCCGTCGATGGCACGCTGAACGTAGCCGCACCGCCGGTTCTGCCCACCGTAGACACCTGGGTCTCGTGGCCGACGGGCGTGGCGATGGGCTCGCAGGGTTCACTGAGCATACTGCGCGGGTTCGCGCTGGTTTCCGACCTGACCCCAACCTAGGAGCCGCCATGAGCAACGAAAACGGCGGCTGCGGTACGTGCGGAGACGCTAAAGGCGACGGTAGCACGCTGTCGGCGAACAACAATTCAGCCCCAGCCGAAAGGCTGGGGAGGCTAGCGGCAAGAGACGCGCTGGCTGACGTAGTAGTCGCCCCGTACGGGCACGAGCCAGCCAACATTCCCGTCGGTTTCTGTTCGGACCAAGTCTTGCGCGGAGCGTCTGCCGGAGCTCTCAACCGACTCATCGAATCTGTGGAAAGCAATCCGCGAGTGAATGCAACGGCGAACGCCAAGCCTACTAGTGGTGCCCCGATCCCTGCACCAGCAAGTGAGTTACGGTCGATTGTTCGCTTTGGGCGGTTGGCCTTTCGATATCGGCAGGTACCGGCACCTCTGGCAACACTACTCCTGCCACTCCCAAGCTCACATTATCGCATTGCAACCACGGCTGTAGGTATTCAACCGACACTACACCATTCCTATAGGCCTCGGCCTTCTATTGCCTACGGAGGGAAGGCTTCCGATGGAAGTGCGCCTGGTGCGGAGGAAGAGTGGGCTGATTCGGAATATGACAGCGGGAAGAGATACCCATTCGTTGGCTCAAGAGATGGCCTCTCGAAACTTCTGAGAGACGTTCCCAAGGAAGGTTGTAAGTGGTTGCAATCAGTCCGCGTGGATCGCTTCTTCACAATGGCCTTCGACGAAGACAACGCTTCGGCCGCCGTAGACACAACAGCTTTCAATGATAACGAACTCGATGCAGAAAAGGACAAGGACACTGAGCAAGCACGCCAGTTTCGCGCTAGAGTAGCGCAGGCGGGACTTCAGTCGTTGGCCGAACTAGAGAGACGCTTCGCTATTGCGGCTCAGATACCCCATGACAATGTGCTTAGAGCGCTCCGTGCGCGGGCAGAAAGCTACGCGCAAACACTCTGTGAGCAACCCTGCCAGCTGACTTCCACCGTAAGGCATTACAAGTTCAAAGGCAGTGGGTGGACCAAGCAGCCAACCTTGAAGAATGGGGATGACGTCAGAATCGTTCAAGATGCGGCGACCCAGGCTTGGAAGGTGTACTTCGGATGGACAGGAGAGATGTACTATCTCTTCGAGGGCGTCGTTGATTTGAAGTGCGATGAGTCGCCTGAAGTAGAGGAGTCCTTCTAGGGACCCCAAGGCACGCTTCAATATTCCTGGCTCCTTGATTGGCAGTGTCTCGTATGCCGCTTGTCATAGCCCTCCTGCTCACTTTGCTGTCGGCACCACTCTGGGGAGCCCCGGGAAGATCACTGATTCTAGACGGCCGGATGCTATCGTACGAAGACCGTTCCAATTGGGAAAAGTGGCAGTCCACACAAAGTGTGCTTCTGAGAGACTTCACCACCACGCAACTCGCAGAGGTTCTTCCTTGCCTGAAATGCGTTACGCACTTAACACTGTTTAGATCACAAGTGTCGGAAAAGTCGTTTTCTGGGCTAGCAGATGAAGTCAGGCTTAAGTCGTTGGGATTGTTCTTGTGCTCCGGTGAGGTGCGCATGTCCCCAATGGTGTATGTACAGCTGGAACACCTCGAGAACGTGAGCATTGTAGGCTGTGACACCTTCACTTCGACTCTGGCCGATGATGTTCAAATGCTTCCAGGATTGAAGCACTTTGAGGTCGGTGAGTGCGGGGTCATGGATGCCGAGTCAGTTGCGTTGGTGGTTGGGTCGCACCAATTGGAAACCCTCGTGCTTCGCCGCCAGACCTTGTCGCGAAGCATTGCGAATGCTGTCCGCCGTCAGAGCCATTTGAGAACTCTTACTGTAAGTGGATGCACCTGGAGTCGAGATTGTGCCCCAGACCATATCTTGCCGATAACGACGCTTGAGCGCCTGACGTTTCGACGCATGCCCACGCTCCCCTCTTCTGTGGTTGACAACATTTTCGGGAACAGCAGATTGCGTCACGTGGACGTGTCCGACACCGCCGTGTCAGACTACGGTCTGCGCAGGCTGAACATGAGCGTACTCGACTCTTTGGATGTCTCATCGTGCTCGGCGTTGTCTCCTAGATGGCCGGGCCTGCTCAAACCGGCTCATCAAC
The DNA here is from genome assembly GCA_938014885.1 of uncultured bacterium. Lineage (GTDB taxonomy): Bacteria > Planctomycetota > UBA8742 > UBA2392 > UBA2392 > CALLQI01. The sequence goes on from CALLQI010000021.1 coordinate 186,734, forward strand.
TGCGGGTGATTGTCGCCCGTAATCTCACACTGTATTGGAATGCAGACGTAGGAAGCAGATCGTCAACACGCTTAGAGTTGCTTGACGTGTCAGAATGTACAGTGGTCGGTCGGCACGCAATACTCTCCTCAATCCGCTGGCAAAGCGTGAGAGTGCTGCGAGTAAGCGGCGCGATCTCCGTCGACGTGGAGTGTGTTAGCGCTTTCTTAGAGAGTACAGTGGTGGACATTGTTGAGTGTTTTGACGTGTCGTCACTTGACGCCGGTGCAGTAGCGCAACTTCGGGCGCGCTTTCCCGGTTGTAGGTTTGTTAGCAGTTCTGTCGAATAGCGAGTATAGGGTGTCCAGCCAATGTGATGCCATTCTTCGTTCACTCTCGTCCTTTCCCAGACCTAAGTTGCGCCGTGCGGATCCCTGAGAGCCTGTCGGGCCCAGCCTGAAAGTGTGGTACAAGTTTGGGAATCGGCTTCGCGCTCCGAGCCACTATGAGCAACGAAGCCGGTGGCTGCAATTCTTTCGGAGCAACCAAAGGTCCAGGCAAGAACCTGGCATCGTTCGACGAATTGACTTCAACAGAGTGGCACCAGAAGCCACCGGGAGCGGACTTGATGGCCGATGTAGCGATAGCATCTTTCGGCCAGAAGCCAGACACCGTCCCGATATCATTCCGCTCGGACGAGGTGCTGCGCGGAATGTCAACAGAGTTTGTGAATAGCTTTCTTGGCGGGGCCCCCGCCAAGTGCGCACGACTGACAGCTGAGCCCCAGAACACGCCCTCGAGCGATTACCAATCCGCTACGCCAACCGCCGAAACACTCCCCTGGGCCAACAGGACTGCCAAGGTGGTGCCGTTGTCACGTGCTCTGTGGATAACGATGTCCTCCCCACTGACTGGCCTCCTGAGGCCTCGCCGAGCAACCCATTACCAACTCGCCATGCAGCCGGGTGCCGGGGTGGTTATTCGTCAAGCCAATGGGGAGAATTCTTTCGACCACGGACTGCTCGGCGCTGGCAGTGAGGGGTGCTGCTGCATTACGGACATAAAGCTTGAACTGGATAACAAGCCCACTGTGAATCAGGAGCGCTACGGGATCGGCTTTACCATCGCTGTTGAAACTACTTGGAAGGCTTCTGCCAAAGGACGCGACTGCCAGATCCTGTGGCTGGAAAAGCACATGTGGTCGAGGGATCCTGACCAGAAAAACTGGGACTGGGTGGGGAAGTATGAAAACCAGTTTCCGAAACACGCCGACAAAGATGCTCCGAGAGCCTGGGCGGCGCGAAAAAGGGTGGGTAACGAAGTCACTCGACTTCGAGACCTGCCCAGCCTGGTCACGGGCGCAGCTCGGGACCATGAGATTCACTTCATCATCCTGTTGGCCAGCGGATGCGAAGGGGACGAAGAGTGCAAGAGCAAGATGATTGTATTGAAACAGCGCACCACGTTGGGGGTTGATGGGCAGGGTGACGAGAACAGGACTTGGATTCAGGATGTTTCAGGGACTGACCAGGGGAAGGAGATGGTCAAGGCTTGGCTAAATGAGGGGTTGCAACGAGTCGCTGAAGTAGTGAGGCCGGAATGATGGGCCCAGAGACAGGGGAAGCGGTCAAGTATCGTGCCAATCCGGTAGCGGTCGGCCTCAGCCAATGGTGTCTCGCTAAGCTCGCACTTCTGGTGCTTGTTCTTGCTTTGTTCCTTGTTGGGTGCGAGGGCTCCAATGAGGCCGGGAACGCACCCGCCGTTGAAGTGACGGAACTCGACGGCAAACTTTGGTCGCGGCGCGAAGTGGTGCTCTTTGACGACCCGCAGACCGGGCGGCCATGTCGGCGCGTGTCACACTACTACCCCGATGGCAAGCTGGCTGTTGTGGATGAGATGACCATCAACAATGTGTTTCTCAACCAATGGATGTGGCATCGCAACGGTCAGATGTCCGTGTCCATGATGTGGGATTGGAAGTCCGGCCGGGGTGTCCATCGGCGTTGGCACGAGAACGGCCAGTTGGCAATGCACTCCGAAAACGCCTGGCAGATGAGCTCAGGGATTGCCGACGGACGCAGTTCCCATTGGGATGAGACGGGCGCTTTGCTGCGCACCGGCACCATGGCGATGGGGGAGAAAGTTGGAATCTGGTACGAGCGCCAGCCCGACGGGACACTCAAGACGGTCGACTACGGCCCGTAGCGCATCCGAATCTGGCTTCTGTACCCACGCTGCAGATTCACTAATCCCCGTAGTCGCCGTGCTTCCAGCGTTGTTTGATTCTTCGTACGGCTTTCAGCATCTTCAGGCCGTCTTTCAGCAGGCTTACTTTGCTGCCGGCGATTTCGGTCCAGTCTACGGGTACTTCGGCTACTTTGATTCCGTGCTTCTGCGCCAGGAACAGCAGTTCTACGTCGAAGGCGAAGCCGTTCTCCTGTTGCAGCACAAACAGGGCTTGCGCCTCTGGCGTTGCAAACAGTTTAAAGCCGCATTGCGTGTCCCTGATCCCGTGGACGGCGCCGGCCCTCACCGCCCGGTTGAACCAGCGGCCGAGGAAGCGCCTTAGCGCGCTGGCCTCTACCTTTGTGCCCTTGCCTTCGCGGCTGGCGATCGCAATTGCGGCTCCGCCCGCGATCGCTTCTTCGAGCCTCTTGAACTGGTCCATGCGGGTTGCGCCGTCGGCGTCGGCGAACAGGCGCCAGCGGCCTCGCGCGGCGCGCATTCCGGTTCGGACGGCCGCGCCTTTGCCCGAATTCTTGTCGTGTTTGAGCAGCGTCAGGTTGGGGTGCTGCGGCATGCGTTGCGCCACGACGCGCGCGGTTTCGTCGGCGCTGCCGTCGTCTACGACAATCACCTCGGTGCTGCGGCCGTTTTTTTCGTTGGCCCATTGCAGCACGGCATCAAGGAAGGCGGGCAGGCGCGCGGCCTCATTGTAGGCCGGGATCACGACCGACAGCTCAAAGGCGGTGGGGGATGTGGGCTCGTTCATGCCCTGCCTGTGTGATTCCGCGTGAAAGGCGTTACCCTGACACCATGAACTCGACCCCGTACGAGCACTCACAAGTGGACGCCGGCAACGAGTTGGGGCGCCGGTATATCACGGATTTTCCCCGCGTGGAGTCGTTCTACGGGGCCGATTACCGCACGCCCGAAAGCCTGGCTTCGGCGGCCTCGCGGCTGACGAACCGCACCTGGCGTTCGCGCTATGACCGCAAGGCGCTGGTGGCGGCGTTGCAAGCCTACGCTGAGCGCCACCCGTGCCCGCGCGCGGTGCTGGCGAACATCGAAAAGCTGCGCGACCCGGGGACCGTGTGCGTGGTTTCGGGCCAGCAGGCGGGGCTCGGCGGCGGCCCGCTGCTGGTGCTGTACAAGGCGATGACGGCAATCCGCCTGGCCGCGGAAGTTGAGCGGCTGGTCGGGCAGCCCTGCGTGCCGGTGTTCTGGAACGCCAGCGATGACAGCGATGTAGAAGAAGTGAATCGCATCCGCGGCATCGGCCCCGACGGCAGGCTCAGCAAGTTCCGCTTTGACATCCAGTCCGGCCGCCGGCACGTGCGCAACATTGAACTGCCGGGCCCCGGCGACGCGCAGTGGGAGGCCGCCGTGGCGGCTCTCGGCACGGGCCCCTTTGCCTCGCGTGCGGCCGTACTGCTGCGCGATTCCGCGGGGCGCGACTTCGGCAGCGCGTTCACACGGCTGCTGCTTGAGCTGCTTGGCAATCGCGGCCTGGTGGTGGTTGAGCCCGTGGCGTTGACCGCAATCCCGGCCTGGCGGCGGATTCACGCCTTTGAACTTGAGCATCGCGAAGAAAACCGCAACGCGCTGCGCCGCGTGCTGGACCGGCTGGAAAGCCAGAACCTGCCGCCCGGCGTGCCGGTCACGAACCACCTGAACCTGTTCGTTACGGAAGGCGGCGAGCGCCGCCGCGTCACCGGCGACGGCAAGCGGCTGCTGGTCGAAGGCCGCGAGAAAAGCGCCGCCACAACCTCGCTGCTGGCCGAACTCAAGGCCAACCCGGGCGCATTCACGCCCAACGTGCTGCTGCGGCCGCTGGTGCAGAACGCGATTTTCCCGGCTGTGGCCTACGTGGCCGGGCAGGCTGAGATCGCCTACCACGGGCTGCTGAAGGGGCTGCACCGCAGCGCGCGGGTGCTGATGCCGGCGCTGTTCCCACGCGTGTCGATGACGCTGCTGGCGCCGGGCGATGTGCCGCGCTTCGACGATCTGGTTGCGTTCCGGCAGCGGCTGAAGTGGAAGCAGCAAGAGGCCGAGATCGCCAGCGAATCAGCCCAGCGCGGCATGGAAACCGCGATGCGCGATTTGCGACTTGGGCTGTCAGGACTCGCCCGCCCCCTGGAACAAGACCTGCAGAAGCTTGAGCAACGCAGCGGCCGCGCGGTTGCGGACGTGCTCGCGCGCGTGAAGCACGACCCGCTGCGGCTGACCGAAGGCGGTGAGGAAATGCTGCCGCTGCTGAACCGGTACTTCCCCGAAGACCGGCCCCAGGAAAGGGTCTGGACGCTGCTTGGCGCATACGCGAAGTACGGCCCGCGGCTGCTGGACGCGTTTGACGGGGTGAAAGACGTATTCGACTTCCAGCACCACGTAGCGGTGATGCCGGAGTGAGCGGGGGCCGGTGCTCGGTGCTTCGAACGTCGCACCGCAAGCATCGGGTTGCTTACCCCTAACCCCCAGCCCCTGACCCCAAGCCCCGCGCTGGTCATATCCCCTTGCGTTGCAGCATGTTACGCCTAGAATGCGCTCTCGCGCCTGGGGCCTTCTGAATTTCCGCAATATGTGCGAACCGGGGCGGCCGTGAGTCCGTTTATCTATCTGCATTCCGTTTCATTTGGATAGTATCCCGGGGTGTTCCGAGGCACCCGAAACCAGGAGATCGCTGTGGCAGGCCAAGCCCAATACCAAGAACAGCCGGCGGATCCGAACTACTACGAGCAACCTCCCGAAGAGGGCGCCAGTACGGGTGAAGACCTGAGCGCGATTGCGTCAGTGCCCTGGGTGGCGATTGCCCTCGCGGTGCACGTGATCCTGCTCGTGATCGCGTACTTCGTGTACCCGAGCACGCCGGAACGCCCGGAAGTCGAAATCATCAAGGCCCAGAAGGAACTGATCCCTGAGCCGCCTCCGCCGCAGCAGCCGCCGGAAGAGGAAGTCGAGTTCCCCAAGGAAGAGCCGCCGGTCGAAAACCCGACCCAGGACGAGAACATCACGCCCGACGCCAAGGACGACGTGAATGAAGACCCGTCCGACAAGCCGAACAACGACTTGGCCGAAAACCCGAACGACGACCCGTCCGACAACGAGTCCCCGCACCCGAACAAGAACAGCACCACCAGCGCCGTAGGCTTGGGCGGTGGTATCGGTGGCGGCGGCGGTCGTGGCGGCGCGGGTGGCTTTGCTCACCGCCGTGCACGTGGCGGCGGCGGCCGGCCTCACGATGACCGCGTCCGTGCGGCCTTGGAATGGCTGAAGGACCACCAGAACAAAGAAGGCTACTGGAGCGCAACGACCTTCAGCGCGGACAGCGTCCGCAAGCAGGCCCAGAAGACTCACAACATTGAGTTCGCCGGCATTGGCTCGGCCAGTGGCGACATCGGCTGGGAACAGACCACGGACATCGGCCTGACCGGCATGGCTCTGCTGGCTTTCGTCGGCGCGGGCTATGACCATAAGGAAGGCGATTACAAGCAGGTCTGCCGACAGGCGATTCTTTACCTGCGCAAGGTACAGAGCAACGACGGCTGCTTCGGTGCCAAGGAAGACGACCACTTCATCTACAACCACTCGATCTGCGCCATGGCCATGGCGGAAGCCTACGGCCTGTCGCAGGACCAGGTGCTGAAGCCGATCGCCGACAAGTCGGTCGAATTCATCCTCCGCGCCCAGAACCCGGGCCTTGGCTGGCGCTACGGCGTGCAGCCCGGCATCAACGACAGCTCGGTCACCGGCTGGATGGTGCTGGCGCTCAAGAGCTGCGTGATGGCCGGCCTCGAGTTCGACACCACCAAGTGCTACAACGACGCGGCTGAGTGGTACAAGCTGGTCACCGTCGACGTGAAGGGTTACCCGAAGTGCGGCTACGACAGCCCGGGCAGCAACAACGCCCGTCTGCGCAGCAGCCAAGATTACGAACACAACCCGTCGATGGACTCGATCTATGTGATGAGCATGCTGTTCATGGGCAAGGCCGACCTGAACGACAAGTACATCCGCAGCCTCAGCAACGTGTGTGTCGAACCCGCATACCTGCCGACCTGGGATCACTACAAGATCGACTACTACTACTGGTACTACGCCAGCCTGGCCCTGTACCAGGTGGGCGGCGGTGCCTGGGACAAGTGGGAAAAGGCCATGAGCAAGACCCTGCTGGACAACCAGCGCGGCTACCACAAGCTCGACAAGGCCAAGAACCTGACCAACAAGAACGTTCTGGACGAACACGGCAGCTGGGACGCCGTGGACGCCTGGAGCAGCGCCGGCGGCCGCGTGTACGCCACCGCCATCAACTGCCTGACGCTTGAGGTGTACTACCGCTATCTCAAGCTGCACAAGTAAGCCACACGGGTGAAGTGACACAGGGCGACCAAACGGTCGCCCTGTGTTCTTTCTGGGGTGCCTTGACCTGCCGCCGTACTCCCGCACCCTCCACTTCGTCTCTCGACTCTCGCGACGTTGCCCCTAGAATCCGGGACTGATGTCGCGTCGCAAAAAGAAAAAGAAACCTCAGGGGGCACCCAAGGTGTCACAACCCGCTGCTCCACAGCCAACGGCGCCGCAGCCCGGCAGTCCTGAGCCCGCTGCCACGCGCGACACGGCCCGCCTGCCGCGTCCGCTGAAGGCTCTCGACGCCGATTACGGCGCGCTGCTGCGCATGCGCAACGTGCGCTGGCTGATCGTGATCGCGGTAATCGTGGCCGCGTTGTGGCTGGGCTATCACCTTTCGGCCGTCTTTGTGCCGCTGCTTGTCGCGCTGGCCACGGCCTACATCCTGAACCCGCTGGTAGTGAAGCTGCAGAAGCGCGGCATGAGCCGCCCCAAGGCCGTGCTGATGATCTTCCTGCTGTTTATTGCATCCAGCGCCGCCATCGGCACCTGGATGGTCAGCAGCGTGGTCGCCGACGTGCGCAACTTGTCCGACAAGGGACAGGAAATCCTCAACGACCTGAAGGAAAACCAGGACGAGTGGGTGGCGTCATGGAACGAGGCCGTTCCTGAAAAGCTGCGTCTCGACCCTAACGACGACAACTTCGGCAAGGTCGTAGATGAAGTTGGCGAGCGGTTCTTTCCGACGAAGTCATCAGCAGAAGAGCCAGCCGCCGCGCAAGCCCGCGCCCAGATGGTGACGGCGCGCGCCGAATTGCTGTCCGGCTTCCAGCGCCTTGACCGCAACGGCGACTTCCTGCTGCAGAAAGACGAAATCGGCAGCGCTGAGCTTACCGCCATGGACACCGGCAAAGACGGCACGGTCTCTGCCGACGAATGGTTTGCGCGCTTCGGGGCCACCGCGCCCAAAGCTGACGGCCGCACGGTCTCAGACGGTGTGGTCAGCAGCGCGGATCGGATTGTTTCGGTGGTGGGCTCGGGCCTTTCGGGCCTTTTCACTGCGCTGCTGTTCATCACGCTGGTTCCGATCTACACGTGGTACTTCATGGTCGGCTTCGACAAGTTTGTGGACACAGTGCGTGGGTATCTGCCAGGCTCGCAACGGCCGCGCATCGAGCGCATTCTCAAGGAAATCGACACGATGCTGCGGGCTTTCTTTCGCGGGCGCATCGTGGTGGTCGGCATCATTTCTGTGGCTACGACGATCGTGTACCTGGCGTTCGGCATCCAGTACGCCGTGCTGCTGGGGCTGATGAGCGGGCTGGGCGTGCTGATTCCGTACTTCAGCATGGTGGCGGGCTGGATTCCGGCGATCATTGTGTGTCTCGTGACGAAGGAAGAACCGTGGGGCGCGATCATCGGCATGAGTATCGGCTTCCACGTGATCCAGGCGCTCGAACAGTATGTGCTGACGCCCAAGCTGCTGGGTGATGCGGTGGAGTTGCACCCGGTAACGCTGCTGGTTGGCGTGTTTGTGATGGCCAGCCTGTTCGGGTTGTTCGGCGCGCTGCTGGCTGTGCCGCTGACCGCGATTGCCAAGACGCTGGGACGCGAGTTTGTGCTGCCGTACTTCAAGAGTTTGGCCGCCGAAAAGCCTAAAGCCGTGGAAAGCTCATGACCACCGGTGCCCACAAAGACAGCATCCCCGGCGCGATTCGCGTGGCCGCGCGTGCGCTGATCATTGAAGAGGGCCGGCTGCTGGTGATGAAGTATCGCGACGAAAAGGGCACCTGGTGCGTCACGCCCGGCGGCGGGATTCGCAAGTCGGAAACCCTGGGCGAAGGGCTGCGCCGGGAAGTGCGCGAAGAACTGGGCATCGACGTGCAGCCCGACGACATCGTGTACGTCCGCGAGCTGCTGGGCCGCACGGCCAAGGTTCACTTCGGCGGCATCAACGATGAGACCCACCAGCTCGAGATTTTCTTTCATTGCCGCCGCAGCGGCGAGCTCAAGCCCGGTACTACCCCGGACAGCCACTGCATCGGCTTTGACTGGGTGCCGCTGAAAGAACTCCCGGCGCACAACTTCTTTCCCGCCGCCCTGGGCAAGCGGTTGTCGGAAGACGTGTCGGCGGGGTTTGTGCCACATCGCAACTACCTGGGCGATGCCTGATCGCGGGGCCTCATGCAGCTTCCTTCCATAGTAGGTAGCGTGCTGGACCTGCTGCTGCCGCGTCATTGCGCGGTAAGCGGGCGGCCGCTGCTGGCCGACGAGCCTGGGCCGGTTGCGCCCGAAGTGCTGCGATCGGTCGAAGTATGCGGGGCCGACTACTGCACCCGCTGCGGCGCGCCGCAGGGGGCGGGCGTGGGCGTGATCTCAGGCTGCACCGCCTGCGAGGCCTACCGCGACGGCTTCGGCACCCGCGAGATTGTGGCCGTCGGCGAATACGGCGGCGCGCTGCGCGAGCTGTGTCTGGCGCTGAAGTTCGGAGGCGAGCGCGCGATCGCAAGGCCGCTGGCAGCATGGCTGGCCCCGATGCTGGAGGCGCGGGGTGTGCTGGCCAAGGCCGAGGCAGTCGTGCCGATGCCGCTGCACGCGCTGCGCGAATTCCGGCGCGGCTACAACCAAGCCGGGCTTATTGCGAGAGAGCTGGCAACGCTGACCGGAAAGCCGGTCTGGAATGCGCTGCGGCGTTTGCGCCACACCCAGCGCCAGGCACTGCAATCGGCGGCGCAGCGTAAGGGGAACGTGGACGGTGCGTTTGCGGTGCGCGACCCGTTCAAGCCGCGCATCGAAGGCAAACACCTGCTTTTGATTGACGACGTGATGACCACCGGCGCAACACTGGCCGAGGCCGCACGCACCCTGAAACGAGCCGGAGCCTCAGTGATCTATGGGGCCATAGCCGGCCGCGCGACCCCCGGCGGCGACGATTGAATTTGGTGCTCGGTGCTCGGTGCTTCGTGCTTCGTGTTTGGTGGCGGGCAACCGACAACTGACAACTGACAACTGACAACTGACAACTGACAACTTCACACGAACCCCAAACTACGAAACCCGAGCCCCCGACGTTATCGCACCCACTTTTCCTCAACTGTCGTGTTGCTTCCTGCCGAACAGGGACAGGGCGGCCACTTGGCCGCGCCTTTGCTGTCCTGTCAGGAGACAAACATGGCATCTCGCAGAAGCGGACGCAGGAACAAGGGCCCGGGCAAGGGCATGATCGCAGCAGTAGGCCTGTTGCTGCTGGGCGGCGCGGTGGGGGGCTGGTGGTTCTTTGGCGGCGACAAGAAGAACACGGACGCCACCGACGCGGCCATCAGCGACTTGGTACCCGCCGGCAGCACCGAGCAATCGGGCGCAAGCGTGCTTCCGCCGCAGAGCCTGGCACAGGTCGAAAGCCTGTTGACCGAAGTGTCAACCAACCTCGCCAGCACCACCGAAGACGAACGCGAAGCCGCACTGCGCGACGGTTACAAGCGCCTTGTGACGTTGCTGGAAAACCCGCTGCCCATCGATGAACGCGGCCGCTCGCTTGAGCTGTTCCACAGTATCACCGACGAGCTGTTCCTCAGCCCCGTGCACAACGAGTTCAGCGAAAATGTCGTCGTGAAGTCCGGCGACAGCTTTGACCGCATCGCACGCAAGTACGGCATCAGCACCATGCTGCTGTACAAGCTCAACAACCGCAGCGAAGGCAGCAAGAACCTGCACCCCGGCGACAACCTGAAAGTCCCCAAGGGCCAGCCGCGCCTGGTGGTCCGCAAAGGCGACTACACTACCAGCCTGTATTTCGGTGACAACCTGGTGCGCCAGTACATCGTGGCCCACGGCAAGAACAACAACACGCCCGAAGGCAGCACCACGATCGCCAGCATGACCGTTGATCCAGAAAAGTCGGCCCGCGGCCCCAACGACCCGCGCGGCGAGATGAAGCTGCGCTGGATCGGCCTCACGAACTATGCCGGCGGCCGCACGGGCATTGGCTTTCACGGCACGCAGTACCCCGACAGCATTCCCGGCATGACCAGCATGGGTTGCATGCGCATGCATGATTCGGACGTGATCGAACTGTACGACATCGTCCGCATCGGCAACAAAGTTGATGTGAAGGCCTGAAACTAACACAGGAGCTTGTGATGAAGTACTTCATGTACATGTTGGCCCTCTGCGGCATGCTTGCGGGCTGCGCGCTGACCTCAATGAACAACACCGAGGTTCGCAACCCGGCCCCGGCACCCGCGCCGGTCGAATCCACCGACGAACACCTGGGCGACCCGACCTTCAATTCGGAAGTGGTCGAAGACACCGGGCCCAAGGCCACCGACAACGCCGTAGTAGACGCCGGCAACACCATCCCTGCCGCGATTGAGCCCGCCGCCGACGAAGACCTGGCGCTGGGCCTGCTGCTGATGGACGAAGGCAAACTGCGTGACGCCCGCGCCAGGCTCACCACCGTGTTGGGCTCTGAGCCCAGCAGCACCGACGAAGCTGAGGCGCTGAAGGCGCTGCGCAGCATCAACCAGCGCATCTTCCTGAGCACCGGCGTTGAGGGCGACCTGAAGCTCTACACCGTGAAGGCCGGCGACACGCTGGAGCGCGTGGCCCGCGCCCACGGCACCACCTGGGAAATGATCCAGCGCCTGAACGGCCTCGATGGCACCCGCATCAACGTAGGCCAGGAACTGAAGATCCTGGGCGGCAAGTTTGAGCTGATCGTCCGCAAGGAAAAGTTCGTGATGGACCTGATGCTCGATGGCGCGTTCATCCAGCGCTACGAAGTGGGCCTCGGCCTGCAGGGCAGCACCCCGCTGGGCGAGTTCACGGTCAAGAACCGCATCCCCAAGCCCGCCGACGGCAGCTATCCCTACGGCCACGAAAAGCACCGCCTTGGCAGCCGCTGGCTCGGCCTCAGCAGCGAAGCCGGCCACAAGGGCTACGGCATCCACGGTTGCCGCGCTGAAGAAGAGTCACAGATCCCCGGCGAGTGCAGCCAGGGCTGCGTCCGCATGAAGAACGGCGACATCGAAGAAGTCTACGACATCATCCCCAGCGGCACGCGGCTGGTTGTGATCGCACGCTAGGCGAGACGTATTCACCGGGGCGGCCGCGTGCCGCCCCGGTTTGCATTTGCGCGGGTGTTGCCCTGCGGCCCGCAACCTGCGACGATAGGCGCAATGACTGAGCCCGCACCCGTTGACCCCTTCATCGCCCGCGCCAACCGCGTCCAATGGGCCTGCGGGTTGTGCTTTGCCTTGTTCATCCTGATGGGCCTCAGCGGTGTGGCCAGTGTAACGCTGCTGTACGCTGGCCCTCCGTTTGCGCCACAGCCGGGCACGTTGGAAGACACCGTGATCGGAATCGTCAGCGCACTGGAGCCCGTAGTCCGATTCATCCACAGTTACGGCGGCTATCTTGGGATTGTACTGGCGGGTTGGGCCTGCATTGAAGTGTTCCAGTGTGGCCGGCTCATCCGGCCCAGGGCCCGCACCACGGGCACCGGGCTGGTGGCGACAGCGGTGATCGCGGGGGTGCTGCTGGTTGGCGGGGTGATCTCGCAACTTGCCACCGGGGTTGCGGCGGCCGCGTTTCTGCGCGTGGACTCAATGCTGCCGGGCGACAGCCGCCCTGACCCGTCACGTCTGGTGCAGACCGAGCCTGAGCGACCGGGCAAGCAAAGCGACCCTCAGCTGGTGGAATGGCACACGCGCGAACTGAACTACACGATTGCGGCGGGCACACTGTTGCTGGTGTGGGCCGCAGCCGCAACACGGCGCGAGAAACTGAAGCTGAAGGCGAAGTCCGCCTAGACACAAGAAAGCCCCGCGAGTTCGCGGGGCTTTTTCGTATGTGGACAAGGCTAGTTGGCTTCCATCTGCGTCTTCAGCTTGGCGAGGCCATTGTCGAACATTTCCTGCATGCTGCCTGCGTAGAATTTCGCAAAGTAGCGCTCGTGCAGCTTGAAGCCCATGTCCTCTGACGTGGTGCTCCAGGTGACGCTGGTACCTTCCGGGACCTTGGCGTAGGTGATGCTGCCGGTCATGGGCGTGAAACTTCCGAGCTGAAACTTGTAACCGATCCCGTGTTCATCGACCTTGGTCAACTCAACCCAACCGGTGCCGTCCTTGCCTGTAAAGGTCATCTTGCTGCCGACTTCGTTGGTCTTGTCGGTGAACGACCAGGTCATGCCGGGGTCCATGTCTTTCCAAGGTCCCCAGTTCTGCCATTCCTTCAGGTCGCTTACTTTCTCGTGAATGTCATCGGCGTCGGCCTTGATGACCTTGTTAGAAGTGAATGAAGGCGTCGCCGACAGCGTAAAGCCATAGCCCACCACGCCTACCACCAGCAGCAACAGCACAATCAGGACCAGGCGCAGCGCGCCGCCCTTCTTCGGTTTCTTGTCAGCCATCGTTCTGCTCCTGTGAATGTGAGTTGAGTATACAGCCGCGTCGCGGGCCGCGCAGCAAGCGTATCGCACAACTCGTCCATCTTCCACGGGCGAAAGTGAAGGGCTAGAATCGGGCTTCGCAGGGATGAGCAACCATGGGCAAACGCGGTCACGACAATTTCGGTACGGACAAGGTCGCAAAACCGACTCGCGAGTCAGGTGATTCGACGCAGCAGTCGCCGGCGCTTGCGACGCTGGTGCGCGTGGTGAACGGTGCGGAAGGCCAGGTGCATCCGCTGCTGAGCGAACACTTCTTGATCGGGCGCGACAAGACCTGCCACATCCTGATTCGCGACGACACGTCGGTGTCGCGCAAGCACGCTTCGATTACACGCACCGGCGTGAAATTCATGCTGGAGGATCTGGGCAGCAGCAACGGAGTATTCGTCAACGGCAACAAGCTGGCTGCCCCGCATGAGCTGATGGTCGGCGACAAAGTTGAAATCGGCTCGCAGGCGTTCATCTTCAAGCGCAGGGTCTAACGAGGAGAGCATGGCCAAGAAGGGACACAGCGATTTCGCATCCGATGAGGCCGCCAAGCCCTCTGAGCTGAACTTGCCGCCCACGCGCCGCAGCGAGGTGCAGGCCGGCCTGGAAGAGCCCGACCCGGATGGCAAAGGCACGCTGTTTCACGCAATCGTGACAGCGATGTTCCGAATCGGCCGCGACCCTGAGGCGAACCTGGTGATCCGCAAAGACAGCAAGACCTCGCGCCAGCACGCGACGATTTTCCAGCAGGGCATGAAGTACTTCATCGAAGACAACGCCAGCAGCAACGGAACGTACGTCAACGACACGAAGCTGACCGGCCGCCACGAATTGAAAGTAGGCGACAAAGTCCGCATCGGCCGCCACGAGTACACGTTCACAAGGCGCACCGCGGGCTAGGCGTGTCGTTCGATGGTTGGTGGCCGAGAGCGGCGAGCGCAGAGGCCGCATTGGTGCGCCGCATCGTCCAGCCCAAGGCCCCAAGCCCAAGGTCCCAAGCCTTACTTAGGTTGTTCGAGGAATTTCAGCGTCGCGTAGCGGATATTGGCATCGAGTTGATCCGGGATCCATTTGTCGTTGGTCCAGACCAGCCTCACCTTTTGCACACCCGACAGTTTGCCCAGGGCCATGCGACCTTCGCGGACTGTTACGCTGTCGGCAAGGATGCTGAGCGTGCCCTTCTTTTCTTCGCCCACGAACACATCCACCGTGAACTTGTAGTTGTTGTCCACGATGCCGCGGTTGGTGCAGCCTAAAACGATGTCAAAGAAGCCGCCCTCCTGGCCGGGTTCGGGCGCGCTGCCGAAGTCCACTTCGTACTCAATCCAGTGGCCGGCCCAGGCCGTGTAGATGCCGGGATCTTCGGGCTTGGTGTCAGGGAACCAGCGGCTAGTGTCCTGCACCGACGTGTAATCGCGCGGCCGGATATCGAGCTTGCGGCCGGGGGAAAGCTCGGCCAATAGCGGCTCGCCGCTCTGGTTCCAGAGTTTCATGGGGTCCTTGATGGTGCGCGGGAAGTAGCCCAGCTTTTCCAGCGTGATTTGACGGATCGCCACCGGCCACTCGACGAAGTATTCGCCGTTGGTGGATGTCAGGTGCAGATGCTCCGGCTTCATGGCCTTGCCCGCGTTCTTGCCGTGCGGGTGGTTGCCGGTGACCTCCAGGCTGATTTCAGTGATCGGCATCTGCGTGAACAGGTCGCGCACGTGCAGCAGAAAGCGCGGGCGTCGCATCACCAGCTTGGCCTGTATGCCGGTGTCGCCGGGCTTCACGTCGGTGACGACGGTTTCGACCCAGTCCGCGTGCACGACTTTCAGGTCGGACGTTTTTTCCGGCGGCTCATCGAAGCTGAACCAGCCGCCCGCGTCAGTGACCGCGGTTTGCAGCACTTCGCCGCCGATGGTGCTGAGGATGGCCCCGCCCACAGGCGCGCCGTCCACGTCGATCACCTGGCCGCTGATCGGCGTCCAGGAAGTGTTGTCAAACACCAGCGGCTCAAAGGGCTGCGGCAGCACCTCGCTGCCTTTGTTGCTGACGACGCTGGCGCGCGCCGGTCGCCGAACCTGAACAAACGCGCCCTCGCGCAGCAAGCTCACGTGCGGCAGGTCGCTGCCGTTCCAGCTGCTGATCAGCCTGGCCTTGCCGGGCGCGGGCTGGCCTTCCTTCAGCTTTGTCGTGTCGATGTCGTCCGGCGTGACCGCAAACGAGCCGAAGTACGCCAGCGTCTTGGCGCGCGAACTTTCGTGCCAGCGCTGCGGGTTCAACTGCCCGGTGCTGACGACAGTCATGCTGCCGCTGAATTGCGTGGCGTCGCATTCAAGTTCGTAGGGCACTTCGGGTGCCCACAGGATGCCGACGTGGTTCAGTTTGCCCGATTCAAAGGGCTGCAGCGGGTTGCCGGCGATGATGCGGTGGCCCTGCCACGAAATCACGATCGCCACCGACGGGTAATTGAACGGCTTCACTTTGGGCCCGGGGATTTCACCGCTGAAGTTGCCCTGCGCGTCGGTGACAAGCTCCGTCACCACGGGCAGCAGCGGCCCGCCGGCCACATCGTTGATCGGGAAGAAGCTGACCAGGGCCAAAGTGGCCTCAGCCAAACCCTCGCGCGATTGCTCGGACATGATCTTGCCGGCGACGGGCGTGGGGATCATCTCAGGCGGGGTGATGCCGTCGTTGTAAAATGATTCGGCCCATTCATCGGGCTTGATGCTGCGTGACAAGCCTCGCGCGCTGGCGCTGGTGGTGGGAGTGCGCGCCAGTCGTTCGGCCAGCGCGGGGCGGCCGGTTTCGTTGCGGCGTACTTCCTCGCGCTCGGCGGCTGAAAGGCGGCGGGGCTGTGCCGGCGCGGTGGCCGGCGTTGCACCCTGCGAAGCGCCCGACGGTGAAGAACCTGGGGGCGAAGCGCCGGTCGGAGACGCGCCTTGCGCGCCACTTCCCTGGCTCGAAGTGCCACCAGGCCGCGAGCTGATGTCGCCCGAGTCAGTGTCGCGAATCTCCAACGGTCCCGCGGCATCCGGCGATGAACCATCGTCGGCAACGCCGGAGGTGCTGGTGCTGTCCGCGTTGGCGTCGAGCGCGGTGCCATCCAAAGCGCGCGACGAGTCGTCTGCAATCGTGGAAGGAGGGGCGCCGCGCTTGCCGGGATTGGCGGGGCCCATGACCACCCAGACAATCACACCCGCGATTGCCACCACGGCCAGCAATGCTGCCAGCAGGTATCTGTGATTCACCCAGACTCTCCCGGGTTCCATTGTGATACCGAACATGGGCCAGCGCAAACGAAACCCCCGGCACTGGGCCGGGGGTTTTGGGCGTGGTGCGGGAGCTAGCTGGCTGTCGCGGGCTCGAGGGTCTCGGCCACGTCGGAGGTGACTTCCGCGCCTGCATAGGCGTCGTTTACGTTGATCTTGGTGGCCTTCTTTTTCTCGAGCTGCACCATGTTGATGCTGCCGCCTTCGCCGAACTTGTTCTTTTGCGTGTTCACGTCGGTGAGCGCGTAATCGAACTTGTAGTCCTTGGCGACGACGCGGTCGGCGTATTCGCGCAGGTGGATGAAGTAGGCGAGATAGTTGACGGTCTGCAGCAACGCGCTGGGCGCGTACTTCAGAGTGCCCCACAGCATCTTGAGCGCGAAGTTGCGCTTGGCCTTGCCGCCCGCGAAGTAGTACTTGAAGATCATCAACGACGCGAGAATCAGGTGGAACTTCGGCCGCCCCAGAGGCTTCTGAAGCCACTTGCGGGTCGGGTCGTCGGCGGGGCTGCGGTTTCCGGCCTTGCCGACATTCTTGGGTACGACGCGCTTTGCGCCCCACTGGCGGACGTTGCTGAGCCAGCGATCGCCCACGGCGTCCCAGGTGTAGATGCGCGCGAACAATTCGCGATAGCCGTTGATCAGCTGCTCATAGGTCAGCTTCAGCGGCTCGACGTTGGTGAAGCTCAGGGTGTTGTTGCCCTGGGCCGCGCTGCGCAGTCGGCCGGCCTTTTCCAGGCGTTCGTAAAGCGGCGTGCGCGGAATCGCCTGCAGGATCCCCAGCATCACAATCGGGATGCCGGATTCCTGCAGGAACTTGTACTGGTCTTCGAAAATGCCGGTGTCGTCGTTGTCGAAGCCGACGATCATGCCGGCCACCGTAACCATCCCGTAGCTCTGGATGATTTTGATGGCGTCAACCAGCGGGGTGGCGTCGTTCTGGAACTTCTTGGTTTCCTTCAGGCTGGCACTGCGTGGCGTCTCGATGCCCAGGAACGCCTCGGTCACGTTGGCCCAGCGCAGCAGCTCAAGCAGTTCCACGTCGCGGCAGGCGTCCACGCTCATTTCAATGTAGAAGCTCATCGGCACTTTGCGGGCGCGGTTCCAGTCGCCGACGGCCTTGAGCATCTTCTTGGCGTACACGCGGTCGCCGACCAGGTTGTCGTCGGCAATCGTGATGAAGTCGACGCCGGCCTTGGCCCAGCGCTCAAGCTCTTCAATCACGTTTTCGATGGGCTTGGCGCGGACTTTGCGGCCGTAAGTGACGATGATGTCGCAGAACTCGCAGCTGAACGGGCAGCCGCGGGTGGTCTGGATGCAGCCCAGGCGGTACATGCCGGTCTTGAGCAGGTCAACACGCGGCGGCGGGGTGTCGCGCATGTCGATCTTTTCTTCCTGCACGTAGCGGTCTTTGTGGTTCCCTTGGGCGTGCTGCTCAAGGAAGATCTTCCAGTTGTATTCGCCTTCGCCTTCAAACAGCACGTCGCAGTGCGGGCGGCAGCGTTCGGGCAGCACGTTGCAGATCGGGCCACCCATGCACACCAGGTAGCCGCGACGGCGGAATTCGTCCGCCACCTCGAACATGCGCTTTTCCTGGATGCACATCGCGGACATGGCGATGATGTCGGCGTCGATGTTGAAGTCGATGTCTTCGATGTTTTCGTCAACGATGACGACGTCGTACTCAGGCGGCGTAAGCGCAGCCAGCGTGGCCAGTCCCAGCGGCGGCATGACTGTCTTGAAGCCGCCGATTTCCTTGATGAAGCCGAAGCTCCAGAACGAGGGCGGGAACTTGGGGTGCACCATCGCGATGCGCTTGCGTCGCGCAGGCTTGGTGCCGGCAATGCTCTGCGTTTCGGTGGCTGTTTGCATAGTGGACTCGATTCGTCTCCCTCGCGGGAGCTATCACGGATAATTGCAAGTCTAACGCCAATGGCCAAATACGTCGGGCGCGCATTGTATCCACTTTGCCCGTCAAGGGTGTGGATATTTGCAGAATGAAGTCACAGGCGCAACGGCCCGGCAGATCGCCTACAACGCACGCATTTCATCTTTCCTAAAGAGACCAGCCCGATTCCGCCGAAGAATCCGGGCCGGGACGGCACCGGGCCGCAAGCCCGACGCACCCGTACGAACACCCTGAAGCAGAGAAACCCGAAGAAAGGAACCGCCATGATCACGAACCGCAAGACCTTCGTCGCTGAGACGATTGCAGCTTCGCCTGACATCAGTGCCTCTGAACTGTCCAAGGCCGTCCGTGAAAAGTTCGGCAAGGGCCTCAACATCATGCACGCGCGCAGCCTGCTTGCTGCCGGTGCAGGCTTTGAGCGCCTGTGGGACGAGCTGTTTGCCGACGAAGAAATCGCACAGGAAAGCGAAGCCGGCCTCAAGCGCAGCAAGAAGGACCGCGGCGACCGCCGCCGCAAGCTGGCGCTGAAAGGCCGCCGCGAGATTGACCGTGACCGCATCCTGCTGCGCGAGTTCAATTCGCACCTGGTCGTGTACCGCGCGAACGACGGCTTCCTGCGCAGCACCGGCCTGGAATCACGCAACCGCGCCGAAGACCTGATCAAGCAACTGGTGAAAGATGGCGTTGCCGAAAGCGACATCGCGTACTTCTGCCGTGACGAGCTGCCGCTGCCCAAGGCGGCATAGCCGGCGATCCAGTTCGAAACACAAAGGGCCACGGCGATTGCCGTGGCCCTTGGCATTGCAGGCATCAACCATTCTTGACGAAGCGAGCCCAACTGTCGGGCACCCGTTCGCCCATGCCGACGCCATCGTTCCAGGTCGGCTTTGCGGGCTCGGTCAGCAGCGGCATGCCGGCCTCAGCGGGTGAGCGATTTCCCTTGCGGGTGTTGCAGCGCACGCAGGCGACGACGCAGTTTTCCCAGCTGGTGGTGCCGCCGCGGCTGGTGGGCTGCACGTGGTCGATGGAAAGCAGCTTCAGGCCCGGGCGCTGGCCGCAGTACTGGCACTGGAATGTGTCGCGGCGATAGATGTTGCGGCGGTTGAAGGCGAGCTCGCGGCGCGGGATGCCGTTGTAGCGCCCCAGCACGATCACTTCGGGCACTCGGATCAGCAGGTTGGCGGTGCGCAGCCAGCACTGGTCGGATGGCACATCGTCGCCGCTGCCAAGCGAGTTATCGACGAGCCAGCTTTCGAACGTGTGCAGCTCATAGGTGTCCGGGTGCACGATGTGCGCGTGGTTCTGGAACACGAGGCTGAAGCCGCGCTTCACGGTGGAGATCGCGATCGGCGTCCAGGATCTGTTCAGCACCAGCACTGACCGGTCAAGCATCACAGCCTCCAGAATGAAACCGGCCGGGGGAAAAGGCCCCCCGGCCGGGTGTTCATGCGTTAGTCCTGCTCATTGGCCCCCGCGTTATGTGTACTTCTACGACGGCAGCGTTCCCTGCAGCCCTTGGAGCAGGGCTGAGTCTTGCGCATATGTCGTTGTTTCTGACACACCTCATGTTGGAGAAAGATTGTATTCGGGAAACGCCGACAGGCAAGCGAAACCGGCCTCGGAAGGGCAATACAGCGCAAGGCATCAAGGCAAGGTCAAGGCATTGGGGCAAGGTCAAGCCTTCAGGTCATGGACAAGTACAGGTCAAGGTCATGAACTTGCACGGGCCGGTCCAAGTCCCCAAACCCCTAACCCCTAAACCCTAAGCCCCAGCCTACTTGTTCCCCGTGTACACCGGCTTCTTCAGCCTGACCGTCCCCTTCTT
This sequence comes from uncultured bacterium, assembly GCA_938014885.1. Classification (GTDB taxonomy): domain Bacteria; phylum Planctomycetota; class UBA8742; order UBA2392; family UBA2392; genus CALLQI01. The sequence continues at coordinate 206,700 of CALLQI010000021.1, forward strand.
CAGGAACAGCAGCGCAAAGCAAGTGTCCGGAGTGCCGCCCCAGCCGCCGCTGCTGTCCTGCAGCACCACTAGTGCCGATGCACCCTGATTGTACCAGTGGTTCACGCCCAGGTGCTTGATTTCGGCCATCATGCACACGCGTTCGAGGCCATACAGGTAGTACAAGTACCAGCTGCGGCCGTAGTTGGGGTTGCGCGTGATGCTGAACCAGTACTCAAGCCAGGCAAACCCGGCTTCGAGGCTTTCCTTCACCTGCAACTCCCAGCGTGTGTAGCCCTGCTTGCCGCCGAACTCGGCGTTGAAGTCCTGCTGGTTCATGCTGTTTGCGATGTCCAGGCCCACAATCAGGCAAGTCAGCCCGGCCGTGGTCATGCTGCCGTATGCGGTGCCTGTGCCCTTGGCGGCGTCGAAAGTGGCCTTGGCACTGTACGCCCAGCCCCTTGCCTCAATTGGTTTGGAGCTGCGGGTGGTCTTGGCGTCGTCCTTGGGGTTCTTGGGCGGCTTGAAGCCGACCACACGGTTGAACTTCGGCCCGTTGGCGGACTGGATCTTCATTACTTCTTCCACCAGCCGCTTCACGATGCCGGTGGGGATGCGAATGCCGCAACGGATGGCGGCGGCAAAGCCCAGCAGCGCGTATTGCGTGACTGACATGTCATAGCGCGCGGCCGTGGCTTCGCTGGTGCCGTCGCGCGAATAGTTCCAGAAGGGGTTTGGCTGGTTCTGGTTGGCGACGAGCCAGTCCACGAGGCGCTGCATTTCGGCGCGGTCTTCGGCCGTCAGTTCGCGTTTCATTTCGCCGGGGTCTTCTTCGCTGAGGAAGGCCCGCTTCTCGGCGTCGGTGATGTAGCGGGCCTCGTAGGCCATGATCGAGACGGCCACGTCATATGTGTTGGCGAGCTCGGTGGTCTTCAGCAGGTCGAAGTTGCGGGCGATGCGTTCGTCCTTTGCATCTACGCCGCAGATCAGCAGCGCCAGCAGGCTCAGTGCCGTGCCGCCGCGCTTGTGCGTCGAGTACGGCCAACCGCCGTCAGTCTTGTTTTCGAGGGCCCACAGGCGTTCGACGCCCTTGGCGATGGCCTGTTCGACCTTGCCCATCAGGTCGCGGTCGGCGGTGGTTTCCGTGGCGCGGCGCAGCCGGTACTCGATCTTCCAGCTGAGGTGATCGGTGGTGGGTTCCGTGTTGACGGCGGCCAGGTTGCGGCGCAGGGCGTGCAGCTCAAGGATTGCGCCCTTGAGGCGCTGGTTTTCGTAGTCGAAGTAGGCTGTGGTAGTCAGGTCGAAGCTGACCCAGAAGGGCGCCGGCGTGTCGGCGGCCAAGGTGGGGGTCTTGTGCGTGCCCGTGATGACGGCGCACTCGCTGCCTTCGTAGCGGACGTCTGCGCCTAGTGTGTACTCACTGTTAACGGTGCCGGTGGGTGAGATCTGCACACGCTCGAACAGCCACTGGCGTGTCCACTTGTCGCCTTCCTTCTTCTTGCCCTCGACGGTGTACATCGCCAGCTGCATCAGGAATTCTTCCAGCACCAGCGGTGTGGCCTCATTGCGGAATTCGCCGCGCGCATTGACTTCGTAGCCCATGAAATGCAGGTACGACAGGTACGGAGCGACGGCGTGTTTTTCGTCAGCGGGTTTGACGCGGGGCTCAATCTTTTCCTGCAGGACAGGCTCAAAGTACAGGTATTCCGTGGGGCTTGGTCCCCAATCCAGCACGCGGCGGCCGCCGCGCTGGACTTCGCCGGGTTCGGCAATTTCAGCAAGCACGACCGGCGTCGGCACGGTCATCAACAGCATCACTGCCGGTACCAGAATCCAACTTGCTTTCACGTTGACCTCCTCGATGTCAGACGTGCTGCTGCGGGGGTCCTGCCAGTGCCCTACTTCAGCGCTGCGAGCCTGTCTTTTGCGGTCTTGCGGTGCGCGTCCAGCGACTTGCGGCGCGTTTCCAGCGTGGTCTTGATGTCTTTTGCCGTGTTGATGACCAGTGCCAGGTCGTCGGCGTCCTGGAATTGCTTGTCGGCGCCGACCATCTGCTCGGCCCGCTTCAACTCGGTGGCAATGCGCTTGTCTTCGCCGGCGGCCCAGGCCTCGTAGTCACTCAGGCGCTGGCGATCGGTCTTGCGCACGGCGGCAATTTCGTCCGGGTCTTTCAGGCGGCTGGTGTCACGGGCCACGGGCGGCTCAGGCAGTTCATTCAGCGCGGCTTTCCAGTCATCGAGTGCGAACTTGGCCTCAGTGACTCGCGTGTTGAGGTTGCCGGTCGCGGTCAGTTGCTTCACCGCGTGGCTGCTGGCGGATTCGCGCAATTCTCCGCGCTTGGCCGCGAGATTGCGGCGCGCGGTCCGCGTGGCCTCAGCCTTGCTGTCGGCATCGACCGCCAGCGTGCGGCCTTCGCGCTTGAGCGCCTGGTTGTTGGGGTCTTTCTGCTGCGCAGCTTCGTTGTCGGCAAGTTTGCGTGCCGCTTCGCGTTCAGCGGTTTCGGCCGTGGTCAACGCGCGCTCAAGGCTTGCGACCTGTTCTTTGACTTCCTTGAAGTTGTTGCGGGCGTCCTGCGCAAACGAAGTTGCGGCCGCGCAAAGACAAAGCAGCAGCGCGGACACCAGTTGCAGGGTGCGACTATGGCTTCTTGAGCCCATACTTCTTCATCTTGTATTGCAAGGCTGTCCGGCCTACGCCCAGTATGCGAGCGGCGCGTGAAACGTTCCAGCCTGTTTCCTCCAAAGCGTTCAACAATGAGTTGCGTTCAAGGCGCTCCAGGTCGCCGACCAGTCCTTCGGGCGGGTTCTCACCAGGCGGCAAGCGTGTGGCCTGCAACATCTCAGGGGGCAGGTCGGTGACTTGCAGGCTGTCGCCACGGGCCAGCGCCACGCAGCGGCGCAGCACGTTTTCGAGTTCGCGCACGTTGCCCGGCCAGTGATAGGCGAGCAGCCGGTCCATCACGTCATCGGGAACGCGCAACTCGCGCCCCTCTTTCTTCAGGAAGAATGGCACCAGCATCTCGAGGTCGCCCGGGCGTTCACGCAGCGGCGGCAGCGTCACCGTCACCACATTCACTCGATAGAACAGGTCTTCGCGGAAGGTGCCCAGGCGCACCATTTCACGCAGGTTGCGGTTGGTGGCGCACACCAGCCGCACGTCGGTGCGGATCGGCTGGCTGCCGCCCACTCGCTCAAACGTCTTGTCCTGCAGCACCCGCAGCAACTTTACCTGTGTCGCCGGGGGGATTTCGCCCAGTTCATCCAGGAACAGCGTGCCGCCATCGGCGGTTTCGAAGCGGCCTTTGCGCTGCGCGTCGGCACCGGTGAATGCGCCCTTCTCGTGGCCGAATAACTCGCTTTCCAGTACGCCCTGGTTCAGCGCGCCGGCGTGCACGGCCACAAAGGGCTTGTCTTTGCGGTCACTGAGAGCGTGCACGGCGTGCGCCACCAGTTCTTTGCCTGTGCCGCTTTCACCCAGGATCAGCACGGGCACCGTGCTGCGCGCCGCGCGGCCGACAATGTCGGCCACTTCGTGCAGCTGCGGCGACGCCCCGATCACGCCGGGCAAAGCGGCCCGCGCGGGCGAGGTGCCGGGTGCGCCGTGGCGGCCTTCCTCGATGGCGCGTTCGACCTTGAACTCGAGCTCGGCCAGGTCGAAGGGCTTTTCCATGAAGTCGGCGGCGCCAAGGCTCATGGCTTCCACCGCGTCGCGCACGCTGCCGTGGGCGGTAATCATGATGAACGGCGGGGGTTCGCCGCCGCTGGAAAGTTCGCGCAGCAGGCCAAGGCCGTCCAGCTTGGGCATCTTGAGGTCGCTGACGATGGCGTCAAAGCGCGTCTTGCGCGCGAGGTCCAGCGCGGCCGCGCCGTTTTCAGCCTGCGTGACATCGTGGCCGCGCATGGAAAGCGCCATCGCCAGCATGTCGCGCATGCTGGCCTTATCATCGACCACCAGGACCTTGGCTTTGCTCACGCCTTGCTCTCCTTCAGAAAGGATGCCCTGAACATGGTACCCGAAGCGCCGGTCCGTATCAGTTCCAGGTTGCCGCCCATGTCGCGCAGCAGCCTGCGCGCGATCGGCAGGCCCAGGCCCGTGCCGTCGGCCTTGCCGGTCACGAAAGGCTGGAACAACTTGGCTTTCACGTCATCGGGCAGGCCGGGGCCTGTATCTTCCACTTCCAGCGCGACCGTGTCGCCGACCACCGATGCCCGCAGCGTGAGCGTACCGCCCTCTTCGCGCATCGCCTCGGCTGCATTGATGCACACGTTGTTGAGGGCCTCGCGCAATGCAGTGCTGTCCACTTCGACCTCAATCGGCGGCAGGGCGGGTGCGGCGATGACAACCTTTTCTCCGCCAGCCGTGCGCGCTGCATCGAGTACCGGGCGCAGCGCCTGCTCAAGTGTCAGACGTTCAATGCTGCCGTGGGCACCGCGGCTGAATTGCAGGAAGTCGCGCACGACGCGATCCAGCGCCCCGACCTCCGACACCAGCTTGTCGGCAAGCTGTTTGTGCATCGGCTCAGACAGGCCGCGAGCCAGCAACTCGACATAGCCGCGCAGCGCCGCCAGCGGGTTCTTGATCTGGTGGGCCATGCCGGCGCTGAACTGCGCTTGCTCGGCCAAACGGGTCTGCGCTGCCAGTTGCTTCTGCATGCGCTTCCAGGCACGCGCCAGAAGCAGCGCCGAAATCAGCGTCACCAGGAACACGCAGATCACCGTGACGACCATGGTGTTGCGGACATCACGAAGGCGCTTGGTGTAGTCGGCCTCAAGTTCCACGGCGACGGCGAAGTTGCTGGGCGTGCCGTCGTCGTACAACACCGGCGCAAACGCGTTGCGATAGGTGCGGCCGTTCTCATCGGTATAGATGATGGTGACTGTGGGCCCCTGCGTGAAGCAGGTTTCGAGCTCATTGGCGTCGTTGGCAAAGCCGAAGTCGCGGGCCGCGAACTCGCCCTCTTCGGTGTCGAGTACGAGCTTGCCTTCGCGGGTCAGCACGGCGGCGCGACGCACGCCGCTGGCGCGCTTCATGTTGCTGATGCGGCGCAGGTACAGGCGCGAAAGCTCATCATCGTTGCCGACGATCAGCCCAAGGCCGTCGGGGTTCAGGCTTCCGGCGGCGGTGCTTGCGTAGCTTTTCAGGCGGCGCTCAAGTTGTTCTTCGTAGCCGGTCTTGATGAACCAGTAGGCCGCAAACGCCCCGGCACTGAGCGCGCCCGCCATGATGACCGTGAACGCCCAACCAAGATACAGCCCCGAAAACCTGGCCGGCGTGGCCGTCATTAGAACCCGATCTCGATGAACGCCGTGATCTCATGGTTGGCGTAACCGAAGTTGTTGATGTCGCTGGTGCGGCGCTCATATTTGTAGCGCGCGCCGACATAGAAGAAGGCCCAGAAGTTCCATGAGGCTTCGACGAATCCCTGCAGGTAGCGCTCGTGCACGGTCTTCTGGGTTTCATCGGCCTCAAGCGAGTCCACGTCGATGCGGTCGTCGTACTCGCGGGTCCACAGGTGCAGGCCGATGGTGACGCGCAGGACTTTCTCAAAGTTCAGGTCAATCGCGCCGCGCACGCCGTATTGCCAGTAGCGTTCAAAGCCGGCCGCGGAGTCATCCTGGCGGATGCTGTAGGCGCGGGCCTCGGCCTCGATGAAGCCGAAGTCAAGTTTGGCATCGACACCATAGGTGAACTTGAGCAACTGCACCGCGTCTTCGTCTTCCAGCACCGTGCCGTCGTCATTGCGGTCAAGCTGGTCGCGGAACCACTCGTAGTCGAAGGCCACATAGGGGCGCAGTACCAGGGTATCCCAGAAGTTCATGTACACGGAAAAGTCGGTGCCGATGGTCCACGAATCCAGGCTGGGCACGTCGCGCTCTTCGGAAAAGTCGGTGGTTTGGCCGGTGAAGCCGAGTTCAAAGATCAGGAAGCCGCCGACCTGGTAGCCCACATAGGCGCGGGCAATGGCACCGCTGGCACGCAGGTCGTCCTGGCGCGCGATTGGGCCCAGCACTTCGTAGGTCTGCAATTGCTGGTACAGCGCGTCGGCACTGATGCCAAAGCCGAAGCCGCCGTCGTACGGCAGCTTGAAGAAGCCACCCAGTTTTAGGTCCCACATGTCGGAGTCCGGCTCGCCGAAGTTCAGGCGGCCGGCCATGCTGGCGCGGGCGCCCAGCGCGAACAAACCGAAGTTGTGGCCGACCCAGAACTGGCCTGCGGCGTCGGCAAGAAACGCGCTGTCTTCGCCGCGGTCTTCTTTGAATACGTTGCTGTCCCAGCCAAAGGCAGCGCGCAGGCGCAGGCCCAACCCGGTCCGGTCGCGCCCCAAAGCCAGCGGCAGGTACTGGCCGTCGGCGGTGCCGCCGACTTCGAATTCCGAACCCCAGGGGTCAACCTCAGTGTCGGAATCGTCGGCAGCGGATTCGTCGGCGGCAAGAAGCGGCATCGCCATCACGGAAACCAGCAGCAGCAGCCAAAGACGCATAGCGCAACTCCAAAGGGGCCTACGGGGTGCCGCAAGTGTAGGGATTCACGCGGTCAGTGCCCAGTGTCCGGTGCTCAGTGACCAGTGCCCGGTGCTCAGTGCCCCGTGCCCTGTGCTCGGTATTCAACGCCCCGTGCTTGGTGCCCCGTGCCCGAGTTCTTGGTGCCCGGTGGAGTGCCGGCAGTTGAGCACCGGGCACTGAGCACTGGACACTGGACTCTGGGCACCGAACCGCCGTTAAAGCGTGGCAGCCGGTCGGTGGGGCCATACCGCCGGCTGCCCTGGTTGTCCCTGAGAAACCATTTCCCAGGTCGATAGGCCATAAAGCAGCAACCGTGCCAATTGCCGTCGCGCGGCCGCGACGTGCCCGCAAACCAGCCACCATGGCCGATTCAGAGTCGGTGTGTAAGAAAACCCGTCGCGCCGCGCTGCCTGAATCCCGGCAACATTGCCAAGGCAGTTTGCCGGAAAACTGGCGCATGCTGTGCCATTGCTCGCGGCGCGCGGCATTCTGTTACGCCGCCGGCTTGCTAAACTGCTCCGTTCGATTTCGAGGCGCGCCGTGACGAACCGTGGTCCAGCAATCGTGCAGGGTGACATGACCATCCTGCTGGAGGTCGACCACCCCGAGTACGCCGCCGCCCGCGATGCGCTGGCCGCTTTCAGCGAACTGGTCAAAAGCCCCGAACACATCCACACCTATCGCATCACCCCGCTTTCCCTGTGGAACGCGGCGTCCAGTGGCATCGACGCGTCGCGCGTGCTGGCCGACCTCGAGCGCTTCTCGCGCTACGAAGTGCCGCAGATCGTGCGCGCGGAAGTGGCTGAATACATCGGGCGCTACGGCCGACTCGTGCTCGAGAAATCCGTCATCGAAGGCGTTGAGCGCTTCGTGCTGCGCAGCGTAGACGCCGAACTGCTGAACCTGCTGCTGGTGCAAAAGGGCGTCGAGAAGTTCTTTGAGACCAAACTCGATGACCACCGTCTGCTGGTCGGCCACGGCTTCCGCGGCCACCTGAAGCAGGCACTTGTGCGCATCGGCTTTCCCGTCGAGGACCTGGCGGGCTACACCCCGGGCTCGCCACTGCCGCTGCAACTGCTGCCGCATGCCCATTCCGGCCGCGAGTTCGCTCTGCGCCGCTACCAGCGCGAGGCCGCCGAAATCTTCTACCAGGGCGGCGGCGTGAAGGGCGGCAGTGGCGTGGTTGTGCTGCCCTGCGGCGCGGGCAAGACCATCGTGGCCATGGCCGCCATGAACCTGGTGCAGACCTACACCCTGATCCTGACCGCCAACGTCGTGGCCGTGCGCCAGTGGATTCGCGAGTTGCTCGACAAAACATCGCTGAGGCCGGACCAGGTGGCCGAGTACACCGGCGACAGCAAGTCGATCGCGCCGGTGACCGTGGCGACGTACCAGATCGTCACGTACCGCAAGCGCAAGTCGGACGAGTTCCCGCACTTCGAAATCTTCAACAAGGCCGATTGGGGCCTGATTGTGTACGACGAAGTGCACCTGCTGCCGGCGCCGGTGTTCCGCGCGACGGCTGAAATCCAGTCGCGCAGGCGACTCGGTTTAACGGCCACACTGGTGCGCGAAGACTCGCTGGAAGAAGACGTGTTCAGCCTGGTAGGACCCAAGCGCTACGATGTGCCCTGGCGCGAACTTGAAAAGCAGGGCTGGATCGCGCAGGCCGACTGCACCGAAGTGCGACTGGATCTTCCCGGCGAGCAGCGCATGCCCTACGCCATGGCCGACCAGCGCGAGCAATACCGCATCGCCGCCGAAAACCCGCGCAAGTTTGAGGCACTGGACGCGCTGATGAAGCTGCACGCCAATGACCGCGTGCTGGTGATCGCGCAATACCTTGACCAGTTGCACACGCTGGCGCAGCGCTTCAACCTGCCCCTGATTGAGGGCAAGACGCCCAGCCGCAAACGCGAAGAGCTGTACGCGAAGTTCCGATCTGGTGAAATCAACGCGCTGGCAGTCAGCAAGGTCGGCAACTTCGCCGTGGACCTGCCCGACGCCAACGTGCTGATCCAGCTTTCGGGCACGTTTGGCAGCCGGCAGGAAGAGGCCCAGCGCCTCGGCCGCATTCTGCGCCCCAAGGAAGATGGCAGCCTCGCGCACTTCTACACGCTGGTTACGCGCGAAACCCGCGACCAGGACTTCGGCGCGAACCGCCAGCTGTTCCTGGTTGAGCAAGGCTATCGCTACCAGATCGTCGATGCGGCCGACGTGATCGAAGGCCGCTTCACACCGGCATTGCCTGAGCCCGCCAAGCAGGAGTCAGCACCATGAAGTTTCACCTGCATGTAGGCGTGGTCGAAACCGCCGACGCCACAACGCTGGACGAAGCGCTCGCGATCGCGGGCGTGGCCGCCAACGTGCTGGCCCGGCCGGTCCCGAACCTGGCGCTGCTCGAGCGCGAAGACGCCGAAAAGGTGATCACCGCGCTGGAGGAAAGGGGCCTGCACCCGAAGGTGACGAGGTAGCGGGGATGACAAACAACTACAACGGCGAAGGGCTTGTATCCACGAAGGGCCACGAAGTTGCACGAAGGACTGCATTAGCAACGGACTGACCTTGGAAGTACTTCGTGATCCTTCGTGGCCCTTAGTGGATAACCGCAGTTGCCTTTCATGCTGAACAGAACAATCGTGAACCCTGCCACTGACATCCGACGCGGTTACTTGCATGGCGAGCTTGATCTGCTCGGCATTCTCGAGACCGTGGCCGCGCGCCGCCCGAAGGTGCTCAAGAACGGGCTGCCGAACCTCGCGTTTTTCCGCGCCGCCAATGCCGCGCTGGCGCGACCGGATGTGGAGGCCGAGGGCATCGGCTTTGTGCAGGTCGAGTTTTGGCTGACGCTGGCCCACGAGGCAGGCCTGTTGATCGAGAATGACTCGCTGCTTGAGCCTTCAGCGGCTGCAGACGAATTCTTCGCCAGTTCATTGCCGGAGCGCCGCGAGTTCATGCGCCGCGCCTGGTTGAGCTCGCGCCACCTGAACGAGTTCACGCTGACCCCTGAGCTTGAATTGCCCGGCCTGAAGAAGGGCCGCACGGTTGACGTCACGACCGACCTGCCCGATCTCGAGACGCTGCAAGCCGCCCGCCGGGTACTCGCCCGCGCGGCTGCGGAACTGACCGAAGAGATCACGCTGCGCCAGTTCGTGCGCGACCTTGAGAAGCAGCACCGCAACCTGTTCATCAACCATGATGATGACGGCAGCTGGCGGCAGGTGTTCTATCGCGGCATTCGTGATCGCGGCGGCCGCAGCGACCTTGAGCGCGACGGCAACTGGGACCTGGTGGAAGGCACGGTGATCGGCCTGTGCTGCGCGCTGCCGCTGGCCAAGCTGGGCTACCTGGCGTGGGACCCGCGCAACCGCACGGTGGGCCCGGTCGATGACGCTCCGGAAACGCCGGCGTTCGAGATCATCGTGCAGCCGAATTTCGAAGTGCTGGCGATCGGCGACCGGCCCGATGCGTCGGCCCTGTGGCAACTGGCGCGATGCAGCCAGCCATCGCACGAAGAGCGCGTGCGGCGCTACGTGCTGGAACGCAAGACGTTTACCGCGGCGCTGGGGCGAGGCCTTTCGGCGGCCGACGCGCTGGCATTGCTCGAGCGCCTGTCGCGCAGCCCGATCCCCCAGAACGTGCGCTTTTCGATCAACGACTGGGGCCAGATGTCGGAACGCATCAAGGTCTGGCCCGACGCCCTGTGGATTGAGGCCGAAGGTGTCGAGGAACTTGCAAAAGTGCTGCCTGCCGGGCTGGTGAACCGGCTGGGCGCTAGCGCGTGCGCCGGCGGTCACTTCGTGTGCGCCGCGCCGGAAACCGCAGTGCTGCGCGAAGTGTTGCCCGCGCGCCGTGCCGTGCTGGATTACTCGCGCCGCCTGCCGCCGGTAATTGCGCCGGGCCCCGGCACAGAGCTGCTGGCCCCGCGCGAAGAATTGCACCTGCGCGCGCGTCGCCTGCTCGAGCAGATCGCGGTACCGACCAGCGCCGACCGGTGGCAACTGAACGCTGAGGCCATCGTGAAGGCCGGCCGCGATGTCGGCGGCGACGCGCTGTTGCAACGTGTGCGCGAGGCCATGCAGCGGCCGCTGAGTGACGCGCAGGCACTGGCGCTGAGCACCTGGAGCGGGCGCTTCGACAAGCCGTTTGCCGGCCAGCTTGACGTGCTGTTGGTCGATAACCCCGAGCAGGCGCACCTGGTATCCGAGCTGCCCGAACTAGCGAAGTGGCTGACCCGCCGCGCGGCCCCGGGCGTGTTTTTGCTGCGCGCGGGCGGCGCGGCCGCAATGCGCGAGGCACTGGCGCGTCTGGGCGTAACCATGCGCGCCGACGTACGGGAAAGGTCGTAGCGTTGAAGAAACTCATGTCTTGGCTGCTTGCTTGCACGCTGCTGCTTGGCGCCTGCACCGTCGTGCCCGAAGAAGAACTGCCCGAAGGCGTGGAAGACCCCAAGCAGGACCTGGTCGCGCACATCCTCGATAACCCCAGCGACCTGGACGCGCACGCCGATTTGCTGCGGCTGCAGGTGCGCGACGGCGACGCCGAAGGTGCTCGCACCACGGTCGGCCACGCGCTGAAGCACAACGGCACGGATTTTCGTTCGCATCTTCTGGCGGCCCAGTATCACCGCTGGCAGGTGGACTTGATCAACGCCGAAAAGTCGCTGCTGACGGCCCGCGACCTGGCCCCGCGCCGCCTTGAGCCGCGCGTTGCGCTGGGCAGCCTGTATCACCAGACTTATCTCGAAGGCGATGAACTTGAACAGCGCCGACTCGCCGTGGAACTCGCCGACCCCGCGTTGCGCCCCGAGTTCAGTCTGGATCTGGCCTACGCGGCCGCGTTGCAGGGCAAAGACGAGCAGGCCGAAGCACTGGCCAAACCGCTGTCGGAAGATGCCGCCAACAACGCGGCCGTGCGTTCACGCGCATGGCTGCTGCTTTGTGAGACCGCGTTGCGCCGCGGTGATGAGGCCGCCGCCGCCGACGCCTGCCGCAAGGCCTTTGAACTGCGCCCCACGGAGACCGGCCTGGTGCAGTACGCAGCGCGGCTGTGCACAGTGGTCAGCGCCGAAGTGAATGGGCAGACGTTGCAGCCGGTCTTTGACAAGGTACTTGAGACGCAGGACGTGGCCGAGTCGCGTTGGGCCGCCCTGTACGGCAAGTGGATAAGCACCGTGACCACGGCGCTGGCCAAAGGCACCGACGCGTTTGCCGCCGACAACGAGATTCTGTGGCGGCGAGTCGATGCGATTGCTCCTGACCACCCTGACACTCTCACGCGGCGCTACCAGGCGCTGGCGCTGGTGCCCGAACGCAAAGAGGAATTTGAGGCCGCAGGTGCCAAGCTTGACACCGGTGGCTTTGGCAAGCCTGCCGCCGCCCGCAGCGCCGGAGCTGTGCTGCGGCTGTGGCGCGCCGAAGACGCGTTGCGGCTGAACGCGTTCTCGATCTGTCTTGCGGAAGTCGATCAACTGCTGGTGCGTGAGCCCGAGCTGCCGAACCTGCGCGTGCTGCGCGCACTGGCGCTGTTCAAGGCCCGTAACGACGCCGCGTGCCTTGAAGCCATCCAGGCCATGGCAGCCGAAAGCGAAACGCCCGACGAAATGCTGCTCAGCGTGCGCTGGTGGGTGCTGCTGCGCCAGGGCCGCAGCAAAGACGTGCTGGATGAACTGGCAAACGCCTCCGGCGAACCCACGAATGCGCGACTGTGGGTTGAGGCTGTCGCAACGTTTCACTTGTATCGCGGTGCAGCCAACAGAGGCGAATAGGCTTTAGAAGCTGTCGTCGTCCTTGGGCAACAGCTCGTCGATTCGCACGCGTTCCATGAATTCGGAAAGCAGGCTGCCGGCGCGGCACTGGTTGAAGTCGAGGTCTTTCAACCAAGGCAGGATCCCCAGCACCGGCACGTTGGCGAAATGCTCGATTTCGTCGGGGTTGGTGCGTTCGGGCAGGCCGATTGCTTCCTTGCCAAAGCCGTTCACGATCACGCCGCGCAGCGGAATGCCCATCATCTTGGCGATGTTCACGGTCAGCAGTGTGTGGTTGATGGTGCCCAGGCCCGGCCTCGCGACAACGACCATCTCGAGGCCCAATTGCAGCACCAGGTCGGTGACCAGGTCATTGTTGTTCAGCGGCACCATCAGGCCGCCGATGCCTTCCACGACCACGATTTCGTGAAGCAGCGATAGCTGGAAGTACTGGTCGACAATGTACGCGATGTCCACGTGCACGTCTTCGAGGCGGCTGGCGATGCTTGGTGCGGCTGCGGCCTTCAGGCGATAGGGCACCATCAGGTCAAGCTCGTCGCGGATGCCCGCCACTTCGCGGATGAAGCGCACGTCCTGGGGCACGACTTCGCCGTCCAGCACGGGGCAACCGGTCTCAACGCACTTCATGTAGCCGACGTTGAGGCCGCGAGCCTTCAGGGCCAACACCAGGCCGGCGGCAACAATCGTCTTGCCGACGCCAGTGTCCGTACCGCAGATGAAGATGCCGGTGCGCATGGTTGGGCAACACTAGCGGCGGGAAGGGGCGTTATCAACCGGCTGGGCGCGCTGCTTCAGGTGCGCAGTTTGGGGTCCAGCGCGTCGCGCAACGCGTCGCCGAACAGGCTGAATGCCAGACTCAGCATGAACAGCGCCACGGTCGCAAACGTAAGCGGCCACCAGACGCTTGGGTCGCGCTGCAACTCGGTGCGGCCGCCTGAAATCAGCTGGCCCCACGTGGGCAGCTTGCTTTCGACGCCGATACCGACGTAGCTGAGGAAGACTTCAAGGCCTACCGCGCCCACGAAGCCGATGGTGAAAGTGATGATCACGATATGAAACACGTTGGGCAGAATGTGCTTGAACAGGATGCGCACGTGGCCATAGCCCAGTGCCTTGGCGGCGTCGATGTACTCGCGATTCTTGTGCTTCATCACTTCGGCGCGTACCAGGCGTGACAGGCCGATCCACGTGGTCAGGCCGATCACGACCAGCACCAGGATCAGGTTGCGCCAGTGCTTGTCTTCTTCGCCCAGGCCGACGTTCTCAAACCAGCCGACGATAGCCTCGCTGTTGCGCACGGCCTGAATGAACGCGATCAGCAGCAGCAGCAGCGGGATGCTGGCCACGGTGGAGATAATGAACACGATGATGTCGTCGAAGATCTTGCCGAAATAGCCGGACACAAGCCCCATAACCACGGCAATGATACTGCTGATCAGCGTTGGCACGATGCCGATGATGAACGCCAGTTGCAGGCCGCGGATCAGCTTGGCCAGCACACTCACGCCTTCGACGTCGCAGCCCATCGGAAAGCGCCAGGCCTGCGCGCTCCAGAATGTGAAGCGCTGCTCAGGCGGAATCGGCGGGTTGTCCGTGCGTTGCGGACTCTTGCCGGTGCGCTTCCAGTGCGGGTGGTCGTGTTTCAGCGCCAGCCACCAGGTGGGGGGGTGATAGCTGCGTTCCATGCCGGTCACGGTCAGTGATTCGGGCGCGTACTCGGCGTCGATCTCTTTGGCGGCCTGTTCGGCGGCGGCTTCCGGCGTGATGTTTTCGTCGTCTTCAGTCAGGTCCTGCGCGCGTAGCTGCTTCATGCGTGTGATGGCGTTGGCGGCTGTGTCCACGCCCGGGTTGGCGCTGAGGTCGCTGTCAGAGACGATGACGCGCGCGAACAGCGCCGTCAGCGCCATCACCACCATCAGCCCGAAGCAGGCGACGGCAAGCTTGCGCTTCCACAGCAACCGGATTACTTCACGCCACGGCATCGAAATCCCTGTCCGCTAACTCAGCTTCACACGCGGGTCCACTACCGCGTACAACACGTCGGAAACCAGCGCGGCCAGCATGAAGCTGACCGATCCAAACACCACCACCGCGCGAATCACGTTCGCGTCACTGTTCGCAATCGCCTCAACGGTCAAGAAGCCCAGGCCCGGGATGCCGAAGAAGCTTTCCAGCACGAGGCTGCCCAGGTACAGGCTGGGGATGGCCACCACCCAGCGCGTGATCAGCGGGATCAGCGTGTTGCGCAGGATGTGCTTGAACAGCACGGTGTTTTCGCTGAGGCCCTTTGCCCGGGCCGTGCGCACATAGTCCTGGTTCGTTTCATCCAGCATCACGATGCGGTTGAAGCGCACGCGCTCGCCAAACGTGATGATCACGTACAGCAGAATCGGCAACATCAGGTAACGCAAAGCGCCAAAGCCTTCGGCGTAACCGGTGATCGGGAAGTAGTTCCAGTTCGCGGCCAGGATCTTCTGGCCGAACATGATCAATGCGATGCCGTTGATGCTCATCAGCAAAATCGCGCTGATCACAATGACGTGGTCAACCTTGGATTGACGGTACATCGCGGCCAGCAGGCCGAAGAAAACGCCGATCAGCTCAGCCAGGAAGAAGCCGGGGATCGCCAGCGCCAGGCTCGGCCACATGCCCTCGGCGATCACCTCGGTCACGGGGCGCTTCTTGTTGGTGTCGCCGAAATCGAGCAGCAGAATGTCGCGCAGGTAAAACGCAAAGTTCACGTACCACGCGCGATACTCAAGGTCCGGCGCGACGTCCGACAGGCCGGCAATCTGCTTGCGCACGGGCTGGTACTTGGTCCATCCGTCAGTCTTGGCGGCTTCTCCCACGAACTCGGCGTCCAGCTTGCTGACCGTGTCCTTCGCGCTGTCCAGGGCCGTGGGTTTGCCGTCGGGCGACTTGTCTTCGTAACCGGCACTCTGGATGTCCTCAAGGTCGTGCTTCGCGAACTCAAGCGCAATGCTGATCGCGTCGACATGCAGGGCCGCATCCAGTTCATCGGTGGTCAGTTCGGGTATCTGTGCGGCCTCAACCCGTCGCGCGCCCAGCAGGACTTCTTCGATCTGGTGGCGGTTTTCGATCTGCTTCTTTTGCAGGCGGCCCAGTTCCTGGGTCAGTTCCACCAGGTCCTTGGATGGTTTGAAGGCTGCTTCGCTTGTGGCAGCCAGGTGACCGGCCCGTTCCTTGCGGGTCTGGGCCGCGATGTCCTTGTGCAGGTCCAGAGCGTCTTTGCGCAGGCTTTCGTAGCGGGCGGCCATGTCTTCGAGCTTTTGGCGCACAAAGAACTCCGTGCGCTTGTTCTCGAGGGTGCCCGCGGCCAGCAGGTCGCGTTTGCGCTGACCTGCATCAGTCCAGTTCACCTGGCCCTTGGAACTCAGGTACTCATAGATCTGTCGGGCGCTGGCCTTTTCGCCAAGCTGGATCTTGGCCAAAGCCTCAGGCGTCGTGGACATCTGGAACAGCACAAACGTAATGAAGATGACACCCAGCAGGATGAAGGGCATGTACAGCAACTTGCGGATGACATAGGCAAACATGCGCTTCTCGCGGTGTGTCGTGAATCCTGCCCTAGTTCTGCCTGACGATCTTCATACCCACCAGCCCGACCGGCACCAGCAAGATCAGCCCGATAACCAATCCGGGCCACACCGGGGCGCTGCTCCACTGGGCGGCCATCTCGCTGCGCCGTGCGGAATCGGAGTACCAGAACTTGTAGTAAGTGTATGCAAACTCGTTCGGCTTGCTGATCAGGTGCCAGTCGTGGTACAGGGCGTAGATCACGCGGTACTCAATCAGCACCCAGGGCACGTCCTGCTCAAGCACTTTGTGCATCTGCTCAATCAGTTCCAGCTTGCGCGCGAGCTGCTCCGGGACGTTGTCGTCCAGCACCGCCATTTCTTCATACAGGCGGTCGTACTCGGCGGATGCGTAGGCCGCGCTGTTGATGCCGGGCGGCTTGTTGGGGCCGTACAGCAGTTGCAGCATGTTCTGCGCGTCGGGGTAATCCATCACCCAGCCCGCGTCGTAGGCCTGGCCTTTGCCGTCGTCCTGGCGCTTCAGGAACTCGCTGAACGTCAGCAATTCAGGCTGCACCACGATGCCTGCCTGCGCTGCCGCTGACGCCAGGAACGTTGCGTACTGCTTGGTCGTTTCCGCCGTGCTGCGGAAGCTGACTGTGATCGTGACTGGTTTACCCGTGGCCGGGTCGACGGCCTCAAACGCCGTGCCTTTAGGCTTGACGTCAAAGCCCGCGTCTTGAAGGACTTTCCGGGCTGCCTCCGGGTCATGGCGCTGGCTGGGCATGTTGTTGGATGGCTGGTGGCCCTTCATGCCGGGCGGCACAAGCTGCGGTGCCGGGCTGCCGCGATTGTTCAGGTAGCGCGCGATGTAGTCCTCGCGCGGAAACGCGAGCGCCATCGCACGCCGGATCGCGCGGCCCTTTTCACCCGCCGGTGTGCCGACGGTGGTGTCATTCATGTTGAAGCTGATGTAGTGGATCGTGGCCTCGGCGTAGCGCTGCAACTTGATGTTCTTCTCAGCCAGGTCAGACGTCACTTCCTGCTGCGGCGAAATGGCCTTGTCGAACTGGTCTTTGTCCAGGCCCGAAACGTCAAGGTTGCCGGCCAGGAAGCTAAGGAAGGAAGCCTGCGACTCGGCAATAATGCGGAAGTGAATCACGTCGGCAATCGGCAGCTTCTTGCCCATCAGCGGCTTGTAGGGCGCGTCTTCGGGCGCGTCGCTGGTGGGGAAGAATTCCGGACGGAAGTTCGGGTTGCGCACCCACACCACTTCCCAGTTCTGCTTCCAGCGCTTCAGGATGAACGGGCCGGTGCCGACGGGCTTGCGGAAGAAGTCTTTGTCGTAGTACTCGGCGGCTTCGCGCGCCACGGCGGCCCCGTAGCTAAGCGTGATCGCGTACAGGAATTGCGGGTAAGGCTTGTTCAGCGTCACGCGCACAGTGCGGTCGTCGATGACCTTCAGCCCCTCGACAGGAGCATCGTTCAAGTGCTCGCGCCACTTCTGTTCGGGGTCTTCGGATGGGCCTTCGCCGGCAAGGTCCAGCGCTTTGTTGCGGAACTCGTCAAGCCCCTTGATCTGCCCCTCGATCACCCAGAACCCGCCTGAATCCGGCAGCGCGGCCAGGCGCTTGAACGAGTACACGATGTCGTGGGCGTTCAGCTTGCGGCCCTTGCCCCGCGTTTCCTGCAATGACTCGCCTTCGTCGCGATACTTCTTGCCCGACGCGTCAGGGTGCCAGCAGCGATCGTCCGAGAAATACACGTCGTCGCGCAGCTTGAACGTGTAGCTGGTGGTCGCAGCGTCGTAGACCGGCATTTCGGCCGCCAGCGACGGGATCAGCGTGGGCGGGCGCTTCAGGTAGTCGTACTGCAGCAGGCACTCGTAAGCCATTCCACAGTGCTTGCTCGAAACCACGTCACCCGCGATATGCGGGTCGATGCTCTTGGGGTCGCCGGTGTCGTCGCGGCGGATCACCACCAGGTCCTTGTCTTCCGTGGCCAGCGTGGCCGCCGTGCCGCCGCAACTGGTGGCCGAGAACAGCGCCAGCGCGAGCAGCGGCGTCAGCACCAGTGCGGCTTCGGTGCCGCGGGCGATGACTGTGAGCTTGTCGCGAATGGGTTTCATGCCGGCGCCTTATTCCTTGGGCTTCGCAAAGCGCAGGTCCATGTGTGTGGTCGAATCAACCTGCCCGAACTGGACGTCCGTGCGGCGGATCACGTGGGTGTGCGAGATCACCAGCGGTATGATGGGCTGGTGCCTGGCCAGCACTTCGGCCTGTTTGCGCACCAGCTCGCGACGCTTGGCGGCGTTGGCGGTCGTGGGCAGCAGTGCCTCAAACTCGGTGTACAGCTTGTCGAACTCTTCGCTGCGATAGCGCGAGTTGTTCTGGAACTCGTCCGGGATGCCCGCGTGGCCGCTCCAGAACAATTGCAGATAGTTGTGCGCGCCCGGGTAGTCCAAGAACCATGCGGCCACATACAGCTGCTCGTCACAGTCCTGGTACATGTCGCGGTAGTCGGACTCGGTGTAGTTCGCGTCGAGCTCAATGCCCAGTTGCTGCAGCGCGTCTTTCAGTTCCTCGGCCAGCACCTGGTAGAAGCGGTCTTCGTCAGGGAACAGCGCACTCAGCACCAGCGGCTTGCCGGTGGCCGGGTCTTTGCCGCCCTTGTACTTGCTGCCATCGAGGACCTTGCGCGCTTCCTTTATGTCGTGGGCGCCGAACTTGAGGTCGTCGTCGGTGTCGCCGAACTCCATGCCCGGCGGGTACAGTTCAGGGTACGCTCCCAGGTATTCGGCGGGCTGGCCAAACGCGTCCAGGATGTGCTGCCGGTTCAGCGCCAGTGCCACCGCGCGCCGCAGCGCGCTGCCGTCAGCGTCCAGCGCGCCCCAAAGCGGGTCCTCCATGTTGAAGGCCGCAAAGAAGTAGCCGTTGCCGTGGACCTTCACGGGCTCGGCTGTCGCGCCCTGCAGGCTGCCGGTCAGCTTGCCGTCGCTTACCAGGTCGGATTGCCAGTTCGAGTACAGCGTAATCTCGCCGTACTTGCCGCTGCGCAGGCCGCCCGTGAGGCTGCGATAGCTGGCATCCATTGCGAACGTGATGCGCCCGTAGCCCGGGGCCTCGCCCCAATAGGTTTCGTTTGCCTCCACGACGTAAATCAGGTCGCGTGAATAGGCTGCCAGCCGGTACGGGCCCGTTCCGCAGGTGCGGGTGGCCAGGCGATTCTCGCGGATGAACTCGCGGGGCATAGGGCAGAACGCGCCGTGTGCCAGCATCTGCACAAACGTGGCGCAGGGCCGCGTCAGCTTCATCACCAGTGTGCGGTCGTCGGGGGCCTTCAGGCCCTCAATCTCTTCGTCGTCGGCGATCACTGCCCGGCTGCCGCGCCGTGATGCGGCGTAACCATCCAGCCCGACCACCAGCCGCGCCATCATCCAGCCCATGCCGTTTGAACCGTCGCTCTTGGCCATCAGGCGCTTGAAACCGTCTACAAAGTCGGCGGCCTTGAGTTCACGGGTGCCGGCCTCACCGAAGCACGAGTTGGCGTGGTACTTCACTCCGGCGCGGATCTTGAAGGTGTACGTAAGTTTGTCGTCGCTGATCGCCGGGAAGTCTTCCGCCAGGCAAGGCGCAACCTGCGGCTGCGGCCCGGGCACCCAGGTGTACAGGCCTTCATACACCAGCCCCAGGAAGCGGAATGCCTCACCGGTGCGCTCAAGGTGGGGGTCCATGCCCCAGCCTGCGCCATCAAAAGGGATGCGCAGTGTTTTCACCGGCGCGGCCGGGACCGCCTGCGCCCGGACCGGCGCCTGCGAGGGCGAAACCAGCACCGCGCCCGCAAGCAGGCCAAGTGCCAACACGCTGAGCAAAGTCCGCGTCATCAGGCCCATTGTACGCAGCAACCAAGAGGGACCGGAATCATAACCCCAACGCAATCCAACGCCAGCCAGAACGCCCGCCCGGGCTCGCGGCAAATAAAGGGGGCGCGCCGTTGGCGCGCCCCGCGATCACTCATGCTGCAACGCCTACTTCTGCAGGTACACCCAGACGTTGCCGGTGCTTTTCCATGGCGTGACGAACTTGGCCAGTTCTTCCTGGATGACGACCATGCGATCCTGGATCGCTTTGAATTCCTCATCATTTTGAAGCTTGTCCCCGACCATCTCCTGCCAAAGCTTGCCCTTTTCTTCGTCGGTCATTTCTTTGCCGGCCTTCTCGACGGCCTTCTCGTACTCGGCCGTGTATTTTTCGTAGATCGCCTGCCACTTCTCGATGATCTTGTCCATCTCATCCTGTGCGGCCTTGTGCGCCTTCTTTTCCTCATCAGTCAAGTTGGCGCGGGGTTCGCCGCCGGAATGCCTCGCATCGCCTGCAAGAATATCCAGCTTGCCGTCGCCGTTGATGTCGGCCACGTCGATGCGCACCGAGTACGCAGGCGCATCGGCACCTTCACCGGGCGCGGCAATCAGCGTCGCGAAGGCCGCAAACTTCGGCTGCGCCGCCGTCTCGCCTTTGGTGGCCTTGTTTTCAGCCCAAACGATCGCGCCATCCGAGCCGCCGCTCAGCAGGTCAAGGTCGCCGTCGCCGTCCCAATCGACCAGCACAGGGTCGCTGTGGCCGGATTCCACATCCAGCGCCGCACCGGATTCATCGGTCAGCACCACGGCCTTTGAGGCGAAGACACCTTTGCCCTCGCCGGTGAACCAGTAGAAGCTGCCCTCAAAGTTGCCGGCAACGATGTCGAGCTTGCCGTCGCCGTTGATGTCGGCCGCGAAGGGCCGCGTGCAGATGTTCTTGACATCAAGGTTTGAGTTGGCGGCTTCTTTTTCGCCCAGGATCATGAGCGTCTTGCCGTCGGAACCCTTGAGTTCGACGGGTTTGGCGAACTTGCGGTCTTTGTCGCCATACAGCACCCAGAATGACCCGACCATGAAGTCGTAACCGTCCTGCGAGTAGCATCCTGAAAGGATGTCGGCGAAACCGTCACCATTCAGGTCCACAACCTGTGGAGTAGAACTGGTGCATCACCAAACGCCGGGGACTTCGGCGTCAGCGCCGCCCGCCTGCAGCCAGCTGTGCGCGCCGAAAGTGAGTTTGCCGTCAGCGCCGCGCGTACCCTTGTGCACGGCGATCTTGCCGTTGTTGAACTGGCCCACGAGAAGGTCAGGCACGCCGTCGCCGTCGATGTCGGCAACGCACGGCGAGGCATAGCCCGGCTGCTCGACCTCCACGAATTTGTCGGCTGCCTTAAGTTTCTGCGGGGGCTCAAACACCGCCCCGGCCGCAAGCGAAGTGCTCGCCGCGGCACCAGCCATCACAACCGCACCAACCAAGCGCATAGGAATCTCCAATGGGAACCGACCAAAAGGCCAACAGGGGCGGCAATTCTACGAGATTCAAACCCGCCGCAAGAAGCAAATCCCTGCACGGCAAGAGCCGCCAAATCGCCCAAAGCCGCAACGGCCGAAACCAGAACCGCGACCGTCCCGGCCACAAGCCGCAAGTGGTGTGGCCGCCCCGGCCGCACGCAGTTCGTGTTGCAGGCACCTTGCCTGCAGGCTTTTGCCGTACGCCCCGAAGGGGCGATGGACCGTAGCCACGGGTGTAGCGCGAAGCGCGTAACCCGTGGATCACCTTCCAACCCGAAATCCGCCCCGGAGGGGCGGGGGAAGCTCCCCAACCCCAAAAGCGCCGGAATCCAACCCAGCACGCTGTAAGGCGCGGAGCGCCGGCAAAACGTTAGCCCCCGCCGGTTGACGCCAAGCGAAGCAAGGCGGCAACAAGGCGGGGGGAAGCAAGCTTAAAGCGAGTCTGAACAGTTCAGTATCCATGCGAAACAGTGGTCAATGGACCAGGATACCTTCACACGTTGCCCTACGCTTCTCGATCAAGATGATAGACAACGGGAACAACTGTTGCTGCTGCTGGAAGTATAACTCCAGCTCACCTGCAGCAATCTCGATCCACCCATGCCATCGAGCTCCCCATGGGAGACAAGCCGCTTCCCACAGCTCACGATCGGTTAGGCGTGGCATGTTGCGTGCATTAGTGCTGCGGTCTGCCATGGTGCGAAGCGTCGCCCAGGCGGATGAAAAGTGTGCCCTCCAGCCCTTGATCTCCTCAGCGTTCAACTGTGGCCGATCCTCAAACCGTCCGGAAGTTACAAGCAGATCCTCACTGTTGTGCCTCATTATGCACTCACAAAGAAACGTCTCGACCTCGGCGACAACAAAACTCGGTGCGCCAAACTCAGGATGTAACTCAGAATTTGGCGGCTCGTCTCGTGAACAACCGAATCCAAAGATGCACGCGCAAGCAATGACACTAAGCCACACAACTGAGTGCGACAAACGCAGGACTTGCATGTAGACCCTCCTCAAAGTCGAAATGCCTACGCGGTCAGTCCGTACCTGTTACTGGGTTCTTTGGATAGCGCTCTTGCAGAGGATCCGCAAAGAAGTCGTGCTTGCTTACAACTCGCAGCGGATGCTTTGGAGTCCTGGACTCCTGTCCCCCTCCGTAAGATCCAGAAGCGTTCATCCCCGTTACGCATCCACGTCAAGTCACCCTTGACCGTGAGCCTGTCGCCACCGGTAACCTCCAGAATCTCAATATGCCTAAACCCATGCGTGGAGGGGGAAACCGGGCTCGTTGGCGCGATTTGCATGGGGATATTGTGGCAGCGGCCTCACTTGGTTGCACGGGGAATTGGGATTTTGGGCTTGGGACTTGGGGGTACGGCAGGCGCGGGGTTTTAGCCACGGAGTTGCACGGATTGGCACGGATAGCGGCATCACGCTGCGACGCAACGAGCGCGACGGCTGCGTGAAAGTCGCTTGCGGCTTGCTTTGCTCGCGGCCTGGGGCGTTGCAGTGAATTGCGGACTTTGCGAGCGCTGCGGTTGCAGTGAACCGTGCGGGCCATTGGAAGGAAATGGCTAAAGCAACTGCTGCAGGCGGGGTGCCTGTACCACGGGTGCAACGGCTGCAGGCGGGGCGCCTGCGCCATGGGCGGCCAGGATGGCTGCGGTCCTGGCGTTGCCGGTGGGCCTTGGTCCTTGGGTTGCATTTTCGGTTGCTTGGGGGATGTTGGGTCGTTTCATACGTGGGTTTGCGGGATTTGGTGCTTCTGGTGGGGGTGTCTATGCGCTTGGCCGGGTTGCTGGGTTTGTTGCTGCTTTGTGGGGCTTTGCACGCTGCGGTGGCTTTGAAGCTTGACCTGGACTCGCTTACCGACAACGCGGTGCTGGTTGTTCGCGGCAAGCTGGAGTCCAAAGACGCTCGTTGGGATGCAGACCGTACCGGCATCTGGACGCACCACACGGTCAAGGTCGCCGAAACACTGAAGGGCGACCATGCGGATTCGCGCGAGTTCATCACCCGCGGCGGTGTCGTTGGCGACGTGGGCCAGCACGTGGCCGGTTCGGGCACTTTCACCGTAGGCAGCGAGTACGTCTTCTTCCTTTGGAAGGATGATTCCGACCGCTACCAGCTTGTGGGCATGGTGCAGGGCGCGTTTGCGGTCACTGAAGAAAACGGCGAAACCCGGGTGAGCAACAGCTTCAGCGGCCTCACGTTGGTGAAGGATGCGCAGCTTGCGCCTGAGGCAGACCGCACGCCGCTGCGCTTCACGCTGGCGGATTTAAAGGCCAAGGTGGCCGCACGCGCGGAGGCCGGCAAGTGAACACCGCCCGCCGCCTGCTGCTGTGCCTGTGCGCCTGTGCGCTGCTGTTGGCGATCGGGCAGGGTGCCGACGCGTACATGAGCATTCGCGTGCCCAACGGCAACCCGGGCCAGGCCCTGGCCGTGCGCTGGGATTTGAACAACGTTGCACTGCGCCCGAACATCGCCAACCGGCGCGTGCTGTATGAGATCGACGACAAGGGCACGGTCGATGCGGCCGGTTTCATCGGGCCCATTAATGAGTTTGAAGCGATCCAGAACAGCTTCGCGGTGTGGCGCAATATCCATGAAAGTGAAATCGACTTCGAGTTCGCGGGCGCGACCACCAATGCCGTTACTAGCGCCACGGACAATCGCAACGTGCTGCGCTGGGTTGACGCCAACATTTCAGCGGGCGTGTTTGCGGTAACGATCACGACCTTCAACACGACAACCGGGCAGATCACCGACGCGGACATGCAGCTCAATGACCGCGACTTCACGTGGGATGTGCTGGGCCCCACGGGCACACAAGGGCAGATCGGCCGCGCGATGATTGAGCAGGTGGTGACGCACGAAATCGGGCACTTCATCGGGCTGGATCACCCGGCCAACAGTGCCTCGACGCTGTATTTCACGACGGGTGCCGGGCTGATCAACCAGGTCAGCCTGAGCGACGACGACCGCGCGCCGATCATCCAGAGTTACGCCCATCCGACCAACACCGCTGACCTTGGCACCGTGCAGGGCAGCGTGACCAGCAGCGGCAACGGTGTGTTCGGGGTGCAGGTGGTGCTTATTGACGTGTCAACAGGCCGCAACGTAATCGGCCACGTCACGGAAGGCACGCCGGGGCCGTTCACTCTGGGCAACTTCGAAATCGTGAACGTGCCGCCGGGCAACTACATGGCATTTGCGCTGGCGAGCGTGCCGTCAGTGCTGGGCACGTATTACTCGAGTTCATTCACGAACTTCTACCCGATTCTGCATGGCGTGCCGGTGGGCACGGTTGGCCCGCCAACGCTGGTCAATGTAGCCGCCGGTGCAACGACCAGCGGCGTGACGATTGCGCTGCCCGCGGCCTCACAGAACCCGCATGAGCCCGACAGCGGCACCAGCAACGCGACGAGCATCGGCAACGGCGACGCCACGGTCTCGACGATTTCGCCGGCGACGGATGAGGACTGGTACCAGTTCACGACCACGCAGGCATCGCAGCAGGTTCGCATCCGGGTGCTCAGCGACGCGTTCGGCTTTCCGCTGAACCCGACCCTGACCTTGTATGACACCAACGGCACCACGGTGCTGGTCAGCCCCGAGTTCGGCGACCCGGCCTATGTTGCCAGCGCCAACGACCGTGACAGCACGGCCTACGACGCCAGCGGGCCGGACTTTGACGCGGAAATCGTGCGCGTGATGGCGACGCCGGGCACATACTTCTTCAAGGTCGCCAGCCGCATCGGCGTCAGCACCGGGCGCTATGTATTGATGCTTGAGCTTGAGGGCGTTGACACCACCGCCGACACCAACGTCAGCGGCATCAGCGCCAGCGCGGCCGGCATCGCGGCCAACAGCGGCGGCAATTTCACGGTGACGGTGACGCCGCGCAATGCGTTCAGCCGCGACCTGAACGCGCCCAGCACGTACACCGTCGAGTTGCTGGATGTGACGGGCACGCCGGTGGTGCTGCAAACAATCACGAACGGGACGACACCCTTCAATTTCACGGTGACCGCGCAGACCACGGCGCAACTGGTGCGCTACGGCGCGCGCATCGCGGGGCAACCGATCACGGCCACGGTGGAAGTCAGCCACTACGGCGCAATCTCGACCACAAACAGCCGCATTGTGCTGCTTGAGAGTACGCTGAACGCCAATGGCTATGACCGCATCCCGCTTGTGATTGAGGTTCGCGACGGCGGCAACAACCTGAGGCCCGACGCCACGCAGGCGGTCACAGTCAGCACGACCACAGGCACCCTTGACAACGGCAGCGTGCAGGGAGCCAGCAACGTGGCGGCGGTGCTGGATGCGGCAAGCGGCGTCTGGCGGATTGAGCTGGTGGCGCCGACGAGCGTCGGCACGGCCACAGTGACGGCGTTTGTGAACGCGGTACAGATCGACAGCAAGCAGGTCACGATCTTGCCGCGCGCGACGGGCACCGGCAGCCAACCGCCCACCAATGGCGGCGGTGGGGGCGATGATGACGACAGCGGCGGCTGCGTGTCGGCGCACGCCGGCCCGGCCGGGTTGCTTGTGCTGGCATTGCTGGCGTGGCGCGCGCGCAGGCGGCGTGTTGCGTTGACTTCCCAATGCATGGCCCGCTGATTACGCTTCGTGCATGACCGTCTTCCGGGCATACGACCATCGGCGCGACGCAGCTGCATTTCGCGCGCTGAACCAGCGCACCTTTCGCGATTCGGTGCCCCCGGGCGAGCCCGTGGACGAGGCCGAGTTCCGCAAGCACCACGCCTGGCTGCTGGAACACTTCGCTCCGCAGGACCCCGCGCGCAGCACGGTGTTTGTGGCCGAGGTGGACGGGCAATATGCGGGTCACATCTGGATCGGCACGCAGACGGACTTCTTCACGCGGCGTGTCGACCCGTGGATCTTCGATATCAGCGTGCTGCCCGAATTCCGGCGCAAGGGCATAGCGCGCGGCCTGCACGACCACGCTTTGAAGCACTTGCGCGCAACGCGGCAAGCCACCGTGGGCCTGCAGGTGATGGCGCACAATGACGTGGCGGCCAAGTTCTACGCCAAGCTGGGCTACAAGGCGCGGGCAAGCAGCCTGGTGCGGAAGGTGTAGTGCCCGGTTTCTCTGTTTGCTCGTTTCACTTGCTTCCTGACACACTGGGCATTACCATTACCGCGGTCACTTTGTCCCAAAGAGTAAGCGATGAACCTGCCCCCGCCTCGACACATCGCGATCATCATGGACGGCAACGGCCGCTGGGCTGAGGCCCGGGGCATGCGCCGCGTGCGCGGCCACGAAAGCGGCATCGACAGCGTGCGCAATATCAGCGAAGAGTGCGCGCGGCTGGGCGTTGAGCAGCTTACACTATACGCCTTCAGCGAAGAGAACTGGCGCCGCCCGCGCCTCGAGATCGAATTCCTGATGCGCATGCTGAAGCGCTTCCTGGTCAAGGAACGCGACACGCTGATGCGCAACAACATGCGCTTTGGCGCCATTGGCCGCCTGGAACGCCTGCCCGCCGACGTGCGACGTGAGTTGCAGCGCACAACCGAGTTCGCCGCCGGCAACACCGGCACGCGCCTTTGCCTGGCGCTGAGCTACGGCGGCCGCTCTGAGCTGGTCGATGCGATGCGCCGCATTGCCGAAGAAGTCGCTTCAGGCAAGCGCAAACCCGGTGAAATCGACGAAGCGCTGGTGACGGCGAATCTGTACCAGCCCGACATGCCGGAGCCTGACCTTGTGATCCGCACCGCCGGCGAAATGCGCGTCAGTAACTTCCTGCTGTGGCAAATCAGCTACGCCGAGCTGTACGTGACGGACACGCTGTGGCCGGACTTCCGCGCCGAGCATCTGCACGCCGCCATCGCCGACTATCATCGCCGCGAGCGCCGCTTTGGCGGGCTGAAGGCCGCGCCGGCCAAGTCGGCAATCTGACCCTGATGTGACCCTGGGCTGGATGCAATTGCACAACGGACTGTTGTGTGTTCTGATTTGCGGCTCATTCGGAGGCGTCATGCTCAATCACGTACTGCTGCCCGTGCGTCATGCGGTGACTTACCCCGCGATGCAGGAGCGCCTGAACCTGCTGCTGACGGAGCGCGCGCGGCCGGGCTCTGACAAGGCCGCAATCGACCGGCGCATCTGGGACCTGTACGGCGAAACCTGGGCGATCATGTTCACGGACTTGGCGGGCTTTTCCCGCCATGTGGCCGCATTTGGCGTGTGCCATTTCCTGCAGGTGATTGCCGAGAGCTTCCGGGTGCAGATCCCGATCATCGAGCGCCATGACGGCGTGCTGCTGAAAGTTGAAGGCGACAGCATGATGGTGCTGTTCCGCAAGCCCGACAGCGCGCTGGCTTGCGCAATCGCGATGCAAAACGCGAACCACGCCTACAACGCCGACCGCCCCGACGAAGAAAAGCTGATCATGAGCATCGGGCTGGGCTATGGCCGCGTGTTGCGCTTTGGCGACCAGGACGTGTACGGGCAGGAAGTGAACGTGGCCTGCAAGCTGGGTGAAGACCTGGGCAAGCACTGGGACATTCGCATGTCGGCCGACTTCCAAGCGGCCGTGGCAGCCACGCCGGGGCTGAAATGCAAACCCAGCGAGGAAGTGCCGGCTGGCACGAAGATGGCGTGGCTGGTCGATTACGCCAAGTGAACCCGTGCGCCGCGTACGATGATTTCCGAAAACGCTGACTCCTGCGCCGGAATGCAATAACCAATTGCCTCGTCAGAAGTTACGTTCGAATTCGTGCGTTTGCCGGTTTGTACGATTTCGAACAGATTCACTTGCTACCCGGGGCGGTGGTTGTAACCTTTCTTACGCGTAGAACTTCACTTGGGAGTGGTACTTCCTGACGTGGCCACCGGCCACAGGTTCGCGTGTATCCGCTGGCACAGCGGTCTGTTCTCTGGGAGGGGGACTGGGTATGGGGAATTCCATGATCGAGGTACGGAAGGGCGCGCGCCTGTGGATGGCGGCCGCGATGTTGTTGTTTATGGGGCTTGCGACCGGGCTGAGTGCCCAGCAGCAACAGTTCCCGGGCACGACCCTGCCTACGGGCTGGTCGATGTCGCCGGGCAACGTGAGCGCACTGTGGGCCGTTGACGGCAACCCGACGGTTACGCCGTACCAGTCCACGGCGATCACGCCCTATCGCAGCGCGCCATCGTCGTTGAATTACAACAACGGCAGCAACTGCTACAACGGCGTGCAGAATTCAGGCGGCGTGATGAGCGAGATTTACGACGTCACGTACGCCAGTGCCCCGCAGCTTCAGTTCTGGCACATGATCCACCACTACTACACCTATTACTGCTCGTACTACGGCTGGAACTACTACCACATCAAGACGGTCCGCATTTGGGACGTGAACCGCACCACGATGCACTACAGCCAGGAGTTCTGCTGCGCGAACTACCTGTGCAACTGGACCCAGGCGACGGTTCCGCTCCAGAAGCAATGGGGCCAGATTCGCGTTGAGTTCCACTTCGGCAACACCTACTGGTACTCGACCAATGACCAGTACTCGGCCGGCTGGTTCATTGACGACGTGGAAGTTACCGGCCTCACGCCGCCAAGCCTGACGATCAGCAACGCGATGGACCTGGGTGCCACTACGGTGAACCAGGCCTTCAACCTGCAGTTCAACGCGGTTTACGGCACGGCGCCCTACACGGCTTGGGCGATCACGGGCGGCGCGCTGCCGCCGGGCTTGACGCTTAGCCCGACTACCGGTGCCCTTTCGGGTACCCCGACCAACTCCGGCAAGTACGGCTTCACCGTGCGCGTGACGGACAGCGCCGCAGCCCAGGAGTCCAAGTTCTTCAAGCTTACTGTCGCACGACCTGCGGGTTACACGCAGCCAGGGGCGCAGAATATCCCCTTTGAGGATGACTTCTTCTTGGATAAAGGGTGGATGTTCGCGACCAATACAGGTGCGCTGACAGCCACATCCGCCGGCGGCTGGGAGCGCGGCTACGCCGTGGCCAGCACCAAGGCCAATCCCAGCGAATACGGCGACCCGGGCGTTGATCACAGCGCCAGTGCCGACAACTTCCTCATGGGCGTGAACATTGGCGGGCCGTGGAACACGGTCCCCGGCGTCACGATCAACACCTGGTATTACGTAGTCAGCCCGGAAATCAATGTGGCCGGATTCCAGCTGCTGGAATGGAACTTCTGGCGCTGGGTGAACGCGTACTACTACTACGTGAACTCGTGGGCCGAGTACCAGAACCCGTTCACGGGTGCCTGGGTAAAGATCTGGGAGCCCACGTACAGCGACAACTACAACAACCAGTGGCTTGAGCAGAAGCACGACATCAACTTCGGCTCGGTGCCCGGTGCCGGTGCCAAGACGCGCCTGCGATTCGGCTGGCGCTACACGACATCGTCAGCCAGTTACTACTCGGGCGGCTTTAACGTGGACGACGTGCGCCTGCTGGAGAAACCGCAGCCGGGCGTACTCGTGGCCAACACCTTCCAGGTTCACAGCACACAGCAGGTGGGCAGCAGCCCCAAGGTCTACGTCGGCAACACCTACCCGGTGATCCTGACGGTGACCAACAACAGCCCGTATGCGATTCACATCAACTCAGTGACCTACCTGTTCCACCTTAGCGGCATCCCGGAAAACGTCGGTCACCTGACGTTTGCCACCACGCCGTCTACGGCAAACCCGTGGATCGTGCCGGCCAGTGCCACCAACTTCTCGTTATCATCCGTAGCGACACCAAACATACAGTTCGTGTGTACAGGGTTAGCAAGTTACGGAAACGGCACCTCCGTGGTGTTCCACATGGAGATGTTCGGCAAAGAGCAAGGCCCCGGCGCGCCCAACGTGCGTGCGACCCTGACCAACACCCAGACTGACCCCTGCGGTGACGAAGTCATCTCCGTGTTCACCACGCCGGCCCTGGCAATCACTGACCCGGTGCAGCTGCCGGACGCCAGCCTGAACCAGGCCTACAGCTACACTTTCACCGCACAGTACGGCACGCCGCCGTACGTGAACTGGGGTGCCTCAGGCCTGCCGTCGTGGCTGAGCTTCGACGCAGGCAACAAGCGCGTCTACGGTACGCCTACACCGGCTGACGTGCCGGCGCCGCCGCAGACCTTTAACTTCACCATCAGCGTGCAGGACAGCGCCACGCCTGCCGCCAACGCCAACAAGCAGTTCAGCTTGACGGTCAAGAACACTGGCCCCACGCCGCTGCAGATCGTGACGCAAAGCCAGATGCCCAACGCCACTGAGCAATCTCCGTACGCGGCCGTGACGTTCAACGCCGCGGGTGGCACGCCAGCCTATACTTGGGCGATGGTCGGCGGTACCCTTCCGGGCGGCATCACCTTCACCGCGGGCACGGCGACGTTGCAGGGTACACCCAATGCGGGCACCAGCGGCTCATACACCTTCCAGATTCGAGTAACGGACAGTGTGGCCGCGCAAGTCACCCGTACCTTCTACCTGAACGTGCTGCCTGCGAACCTGCAGGTTGCCATCACGACGCCGACCACGCCGGGCGCCACGGGTGCTCCGCCGTCCGGGCTGGAAACCTCGCCGTACAATGGCGGTACGTTCTTCCAGTTTGATGCCGATGGCGGTTTTGTCGGTGTGGCCCCGAATGAGTACCAATGGAGTGTCGTGTCGGGCTCAATCCCGACCGGCCTGGTGTTTGAGCCGGAAACCGGCCGCCTGAGCGGCGTGCCGACCACGGCCGGCGTGTACACCTTCACGCTGCGCGCAAGTGACGGCGGCTTCCCGCCCAGTGTCGGGCAGGCCCAGTTCCAGATTACCGTGGACCCGCTGGTCCCGGCGCCGTTGCAGATCATGACGCCTTCGGCGCTGGCACAGGGTGCGGAAGGCAATCCGTATGCGGTGACGATGGAAGCCCAGTATGGCGTCACGCCGTACTCGTGGGCGATCAAGACCGGCAGCACCCTGCCGCTGGGCTTGGCCATCAGCTCGCAGACGGGCACCATCTCGGGCGTGATTGAGACCGGCCAGGCGGCCTCACCGAGCCAGGTGTTTACGTTCACGGTGGAAGTGACCGACAGTGCCGCAACACCGGAAGTTGCCGAAAAGACGTTCACGCTGGAAATCGTGGCGTTCGTGGTCGGGCCGCTGGGCATTTTGACGGACCAGAACCTGCCGCAGGGTGGCGTCCAGAACCCGTACAGCGTCACGCTGCGCGCCACGGGCGGCAACCCGGTTGACCCGCAGGCCCCGTACCAGTGGACAGTGCAGGCCGGCTCTAACCTGCCATCAGGCCTGTTCCTGAACATCAACGGTCGCCTTGACGGCATCCCGGGCAACGGCACCGCCGGTGATCACAGCTTCACGGTTGAGGTTTCGGACGGCTCAGGCAACTACGCCACCCGTACCTTCAACCTGCAGATCAACGGTTACCCGACTGATCCGGGTGGTGCCGGCACGGTTGAGGCCGGGTCACGCCGCACGCGTACGGTTCCGTTCTGGGAGTCATGCTCGATCGGCGCTAGTGCCGGTGCGATGCCGCTGGCTCCGCTGCTGGCGATGTTCGGTGTGGCACTGCTGCGCCGCCGTCGCAAGCAGTAAGCTTGACTCAAACACAAAGGGCGCCCCTCGGGGCGCCCTTTTCTTGTTTCGGAATGGCCTACTTCTCTTCGCCGTCGTCGAGCACGTCGATGCGCTCAATGATGATCACTTCGTGCGGCCAGCTGTCGAACTTCTTGACCTTGCCCACGACGCCGACGCGGCTGCCCATCAGCTTGGCCAGGTCACCTTTGTCCCAGCGCAGGTCGTAAAGGATCTTGCCGTTCTCATCGAACAGGCGATGGCTGGCGGGGGTCTTGGCGGTCTTGCCGTGGCTGCCGACGGTGCCGGTCACGAGGTATTCGACCGGGCCCTTGGGTTCTTCCTTCACGGGCTCTTTGGGCTTGGCTTCGTTGGCGATGCGCTCAAGCTCGGCCTTGCGCTTGGCGTCCTCTTCGGCGAGGCGCTTGAGCTCCATGGCGATGATCTCTTCGGTGGCCTCGATCTTGGCGATGTAGCCGCTGGCCTTGGTGCGGATTTCTTCAGCCAGGGCGAACTCGTTGAACTGCTCGAACATCTTGCGGATGCCGCTGAGGCTGATTTCGGCGGCCGGCTTCTTGAGTTCATCGGTAAGCATGCGCTCAAGCTCCGCGAAGGTTTTGCGTTCGTCGTCGAGCTCTTCCTTGGTCGGTACGCGCTCAGGCTCTTTGGCCGGGGCGGGCTCGGCCTTCACCTGCGGCGCGGGCTCGGCCGGGGTTTCGGGGGCCGGGGCCACCGGGGCAGGTGCTGGTTCTTCTTCCAGGTCGCGGACGCGCTTGATGAACTCGGCGGAGACAGCGCCCTTGGCTTCACGCGGCGGAATAACGCGCACAAAGCTGTTCTCGACGATGGGCTTGCCGGTGCCGCCATCGATGCAGGCGACGAGGCTGGCCCCCGTGTCGATCTGGCCGACGGGGAAGAACTTGGTGTCGGGGCTGCAGCGCAGGTTCACGTTCTTGCCCGTGACCGTGTAGCCCTTGCCGTCGTCGGTGGCCTTGACGAACATTTCGCCCAGCCAGCAGGGGGCGTTTGCGGGCAGGCGGACGATGGCCCAGCCGTCTTTCTCGCCCACGACCACCAGCTCTTCGCCGGTTTCAAGGACGTGGATCGGCGGGTGCGCCATGCTGGCGCCGGAGCGCAGGCGAACCGAATCGCCGGTCACTTCCGCGACGTAAGGTGTAAAGCCCTGCGCCAGCAGCGGAGCCGCCAGCAGCAGAAGCAGCGAGAGTCCCAAGGTTTTCATGTCAGCCTCCAACGTCCGATGAATGGATGCGCGCAGAGTGCGCGTCATCGCGGTTATCGGACGACCAGCCCCACCAGCTTTGGGAAAAGTGGAATTGCCGGGATTCAGCCCCAGCCGAAAGGCTGGAAAGCCAGGCCCTAGGGCTTGCGGTAAATGTTCAGGCCGATCTTGTACTGGCCTTCTTTGTACTCGATGGTCTGGTTGCCTTCGGTGCTGGAGACGATGATCGTCTTGCCCGAAGAGGAAGGCCCGAACTCCTTGCTCAAGTCCACCGTGATCGTCAACTTGTCGCCGTCCACCTTCATCTCAACGTTTTTCATGTTGCCCTCTGGTTTCCGTCCGCGTTTGCTGCAATGTCTGTCTGCCCGTCGTTCCTCGGCATCACTACGTGCTGCCTGCGGTTCGCTTGCTATGCGCAAGCTGCTCTGGGCTCCTGTTCTTGCTTATGTGGCCTTGGATATGGCTTCCAAAGCTTCCGGGTTGGCTACGCTGCTTAGGTCGCCCATGTTGGTTTCGCCTAGATGCTTCTTTTGGATCAGCCTTCTCAGGATCTTGGCGCTTCGGGTTTTGGGCAGGTCGCTTACGAACAGTACGTTCTTCGGGCGGTCTACTTTGCCGAGGGCGTTCACTACCTGCTGGATCAGCTGCTTTCGCAGCTCTTCGCTTGCCTCGAAACCCTTGTGCAGCACCACGAAGCAGACCACGTCGGTTCCCTTCAATTCATCGGGCACGCCTATGGCTGCGGCCTCGCTTACGGCGTCGTGGTCGATCAGCGCGCTTTCGATTTCGCCGGGGCCCACCCTTCGGCCTGCTATCTTCAGCGTGTCGTCTGCGCGGCCGAACAGGAACCAGTCGCCGTCCTTGTCCACCTTGGCCCAGTCGCCATGGTTCCAGACTTCGCGGAACTTGCTCCAGTATGTCTCGAGGTACTTCTCGCGGTTCTTCCACAGGCCGCGCGTCATGCTGGGGGCTGGGTGCTTGCACACCAGGTAGCCGACCTCGTCCACGACGCTGTGGCCGTCTTCGTTGAACACATCAATGTCCATGCCCAGCCCCGGGCTTTGCAGGCTGCAGGCCTTCAGCGGCATGATCGGCAGTGGCGCCATGAAGCAGCCCACGATGTCCGTGCCTCCGCTGATGTTGATGATCGGCAGGCGGCCCTTGCCCACTTTCTCGTGGAACCACATGTAGCTTTCCGGGTCCCAGGGTTCGCCGGTGCTGCCGAGCATGCGCAGGCTGGCCATCGGGTGCTTCTCGACCCATTCGTCGCCGGCTCGCATCAGCATGCGAATCGCGGTGGGGGATATGCCGAGGTGCGTGGCTTGGTGGCGCTCAACGGCGCTCCACAGGCGGTTGGGCTCAGGATAGTTCGGCGCGCCCTCAAAGATGATCAGCGTGACGCCGTGGCTGAAGCAGCCGATGATCTCCCACGGGCCCATCATCCAGCCGATGTCGCTGAACCACCAGAAGCGATCGCCCGGCCTCACGTCGAAGTTGTAGAGCAGCTCTTTGCCCATCTGGGCGAGGCAGCCAGCGTGGGTGTGCACGGTGCCCTTGGGTTTTCCGGTGGTGCCGCTGGTGTAGATCATCAGCGCGGGCGTCAGGCTCGGCACGGGTACGGTTGCGCAGTCTGCACTCTGCGTGTTGACGATGTCCGCCCAGAATACGTCGCGTCCGGCCGTCATCGGACACTTTGGAATCTGGACTTTGAACTCGGGATTGGCGTAGTCACCACCCAGCCGCTGCAGCACGATCACCTGTTTGATGCTCGGGAGGCCTTGTACGGCGGCGTCGGCGGCTTCCTTGATGCTGAAGGGCTGCCCGCGGCGCATGCTGCCGTCGGCGGTGAACAGCACCTTCACTTCGGCGTCTTCGAGTCGCTCGCGCACCGCAGGCGGCGCATAGCCGCTGAAAATGGGCACAAAGATCGCCCCCAGCTTCTGCGTGGCCAGCATCGCGAACACGACCTCGGCCACCATCGGCATGTAGCAGGCCACAGTATCGCCCTGCTTCACGCCGCACTGCTTCAGCGCGTTGGCGGTGCGGTTCACATGGTGCGCAAGTTGCGCAAACGTGAACTCGCGGACTACACCGTCTTCGGTTTCGGAGACCAGCGCCGTGCGGCTGCCGGCCGCCTCGACCCAGCGGTCCACACAGTTCAGCGCGATGTTGGTTTCGCCCCCGATGAACCAGTCCGCGAATGCGTTGCCATTGCTGTTGTCGAAAGTGGCGGTGTAAGGCTTGAACCACGCGGTTTCCATGTCGCGCAATGCTGCGTCCCAGAAACCCGGCGGGTCTTCCTGTGTGCGACGTACGAAAGCGCGCGCCGCTGCGGCCGCCTGCCCAGGACGTTGGGGGTCCACTTCGTAACTCAGCCGCCGCATCAGGCGGGTGATGTTGGCGTTTTCGATGATTTCCGGCGTCGGCTTCCAGACAAACGACATGCAGGCCTCCGCGCGCATTGTGCCAAGCGGCCCTGCCGATGGAACGGGTTTCGGAAGTGCTACGGAAGCTGGCCCCACAGCAGCGTGCGGGCCATGGGGAAGAACATGGGTTTGTGATCGCCCAGTTCGCGGACCAAAGCTTCGCGGTACTCGGCCCGGAAAGTGACGTAGCCGGCCTCACCGAGTGCCGCCTTCCATGGGTTCAGCAGAGTGCTGTCAAAGAAGGCGACCATTTCATCGACGTCGCCCAGCACGTGCCCGTACACGCGGGTGACCACATGCTGGTTGCGGAAGCCCAGGTCGAACAGTTTTTGCGCGTAGGCCTCAGCGGAAAGCACGCGGCTGTGCCCCTGGTACAACATGCCGGTGCCGTATTTCTCGGCCAGTTTGTGCATTACGGCGTGGCTGGGATGGCGGTCAGCGCAGGGGACCTGGATCGCGATTTGCCCGTGCGGCGCCAGCCATTGCCGGAAGCGCGCCAGCAAAGCGGGGTGGTCGTCAACCCATTGCAGCGCGGCGTTGCTGAACAACAGGTCCACGGGGCCAAGCGGCGTGTATGCCGCGATGTCTGCGTTCTCGAAGCGCAGCTTGCTGGTCGCACGCGGCGCGGCCTGGGCCAGCATCGCGGCTGAGCGGTCGATGCCGATGGTTTCACCGGCGTCGAGTTCATCGTGCAGGCGGGCGGTGATCTCGCCGGTTCCGCAGCCAAGGTCGACCACGCGCATCAGCGGTCGATACTGCACCAGCGAAATCAGGTCCAGTGCCGGGCGCGTGCGTTGCTCTTTGAAGCGGTCGTAGAGGGCAGGATTCCAGGTGTCCGTCATGCCGTCGTTTTAGCAGCATCGCGTACGCTGACAAATCACATGCCGTTGCGCGGTGCGTTGTCGAGCGGCGCTTCCGCGGGCGACTTGAGCCACATGTACAGCGCCAGTGCCGCCGCCAGCGCCGCGCAAAACGCCAGCACAATCAGCAGGCCGCGGCGGCTGGCCAAAGGCTCAGGCGCGGGCTTTTCTAGGCCGCGTGTGGCGCGGTGGGTTCGGCGCACACCGGTGGCCGGCGTGGGCGCGTCGTCGCTGCTTGCATCCGCGGGGTCAGGCATGGCCGGCGCATTGTGCGACCGGGGCCGCGTTGCCGCTAGCGGCGTTCGCCCGGGCTGAAGACGTACAGGATCTCGCCGTTGTTGCGCCAGATCGAGAGGACGATTTCGTCCTGGAAGGTCTGCGTTTGCTCGGCCACTTTGGCCAAGTCGGCGTACTTCAAGGTTTCATGTCCGTTGACCCCCATCAGGACGTCTCCCTTACGCAGTCCGTACTGGTAGAAGACGCTGCCCTGGCTCAGGTTCTTGACCAGCAGGCCGTAGGCGATGCGGGTTTCCGGCTCAAGGGCCACCGCGAACACGAAGTCGCGCTCGAACACCTGCTTCAGCTCGCGGCGCAGGGCGTCGTAATCGTCGCGCTCGAGCACCGTGTAGCGTTCATCGGGCAGGTCTTCGAGGCTGCTGATGCCGCCTTCGTCGGTTGTGTCCCCGGGTTCGTCCGCAGGCTGAGGTTGGTCAGTGGTGGTGTCCACAGGCTTGTCGATCACGGGCTTGCTCGCCGGGCGCACTTCGCCGGGTGCGAGATTCGGGATCGCGCCTGTGCCCTTGGCGGGCATGATGTTGGTGCCGGGGCTTGGCTTATCCCAGATTTCCGATTGCGTCGCGCCCTGCACCAGGAAGGTCTGTTGCGTGCCGTTGCACTCAAGCACCACGCCGGCGCTGCTGATGTCCACCACGCGCAGCTTGCCGCCGCCGAAGCTTTCGCCCACCCGGAACACGCCCAATTGCGGCGGCTTGCCAGGAACCGTAATCGTCACCGTGCGCGAGCGCGGGTCCGTCGCAAAGGCCACGCGCGTTACCTCGAACACGAAGCCCTGGAACTCCTGCACATCCAGCTTGCGGCCGGTGGGGGTAATCAGCATTTCGGGATCAAGCGAGGCCTGCGCCACGGTTTCCGGGCCGCCGGCTGAGCCGCCGAACCAGCCTTCGATGCGCGGCCACGCCAGCACGATCACCAGGGCAATCACGGCCACATTGAGCAGCACAAGCAGGATCGGCACCAGTTTGCTGCGCGGTGCGCGTTCCGGCGCCGGAACAGGCTGACGGCGCTGTGTGTCGGATTCGTCGAAGAAAGCCACGGTTTTGCCCCCTGGGCGATACGACTTGAAACGCCTGAGCATACAAGTCGGCGGAAAAATCACGACTTGCGTTGCGAGGCAATCAGCCAGACCAGCAATGGCGCCCCCAAGCCCGCCGTAAGTACCCCCACGGGCAACTCGCGGTCGGGCAGCGCAAGCCGCGCCACGGTGTCGCAGGCGGCCAGGAAGCCCGCCCCGGCAATGAAACTGAGCGGCAGCAGGCGGCGGCGGTCGGTGCCGACAAACAGCCTCACGAAATGCGGCACAATCAGGCCCACAAAGGCAATCGGCCCGCACCAGGCAACGCAGCCGGCCACAGCCAGCGCGCCGACGCCCAGCACAAGCGCGCGCAGCCGCGGAACGTCAACACCCTGTGAATGTGCGCGGTCTTCACCCCCCAGCAGCGAGTTCAGCGCCCGCGCCTGCAGCAGCAGCACGGCGCCGCACAGCACCACAAACGGAAGCAGCATCAGCACGCCGCGATAGCCCACTTGCGACAAATGCCCAAGCGACCACAGCACAGCGGCCTGCAGCTGCCGTTCATCGGCGGTGTATTGCAGGCCCGTTGAGATCGCCCCGGCTGCCAGGGTCATTGCAATCCCCGCCAGCAGCACGTCGTTCACCCTCGCGCGGCCGGACGTTGAAATCAGCGAAATTACGAAGCTCACGACCAGTGCGCCAATGAATGCAGCCAGCGCCATGACGGGAAAGCCGAAGTCTTCAAGCCAAGCGGGTGTCCCGAGGACCACGGCCATCATGGCGCCTACGGTCGCGCCAGCCGTGGTGCCGACAGTGCTGGGGGCCGCAAGCGGGTTGGCGAAAATCGTCTGGTAGCAAGCACCCACCAGCCCCATCGTGCCGCCGACAAGCACCGCCATCAGCACGCGCGGGATGCGAAGCTGCTGCAGGATGTAGTCGCCCTGCGCGCCATCCAGGCTGCCGCCAACGAAGGGCGCGGCCGCGACGCATGCGGCGCTCAGCACCACCAGCACAATCACGCGCGGGTTCATGGCGCACCCCCGGCCGGTACCAGCAGGCGGCGGTCGTCTACGTGCAGCGCGCGCATTTCGATTTCAAACAGCGATGACAGGAGTGCCGGCAACTCGGGCGCGTCGTAGCGCGATTCAAAGGCCACGCGGCCGTCGCGCAACCCGGCCACGCGGACCCGTGCGGGCTCGCCCAGCCAACCCAGCAGGTTCACATCGTGGGTAACGCACAGCACGCCGCGGCCTTCGCGCCACAGCTCGCCCAGCAGACGATACAGCGCGATCTGCTGGCCCGGGTCAAGGTGATTTGCGGGCTCATCCAGCAGCAGCAGTGGCGCGTCCTGGGCCAGCAGTGCCGCGACCGCGACTCGCTGGCGCTCACCGCCGGAAAGCGTCGTGACGGCGCGTCCCGCGAATGCGGCCACGCCGGCGCGTTCGAGCGCGGCCAGCGCGGCGGACTCACTGGCGTGGCGCGGCTCATGAAAGCGCAGCCGCGCGGCACACACCAGCTCAAGCGCAGTCACGGGCTCAATCACGGCCGGGTGCTGCGGCAGCCAGGCAGCTCGGGCCGCACGCTCAAGTCCCTTCCATTGGCGCACGGGGCTGCCATCGAGAATCACGCTGCCGGTGGCGTCCGTGAGCCCGAGCGCCGCACGCAGCACCGTGGTCTTGCCCGCGCCATTGGGTCCCACCAGCGCAAGGAACTGGCCCTTGGCGACGCGCATCGACACCGCATCCAGCAGCACTTTGCGGCCGGCGGCGACGCTGACGTTCTCGAGGCTCAGGTCACTCGCCACGGTTCAGCCTTTGCAGTTCGTGGCGCAGTTCATGCACGAGCGGCGGGATGCGCTTGCCCGCGGGCATCGTGTGCGGCCCGTGCAGAATGCCGAGGCGGCCGGTTTGCACGGCCTTCAGCGGCGTAAGTGCGCGCCAGTCCGCCAGCAGGTTCTCGCGCTGCGCGGCCGTCAACTCCACCATCGAAAGCAGCACGATGCAGTCCGGGTCGAGGCGCAGCACGTTCTCGAGGCTCAGCAGCGGCACGCCGGGTTCGTCGTAGGTGACGGCGTTGCGTCCGCCGGCGGCCTCGAGGATGGCGCCGTGCAGCGAGTTGCGCTTCATGAACACGACCTGTTTCAACTCGCCGGGTGAATGCGCCATCACGAACAACACGGTGGGGGAGTTGTCACTGACTGTCGAAGCCAGCGCCTGCTCAAGCGTGTCGGCAAGTTCGTTGGCGGCGGCCTCTTGACCGGTCAAGGCACCAAGTTTGCGCGTGCTGTCAATGACTTCGCGGCCGGTGGTCCAGGGCAGGAACTCAGTCGGCGCCAGCGGCTGCAGCTTTTCGCGGGCGCTGCCGCGGGCCTCCAGCGCCAGGATCAGCGTCGGTTCAAGCCGCGCGATCGCCTCCACGTTGGGCACCAAGGAGCTGCCGCAGGGCGGGATGTCGGCGGCCTGCGGCGGGAACTCGCAGTAATCGCTGCGCCCCACCAGCACGTGCTGCGCGCCGATGTCGTACAACGTTTCCGTGATTGGCGGCATCAAGCAGATCACGCGCGGGCTGGCGGTGGGCTCAGGGGCCGGTTCCGGCCTCAGGGCAAACGAGGTCGCCACGGCGGCGGCACACGCCACGATGGCCAGCAGAATCACGATCACAAGCGGATGCTTCTGCATGCGCACGCCGGGACGCGTGGGCACGCGTCCCATTGGCCTCCCTCGAGCCTGAGGACACATCTTGCGCCGTGCGAGGTCTGACTTTCACAGTGGCGGGGCCGCGGGGGTTTTCACCCCTTTCCCGCATCGGCGCGCACACTCTAGCAGCGTCGCGCATGGTGCACAGTGGATGCATGGGTTAGCATGCCGCCGTGAGCGAACTGGCGCACAACTTCGCCTCGGACCGAGCATATTGCCCCGGCTGCGGGGCCAGCCTGATCCTCGCCGCCGAGCAGGCACTGGTCACCTGTGAATACTGCGGCACCGACAGCAAAGTCTTCCGCCGCCTGCGCCGCCTTGAGCCCGAGTTGCCGCTATCCCCGCCGCCCAAGCCACCCGTTGACCCAAGCAAGGACTACAGCAGGTGGGGCACCGAAGCCCTGGTATGGGGCATTCTCAATTCCACTGACCTGGACGCCCGCGTTGCCATGGCCAAGGCGCTGGATGAATGGCCGCACGCCAACGCCATCATGGCGGGCCTGTTGTCGCACTACATCACGTGCATGCTGACCGCGCCCGAGGCCCTGGATAAGGCCATGCGCGGCGTGATCGGCAAGCTGATCTGCAGCGACAATCTCAAGTTGCGCCACGCAGCGATTGTGGCCGGGCAGAAGTTCGGTTTCGCCAACCCCGGCAGCAAGGGCCTGTTGTTCGCGCTAAGCCTCGGCGATGCGGGCACCGTGAAGCTGCTGCTCGAGATTGCCGAGTGGGCGCAGGAGAACGGCCTGCCCGAATATTGCCGCGAGGCCTTGATTGGCGTCCAGACCGCGATCGGCCGCGAGGCGCGCTATCGGCACGTCTGCAACGAGATCCTGCTGCATCGCATCCCATACGTCACCGGCCAGGTACGCGAATGGATGCTCGGGCACATCCGCCGCGAGTTCGACGTCGGCTACCGCCAGCCCCGCATGCCGCTGCTGCAACTGATGCAGGACATGTCCACCGAGCAACCGGAACTGCTGCCCGAGCTCTCCAAGGCCCTGCGCCCCTGCCGCCCCGCCGAGTCGCCCGAAGACTGGGACGCGCGCCTGCAGCACCTGACCACACTAAGCGCCATGCCGGTCCGGGTCGCAGCTCTCGAAACCATCGGCAACCCGCCGCACACCCTGCGCGACACCACGTACTCGGTTCAGGTGCTGGGTCCGCTGCTGGATGTACCCGAACTGAGCCAGGCCGCAGGCGGGGTACTGCGCCATCTGCTGTACGTAGGCGACGGCATTCCCGCACCCGTGGCCGCGTTGATTGAGGCCCGGGGCGACAACCTGCCGCGCGTACTGGCCGACGCATGGAAGTTGCGCAAAGGACGCTGAACGCCCGGCCCGCGCATCCGTTTGAACCGGTAGGAGACGCGTGAAACGAGCCCCACAACCACCGGGCTGGTTGCCGGCCCTGCTGCACCTGAGCCACGGCCTGATCGCCGGCGGCGTGGGCTACATGCTCGCCTATGCAGCCGTCATCTACAGCGCCGCTGAGCCCGGCAGCGTGCATTCGATGGTTGCTGTGCTGTGCTCCGTGGCACTGGCGGTGTTCGAGATCGGCTTCTTCGCCTACATCATTCTGCGCCGCCGCCGCATGAAGCGCCTTTGGCGCGAGGCCGCCGCGCTGACCAAGGCCGGCAGCTACGAAGCCGCCGAAATCCCGCTGCTTGAGCTGCTGACCTACGCCGAGTACCGGCTGCGGCCTCAGCCGGTGCTGTTCGCGCTGGGGGCCG
The DNA here is from genome assembly GCA_938014885.1 of uncultured bacterium. Lineage (GTDB taxonomy): Bacteria > Planctomycetota > UBA8742 > UBA2392 > UBA2392 > CALLQI01. Next base: position 248,673 of record CALLQI010000021.1, read on the forward strand.
CCGCCGAAGGCCGCGATTTGCAGCGTGAAGCCACCGTGCTGTACCGTCGCGCCGGTGACTATCCGCCGGCGTTGCGCGCGCTGGGCATGCTGCAACTTGAACGCGGGCTGAATGAGGGCGCAACGCAAACCCTGCGCAAGTTGCTGGCGAAGCAGCCCGGCGATACTTTCAGCACCGTGCTGCTGGCGCTGGCGCAGTTTCGCGCCGGGCAACGCGAGGCCGCGGCATCGACCCTGCGCAACGCATTGGAGCGCCGGCCGAAGTCCGAAATGCTGCGGGTGAATCTCGCGCGCGTTGAATCTGGTGATGAGCCCGGGTTTGACGTGAAGGCGAAAACGGAATCGCCCGGGGTTGCGTAGCGTTTTAGGCCGGTGTATTAGTGTCGCCCGCTTGAGCGCGTTGACAACAGGCCCCGTCATCTAACGGTTAGGATACTGCCCTTTCAAGGCAGCGATACGGGTTCGAATCCCGTCGGGGTCACCAAACACGGGCGGCGGTCGAAAGGCCGCCGCCGTTGTCGAAAGGCGCGAAAGAAAGCCGCGGGAAGGCGCCGCGGCGCAGGCAAACACGCCAGGGTGGCGTAGCCAAGTGGTTAGGCAACGGTTTGCAAAACCGTCATACGCGAGTTCGAATCTCGCCGCCACCTCCAACGTTTCAGCGGCCCCGGACCCCTCCGGGGCCGCGTGCATTTTTGCGCCGGTCCATGCACATTGCGGGAAAGCCCGGGCGATTCGCGGCGTTTCTTAGGCCATGCGAACTGCCTTGTTACTTGCCGTGCTTGCGGGTTCGTGTGCCGCCCAGGGCATTACGCCCACGGCGCAGGACTTCGGCCGCGGTGGCCAGCCCACCCGCGTCACATACAGCTTCGGGCTTGAGGCCGACGTGATCGACAAAGACGACGCCGTGCGCTGGCAGCGCGGCGACGCGCAAGTGAACGCGCCGCTGCTGCTGGGCGAGAAGTTCAAGCTGTTCGCGTTTGCCGGGGCCACGTACTTCGGCCTGGACAACCGCCGCAACACGTTGCCGCCGCGGCTGGTCAAGTCGTCGCTGGGCCTGTTTTCGATTGCAACCATCGACGACATGCAGCTCACACTGGGGACCACGGCAGGCTATCAGGGCGATGGCGATCACATCACCTGGGACACGCTCGATTTCACGTTGACGGCCGTGCTGAAGATTCCGCTGGATGATGAATGGTCGGTTTCGCCGGGGTTCCGCTTCTCGACCGGTGTAAGCAGGCTGGGTCGCGGCTTTCGGTACATCCCGTTTCCGTCGCTCAGCTTCACGTACAAGCCACACGCCGATCTGGAGGTGACTCTCGGGCTTGGCGACTTCGCCGTGAAGTGGCGGCAATCGCAATGGCTGACGATTGAGGCCGGCTACTTCCCCCTGTTCAACGGGCGGCTCCGTTTCGCGCACGAAGTGACGCCATGGTTCACGGTAAGTGAATACATAGGCCGCTACGACGAAACCTACGCGCTGACCAATGAACGCTGGCCCGACGACCACGTGATCTACCTGAACACCTGGAGCACCGGAGTTACGCTCGACTTCCACCACCAGTTCGGAGAAGGCCCAAGGGGCCCAGTGCTCGGGGCAGCCCTGACCTGGGGCCTCGGCTTCGGAGGCAAAGCCCGAGTCTGGGATTACCGCGAAAGCCAGGAAACCTTCGAGCTGAAACTAAAGCCAAGCCAAAACTTCGCGATAACGGCGTACCTGAAATTTTAGCTAGGAGTGGCATTCGCGTCCCGCGAATGAGTCACTGCGGCTTCCAGCAGACCACAGCCAAGAGCGGAGCTAGCGCGAATCCCAAGCAGAAAGTCAGCTCAGTCAGGCCGAAGCCGCCTTGGTGAGTCCAGTAGGTCAGATGAATCGCTACAGTGGCGGCGACGACCAGCACTGCAAGCCCGGCAGTCAAAAGCGCGCTGCCCCAGCGCTTTCTGGTGGAATGAACATGAACCGCACCGTAGAGCAGTAGCGATAGCAACAACAAGGGTAACAGCACCGGGAAAGCTAATGAAAGCGCCACCAGGATCGCCAACTGAGCTACATCAAACAGGTCCCCGCCGTCTGTGAAGTACCCGCGGTCGCGATTCGCAAGGTACATCGACAAGCTCAGCACACATGCAAGCTGAGCGCCGAGTGAAATTGTCCATCCCACTCCGTTGCGGCTGCTCGGCATCAGTCACTCCTCCGAACTGACTGACTTGGTCCACCTTCACAACTTGGTGTCGTAGCGTAGAGGAGCAAGAGTCACTCCCTGTGGTTCAGCAGCGTTGGCGGCAACTCACTGACGGACGGGTGTCCGAGATGTGACTCCGCGGCCGTGCTGTCGCTACTTTGTAGTCCTGAGCCTCAGTTTACCCAGCTCACGGAGCAAGCGCTGGGTGTCGGCTGGGTTGAGCTCGAACACGCGGCTGACGTCTGTGTTACAAACAACTGCGACACGTAGCTCCATCTCGTCGGAAACTGCGCCTTCCAGAGAGACGTCGGTGTAGTAGGTGATCAACGAAACGGTCCCGAACGTATCCACAGCACCGTTGAATGCAGGTCCGCCGGAAGGATTCTGCAGCCTGAACTCCAGCGTAACGAGGGCAGATAGGCGCGAGGGGTCCCACCCATCGCTCATGGCGTCGTTGCCTGCAACGCGCCACCCCCCATTTCTTAGGCCATCCCCGAGACTCATGACCACAGCTTCACAGACTTCCCGGTACTCTTCCGGGGCTCCAAGCCGAAACTTCGCCGTCGCAGCCACATCCTCGAAATCCCAGTAGCCTACGGGCCCCTCCTCAGACCATTCCGAGTGCCACACAACGCCGCTCATGTATCGAAATGGTCGGACCCCGACAGTTCGGCGCGCGATGATTTCCGCACCTACCGGAAGTACGTACCCGGTAGCATCGGCAAAAGTGAAATCTGCTTGGTAGGTCGGTGATGAGCCATTCCCAGCCGCGCCAACTTCGTCCGCAGGGGCCGGGTGAGCGCCCGAACGATTCCCCACACTCTTAGCGGCGGTACACGCGCTCAGCATCAGGATCATCGACAAGGTTGTTGTGCATGTGCGAGTCATGATTGCTGCAATTCATTTGTAGTCCTGTCGGTAACGCAACAGGACGACGCAAGAGTCAGGCACCTGCCCTTCACAAACGCCCGCGACCCATGACCAAGGAGCCTAGCACCCCGCCCGTTGCGGAGCCAAAGACAATGACTCGCGTGACATCGTCAGTATCGCCACCGCTGATGCGGTGCCATAGTGACTCGAAGACGTCGATGGCGATCACGGGGCCGTCAAGAGGAACTTCGCGGGACGGCGTGAGCCAGACGATTTGCGCCGTATTCGCGCGCAGCAAATCCCGCATGGCAGCATCGGATAGCCCCGGCGAGATCGAGAGTTGCCCTTCGTGCTTGCTTTGACAGATTTCGACCATTGCCATGCTCTCGGCACTCTCAACACATGCGACAACTCTGGGGACTGTTGGTGTGACGTACCAAAGCCAGCCCAGAGCCGCAGCCCCGGCCAGAAGCGCCAGAACAGCCAGCGCGCCGGTTGCGCGCTTCAGCATGTTTTTGTTGTTGTGAGCACGCATGGTTGGCCCAGGTTGTCGCGAGCATCCGGCAGCAATGCTAGCTTGCTGGCGGCGAGTGAGAGAGCGTCAATCCACGCTTCAAACAAAAGGGCCCCGGCCTTTCGGCCGGGGCTGTGCTGTTATCCGTGTTTATCTGTGTGCATCCGTGGTTAACCCGCAGCTGCAGTTCTCTGCGTCACTGCGTCTCCGCGCGAGATTGCAGTTGCAGTTTGTCTACCCGTCGTTCCTCGGCATCGCGGTGCGCTGCCTGCGGTTCGCTTCCTTCAGAGGCTGCTCCGGGCTCTTGTTTTTCGACATGAACGCCTTGGCTGTTGAACAGAAAGAGCAGTTGCTGTGCGCCCGGGACGGCCGCGACATGGGGTTACGGGCCGCTGGTTTGTATGGCTAC
>CALLQI010000022.1 GCA_938014885.1 uncultured bacterium
TGACGATTGATGGAAGCAATGTCGCTCAAGTTCAGCCTCACAAGAAAGCCTACAGCCGGAGGCGACAAAAAAGCCAGAAACGGAGCAAGCAAGAGCCCCAAACCCCGCGCCAAATAAGGCCCGGAAAGATTTTCGAAGAATTTTGAGGGAGCGCGAAGCAAGCGCGATTTGGAGCACGCTTTGAAGCGCCGTCTGGAGCGCGGTTTGGAGCGCGAAGCAGTTCGCGAAGCGAACGTCCCCGCCGCAAAGCAACGCTTTGCAAGGGATGCGAGCGGTCGCCAAAGGCGACAAGAAGCCCGGCGCAAAGCGCAATCAAGCGGTCGCCAAAGGCGACAAGCAATCCGGCGCTTGGGATGGGGGTGGGAGTTGGCGCAGGTGTTGGGTCCGCGACCCTACAATCGAGGCTCCCTGCTTGCCGGCGATGGTGCGGCCGGGACGGCCGCGGTCCTTGGCGGTGGCGGACCACTTTGGCGATTGCTCTTGAGCTGGTTGTCGCCTGTGGCGACCGCTCGCTTACGCTTCGCGCTCCCTATGGCGCTCCCTTTACGCCGGTGGGTTCAGCAGGAACCAGCCGAGGGCTGTGGTTCCGGCTATGGCGCAGTAGGCTGCGAACCAGCGTAGTTTTCTTTTGTGGACTACGAATTTTATGCCGGCCAGGCCTATCAGGCTGAACACCAGGCTGGCGGCGAAGCCTGCTGCTGCCGGCGCTGCCGGGATTTCACTGATTTCTCGGGCTTCGATCAGCCCGGCGCCTCCTATTGCTATCAGGCCCATCAGAAAGCTCAGCCTGATCGCGTCGGTCTTTACCCAGGCCAGCATCAATGCGACACAAATCGTGCTGCCGCTTCTTGAGATGCCCGGCAGCAGCGCAACCGCCTGCATCGTCCCGATCACCAGCACCAGCCAGTAGTCGCGGCCCTTTACGTTTTCGAAGGTTACGTGGGCCTCACGGGGGCGCTCAGCCATGTACAGCAGCGCGGCCGTCACCAGCAGGCTTATGCTGGCCACCCAGGGCGATTGCAGCACGTTTTGCTCGATCCAGGCTGACTCCGCGTCAGGCAGGCCCTTCTTGATCGTGAGGCCGACAATCGCCGCCGGCACGCTTGCGAGAAACAGCAGGCCGAACAGCCGCCACTGGATGCGCGGGTAGATCAACTTCAGGATGTCGGCGCGAAACACCCAGGTGATCGCCAGCAGGCTGCCCAGGTGCAGCAGCACGCTTTGCGCCGTGCTGCCCTTGCCGATCTCGTCGCCGAAGATGGCGCCGATGATGACCAGGTGGCCCGACGACGACACCGGCAGGAACTCGGTGAGTCCCTGCACCATGCCCAGCAGGATGGCCTTCAGGATTTCCATCAGATTCGACCACCAGGCAACCGCAACACGTTACATGATCGGCATAAGCGGGTGCCGAAGTGAAGCCGGTACCGGGACTTGACGCTGCAAAACGCAGGCGGTATCTATTCGCGCCCGCGCTGCGGCGCGGCCTGTGAGCCACGAACTGAAAACTGGGATTGAAAACTGGGGATGTAGCTCAATCGGTTAGAGCGTCGGCCTGTCACGCCGAAGGTTGCGGGTTCGAGTCCCGTCATCCTCGCCAGAACACAAAGCGCCCGGGAAATTCCCGGGCGCTCTTGCGTTCAGATGGTTAGCCAGCGCGCGGCGCGCGCTTTTGAGGCCGGCTGCGCCTACGCCCGGCGAGCGCCTTTGATCAGGGCGCTGACGATGGCGACGATCACGGTGCGTGCGAGTGAGGTCATGGCGTTCTCCGCGTTCCTGCAGAGAAGCCTACGCGACGTGTGTCAGTAACTCACCAATCGCGCACGAAGCTTTGGTTAATCGCCGCCGCGGCCGGTAAGTGCTTCTGGCCAAACAAGGACCACGGCGTTCTCACACGAAGACACCAAGGCACAAAGTACTGCAACCGGGACCGCGACTGGAGGCAGCTTCCCGTTGCGCCCAGCAGTTCTTGGTGACTTCGTGTCTTCGTGTGGAATCCGCAGTTGCAGCGTTTTCAAGGGAGGGGCGGAGCTGCATCAAAAGCCGAATTGGCCTTTTGTGTCTTCCGCGAATAGGGCGATGGTGTCGGTTTTCTCGAGTTCAACTTCTTCGCGGGTGATGGCGATGATCAGCACGTCGTCTACGGCGCGGTGGCCCGCGTGGGCGGCCTGGTAGATGGCTTCGGCCACGTTTACGCCGGGCTGCACGCGCTCAAGCACCTTGTGCACACCGGCGTAGTCGAACTCTTCGCCGTCGTCCTGCTGGCATTCGATGATGCCGTCCGTGAACATCACGACGCGGGCCCCCGGCGCCAGATTCGTTTCATGCACCTGGATTGCGTTGGCCCAGGCCTCGCTTCGCTTCAAGCCCAGCGCCACTCCCGCCGTAATCACGTCGTTGCGCGTGCCGTCGGGGTTCACGAACACCGGGTGCGGAATGCCGCAGCGCGCGTGCTCCCAGTTGCCTGAGATGATGTCCAGCACCCCCACCATCACGGCCACAAACTTGCCGTTGGGGATGTCGTCGGCAAGCTCATCGTTGGCGAAGCGCAGCGCGTCGCGCAAATGCCCGCCCATGAAGCGCATGCTCATGCTGATAACTTTGCGCGCCATGGACTGGATCACCGCCGCCTGGATGCCGTGGCCGGACACGTCGCCCACCACCACGCACAACCGGCGCGAATCCAGCCAGAAGAAGTCATAGAAATCGCCGCCGATGAAACCGCCCGAAGGCTGGTAATGCACGTCGATCCGCACGCCCTTGGGCGACGGCGGCGTGGTCAGCATCGTCACGAAGTTCTGGGCGGCGTCGGTCAAATCGGCCGTGGTGGCGCGCACTTCGCGTTCAAGGCGCATGATCTGGCTGCGCAGCTCGTTGCGTTCGCGCTTGCGCGACTGCTTCTGGCGCTGGGTCTGGCGCACCACCGTTTCAACCTGCAGCGACAGGTAATCCAGGTCCACGGGCTTTTGGATGATCGCGAAAATGTCGCACTCATAGGCCGCGAGCACCTGCGCCATTTCGGTCGGGTCCACCAGCAGCAGCACGGGCACGCGCGCGAGGCGGCGGTTGCGCGTCAGCTCAGACAAGAAGTTCACGCCCTCTTCGCCCAGGCGCTGGTCGGAAATCACGAGGGCAGGCACGTGGCGGCCGGTTGCCTCGCGCGCGGCCTCACTGTTCTCGACGGCGGTGACATCGTGGCCTGAGGCGTGCAGCCGCTCAGCCACCTTGCTGCGGAGGTCTGCGTCGCCTTCGATCAGCAGGATGTCAGCCATGCGTTCAGGTCCGGGTAATGCAGATCATGGTGGTGTCGTCGTCGGCGCGCTGGTCAAGCTGCGCCATTTCGGCGACGGTGCTGATGAAGCTTGCGCCGTCCGGCGTTTCCTTGATGCCGCGGGCGATGCCGTCGACGTCAAAGTGATGCTTCTTTTCGTCGTCCTGGTAACACTCAATGATGCCGTCGCTGACCAGCAGCATGCTTTGCCCGGGCTCAAGGTTGCAGCCAAAGTCGCCGACCTGCATGTGCCAGTCGGTCTTCTTGCTGAGGCCGAGCGGGCCGCCGGGCGTCATGATTGGTTCGATCTCGCGGTTCTTGATCAGCATCGGGTACGGGATGCCGCAGCGCACGTGCGTCCACGAGTGCGTCAGCGTGTTCAGCACGCCGACGCACGATGCCACGAAGCTGCCGGGCGGCAGGTCGTTGGTCAGTTCACGATTCGCGAACTCGACCACGCGCCCGAGGTTGCCCTCAAGCTGACGCAGCCCAAGGCTGATCAGCTTGCGCGCCATGGTCTGCAGAATCGCGGCCTGCACACCGTGGCCTGAAACGTCGCCGACCACGACGGCCAGCTTGTCGCGGTCGAGCCACACGAAGTCGTAGAAGTCGCCGCCCAGGCGGCCGTACGGGCGATACAGCACGTCGATCTTGTAGCCGTTGATCTGCGGGGCCTTGGGCTGCATCCAGGTGAAATGGCGTTCGGCCTCGCCGATTTCTTCGTCGTTGGCGCTGACGATGGTCTCGAGCCGGTCGATGCGGCTCATGAACATCTCTTTGCTCAGCTTGCGGCTGAACTTGTACGCCAGGTTCAGTCGCGTGTGCGCGCCGATCTTGGCGACCAGGATGTCCATGTTGGGCGGCTTGTGGATGAAGTCGACGATGTCCCAGCGAAACGTGCGCACCAGCAGGTCATGGTCGGCGTCTTCCGCCATCATCATGATCGGCACGCGCGCCAGTGAGGCCTCGCTGCGCAACTCTTCCAGCAGCTCCAGCGCGGCCATGTCGGGCAGCTTGATATCGAGCAGGATCAGGTCCGGGTCGTGGTCCTGCGCCTGGTGAATGGTTTCGCGCGCGCTGGCGGCCTCAATGATTTTGTGTCCGGCCTTTTCAAGCACCGGTTTGAGCTGGCTGCGGATCGCAGCGTCGTCGTCAGCTATGAGAACCAGAGACAAGTTGCCCACCCCAGCAAGGATCGCACACGCGGTAAGGTTACGGATAAACTATGTTGCGGCAAGACGTTCGGAAGACAGGCACTTGTGCAATGTAGCGGTTTCTAGCGCTGCCGCAGCTTCTGCCGCGTCGTGCGCAGGTTGTTGGCCATTTCGTCAAGGCTGGCAGCGACCCGCGTCGTGCGTTCGGTACGGGTCGGTGTGGCGCTGCCGATCAGCCCGGATGGCGCAGTCGGCCCGCTGCCGAGGATTGTCTTGGCTTCCATCGGCGTGGGCAGGGTGACTTCTTCGCGCAGGTTTTTGGCCGCTTCCTCAAGCGTCTTTTCAGCAGCATCGAGTGCCGACTTCATGACGCCGTGTTCGGACTCAAGCTCTTGCAGTTCCGCCTTGGCAGGCTGCACCACTTGTGTCCACAGGCCGCCGAAGCCCAGTGTTGCGCCCAGAACAAAGCCGATTGCCAGAATCGTCAGCGATTGCCGCATGATGGTCTCCTGCAAGCAGGATACCGCGCGCGCAGCATTGCCACGCCAGAAATTTGTAAAGATGAGGCCGGGCTATTTTTCGGTCTTGAGGGTCTCGATCACGGCCACAGAGATCTGCAGGGCGACCTTGCCGCGGTTCAGCGTCTGGCGGGCACCTTCGTCGTGCCACTCCTGCATCACGAGTTGCGCTTCCCACAGGTCAAGCTGCGCCACGCCGACGTGATTGGTGGCCAGGGCGACGTTGACGGTGCCGTCCTTGACGGGCGTCTCGTGCTTGAAGAACTCGATCAGCGTCAACAAACCCGCGCGCTGCTTGAGGTAATCCGGCGAGTAATCTTCGCGAAGCTTGTTGTCGCGCGAACCGGTCAGTTGCACCAGCGCCCCCCACGTCGCGATTGATTCCGGATTGGCCTGCACCGCGCGCTCGGCCTTGGCCAGCGTGGTCCACTGGGTACGCGCGGCCACGAGCCACGCATTCATTTCGGCGGCGGTGGTGTTGGCGTCTTCGTATTCGCCTTTCTCGCCGCGCTTGCGCAGCTCGGTCACAAGTTCGGTGGCGTCGGCGGCGGCTTTCTCCCAGGCGGCGGTGGCGTCTTCGTCGGTGCGGAAGCTGTCCCAGCGCGACATCACGGCGCAGACCATTCGCCAGTGATAGGCCTTGCCCTTGCCGATGTCCTTGACCACATTGCGAACCGACATGGGCAGCGTGGCTTCATCGCCCTTGAAGGCTTCAACGCGTTTCAGGACTTTCTCGGCCTCTTTGTAAAAGCCCAGCCGGGCCAGGCAGAAGCCTTCCAGATAACCCCGTGCGGCCGGGTGGACTTTGTCGGTGTGCTTGGTGATTTCCGCGCGCTGGTCGCGTTCGGAGCCGCGAAGCTCTTTCAGCTTGTCGTTGTAAAAGCGCAGCGCGGCCTGCCCGTCTACTTTGGGCGATTTGTCGGGCGTGACCGGTGGTGCCGGGGAAGGGCGGGGTGTGTCGGCGACGGGCTTGCCGTCAACGCGCGCCTTCACATCCTTGAACTCGATCTTGTGGAAGACCTGCGCGGCAAGCGGGGCGGCGCAAAGCGCGGCGATTGTCGCGACGATCAGCAGTGCGGGCAGCAATCGGTTCGGATGCATGACTCTCTCCCGTCAGTCGCTTGCGATCCCGTACCTTTCCATCTTCTTGCGCAGGCCAAGCCGGGACAGACCCAGGATCTCGGCAGCACGGGACTTGTTGCCTTTGGTACGTTCCATCGCTTCCAGTATCTTCCGTTTTTCGATGTTCTCGACGACATCTTTCAGCGAATTGGCGCCGTCGGCCAAAGATTCTTCTTCGGCCATCTGGCGCAAACCGGGGCTCAGCAGCGGGGCGTCGATCTTTTTGCCGTCGCTGAGGGCGACCATCTTCTTCACTTCGTTCTCGAGCTCGCGCACGTTGCCCGGCCACGAGTAGTTCAGCATCGCGCGCAGCACGCCACGGTCCATTTTGATGTTGGGGCAGCCGGCCTGCGCCGCCGTCACCTTCAGGAAGTGATCGACCATCAGCGGGATGTCTTCCTTGCGCTCGCGCAGCGGCGGCAGCCGGAACGTGACCACGTTGATGCGGAAGAACAGGTCCTGCCGGAACAACCCTTTGCGGACTTGCTCGGTCAAATCCTTGTTCGTGGCGCACACCAGACGGAAATCAATCTTCTTGCTGACCTTGCCGCCGATGGGCCGGATTTCGCCTTCCTCCAGCACGCGCAGCAGCTTGGCCTGCATCGACGGGCTGATTTCGCCAATTTCATCAAGGAAAATCGTGCCGCCGTCGGCCATCGCAAACAGGCCCAGCTTGTCGCGGTCAGCACCCGTGAAGGCGCCCTTCACGTAGCCGAACAGCTCGCTTTCAAACAGGGTGTCGGGCAGGGCGGCGCAGTTTTCGGCCACAAAGCGGCCAGTCTTGGCGCGGCTGCTGTTGAAGTGCAGCGCGCGCGCAATGCGTTCTTTGCCCGTGCCGGGCTCGCCCAGGATCAGCACTGGCACCGGCAGGTCGGTCACTTTGTCGAGCATGCGGAAAACTTCCTGCATGCCGGGGCTGCGGCCGATGATGTCGCTGTAATCGTGGTTGTACTCCGGCAGCTCGCGCCCTTCGGCCTCGATGCGCAGTGCCGTAAGCTCGGCGGTTTGCAGGTCCAGCTTGGCTTCAAGTTCCTTGCGGATGCCCTGGAGTTCGGTTTCAAAGCCTTCGATTTTCTGCTGCAGGTCAAGCTCATTGCTGCGCGAGACCGCGCCGCCCGCGACGACCGACACCATCATCGACGCGTGCTCAAGCAGCTGCACCTGCGTTTCGGTCAGGTCGGCTTCTTTCGACTCGCGCTCAACGAAAAGCACGCCGGACACGCGTTCGCCGCAGCGCAGCGGGATGTACACGCACGCGGGATGCATCGCCGTGCGCGGCCGCACCTGGGTGCGCGACTTGGGTGCCAACAGCTTGTTGGCGACGGTCTTGAAATTCGCGGGCAGTTCTTGCTCCGGGGTGCCGCTGATGAAGTTGAAAAACGCGCGAGGCTGGGCCTCACCCAGGTCACTGGCCAGCGCGATGCAGGTGCGCACGCCGGGCAAAAGCCGGCCTACAAACTGCGCTGCACCTTCCAGCATCGTGCGGGAGCTGTCGTCGTTGGCGGCCTTGGTGAAGCTGAGCAGCGCCTCGTTGATGCCGACGGCTTCCGGCATGCTTGCGGGCAGCATGTGCTCGGTGATCGGGTCGATGGCGTTCTTGGTTTCGAAGGCGCTGGACTCTTCGGAGTAGAGTGACAGGCGCGCGCTGCCGATCAGGAACGTTTCACCGAACTGGATCGCTGACTCAAGTACGGGCTCGCCGTGGAAGTACGTGCCGTTGCGGCTTTTCAGGTCACGCAGCACCCAGGTGCGATCGGGCTGCTGCTCAAGCACGCAGTGGTGGCGGCTGGCCTTTTCATCGGTCAGCATGATCGTGTTGTCCGGCGCGCGGCCGATGCTGACGGCGCGGCCGGCCAGGTTGTAGTGGCTGGTGTTGCCCTTTTCTTCGACGACGACGAAAGGCATGCGAAAGCGGTTTCTCCGGTGTGTTGATAGTCAATGACGCCCTGAGTGCACCGTCAAGGACTGTTGGCAACAATGTTACCACAAGGCGGAAAACCCGCAAATCAGGCCCAAACATTGACTGCTGACGCGTAGTCCGCGAAGCACGGCAACTACCACGAACCGCCAAAGCGCCAAAACGCCAAGGACTGCTTTGGGGCCTTTGCCTTTTTGGCGATTTGGCGCTTTGGCGGTAAAGGCAGTTGCCTTCAAACCGCAGGTTCCAAACGAAGGCACGAACAAGCTAAGGAAAGCGACGGCTTGGCTTGCGGCTTAGCTGTGCGCCTTCTTCACGTGGTTGTGCGTCCAATGCACGCAGTGGCCTTGCTTTGTGCCTTTGTGCCTTTGTGTGGGAACGCCGTGGCCGTGCTGCGGTCGTTGTCGCCTTCGGCGACCGCTCGCTTACGCTTCGCGCTCCAGTTGTCGCCGTCGGAGACCGCTCGATCAGGCTTCGCGCTCTAACCTGACATCGTAAATGGCGTGGCTTGATTTGCGCTGGCTTTCAGGCGGCGGTCCAGCACGGTCATTACCATGGCGGCCGCAAAGAACAGGCACATCGCGAGGCCGAAGATCGGCAGCGGCTCGTTGGGGAAAATCCACATCAGCAAGAACGCAATCGGGAAGCCCACACTGGCGCGCAGGCCCACCAGCGCCGCGTGCGTGGACGTGTACGGCAGCGGGTTGCCGCCGCGCGCAAATGCCACGGGACCGAGGCTCCAGACAAAGTGGATCAGCGCCATCGCCCCGCCAAACAGGCCGAACGCGACGTACACCAGCATGATTCCGGCCTCACGGTCCGTGCGCGCGACAATAGCGGTCACGCCCAGCAGCGCCGGGTACAGCACCAGCATCAGGAAGGGCACGCGGGTCACGACCGTCACGCGCCGCGCCGAGGCAAAGCGCACGATCAGCGGCGCGGCGATCAGGTGCATGACCTGCACCAGCACCACCGTCGCCAGCGAGAAGTCCTTGTATGTCGCCTGCAGCGTGTTCTTGAAGAACAGCGGCACCACGGCGGCCGTCATCATGAACGCCGTGCCGTACAGGAAAAAGCCGAACTCGTACAACCGGAAGTCGCGGTCCTGGCGCAGCAGCCCGGCAGCCTGCCCCCACGCCCGCTTCAGCCGTTTGTGCAGCGGCACACGCTGGCCATCGCTGGCCGCATGGGGCGAGAAGCGCAGCCGGATGCGCCAGTACCACAACATGCCGATGAAGCCGATCACGGCGGCGGCCGGGTAGACATAGGCATAGTTGCGGGCGTCGCCGTCGGTGTGGATGCTGATGCCGGCGCCCTCAAAGTGCAGGCCGTCAAGCATCAGGCCCGCGACCAGTGCGCCGCTCATCGTCGCGATTTCGGCCACGATGCTGACCCATGTGAAGATGCGGCCGCGGCTGGCGGCGGTCAGATTCGCGCCCCAGATGTGATTCAGCCCGGGCGCAATGCCCGAGCACACGATGGACTGAAACGCCACCAGCGCCACGAACAGGAACGGGTTCACGAACAGCGCGACCGTGAGAAGCACAAGGCGGCCGAACACGGCCACAAACAGCCAGTAGTTGCGGCGCTTGCGCACGCGGCCGCCACTGGACCAGACCATGGCAAAGGCCATCAGGATGCTGGGCAGCATCTGCATCAGGGTGCTGATCAGGCTTTCGTAGCTTTCGAAGCCGGCACCCATGCCCTTGATCGCGACGTAGGTGCTCATGCTGGCGAGGCCGTTGTGCAGCCCTTCAAACAGCGCACCCGCCATGCCGTAGCGCAGCGTGCGCTGCTCAACGGCGCGGCTGAGCGAAAGCTTGCCGGCACCCATCACGCCCCCGACATGCGGCGGGCGCGGCACGGGCCCGCCCGCGGGAACCGGCGGGTGGCCTAACGTGACCTGGTGCCGTTCGCTGGGCGGCGGTGGTTTGAGTGGTGACAGGATCGGAGACTGCATCGTCGTTTCGCGGCCAGCGCCGGTTGCCGGGCTGCCGCGCCTTGAGTTGTGGGAACACTAGGAATCGGCCAACAAAAAAGAAGGGCGGCGCATTCGCGCCGCCCTGGATGGGTTGTGCTTGCGGCGCCTACTCGTTTACGCGTTCCATGAATTCGCCGGTTCGGGTGTCTACCTTGACCTTATCGCCGGTGCTGATGTGGTTCGGCACCTTGATTTCAAGGCCGGTTTCAAGCGTTGCCGGCTTGGTGACGTTCTGGACGGTGTTGCCGCGAACGCCGGGCTCGGTGTACTTGATTTCAAGCACCACGTGTGCCGGCAGTTCAAGGCTGACGACCGCGCCGTCATAGAACATGATGTTGCATTCGTCGTTTTCGCGCAGATACAGGGCCGCGTCGCCGACAAGATCGGACGAAAGCTCGGGCTGCTCGAAGGTTTCCTGGTCCATGAACACGTAGTTGTCGCCCTGCTTGTACAGGTAGTTGAACTTGCGGTTGTCCAGGAACACGTCTTCGAACTTGTCTTCCGGGCTGATGCGGCGCTGGCTGCCGACGCCGGTGATGATGTCTTTGTACTTGATCTGCACGATGCCGCGCCAGTTGCCGGGCGTGATGTGCTGGAAGTCAGTGATGCGCACAAGCTTGCCATCAAGCTTGATGATCTTTCCCTTGCGCAGGTCGGTGGCTTTGAGCACGCTTGATCTCCAAAACAAAAACCGCGCGCAAACGCGGCAGAAAGCGCATGAAATAGCGGCCCAATGCCACCCTGTCAACGAGGGGACGGGCTGGTGTATACTGCGGCAACGGAGCAGAGCCATGGCCCCCACCACCACATCCGACTTCAGCCACATGACGGTGCAGGAACGCCTGGCCCTGATCCAGGCGATATGGGACAGCATCGAGGCCGAGGGCGGCACAGTCCCGCTGACGGCCGCGCAATCAAAAACGCTGCGCAAGCGCGAAGCAAACGCCAAGCGCCACCCGGATGCAGAGTCAGCCAGCACTGCCGTAGACAGTGCTGTTGCGCGGCGCCTTGCCAGTCGCGGCAAAGCTCGCGCGCGCAAGTAACGGTGTCTGGCGATGCGGATTGTCTGGCGCGATGAAGCGGTCGTTGACTACCTGGGCGCGATTGACTGGTACGAGGAGCGTCAGCCCGGTTTGGGTCAACTGCTTCGTGGTGCCGTCCGCAAGGCTGAGGCCCGCATCGCGGCCTTCCCGCTGTCTTGCCAACTGCTTGAACGCGACTTTCGCGGTTGCCTGCTGCACAAGTTTCCCTTCCAGCTGGTGTATCGCGTTGAGGCCGACGTGATTCGTGTGTACGCGCTGTTCCATTGCTAATTGGACCCACAGCAGCGTTTGCGCCAGATGCCCGACGACGCTTAGGAGCAAGAGGCTATGCAGATCAACACACCTGAAGCACCCAGCTTCCCCACCATCCTCAGCCAGGCGCGGCGCGTCGGCAATCTGCTGTTCACCTGCGGCACTGTACCGATGAAGCCGGGCAGCAAAGATCTCGCGGCCGCCGACATCGAAACCCAGACCCGCGTTTCGCTGGAGAATCTCGGCCACATCCTGCGCGCCGGCGGCGCGGACTTCGCGACTTGTGTGAAGGTGACGGTGTATCTCACGGACATGCGCGACTACAGCGCCATGAACGCCGTGTACAAACAGTTCTTCAAGCAACCCATGCCCGCCCGAACCTGCGTCGGCGTCAAAGAACTCGCCCTAGCCGGCATGAAGGTCGAGATCGAAGCCGTGGCGGAGATTCCGTCCTTGGATGGTGCCGATACAGCACCTACAATGAAAAAATGACCGCCGGCCTGCAGAAAGTGCTCGATCAGGCACGCAACCTGTCTGAAGAAGACCGGATCACGTTGCTGCTTGCCTTGATGGAACAGTTGACGCCCGTCAAGTCCGACGCCGAGTTGCTGACCCCGAACCTGAAGACTGAGCTTGACAGCCGCATCGCGGATATCGCCTCCAACCCGGGCGCCGGCATTCCGATGGAAGCGGCACACAAGCGCATCCGCGAATCGCTCCGTCCCAAGAGCGCATGACCCGTCGAGTTTTCTACCACGCCGATGCCCTTGCCGAATTGGAGGCTCTTGCCCGGCAATTCTACGGGTATTCAACACTCGTCGGCGACAGGTTCATCGATACAGTCGAGACGGTCTTGAACAGATGCGCGCGCTTCCCAGATAGCTCGCCGCTGTTCTACCGCACGCTTCGCAAGGCTTCGCTCAGCCACTATGCAGTGATACTACTGTACGCCGTGGCCGACGATGCCATTACGGTAGCAGCGATGGTAGAAGCGCGGCGCAACCCGGATGCCCTAAGGTCTCTGTTCGATTCGCGTCTGGAACCATAGCGACCAGTGCGTAGGGGCATGTGGCGCGCAACTGAGCGCCTCCACGCCATGCCTTGCCCGTGGGCCCCGCCAGGTGATGCGGTTCCAATCCCACCGCCACCCGGTTGATCGGCGTGCTTGTTTTCGGCACTGTGGCCGCGCTATTGTCCCGCCTCGTGACGAACTGACCGGAGACTGCCATGACTGAATTCCGCACCGAAAAAGACTCCATGGGCGAAATGCAGGTGCCCAAGAACGCGCTTTGGGGCGCTAGCACCGCTCGCGCTGTCGGCAACTTCCCGGTCAGCGGCCAGACGGGTGCCACGCTGCCTGACCTGATCAAGGCCTACGGCTACCTGAAAAAAGCCTGCGCGCTCGCCAACCGCGACGTGAAGGCGCTGGATGCCAAAGTCGCAGACGCCATCGCCAAGGCCGCCGACGAAGTCATAGCCGGCAAGCACAACGCCGAATTCGTCGTGGACGTCTTCCAGGCCGGCGCAGGCACAAGCATCAACATGAACGCCAACGAAGTGCTGGCCACACGCGGCATGCAGCTTGATCCAAGCGTCAAGATCAACCCCAACGACCACGTCAACTACGGCCAGTCCACCAACGACACCTTCCCCACCGTGCTGCACCTCAGTGCGCTGCTGGCCTTCCCGCGCCTTGATGCCGGCCTCAAAGCCGTCCAGGACGCCTGCGAAGCCAAGGGACGCGAGTGGGCGCGCGTGATCAAATCCGGCCGCACGCATTTGCAGGATGCGGTGCCGATCACGCTGGGCCAGGAGTTCATGAGCTGGCGCAACTGCATCCGCCACGTGCGCCAGAATCTGCAATACGCGGCCGACCAGTTGCTTGAACTCGCCCTCGGCGGCAGCGCCATCGGCAGCGGCCTGAACACCGCCGACGGCTATCGCCCCGTGGCCTACAAGTACCTGCAACAGTTCACCGGCCTGAAAGTGCGCGAGCCCGAAGACCCGTTTGAGGCCGTGAACTCGCGCTGGGCGTTCAACAACTTCAGCGCGGCAATCCGCACGATGGCCGTCGAACTGACGCGCATCACCAACGACATCCGCCTTCTAAGCTGCGGCCCCACGACGGGGCTGGACGAATTCCGTTTAAAGCCGGTGCAGCCGGGCAGCAGCATCATGCCGGGCAAGATCAACCCAAGTAACCCCGAGTGCATGAACCAGTTGCTGTACCAGGTGCTGGGCAACGACCACACCGTGATGCTGTGCGCGATGGGAGGCCAGCTGGACCTCAACGTAATGATGCCAACGATGGCATGCACGACACTGTGGAGCATGAACTGGCTGGCCAACTTCCTGCCCAAGTTTGCCGAAGACAGCGTAGCCGGCTGCGCCCTGAACGCCGAGCGCTGCAACCAGTACTTCGAAACCAGCCAGGCACTGGTGACCGTGCTGAACCCGATCATCGGCTACGCAGCAAGCGCCAAGATCGCCAAAGAAACGCTAACCACAGGCAAGACACCCAAGCAGCTAATCAAAGAGCACGGCATCCTGAACGCCGAACAAGAAAAGAAGTACTACGACATCGACTACCTGACGAAGCGCTACCCGCAGGCTGGGTTTGAGGGCTAGTGGAAGGGCCAACGCTCCCACAGTTGGTGTCTCGCGCTGCTAATCCCGCGATGGCGGAGGGGCACAATGGGTCTGTTCGACAAGCTGATCGGCAAGCGAAAGACCGATGAGACGGATGCAGAGTCGAGGTCATCATCACCGTTGTCGCCAGCGACAGATGTGAGCCCCCATGACTTCGGGGCCGATCAGGTTCTTGCTGTGCCTAGCCGCGAGGCCTTGGCCGCGCTGGACGAACTTCGCAGGCAACGCGCCGCTTCAGGACTGGTCCCCGTCATCTTGGGCGGGAGTGAAGATCTCGCGTTGCTGTTGGACACCCGACAGATTGTTGAAGAGGACGGACTTTCACCCTCGCAGGCGCTTGAACGGGCCAATTCTTTAGATCCCTCTACCTGGCTCAAGAGTGCTGCCGCTCAGCGTGAAGCTGACGCCAAAGTAGATCCGGAGATACTTAACGATGTAGGAACCTGGCCACTATTCGCGCCAGGAAGGGCCAAGATCGAAACCCACTTGAAGGTTCCCGGCAACCGGGTGTACCTGGCGACGTTTCGAACCGACGCAAGCTGGAAAGTGCTAGCATTACTTCTCTGGTCATCCTTCAACTACGACATGGGGCCGGACATTCACGCGGCGATGCACCGACGCTGGAACGGCCTGTATGCGTCGGAAGTAGTCAGCGTGACCGGAGACGTGATCCAATGTCACGTAGCGAACCCGCCCCGGGCCAAAGATGACGCCATGAAGTTGGCTTGGGAACACTACTACTATTGTCCCGACATAGTGTCGCAGGGCATTGGGACGGTAAGTGCGCTGGCTGCGACTCTGTTGAACGCCGACACTTGGTACTTCTGGTGGGATTGACCCGGCCCTTAGCCCAACTCAGAAGTCATGTGCTATACTGGCCGCATGACCTCAGCAGCCTCCAAAACCAACACACTCCCGCCTCGCTCGGCTCGCTCCAAGCGGGTCCCCAAGCGTATGACTTTGCGTGAGTTTGCGGCTTTTGAGGCTGACCAGCCCGAAAAGTGGGAGCTCATTGAGGGGGTCCCGTACATCACGCCGTCGCCTACCGGCCCGCACAATGATCTGGCTGCTGAACTTCGTACGCTTGCTCTAAGGTGTCTGAAACCCTCTGAAGAATGGTACGTCGTTCTCGACGCTTCGGTTCGCCTCGAACCGACCGCCAGCGAAGTTCGCCCCGACGTCGCTGTCTACCGTAAGGGCGAACTTAAGGATCCGGAACAGCTCCCCTACCGCGCCCTGCCTGCGCTGGTGATCGAGTGCCTTTCGCCATCCACCGCCGCCCGCGATATGGATTCCAAGCGCACGCTGTACTGCAAACTCGGCATCCCCGAGTACTGGATTGTTGACCCCAAAACCGGCGCGATCACCCTGTTCACGCTCATCAAAGGCGCTTACGAGCAACTCTCCGTTGACCCCAAGGGCTTCATCAAGGCGACGTTGCTCAAGCGCAAGCTCCGCATTGTTGTCAAACCCTGGACATTCGAAATCCTTGAGGCCTGAACATGCGTGAGGCCGCCACTTCAAACGGTCGCAAGATTTTCATTCATGCGCTTGAGAAGGCTGACGCTGACATTGAGAAAATGCCGGCCGCGCCTTTTGGGGCTTTGCTGGTGATTCTGGGGCCCTTGCCTGAGAAAAAGGTCTTGAACGCTTTGGCCAAACGCATGCTCAAGGCCGGTTGCGCCTGGATCACCGTGCACGCCGGTAAGTTCACTCCCAAGCTGCATGACGTGCTGGATGCCGCCATCGTGGACTACCAGCTTCGCGAAGATGGTGATTGCGACTGCATGACCAGCGGTGAAGCCGAAGACAACCTGGGCGAATCTGTGCGCGACGCCGTGTTTCACGGCTTCCCCGCCTACGGAACCATGTACCCCGAAATGCTGGCGCTGGTGATCGGCCCCGACGCCGAAAAAACCGCCGAGCAAATCGAGGCCCTTGCGAAGAAGCCTGAAGACGAGTAGTCAGCAGCCATGCTGGCGCTTACGTGGTCGGACATCACCCTTGAAGTTGTGCTCGGCGGCCTGCTGATCGCCGTCGCCCGTGCGACCGACGTTTCGCTGGGCGTGTTGCGCCAGGCCAGCAGCATCCGCGGCTACCGCAAGAGTGCTCTGTTCATCGCGTTCTTTGAAGCGCTGATCTGGGTGTTCGTGGTCGCGGGCGTGATCAAGAACCTCGCCAACCCCGTGTACGCGCTGTTTTATGCCTGCGGCTTTGCCGTGGGCACCTTTGCCGGTGTAACGGTCGAAGGCCTGCTGGCGCGCGGCGAGCAAGTCGTGCGCATCTTCACCCACCGCGGCGATGAAATGGCCAAGCGCTTCCGCGACATGGGCCTGCGAGTCACCGTGTTTGAAGGCAAGGGCCTGAAAGGCCCGATCAGCCTGCTGTTCATCCAGGTCGCCCGCCGCAAAGCGCGCGACCTGTTGCCGCTGGCCCGCGAGTGCGACGACGAATGCTTCATCGTGGTCGACGACATCCGCAGCAGCAGCGTCGGCGCGCACCACAATACAACCATCATCAGCAAGTAGTTCGTGTTGCCGCCCGTGCTGCGGGCTTCCGGCCTGCACGCGGTTGCCGTTGCAGTCCACCCGGTCCGCGAGAGCTTGGTAAACGCCGTGGCCGTGACGGCCACGGCAGATGCCGGCCACAGGCCAGCGCTCCCATTTGCCGCAACACTTTACTTACCGCTGGCTTTGCGCTTGGCGCGGCGTTCGCGCATTGCCGGCCAGATCATGCCGTCCACGCTGAACTTGCCTGCACCAGTGAAAATCAGCGTGGCGAACATGGTCGCGAACAGCAGCGCGGGCTCTTTGCTGGCGCCGCCGCCCATCGTCCAGGGGTCTGCAAAGTGGATCACGAACGCGGCAATCAGCATCGTGAACACGACCACGGCCGCGGCCGCACGGGTGCCCGCCCCAACCAGCACCAGTAGCGCGCAGAAAAACTCGCCGAACACGGCACCCATCAGGCTCAGGTGCGGGCCCAGGCCAATCGGGTCGAACTTGTCGTTGAACTGGCCGTTCAGCACCATCTGCATCTTGCCCCAGCCGTGCGACATCATGTACGCACCGCCGCCGACGCGCAGAATCAGCAGGCCAATCGAGTTCATCAAGTCCTGGCGTTTGGCTTCCATGCTGGTTCCCTGTCGCGGACAATGAGGGTGCAACCCTGAGAAATGGATGATTCCATAACAATGTTACCGGTCACCAAGATTCCGGGATTCAGCTTTCCTATGTGAACTTGATCGCTATCTTGCGCCCCTCGATACGGTGCGGACCTTTGACATGCGAATCCTGAGCCTGCTTTGCCTCTGTGCAGCCGTCATGGCCATTTCTGTGCATTCCCCGGTGCACGCTGATCCCCACCACCGGCCCTCGCCCGGGCCGCTTGCGGGCAAGCGCATCCTGCTGAGCCCCGGCCACGGCTGGACCTGGCAGAACAGCAGCCTGTTCTGGTACACGCAGCGCGGCGTGGTGAACGGCATGGTCGAAGACTTCAGCAACGCCATGCTGGTGAATGACTTTCTCGCGCCCTACCTGATCAACGCCGGCGCCGATGTCGTGACGCCGCGCGAACGCAGTTACCAGCGCGCCGAATTCATCGGCGACGATGGCGACACCTCGTGGTCGCAGACCGGCAGCTGGACGGCCTCCACGAGCGTCAGCGGCTTCTGGGGCACCGGCTATCGCTGGGCCAATGTGAGTGCGACTGAGACCGCGCTCGCGGCCTGGGATTTCGCCGTCACCGACGCCGGCAACTACCCCGTGTACGTGCGCTTCACCGCCGGCAGCGACCGGGCGGCCGACGCGTTGTACCGCGTGCATCACGCCGCAGGCATTGCCGAAGTCACCGTGGACCAGCGCACCTCCAGCTACACCAACCCCTATGACAGCGTCACCGAAACCGTCAGCCAGGGTGGCCGTTGGGTTTACATCGGCGAGTGGGCGTTCACGACCGCCAGTGGCATCCGTGTTGAGCTGAGTAATCAGAGCACAACCACCGGCGCCGTTGTGGTCGCTGACGCCGTGCGAATCGGCGGCGGCATGGGCAGCATTGACCGTGGCGGCGGCGTTACCGGGCGGCCGCGCTGGGAAGAATGCTCGCGCTACTACGCCGAGTTCCACGGCATGCCCTCCAGCGTGTGGGACATCGCCGGCAGCGACGATGGCAGCGACAACGTGGGCACGCCTTCGCGCCTGCTGAAGTGGTGGGGCGACTTTGACCTGCACCTTGCCGTGCACAGCAACGCCAGCGGCCAAACCCCGCCCAGCAGCGCGCGCGGCACGGTCACGTACACCTACGACAACAGCTCAACGCCCCACCCGGCGGCGCTGCTGGCTGACAGCTTGGCGTTTGCGACGCTGGTGCAGGATGAAGCCATGCGCGTGAACAATGCCTGGGCGGCCTCACGGGGCGATACCTGGAACGACCGCGGCCTGAACAGCGCCAACTTTGGCGAGCTGCGCCAGAACAACAAAACGCCCGCCTGCCTGATCGAGATGGCATTCCACGACAACATCGAAGACACCTGGTACTTGCGCAACCCGCGCTGGCGGCACGACACTGCCCGCGCGCTGTACAAGGCCATCGTGCGATTCTTCAACGCGGCGGCCACAATCATGCCGCTGCCGCCCACGCACCTGCGCGCGATCAACACCGGCACCGGCGAGCTGACCCTTTCGTGGCAAGCACAGGCCGACGCGCTGGAACCCGCTGCCACCCCCACCGGCTACCGCGTGTATCTCAGCAACGACGGCGTCAGTTTTGACGGCGGGCGCGACGCCAACGGCAGCGCGAGTCACACGCTGACCGGCCTGACACCCGGGCAGCTCGTGTTCGCGCGGGTGACGGCCGTGAACGCAGGCGGCGAGAGCCTCTGGAGCGAAGTGACCTGTGCCCGCACACCAAGTGCGGCCGCGCAGGGCCTGGCCACGCCGCTGCTGATTGTCGCGGGCTATGACCGGCTGGATGAGTTCACGTGGTATCAGCAGGGAGCAACCAACCGCACCGGCGACATGCACGTGCGCAATCATCTGGATGCGGTTGTGCGCCACGCGCTTGCGGCTGCAAACGCAACCACCAGCGGCGGGGGCAGCTACTTCTTCGACGGTGCAAGCAATGAGGCCGTCGCAAGCGGCGCGCTTTCGCTGACAGGTTATGGGCTGGTGGACTACGTGCTCGGCAACGAAAGCACCGTGGATGAAACGTTCAGCCCCGCCGAACGCACGCTGGTTGACGCCTACGTCGCCGGCGGCGGCCGCCTGTTTGTGACCGGCGCTGAAGTCGGCTGGGACATCGGCCGCAGCGGTGCCAGCACAGCCGCGGAAGTCGCGTTCTACAACGGAACGCTGGGTGCCGCGTACGTTTCGGATGACAGCAGCGATTACACGGTAACGGCCACAAGCGGCGGCGTGTTTGACGGGGTTCCGGCCTTCACCTTCGACGACGGCACGGGCAACAGCTACACCGTGAACTACCCTGACGTGATCGCGGTTTCCGGCGGCAGCTCGGCCGCACTGGAATACAGCCCGGGCGTGCTGGCGGGCGTAGCAGGTACGCAGGCCATCACGTTCGGATTCCCGTTCGAAACGATCAACGAAGAGGCCGCGCGAAACGCGATCATGCAGGCCGTGCTGCGGACGTCGCTGCCCACATACACCGGCGACAACGGAGTCACCCCCCCACCGCCGCCCGGCGGTGGCAACGACAGCGGAGGCGATTCCAAGAACGAAGGCGGGGGCTGCGCCTTGACCCGTCAAGGCCAGGCCGCAGCGCTGGCCTTCCCATTCGCGCTCGCGCTATACCGCCGCAGAAGGCGCAAGCAAACATAGCCACAGAACAAGAGCCCGAAGCGCAAGCGAAGGGTTGACGTTCAACAACCGCAACCCGTTCACGTTGCCGCGATGGCCGGCTTCACTTCGTCCGGTCACCCCCCGCCGTTTGTGCGGGCCCGCAGTCCGTTACTCGGCTTCGGGGGGCTTTGGTGGGCCTATGGCTATGCTTCCGTCGTTGGCTTGCTCGATGCTTACGTTGCCTTGCTTCACCATCTCGAGCAGCGCGAGGAAGTTGCCTACCACTTCTGCCTTCGACTTCTGGCTGGCCAGCAGCGCGTTGAAGTCGATGCGGCCGGTTGTCTTTAGCTGCTCAAGAATCCGGTCGATGTACCAGCGCACCGGGCGCTCGGTGAAGTCAATTGTGTGCGCCTTCGGCGCCGCCACCTCACCGTACAGGCGGTGGAATACGCGGTACAGGTCCACGACGCTGATGTCTTCAAGATACGTGTCGTTGGGGCTTTCCGGCGCGTCGCTGCCCAGCAGGCCGCCCGGGCGGCCGTGGCGCAGCGCTTGCGTGTCGTAGCGTTCAGCCAAAAGCGCCGCCAGGTCGCGGATTCGCTTGTACTCGAGCAGCTGACGCACCAGGCGGGTTCGTTCGGCCTCAGCTTCTTTAGCCTCCATGCTGCGCGCGAGCACGAGGTCGCTCTTCAGCTTCAGCAGGGTGGCCGCCATCGACAGGAATTCGCCGGCGTACTCGAGGTCGATGGTTTCCATCTTCTCGAGCTCAGCCACGTAGCCTTCCGCGATTTCGGCCACGGGCAGGTCGTAGATGTCCACTTCGGCGCGGCGGCACAGGTACAGCAGCAGGTCCAGCGGACCCGTGTAGATTGAGGTGCTAACGCGCACTTCCGCCATGTTACGCCCCGAGACTCAGCACCGCACATCAGCCGCGCACAAGCCCGAACAGCCACTCCGGCACATCGACCGCAAAGAACAGGAACAACATGCCAATCGGCTTGGCCAGCACGAACCATGCTACCACGACGAAAATCAGCAGGCCGAATGGGCGCAGCTTGTTGAAAATCTCGCGGCCGTTCGGGTTCAAGAAGTAATAAAGCACGTTGCCGCCATCAACGCCGGGGATCGGCAGCAGGTTGATAATCCCGAGCAGGATGTTGATCAGCATCATGCGGTAGGCCAGCGCCGCAGTCAGCGCCATCACGATCGACGTCTCGCCGCGAATGAACTGGAAGGGGTGCAACACCAGCTCACCGCCCGTGCTGGCGACAATCCAGATCGCGCCCAGCAGCACCAGCGCCCCCGCGATTGCCCCCACCAGGTTGCCGCCGGGGCCGGCCAGGCTGACGAAAGCGTGGTCGCGCGTGGGATGCTTCATCTTGCTCGGGTTCACGGGCACCCAGGCAAAACCCATCGGCCAGCCCATCGTGAACACCGTAATCACGGGCAGGCCCACGGTCGCGAACAGGTTGTAGTTGTTGTCTTTGTCGATGTGCCGCACCGGGTTGATGCTGCGCTTGCCCAGCAGATAGGCCGTGTCGTCGCCGCGCCACCAGGCCATCCAGGCGTGTCCGCCTTCGTGCAGGCCAATCGTCAGGAACCAGCAGATCAGCCACAGCAACGCGCTGGTGAGGTCAATGTCCCTGAGGCTGAGAGCCAGCTGGTTCATAGGGGCCAGGTTCCGGCGAACACTTCGCGCGCGGGGCCGGTCTTGTAGACGCAGCCGTCCTTCGCGTTCCACTCCATCTCAAGGTCGCCGCCCAGCAGATGGATCTTCACCTTGCGGCCGGTGAGGCCGTTCAGCACCGCGGCCGCGCAGACTGCGGATGCGCCCGTGCCGCAGGCCAGCGTTTCTCCGGCGCCGCGTTCCCAGGTGCGCTGGTGCAGCACGCGGTCGCTTTCGCGCCACACGAATTCAACGTTAGTGCGGCGCGGGAACATTTCGTGATTCTCGATCAGCGGGCCGATCTTGTGCACCAGCTCGTCATCCGCAGGCTTGTCCAGGAAGATCACGCAATGCGGGTTGCCCATCGACACGCAGGTGATGCGGAATTCGCGGCCGGCCACGGTGAAAGGCTCGTTGACGCATTGCTGGTCGGCTTGGCCGGTCATCGGGATTTCGCCGCGCAGCAGGCGCGGCTTGCCCATGTTGATGCGGACCTTGCGGGCGATGTGCTTGCCCCTGTCGGGCGTGATCGTGACGTGCAGTACGCCGGCCCCGGTCTCAATCGGGAACTCGGTGCCGCGCTCGAGGTTGCGGTCGTACAGGTACTTGGCGACGCAGCGCAGTCCGTTGCCGCACATTTCGGATTCGCTGCCGTCACTGTTAAGCATCTGCATGCGATGCTTGACGCCCTTCACCTTGCTGAGGCGAATCAGGATCAGGCCGTCGCTGCCGACGCCGAAGTGGCGGTCGCTGATTTCACGCGCCAGCTTCGGCAGCGCCCTGGGCGCGGTTTTGCGGGCATCGATGTAGACGTAATCGTTGCCGATGCCTTCCATTTTGACGAAGCTGATGCCGCGGGTTGCCATGGTGCTGGTTCCTGTGCGGCCCCAAGCAGATGGGGCGCTACTTCTTTTCGGGGCGGGTGACTTGCAGGTCGTCGATCGGCAGTACGTTGCCGGCGAACTCGTACTTGCCTTCGCAGCGCAGGTTCACGGTGCCTTCGAACTGCTGGTTCAGCTTGCAGGTGCCTTCGAGCACGCGAAACCACTGCGCGTTGCGTTCGTAGTATGAACTGCGCGACATCTCGGGCAGCACCACGCGCTTCAGGCGGCCGTCTTTGATGACGCCGGCATCATCAATCTCAAGGTACAGGGTGTTCAAGATCAGGTACTTGCTGGCGGGGTCGTCCTGGTAATTGACCAGCTTGATGCTGCGGTTGCTGCCTTCAACCCACGAGGCACGGAACTGGTCTTTGTCTTTCTCTTCGATGTTGAGCTTCCAGCCTTCGCCGTATTCCTCCAGGCGGAAGTACTTCTCGCCGCTGGAGCACGCGGCAAGCAGCAACAGCAACAGGCAAAGCGCCGTGCGCATCGGGATCTTTCCGCTAGGACAGCTTGGCCAGCGCGATGGTCGCGTTGTGCCCGCCGAAGCCAAAGCTGTTGCTCAACGCCACCTTCACCACGGCGCTGCGGCCTTCGTGCGGCACGTAATCCAGGTCGCACACGGGGTCAGGGTTGGTCAGGTTGCGGGTCGGCGGCACCTTGTCGTTGGCCACGGCCAGTGCGGTCGCCACCAGCTCAACCGCGCCGCTGGCACCCAGCAGGTGGCCGATCATCGACTTGGTGCTGCTGATCATCAGCTTCCGGGCGTGGTCGCCGAACAGCTTCTTGACCGCCAGTGTTTCGGTGCGGTCGTTGTACTCGGTGCTGGTGCCGTGGGCGTTGATGTACGTGACGTCTTCGGGCTTCAGGCCCGCGTCGCGCACAGCGGCCGCCATGCTGCGGATTGCGCCGTCGCCGTCTTCGCTCGGGCTGGTCATATGGAAAGCGTCGTCGGTGGCGCCAAAACCCACCACTTCGGCGTAGATGCGCGCGCCGCGCTTTTGCGCGTGCTCAAGTTCT
Organism: uncultured bacterium; assembly: GCA_938014885.1. Classification (GTDB taxonomy): domain Bacteria; phylum Planctomycetota; class UBA8742; order UBA2392; family UBA2392; genus CALLQI01. The sequence goes on from CALLQI010000022.1 coordinate 23,268, forward strand.
TCGAACACCAGCACGCCCGCACCCTCACCCATCACAAAGCCGTCGCGGTCCTTGTCGAACGGGCGGCTGGCGTGTTCCGGGTCGTCGTTGCGTGTGCTCATGGCGCGGGCGGCGCAGAAGCCCGCCATACCCAGCACCGTGCATGCGGCTTCGGTGCCGCCGGTCAGCATCACGTCGGCGTCGCCGTACTGGATGGTGCGGAACGCCATGCCCAGCGCGTGGTTCGCGGCCGCGCAAGCGCTGGCCGTGGCGAAGTTGGGACCCTTGAGGCCAAAGCGGATCGCCACGTTGCCCGCGGCGGCGTTCAGCATCAGCTTGGGGATAAAGAACGGGTTGATGCGCTTGGGGCCGCGTTCGATGAGCGTGCGGTTGCCGTCCTGGATTTCTTCCAGGCCACCGATACCGCTGCCGATGATCGCGCCCGCGCGGTTGCGGTCGGCCACGTCCAGGTTCAGGCCCGAGTCCTTCAGCGCCTGGGCTGACGCCACGACGGCGTAGTGCACGAACGGGTCGGTCTGGCGCACATACTTGCGGTCGCCGATGATTTCTTCGGCGTTGAAGCCCTTGAGGCGGCCGCAGATTGAGGTGGTGAGGCCGGCCTCGGCGAATTCAGGAACATGGGCGATGCCGTTAGCGCCGCTGAGTACGGCATTCCAGAAGGTCGGAACGTCGTTGCCCACGGGGCTGACAACCCCAAGGCCGGTAATGACAACTCGACGCCGCGGAAACTGTGCCATGATCCGTTCCTGGTCCGCCCCGGTTTGGCCGGTGTCCCGGCCATGAAATCAAACCGGGCAAGCAACTACCGCCCTGATGTTAGGCGCGCTGCTTGCCCGGACAATTACGCCAGCTTACGCCTTGTTGGTGATCTTCTCTTCGATGTACTTCACCGCGTCACCGACGGTCTGGATTTTCTCGGCGTGGTCGTCGGGGATGTTGAGTTCGAATTCGTCTTCGAACTCCATCACCAGCTCCACCGTGTCCAGGCTGTCGGCACCAAGGTCGTTCACGAACGACGTTTCCATCGTGACCTTGTCGCGGCTCACGCCCATCTGGTCGCAGACGATCTGGATAACCGATGCTTCGATTTCTTCCCTGGTAGGCACGCTGGGTTCCTTTCCTAATGTCCTTGCGGGACTTGCTGTTGCTGGGTGTGTCCGTAACCGGCTTGGCGTGCGGCTTACCCGGCCGCATACGACAATCCCACGCCTCCCGGAGACGCGACGGGGCGGAAGTTTAGCTTCACCCCTTTGTCACGCAAGCGGCTCGCATCCACCGCCTTGTTACGCGTAACGGGCTACGGGTTAGGCCGCTGGGAAAGCTCTGTCAAGACCCCGTGGGTGTCCTTGGGGTGGTAGAAATTCACCAGGCACCCCCCGGCACCGGGGCGCGGTGCATCCCATATCGCCTTCCAGCCGCCTGCTGCCAGCTTGGCCGAGGCCGCGACAATGTCGTCTACGGCATAGCTGACGTGATGGATGCCGGGCCCGCGCTTTTCAATGAACTTGGCAATGGGTGAATCGGGGCTGGTGGGCTCAAGCAGTTCGATGTGCACGCCGGGCGGGACGATCAGCTTCAGGACGCGGACATTTTCACCGGCGACCTCTTCAATGCCGGGCTCATGGCCAAGGCCAAGGCCCTGCTCATAGAAGCCACGGGCCTCTGCGATGCTGCGGACTGCCACGCCTATGTGATCCAGGATCATGCCGTTGGAACACCGTTGCCGACCGGGGCATTTCAGATGCCCATGGATTCTTGCAGCACCATGGCAGCGCAGGCACCGCCCAGCACCTTGTTGATCTGGTTCATGCGCAGCACGACTTCTTCGCGCACTGCCTTGGGCAATGCCACGCCCGCGCTGTTGTTGAGGTACAGCAGCAGGCCGTGATAGCTGACCACGGGCAGCAGCAGCTTGACCACGAACTCGCGGATGGTTTCGAAGCCGCCGGCTTTGATCTTGGTGCGCAGCTCATTGACCATGTTGCCGTCGGCGAGCTTCAGGTCCTTGCCGATCACGCCTTCCAGCTTGGCGAAATGTTCATGGAAGCGCGGCAGCCACACATCCAAGTGCTGCTGCAGCAGCAGGGCAGCCGACTGCTTTTGCAGAATCTCAACCGCCTGGTTCATGCGGTCGTGGCGCTGGCCGATGATCAGGGCGCCAATCTGCGCGCAGGTGTCCAGCAGCGCCTTGCGCTCTTGCAGGCTGGTGCTGTGCGAGATTGTGGGGCGCGAAGCGACGTTTCGCTTCTCGACCTTGGCCGTTTCCTGGCCGGACTTCTTGTTGCGGCGCGATGTGTTGCTCGATGCCATGCGTTGCCTTAGGTTTCTCTGTACTCGCCGAAAACGGCCCGCATGCTATCGCAGACCTCGCCCAATGTCGCCTTGGTCCTTAGTGCGTTGAGTATCTTGGGCATCAGGTTGCCGGTGCCTTTGGCGGTTTCTGCAATTTCGCCCAGCGCCTTCTTCACGGCCGCATGGTCGCGCGCGGCCTTGAACTCGCCCAGCCGCTGCAACTGCCGTTTTGCTGACTCGGGGTTGATGGCCTGGATCGCCGGCTCAGCCTCGACGGCGTTCTGGAACTTGTTGACCCCCACCACCACATGTTCGCCGCGTTCTACAGCGCGCTGCCACGCAATCGCGGCCCGGTTGATTTCGCCCTGCATGAACTTGCGCTCAACGGCGGCGGCCGCGCCGCCCATTTCGTCGATGCGCTCGATCAGCGCAAGCGCCTTTGCCTCAAGCTCGTCGGTGAGTTGCTCAATCAGGTATGCGCCGCCCAGCGGGTCGGGCGTATCGGCGACACCGGATTCGTAGGCGATCACCTGCTGGGTGCGCAGTGCAATCTCGACCGATTTTTCGGTGGGCAGCGCCAGTGCTTCATCGAAGCTGTTGGTGTGCAGGCTTTGCGTGCCGCCCAGCACCGCCGACAGCGCCTGCAACGTGGTGCGCACGATGTTGTTTTCGGGCTGCTGTGCCGTGAGCATGCTGCCCGCCGTCTGGGTGTGAAAACGCAACTGCGCAGCTTTATCGGCGGCCTTGAAGCGTTGCTTCATCAGGCGCGCCCACAGCCGCCGCGCGGCCCGGAACTTCGCCACTTCCTCAAGCAGGTTGTTGTGCGCGTTAAAGAAGAAGCTCAGGTTGCCGCCGAAGTGGTTGACATCCAGCCCGCGCGCCACGGCCTGCGACACGTACTCAAGCCCGTTGGCCAGCGTGAACGCAACTTCCTGTGCGGCCGTGCAGCCGGCCTCACGGATGTGATAGCCGCTGATGCTGATGGCGTTGAAGTTGGGCACTTCGTTGGCGCAGAATTCGATGATGTCGGTGGTCAGGCGCAGACTGTGTCGGGGCGGGTAAATGTAGGTACCGCGCGCGACGAACTCTTTCAGCAGGTCGTTCTGCAACGTGCCCCGCAGCTTGGACCACGCAACGCCCTGCTTGTCGGCCTCAATCAGGTAAAACGAAAGCAGGCAGGCGGCGCTGCTGTTGATGGTCATGCTGGTGCTGACTTGATCCAGCGGGATCCCGCCCAGCAGCACGGCCATGTCGGCGCTGCTGCTGATCGGCACGCCAACCTTGCCGATTTCGCCCTGCGCCATGGCGTGGTCGCTGTCGTAGCCTATCTGCGTGGGCAGGTCGAAAGCGACGCTGAGGCCGGTGACACCCTGCTGCAACAGGAAGCGGTAGCGCTGGTTGCTTTCCTCGGCGCTGGCAAAGCCCGCATACTGGCGCATGGTCCAGTGGCGGCCGCGGTACATGCTGGGGTACACGCCGCGCGTGAACGGGAACTCGCCGGGGAAACCAAGTTCGGCGTAATCGCGCTGGGCCGGGATGGCCAGCGGCGGGATTTCGATGCCAGAAGTGGTCTCAAACTCCGTGCGGCGTTCGGGCGCTTTGGCCACGAACTTCGCGCGGGGACCTTCCAGCCAGCGGATGTATTCTTCCTGAATCGACATGGGCCGAGAGTCTAGCGCGCGCCGGGCAACGCGCAAACCGCGCGTGAGAGGCTAACCGGCGGCATCGGGTTTGGCCGCGTCGGCTGATTCTGCGGCTTTGGGGGTGTCGGGTGTGCTCAACTTCAAGCCGATGATCCCGGCCACGATCAGCGCAACGCAGGCCACGCGCGGCAGCGTGAAGGCCTCTTTGAAGAACACGATTCCGAAGATGGCGGCGCCGGCAGCACCGATGCCGGTCCAGGTTGCATAGGCCGTACCTACGGGCAGGCTCTTCATCGCAATCGCGAGCAGCGTAAAGCTGGCGATCATGGTGACGATGGTGAACACACTGGGCCACAGCTTGCTGAATCCGTCAGAGGCCTTCATCCCAAGTGCCCAGGCGATTTCGAGTACGCCGGCAATCATCAACAGTACCCAAGCCATGGGGTTCTCCGGTGCGCATATGAAAGGGTATCAAGCGGTGCGGCGGGTTTGGTCAAGCTCGGGCTCGCCGCGCTTGCGACGGGCCTCGTTGCTTTGGGCTATGATTTCAGCCCGGCGCTTCTCGCGACGCGCCTGCAATTCGCGCAGTTGCTCTGCGGTGGCGGGTTTGACGTTGGTGGGGCTGAACTGGGGCACAAGCTGCACCCGCGCACGACCGTTGTGTCGCGTCACAACCGTTGCCATGAGCTGCGGCTCTTTGTTCTCAGCCAAGGTCGATCACCCTTAACTTCTGCGCGTCCAAGATGTGGGCGCCCATCCACACTTCCACAGTATATGTACCTTCACGCAGGCCTTGCAACTCCAAGGCAAGTGCCGCGTCGAGAGTGCCATCTTCCGCGGCGCGGGTCACGATACCCGTCCCACCAAGTCTGAGCCCGTTTTCAGGTTCAGTGATGCTCAGTGAAATCTGAATGTCTTCGCCGATCGCCGCATCTCCTATCTTGATGTACGCATCAAAGCGGACAACTGATTCCGATCTCAGGTAGTATTCCTGGAACACCCCAATAAGGTTCCACCAAGGGTCGGTAAACACCGCCTTGACGCAAAAAACCAGCGCGTTGAGCTTCGGGTCAGCCATCGGCTTGGTCTCGTGGCGGGCCCAGTTTCAGCATCGGCGCGCCCTTTTCGAGCACGTCGTTTGGCTTGATGCTGATGGATTCCACCACGCCGTCGCGCGGGCTGCGGATGTCGTTTTCGAGCTTCATCGCGTGCAGGCTCAGCAGCGACTGGTTCTTCTTCACTTCGTCGCCGACCTTTACTTTCACGGCCACCACGATGCCCGGCATCGGGGCCTTGATGTCCAGCTTTCCCACAGCGGCCTTGCGATGCGTCATCGCGGACAGCCGCACGTGCTCAAGCTCGCGCACCGTGGCGCTGTAGATCGCGCCGTCGAGCACGATCTCTGTGTGTTCCTTGGCGCGGTGATAGCCGAAGCTGCCTTCGCCGCCGTTCACCACCGCGCGCTGCACCTTGTTGCGCAGCGGCGTTGCGGCTTTCACAGGAAACGCGCCGCCCTCGTGCTCAACGAAAAGCTGGCCGTCGCGCGTGAAGAAGCGCACGACAAACTTGCGGCCGTCTATCTCGACTTCGTATTCCATAGCAACCGTGTCTCTTGCCTGGCCTGCTACCGCAAGCGCGGCAGCGAGCTTGAACTCCATGGGTCGAAGTGCAGCTCGCCGGCGCGGCTTTGGGCGTCGCGGATCTTGTTCAGGTGACGGTACTCCATCAGTGCCGCCAGCACGGCGGCCTTTTGCGCTTGCTCACGCTTCGTCAACTCGGCCAGGTGCTTCTCGACCCAGTGGATGTTGAACTTGCCCGCGCGCACGTCGGCGTGCTGCAACAACTGGATGTGAAACGGCACCGTCGTCGCCACCCCCACCACGTGAAACTCGCGCAGGGCCGCAATCGCGCGCTCGATGCAATGGGCACGGTCGCTGCCGCTTACAATCAGCTTGGCGATCATACTGTCGTAGAATTGGGTCACGGTGTCGCCGGCCGCAAAACCCGCATCGACGCGAATGCCTTCGCCCGCCGGGGGCTGGAACGCGTCGATGTGACCCAGGCTGGGCATGAAACCCGTGAACGGGTCTTCACTGTTGATGCGCAGCTCAATCGTGTGGCCGGATTGCCTGATGTCAGCTTGCCTGATCGCGAGCTTTTCGCCGCTGGCGATGCGCAGTTGCTGCTCGACCAGGTCGATGCCCGTGACCTGCTCGGTGACCGGGTGCTCGACTTGCAGGCGTGTGTTCACTTCGCAGAAGTACCAGCGCTCGGCGTCCATCAGGAATTCGCAGGTGCCGGCGTTGGTGTAGCCTGCGGTGGTGGCTATGCGCACGGCATCGGCGCAGATCGCCGCGCGCTGTGCGGGCGTCAGGCTGGGACTGGGCGATTCCTCCAGCAGCTTCTGGTGGCGGCGTTGCAGGCTGCATTCGCGCTCAAACAGGTGCAGTACCGTGCCGTGTTCATCGGCCAGCATTTGCACTTCAATGTGGCGCGGCGCGGCCAGGTATTTTTCCACCAGCAGCGCGTCGTCGCCGAATGCGGCTTTGGCCTCGCGCGCGGCCTTGGGCAGCAGCTCAGCGAGCTGATCTTCCGTGTCGGCACGGTGCATGCCTTTGCCGCCGCCGCCCGCTGCCGGCTTGATCATCACGGGAAAGCCGATTTTGCGGATCGCGGCGATGTTGTCGGCGGTGGCTGCGCCGCCGCACTTGATCCAGGGCGTGACCGGCACGTTGGCCTTTTCGGCCACGGCCTTGGCGTTGCGCTTGTCGCCCAACGCATCAATGGCGCGGCTTGATGGGCCAATGAACTTGATGCCGCTGTCTTCGCAGAGTTTGGCGAAGGTCGCGTTCTCGGACAAGAAGCCGTAGCCCGGGTGAATGCCGTCGGCGTTGTGAAGCTTCGCCAGTTCAATCACGCGTGACATGTTCAGGTAGCTGTCGGCGGCGGGTGAAGGGCCTAGATAGTGCGATTCATCGGCCTGCTGCACGAAGGGCAGATGCGCGTCGGCATCCGAATACACGGCAATGCTGTGCACACCCAGCTTGCGACAGGCGCGAATCACGCGCAGGGCAATTTCACCACGGTTGGCAATCAACACGCGCTTGAGCATGGCGGGACTTTAGGGGTGACAGCGCAAAATGCAAAGGGCGCGCCGAAGCGCCGAATGCAAAGGGCGCGCCGAAGCGCGCCCTTGATTAGAAACTGGCATCAGCCGAAAGACTAGTCCTTGGGCTTATCCGGCAGCTTCTTGTCCATCTTGTGTTCGACGCCAGCGAGGTACCACAGGCCGTTCTCGCGGATGCAAGTGACGGTGATGGTGTCTTCGTACTCGTTCTGGTAACGGATCGTCGCCTTGCCCTGGCCTTCGATGTCGAGCTCAACGCGGCGCGAGGCCATGAGCCAGTTCCCGTCTTTGAGGCGCTTTTCCCAATCATCCACGGTGTACATGCGGTACAGGCCGGTCAGCGCGGCGTAGCGCTGCGCGTCCGAAGCACCTTCCCACTTTTCCTGGCCGCCGGTGATTTCGGACCTGTCCTTGGGGTCAAGACCGTTGTCGCCTTCGAACATCGGCTTGAAATCCTTCCAGCGTTCCCAGCCTTCCTTGAAGCGCCACTGGCCGTGGGCCGCGCGCTGTTCCATGATCTTCTTCTGGTGATCAGGCAGGTAGTTGTAGACGCCCGGGAAGTTTTCACCCTTGATTGCGTCAACGACACCCTGCGCGATCGCGTCCGGGTCGGCTGTTCCACCGCTGCCGCCGCATGCCGACATTGCCAGTACCACCAGCACCAACGGTGCCAGCTTCATCAAGTTCTTCATACCCCGCCTCTCCTGTTTCCGATTTTCCAACGCTAGTGAGCGACTAATTGCCCGACTCCCTACGTCGGGCGTCATCGAGCGCGCGCAGGATGCTAGGTTTCAAGTCAATTTTCCAGACCCCACTGTGACGAATCCATGAATAGGTTTTTGGGTCACCATGCTTCAGCGTCACCGTGGCGTTGTCGCCTTCCACCTTGATCGAAACCAGATTGTCGCGGGCAAATAGCCGCGAAGTATTCGCCACGGCCTCAGGTGTAGCCTCTTTGGCGATTCGCCACTTGTAGTAGTCCTTGGCTGTCAGCTTCTCGGGTTCGGGCGGCAGTTCCTTCAGCCCTTGGCGCATGCGGTTCTTCTCTGCCTCCGAAGTTACGCCGCCTGGCTCAAGGCCCGCCTGCAACAACTTGGCCTGGCTTCGCACGCCGCCCGGGGCCTCCAGCTCGCGACGGTAGATGTCCTGCGCGTCAGGGCTCAGCATCTCCCACAGTGCATCGGAGTCCTTGGCCGACAACTTGTCGCACCACTGGCGCATGGCCTTGTATACAGCCTCTTGTTCCGGATTCAGTTCGGGGCCGCCGACGCCCCCGGTGCATCCGGCCAGCAGCAGCAGCAGAATCAGCAACGCGTTACAAACCTTCACAAGTGTCTCCTTGCCGGGGCGGGCCCTACCGGGGAACTACGGTTCAGCGCGGCCACACGTTGCCTACAGCGGGATGTTGCCGTGCTTCTTGGGCGGGTTGGTGTCGCGCTTGTGGCGGCACACTTCCAGCGCCCGGATCAGCTTCTTGCGCGTCTCGCGAGGCCGGATTACGCCGTCGATGTATCCCCGCGCGGCCGCATCATAGGGGTTGCTGAAGCGTTCACGATAATCGGCAACCATCTGCGCGCGTGCGGCGGCAGGGTCTGCAGCGGCTGCAATCTCTTTGCCGCGCAGCACGTTGACCGCGCCTTCAGCACCCATGACGGCGATTTCGGCGGTGGGCCAGGCGTAGTTTACGTCGCTGCGAATATGCTTGCTGCTCATGACGCAGTACGCGCCGCCATAGGCCTTGCGCGTGATGATGCACAGCTTGGGGACGGTGGCCTCGCAATACGCGTACAGCAACTTGGCCCCGTGCTTGATGATGCCGCCGTGCTCCTGGTTCACGCCGGGCAGGAAGCCCGGCACGTCTTCAAAGGTGATGATCGGGATGTTGAACGCGTCGCAGAAGCGCACGAAGCGCGCGCCCTTCAGGCTTGCGTTGATATCGAGGCAGCCCGCCAGCACCGCCGGCTGCTGGCCGACGATGCCGACGCTTTGGCCACCGAGGCGCGCGAAGCCGACGATCAGGTTTTGCGCAAAGTTTTTGTGGACTTCGAAGAAGTCACCGTCGTCCACGACGGTCTCGATCACTTCCAGCATCGAGTAGGGCTTTTCAGGATGGTCGGGGATGATGCGGTCGAGGCGGTCGTCTTCGCGCTCGGGGTCGTCATCGGGCTCAATGCGCGGCGGCGGTTCAAGGTTGTTCTGCGGCACGAAGCTGAGCAGTTTCTTGATCGCGGCAATACTCTCGGGCTCAGACTGGTGCGTGAACTGGCTGACCCCGCTGACTTCGCTGTGAACAGAAGCTCCGCCAAGGCCTTCCATGTCGATTTCTTCGTGCGTGACGCTTTTGATCACCTGCGGGCCGGTCACGAACATGTGGCTGCTGCCTTCCACCATGAAGACAAAGTCCGTGATCGCGGGGCTGTACACCGCGCCGCCGGCGCAGGGGCCCATGATTGCGCTGATCTGCGGGATCACGCCGCTGGCCATCGTGTTGCGCAGGAAGATGTCGGCGTAAGCGCCAAGGCTGGCCACACCTTCCTGAATGCGCGCCCCGCCGCTGTCGTTGAAACCGATGATCGGGCAGCCGTTCTTGACCGCCAGGTCCATGATCTTGACGATCTTTTGCCCGTAGCGTTCACCCAGGCTGCCGCCGAACACCGTGAAGTCCTGACTGAACACATAAACCGGGCGGCCGTAAACGCGGCCGACACCAGTGACAACGCCGTCGCCCAGATAGGTCTTGTCGGCGAGTGCGGGCACGTTGTGCGTCACGAAGGCATCGAATTCTTCGAAGCTGCCGGGATCGCAAAGCAGGTTGATGCGCTCGCGGGCAGTGAGCTTGCCCGCCTTGTGCTGCTTTTCGATGCGGTCAATACCGCCACCAAGCGCGGCCTCGGCGCTAAGGCGTTCCAGACGCTCAATAGCCTCACGCTGCGAAAGCACACCAGCAGGAAGATCCGGCCGCACACGGGAAGTAGGACGTTTCGCTTTGGTCTCGCTCATGGCACGTATGAAACCACAGTTGAACACGGTTGAACACAGCGAAGCGAGCGGCACGCCTTCAGTCCACAGGGGCACCCCTGACGACCAGGCTGCGTACGAGGGCGATCTGGCCGATGTGATAGCTTGAGTGCTGCACGCCCCACCACCAGAGCAAGTTTTCGAGGGGCAGGCCCACGAGTTGTTGATCGTCCGGGCCGAATGCGCCGGCTTGGATGGCTTGGGCTACATCATCCTGGCTGACCAGCCTTGCGAGCACTTTTGGTTCCAGCGCTTCCACGAGTGCGCGTGTGTGGCGGCCTACGGCGTCGCGATAGTCGCGAACCGCTTGGACGGAACACGTCGCGCTGAACTCCGCCACTTCGGCGCGGGTCATGCCTTCGCCCTGGTCGCGGCGGGTCACGCCCAGTTTGCGGGGCCAGTCTGCGGCCGGATCATCCAGCACTTGCGGCTGTCCAAGCAACCCCGCGGCGATGCAAGCGTCCTCGACACGCGCGATGTGCCACAGCAGCCACACGACCGAGTTGGCCCCATGCGGGGTGGCGCTCATCGCGGCCTCATCAAGCCCGGAAATCAAGTCTTCGGGCAAGTGGAAGACAGCATCGGCCACAGCAGGCATATGGACGGTGGCATGTTCACGGAGAAGACTGGCGATTGCGGTCATGAGGCTCGGTCTTGCTCAGGTCAGTTGGTGAGTGCGTTCTGACATGCGCCAGCTTGCGTACTCCAACGCAGCGTCAATATCTTCGGGCTTAAGGTCCTGATAGCCGTCAAGAATGCGCTCGCGGGAATGGCCCTTTGCCAGCATGCCCAGAATCGTCGCTACCGGAACACGGGTGCCCCTGATGCAGGCCATGCCGCGCATGATGGCTGGATTGATGGAAATGCGGTCGAACCTGGCCATGCCGCCAATATAGCAATCACCCAGCGTGTTGCGATTCGCGTACGTCGGCGGTTGATTGGAGTCGTTCAGGCCCAAAGGGCCGCCTCTTACAGCCCAAGCCGGAGGCCTGGGATCGGTTGACGCGTGGATTCTCCGGCCTGAAGGGCCGGTTCAGCGCGTCAGGGTGAACAGCCCCTTCAGGGCCGGGGCGAGACTCGCGACTATCCACCCAAGGCTTCGCCTTGGGCTGATAGAGCTCCCAAACAACGCTGCGCGTTGTTTGGGGGCGTTGCTCCGCAACCCCTTCAGGCCGGAACAGCTTCCACAGCGCTGGCGCAAGCCTGATGGTGCGCGGGCCTCCGGCCCGCGTGCGGCCAGGATGGCCGCGGTCCGTTACGCCGTCAGCCCGCCGTCTACTACCAGCACCTGCGCCGTGATGTAGGCGCCTGTGTCGCCCGCAAGGAATACGGCTGCGTTGGCGATGTCTTCGGGCTTGCCGAAGCGGCCCAGTCGTATGCCCTTGAGCGCTTCTTCCTTCACCTTGGCGTCGAGGCCGGCGGTCATGTCGGTCTCGATGAAGCCCGGCGCGATTACGTTGGCAGTTACGCCGCGGCCTGAGAGTTCTTTGGCCACACTCTTGGTGAACGCTATCAAACCGCCCTTGCTGGCGGCGTAGTTGGCCTGGCCCGCGTTGCCGGTGATGCCCACGACGCTTGCGATATTGATCAGCCGCCCGGCCTTGGACTTCATCAGCGGGCGTGAGGCCGCGCGCGTGATGTTGAACGCGCCGCGCAGATTGGTGTCGAGCACGGCGTCGTAGTCGGCGTCGCTGAGGCGCATCAGCAGGTTGTCTTTGGTGACACCGGCGTTGTTGACAACGATGTCGAGCCCGCCCAACTTCTCGACGGCTTGCTTGATCACGGCGTCGCAGTCGGCGCTGTTGCGAACATCGAGGCCGAACATTGCGACATCCAGCTTGTTCAGTTCCTGGCACATGGCCGCGGTCTCAACCAGTCGTTCAGCCGCCGTGGCGACCAGTGCAAGCTGCGCGCCTTCACGCGCGAAGGCAACCGCCATCGCGCGCCCGATGCCACGAGAAGCGCCAGTGATAAGTGCCTTGCGGCCGGTCAGTGAACCCATGGTTGCAACTCCGTATCGTCCAAGCATGGTCTATAGTCTCAAGCGCACCAGTTGCAAAGGAGTTTGCCATGCACATCGTCTTTGGTTCGCATCCCTTTGAGCCCCGCCAACCCGACCCGGCCTATGAACCGGAGTATCACGCGGCCGTTGCGGCTCGCTTGCCTGTACACGTGATAAGCACGGAAAGCTTGATCGAAGAGCAGGACGGAGATCGCACAGTCCGATGGATACGCGCTGAAGAGGCAGAAGTGCAGGCCATCTTCCGTGGCTACATGCTGACGGGGGAACAGTACGGCCTGCTTTATGACTCACTGCTGAGTCGGAACATCCGGTTGATCAACTCTCCGGCCCAATACGAGCACTGCCACTACTTGCCCAACTACTACGCGCAGATCCGCGCTCATACACCTGAGTCGGTATGGTTCCCGGTCGAAGGGCAGCTCGACATTGATGTGTTGCGGCAAGCTCTTGTCCCGTTCGGCAACAGTCCGGTCGTCGTGAAGGACTTCGTAAAGTCCGAGAAGCACTATTGGCGCGAAGCCTGCTTCATTCCCTCCGCCGCCGACTTTAGTGCGGCCGAGCGCATCGTTCGGCGATTGCTCGAACTTCGTGGCCGTGCCTTGAACATAGGCGTGGTCATTCGCCGCTTCGTTGAGTTGGCCAAGGTTGGGATTGCCGGGCACGACATGCCGGTCGCTGTTGAGGCCAGAGTGTTCGTGATGAACGGGAAGCCGCTGCTGGCCAATCCCTACTGGACCGCCAGTGCGGAAATGCCGTCGGCAGCGAGCATCGCCGGGCTGCTAACGATCGTCGCAAGCACTGACAGCAATCTGTTCACAATGGACATGGCAAGAACGGTCGATGGCTCGTGGCTGATAATTGAACTTGGCGACGGCCAAGTCGCAGGGCTGCCACCGGGAGTTGCTCCATCGGACCTCTTCAGCGCAATTGCGAACGCTGCGGCGTAGAACAGTCGAAAGCAGATTGCGGTTGTGCGTCTACCCTTCGCTTGCGCTTCGGGCTCCTGTTTACTGGAGGACGGCCAGTTCTTCGGCTTTGCCGAGGCTGGTTCGGGTGGCAGTCTTGGCAGTTCGCTTGAGCAGGCCTGCGAGTACGGTGCCTGGGCCCAGTTCGATGAACTCGTCGTAACCTTGCTCGACCAGCGCCTGCATCGACTTCGCCCACAGCACTGGTGCCGTCAGCTGGCGCACGAGGTTGCTTTTCATCGTGGACGGGTCGTTGTGTTCGATGGCGTCCACGTTGGCGACGACGCCGATTCGCGGCGACGTGAACGCCGTGGTCTCAATCTCGGCCGCGAGCCTTTCGCGGGCGGGCTCCATCAGCGGGCTATGGAACGCACCGGCCACAGACAGCTGCACCGTCAGCTTGGCCCCGGCGGCCTTGGCAAGCTGCATTGCTTCCTGCACGGCCGCAGTTTCGCCGCTGATCGCGACCTGCCCGGGCGCGTTGAAATTGGCGAGCACCACGATGCCCTTGGCCTGCGCGGGCGCAATCGCCTTGGCCAGCGCCTCATCGTCCAGGCCGACAATGCTTGCCATGGTGCTTGGCTTGGCGTCGCAGGCGTCTTGCATGTAGCGGCCGCGCGCTCGCACCAGCTTCAGCGCGTCTTCCCACTTCATGGCACCGGCGGCGGCGAGTGCCGAGTACTCGCCCAGGCTCAGGCCGGCGGCCACACTGCCGCGCGACAATGTTGCCCGGCCCTTGTCGGTGCTTTGCAGCACTTCGACGACCGCCCATGAATGCGCCAGGATTGCGGGTTGCGAGACGTCGGTGCGGTTGAGTTCCGATTCAGGGCCTTCGAAGCAGATTTTGCTCAGGCCGAAACCCAGCAACGCGTCGGCCTTGTCAAACACCGCGCGGGCTTGCGGAAACGCGTCACAAAGGTCTTTGCCCATGCCCACGTACTGGGCGCCCTGGCCGGGGAACAGAAGTGCGGTCTTAGGCATGGTGTTGATGGTCTACAGTCGACAGTTGACGGGAAATGCCAAAGGCAGCCGCAGTGACCGTTGACCGTCGACCGTCAACCGTTGACCGCGCCAACCTACCACTTGATCAGGTTGTAGCCCCAGCTGAGCCCGCCGCCGAAGGCTTCCAGCAGCACGTAATCACCGCGCTTGATGCGGCCGGCGCTGAGTGCTTCATCAAACGCGATCGGAACGCTGGCGCTGCTGGTGTTGCCAAGACGATCCATGTTGATCACCACGCGATCGAGCGGAATGCCGACGCGACCCATGGCGCTTTCGATGATGTTCACATTGGCCTGGTGCGGCACCACCAGCGCCACTTGCTCAGGCGTGATGCCGGCGCGCGTGCAGGCTTCACGGGCCATTTCTTCAAACTTCTGCACGGCGAATTTGTAGACGGTGCGCCCTTTAAGCGCGATCGTGTGCATGTTCTTTTCGACCGTGTCGTGGCTTGCGGGAAGGCGCGAGCCGCCGGCGGCGACGTTCAGCGCGTCGTAGTCAAAGCGCGCGCCGTTGCGCGAGCACACGACCGTGCCGGTGCCGTCGGTCATCGTTACCACGGCCGCACCGGCGCCGTCGGCGAACAGGATACAGCTGCCGCGGTCGGTGTAGTTGGTGATGGCCGAGAGTTTTTCGGCCCCGATCACGAGCACGTTGCGATAGCTGCCGGTGTTGACCAGCGCCGCACCCAGCTCAAGCGCATAGACGAATCCGGCGCAGGCGGTGCTGATATCCAGCGCGGGCACGTCGCCCATGCCCATGCCCTTTTGCACCCAGCAGGCAGTGTTGGGGAAGGTGTTGTCGGGGCTTGCGGTCGCGACCAGGATGTAATCGATGTCAGCGGGCGACATCTCCGCGCGCTCAAGCGCCTTGCGGGCCGCGTGGATGGCCATGTCGCTGGTGTACTCATCGGGGCGCGCGATGCGCCGCTCACGAATGCCGGTGCGCTGGAAGATCCATTCGTCGTTGGTATCGACGATCTTGGCCAGATCGTCGTTGGTCATGACGCGTTCCGGCACATAGCTGCCGATGCTCAGGATTCCGGCGCTCTTGGGCTGGCTCACTGCGGCGTCCTGTTCTGGCCCGGCGGGCTAATTTACGGCTTCGGCCTTGGCGGCCTCGCGCTTCAGGGCTTCCACAATCTTGTCATTCACCTTTTGGCTTGCGCAATCGGCAGCGGTGCGGATGCCGCTGTAGATGGCAAGTTCGTCACTGCGGCCGTGTGCGATCACCACCACGCCGTTCACGCCCAGCAGAATCGCGCCGCCCACTTCGCGCCAGTCCAGGTCGCGTCCCAGCGACTTCATGGTGGCGCGGAAGCGGTCATCTTCGCCCAATCCCTGCTTGGCGGCGTGGCCCATGAACATGCGCACCAGGATTTCGGAAAGGCCTTCGGCGGTCTTCAGCACAATGTTGCCGACCAGGCCGTCGCAGACGATGACTTCCACGCGGCCTTCGAAAATTTCGTGGCCTTCGACATTGCCCAGGAAGTCCAGCGCGCTGCGGGTCAACAGCGAGTGCGCCTCACGCACCACGGTGTTGCCCTTGCCTTCTTCGCCACCGACTGACAGCAGCCCGACGTGGACTTTCTGGTCGGCGGTCTTGAGTACGTGGCGATAGAAAATGTCGGCCATGGTCGCGTACTGCGCGATGTGTGAGGCCTTGGCCTGCACGTTGGCGCCCACGTCCATGATCACGCTGCGGCCCTTAAGCGTCGGCAGCGTGGTTGCAATGCCCGCGCGGCGCACACCTTCAAGGTGACGCAGCGCAAGCGTGCTGGCGGCCACAAGCGCGCCGGTGTTGCCGGCGGAAATCACCGCATCGGCCTGGCCCTGCTGCACCAGTCCGACTGCGACGCCGAGGCTGCTGTTGCGCTTGGCACGCAGGGCTTCAACGGGGTGTTCGTCCATACCGATTACTTCGGTGGCATGCACGACTTTGATGTTGGGCAAGGTTGGACCACATGCCGCAAGCTCTTTGCCTACGGCGTCCTGGTCGCCCACGAGCAGCAGCAGCCATTCAGGCTGCTCTTTGGCCACGCGGTAACTGCCGCGAACTACGACACCGGGGGCGTGGTCGCCGCCCATCGCGTCGATTGCGATCCGGGGCATCCCATTTCCTCTCCGTGAGCGCGTCCGCTTTTGGCGGGCCGTTCACAGGCTGTGTTCAAGGCTACAGACGCTCTTCGACTTCAAACACCTTCTTGGTCTTGCCGTAATAGCCGCTGTCCTCGCACACGCGATGGCTCAGCTTCGGCAGGCCGGTCTTGGCGCACTTGCTGATCGTGGGCAGCACCAGCGCGTCATGCGCGCGGCGCTTGTTGCGGCGGGCGCGCGACTGTCTCTTTTTCGGAACTGGCATCGTCTACTCCTGGTCCTGACTGTCTCTGGGTCATGACTTCTGGAAAACAAACGGCTCACGCCGTAGATCAGGCCTTTGCGAGCGCCTCTCGAATCTTTGCCTTGCCTGCTTCCAGCGCTTCAGGCAGCTTGTCGGGGTCTTTGCCGCCGGCCTGCGCCGTATCGGGCTTTCCCCCACCCTTGCCGCCTACCAACTGCGCAATTTCACCGACCAGTTTGCCCGCGTGCAGCCCCTTACCCACAAGCTCTTTGGTAAAAGACAACAGCAGCAGCGCGCGGCCTTCGCCGCGACTGCCGAGCAAAACCGCCATCGGCCGCGCATCCTGCCCCAAGGTATCCCGTATTGTCAACAGATCGGCAGCTTCCGCACCCGGAACTTCTGCGGCGTAAAGTGTGAATTCTCCTACAGTTTCGCTGCTCTTCCGGATCGCATCGACCCCCGCTCCCGGTGTGGCCGCCTTCTTGGGTTTCGACTTCAGCTCTTTCACTTCCTTCAACAGCGACTCGACCTTTTCCTTCACCTTGCCCGGCTGCGCCTTGGTAAGCGCGTGCAGCTCAGCCAGCAGGCGGGCATCAGCGGCCGCCAGCTCATAGGCGTCGGCGCCAGTGACGGCCTCAATGCGGCGCACCCCGGCACTGGACGAGCCTTCGCTGACAATACGGAAAAGCCCAATGTCGCCAGTTCGGGCCACATGGGTACCGCCGCACAGCTCCATGGAGAACTGGTCTACACCCATGGTCAGCACGCGGACTTTGTCGCCGTACTTTTCGCCGAAGAGGGCCATGGCGCCGGCCTTCTGGGCGGCTTCTGGGGCCATTACCTGGGTGCTTACCTCGGCGTTGGCGCGGACTTGTTCGTTTACGAGCTGCTCGATGCGCTGGCGTTCTTCGAAGCTCAGGCCCTTGGGATGGCTGAAGTCGAAGCGCAGCCGGTCTGGGCCCACTTCGCTGCCGCGCTGTACTACGTGATCGCCCAGCACTTCGCGCAATGCCGCGTGCATCAGGTGCGTCGCGCTGTGATTGGCGCGGATGCGATCGCGGCGCTGGGCGTCTACGCGCGCCTGCACCGTGTCGCCTACGCGCAGCTTGCCGTGCAGCACTTTGCCTTCGTGCAGGAAGTAGTCGTCGCGCTTGAGCGTGTCGGCCACTTCGAAACTGGATTCGCCGACGATAAGGCTGCCGCGGTCGCCGACCTGGCCGCCGCTTTCGCCGTAAAAGGGCGTGCGGTCGAGAATCACTGTGGCCGTATCGCCCTGCTCAATGATGTCGAACAGCTTGCCGTCGCGGACCAGCGCGATCACGCGGGCTTGCGCGTCGCAGGTGTCGTAACCCAAGAACTGTGTGGGGCCGGTCTTGGCCTTCACGTCCTGGAACCAGCCCTTTTCGAAGACGGCGACTTCCTTGCCGCCTTTGCTGGCTAGGCGGTGCTTCTTTTCGGCTTCGTCGTAGCCGTGGACATCAAGCAACATGCCTTCGGCGGCGAGTTCATCCTGCACCACTTCGCGCGGCAGGCCCTGCGACTGGTACAGGTCGAATGCGGCCTTGCCGTCGAGGGTTTTGTCGTCGCGCGCCTTGTGCTCGCGGATCAGCCCGGCAAGCAGTTGCAGCCCGCGTTCAAGTGTGGTGCTGAACTGCTGTTCTTCCTGTTGCAGGGTGCTGGCGATGCCCTTGGTGTTCATGCGCAGTTCGGGATAGGCGTCGCCGTAATGCTCAACGACAACCGGCACCAGCTTGTGCAGGAACGGCCCGTCAAAGCCAAGCGCGCTGCCATCGCGGAACGCACGCCGGATGATGCGGCGGATGACATACCCCGCGCCTTCGTTGCTGGGCAGGATGCCATCGGCCATCGCGAACGTGACCGCGCGGATGTGGTCGGCAATTCTCTTCTCGCGGATGTTTGATTCTGCGGTCCCCAGCCTTTCGGCTGGGGCTGAACGGCGCATGGCCCCCCGCACGTGCGCGAATAAACTCGAATCCAGTGTGGTCCTTGCGCCGTCCAGCACCATCATCAGGCGCTCGAACCCGCCGCCGAAGTCGATGTTCTTTGCTGGCAGCGGCGTCAGTGTTCCCTTACCCGGTGTGGGTCCGCTGCGTTCGTATTGCGTGAATACGATGTTGCCGATTTCCATGAAGCGCGCGCCGTTGGTGGCTACGTCGCCCTGGCCGTACTCTTCGCCGAGGTCGTAGAAAATCTCGCTGCATGGGCCGCACACGCCGTTAGGGCCGCTGCTTGGTGCGCCGGCAGGCCAGAAGTTGTCGTTCTCGCCCAGCCAGAAGATGCGCTGCTCTACTTCGGCGGCCGGCCACACTTCGCCTAGAATCGGGCGCCAGATGCCGGCGGCCTCTTCGTCGCGGTCTTTGCCGTTTTCATCGCCGCCGTAGACGCTCACGTACAGCTTCGACTTGTCGAGGCCGCAGCCGCCTTTGTCCCAGGGCAGCGTGTAGAAATCCCAGATCCAGCGGATGGCTTCCTTCTTGAAGAAGCCCTTGCTGCTGTTGGGACCCATCAAACCGTCGCCGAAACTGAAGAAGCCCAGCATCTCAAAGAACGTGTGGTGGCGCGCGGTCTTGCCGACGTTTTCGAGGTCGGGTGTGCGCATGCACTTTTGCACCGTGGCCGCAGCACGTGTGCCGTGCACGAGATTGCCTGTGAAATCGTCCTTGAACTGGTGCATGCCGGCACTGGTGAAGAGCGTGCTGGCGTCCGGCGGCTGCAGACTGCTGCTGCCGGTGGCGTTGCCGTTGGGGATCAGCGTTTCCCGCGGGATGCTGTCGTTACCGGCGTGCTGCCTGAACCTCTCGACAAAGAAGTCGAGAAAGCGCTGGCGAAGCAGGTTTGGGTCCACGGACGGCATACGCGCCTCAGCTACGTAACGGAAACGGGTCGCAGCCCCATTCCGCAGGCGCGGAAGGGTAACGACGAAAGCCCCATTTTGAAGGGGGCGCGTCTGCGGCTAGTGGTTTCTGACGGTTGAGTCTCGGGTTGGCGCGGAAAAGCGGCGCGAAGAAAAGCCACTGCCTTAACCACGGAGAACACGGAGTTACACGGCGAACTTCGGCTGGACCTTGCTTCGTGCAGCTCCGTGTTCTCCGTGGCAGCTGTTGCCATTGCGGTTCGACGCGGACTTCACTTCAAGCCAATCGCTGACACGCCCACCCCGAAGTTCAATCGTCACTTGACACTAGGCGCGTTCCGTACTGGCGGCACCCATGCCGAGGCTTTCGCGCACGGCGGCGTCGAGTTTGGTGGCGATGTCGGCGTTTTCGGTCAGGAATTGTTTGGCGTTTTCCTTGCCCTGCCCGAGTTTGGTTTCGCCCCAGGTCCACCACGCGCCGCTGCGCTTGATCACGCCGCTGGTGCTGCCCAACTCAAGCAGATCGCCGTAACGGCTGATGCCCTCATTGAACATGATCTCGAGGGTGCACTTCTTGAACGGGGGCGCGAGTTTGTTCTTCACGACCTTCACGTTCATCAGGTTGCCGACCACGTCGTCGCCCACCTTGATCGGCTGGCCTTTGCGCACCTCAATCCGCGCGCTGGCCGCAAACTTCAACGCGTTGCCGCCGGTCGTCGTTTCGGGGTTGCCGAACATGACGCCGATCTTCATTCGAATCTGGTTGATAAAAATCAGGCTGGTCTTGGCGCGGCTTACGGCGGCCGTCAGCTTGCGCATGGCCTGGCTCATCAGGCGCGCCTGGCTGCCCATCTGCGCGTCGCCCATGTCGCCTTCCAACTCAGCGCGGGGCACGAGTGCGGCCACACTGTCCACCACGATCACGTCAAAGGCGTTGCTGCGCACGAGGGTTTCGCAGATGTCGAGCGCCTGTTCGCCGCTGTCGGGCTGGCTGACGTACAGGTTTTCGGTGTCCACGCCCAACTTGCCGGCATACGTGGGATCAAGCGCGTGCTCCGCGTCGATGAACGCCGCGATGCCGCCCTTCTTCTGCGCTTCGGCCACGATCTGCAACGTAAGCGTGGTCTTGCCGCTGCTTTCCGGCCCGTAGATTTCGACGATACGCCCGCGCGGGATGCCGCGGCCGCCCAGCGCCAGATCAAGGCTCAGCGCACCGGTACTGATGCCGGGCACTTCCACAATGGCCTGGTCGCCCAGTTTCATGAGCGCGCCCTTGCCGTGGCTTTTCTCGATCTGCGCCATGGCCATTTTCACGGCTTCAGTGCGCTTGTCTTCCGGGGCGGATGTCTTGGCCATGGTCAACCTTTCGAGCTGTGCTGCGCTTAGCTTACCGGGGCTGCGTTACCTGGGTTGATACATTTTGCCGTCGTACCACGGGGCAATCTTGCGGCCTTCCTTCTCAACGAAGTAATGGTCGCGCACCCATTCGCGGATCTTCAGCTTGCTGCCGGGATTGGCCTTCAAGAAGGCCTCATACTGGTCCAGAAAGTCGCTGATCGCGTGGGCCGCGCCAAAGCGCACATGGCCGTAAGGGAAGAAGTCCATCTGCTTGCGCGCTTCTTTCAGCGGGCGGTCGCGGTAATCGTGCAGCCAGATCACGCTGGCCAGGCCGGTGCGGTCGCTGCCGGCGTCGCAGTGCACAAGCACGGGCGGCTGGATCGTGTCCAGCGCTTCAAACAAACGGCTGAGTTCCGAGCGATAGGGCAGTCTCGAGGTCGCCATCGAACACACGATCAGTGTCGCGCCGGTCTCGGCCACGGCCAGACTTTCCTCGGCGAAGCTGCGCTGGTTGTCGTCTTCCGTGCCCACAAGACGCAGCACGGTGTTGATGCCGTTGTCGCGGATCATGGCCTTGATTTCGGGCCCGCCCGGCTGGGCCGAGCGATACCACTCATCGCTCACGCGGTGCAGGTTGTTGTCACCAAGCCGGTACAGCAGGAACGCAACGAGCACGCCCACCACGCCCAGCGCCAGGAATGCCAGCCCCGCGTATTGCTTGCGCCGGTCATAGCGCCCGCCCACGAAGCCCCAGGTGTCGATGGTGTGGTCGAAACGCTTGGGGGCGTGGTCGCGTACAAGTCCTTTGGGGTCCGCGTCGGCGGTCATGACTGCTTTCCTTGCGGCTGCTGCTCAAGCCACGTCACGTAACTGCTGATGCCGCTTTCGAGGTTGTGCTGCGGCTCGTAGCCCAGCTCGCGGTTGCTGCGCGCGAGATCAGCCTGTGTGAAGGGCTGGAAAAACGCGTAAGGGTTGTCGATGTACTCGGGCTCAAGCTTAGTGCCCAGCGCCTTGTTCAGCGCCGCGATCACTTCGTTGAAGGTGCGGGCCTCACCGCTGCCGGTGTTGAATACGCCCTGCTTGCTGCTGGCCATCGCCAGCATCGTGCATTGCACCGCATCGTCCACGTGCACGAAGTCGCGCTTGTGTTCGCCATTCTTGAACACGCGAGGCCGCTTGCCCTGCTTCATCTGCAAGTAGAGTTGATAGATCATGCTGGCCATCGCG
The DNA here is from genome assembly GCA_938014885.1 of uncultured bacterium. Classification (GTDB taxonomy): domain Bacteria; phylum Planctomycetota; class UBA8742; order UBA2392; family UBA2392; genus CALLQI01. The sequence goes on from CALLQI010000022.1 coordinate 45,115, forward strand.
CCCTTGTGCTGCTCGTGCGGGCCGTACACGTTGAAGTAACGCACGGCGTTCAGCTTCCAGCCCGCAAGGTCGGACTGGCGCAGGTACTTGGCGGCCAGGTTCTCGAGCTGCACCTTGCTGAAGCCGTACACATTGGCGGGCTTGCGCGGGTCAGTCTCGTTGTTCACCCGCGCGTCGATGCCATAGGTGGCGGCGCTGCTGGCGTAGGTGACGGGAATGAGCCTCGGGCGCGCGAACTCAAGCAGGCGGCGGAAGCTTTCGATGTTGTCCCAGCACATCTTGCGCTGGTCCATTTCGCGCGTGTCGGTGATGCTGGCGAGGTGGAAGATCGCGTCAAAATCCTTGGCCTGCAGCACGTCTTCGAGGCGAAGCTGCGCCAAATCCGCGGCGACTACTTCGCCCTGGAATCCTTCGAGGTTCTTGAAGCTGCCTGAGCGAAAGTCGTCGATGACCGTGACATCGGCGTTCGGCCACTCAAGACCGATGCGCTGCACCAGCCGCGAGCCGATGAAACCCGCGCCGCCGGTGACAAGGACGCGCCAGATAGCCTGTTTCGCGGGCAAAGTCATGGGCGCAGAGAATGACAAGCGAAGTGTCATGCGGCAAGGGCGCGCGCCCGCTCCCTGCCAGCCCGATTGCACAGCGGGCATACGCACTCCCCAAGGCCGCGCGCACTTGCTTACATACCGTGATGCTTGGAGTGCTGAATCATCCGCGCCTGACCTATGAGTGGTTCACGACCGCGCTGCTGCGCTGGACCAAAGACGGGCTGGTCATCTATGACCGCTGGGTGCTGAACTTCAGCGGCATCAGCATGTGGACGCCCGCCCCGGGCGGTGAGGTGCTGCTGGATTTCTACTACCTGTGCTACCTGATTGCGTTCATTGGTGTGCTGTTCTGGTTCCATCGCTATCGCAAACAGGGCTGGCTGAAGATCCAGAAGCACGTCCCCTACGACACGCTGCTGCTGGCAATGATCGGCGTGCTGGTCGGCGCCAAGACCGCCTACATCTTCATTTACAACCCTGACTTCTACTTCGGCCCGCCGCCTTACGGCCCCGTGGACACGCAAGATCAGTTGCGCCGCATCTTCCTGAACTGGAGCGGCATGGCCAGCCACGGGGCGGCCTTTGGCGTGCTGTTCATGGCCCTGGTCTGGTGGCTGAAGTCGCGCCCGCCGATTGCCCAGATCGGCGACGTCGGCGCGATCAGCAGCGCGTTCGGCGCGGCCTGGATTCGACTGGCAAACTTCATGAACGGCGAGCTCTACGGCCGCGCCAGCGACCTGCCTTGGGCGATGCGCTTTCCCGTGCGCAGCGGCAAGGGCTACCAGGTGGTCTTCAACGGCGCCGATAAAACCTTGTACGAGCGCATGCCAAAACCAGCCGAGCCCGAGCAGGCGAGAGTCTGGCTGGAAAACCTGCAACAGGCCAACCCCGGCGGCGTGATCGACCAGGGCGGCAGCGTGCTGTACCGCAACCCGGATGCGTACCTGCAAAGCCATGAGCTGATGTTTCAGTCCGATGAGGGCCTAAAGTTCATCAACAATCAGGCGGATGCCGACCAGCTTTTCTTCGGCGTGTTTGACGTCGTCACCACGCCGCGTCACCCCAGCCAGCTTTACCAGATGATCCTGGAAGGGGTGCTGGTGCTGATCTTCCTGCTGTGGTTCCGCCGTCGCGTGAAGCGCGCGGGCATGGTGGCGGGCGCGTTCTTCACGGCATATCCGCTGGCCCGCTTCATCGGCGAGTTCTTCCGCCAGCCCGACGTGCAGTTCCAGGCCGCGGGCAATGAGCTGGGCACAGTGTTCCTCGGCCTCAGCATGGGCCAGATCCTGAGCCTGGTGATGGCCGGTGCCGGCCTGACCATGCTGATCTACTTCAGCCGCTTCGGCAAAGTCATCGCCGACCAGAAAATGTGGCCGCCCGAAAAGCCCGCCGACGACGGCAAGAAAAAGCTGACCGTGCCCTTCGAGACCGGCATGGGAGGAAGCACCGGGGCAGGCAACTTCACGGGCCTCGACAAAGTACGCGAAGCCCTGACCGCCAAAGAAAAAGAGTGGGACGAACGCGACACCAGGCTGCGTCAGCAGTCTGGCGCGGATCCAGAAGCACAAGCGCCGGCAAGCCCGGCACAGAACGGGGAATACAATGACGACGACGGCGCTGAACCCAAAGACACTGAACGACGCGATTGAGCAGCACACGCGCCCAAGCACTTTTCCGCTCGGCATCAAGATGGTCACAAGTGCTGAGCAGATCCCCGAGAAAGCCAAACGCCCCGGCCGCGACCTGAAGGTCGACAGCGCGCTGTGCCAGGGCATGTCGATCGCGCGGCATTATGGCTGGACGATTGCCGTCAGCCGCGACGACATCAGTTGCCCGATTGGCGCAACTTTGTTCGGCTTCCAGCCGCAAGTCGAGCGCTTCACGCAGGGCCACTGCTGTGCCGGCATGTACACCAAAGACGCCGCCGCCGGTGCCAAGACCGAAGCGGCCGCACCGTGCTTCAGCTTCGGGCAGTACTACGCGATGGTCACCGGCCCGCTGAACCGCATCGACTTTGAGCCCGACGTGGTGCTCGTGTTCGGCACGCCGGCGCAGGTGATGCGGCTGGTGACGGGCGCGCTGTGGGAAAGCGGCGGCTACATTCACTCGCGCTTCAGCGGCCGCACGGACTGCGCCGACGAGGTGATTGAGACGATGCAGACAGGCAAGCCGCAGGTGATACTGCCGTGCTACGGCGACCGGATATTCGGTCAAACGCAAGATCACGAAATGGCGTTCGCGTTCCCGTACAGCTTCGCGCAGGCAATGATCACGGGCCTCGAAGGCACCCACAAAGGCGGCGTGCGCTACCCGATCCCCCACTACCTGCGCTACACAGGAACATTCCCACCCAGCTACGAAGAGCTAAGAAACCACTGGCCCAAGTAGGGGCGGCCCCACGTGGCCGCCCCTACGGGCGGCGCGGGCGGCCACGTGGGGCTAGGGCGGCCACGTGGGGCCGCCCCTACTCGGGTAGTTCTCGCAGGACTCGCTTTAGTGGCTTGCCTACGTGGTTCTTGGGTATTTCGTGCACCACGTGATAGCGCCTTGGCAGCTTGTAGCTGGTCAGGTGCGGCTCAAGGAATGCTGGCATGTCGCTGGTGTCGGGCGACGCGCCTTCACGCATCACGATGTAGGCCACTGGCACTTCGCCGTCTACGGCGTCGGGTTTGCCTACGACGCTGACTTCCTTCACCAGCGGGTGCGTCAGCAGCACTTTTTCGATCTCGCTGGGGGCCACGCTGAAGCCGCGGAATTTGATCAGGTCCTTCAACCGGTCCACGATGCGCAGGTAGCCGTCGGGATCAAAGCGGCCAATGTCGCCGGTCCGCAGCCAGCCGCCGGGCAGTATCGTCGCGCGGGTGGCCTCGGGCTCAGACCAGTAACCCAGCATCACCTGCGGGCCGCGCACCTGGATTTCGCCTTCCATGCCCAGCTCAGCTTCCACTTCCGGCTGGTCCAGGCGACCCAGGCGAATCTCGGTGCCGGGCAGCGGTACACCTACCGTGCCGACCTGCACTCTGCCGGGCGGATTGTTGCAGACTTCGGGCCCTGCTTCCGTCAGCCCGTATCCGTTCACCATGGGCACGCCAGGCACCGCGGCCTGCCAGCGTTTGTTCAGGCTGCCGTCGATCAGCATCGCGCCGGCTTTCACGTAACGCAGGCCGCCAAAGAAGCGCTCGGTAAAGTCGCCGGCCGCATCCAGCATGCGGTGAAACATCGTGCCGCTGCCGTAAGCGACGGTGACCTTGTGGCGCTGCAGCGTCTCAAGCACTGCATCTGGCCGGAACTCGGGGATCAGCGCCATGCTGGCGCCGGCCAGGATCGCTGCGTTCATCACGCAGCACATGCCCCAGGTGTGGTACAGCGGCAGCGCACCCAGGATCACGTCGTTTTCAGTCCAGCCGAACCAGCGGTTGTTCTGCTCGGCGTTGGCCCAAAGGTTGCGGTGGCTCATCATCGCGGCCTTGAGCCCGCCGGTGGTGCCGCTGGTGAACTGCAGCATCGCGACATCAAGGTCCGTGCGCGCCAGGCAATCACCGGGTTCGCCCAGTACGTCGTGCACGATATCGAGCATCGGTGCGGCCGCGCTGAACTCGCGCCCCGGTTTCACGAAGAAAGTCCGCGGCTCACGGATGCGCGCCTTCACGCGGCCGGCCTCAAACTCGCCGGCGGCGTCATTGCAAACGAAGGCGACGCGCGGCTCAGTCTGGACCATGATTTCGGCCAGTTCGTCGCGGGTCAGCTTGGGGTTTGCAGCCACGACGACCATGTCGGCGCGCAGCGCGGCGTAATAGAAGGCCACGAACTCGGGCGAATTCGGCATCACGATAATCACGCGGTCGCCGCGCTTGCCCTTGCCGTAGCCGCGCGAACGCAGGGCTGCCGCGTTGCGTTCCACGCAGGCCCACAGGGCGCCGTAGCTGACGGTCATGTTTTCGAAGTGGATCGCGGGCTTTTGCGGGTTGCGCAGCGCGTGGGCCTCAAGCGCGCGCCATATCTGGCGCGCGGGCGGGCTGTAGCCGCGCTCAAGGCCCGGCGGGTACACGGCTTGCCAGTCGTAGCGATCGTTCAAGCGTACAGCCTCACGAATTCAGCCGGGACCGACACAGGCTTGTGGGAAGCCGCGTCGGTGAACACGATGACGACCCGAGCCGAGGCCGACACTACGTCAACATCATCGGCATAACGCCGCACATCCTGAAGCAGGGTAACGCTGGTGTTGCCAACCTTCTGGACCTGGGTGCTGACTTTGACCCTGTCACCGAGGTGCAGGGGCAGGCGATAGTCAATCTCGGTGCGAACGGTCATGAAGCGCACACCCCAGACCTGGGCAATGCTGGTGTAGTTGAAGCCCTTATCCTGCAACAGCTTACTGCGACCGTGCTCAAGCCAGTTGATGTAGACCGCATTGTTGACGTGGTCGTACACGTCAAGCTCATAGCTGCGGACCTCAAGCTGGAAGATGCTGATATAGGGCATGAGCGACAGACGCAAGTCGTTGAATGGGGCGCGATTGTACAAATCCGCCATGCAACGGGCGCGAAAAAGCAACAAGTGCCCAGCGACCGATGCCGACTAGCCAGTAACAGATGAAAAAAGGACAACGCCGATCAGCAAGCTGATCGGCGTTGTCAGATGCAAGGCCTTTAGAGATGCCGCCCCCCCTTAACTAGCGACACCTCCCACAACGGCCTGTGCTCTTGTTGTCAAGTCGCCTTAGCGACGCGTGTAAAGGTACCCGGTCATCTTCACGGCAGTTTCACGCGTCGGTACTTTTTGCGATCCACTTTTTTGACGCATCCGTGACAATGTGACCGCTACTGCGGCGCGCAAACTAGCTTCCGGTGCCACACTGGCAAGGGTCTTCAGTCATGCCAAGGGCCCTCACCCTGGGTCGTGAAACGGCGCACATTGCCGGCCGCATTTTGTGCAGAGCCGACCACCGATCTTCCGATGCAACGGCGGGAGTGTCTCTTGCGCGGTCTGATCGGCTATATCTTCTTTTTCAGTGTCGGCCTGGTTGCCGCGGCCGCCTATTTTTACCAGTTGCACCCGGAACACTCGGTCGAAGGCGACCTGCCGCGACTGCGCAAGGATGTGGACGATGCCCTGGACCGCGGCAAGCGCCTGCGCGAAGCCTGGGACCGCCGGGGCAGCCAGCCCGAAGAGACCGCGCCGCCCCCGGCACCTGAGCAAGTCACCACCCACAAGGGTGCACGCACCCAGCGCTGAATTTCTGCAAGTGTTTGGTAGTCCCCGGCCACATGGTTCGTAGAACCTTGTGATCCCACGGGAGCTGCCATGACCTCGCAGAAGACGCTGATTCCGGCCACGCTGGCCCTTTTGCTGCTTGCCACAATGCACGATGCCGGCCGCGCACAAGACCCCACGGCCCCGATCGCGGCCGCGATCCTGCGTTCACCGGCGCTGAGCCCGGACGGCCGCACGCTGGCGTTTGTACACGACGGCGACATCTGGAGCGTACCCGCAGGCGGCGGCACGGCGCGGCGGCTCACGATCACCGAAGACAACGACGGCGACCCGCAATTCTCGCCCGATGGCAAGTGGCTGGCATTCCGCAGCCGCCGCCACGGCAGCGACAGCATCTACGTCATGGAAGCTGAGGGCGGCCCGGCGCGACGCCTCACCTTTGGCGATTACTCCGACCAGCCGCACTGCTGGCTGCCGGATTCGAGCGGGATCATCTTCTCGAGTTACCGCCGCGAAGGCGGCCGTGACCTGTGGATCGTGCGCGCAACCGGCGGCGAGCCCTGGCCCATCACCGGCGGCGGCTTCGGCAGCCATGAGGCCGGCGCCAGCATCAGCCCCAACGGCAAGTTGATCGCCTACGTGAACCGCAACGCCGACCCGCAGCGCAGGCGCGGGTACTACGGCACCGCCAGCAGCGAAATCTGGCTGTGCGACTTTGACGGGGTCACGACCAGCAAGCACCGCAAGCTCACCGATAACCGCAGCCACGACACCAGCCCGGTCTTCATCAGCAACACCGAACTGCTGTACGTCACCTACCAGGACGGCAAGTCGCGCAGCAACCGTGTCGGCCGCCTTGCCGCCATCACCGTGGAAGGCACGCCGGTCAGCGGCTGGGGCGGCGATACGCGCCTTGACCCGCGCGAAATCACCGTTGGCGGCGGCAAACTGGCCTTCAGCACGGGCAACTACGGCGGCTGGCAGCTTCATGTCGGTGAACTGGGCAAGCGCGCCCCCACCGAGATCAAAGCCCCCGCGATCAGGCTGGCAAGCGATGTCCGCCGCGCCGATGTGCGGGTGACGTCGCTGGCGGAAGCAAGCGAGTTCGCGCTCAGCCCCGACGGAAAGAAGATCGCCTTCATCGCCGGCGGCGACGTGTTCGTAATGGCCGCTGAAGAAGGCAGCGTGCCACGCCAGATCACCGATACGCCCGGGCGCGAAATGAGCGTCAACTGGCACCCGGATTCCAAACAACTTGTGTACACAACCGGCCACAACGTGCCCAACCTGCAACTCATGGTGCACGACCTGACCACCAGCGAAAGCAAGTTGTGGCAGGGCCAGGGCGAGTTCAACACACACGGGCAGTTCGTCGGCGACGGCGCGCGCATTGCCTACCTGCGTGACGAAAACTCGATCCGCATTGATTCCGTAGCTGACAGCAAAGTCCGCAGCCAGTCCAAGGGCGACTACCACGGGGCGATGCTGCGTGGCGGCACGATGGCCGAGTTTTCGCCCGACGCGCGCTGGTTTGTGCAGACGCAAAGCAACGAGCTGTACAACGCCACCGTGGTGCTGAACCGCGTGGATGAATCCAGCATCGGCGCGGACATTCGTGTCTCGCACCTGTTTGGCGATTCGCGTGGCCCGCGTTTCTCGGCCGACGGCAAGCGCGTGGTGTTCGCGAATAACCAGGAAGGCGACTACGACATCTGGGTCGTGGACCTGACGCCCGAAGCACCAGAGTTCAGGGAAGACAAGCTCGACAACCTGCTGAAGAAGGAAGAACCCAAGAAAGACGAGCCCAAGACTGACGAAACCAAGCCCGAAGGCGACACGGAACCCAAACCCGAAACCCCGCGCAGCCGGCCCGCGCGCAAGACGCCTGAAACCAAAGTGCAGCTCGAAGGGCTGAAAGACCGCGCCCGGCGCATCACCAGCCTTACCGGCAACGAAAGCAGCCCGGTAGCGCTGTCGGACGGCAAGACCTACTGCTTCATCGCCGACGTCGAAGGCCAAAGCAACGTCTGGAAGCTGGTGCTTGACCCGGACAAAGGCCCCGACCTGAAGCAGTTGACCCAAAGCCGCAGCCGCAAGAGCAGCCTGACGCTGTCGTCCGACGAGAAAAACCTGTGGTGGCTTGACGCCGGAGTCATCAGCAGCATGCCCGTCGCCGGCGGCAAGCAGACCAGCTTCGGCTTCCGCATGGAGCAGCGCCGCGACCGCGCCCTGTTGCGCACCACGGCCGCGCGTGAGGCCTTCTTCGTGATGGGCCGCTACTTTTACGACGACAAGCACCACGGCATCGACTGGGCCGCCATGTGCAAGCGCTACGAGGGCGCGCTGAACAGCGTGCGCACTGGCGACGAGTTTGACGCGCTGATGGATGAGCTGCTGGGCGAACTCAACAGCAGCCACCAGGGCTTCACCGGCTGGGACGACCGCAGCGATGGCGTCACCGAAGCAACCGGGCGACTGAACCTGCTGTTTGACGCGGCCGAACAAGCGCAAGGCCGCCTGCGCATCACCGAAGTCGTCAAAGGCGGCGCCTGTGACCTGCCCGAGAACAAGCCCGAAGTCGGCGAGTACCTCACGGCCATCAACGGCCGCAACATCGACGCCACGGCCACCATGGCCGAGTTGCTGCTGGGTACAGCCGGCACCAAGACCGCGCTTGAGCTGCGCAAGGAAGACGGATCGCGCCGCACAATCCACGTCAAGCCGGGTACCGGCGGTGCGGAAGGCGGCCTCTGGTACCGCCGCTGGGTCGAGTGGCAGCGCGCGCTCGTGGCCAAGCTCAGCGACGGAAAGCTCGGCTATGTGCATATCGCGGCCATGGACGACCGCAGCCTGCGCGAGTTCAAGCACGAACTCGGCGACGAAATGCTAGGCAAGCAGGGCGTGGTGATCGACGTGCGTTTCAACGGCGGCGGCAGCACCGCCGTGGACGTGCTCGAAATCCTGATCAAGCGGCCGTGGCTGATTCGCCAATACGGCAAGCTCGAAGAAGTCAGCGAAAACGTGTACCGCAGCATCGCGCTGGAAAGACCCAGCATCCTGATGATCAACGAAAGCAGCTTCAGCAACGCCGAAATCCTCGCCGAAGGTTTCCGGCGCCTCAAGATCGGCCAGATCGTGGGCGTGGACACCGCGGGCGGCGTGATTGGCACCGGCAGCTACACGTTGGTGGATGGCAGCCGCATGCGCCTGCCCAGCACCGGCGCGTTCACAGTCGACGGCGAAAACCTCGAGAACAACGGCCGCAAGCCCGACCATTACCTGGAGAACCACCCCGACGAGCTGGACCAGGGCATCGACCGCCAGACCGAACACACGGTCAAGACCCTTCTAGAGCAACTGAAGAAGTAGAGCTGCGATCCCCGAGGCGTAAGCCCGGAGCCCGCCCGGAGCAAGCACCCATGCAGATTGAAGAGTTCCAGAAGCTGATCGAGGAAACCTACGGCGCCAAGGACCGCAAGCGCGGCCTTGAGCTGACCTTCTTCTGGTTCATCGAAGAGGTGGGCGAACTCGCGCGCGCACTCAACGGCCGCACCAGCCGAGAAAACCTGCGCCACGAATTCGCCGACGTGCTGGCATGGCTAAGCACACTCGCCAGCATCAGCAACCTCGACCTGCAAGAGATAGCCGCCGAGCGCTACGGCAAAGGCTGCCCCCGCTGCAAAGCAATCCCCTGCAAGTGCGACGAAGTGCGCAACCGCACACCCGTCGCCAAGTGCTGAAGGCCCATTTTTCGCGCCACTTCGCCCGTGTAGCATCCGTGCCGAGCATCCTTCCGGGGCAGCTATGGGTCAGGTCGATATTGCCGAGTTCCTCAAGCGTGGGCTTTGCGTGCTGGTGGCCACGCGGGATGCTTCGTTGTCGCCCCTTTGCGTCACGGCCAGTGCTTGCGCGCTTGCCGGGCCCGGCCGCGCGGTGGTGTATCTGCCCGCATACGAAGGCGCCCCTGCGCTGGCCAACCTTCGCGCTAACGCAGCCATTGCCGTGCTGGTCGAAGAACCCACCACGCACCGCGGCATCCAGTTGAAGGGCCGCTCGCTGGCCATCCGCGAGGCCACCCCTACCGAACTCGCACACGTGGCCGAGTTCGTGGCGCGCACGAAGGCTGAGCTGGCCGAGATCGGGTTCGCGCCCACGGTGCTGGAACGCATGAACTTCACGCCCTGCACGGCGGTCGAATTCAGCGTCGAGCACGTGTTCGAGCAAACGCCGGGGCCCGGCGCCGGCCGCGCGATTGAGGCCCGCCCATGAAGCTGTCCGAGATCAAGCACTGCTTCCAGGGTGTCACGCCGGCCGGCATCGCGACCTGCGACGCCGACGGCACGCCCAACATGGCGCTGCTGAGCCAGGTCTATTATCTCGATGAAAAGCACGTCGCGCTCAGCTGCCAGTTCTTCAACAAGACCCGCCGCAACGTGGACCAGAACCCCTACGCCAGCGTGCGCCTTTGGGACCCGGTCAACCTGCAGCCCTACCTGATGCAACTGCGCTTCCTGCGCGCCGAAACCAGCGGGCCCGTGTTCGACGACATGTCGTCGCGGATTGACGCGATTGCCCGCGTCACCGGCATGGCGGGCATCTTCAAGCTGCTCAGCGCCGACGTGTACGAGGTGCTGTCGCTGTCCGTGCTGGAAGGCGCGCTGCAGCCCGCCCCGGCCACGCCGTTGCCATGGGCCGTGGATCCGCGCCAGGCGGGCCGCGAAGAGTTGCGCGGCCTGCAGATGCTGAGCGACCGGCTGTGCCGCGCGCGAACCCTGGAAGCACTGTACGCCGAGTTGCTGGCCAGCATGGCCTCACTGTTTGGCGCTGAGCACGCGCTGCTGCTCCTGCACGAAGAGACATGCGGCAAGCTGATCGCCATCGACAGCCGCGGCTATGACCGCGTCGGAGCCGGGGCCGAGGTAAAGGTCGGCGAAGGCCTGATCGGCACGGTCGCCCATTCACGCAAGCCCCTGCGGCTCAGCGGCATGGCGGCCATGCGCCGCTACACACACGCCGTGCGCGAATCGGCGCTCAAGAGCGGGCTTGCGCTCGCGGCCGAGATCCCGCTGCCCGGCCTTGCAGACGCCCAGGCGCAACTCGCGCTGCCGCTGGTAGCACACGACCAGTTGATCGGCGTGCTGGCCCTGGAATCGCGCGACCCGCTGGCCTTTGAAGACTGGCATGAGGCCTACCTTGCGCTGCTCGCCAACCAGGCCGCGCTGGCCATTGCAATGCTGTCAGAGCGCGAAGAAGACGATGAAGCCGAGCCCACCGCGCCCGAACCCGCACCCCTGCCCGCGCGCCGCCGTGTGTTCACGTGGTTTACGGGCGACGAAAGCGTGTTCGTGGATGGCGAGTACCTGATCCGCAACGTGCCCGCGCGCATCCTGTGGAAGCTGCTGCGCGAACACGCCACCGGCCGCCGCGAATTCAGCAACCGTGAGCTGCGCATGGACGAAAACCTGGGCCTGCCGCCCGTGAAAGACAACCTCGAAAGCCGCCTGATCCTGCTGCGCAAGCGGCTGCAAGAGCGCTGCCCGGACGTCCGCCTGGTAAGCGTGAAGCGAGGCCGGTTCGTACTCGAGCGCGACAGCGAAATCGAGCTGATCGAGAAACCGTAGCAGTTGGCCCCAGCGGGGCCCACAACAATGCGCATATCCGCTTTGCTGTGACCCGAGCCCGGCCTTAGCAATCTTTTAGGAACAACGTAGCGAACACTTAGGAACGTGTTGATGCTCCCGGCGCGTATCTTTCCTGTGAAGCAGTTCAACCCGAACAGGAGACCGAGCCATGACGACCGAGCGCTACAACCTTTACACCTACATCCACAAGGGCATCCGCTTTGAGCTGGCCCACCTGCTGCGTGACGCGGGCAACCTCGACTTCGCCGACCGCGAGGCCGCGACGAGACTCGTTCAGCGCCTTCGTGCATCCCTGCAACTGATGAACGAGCACGCCCTGCACGAGGACGAGTTCGTTGAGCCGCTGTTGCAGACCATTTCGCCCCAGCTCGCACGCCGGGTTGCCGCCACGCACCATGTTCTCGCAACGCAAGAGCACGAAGTGCTGGAACTCTGCAACACCGCGCCCGGCAACCGCGACGCCGGCTACAAGCTGTACCTGGCGCTGACCCGCTACGCGGCCACACAGTTCGGCCACATGGCGGAAGAAGAAACCGAGATCATCGAAGCGCTGTGGCAGGGCTACACCGACGACGAAATCATCCGTGCCGAGAACGCGCTGGTGGCCAGCATTGAGCCGCCCAAGGCCGCGACGTACTTCACCTGGATGGTGCCGGGCATGAACGAGCCCGAGCGCGAAGTGTTCCTGGGCGCGATGCGAAGGGGTGCCCCGCCTGAAGCCGTGGCCTTCGTCGAAGAGCTTGCCCGGACCGCGCGTGAGGCCCGGCTGGTCGCGGCGTAGGTGGCGGCGCAGATCGCGGTGCAGCCGGACTTGGATGGGTACGAACCTCAGGTTGCGGACTGGGGTTGACAGTCGACAGTTCACGGTAAGCGCGGCTGTTTGCAGTAACCGTTGACTGGGAACCGTTGACCGTAACCCCTCTCCCTGATTCTGGAGGCAACGCAATCCACTGCATGCAAATCTTTCATCAAGGCGGCGGGATTTTCTTTGAATCCCGCCGCCGTGCTGTACACTTCCGGCGTCGCGATCCGGCGCATTGCGCAGCTGCGGATCAGCCTTGCGGGGAGATGGCCCAACAAGGCTCACAACGAAGTAGCTCGCGACGTCTTCGGGGCACTCGCCCCACAACTACGGGTGTCAGGCACTTCCCCCACGCACCGCGATCGCGCGTACGTGTTTTTTGCCGAAACCCCCGCAGGAGAATTGGACATGGCTAAGAAGTCGGATTACCTGAACAAGAAGCAGCTCGTCAAACACATCGACATCACGAAGTTCAAGGACATGGACAAGCTGGTTGCCGCCATGGGCGACACCAGCTTCCAGGCCCGCAACCTGTCGCGCGCCGCGGACATCTACGACATGGCGCTGCGCGAAAAGGACGGCATGGTGTTCCTGTGCCTCGCCGGTTCGCTGGTTTCAGCCGGCCTCAAGAAGGTCATCACGGACCTGGTTGAGAACAACATGGTTGACGCCATCGTCAGTACCGGCGCGATCATCGTGGACCAGGACTTCTTTGAAGGCCTCGGGTTCAGCCATTACAAGGGCACCCAGTTCGTCAACGACGCCGAACTGCGTGAACTGGCGATCGACCGCATTTATGACCATTACATCGACGAGGACGAACTGCGCGTCTGCGACGAAGTGATGACCCGCCTGTTCGACAGCCTTGAGCCGCGCCCCTACGCCAGCCGCGAAGTGATCCGCGAGATGGGCGCTTACCTGGTCAAGCACGGCAAGAAGCACGACGGCTTCGTGGAGGCCTGCTACAAGAAGAACATCCCGATCTTCGTGCCCGCATTCAGCGATTGCAGTGCCGGCTTCGGCATCGTCCTGCACCAGCACAAGCGCATCGCGGAAGGCAAGCCGATGGTCACCCTCGACAGCGGCCGCGACTTCCTGGACCTGACCTACCTGAAGATGTACGGCGGCAAGGAAAGCGGCATCGTCATGATCGGCGGTGGCGTGCCCAAGAACTTCGTGCAGGACACGGTCGTCAGCGCCGAAGTGCTGGGCATGCACGATTGCCCGATGCACAAGTACGCCGTGCAGCTGACCGTCGCCGACGAACGCGACGGCGCGCTCAGCGGCAGCACACTCAAGGAAGCCTCAAGCTGGGGCAAGGTTGACCTGGCCTTTGAGCAGATGGTGTTCGGTGAAGCCACCGTCACCTTCCCGCTTCTGGCCGGCGCAGTGTACGCCCGCGGCGCGCACAAGAACCGCAAAGCCCGCGAGCTGGGCGCATGGTTCGACGGCCCCAACTTCGTCAAGGGCGGCGTCAAGAAGGCCGCCAATGGCCAGAAGTCGAGCAAGGGCAAGAAGGCTGCTGCAGTCTCTTAGTTCGTGAACGCTCCAAAACAAAAGGCCTCCTGCGGGAGGCCTTTTGCGTTAGGCGTTCTTGCTTGCCCCTGCATCAGCCGCGCAGGGTGCCTTTCAGCTGGCTGGTGATGGCCTTTGCGGCCGCGTCCGTCTGCGCCGCGATCTCTTCGGTCGTCAGCGTGCGGTCGTCGTGCCGGAAGTACAGCCGGAACGCCAGGCTCTTGCGGCCGGCACCGATCTGCTTGCCGGTAAACTCGTCAAACAGGCGTACTTCGCGCAATGTGGCGTCGCAGGCCTTGCGCACGCATGCTTCCACGGCGGCCCAGCTTGTTGACGCGTCAAGTACAAAGGCCAGGTCGCGCTCAGCCGTCGGGAATCGCGGCAACTCGCTGAACTTGGGTACTTCCACCCAGGCGTCCACCAGCGCGTCAAAGTCAAGCTCGGCCACCGCGGCGGGGCCCGTTGCTTCGCGCTCGGTCAATGCCTTGGCCGAAAGCTCGCCCAGCACGCCGACGACCCGCCCGCCAAGCGACAACTCAGCCGCGCGGCCGGGTTCGAACACCGGGTGACTCAGCGGTGCAAGCGCGAACGGCGTGGCCGCGCGCAGCACCCGCAGCAGGGCCTCAAGCGCGCCCTTCACGTCGGCGAAATCGCGGCCGATCAGCCCCAGCACTTCGCGTTCGCCGGCGTTCTTGCCTTCGGATGCGGGCTGGAACACCTCGGCAATTTCGTACAGGCGCACGAAGGGCTGCCCCTGGCGCTGGTTCACGGTCAGGGCGCTGGCCAGGCTTCCCAGCAGGTTGCGGCGCAGTGCCGGCGCCTGCACGTTGACGGGATTGCGTGCCTCCAGGCGCAGCATGCTGTCGCCGCCGCGGCCGTACTCAGTCAGCAGGCCGGCATTGGGCACGAAGGTGTCGGTCAGCGCCTCGCTGAAGCCCATGCCCAGCAGCGCGCCGCGCAAGACACGCCGCACGCGCTGGCGGCGCGAAGCCCCGGCGATGGAAACCGGCAGCCGCAGCGGGGCGGGGAATTTCTCAAGCCCATGTACGCGCGCGACCTCTTCCACCAGGTCGATCGGGCGTTCCAGGTCGCGCCGGAAGCTGGGCACGCGCACGGTCACGCGGTCGCCGCTGGCACTGGCAGGCACATCCAGCCCGGCGAAAATGCGCGCGATTTCGGTCGCCGGAACAGCTTTGCCCATCACCCGCTGCACGAGCGCTTCATTCAGCGAAAGCTCGGCCGGGGTGTGCGCAACGCTGCCCGCTTCAAGCACGCCGTCGAGCACATCGCCGCCCGCGCATTCGACAATCAGCGCGGCCGCACGTTTGCTTGCGTTCACGACGTTCATCGGGTCCACGCCGCGCTCGAAGCGGTAGCTGCTGTCGCTGTCGAGCTCAAGCCGGCGGCTGGTGGCGCGGATGCATGCTGGGTCAAAGTACGCGCTTTCCAGCAGCACGTCGGTAGTCGCGGACGTGACGCCGGAGGTCAGGCCGCCCATGATGCCGCCTACGGCCTGCGGGTTCTCGGCGTCGCAGATCACCAGGGTGTCGGTATCGCACTTCACGAACTCGCGCTCCGGCGATGGCTTGTCGCGCTTGCGGTCCACCAGCGGGTCAAAGCGTTCGCCCGCGCGCGCCATGCGCACCACGATGCGGCCGCCTTTGAGCTTGCCCAGATCAAACGCGTGCAGCGGCTGGCCGGTCTCAAACAGCACGAAGTTGGTGATGTCGACGATGTTGTTGATCGGCTTCAGGCCGATGCCCTCAAGCCGCTGCTGAAGCCACTTTGGCGATGGCCCCACCTTCACGCCGCGAATCACCAGCGCACTGTAGTACGGGCAGGCCTTCAGCGCCGCGGGCTCAATGCTGACGCTGCTGATGGTGGATGCCTTGGTCGCGGACGCCGGCAACTTCACGGCCGGGTGCTTCACGACTTTGCCGGTGGTGGCCGCAAGCTCGCGCGCAAGCCCGATGACGCTGAGGCAATCGGTACGGTTGCTGGTGACTTCCAGCGTGAAGCACACGTCGTCGCCAACGGGTTCCTGCTTCTCGACTTCGGTGCCGGAAAGCGTGAGGCGCTCGGCAACCGTTGACGCGTCAAGGCCGGTGCCGACGTAGCTGTCAATCCACTGCCAGGTAGCTTTCATCATGGCGGGGGTTTTAGCGCAAAGCGCGCGGCCTCAAAAGGCCCCGTGGCCGAAGCCCGTCCATCTATCACGTCGCTTGCGCAAAAGGCTGACGCGAAGCACGGCAAATGCCAAAAGATAGAACTACGACTGCGGGTTCCACACGAAGAAACGAAGGCACGAAGAATGGCATCTTGCGTCACGCGCAAACAGTCTGTCGAGTCTTAGCCCTGCTTGGTGCCTTGGTGCCTTTGTGTGGAATCGCCGCTCAATTCTTCGCGCGCCTTCGCGTCAGCCGGTAAGGCCGCAGCTACTTCACGTTGACGGGCTTGCCGGCCAGCACATCGAAGGCTGCGTTGAGCATGCGGTCGTTGTAATTCCACCACTGCGAGGTCTTGGCCAGCTCATCACGGTTGAAGATCGCGCGGCGCACGCCCATGCGCGCCACCACGCGGCTTTGTTCGCCCTCGGCGTATTTGATTTCCAGGTCAGGTTGGATACCCCCGGGTTCGCCCAGTTTGCCGGTCTGCACGCGCCGGCCCAGCGGTGTGAAATACTGCGTAGTCGTGATGTTCAAAGTGTAGGCCGGGTCGGTCTTGAGCTTGTAGATCGACTGCACCACGCCTTTGCCATACGTGCGCTCGCCAATGATGAAAGCGCGGCCGTGGTCGCGCAGCGCGCCGGCCACAATCTCCGAGGCGCTGGCTGAGTTGTGGTCCACGAGCAGCACCACCGGCAGGTCGGTGACGCTTTCTTCATCCTGGGTGAAGCTTTTGCGATCGTTTTCGCGGTTGGCTTCGTTGGACGATTGGGTGAAGGTGATCAGCTTGTCTTTCTCGGCAATCAGCGAATCGACGACGCCTGTGGCCGCATCCACGCGCCCGCCGCCATTGCCGCGGATATCTACGATGAAGGCCTGCGCGCCCTTACCCGCGAGCTCCGTGATCGCTTCCTTGAACTGTTTGGTCGTGCTGGCCGAAAACTCGCTGATCGCGAGGTAGCCGAAACGCCGGCCTTCACGTTCTTCGATGTGCACGTCGTGCACGCTGCGCTGCTCAATGCGCTGGCGCTTCACGGTTACTTCCAGCTGCGTTGCCTTGGGGTCGTCGCCGCGCTTGCTGTCGCTGCCGCGGCGCAGTGTCAGCCGCACTTCCGAGCCTTCGACTTCACTGCGGATGCGATTCACGCTGCTTTCGTAGGTCTTGCCCAGCGTGGTTTCGCCGTCGATGGCCACAATCACGTCGTTGGTCAGAATGCCCGCCAGCTCCGCGCCGCCGCCCGGCGTTACGCCGGTCACGCGGATGCTGCCGTCTTCGTTGCCTTCCGCGCCGACACCGATGCCGTAAAACGTACCGCCGAGGTCGATGTCCTGCTCGCGCGCTTCAACAGGCGGCAGCACGCGCGTGTAGCGGTCGCCGGTGCCGCTGGCCAGGCCCATCAGCGCGTGGTCGCGCAGGTCTTTTTCACTGAGTTCGCCGTCGTAATGCTTCAGCAGCATCTCGCGGATTTCGGCGTAGAGTTGCAGGTCTTTCTCGATGCCTTCGACCTTCGGCTGCTCAACTTCCGCGCGGTCGAACACGAACAGCAGCGTCACGCCGGCGATCACGATCACCGGCAAGATCGAGAATGTAATGATGAAGTAGCGGTTCATGCGTTCGATGATACGCGGCCGGGCATGCTCAACGACTCTTTTTCTTCGACTGCTCGTCCAGGAACTTCTTTTCGCTACGACTCAGGCTGTTGATGCCCGTCTTGCTGATTTTCTCGAGCAGCGCATCCAGCTTCTGCTGCTCCTCAATAGCCTGCTGGCGCAGCTTGGCCAGTTGGGCCTCGCCCTTCTTGCGTTTGGCCTCGGCCTTGGGGTCGGCCTCTTCGTCGCGGTAGTCGTTGAGATATCCGGCCTCAGACCACGGCTCGGCCGTCTTGGCGGAGACCGGCTTGGGCAGTCGTCCCATGCGTTTGAGCGCCAGCATCCAAAGCGCGCCAACGGCAGCCCCCCACAGCACCTGCGTGAAGCTGGGGACAATCGGGTTCTTGCTGAACATGCCGAACATCAGCCCCATCACGCTCACGGCGCCCAGGATGACGAGCACGCTGGTCTTCATCGACCAACCAAAGAACGAACGCGCTTGGGGCATCAGCCAGACCGTACTGGTCACACAGGCGAAGACTGCACCTGAGGCCCCCATCACCAGCGTCAGGCGCGGTGTTCCCAGGTACAGCAACGGAATCTCGGTCAGCGCCGCCAGCAGGCCAGAGGCAAGTGCCGACCCGACGAAGAACACCACGAAGCGGCGCGTGCCCATCACCTGCTCAACGTAGCGCCCTACAAACCAGATCAGGATCGCCTCAATTACCGCCCCAAGCAGGCCCGAGGCAGCAAGCCAGTGCGTGGCGATCTTCCAAATGCCGGCAGTGCTGGCCTGTTCCCACAACGCCAGATCCAGCGGCGTGAAGATGAACAGGTGGCGGGCGACGATTGCGTTGGCCGTGGCGTCGGCGGCCCAGAACTCTTTGTCAGAAGCTGCCGTGGCGTTGCCCAGCACCAGCATCACCAGGTAGCAGAAGATGGTCAGCACCAGCAGCGCCACCACGCCCTTGCCGGGTTTGGGGGCTGGGGCGAAGCGGGGTTTCTCGCGGATGTAGTCGCGGTCTTCGTAACCCATGGCGACGCATCATGCCGACTTATCGACATTAGTCCAAACGTTGGCAGCTGTGACTATACTCGTACTTCCGGTGGCGTATGCACTTGCGTCAATTCGCCTAAAGCAAGAAATCCCTTTGGATTGGGACGCCTTTACCGTAGATTAATGCAACTGAATGACCGGTCGGTGCCGATGCTTTTATCGGTCGTCGCCACCGGCTTCGCGCGTGCGTTACAATTACCAAGCGTGTTCTGGCGGTGTTGAGCGGGCATCGGGATCGTGATGAAGGCCGAACTCCACATCCGGGGCGGTTCACGCGATGGCGAAAAGATTACTCTTTCGCCGCACGGCCGCGTCACGTTTGGCCGCTCGCCCTCATGTGACGAACGTTTCCAGGAAGACAGCTTCAGCCGCGCGCACTTCCTGATCGAGGGCAAGGGCAGCTTCTTCCTGTTGACCGACCTGCAAAGCAGCACCGGCACCATGGTCAACGGCAAGATGGTAGCCAGCAAGATTCTGCACAGTGCCGATCGCGTGGTCGCCGGCGGGGTCGAGTTCTCGTTCAAAGTCCATGAGACCCCCACCAACAAAGTCGCCGCACACAGCGGTCTGCTTGAGGCCGACGCCGTTGGCGCAAACGTTCGAGTTGAAGCCAACTTCGAAGACGGCAGCTTCTTGCTGGAAGACACGCAAAAGCCCGACAAGCAACCCGAAGACACCAGCGAGCTGTTGATCCGCACCCGCAGCGCGCTGCAGACGATGTACCACGTCGGCAACCTGATCTACACGCAGGAAAGCCTTGATCGCGTATGCCACACCATCATGGATGTGGCGATGGAAACGCTGGGGCCCGACCGCGGCTTTCTGGTCATGTACGACCCCGACGAAAAGTCGCTCGAGCCCGTGGTCGTGCGACGCAAGCGCGCCGCCAACGGTGCGGCCTCACGCACCAGCACGCGGCTGATGCGCGCGGTCGATGACGAGCTTACCTTGTGCCGGCCGATCATCCTGCATTCGGTGAAGAAGGGCCTGTCGGTGATCAGCGCCGACGTGTACCCCGAAACCGGCGACACCAGCAGCAAGCACATACGCAGCGCAATGTGCGTGCCGGTGCGCACCAACACCGACATCATTGGCGCGATCTACCTTGACCGCGTCGACAACGAGATTCCGTTCCACCGTCACCAACTTGAAATGCTTGCCACGCTGGGCCGCCAAGCGGGCATCGCGATTGAACGCGCCAAGATGCTTGAGGAAATGGAAGGCCTGTTTTACTCGTGCGTGCGGGCCCTCGTCAGCAGCATCGAAGCCAAAGACCAGTACACCCACGGCCACAGCGAGCGCGTGACCGCGTTTGCCGTGACACTCGCCGAGGAAATGGAACTGACGGCCGAAACCCTCGACAACGTGCGCCTTGGCGCGCTGTTGCACGACGTGGGCAAGATCGGTGTGGCCGAGAAAATCCTCACCAAGCCAAGCCGCCTGACGCCCGACGAAGTCAAGGTGATCCGCATGCACCCCGTGCGCGGCGCCGAAATCCTGAGCCACATCAGCAACATCCCGGGCGTGATCGCGGCCGTGAAGCACCACCACGAAATGTTCAACGGCCTGGGCTACCCGAACGGAATGGTAGGCGAAGAAATCCCGCAGACCGCGCGCATCGTGGCGCTGGCGGACGCGTTCGACGCCATGACCAGCAACCGCAGCTATCGCCGCAACTTCGACGTGGACGAAGCCATCAGCGAATTCACCCGCTGCAGCGGCGACCAGTTCGACCCCGAAGTCTGCGAAGTAATGATCAAGCTGCTGCGAGACGGCCGCATCATCCCCTGCAACGAGCTGTTCGCCAAAGGCATCGACATCAGCAAGTCGATTTACTAGCACGTTGCGAGCCTCACTACTTTGCTTCAAGTCCTTGCGTCAACGCCCTTCGGCCCGGTTGCTGCCAGTCCACGGATGCTTCGAACGGCTTGTACCCGGCCACCAGCAGGCGCACTTGGGCTACGCGGTGGTCTCGTGCTTCGATTCGGAATCCCTCGACGCGGACTTCGCCCGCGTCGTCCGAAAAGGTTCCGGCCCGCAGTGCGGCGAACTTGCTGCGGTGGTACAGGCTGCTGGTGCTGAGCACGTTTCCGTTCTCGTCGAGCAGCTCGACGTGTGCTGAGGCAATCTCCGTATCGGACAACTTCGGGTGCCGGATCAGCAGCTCGCAGGCTCGCTTCAGCTTGAGTGTGCGGAACGCCGTTGTCGTCGCGCTGATCTCTACGTCTTCCAGCGTCTCGATCTGCGCGCCAGTGGCCTCGATGACAATGTCCCACTTGCCGACGGGCACGCCCGGTAAGAGGTAAGCATCTCGCCCTTCAATCACCAGTTGGCTGCGGAAGGGAATGAGCTGGTGAAGGCCCGCACTGTCACGAAGCTGGATGCGCGAGACGCACAGGTACACCTTGTCGGGCACCTTCAACTCCAGCACCAGCGTGCCGACTTCTGCCACGGGCTTGAACATCAGGTCCTGAGGAAACTGGCCCTGCTTCACCAACACAGCGGGCGAGTGCATCGCGCCACCATCGGGCAGCATTACGGAAGCCTGCACCCGAAGCTCACACAGGCCGGCGAACGGAATGCGGAATGCCCCCTCGGGATCGGCTCGCAGGAACTCTCCGGCAGAAACCCCATCCGAGAACTCCGAGCCGTCCGACGCAAGCCTTGCGTACTGCACGTACACCTCAGCGCCATCCGGCAGGCCCTTGATGTCGATCTTGCCGCTCACGTACCGGGCCCGGCCACGCAGGGTGACCTCCCTGAGGCCGGGACCGTCCACCGTGAACTCGGTGACGAACAG
Organism: uncultured bacterium; assembly: GCA_938014885.1. GTDB lineage: Bacteria > Planctomycetota > UBA8742 > UBA2392 > UBA2392 > CALLQI01. Next base: position 66,448 of record CALLQI010000022.1, read on the forward strand.
TTCTATGGATTGCGCGCCGTCATCATGGCCCAGCAGCGCGAAGTAGCGGCCCGGCTCAATCACGCCCCAGTTGACGCGGCTTCCCTGAAAGTGTCGGGACTCCGTATCCATGCGGAGTTCCATGAACTCGTACTCATCCCAGATGTGCAGCATGTTCGGCTGGCAGTCGGTCGCCTCAATCAGAAACGTCACCGACGTGATGTAATGATAGGCGAAGTCAACGGTCGCATCCGGGTTGTCGCCCCGGAGAACCACCACTTTGCGCTGTTCCAGTTCGGTGGGGTCGTCAAGCTGCTCGCCGACTTGGCGCAGAAACCAAGTGCCGGGCTGCTGCTCGGTCAGTTCGATCCAGCCGTTCTCGTCGGTTTCTGCGATGAAACTCCTTAGAACGCTGGGCTCGGTAAACTTGATTTCCGTGCCTGCCAGCGCGCGGGCACCATCCATGCAGCGGATGCGGATGCTTCCGCCGCGCTGCTTGAAGATCACCGGAGCGTTGTCGCCGGGTGCCAGAAGCAGGTCAACCCGATAGTACTCTGGCTCGTCTTCGATCAGCGCAAGCAGTATCCAATTGCCCGGGGCAACGCGGATTCGCCCACGAGGCACGTGCAAACCCTGCGGAGCACTTAGAGCAGTACCTCGCAAGGTGTCTTTCACGGCTTGGGGGCCCTTTTCGTTCAGCAACTGCTCGGCCTCGGTGCCCGATTGCACCAACATCGCAAACGTCAGGCCCGCGCGCTCACCGGCAACTGCCTGCACCCTGATTTCGACCTCGGCCTCACGCACCAGTTTCACGCTGATTTCCGTGTCCTTGGGCTCAAGGGCCAGTGGGACCTCGTGCGAAACCATTCCCTCTGCCCATACCTCCATGATCCACGACTGTGATGGGTCAAGGCGTGCGGTGAAACGACCGTGCTCATCCAAGTTTGCTGGAACGGTCAATCTCGATCTGTCCTTTACCCGCAGGTGCACGCGCGCGTCCAGGAACCTGGCCCCCTGTTCGTCCACCACGTGGACCGTCAGCACAACGGGCATGTACACCTTCACGTCACCCAAGTCGGTCAGCGTGTTCTCGGCGGTTCTCAGTTGCACGCCGCTGGCCACTTCTACGTCGTGCCGGTACACGGTCATTGTGTACGAGCCGACAGGAACCGTAAGTTCGAGCGTCCCTGTGCCTGACTGGCCGAATCCCATAGTTCCCGGGCCGCGCGACGGATTCAGCAGAACAAACACGCCCGTGGCGTCTTTGCCGTTGACGCCATCGACGAACCTGACCCGCAACTTCGAAGGCGGTGCCAAGACCACGTCCCGGACCGGAAGCTTCTCGAGTGGCTCAATCGTAAGTGGTTGGTCGAACCATGAACTCCACCTGCCGAGATGGCTGGAGCGCAGCTTCCCTGCAAACTCCAGATCAAACTCCCAGTTGGCGGGCACGCTTAACTCGAAAGTGCCATCGGGCGCGCTCGTCGCAACCGGCAGCGGAACATCCTGCGGCATCCAATGCACCAGTACCTTTGGACTGACTTGCTGGCCTGCTATCGGCTTGCCATCGGCATCAACGGTGCGGCCGGTGCAGACCCCGTACTCGTGGCATTCGATGCGGCACGTGGCCTTGCTGTCCTTGTGGACCCGCACGGGAAGGCCAAGGCCAAAGTTTCGCTCTGACAGGACGACCAGACAAATCCACGCAACCGGCAGATCACGCGCAGTTCCGGCCTCGTGAAACAGGACACTTGAAATCCTCTCACCAGTCAGTGTGACCGTGCCCTTGATCGAGTACTCGCCTCGCTCGTCCGTGACGGCTGACCCGGTAACCGTGACCTTCGGCAGTGGTCCTTGGGCGCGGGCAAAGGCCTCGTAATCCGCAGCGTCGTGCTGACCCCAATGCGAAGCAGCGTAGGCCGTCACTTCGGTCAGCGGCAGGGGTTGCTCGGCTTCGCCGACCTGTTTCAGCACTGTGCCCTGTACTTCAAACGACCAGGTGACTTCTTCGGCCGCGCACGTTGCGGCAACGAGAACCAGCAGCCCGGCAAGACATGTCCGCATGGCGGCCTCCGTATCACATGCGCGAACACTCTACGGCGGGCACCGCCCATGTTCATGCGCGATCTGCTGTCAACCCTCCAACGGTCATCGCGCAACGAAGTTCGCCTTCAAACAAGGCTTCGCAGCCCCAGATAGCCTTTGGCTGTGTGTTCGTGCAGCCATGCTTGGGCTTTCTGGGCTTGGTTGGCTGGTAGCAGCCTCGTTGCTTGGGATTGGTGCAGGGCTAGCGCTGCGATGTTGGGTGTGGTTTCGGGTTGCAGGGCGGCCAGTTGCTTTTGGGCTTGGTGGCAGGCCTTTCGGGCGGCTGCTTCTTTGCCTTGGCGCCTTTGCAGCTCGGTTTCCAGCACTGCGTTTGTGAATGCGGTTGTGCCTTGTGCGGCCTCGGGCCATTCGACTTGGCCTTTGCCGGTCTGGATGCAGCGTGCGGCTTGCACGTACACCCTTGATGATTCCGGCAGTTGTGCGGCCGGGCGTTTGGTTAGCTTGGCCAGTGTTTCCGGCGACGGGTCAATCAATGCGATCAGCAGGCCGCCCTGTTCGTTGCCGGCGATGATGCCTTCCAGCCTCGCCGGCGCGCCCGCCAGAAAGTGCGCCAGCACCAGCATATCGTCCACGTATGCCCGTACGTCATCACTTGCACCGGCGTGGACCCTTGACAGCACGGGCAGCGCCTCAATCAGCCGGCCGGTGTGCAGCCACAGATAGGCGCGCGGCACCTGCAGCAGCCAGTCTTCGGCCCACTCCGGCGGTTCCGCGCCACCCAGCAGCAGCATCGCGTCGGCCATGCGCGCGGCCTCATGCAATCGGCCCGCATTGGCGAGCCCGGCGCAATAGTTGTAACAGGTGCGAAGGAACTGGCGGTTGCGTATGGCGTCTGACTGGATCAACGCACCCAGCGCCCCAAGGTGCGCCAGCCGCTGGGTTGGCAGGTCACCCCGATACGTGGCCAGCGTGCCCTGCATCATGTTGCGGGCTGCCGTGAGCTCGGGCTGGTTTACCATGCGATCAAGCCGTGCGGCCGCGGCCAGTGCCGACTCGGCCTCTGGCAATCGGGCATTGGCCAAGGCGTCGCGGGCCTCGTTCAGCAGCTTGGCGGCGACGGGCTTTGCGCGCTGGGCCAGTCTTGTACGCAGCTGCTCGTGCCGGTCGATCGCGTCCGCGAGCTCGCGCATGCCGCGTGCTGCGTGGTCCTGCTGCAGCACGGCCAACTTCTCATGGCCGACGGCGTTCAGCTTCAGCACCACTTCCAGCAGGCGGCGTGATTCGTCGGCGGCCTCGGCACTGACCTGCGACGCCAGCATGGCACCTTGCCCCTGCAGCACCCAGGCCGGGCTCAGGCCGAACTCGCGGGTCAGGTCAACGATGAACTCGGCCGGGACTTTGCCCGCCTTGAGGTAGCGGTGCACGTTGGCCTTGGAAACGCCGGTGCGGCGCGCGATCTCGGCCTGGGTGAAGCGTTCGGCCAGAAGTCGCAGGCGCTGGCGCAGGACCTCGGGTTCTGTAACGGGCTTTGCCATGGTTTCATTTATAAAACCCCGCCTGTCGTTGTCGATTGCGTTTGCCGGCCCCGGCGTGGACCCTGTGCGTAGCTTTACAACATGGGGTTTAGGAGCGATCGATGATCTGGGAATACTTGGCCTTGGCAGTGCTGCTGGTGATGGTTCCGCTGCTGTTTCTGATGCTGCTGTGAACACGGTCGGCGCAGGTTGCATTTGTGGAACGACTACCCCTATCAGGAGACTGTGATGATGCGATGGATGCTGCTGGGCGTGTGCATGCTGACTCTGGCCTCATGCGGCGGGAACACTGCTGGGAACACCGCCGCACAGGCTGGCGTTGTGGACCACAGTACGCCCGAGGCCGTGTTTGCCGCCTACTCGGCGGCCATAGACCTGGGCGACGAGGCCGGCATCAAGCGAGCCATGGTACCCGCGCAACGGGAGATGTTTGCGGGCGCAACGGGCGTGCCTGAGGCCCATCGCGGGTACACGATTGTCCGGCGCGAAGATCGTTCAGCATCGGAAGTGTGGCTGCACGTCAAATTCAAGATGCAAGATGACGTCATGCCCCACGTGCTGGTACTGCAGGAAGGCAAGTGGTACCTCGACATGGAAAAGACCGGCGATGCCATGATGGCAGCCTTTTCGGAATAATCAGGATTTTCCGGAACCAGAAAGCTGGCGGCTTCCTCTCAGGGTTACCCAGTTCGTACGACGCCTGAGGTCTGCCGATGAAGTCTCGCTCGCTCCTGGTTCTGCCCGTTCTGCTGGTGCTTGGGTTGGCCTGCGCGGCCGCGCTGTTTCTGAACAAGCCCGCGCGCAGCAACGCCACGTTTGCTTGCGCCCCTATCGCCGACCATGCTGACAGCGAGCCTCTGCGCACCGGCGACCAGCCCCTGGTGCTGACCGGCGCGCCCGAAAGTGTCGAACAGCAGCAGCCCCTCGCCACGCCGGCACCGGCCGCCGATGAGGCACAGCCGGCAACCAATACGCATGAGGACGTGACCGACACGATCTCGCGCATGCAGGATGAAGCCAAAACCAGGGCAATCGAAGAAGCTGAGCTGAAGGCGTTAGCCGCTGAACTCAAGAAGCTGATCGACGAGATGCCCTGCTTCGCCACGATCAGCGGAACGGTGCTGGACCAGCGCGGGCAGCCTGTGGCCGGGGCCTCGATCCGCGCAACCTATGACCCCGCTGTCGCCTCGCCTCAGGAGCCTTCGGAGGGCTCGCGGCGGCGCATCCGCACCAGCACCATGACGCTTGCCACCACGGAAGCCGACGGAACTTACACTGCGCGCGTGACGTTGTTCGTGCCGGCGAAGACCGGCAGCATTGCCCTCAAACTCTCAGCGCTGCACCCGGCCTACATCGCCGACGCGCCGGTGGAAATCACGGTCAACCGCGACGAAACCCGCACCGGCATTGACCTGACGATGACCCAGGGTGCCACAGTCAAGGGCACCGTGCGCGATGCCTACGGCGCGCCAATTGAGGGCGCGAAGGTGTACGCCGGCGCCGGCCTGTCGGCCAAGCGCGGCGGGCGCTCAGCCACGATCGGCAGCGCGGTCACGGACGCGCAGGGCCAGTACATCATGCAGGGCCTGAAGACGGGCGAGATGTGGGTGGCGGCCAACGCCATGGGATACGGGCCGCAGGACAAGGGTGTGGACCTGAACGTGACCGTGGGCCAGGAGTTTCTGGCACCGGACATCACGCTGGCGATGCAGACCGCACTGCAGTTCAAGGTCTACGGCGGCGAATTCAGCAGCGGCAAGGTCGGCGTCACGATCACGCCGCTCGAAGGAAAGGCGCAATACGTGACGGCAGGCATCGGCAAGGACGGCATCGTGCTGGTGAATTGCCGCTTCAGCGGGCAGGCCACACTCAGCGTAACCACCGCAGGCTTTGGGACCGCGTCACCGATCACGCTGAACATCACCGACGCGATCCACAACGACCTGGGCATGATTGAGCTGGTGGCCATGACGCCGGCCAGTCCCACGCCTCCGCGCATCAAAAGCGTCAGCCCGGAAGACCAGCGTTCCGGGCCAATGCCCGAACGTTCGTTGCGGTAAGCCTAGGCAACGCGCAGGCTTTGGATGCGCTGCCTGTAGTCGCCGCTGAAGACGTAGCTGCCGGCCACGATCACGTTGGCACCGGCGGCCACGGCTTCCTTCACCGTTTCCGCATTGATACCGCCGTCGATTTCGATGTCGAGTTGCGGTGCCAGCTTGCGGGCCTTGCGCACGGTTTCGAGCACTTTGGCGATGAACTTCTGGCCGCCGAATCCCGGCCACACGCTCATGATCAGCAGCATGTCGATCTGGCCCAGCCACTCCTCGGCGGCCGCGATGTCGGTGTCGGGGTTCAGCACCAGGCCCGGCTTGACGCCTGCCTTGCGGATGTCGGCCAAGGTTTGCGTGATCGGCGCGTTGGCCTCAACGTGAATCGTCAGGTAGCCCGCGCCGGCCTTGGCGAAATCGGCTATGTAGCGCTGCGGGTCGGTCATCATCAGGTGGCAATCGAGCGGCTTGGTGGCGACCTTCTTGATCGCGGCCACGACCGGCGGACCGATGGTCAGGTTGGGTACGAAGTGCGCGTCCATCACGTCCACATGCAGCAGATCAGCCCCGGCGGCCTCAATGGCGCGAACTTCTTCACCGATGCGGGCGAAGTCGCAGGAAAGCAGGCTGGGGGCAATCTTCAGGTTGGGCATTGTGTTTCCGGAACGGTCGATCACTTCACGAGGGCTTCCAGCGCCGGCATGGGTTCGCCTTGCAGCAGGGTCAGGCTTGCGCCGCCGCCGGTGCTTACGTGGCTCATGTGCTTGTCCTGCTGGAAGTGTTCTGCGGCGGCCGCGCTGTCGCCTCCGCCTACCACGCTGAAAGCGCCGGCCTTGGTGCTTTCGGCGATGGCGTTGACAATGGCGCGGGTGCCGTTGCTGAAGCGTTCTTTCTCGAACACCCCCATCGGCCCGTTGAACAGGATGGTTTTGGCGCGCTTGATCGCGTCGTTGAAGCGGCGCGCGGTCTGGTCGCCGATGTCAAAGGCGGCCTTGCCGGCGGGCACGTCGCCGTTGACTTCCATGGCCGACTCATCGTCCATGCTGCTGCTTACCACGTGGTCGTTGGGAAGGTGGACGATCACGCCCAAGTCGCTGGCCTTGGCCATGATGTCTTTGCACGTCGGCACCAGTGTGTCGTCGCACAGCGAGTTGCCGATCTCGACACCCTGCGAAAGCAGGAACGTGTAGGCCATGCCGCCGCCGATGCAGATCTCGTTCACTTTCGGCAGCAGGTTGTTGATCAGCGGAATCTTGTCGCTGACCTTCGCCCCGCCAAGCACTGCGAGACACGGGCGCTTGGGATTCGTCAGCACGGTGCTTAGCGCATCGACTTCGGCCTTCACCAGCAAGCCTGCCGCGCTGGGCAGCAGCTTCGCCGGCCAGGTCATGCTGGCGTCGGCGCGGTGGCAGGTGCCAAACGCGTCATTCACATAGAACTCGCCGTGGGCGGCCAGCTCGCGCCCGAAAGCCTCCGCCCCTTTGGATTCCGCCTTGTGAAAGCGCAGGTTTTCCAGCAGCAGCGCGCGGCCGTCGTGGATGCCCGTCACCGTGCGATGGGTCTGCTCACCGACGCAATCGGGCGTCAGCGGCACCTCAAAACCCAGCAGCTCAGACAGGCGCTGCGCCACGGGCTTGAGGCTGAACGCGGCCTCAAAGCCTTTGCCCTCGGGGCGGCCGAGGTGGCTGCACAGGATGACGCGCGCGCCCATGCCCAGCAACTTGCGAATCGTCGGCAGAGCGGCCGTGATGCGCTGGTCGCTGGAGATCGCGCCGCCTTCAAGAGGGACGTTGAAGTCCGCGCGCACCAGCACACGCTTGCCCTTGAGGTCGCCAAGTGAGTCGATGCCCTTGATTTTGCCGTAGTCCATGACAGGCCCCCTGGCCGCACTATAGCCCAGCCTTGGTTGCGGAAAAGGCGCGCCCTTGGGATTCGCAATTCGGCGTTGGGCGAAGTTTGTTTCCGCATCCGCGACAGTTCAGCTTGCAGGAATTTGTCCAACCTTCAGGCGGGTGTTACGTTTTAAGCACAGGAAAGGAGATGACACCGACGCACAGGTTACGGAAGACGGAATTCTGATCGCGGTACCCCACGACCGCGCTCTCCCTCCCAAACCGTGATTCCGAAATTCGCAGCCTGCGCGACACCGCTGCACCCAGGAAATCGGCTCCCACTCACCGGATCTGCCATCCACCCGACGATTTCCGCCACCCTCATCTCCGATCCACCCACCGGGCCCCGCTTCCTGCGGGGCCCGAACTTTTGGCGCGGTGTCGGGTCCCTTACTCCAGCAGCTTGTTGGCAAGGTCGGCCACGCGCTGCGTCAGTTGCTCGCGCTGCTTGAAGGCAGGCATGGCGTCGGACTCAAGCTGGTGCATCAGTTGCCGCAGCTCATCAAGGAAAGGCTGCAGGGCCGGCCGCTGGCTCAGGCGTGAAAAGTTGCGACGGCCGCACTCGGACCAGAACACGCGGCCCTCTACATGTTCAACCACCCGCTCAATCGCCCAGGCCCAGAATCGCTGGCGATTCCAGTCGGCCTGTGCGGCCGGCCCGTGAGTAGGCCCCAGGCGGCGGACGACCTCGTCGCGGTATGCTCCGGCGGCGCGGGCCGCGGCGGTGTTGAGCGACTGCGGGGTCATGGTGTCACTTTGCGTTGGTGTTGCGCTCACGGCCACACGAAGTCGGCAGCGGCGCAAGTAAACTTGGCATTGCACGGCGACGGGTTGTCAAGCAACAACTGCGAACAACGTGCGCGCAATTTGCGGATGGCTGCGGACAACTTGAGCGTGCCGCCAAGTCATGCAGACAGTGCGATGTCCTGAAACGCCCAAAACAAGGCAGTTGCGAGGCATTTGCGTACAGGATTTGACGAACACTTTTGTCGGTGATACTTTCGCCCCTCCACGCAGCAAGAACACCTAAACAGACAAAGGGGCGACACCAAATCATCATCTGGCTTACTGCGGATGATGGGGTTCCGGTTCGATTCCTGGTTCGGCGCGGGCGAGTGCGGTTGCAGCAGGACAGTTGCAGCAGGACGGAGCAAGTCAGTGACAGAAACGCTAGCCAGGGAACAATGGAGCCGCATCCTGACTGACCTTCAAGGTCATGTCGGTGAAGAGGTGTTCAACCTTTGGCTGCGCAACACCCTGATCGTGCGCCTTGAGCCCACCCTGATTGAAGTTGGCGTGCCCAACCTCGTCGTCAGCGACTGGCTGAAGGCGCAGTACAGCAACCAGATCCTCAGCAGCGTGCAGCGCGTCGTGGGGTTTAAGCCCACTGACATCAAGTACAGCGTGAACGGCCACCTGTTCCGGCAGTTGCGCAAACAGGAAGAGACCGCTCGGCGCGCCTCGGGCGATATCAACCCGACGGCCCGTGACCGCGTGGCGCCGCCGCAGAATCCGCGCCAGATTTTCAACCTGAACGAACGCTACACGCTTGATCGCGTGATCGTGGGCCCGAACAACCAGCTCGCCTTCAACTGTGCGTGGGAAGTCGCGCGTAAGCCCGGCGAAAGCTTCAACCCGCTGTTCATCTATGGCAAGACCGGCGTGGGCAAGACGCACCTGCTGCAAGGCGTCGCGCGCGAAGTGCTTGAGCGCTTCCCCAGCCGCGAGACGCTGTACATACCCGCCGAATACTTCGTGAACCAGTACGTGCAGGCGCTTCAGAAGCGCGACGTGGAGCCTTTCCGCCAGCGTTTCCGCAACCTGGACGTACTCATCATCGACGACCTGCACTTCCTCAGTGGCAAGGACGCCAGCCAGACCGAGCTGCTTCACACGCTGAACGCGCTGGAGCAGGCGGGCAAGCAGGTGATCCTGGCCAGCGACCAGCACCCGCGCGATCTGGAAGAAATCACAGAGCACCTGACCACGCGCTTCATGCAGGGCATGATCGCCGAGATCGCGCTGCCGCCGCGCAACACGCGCCTGGCAATCATCAAGAGCAAGCTGGAAGGACATCGCCAGCTCTTCAGCCAGCCCGTCGTCGAGTTTCTGGCCGACCACCTTGAATGCAACGTCCGTGAACTGGAAGGCTACGTCACGCGCCTGGTTGCGCTGGCCGGCCTGACCGGCGAGAAAGTCACCGTGCAACTGGCTGAGCAAGCACTGCAGGACTTCCTGTCGGCGCGCTCACGCATGGTGGACCTGACCGACATCGAAAACGTTGTTATCGCGCATTACGGTGTCACCAGCCAGCAGCTTCACAGCCGCCTGCGCAAGCGCCCGGTCGCGCTGGCCCGGCAAGTGTGCATGTACCTGGCGCGCCGTTTGACTTCGTATTCGCTGAAAGAGATCGGCCGCTTCTTCGGCGGCAAGAACCACACCACGGTGGTGTTCGCCGTGCAAGCCATCGAAGAAAAAGCCGCCAAGCACGCGGCCCTGAACGACGAAGTTGAGCACCTGCGCCGCCAGCTCATGGGCGAAGGCCGCAACGGCCGCCGCTCGTAGATCGCAGCCGCTTCGACTGCGTCAGCAGGTTCCGTGAACTTTCATAACGTGCCTTTGCTAACGCTGCGGCTTGTTCCATAGACCTGTCGCATCGGTATGATTCGCAACCCGCCGCCCCTTAGCGGCGGGTTCTGCTTATGGCGGGCAGACACGTGGGAGATGCACCTTGAGCTTTGAGCCGCTGGTTGTTGGTGTCGCCGCCCTTTCCGGCGAGCACCGCCGTCCGCAGGACCTTGCTGAGCATCCGCTGCCAACGGCCGTCGAGCTGCGCCTTGACCTGCTCGGCGACTGGAAGCGCGTGCTGGCTGACATCCAGCCGCTGATTGACCATGTCGGCGAACTTACGGGTCCCGGCGGCAACGGCCCCGCCCCCATCATCATCGGCACCTGTCGCCGCGTGCAGGACGGCGGCAAGTTCGATGGCACCGAAGAACAGCGCCTGAAGCTGCTCGAGACCCTGGGCGCTGTCTGCGACTACGTCGATGTCGAAAGCGGCGTGAAAGCCCGCGTCCCGGCCTCAAAAACCATCCGCAGCATGCACGACTTCAAGGGCATCCCCGCCGACCTTGAGGCCGCGCTGAAGTCCCTTCGCGAAGAAGGCGGCGCGGTGTTCAAGATCGTTGCCACTGCTGCCAGCCTTTCCGACAACCTGAAGATTCGTGACTTCCTGAAAGGCAAAACCGACGTCGCCACCTGGCTGATGGGCGAGTACGGCCTGCCATCGCGCCTGCTGGCGCTGGCCTGGGGCAGCCGCTTCACCTGTTGCAGCCTGGAAGGTGCCGCGCTGGCACCCGGCATGCCGGACTTCGGCCGCATGGTGAACCTGTTCCGCGCCTACTGGATCACCGACAACACGGAACTGTTCGGCATCACCGGCCTGCATGTGGGGCACAGCGGCAGCCCGCTGCTGCATAACAACGCGCTGGCCTCGCAGCGTCGCAACGCCGTGTACCTGCCGCTGGCGGCGACTTCGCCGGAAGACTTCCTGGCATTTGCCAAGGGCGTCAACCTGACCGGCGCCAGCGTCACCGTCCCGTTCAAAGAGGCGCTGCACGCCCAGTGCTCACGCCTGGATGAAGCCGCTGAAGCTACCGGTGCCGTGAACACCCTGCTGCGACTGCCCGACGGCGGCTGGCGCGGCCGCAACACCGACGTGGACGGCTTTGGTGAAGACCTGAAGGCGCATTACGCCAAGCCGCTGTACGGCCGCACAGCGCTGGTGCTGGGCGCGGGCGGCTCAGCCCGTGCGATCGTCTGGGCGCTGCGGCGTGAAGGTGCGCGGGTGGTACTGCACGCGCGCCGCTACGAGCAGGCGATGTCACTGGCCTCAAAGTTCAGCGCGGAGGCCATTGCCGACCCGGCCGCTATGGAAGGCACGATCGATCTGCTGGTGAACACCACGCCCTGCGGCATGCGTGGCGACAACGAAGACCAGTGCCCGGTCGAGTTCGAACAGATCGCGCCGAAGCTGGCCCACGACGCGCTCGTTTACGATCTCGTCTATGAACCGGCAGTGACGCCGCTGCTGCGGGCCGCCCGCGAACTTGGCATCGCTTGCGTCAACGGCGCGGGCATGCTGCGCCGGCAGGCCGCCTTGCAGGCACAGATCTTTGGCTATTCGCTGCGGCACGACCTGCCCGAAGCCCCCAAGACCACCCAGCACGTGTGGCTGGTGGGATATCGCGGTGCGGGCAAGAGTGCGCTTGCGCGCGAATTGTCAATCGCCATGCACCGGCGCTCGCTGGACACGGACGCCAAGCTGGAACTGAACGCGGGCAAAAGCATCCGCACCATCTTTGCGGCCGAAGGCGAAGACCGCTTCCGCAAACTGGAAACGCTTGAGATCGATAAGGCCGCAGCCTCAAAGCCCGACGCCGTGATCGCAGTGGGCGGTGGCGCGATTGAAGACGACGCCAACATAGCCCGCATGCGCGCCAGCGGCGTAGTGGTGTTCCTGGATGCCCCGCTGGATGTGTTGCTGAAGCGGCTGAGCAGCGACGACACCCGGCCCTCGCTGACCGGCCGGCCGGTCGCCGAAGAAACCCCGGAAGTGCTTGAGCGCCGCATGCCGGCATATCGCAAGGCCGCGCACATTCGCTGGCAGGTGAAGGACGAGCCCGCACGCAGTCAGGCTGGCGAAATTGCCGCGTTGCTGGCACAGTTTCGCAAGGCGTAACGACGCGCCCGTGCCGATAAGGATTGGCGGCACAGTGCAAGCACGGGGCCGGCCTTGCTGGATGAAGTCCTGAACATCGTTTCGCGCATGCACCCGGCATTCTGGATCGGGTACTGGTTCATCGTCGGCGCGTTCGTGGGCAGCTTCCTGAACGTGGTGGTGTACCGTCTGCCGCGCAATTGCCTCAGCATCAATAACCCTCGCCGCAGCTTCTGCCCGTCGTGCAAAACGCAACTCAAGTGGAACGACAACATCCCGATTGTCGGCTACGTGCTGCTGCGCGGGAAGTGCCGCTACTGCAAGGCCCCCTACGGAGCGCGCTACCCGCTGGTTGAACTGCTGACCGCGCTGCTGTTCGCTTTTGCCTGCTGGCGCGCCTTCTATGCCGACGGCCTGAACCTGTCCGGCAGCCCGCTGGCGTGGCTTACGCTGCTGCACATGACCTGTGTGATCGGCGTGCTGCTGCCGTGGGCGCTGATTGACCTGGACCTGACCTACATCCCCGACAAGCTCACGTTCGGCCCGCTGCTGGTGTTCGTGCCCTTTGCGGCCCATGCCGACGCCTTTGCAGCCTACCTGCCTTCGTCAATCAGCCCGCTGTGGTTTGCCTTTGAGCCGCGCTGGCTGAACTCGCTTCTCAGCAACGTGTGTACGGGTGTCGCGGCGGCGCTGGTGCTGTGGCTGATCGGCAAGGGCGCGACGCTCCTGTTCCGCAAAAAAGCTGAGGCCATCGGTGGCCAGGCCATGGGCGGCGCGGACGTGAAGCTGATGATTCTGCTGGGCGTGATGCTGGGCTGGCCCAAGCTGGTGGCGGGATTCTTCATCGCGATCCTGGTCGGCGCCTGCTTCGGTATCGTGCAACTGTTGCGCGGCAAGGGCAGCGGCACGCCGTTCGGGCCCTACCTTGCCACCGGCGCGGTGGTTTCGATGCTGGCCACCGGCTGGCTTGTCGATTTCTGGAACTGGTATCAGCGGCTGCTGGAAAGTCTGGTGTCATGACCCAATACATCGTCAGCATCAATGGCGAGTTCACCGATGCCGCATCGGCCAAGGTCAGCGTCCTGGACCACGGCTTCCTGTTCGGCGACTCGATTTACGAAGTCGTGCGTACGGTCAATGGCAAACTGTTCGCGGCGGACCGCCACCTCAAGCGCCTGCATGGCTCGGCCGCCGGCATTGCCATGCCGCTGCAACGCGACGATGCCTGGATTTTGCAACACTGGCGCGACATGCACACGCGGCAAAAGTCCGGCGAAAGTTACCTGCGCATGATCGTGACCCGCGGCGTCGGCGAGCTTGACCTGCACCCGGCCTCATGCGCGCAGCAGAACTACTTCGGCATTGCCAAGCCACTGCCCGTGTGGCCGCACGACGCCTACGAAAAGGGCTGCAAGATCATCCTGGCTCACGTGCGCCGCAACTCGCGCGAGAGCACCGACCCGGCCATCAAGTCCGGCAACTATCTCAACAACGTGCTGGCGCTGGTTGAGGCCCGCAAGCAAGGTGCCGTTGAGGCCGTGATGATGAACGTCCACGGCTTCCTGACTGAGTGCACCACCAGCAACATCTTCGCCGTCAAGGACGGCGTCGTGTTCACGCCCGCGCTCGACCAAGGGCTGCTTGAGGGCGTGACGCGCGGGTTCATTCTCGAGGTCTGCCGCAAGCTGGGCATCGAGTGCCGCGCCGAGCAACTCCCCCCCGAAGCGCTGCTCGGTGCCGACGAAGCCTTCATCACCAGCACCACGCGCGACGTGATGCCCGTGGGCGAAGTCGGCCACATCCGCCTGAAGGCGCCGGGCACCATCACGCGCCGCATTGCCGCCGAGTACCACAAGGTGCTTCACGACCCGGTCAATCACCTCTGATGCGTCGATTGCTTGCCGTCTGCAACCCGATTTCCGGCCGCGGGCACGCCCTGCGGCTGCTGCCGGGCTTTGAAAAGCTTGCGGCCGCATCGGGCACCAGCATTGAAGTGCGGCTGACCGAACGCGCGGGGCACGGGCGCGAGCTTGCGGCCGCAGCGGCAGGCGAAGGCTTCGACGCGGTAATCGCGGTCGGCGGCGACGGCACGATCAACGAAGTGATCAACGGGTTGGGCGCGCATGGGCTGCCGCTGATGGTGGTGCCGCAGGGAACGGGCAACGTGCTGGCCAAGGAAATCCGCGCCACGCGAAAGCTGCGCCGCTACACCCGCGCGCTGAAAGAGTGGCGTCTGAAGCAGCGCGATCTGGGGCAACTCGACAACGGCCGGCTGTTTTCGTGCTTCGTGGGCGCGGGCTTCGACGGGCAATGCACGCGCGCGCTGGCGGAACGCAAGGGCGCGATCCGCATGAGCATGTACGTGCCGATCATGTGGCGCGCGATCCAGCACAGCGATTTCACGACGCTGAGCGTCACCGGCGACGAGAAGTCTGCCAGCGGGGCGGCCTACGCGCTGGTGTCAATCACGCCTGAGTACGGCGGCCCGATGGCCCTGACCGGCAAGGCCCGCGCCGACGACGGCCGCTTTGACGTGCTGACCATCCATGAGCGCATCAACCCGCTGAGCCTGGTGCGGATGGTCGGGTTTGCGTTGCTGCGCAAGATGGGTTCCGTGGGCAGCGCGCGATTCTTCCGGTCCACGACGGCGGCGGTCTCGGCACAGGAGGAAGTGCCGATACAGGTCGACGGCGATTTCGCGGGCTTCCTGCCCTTCAGCGCCAAGGTGCTGCCCAACGCGCTGACCTACTTTCAGGCTGATTGAGACCCGTGGCTCGTGTTCCGTGCCTCGGGTTTCGAGTTTCGGGTTTGGCACCTGCTGTGAGTCAGGGCGCACATCGACCTGCAACCCCAGACACGAGGCGCGAACTACCGGCCCGCAGGGATCTTCACGCGGATGCCGGGCTTCAGCGTCACGCCCGGGTTCGCCTTTTCGAGGTCCGAGGTTTCCAGCTTGCGCGACTTGAAGTGCACGTAGGCAATCTTCCACCACGAGTCACCGGCCTGTACTTCGTACTCCGTGGCGGCCGCAGTCTCGCTGCCTGCAGGCGCTGTGGGCACTTCGCGCGGCTGTGCATCGCGATTCTGCACCACGGGCAACGATGCCTTGCCGGCCGGGATCACCAGTGTTGTGCCTACCTTCAGCGTCTTCACCTCAGGGTTGGCGTCCTGGATCTCTTTGGTGCTCAGCGCGCGGTCTTTGTAGGTCACGTAGGCCAGCTTCCACCACGAATCACCGGCCTGCACCGTGTGCGTGCTTTGCGTCGGCGCGACCATGATCGGCTGTTCTTCGGGCTGCGGCGCGTCGTCCACCGGCTCGGCGGGGGTGATGCTTTCCGGCGGCTGCATGCGCGGCAGGTCGGGCGAACCGATGCTTGCACTCATGCGCTGAGGGCCCAACTCATCCTGCTGCGACTCTTCCACCGTGGTGCGGGCGTGGCTCAGCACCTGGTCCCAGATCAGGCCCAGCGCCAGGCTCAGGATGCTGGCTACGAAGATCGCTACCTTGACGCCGCGGTCCATACTGCCTCCTGTTGCGACGCGCAATGCGCGCCTATCGCCCATCGGCATCGGACGCCTGCAACTTGAGACCGATTCAACCCACGCTAGAACCTGTGCATGAAATTCCTCTGCGAAGCCATTCCCGCCTGCCCCGGCCAGTTCAAATCCCAGCGCGAAGACTTCCGCGTCGAGGAACTTCCGCTGTACCCCTTCTCAGGCCAGGGCGATCACACCCTGGTGCTTATCGAAAAAGAGGGCCTCAGCACCTTTGAGGCCGTGCGCCGCCTCAGCCGGGCGCTCGACTTCAACGACCGCGATGTCGGCGTGGCCGGGCTGAAAGACGCCCACGGCATCACCCGCCAGTGGCTGAGCTTTGAGCACATGCCCCCGGCGCGCTTTGAGGGCCTGGATGTGGCCAAAGTGCGTGTGATCCAGACCACGCGCCACAACAACAAGCTCAAGCGCGGCCACCTGGCCGGCAATCGCTTTGAAGTCGTGCTGCGTGACGTGGCCGAGGCCGACGTTCCCCACGCCAAGGCCAGCCTGGCCCTACTGCAACAGCGCGGCGTGCCCAACTGGTACGACACGCAGCGCTTCGGACGCGGCGGCAACAACGCGACGCTTGGCCTGGCCATCCTGCGCGGCGACTACGATGCCTACTTCCGTGCGATGCTCGGCAACGCCGATGCCGAAACCCACGGCCCGCTCAAGGAGGCCCGCAAAGCATACGACGACGGCAATCTGGACCAGGCGCTGGAGCTGTGGCCGCGCCACGACAACGTGGAACGCGGGGCGCTGAAAGCGGTCAAGGACTTTGGCCCGACCGACAAAGCCCTGCGCCGTGTGCCCCAGAAGATCAAGCTGCTGCAAGTTTCGTCGGTGCAGTCGCTGCTGTTCAACCGCGTGCTTGAGCGGCGCTTTGGCGACCTGGATAAAGTCTGGGACGGCGACATCTGCGAGAAGGAAAACGGCGCGTGCTTCCTTGTCGCTGACCCGGCCGTTGAGCAGCCGCGCGTGGAAACCTTCGAGATTTCCCCCACCGGGCCGATCTTCGGCTTCAAGATGATGCAGCCATTCGGCCGCACGGCCGAGCTTGAGCGCGAAGTGCTGCAGGCGGAAGGGTTGACCGAGACCAGCTTCGAGGTCGGCAAGGGCCTCAGCCAGAAGGGCGATCGGCGCGCCCTGCGCTTTCGCATCCGCGACACGGCGCTAAGCTACGCCGCCGATGAGCGCGCGCTCACGCTGCGTTTCGACCTGCCCAAGGGTTGCTACGCGACGATTGTGCTGCGCGAAATCACGCGCCAGGGTGAGTCCCTGACGCTGCCAGCCCACGGAGCCGCCGAATGAGATTGCTTGCTGTCCTGTGCCTGACCCTGCTGCTGGCCGCCTGCGGCAACCCCCGCGACGACCAGCCGCGCGAGCCCAAACCCGCCGAAAACGAAGCCGCCACACCCGAACCTGAACCTGAACCCGAACCGGAGACACCCTTGCAGACCCTGCGCAAAGACGTGGCCGACCTGGCCGCAAAGCCCGAACACAAAGAGAACCAGATTGAGGTCCAGCACCTGCTGGTCGCCCACAACCAGGCCGGTATCCCCGGCGTAAAGCGCACGATCGCCGAGGCCGAGCAACTGGCCGCCGACCTGTGGAAGCGCATAAAGGCCGGCGAAGACTTCGCCAAGCTGATCAAGGAACACACCGACGACTCGCCCCCGGGCATTTACGGCATGACCATGACCGGCCAGGGCGACCGCAACGCCAACCTGTACCCGCGCAAGGGCATGGTGGCGGCGTTCGGCGATGTGGGTTGGCGCCTGAAAGTCGGCGAATTCGGCGTGGCCCCATACGACAAGACCAAGAGCCCCTACGGCTGGCACATCATCAAGCGCACCAAGTAGGCGCGCTGGCATCACAAAGGCCCCGGGCGGATTGCCCGGGGCTTCGTGCTGCATGCCGGCATCGCTGCCGGTATCATCACCCCATGCGAAACACTCTGCCTTGGATTCTGCTTCTGCTGGCCGCGTGCTCCGGCGGCAACAACGAAGCATCAACCGAGCCCGCAACGCCGGAAGTCGAACGGCTGCGTGCCCTGGCCACGGAAGTGCTGCGCCGCCCTGAACTGGACCTGCCATCCGTCACTGTGCAGCACATCGAAATTGGCGTGCGCCTCGAAAGCGTCGCCGGCAAGCCCCAACTGACCATGAGCGAGGCCGAGCTGCTGGCGGCCACCATCCTGAAACAGGCCGAGGCCGGCGAAGACTTCGACAAGCTGGTGCTGACCCACACCTACGACCGCATCAACACCGGCGCGCGCCCGGGCATGTACACGCTATTGCGGGGCGAGCTGCCGCCCGACCTTGGCCCCACGACGTTTGCCCGCAACCAATTCGCCGAGGGCTTCTGGAACGTGGCCTGGCGTTTGAAGCCCGGCGAAATCGGCGTCGTCGAATTCAACCGCATCAGCAGCGAAAGCAGCTACCACATCGTGCGCCGCCCGACCAACGAAGAGATCGCAGCCGACGACCCGACCAACGGGCCCCCCGGCAACGACGCCGTCGCCGCCATGCGCAAGGATGCAGCGTCGCTGATGGCGCGGCCGGAACTTGACGTGTCAAGAGTCCGCGTCCAGCACATCCTGGTCGGGCGCTACGGCACCGCCGGCGGCAAGCTGCCCTACCTGAAACCGGCCGACGCCGAATCAGCGGCCGCAGGCCTGCTGGCACGCGCCCGCGAAAGCACGGACTTCGGCGCGCTGGTGAAAGAACAAAGCTACGACTACCACGAAACTACCGGCGAACACGGGGCCTACACGATGCACCGCGTGCGCAGCGCCGAAATCCCGAGCGGCGAATTCTGGCGCGAAGACATGGTGCGCGGCTTCTGGAGTGCCGCATGGCGGCTGCAAGTCGGCGAAGTAGGCATCGTGCTGTACCACCGCGCGCACAGCCCGTTCGGCTACCACATCATCAAGCGGTTGGAGTAGGGCATCACGCCTGGATGGTGTGCATGCCCGGGGGCACTTCGTGCACCTGGCTTTGATCGCCGTTGCGCAGGCGCAATCGCAGCGGCATGTCGCACATGACCTCAACCGTGCGGCGCGTGCTGGACTCAGCCGGGGCGACGTCGATGTTCACCATGCCGTGGTTGAAGTTCAGGCCTTCCACCAGGTGACGCTCGCTGATCGGCAGATTCAGCTCCAGCTCATTGCGCTGGCCGTGCATGCGAATGCCCAGCAGGCCGCCCAGCGTGTTCTGCACGCAGCACGCAAGCGCGAGCGCTGAGTTGCTGCCGCTGCTGCCATCGGGCAGCGGGGCCGGCTGGTCTCGGTCAGGGTCATAGGCGAGGTAAAGCTCGCCCGAGTCTGCCAGCACGCGGGCCACGCGCTTGAGGTGTGACTCGGCCACACGCTGCGCCAGCCGGTACTGGTGTGCCGAGTACAGGGCCTCAATTGCAATCAGGTTGAAGTCAGCGCGCGCTACCCCCACCGGCGTGCCGTCGCGCCGGCGGTAGTCGCTTTCGGCCGCCGACACGGTGGCAAATCCGTGCGCGCGTTCGAACTGGGTTGGGTCACCCAAATGCTTCACCATGCGCTCAATGTGAGCGCGCGGGGCCACGCCGGCAAAGATCGCCCAGATGCTGGCCAGCGTGCGCATTGGCAAGAAGCTGCCGTGTTCGTCCAAGTCGTAGTACCAGCCGTCGTCGGCCGACCACATGCGCGCGTTCATCTTTTCGGAAATGTCGCGCATCGCCCATTCCAGTTCGCCGGCCTCTTCGCGCTTGCCCAGCGCGCGGGCCATTTCGGCCAGCAGCCGCGTGTTCAGCGCGTACATGCCGCAGGCGTCCACCCAGCTTGCCCCGTTGGCCAGGCTTGGCACGACGCGGCCGCCCAGCATGAAGCGCCCGGTGGCCGCCAGCCGGTAGGGCTCAGGGCTGCCGCCACACAGGCCGGTGCGGCGGCGCTGGTGTTCTTCGCGGTACAGGAAGTCGGTGCGCAGCAGGCCGTAGGCGTGTTCAAGGCGTTCACGGTTGCCGCGGGTGCGGTACAGCTCCCATTCCGCCAGCGCCAGCAACGGTGCCGCCATGCGGGCGTGTGCATCGGCCGGCCACGCGGCGCCGGTGGCCAGTTGCAGCCTGGCGGGCACGAAGCCCGAGTTGTCGAAGGCGGCGAGGAAGCTGTCCGTGGCCCCCACCGGCTGCTCAGCCCAGCGCAACCCCAGTGATCCCAAAGCGGCATCCCAGGCGTCCACGGTGGCTTGCTCGGCACCGCGCAGCGCCGGGGCCTTTAGCGCGCTTTCGTCGCCGGGATAGACGATGGATTCGGGCAGGTGGGTGACGGCGTAACGGTAGGGCGCGAGCAGCTGGTCGCGTTCGCCTACGATTTTCACGCTTGGAAAGTTCAGGGGCCTGGACATGTTGCTCCGGTTACAACCTGCACTATGGCAAGGGCATAGGAAAAAATCTGGACTGCTTTAGTCTAGATACACGTTTGGCCTGCGATAAGGTAAGTCCAAACGCTCGACAGTCGGGTAGGACTTCCGGCAACTCTTTCGTGACACTCCGGCAAGCTCCGGAAAACGTAGAAAGGCATGCATGAACTCCTTCCCTCGTAACCCCGCCGACGACCCGGCCTCTGCCCCCACAGTTGATGACCGCATGCTCGATGGCACGCTGAACGGTGTCATGGACCTGGGTGCTGTACAGCCCGGCGACAACCTGGCCCCGCTCGTGACGGCAATTTTGCGCGGCCTGGGCGAGGACCCCACCCGCGAAGGGTTGCTCAAGACCCCGGCCCGCGTCGATGAATCGCTTAAGTGGCTAACCAAAGGCTACACCGAAGACCTGAAGCAGGTCGTCAACGATGCCATCTTCCACAGTGACAACGATGACATCGTGCTGGTCAAGGACATCGACATTTTCAGCATGTGCGAGCACCACATGCTGCCCTTCTTCGGCAAGGCGCACATCGCGTACATCCCCGATGGCAAAGTCATCGGCATCAGCAAGCTGCCGCGCATCGCGGAAGTCTTCGCGCGCCGCCTGCAGATACAAGAGCAGCTCACCCACCAGATCGCCAAAGCCGTCGAAGAAGTCCTCAGCCCACGCGGTGTGGCCGTGACAATCGAATGCCAGCACATGTGCATGGTGATGCGCGGCGTGGAAAAAGTGGGCAGCACCACGGTCACCCGCACACTGCTGGGCGCGTTCAAAGAAGACCACGGCCTGCGGGCCGAACTGGCGCGCATGATTCAGGGCGAAAGCATCTAGGCTGGCGGGCACAAAGTTTCACGCCTAAGTTCGCCCAACACCCCAAGGCCTTTTCTGTAACGGGTGCTGATACTACACTTCGCGGCCACAGGAGCTTTCCGTGCCCCAGTTGACTGACGAATTCGTGCTGCAGCGCTTCGCCCACCTGTACGAGCAGTTCTTCGACTCGTTTGAGATGCGCGTTAGCGGCGAAGGCGAACGCTACATCCACGCTGAGCACAGCCACCCGCGTTTCAAGCGTTCGTGGGTACCCGTCAAGTTCTGCGGTGTCCCTGTGCACTGCGCACCCAGCGAAAAGAAGGCTTCGCTGCGCACCGCCAAGTAGCCGGCCTCACCTGCCAATCCAATTCATTTCGCCCGGTCTGTTCGGGCTGGTAGACTTGCGCCATGGGTCGCGCGCCTGAAAAGCCGCCGTCGGGCTCGTCGCTGCGTTCGCGCAAGGGGCGCGTTTCGCTGCTGTTTGCGGGCACCGTGTTGCTGGCCCTGTTCGCCAGCGGCGCCTACGTACAGGTATCAGGCAAGGGCAAAGGGCTGATTGCGGCCGTGGACCTGAAGTACCGCGAATTCATCGAAGGCTTTGTAAACGACCCTGACAATGAGGCCATGCGCGCCGACCTGATCGCCCGCGTCGTTGAGCATTACCGCACCACGCCCAGCAAGAAAAGCCTGCCCCTGCGCGACGATGACGGCCGCATCATCGGCCGCTTTCGCATCGAAGTCGCCAAGGTGGACCAGCCGCACAAAGACAGCCCCGACGCGGCGCAGCGGCGCATCTACACCTGCGACCTGACGGGATTTGGCGAACTGTGGCATGAGACCGGCGGGCGCGTGCGCTTCACGGGCAGCGCGTTCGTCACCTACCACGTCGATTTCAAGGTGGAAGACTGGGCCGCCTACGCCTACTTCGCCTGCGCGTCCATTGAGCGCGCGCGCTTTGAGTGCGAGCACATCGACAACATCCTGGGCCAGATTTTCAAGGCCGCCGTGCGCAAGGCCGGCACGGCCGCACTGACGGAGTCCCTGCAGCCGGGCTTCACCGTGATCGCTAAGGCCAACGGCGACACCTGGCTGGCCGCCGGGCAGGTGGGGCCTGAATTCAAACCGCATGTCGGTCCGTTCACGGAAACCGACCGCGAGTACGAAACGATCTGGAATGACACCACACTGCTGCACGCGGGCTTTCGCGACTACGTGGGCCCGATTGAGCTGTTTGAAGGAAACGAGCTGCGGATCACGATGGAGGCGGAATCGCTCGAGCCCGCCAAATCGCTGGGTGTGGACGTGTACATCGTGACGGAAGACGAGTTCCGCAAGTACGAGCAGCACTACCCGAACAAGCTGGCCGGTCTGCAATGGATGCCGCTGGAAACGCGCATCGATATGCAGAAGCTGAACCTGAACACCGGCGACTATCGTGGCAACGTGTACATCATCATGGACTACACTGGGCTGGGCAGCGGCAAAGACCCCGACCAGCGCGCCAACGCCGGGCTGCTGAAGTACTACGTGCGCGTCAAGCGTTAGCCGCCCGCTTGCAACGCGGCCGCGGCTGACTATATCTGCATCATGGAAGTCGAAAGGACATCCACCCGCAGCCCTGCCGGAACACCGGCGGGGCTGCTTGCGTTTACGACACAAGCCCGCGAGACACGGACATGACCAACGCCAACGGACTTAGCGCCAAAGAACTGTTCGACCGCAGCCCCTACGCGCTGACCTACAACGACTTCATCCTGATGCCCGCGTACATCGACTTCGCGCCGGCCGACGTGGACTTGAGCACCAAGCTGACCCGCGAGATCACCCTGCGCCGGCCGCTTGTCAGCAGCCCGATGGACACCGTCACCGAACACCGCATGGCCATCGCGTTGGCGCTGCAGGGCGGCATCGGGATCATCCATTACAATTGCTCGATCGATGAGCAGGTGGCCCAGATCCGCAAGGTGCGCCGCTTCGAAAACGGCTTCATTCTGGACCCGCTGGTGCTGAGCCCGGATCACACCATCGCCGACATCCATCGGATCAAAGAGCACCACGGATTCAGCGGCATCCCGATCACCGAAGACGGCACGCTGAAAAGCAAGCTGGTCGGCATCGTGACGAACCGCGACATCGACTTCGAAACCGACCGCACCCGCAAGCTGCGCGACGTGATGACGCGCGAACTGGTGACTGCGCAAAAGGGCATCAGCCTCAATGAAGCCAACGAAATCCTGCGCGAATCCAAAAAGGGCAAGTTGCCCGTTGTGGATCAGCAGGGCCGCCTGGTCGCCCTTACCAGCCGCCGCGACCTGCGCAAGAACCGCGACTTCCCCGACGCCACCAAAGACGCCGGCAAGCAGTTGATGGTCGGCGCCGCTGTCAGCACCAAGAATGAAGACCGTGACCGCACGGCCGCACTGGCCGAGGCCGGGGTCAGCGTGCTGGTGATTGACAGCGCGCAGGGCGACAACGTGTACCAGCACGAAATGATCCGCTGGATCAAGAAGCACCACCCGGAAATCCAGGTCATCGCGGGCAACGTGGTGACCTCGGCCCAGGTGGACAACCTTGCCAAGTCCGGTGCTGACGCGCTTCGCATCGGCATGGGACCGGGCAGCATCTGCACCACGCAGGAAGTGATGGCTGTCGGCCGCAGCCAGGGCACGGCGGTGTATCACACGGCCAAGGCGGCCCGGAAGCACGGCTTGCCGGTGATTGCCGACGGCGGCATCAGCGTGATCGGGCAGATCGTGAAGGCGCTGAGCCTCGGCGCCAGCACGGTGATGTGCGGCAGCCTGTTCGCCGGCACCGAAGAGAGCCCCGGCGACTACGTGTACCGCGACGGCGTGAAGCTGAAGGTCTACCGCGGCATGGCCAGCCTTGATGCGATGAAGGCCGGCGGCGGCAAACGCTATTTCACGGAAAGCAAGGACATCAAGGTCGCGCAGGGCGTCAGCGGCTACGTGCAGGACCGCGGCAGCATGTTCGACATGGTGGCCTACCTGAGCCAGGGCCTGAGGCTGGCATTCCAGGACCTCGGAACCCGCAGCGTGAAGCAGCTTCACGAACGGCTGGAAAGCGGCGAGCTGCGCTTTGAGCTGCGAAGCCCAAGCGCCCAGCGCGAAGGCGGCGTGCACGACCTGTACAGCTACACGCAGCCCGACGCGTTCAGCAGCAGTCGCAATTCGTAACGCTATTCGTCGTCGGACACGCCTAGCAGCGCGGTTGCCTGCGCCCGGAACTCTTCGGCACCGCCATGGGCCGGATGGCGCAGCGCACCCGCCACAGACACAGCTTTGCCGTTGACGCGCAAGGCTTGCAGGGCTTCGGCGGCGACTTTGCCTACGGGCACGTACGTCGCGTTGGGGTACAGGCGTGCGGCCAGGAACTCGAGCACCTCAAGGCCATAGCGCAGAGTCTCGGCGTCCGGGTCGGCGTTGCTCAGGGGCTCGCCGGGCCGGTGCGGGTGCCACGGCACGGCGTTCCAGCAAATCACGTCGGTGCGCGAGCCCAGCACGTCCATCACGACACCGGCGGTGGCCTCACGCATTTCGCGGTCGCGTCGCGAAGTGCGGTCGAAGCTCGAGCCGGGGAAGCAAAGGCGATGCTCGTCAGTGAACGGCACGCCGGTAAAGCGCGCACCGCGATAGCCCGGCGCCATCCCCACGAACACAAAGCGCGGCTGCCGAATCGCCTTCAGGTAGCGCCGCAAGTTCTCACGGCGCTTGGCAGAACCGCCGCGCACATCAAGATCCGGCAAGTCGCGGCCGTAAAGATTGAACACATGCTCCGGAAGCTCCGCCCTGCGCAGGCGCGCGATCAGCTTCTCAATACCCTCTTCAAACGGCTTCTGCGGGATTGGTGGTTCCATGGTCGTCCGGCCTTGTGGCGCGCAAATCTACGGACCACACAAACCCACGCAACGTCCGGCGAGCACCCGCGCAAGCCGCGTCGGCGCCCAGGTTGAATTTTCGCCTACTCTGCACACGGCGTAATTGACTCAAAGCCGACAAATTGCATACTTTGCACGCTCAACCGGGGCGAAGAGAGCCCGCCCTGCGTTCCTACCTCACCTCAACTATTCGAATCGCAAGTTTCAGGAGACATATGAACCGCATTGCGTTGATGGGGCTGATGATCCTTCTGGCCACGACAATTCACGCTCAAGGGACTACCTCGCTCAGCGGTTCCACAAATCCTCCGCCCGCAGCCGTTGTGAATGCCGGCGATTCGGACATTCCCGTGTTGGCGTTCCGGCTGATTCGGGTGCAACCCAATCCGCCGCCGGTCACACTGACGGGTGTGTCCGCCACGATGACCGGGACGGCCACTGCGCTGGACATAGTTCAGTGGAGACTGTTCACAGACAACAATAGCAACGATGCCTACGACGTCGGCATTGACCAGCCGGTGGGAAGCCCCGCACTGGGCCTGAACCCCGCATTCACCGGATTGAGCATCCCGGTGCTGTCCCCCGCGCAGACGACCTTCTTTGTGATGGTGGACCTGTCCGCAGCAGCATCGCCCGGGGCAACGATCAGCTTGCAACTCCTGAACACCGGGATTGCAACCTCGGGAGGCGGCAAGAATGGCGGCCCGATCAACAGCAGTATCATGACCATCGCCAACGCTTCGGTTGCGGACATCAACGTGCAGCGCAACTCCGTCAGCGTTCCCAGCGGCAGCAACGACCTTCTGGGGAGTGTGCCGCTTGCGGGCCAAAACATTGACTACCTGATCGAGAACACCGGGGGCGCGAATCTCGCCCTGACCGGCACGCCGGTCGCTGCCATCGGCAACTTGGCCAATTGCGCGGTGATTGAAACGCAGCCCACGGTGAACGTCCTGGCACCCGCCGGGCAGACCTTGCTTACCCTGACGGTTACACCCCAGTCAGCAGCCGGATTCAGTTTCGAAATCACAATCGCCAACAACGACCCGGACTCAAGCGAAAGCCCGTACATCATCATGGTGTCCGGTGTGGGCTTGTCGCCGACCGCCACGCAAATGGTGATCACCGGCCAGCCGGGCAATGGCACCGGTGGTTCGGCCCTTTCGGCGCAACCCACGGTGGAGGCGAGGACCAGCGGAGGCACGCTGGACACGGGCTTCACCGGCCTGGTCACCGCAGAAATCGAGTTCGGCACCGGCACGTCGGGCGCCGTGTTGCTTGGCACCGTGGCCGTGAACGCGGTCGGCGGGATTGCGACATTCACCGACCTGGCCATCGACTTGGTCGGGACCGCTTACCAATTGACGTTCACTTCGGGTTCACTGACGCCCGCCACTTCCAGCACGTTTGACGTCACGCTGGGCAGCGCGGCTCAGATTGCAGTGACCGGGCAGCCGGGCAACGGCACGGGCGGCCTGCCGCTCTCAACCCAGCCTGTCGTGCAGGTGCAGGACGCCGGTGGCAACCTGATCGCCACGGACAACACCACCCAGATCACGGCTTCCATCACCAGCGGCACCGGAACTGCGGGTGCAAACCTGATCGGGACGCTGGCACTGACGGTTGCCAGCGGCACGGTCACTTTCACCGACCTTGCGATCGACCTAGCGGCGACGGGCTACCGCCTCGACTTCAGCGCAACCGGCCTAACGACCGGTGTCTCCAACCTGTTTGACATTACGGTGGGCCCCGCAGCCATGCTTGCGGTGAGCAGCAACCCGGGCAACGGCACCGGCGGGCTGCCGCTGTCGTCCCAACCCGTAGTCGAATTGCAGGACGCCGGCGGAAACCTTGTCACGACTGACAGCACCACGCAAGTCACGGCGACCATCACAACCGGCACCGGTGGCACTGGCGCTTCGCTGCTGGGCACCGCGACAGTTACTGCGGCGTCGGGGGTAGTTACGTTCACTGACCTGGCGATCGACCTAGCCGCCACCGCATACTCGCTGGACTTCGATACCACGGGCCTTGCTGGCGCAACTTCGGCCACGTTCGACATCACCGTCGGCGCGGCCTACCAGATTGTGATACTGGTGCAGCCGGGCAGCGGCACGCCGGGCTCGGCGCTGGTTGTTCAGCCGGCGGTCGCGATCCAGGATGCAGGCGGCAACACACTGACCGGCGACAACTCCAGTCTGGTCACCACGGCCATCGCCACCGGCACCGGCACGTCCGGTGCAGCGCTGATCGGCACTGTTTCAGTAACCGTGAGCGGCGGTGTTGCCACATTCAGCGGCCTTGGCGTGGACCTCGCGGGTGTCTCCTACCAGCTTGAGTTCACTTCGGGGGCGCTGCCCAGCGTCACTTCAGCGGCGTTCGACGTAACCGCAGCGCCTTCATCGTCGGGCGGCGGCAAGGGCAAGAAGGACGACGAAGGCTGCAGCACCGGCGAAAACAACTCGTGGCTGCTTCTGGCCTTACTGGCAGCCTTGGCCATGGTTGTGGCCGCGCGAACACGCTACGCGTAGTACCCAGCGTTGAAAGCACCGGTGCAAAGGGCCCCGAGCGTCAGCTCGGGGCTCCCTGCTGTTGGCGACTGTGTGGCCCGAAACCTTTGCTTGCTGGCTATTGGCTGGCAGATGGAATCCAGTGTGCGCTCTGCGTTACGTATACACTCTGCTTCTCAGCATTCAGCTTGTTCAGGCGTTCAGTCTCCGCCTCAGCTTCAGCCCAGTCTGCGTAGACTTTCAACGCGTTGAAAGCGTGAGGACTTGCGTCTTCGAACCAGGTGTCGATTCGACACACGACAAACACGTGCTTGTACTTGGCATGGGGCTGCAAGGTTCTTCCTTCGTCGCGAGCAGCATCCAGAATCAGTGAGCAACCAAGCACTTTGACAGGCACTCAGCTCCCATGGCTGATTCCCTTCACTTGCTTCGTACCGGACATCACAGTTCCGAAGGCCGGACTTCCAGAGTAGTGCTTCGCCCTTCCACAAGCATTCGCAGTTCCTCGATAGTAAGCGTACACCAAAACTCTTGTCCGTCATTCCGGTAGTACGAGAAGGTGAACGCGCCCTCTAATGCCTCAAATCCGCCGCACCACGAGCCCAACTGGAACATATCGTCTGACTCCACTTCAGCCCACTCAGCTTTAGACCTGTTGGAATCCAGTATCTCCCTGGCGATGGCAAGGAGGTCGTTGTCCACTTGCACTTGGCAATTCTGTGGGTCCATGCGCGGGGTCTCTGCCGTGGCCAGTTTACGCATGGGGCACTCCGACGGCGACTTTGTAGTTGTGTTCCTTTTGGGGCGTTCTGCCCGCGAGCTTACGCTCGGGGCTCCGTGTCGCTTACGTTCCGATAGCGGGCGAGGGCCATTAGTGGGAAGTACTCTCGGTAGAAGTGGTAGTTCAGGTAGAACGCGTTAGGGAAGCCGGTTCCGGTGAACTTGCTTTCGTGCCAGCCTCCGCCGGCTTGCTGATTGTCGATCAGCCATTGTACGCCCTTGGCTACCCGCGGGTCGTTGGCTTCTCCGGCCGCTATCAGTGCCATCAGGGCCCACGCCGTCTGGCTGGGCGTGGCTTCGCCCTTTCCAGCTAGTTCGCGGTGGCGGTAGCTTTCGCAATCTTCACCCCAGGCGCCGTCGGCCTGCTGCACCGAGTACAGCCATTCTACGGCTTTGCGTATGTAGGGCTGGGTCATGTCTTCGCCTACCTGAGCAAGGCCGCACAGTACGCCGTGGGTGCCGTAGATGTAGTTGACGCCCCAACGCCCCCACCAGCTGCCGTCTTTCTCTTGCAGGCGCTTGATGAACTTGATGCCGCGGGCCACGGGCTTGAACTCACGCGTGAATCCCATGTGGCCGAGAGTCTCCAGTATGTGCCCGGTGACGTCGGCGGTGCTGGGGTCGAGCATGTTGTCGAGGTCGTTGAACGGGATGTGATTCACGAGCGTCTTGTCGACCTTGGTCTCAAAAGCCGCCCAGCCGCCATCGTTGTTCTGCATCGACAGCAGCCATTCAAGGCCGACGCGAAGCTGCTCGCTGCGCAGGCACTTGCCGGGCTTGAAGCCTCCGCCCCACAGCAGCGCGTACAGCACCACGGCGGTGTCGTCGAGGTCCGGGTAGAAGTCGTTATAGAACTGGAAGCACCAGCCACCCGGCAGCGCGTCCGGGTTCTTCACCGCCCAGTCACCTTCGCGCAGGATCTGCCGCGAGTACAGCCAGTCGGTCGCGCGCTGGATGTCGGTGCTTGACGTGTCAATACCGGCCTCGGAAAGCGCCACCACCGACCACGCCGTGTCCCACACCGGGCTGACACAGGCCTGCATGTGCAGCCCGTCGTTTTCGGGGTGATAGATCATGAAGCGGTCCAGCGCCGCCCAGGCGCGCCGGATGCGCGGGTCGTCTTTCGCGATCCCCAGCATCGGCAGGGCGAGCAGGTTGTACATCACGGGCGGGTAGATGCCGCCCCAGTCGCCGCTGTCGTCCTGATGATCCAGTATCCAGTCTTTGGCTTTGCGCAGCGCCACTTTGCGCACTACCGCGCCCACGGTGTTCTCAAGCCGCTTGACCCACTTCGCCCCAAGCTGGATCAGCCCGCCCAACGTGAACACACCGGGGTCGCTGTAGTTGTCAAATCGCCACTTGCGCTGGCCCACGGGCTCGACGAACAGCTCGTCAATGTTGACGCCAACGTCGCGCGTCGCCTTCAGCTCATAGATCACCGACATCGGCACCAGGCTGATCCGGCACCAGTAACTCAGGTCGTAGATGCTGAGCAGCCGGTTCTCAATCAGTTGCGGCAACTGCGGAATATACGGCAGCAGCACCAGCCACGGCGGAATCGGCGGCACCCCTTCCCAGCCATATTGCCCGAACATCGCCAGTTGCAACCGCGCCTCCACGCCGACCTTCATGGCGCCGCCCTGCGACAGAATCCAGTCACGGGCCTTCACCATGTGCGGCGCGTCGGGGCTGTCGCCAGCCATCTTCAGCGCGTAGTAGCACGTCACGCTGTACGAAAGGTGCCCCGGCCCGCCCTGGTGAATGCTCCACCAGCCTTCAGGCGTCTGCCACGCGCGCGTGTAGTTGGCCAGCTTGCGCTGCTTCTCGAGTTGCTCGGGCCCCAGCTCGCCAAGAAAGTGCAGCATCATGATGTACTGCGCACCCAGCCCGGCGTTGCTGTCCAGCTCGGCATTCCACCAAACGTTGTCGGGCTTCTCGCGCAGGCTCAGCAGCCGTTTGCATTGCACATCAATCGCGCGGTCCAGGCCGGGCATGTCGCTGCGCCTGACGCGCGGCCGCGCGCCCGGGAACTTGCGCAGCAGCGCTTCAAGGCCATCCAGTTCCGAATCAATGGCGCGCAGGCGCTGGTGGCGGCCCTTGCGCTTTCGTACATCCAGTGTCGATGACGGCACGTTGCTCTCCTGCCGCGACGATAGCACTGGCCCCGCAGGCGCGTCCAACGAAAGCGGGGCGCCGCATCGGCGCCCCGGAGATTCTTCGCACAGTACAGCACCTAGCGATTGCCGGGCGGCAGCCCCGGTTCCGCTTCCTTGGGTGCATAACCGTCGTCGAGGCGCACTGTGACCTTGTAGGTCATGCGGTTCGTCTCTTCCGACTTGATGCCCTTGGGGAACTTCCAGCGCAGCAGGTTGCGCGCACCCGGCCGCACGATGTACTCAACCGAAGTGCCTTCCTTGGGCAGCGTGGCCGTACCCTGCATGTACTCGGTGTAATACGGCACAGGCTCGTCGATTTCGGTTGGGCCGGTGTCGTAGTCGTTGGCGTTGTAGTAGACCAGCGTGTACGTCACTTCCACTGAATCACCCACCACCTCGCGGTCGGCGTACTTCCACAGGTGCAGGCCCACCACCCGCGATGCCCAGCCTGACTCAAGGCTGCTGCGGCCGCGCAGGGCCTCAAGTTCCGTTTCCACGTTCAGCGCCTCAACCCATGAGTTCGAACGCATGCCTTCTGTGCGCACGCGGCCGGTTTCAATCCAGGGTTGATCCTGCGCCGAGTACGCGCGCACGCGGTTGTTGCCGGTGCGCGAGTTCAGTTCTTCTTCACTCAGCAGGCTCGGGTACAACGTATGGTTGCGGCCGGCGATTACGCCTTCCGACATCGCTTCGTCGTCGAAACCGATGAACAGGCGCTCACTGTTCGTGAAATCAACCTGCTTGGATGCCTGGAACAAGCTGCGCACATAGCGCCCGTCGTAGCCGGCCCGGTTGTACGCATGCGCCCCGTAGGTCGTGGCCGCGACCTGCGCGTACTCAAGCACCGGGATGTCCACGCGGTTGCTGCGGGTGCGTGTGGTGTCCTGACTGCCGCCACGATTGCGCGTGGTGGCGTCGGCCTCAGGATCTTTGATCCAGTCGCCTTCGTCGGCGCCCTCATTGGTGCCGGTGTAGCGAATGTCGCCACTACCCTGGCACGCGGAAAGCGCCATGGCGGTACAGACTGCGATCATCGCGAGCCAACGCTGCATGCGGATCACCAGTTACGGACTACTTGATGTATTCGCTGTTGCCGAAGTCGATCACGGCAATCACGTGGCCGTTCAGCGCCGCCTGCTCAATCAGCGCCTCACGGGTCACGGTGTCGCCGTAATCATACACACGCAGCTTGGTGTCTTCGCCCGCGGCGCCACGGATGCTGGCGTCACGATAGCGCTGGTACACCACATAGGTGACAGCCTTGAAGTCGTCCACCGCCGAGATGATGTCGCCGGTCAGGTGCACAGGCACCACCGAAATGCGGGTCAGCTCAGTGTGGCTGAAGACGTCCATGCGGCCGTAGATGGTCTTGCCATTCCAGGTCAGCTTGATCGTCTTTTCGGCGTCGTTGCTCTTGACCGTGTACACCTTGCTGGTGTCACCGGTGTGGCGCGAGCCTTCGTCAATCTCGATTTGGGCTGCGCCGCTGGGCACGTCGAACTTGAAGCGCATCGGCTTGCTGCCGCTGCATCCGACCGCAATCAGGGAAAGGGCAACCAACAGGACGCCGGTCATGATCCGGGCCATGGAACTACCTCCAGGCACATTACCGCAAGTTGAGGGGGACGCCCGAATCTTGTACCCGAACCCGGGGCCGGCTGCAACAGTCACCGGGGGTCAAGTTTGGAACCGCAACCGCAGGCAGCACTTGCAAAGTGCCACCGGCCGGGTTAGCGGCCTTGCCGACCCCCGAAAGTTACAACCGGCTGCCGTAACCACCCATGCTGCGTGGATTTGCCGCCCGTTTGCAAGGTTTTGCCCTACAGACGCGCACACCGTAACATGACATTTTCTTGCAATTTGCCTTAGGGTACGTCAGAATCTTGTAAGAAGTCTTTACGTCAGGTCAGAAAGTGTGCGTTTTCCTGCACAGGAGTTTCCATGATTGACCCCAAGTCCTCAGTCGCTGCCGGTGAGCGCATCAAGCGCCTGCGCAGCTTTCGTGGCTTGACCTGTGCAGAGCTTGCCAAGCGCATCGGCTGCACGCGCCCGTATCTGAGTGCGGTCGAGAACGGCCGCTACCCGGTCAGCAACAAGATCCTGCGCAAGCTAAGCCAGGCGCTGAACGTGACGCCGGACTTCTTCATTGCCACGGACGAGCCTAACCTCGAAGACACCGAAACCCTCACCCGCGAAATGCTCAACCGCAAAATGGCCGAGCGTTCGCGCGAGGCCGTGGGCGTCGGTGCCCGCGCCGGTAGCCGCCTGATCCCGGTGGTAAGCCTGACCGCCGCCGGCCGCCCGCTGGCCGCGTTTGATGACTATCCGACCGGCACAGGCAGCGATTACATTGATTGTCCGCGCGATGTGGGCGACGAGAACGCCTTTGCGCTGCGCATCTCGGGCGACAGCATGGAGCCGCGCATCCCCGACGGCAGCGTCGTGATCGTGTCGCCAAACATGATGCCGCGCGAAGGTAAGCCTGTCGTAGCCAAGCTTGAAAACGGCGACGTGACCTGCAAGGTATACCAGCGCCGCAACGAAAACGTGATCCTGGCCCCGTACAACCCGCAGCACGACGTGCAGATCTTTGGTGTGCGCGACCTGCAGTGGGTGTACCCGGTGATGAAGGTGATCGTGGACCTTTACCACTAAACGCAACAGCGCCATGAAAGTGCCCGCCTTCGCGCGGGCACTTTTCATTTGCGGCAGATTCGCGGAACGAAGGGCGGTTACGAAACGGTCCCCGTTTGCGTACTATTGGTTCATGCGCTTGAGCAAGCGCAGCCGTGCCCCAACTGTACCGCGAATGAAAAACCTGGCGATTGCGATGCTGCTGTTCACGGCCGCCTTGACAGGCGGTTGCAGCCCCGTAACCGGCACCGGCGGAAACACGGGCGGCGTGCGGCCCTCGGCTGACGCGCCCACACCGGCGATCCGCAGCATCATGCCCGCCGACCTTGATGGCAACGGCACCGTAGACGCGGTGCCGCACCCCGCTATCCGTCGCCTGCTGATCCAGGCACCGGCAGACGCGCGCATCCGCGTACTGCGCGGCGGCACGGACATTCCCTTTGAAAGCAGTGTCTTCACGCTCGCGCGCGGCGTCACTCTTCATGAGTTGCGCCTGGCTGAGCCGCTGGGCAGCGCACCCGTAAGCATCGAAAC
Source organism: uncultured bacterium (assembly GCA_938014885.1). GTDB lineage: Bacteria > Planctomycetota > UBA8742 > UBA2392 > UBA2392 > CALLQI01. The sequence continues at coordinate 99,922 of CALLQI010000022.1, forward strand.
CCAGGGTTACCGCCTGTCGATGCAGCCGAACGCGGAACTGGCCCCGGCCTCTACCCTGCAGGTGAGGCCGTTTGACCAGAAGACGTTGGTGAATGACCTGGCGCGTCCCACAGCAGCCGTGCTGAGTGCAGGGCAGGATGTTTCGCTGCTGCTGACGGGTTCGCTTCCTTCTTTGATGTCGAACATGTCCAACCTCAACCTGCGCTGCGACCAGGGTGCGCCGGTACCGCTGGAGTTGTCCATGACGGCCGCTGGTCTGCGCGCGATGCCCACGCAGGCGCTGGTGGCCGGCAACTTCTATCGGCTTGAATTGAGTGAATCCGCCACCGACGAGCGCGGGCAGAAACTGACGACAGACTTCCGGCTGCGGGTATTGTCCACGCCGGACAAGAGGCGCGCGGTGGCGCTGGCACTGGCCGACCTGAACCGCGACACTGAGCCCGAAGTGATCTGTCTGTTCGCCGACGGCGCACTGACCGCGCTGACCGACCCCACCGGCGGCGCCGAAGGGCTGCTGCCATCGGGCGATGAAGCGGGGGTCGCCATGGCCACCGGCGACTTTGACGGCAATGGCGCAGCCGACGTAGCACTTTTGCTGCGCTCCGCCAAAGGGACGCGCCTGCTGACGCTGAGCAACCAGACGCGCGTGGGCGATACCCGCTTTGCCATGAGCTCCGAGACGCTGGCGATGGAGTCGCCGGTCGCACTGGTTGCCGCCGACTTTGACCGCGACGGGCGCGACGACCTGGCGATCCTGGACGCCTTTGGCGAGGTCGCCCTGCGTTACAGCGGCCGCGCGTCGCAGAAGCTGGTCGGTCTGCCGGCACGCAGGCTGGCGGCTGTGCTGGTCGCGGGCGACATCAACGGCGACGGCAAGCCGGACCTGTGTGTGCTTGGTGCCGACGGCAACGCCGGGCTGTGGCTGAACGGCGCTGGCGGCATCGGCGCTACGCCGGTCGTGCAGGTTGCGGCGGCGGGCTCGTTCCGGATGGCCTGCGCCGAAATGGACGGCGACCGCAACAGCGACATCTTGTGCAGCGGCCGCTCGCCTGAGCTGCGCTTCATTCGCGGCGCGACCCTGGAAGAAAGCGCGATCCGCGCCCCGCGCGGCGACAAAACCCGCCTGATGGGTGCGTTTGCGGCCGGGGACGTAAACGGAGACAAGCGTTGCGACCTGGTCGTGGCCATGGAAGACGCCACCGGAATCTGCGATGAAGTCGCGCTGTATCTCAGCAGCGAGCGCGCCACAGGCCAGCCCGACGCGCTGCTGCCCATCGGCGCGCGCCTTGCGGTCAACGACCTTGGCTACTGGCGCGAGCACATAGTCTTCGCAACCGATGCCGGCATGCTGGTTCTGAAGGTGAACCCGGCCGCCATGCCCCCCACCGCCGAGACCAAGGTGCGGTTCGTCGAGGCCTACACACCCGTGCCGCAGCTGCCCGCCCCGCTGGCGGCCGCGATTGCCGATTTCAACGACGACGGCCGCGCTGACCTGGCGACACTGGACGCTGACGGCAACCTGCAAGTGTGGCTAAGCGGTGCTGAGGGCGAGCCCTTTGCACTGTCCGGCGAAGCCATCCCCATGGGCGGCCCGGGCACACTGCAGGCCATCGACTTTGATCGTGACCGCGCGCCCGACCTGCTGTGGATCCCGGATGACCCGCAGCTTTCGCCGCGCATCCTGCGCAACCGCCGCAGCGAAGGCTTCCGCGAGGACGAAGGGCTGCTGCCCACGCCCCCCTCGAACCTGCGCGGCGCACCGGCACTGGGCGACTTCGACCGCGACGGCGACCTCGATGTGCTGTGGCCGAGCCCGCTGGGACGCGTGCAGTTCAACGAAGGCAACAGCGGCTGGCGCGAAAGCCGCGCCCCGCTTGAGATTCGCGACCCCGAAAGCAACCAGCGCCTGCAATTCTCCGGCGAGTTGTGCTGCGCCGACTTCAACGGCGACGGCCTGGCCGATGTCGTCGCCGTGATGCAGGCTTTCGACGACCCCGATGCCACGCAGATGCTGGTGCTGCTGCTGGGCACCGGCATGGCTGACGACGAAACCGGCCCCTTCAGGCCGGTGCTGACTCTGGCGCTGCGCGGCCGCATGTTCGGGCTTACGCCTGCTGACTTCACCGGTGATGGTCGCAACGACCTGGCATTGGGCTACGGCGACAGTAACGCCAACGCGCGGCTGACCCTGCTGCGTCTGCGCGGCGATGCGCAATTCGAGGTGTTCGACGGCGTGCCCGCCAGTAAAGGCCGGCTGCTTGCGCTGGCGCTGGATGACCTGGACCGCGATGGCGACCTTGACTTGATTGTCTCTGAGGATATCGCCGATGTCGGACCCACGCTGACGCTGTGGGTGAACACCGGCAAGGGCACCTTCGGCGAAAGCACCGACGCGCAGACCTCACTGGCGCGCGCCATTCGCGACTTCCGCGCCACCAACCTTTCGATTGCCGACTTCACCGGCGACGGCCGCAGCGACCTGCTGGCCATTGACCGCAACGGCAATGTGGTCATCGTGCGCACTACGCTACCGTGACCAACACGCCCAACATCATTGCCGTGGACATCGGCAACACCCATGCCGGGTTTTGCGTCATGGACGGGCTTTCCGTGACCGCCGAGTTTGAAATTTCCAGCCACAGTCATGCCGACACGCTGCATGAGATGTTGCAAGAACGCGTCGGCAGTGCCCTGCGGTCACGCCCGCTGGTGATCGCCAGCGTAAACCCGCGCTTCACCGAGGTGCTGGAAGCGCAGTGGCACGCCTTGACAGGTCAATACTGCACCGTGCTGGGACGCGACCTGCATGTGCCCATCCCCAACCTGACCAATCCGCCCGAGAAAACCGGCCAGGACCGGCTGGTCAATGCGCTGGCCGCCAAAGCGCGCTGTGGCGACAACGCCATCGTCGTCGATTTCGGCACGGCCATCACCTTTGACGTATTGCGCGACGGGGCCTACGCGGGCGGCGTGATCACCCCAGGTATCGGCCTTGCCATGGAGGCGCTGCACCAGAAAACCGCGCTGCTGCCGTTGGTGAGGCCGCAGGGCCGCCCCGCGATCATCGGCACGGACACGGTCAGCGCGATCAACGCGGGCGTGTTTTACGGCTACATCGGGCTGGTGGAAAACATCCTGCGCGAACTGCTGCAACAGTTCACGCAGCATCCGCCGGTGCTTGCGACAGGCGGATATGGCGCGCACCTGGCACCTGAGATTCCGCTGATTGGTGAAAGCATCCCGCAGCTCACGCACGAAGGAATCGCCCTGGCGTGGGCAGCTACGCGATAAGCGGGCCGGGCCCGAGGATTCCGACCACCTGCAGCACGTCTTCGTGCACCTTCTTGCGCGTCTCAACGGTGTAGTTGCGCAGCACGTAGGCCGGATGATAGGTCGCGATTACCTTGCGGCCGTCCACTTCATACACCTGCCCGCGCAGTTTGCCGATCGCCTCTTTGCGGCCGGTGAGCCACTGCGCAGGGAACAGCCCGACGGCAAGGATCACCCTCGGGTTGATCAGCGTGATCTGCTGCTGCAGGTAGCCGCGGCAAGCCTCGATTTCGTCGGGTTCAGGGTTGCGGTTGTTGGGGGGACGGCACTTCAGCACGTTGGCGATGTACACGTGTTCGCGCTTGTACTTCATGCCCTTTTCGATGATGTCAGTCAGCAGCTTGCCCGCGCGACCGACAAACGGCACGCCCTTCATGTCTTCGTCTCCGCCCGGTGCTTCGCCCACGATCATGAGCGGGCTGCGCGGGTCGCCGGTGCCGAACACCGTCTGGGTGCGGGTTTCGCAAAGTCGGCAGGAGGCGCAAACACGGCACCGTTCGGCCACAGGTTCAAGCTGCCGTGCCACGGGCGCATCCACGAGCTTGAGTTCATCGATTGCCACAGATGGCACGATCACAGGCTTGAAACCGGCGGCGGTGGCCGCCGGCGCACTGGCCGCCGGCTTCGACACCGGCCTTGGCGCTGGTTGTGGGCCCGAGGCCTTTGTGCCGGCCGGCGTCGCGGGTTTGGCGGCGCGCTTGGACTTCACCGGAAGTTCGTTCAAGCCACCCGCCGCGAGCAGTTCGACATGACCGCGAAGCTGCCGCGCCAATTGTTTGCGTCCGATAGCCATGGCCGCAATGTAGCAATTCGCGTTGCGGCCGCACGTGGCACGGCTAGTACAGGCGCTTGAGGACTGTTCCGGGGTACATCGTTTCGATGATGTTGTTGCTGTCGAGGCCGGCTTTGGCCATGCCACGCGCGCTCCACTGGCACATGCCGCACCCGTGACCGTAGCCCTTGCCGGTGAAGGTCCATTCGCTGCCGGTCTTGGTGGCCGTGAAGTTGGTGCTGAACAGGCCGAGCGCATGGCGGAACACCGTCGCCGCCACGATGCTGCTGTGCCCGGTGCGGTCGTAGAGTTTCAGCGTGATCGCGTGGCCGCTGACGGCGGTTTCATGCGCTTCAACACGCAGCAGCTCATGGGGGCTGATGCCGTTCTCAATCAGGCGTGCCGCCAGTTCGCGGTCTTCCAGCTTCTGCGTCCACTGGAACTTGGGGCTTTCTTTCGCGTACTCACCCAGGTCAACGCCGGCCAGCGGCGGGATACTGTCATCGACGCCAAGGCCCGTGCGCGGGTCCACCGTGTGGCCGCCGCTGGTGCTGTGAAAGAACGCGCGGAAGCCCTTGCCCTGCCATGTCATCACCATGCCGTTGGTCTGCTCGCGGGCCGCCAGCACGTTGGCGGTCTCACGCCACTGGTTGGGTTTGTCCACCGGGCCCACGCCGCCGTACACCTGGTACTGGGTGGTGTCGTCGAGGTCCCACTGGCGCTTGGCCTCACGGGCGCGTTCCATTTCGAACAACGCGTAGGTGCGGCTGGCGATGGCCTGCGCCTTCAGCGCCTCCAACGGCCAGCTTGCGATCATTTCCCAGCCGATCACGCCGGCAATGTACTGTTCCAGGTCAACCACGTTCACTACTTCCCAGCCGCCGTGACCGGCCAGCAGCCGCAGGTGCCCGCGGTAGATGCGCCCGTCGAGCTCAAACCAAGCCGGATCGCCGGTGGGTTCGATCTCAACCATCGTGGCGGCGCCCTGTTCGGCCACTTGCACCAGCCCGCCACTGTGGGTCAGCGACAGCGCACCGCTGAACTCGCGGCGCTGGCCATCCAGCGTCAGATAGCCCTTGGAGGCGTTGACGTTGATCGTTTCCGCGCCCGTTGCCTTGGACAGCTTGACCCGGATCAGCGGGGCCGCACCATAGGACGGCAATGGGGCCAGCAGCAGTTCGCCGGGCTCATGTTTGTCGGGATAGATGCACGATGTGGCCAGCAGCATCATGGCTGCCAGTGTCGCCATCAGTACGCCCTTGCTGGAGATGCACTTGTTCATGGGTACGCCTCGTATGCTCGGCAAAACCTGTCAGAATGTTCTGGCGGCGCTGAACTTGCGATGGAGGCCCGCCAAACCGGGGTGCCATGGGGCACCATCCTTGGGTTATCGGATGTTGTCGGCGGGGGCTTTAGTGAAACGGGCGGTCGATGCAGGTTGAAATTCCCTGGCTTGCCATGCTGGCCCTGCTTTCGCTGCCTGCGGCCGCGTTCGTATGGGTGCGCACGCGCAAGCGCTCTGCGGTGCTTGTCCTGCTTGCCGCGGGATTGTTCCTGTTTGCCGGATCGGCACCGAGCCTTGGCAGCACGGATCGCGCCGTGCGCCATGCCGTGGTGCTGGATGTGTCGGACTCGATGCGCGCCCGCCTGCCGCGCGTCGGCCCGTGGCTGGACGAGCAAGCCGGCCGGTCGCTTCCTGCCGGGCACGAGCTGGCGTGGTACGAAGTTTCCGACGCGCTTCGTCCGCGCGGCGACCCCACCGGAAGCGCCACAAGATTGCGAACCCTGGCAGCCCTCGCCGCCGACGGTTCGTTCAATGGCGAAGTCGTTCTACTCACAGACGGCCGCGTGCCCGCCGCTGACGTGCTGGGAGCCATTGACTCGTCAAGACTGATCCTGCTGCGCGCACCCGCTGACCCGAGGCCCGATGCCTCGGTCGTTGCGCTGCGCGGGCCCACCCACGTTCCCGAAGGCGGCATGGGCTTGCTGCAAGGGACCATCCAGGCCGATCAGAATGTGCGGGCCGAGTACACATTCTGGCGTGACGACGTTGTCCTTGAACAAGGGCAGCGCGACCTGCGGGCGGGCCTGGCCGCCGGAGTGACGCACCGCTTCGCGGCCGGAGCCTCGGGCCTGGCGCGCTTTCGCCTTACCGTGAGAGTCGCCGAAGATCGCGAGGTCCGCAATGACAGCGCGACGCTGGCCGTGTTCACCGGTGCCGCCCGAGAGATACTGTATGTCTCCGACCCGCGCGTGCCTGAGGCCAACGACGCGCTGCTGCAGCGCCTGCGCGCCGACAGCGCCAATCGCGTCACCCGCGTGGCCGCCTTGCCCGCCAACGCCGCACAACTTGAAGGTGTCGGGCTGCTGGTGATCAACAACCAGCCATTGCATGCCACGGGGCTTGCCCCCGCGCAGACCGGCGTGATCGCCGACTGGGTCAACGGCGGCGGCTCGCTGCTGATGGCGGGAAGCACCGGCGCGTTTGGACCCGGCGGCTATCGCAACACCGCCATCGAAGAAGTGATGCCCGTGCGCTTCCGCCCCGATGACCAGCCGCCGCGCCACGTACTGCTGCTGTTGGATGCGTCGTCCAGCATGGCCGAGCCCCTTCCCGGCGGCCGCACACGCATGGACGCGATTCGTGAGGCCGCGCAGGTAGCACTGGCGAGCCTTGGACCGAGCGACCTTGCGGCGACCACGGAGTTCAGCGAAAGGCTGCGCCGGGCGCCCGAGTTCATGGCGCCGCTGAGTGCGGCCCAACGAGATCAACTGGCCGCAATCAACCCCGTCGGCAGCACGCGAATTCTGGATGCACTGGCGGGTGGCTTGGACGCGCTGCTTTCAGCTCAAGGCGAATCCAAAGAAGGGCGCATCCTGCTGCTCACCGACGGCGAAGACACCAGCGGCGCGGCTGCTGCGGACTGGCAAGCGATTGCAGACCGGCTGCGCGTGTCCGGCGTGGCGCTGGACATCGTGCTGACCAGCCCGCAGCGCGGCGAGTGGGTCGGCTGGCTTGGTGAGCGCGCGCGGGTCTGGCAGGTTGAGTCTGACATCGCCGGGTTGATCGACACCATGCAGCAGGCACTTGCGGGCATCGACGAAGAGTTCGTGCTGCGCAAGCCGCTTGAGGTTGGCGGCGTGGTCGGTGGCATCGGGCTGGTTGTCCGCACTTCGCTGCGACGCGACCGCGGCGTCGTGCCGTTGCTCAACGCGCAGACGCCCGTCTCGCGCGTGCCTGAGTACCCGCTGCTGGCGATGCGGCAGCTGACTGGCCGCACCGCCGTGATTTGCACCGACACCTGGGGCGATGAGGCCCACGTGCGTTTTCTGTCCAACGAATTCTGGGGTGCCGAGTTGCAGCGGCTGCTTGACTGGCTGTTGGAGTACGCAAATCGCAACCAGCTTGTGCTGAACCCCGTGGGTGATGAGTTCGAATTGGTATGGACCGGCACCACCGAAGCCCCCGACGCCGACCTTAAGGCGGGCGACCTGACCGCAATCCGCGCCGGCACCGGTCGCTGGCGACTCGAGCGGCTGCCGCCGGGCGATGTGCTGCCGGTGTGGCACGGGCAGCGACTGCTTCAACGCATACCGCTGCCGCGCACCGCGGGGCCTGAGCTGACACTTACCGGCGACGACGAGGCATTCTTTGCAACCTGTGAGGCCGCCGGCGCCCGCGTGTTCAGCAGTCTCGATGCATGGGAACCCCGCCGCGCAGGCGAGGCCGGCGAATCCACGACCGACCTGCGCTGGCTGCCGGCACTGCTGGCCTGCCTGCTGCTGATTGCCGGGTTCGCCTTGCGCAGGCGGTAGAAGCGGGGTCTAGAGTTTAGGGTCTGGGGCTTGGAATTTGGGGACCAACAACACGGGCAAAAGCCCGCGCACGCACACCGCACACCAGACGCCGTACGCCTATCACCGCGATGTGGCCGGGATCTTTTCGGCGAGTTCGTCCATCTTGGCGCGCCAGCGTTCGATCATCACGGTCAACTGCTCAAGCTCCATCTGCAGCGGCAACTGGTTTTCCTCGACCAGGCGTTCAATCGCGTCGCGCAGGTTGCCGGCGTCGGCCTCAAAGCCGCCGCCCTGGCCCGCAAAGCGTGCGGCCACGGCGCGCAGCACGTCGTCGCTGTCGGCGGAAAGCTGCTCGAAACTCTTGACGCGTAAACACATCATGCGGCACAGGTTGATCAGCAGCTTGGGCTGGCCGCGCACCAGGTCAGGAAACGCGTCGTTCGGGATCACGCCTACGACGCTGGGTTCATCGGCCACGATGTCGGCCATGCGCTTGGGTTCCGCTTCGCCCAGCAGCACGCCAAGTTCGCCGACGGTCTCACCGGGCCTGACGGTACCGAACACTTCGTTGCCGATGCGCACGGACATGCGGCCGGACACCAGCAGATAGACCGAGTTGCCTGGGTCGCCCTTGCGGCAAAGCAGGTCGCCAGCCTTAAGCCTGTGCTGCTTGCCCACCATCATCCGGTCGTCCACGACGCGGGCCATCAGCACGCGGGTGTTGCGCGCGACCTCCGCGCCGCCGCTTTCGCCGCAGTTGTAGGCCCAGGTGCGCTTGGCCGCCGACAGCGCGCGAATCACATCGTCTTCGCCGCCGGCATCTTCACCGATGCGCTGCACCAGGTTGCAGAAGTCCGTACACAGGCCCTGCAAATCGCGCATGAAGCGGCTGGCCGTTCGCTGCACGGAGCCCAAGCTTTTGTTCGCGCTCATCAGGCGGCGCGCCAGCACACGGGCCAGTGCCAATCCGATTTCGGGCTTGTCGCCGACAAGGCTCATGACCGCGCGCGTATCGCCGGGTATCTCCACCACCACGCTGGTTTCGGCGGCGACCAGGCTGGTCAGGTAATGACCCAGCAGCGCGCCTTCCAGCCCCACCAGCACGGGTTGCCGTGTGACCTCAACTTCGTGGCCGCGACGCAGCCGGTCTTCGTCGGCTTCCACCAGTGCCTTGTCTGTGACCACGGTGGCGCGGATGGCGCCGGCCTTGAGCAGGAACATACGGTCAGCGACCGCGCCCTGCCTGCAAAGCAGTTCGCCCGGTGAGTACTCGCGTACCACGGCCTCGCGCGCGTTCAATGGCGTCTCCGCCATGATTTCAACACGATTGGGGTTAATGGGCAATGCAACAGGGCGTGAAACGTGACGCGCCCCTTGCGGGGCGCGCGATTCTGGCGGAGGGGGGGGGATTCGAACCCCCGATGCCCTTGCGGACATTTCGGTTTTCGAAACCGACGCGATCAACCACTCTGCCACCCCTCCGCGGTGCACGGTGCGCAGTGCTTGGTGCCCAGTTCCGCTTTACCCGGGCCCCTGCACCACGTACTCATAAGCACTGGGCACAGAGCACCGGGCACGGTGCCCCGGCAAACTACCTCGGATTGGCAACGCGTGAGGGTTTCCCGCGCTTGGGCCAGCGGTTGGTGGTCTTCTTGCCTTTGGCGCGAATGCGCCGCTTCATGCGTGCAGGTTTCATCCCAGTCTCCAGTCGTCGTTCGTCAAGCTACTCGAGTCGCATCAGGGCAATGGTTTGCCCGACCGCTTCTCTCGAAAAAACGCACGAAGAAGCTCGGCGGCTTCCTCGGCCAACACGCCTGCGCGCAACTCTGCGCGATGGTTCAGGCGCGAATCCTGTACCAGATTGAAAAGTGATCCACAAGCCCCGGCCTTGGGGTCTGCGGCCCCGAACACCACCCGCTTCACGCGCGCGTTCACGATCGCGCCTGCGCACATCGGGCAGGGTTCCAGCGTTACATATAACGAACAGTCTTCCAGTCGCCATTCCCCCACAGCCTCAGAAGCCGCTGTCAGGGCCAGCATTTCCGCGTGTGCGGTCGGGTCCTTCAGTGTCTCGCGCAGGTTGTGGCCGCGGCCGATGATGCGGCCGCCACGCGCAATCACGCACCCGACCGGGACTTCGTCTTTCTCGTAAGCATTGATGGCTTCAGCCAATGCGGCACGCATGAAGGCTTCGTCGCCGGGCGGTTGAAGCAGCGACGGCGGCTCGCGACGCGGGCCAGGCTCAGGGGCGTCGGGCATGGCTAAAAGTCGTCTTCGTCGTCTTCGTCGTCGTCAGAATCATCGACGTCGGCGTGGACAGGGATCGGTGCTGGGGCCACGGCCCCGCGCACGGCGGCGGCACTGGCCGCGAGCTCAGCCGCCATCTGTGCTTCGGCGTGGCGGTTGATTTCTTCTTTCATCTTCTTGCCGGGCTTGATGGTGACGACACGCTTTTCGGGCACACGCACTTCAGCGCCAGTCTTGGGGTTGCGCGCCTTGCGGGCCTTGCGGACCTTCACCTCGAAAACGCCGAAGTCCCGAAGCTCAAGGCGGTTGCCCCGAGCCAGTTCGTCAATGACTTCATCGATAAACAATTGGATGATGTCACGGGTAATGGTCTGCTTCTGCTGCGTCTTTTCCGCGATGCGCAGGACCAGTTCTTTCTTCGTGACTGTGCGACGGCTTGTCATGCTGGATGCTCTTTCGAACTTCCTGCTAATGCCATCCTGTAAGGCTCATCCTAAAATGAACTTGGGACAAGACTTAGTGTATCCGTGCCAGACGTCAATGCAAGCGCAGATTTCCTGACCACAGCGTACAATTTGGGCGCAACCGCAATTCATAAAGACACTTACAAACTGTGACCGAACCACGGAATCACAATAAGGAAGGACCTTGGGCCGACATCGATGCGGCCTTTCCGCTCAGCCTTCCGTGGGCTGTGCTTTTAGTCGCCGGGTGTTTCCTCGCCCAGTACGGCGTTGCCCAGTTGTACGAACATGGGCATTTGACGCTGCCACAAGGACTTCCGTCAACGGCACCGCAACTTGCAGTGTTCCTAACGGGCACTTTGATGCTGCTGATCTTCTGGAAGTTCGGCCGCAAGGCGCCCATGCGCGGCCTGGGCATTCGCCTTGATCGCCTGCCGGGCGACTTGCTGTTCACGCTGGTCGCAGCACTGGGCATGGCAGCGCTGTACGGGCTGATCGGGCTGGGCGTTTTTCTGTACTTTGAGTTTACGCCAGATGAACTCAGTGCCAAGGAACGCTTTCTGGAGTTCCTGACCCGCGCGATGTTCAAGGACCTGTCGGTCACGCGCTTGGTGATGGTGGTACTGCTGTACCCGATCGTCGAAGAAATCTGGTTTCGCGGCCTGCTTTACACGCCGCTGCGGCGCGAGCGCGGCCGTTGGCTCGCGATTGTGCTGACGGCGCTTGTGTTCGCGTTCGCGCACGGCAACGCGTTCCCGATCAACCAGTTCCTGGGCGGGCTGGTGTTCGCGCTGGCGTTTGAAATGCGGCGCACGCTGGTGGCGCCGATCCTGCTTCACATCCTTGGCAATGGCGCGCTGGCCGTGCTGGGCTATGCGCTGCCCGAACTCGGCATCGTGTAGCGCGTCCCGTTGACACCCGGTTTCGTTGTTCTACCTTGACGGCGCGACACGCTCGAATTGCGGAGAGGTGGCAGAGTGGCCGATCGCACTCCCTTGCTAAGGGAGCGTCCCTCTCAAAGGGGACCGAGGGTTCGAATCCCTCCCTCTCCGCCAGTTTTCAATCCCACTTGATCTTACCTGCTGGAATCCGCGCGCCTTGCGGCGCATTATCACTGCATGCCGGGCCCCGACGACATCCCTGAACTGTTGCGACAACGCGTGCTGCGCCAGCGCCGCAAGCTCAAGTTTGTGCGCATATCGCTGGGCGTCACAGCGGCCCTCAGTGTCATCCTGTTCGTGGTTGCGGGGCAGTCCACCTCGGCTTCCCCCACCGCCCGCAACATCCTTCTGCTGCCCCATGAGACAGAACTGCTGATGCTGGACCAGCAGTTCGATGTGGGCGGGCAGGAAGGGCGCCAGGGTTCATTCGGTGTGGCCGTGCTGCGCGGGGACGAGCTGTTGCGCGGCAACCGGTACAGCGGCATCGCGCACAGCTTCGTGCTTATTTCAGACACCGAGGCAGGTGCCGTCACCTCAAGCGCGTTCCTGCGATTCGACCTGGCGGCCAAGGACTTCCCCGTCGTGGAGCGCACTACGCTGGGATTGAACGACTCCGGCGCGCAGCCTTCCGTCGTGAATGCCGGCGGCACGTTGTGGCTGTGCTGGATACATGGCAATGAGCTGAAAGTCCGGCCGCTGAGCCAGCCTGATGTGCTTCCGCGTACCGTGCACAAGGCGGCCTCACCGCTGGGTGGGCTTGAGGCCACGGTGTCCGGCGATGAAATCTGGACCCTGCTGTTTGAGCCGCGCACGAACACACTGACGCTAGTCGCTTTCACAGCGCGCGTCGAGAAAGCCGCCGCATCCAAGGCCGACGACGACGCCGATGCCGGGGCCGATGCAAGATCCGACGATGCAGCCGGCAGCACGGCAATCATCGCGCGCCTGCGCAGTGAGGTCTCCACCACAGCGCGCGGTGGTACGCTTTGTGTCCTGGGCAGCGGTGAGGCTGCCACGCCGGTGGTGGCCTACGCGCACAAGGAAGACCCGATGCGCTCCTGGCGCTTCAAGGCCTGGTCGCGCAAAACCGGGGGCTGGGTTGACGGTACCGAACCGCCCAAGCAGAGCGACTCCGGCCTTGAAATCAGCAGCTTCATCACGCTGCTTGAACGCAAAGGGACGGTGCTGGCCGTGTTCAGCGACGGCGCCGAAGTGCGCCATGCCAACGGCACCGTCAACGAAGAGGGCGTGCTGGCCTGGGACAAGCCGGTTGCGGTGCCGCTGAATGCCACGCGCGGCATAGCCTCCTACGCAATCTGGCTGGCAGTGAGCGTGGCGCTGCTGATGCTGATGGGTGTGCAGGGTGTGTGGCTGATGCTGAACCGCGAGCGCCCGGTGGATCGCACGATCGTGAAACTGCTCGAGAACCGGGGGCAGGCCGGGCAGGCCAAACCCAAAGCCAAGGCCGAGCCCAAGTTCCTGTACGCCTCAATGTTCGCGCGGGCGCTGGCGCTGCTGATTGACCTGGCCATTACAAGCCCCGTCGTGATCGTGCTGCAAAAGGTGTACGAGTACACGTGGTCTGAGGCCTATGGTTTCCTGGCCCTGCTGACTTTCCAGCCTCTTGACGCGTCAATCCTTGACGTGATCCGTGCCACGCTGGTCACCCTGCTTGTGCTCACGATCTACGGCGCGATCTGCGAGCAGTTCTGGGGCCGCACGTTTGGCAAGACGCTGCTTCGGCTGCGCGTCGTGGATGCCAAAGGCGAGGCCCCGGCAGGCTGGCGAATCGCCGTGCGCAATCTGTTGAAGGTGTTTGAGCTGGTGCACTGGATTGTGTTCTTCATCCCGATGGGATGCATGATCATCAGCGGCAAGCAGCAGCGCCTCGGCGACTGGCTGGCCGGCACTTTCGTGATCGTGGACGCCGTGCCCGAGGAAACACCCGACGACATCGATATCTGAGCCGGTCCCATGCAACCACACGACACCATCCGCCAACCCGCCGTCGCCGGTCACTTCTACACGGCCGTGCCCAAGCGCCTTAGCGGCGAAATTGAAGGCTACGTCGCCAAGCCCGCCGCGCCGCGCGCTAAAGCCTACGGCGTCATGGTGCCGCACGCGGGTTACATGTATTCGGGCGCAGTCTGCGGCCGCGCGCTGGCAAGCGTTGAAATTCCGCAAACGGTGCTGCTGCTGCACACCAAGCATCAGTTGGGCGGCGGCAGCCTGGCGCTGGCCATGTTCCGCGAATGGGAAACGCCGCTGGGGCGCATTGCCGTGGATGCGCAACTCAACGACGCGCTGGCGGCAGCCAAGGGCGTCTCGGTCAGCAATCTGCCGCACTTTGGCGAACACGCGGCCGAAGTCGTGCTTCCGTTCCTGCAGGTGCTGAGGCCGGACGTGCGGGTCTGCGTGATTAGCGTAACCACGGTGAAGGCCGAAGAAGCGGCACAAGTCGGCCACCGCATCGCGCAGGCAGTTCTTGAGCAGCCGGGCGACGTGCTGGTGCTGAGTAGCAGCGACATGAACCACTACGCCGAACACGAGCTGACGATGAAGAAGGACCAGCTTGCGCTGGACAAGCTCGCGGCCTTCGACGCGCCGGGCCTGCTGGAAGTCTGCAAGCAATACGACATCACCATGTGCGGCGTCGGTGCCACGGCCGTGATGCTGGAAACGTGCAAGGCGCTCGGTGCCACCCGCGTCGAAGTCCTCGAGCACACCACCAGCGGCGCCGTCAGCGGCCAGAACGGCCAGGTCGTAGGCTACGCCAGCGCCCGCGTGCTGTAGCCCACGGCACTCTCGACCTTGCGAGATTCGTTCATAGCCTGAGATTGCAGCTTCTGCTTCTGGGGTGTGGATGCCGAGCGACCCGAACACTGGCCTTAACTTGAACCCTTACGGCAATGCCTGGTCCGGCGGCACCGGCCAGCTTGTCGAGGGCAGCTACGAAATGGCGGCGCTGCAGCGCGCGGCCGCCAAGTACGCGCAAGTGCGCCGCAACTTCCCGCCTGAGACCAAGGTTTCCGCCGTCACACCGGCGTTTATCGCGGGCGTTGTGGTGTGCGTACCACTGTCTGCGTTGTTCTTCTGGCTGATGTTTCTTCTGGCCTCGGAACGCAATCATCCCAACCCGATTGCCTTGCTGTTTCTTGGAATCTTCGGCATGGCGATTTTGAGCCTTCCCGTTGCGCTGTACCTGACCTCGAGGCTGACTTCGCCGCAGCTGGCGATCAAGCAATTCTACCGCGCGCTGGCTTCGGCCAATCACAAACGCGCGCGGCTGATTGGCCTGCATTGCGACATGGACGACTTCCCGCGTTATCAGCCCAACATCGTCGGGCTGGGCAAGCCTACAGGCCAGCCTCGCGCCTTTGGCCCTGAGCATGGGTTCAGGTCCTACTGGAACGAGCTGCTGCGCAGCCACACGGCCCCGTACTGCATTCCGCACCTGAGTGCCCTGAAGGTCACGTACCTGACGCCCGACGTTGCGGTCGTGAACTTCCGGCTGCGCCTGACCATGAACTCGTCGTTGTGGCGTTTGTTCGTGCTGATTCTGCTGCTGATTGCGGTGATCCTGGACATGGCCACGCGCAAAGTCGTCACCATCGAGATGCAGAAAGTTCTCGTGCGCGTCGGCGAACAATGGCACGTCTTCAGCGCTGACTGGCAGGGCTACGAAGACGTGGACCACTCCTGGCTGACGATGAGCTAGCCCGTGAACGAACTGACCCCCTACGGCGCGTGGTACACCAAGCCCGACGGCTCGCCTTCACCCTGTAACGAACCCGACGCCGCGATTGCCGCCGCACGCGAACGCCTTGATGCCATGCGCCGCAACCCCGGGCCGCACCCCAGCGGCCTGCGGGGATTGGCGCGAGCGGCGCTGTTCCTGGGTGCGGGGTCACAGGTGTTAGTCGCAGCGATCTACCTTGGAGTAGTTCAACTGCTGCCGGATTCCGGCCATCAATACACCAACGTGGCCACACACCTGCTGCTTGCGGCCTGCTTCGTCGGGATGGGCATCTGGATGATCAAAGCCAATAGCCACGTCGCGCTTACGCCTGAGCTGGCATTTCGTCGCTGGATCACCCGCACGATAGGAGCGGGCCGGGGTGCGGCCTATCGCGGACTTCACGCGCTGGAGCAAACCGGGCGCCCGCGCACCCTGACGACCGAAAAAGGCGCCACGGAACAGTTCAGCTTTGACACCCAAAACGGCTTCGAGCGCTACTGGCTGACCGCGTTCGGCAGCGCGATCGACCCCTGGAAGCGCTGCAAATTCGCGCACGTGCAACACCACGAAGTCGCCCCCGACCTGTGCCTGATGCAGGCCGAAGTGCGCGTCGCGTACTACCGGCTGGTGCCGATGTTCCTTGCCAACCTGCCGCTCTTTGGCGGGATCATTCTCAGCGTGGTCATGACCTTCGTGTTCGCCTTTGTGGCCGCCAGCAACCGGGGCGACGTCAACCTGCCGCTGTGGATCGCCCTGATCGCCGCGCCGACGGTGCTTGGGCTGCTGGTCGCGCTGGTGATGACCATCCGCGCCATGGTGGCGGACCAGCACAAGGTGCTGGTCCTGCGCAAGCTGCTGATCCGCCTGAACGGGCACTGGCGCATCTTCAGCGGCGAAGTCCAGGCCCCCGAAGAAACCGACATCGGCTGGCTGAACGCGGGCTGAACGCACGCGCAGTTTTCCAAATCCGCGCGGCCACTCGCCGCGTACACATGGCGACCCGAAGTTGCAGTGGTGTGCCGGGTGCGTCTCGTGGGGAGTGCGCCCGGCATGCTGCCCCTCGGGGAGCATCTCGAGGGGACGGGGTGCCTGTGCGTGTACCCGGCGGGCTTGGATCGCACCGCACGAATACACGCACGGGCCCCCAGCCGGGTTGGCAATCTACGCCGGCGGCGGCACCACGCCCGCGAGCGTGGTGAAAGCGCTGCGGATGCGGGTTTTCACGGTGCCCAGCGGCATCTGCAGGGTTTCGGCAATTTCGCGCTGGCTAAGGCCCACGAAGAACGAAAGTTCCACCAGCGTGCGTTGCGGCTCGGGCAATGCGTCCACCTGTTCGCGCATCTGCTCGCGTAATTCCTCGCGCGCGAAGTTGGCGCTTGGCGTCTGCTCGTCCATGTACGGGGCGTCACCGGCCACTTCGGCCTCGCTGCGTTTGCGCACAGCCTTTGAGCGCGCGTAATCCAGCGCGCGGCTGCGGGTCAGCATGGCAATCCAGGTTTCGCTGCTGGCGCGGCCGCGATCAAACTTGTGCGCATCCTGCCACACGGCCACGGCGACCTCTTGTTCGGCCGCGTCGAGGTCCTCACGGTGCAGGGTGCGGCGCAGAACAGCACGAATCAGCGGCCGCGCGCCCTCATAGAAGTCGTTGAAAGCCGCGCTGTCGCCCGAAGCCACGCGATGGATCAGTTTGGTAAGGCCCTCAGCCATGGAGGCAGTATACCCCGCCCGGCGGTGGCCGCGCATGGGAAAGCGCCGCGACATCTGGTCGAACTGGGGACGAAAACCCACACTGCCTGCGTTAGCCTGCGGGGGACTTTTGCGCACGATCCGATTCATCCTCAGTGAGTACCGCGCGAACCTTTCATGGTTCGTGATCGGCATGGCCGCGCTGATACTGGGTTCGCTGGCGCAGACCCTGGTGCCGCTATACATCAAGCTGGCCGTGGACGCCGCAAGCCCCACGCCGCCTTCCAACGACGGGTTTGCCGGCAAGCTGGCGCTGGACCTGATCGGCGGTGCCCGTGCCGACATGAATTTTGTAGTGATCTGCCTGGTGGTCGTCGCACTGCTTTCCATTGCGCTGGGCGTGTTCACCTTCTTCAAGCGCTACTACCTGGTGCGGATTTCGCGCCGCACCGAGTACCGCCTGCGAAAAGCCATGTACGCCCGCCTGCAGGACCTGCCCGCGGGCTATTACGACAACACCCGCAGCGGCGGCATCATGTCGCTGATGACCAGCGACATCGAAGCCGTGCGCATGATGATCGGCCCGGCAATCATGTACATCGGCGGCACAATTGTCCTCTTCCCCGCCAGCCTGGTGATCATGTTCAGCCTGAACCCGCTGCTTACTGGCCTGGCGCTGGTGCCGCTGATCGGGCTTACGGCCAGCACCATCTGGTTCAACCCGCGCGTCCGCAAGTACAGCGTGCGCAGCCAGGAAGATCTGGAGCAGCTTTCCGCCCGCGCGCAGGAGAACTTTGCCGGTGCCCGCGTAGTGAAAGCCTTCAGCCGCGAACAGTTCGAGATTGACGAGCTCGCGCGCATGGGCGACCGCTACCTCGAGAACAAGCTGGGCCAGGCTCGCAACCAGTCGATGTTCCAGGCCTGCATCTGGGCGTTCTCGGGCCTTGGCGTGCTGATCATCATCTACTTCGGCGCGCTTGAAATTGCCGCCGGGCGCTTCAGCACCGGCGATATCGCCGCCTTCATCTACTACAACCTGAACCTGTACTGGCCGATGATCGCGCTGGGCTGGGTGACGATGCTGTTCGTGCGCGCTGACGCCAGCCTGAAGCGCATTGACGCGGTGCTAACCCACCCTGTTGACCCGTCAAGACAACCCGGCGGCTTCGTACCAGCCGAGCTTCGCGGCGACATCGAATTCCGCGATGTGTCGCACCGCTACGGGCCCGAGCTTCCGTACTCGCTGCACCGGATCAACGTAAGCGTCCGCGCCGGCAAAACGCTGGGCATCGTGGGCCAGGTCGGCAGCGGCAAGTCCACCATGGCCAACCTGCTGTTGCGGCTGATTGAACCCACGGAAGGCGAGGTGCTGGTAGATGGCCAGCCTCTGCGCGAGTACGACGCTCACGCTTTGCGCGGCTTCTTCGGCTATGTGCCGCAGGACAGCTTCCTGTTCAGCGACACCATCGCCAGCAACATCGGCCTGGCCCTGCCTGAAGACGCACCCCGTGAGGCCGTGACGCAGGCCGCGCGACTGGCCGAATTCGAGCAAGAAGTGCTGGGCCTGCCCAAGGGTTACGATACCATGCTGGGTGAACGTGGTGTGAACCTGTCGGGCGGACAGAAGCAACGCGCCGCGATCGCGCGCGCACTGGCCGGCAAACCGCGCGTACTGGTGCTGGACGATTGCCTCAGCGCCGTGGACACCGACACCGAAGAACGCATTCTGCGCAACCTGAAGGCCGAAACCCGCGACATCACCACGCTGATCATCGCCCAGCGCATCAGCTCAGTGCAGCACGCCGACGAAATCATCGTGCTTGAGGCCGGCCGCATCATCGAGCGCGGCACGGATGCGGAACTGCGCGCCAGCGGCGGCCTGTACGCCGAGCTTTCGCGTCGTCAGGAGCTGGCCGCGGAACTTGCTTGATGGTTACAGAGTCTGGTTGATGTCGAAGACGTTGTCGAAGTCTTCGATGCGGTCCTGCTCAGATTTATGCAGCAGGCCCACGGCGATCAGCGCGTATACGACTTCGCCCCAGTCCCGGGTCTGGCGAATCCCCCACTGCGACCACACCTCGCGGGCCAGCGGGCCGAACTGCTCGCGCGCGAGCTGCGCCAGGCCCTGCACGATCTCGCGGCCGCTAAGGTGCCGGCGCTGGCTTTCGGGCAGGCCCAGATGCTGTTTCAGCGTGAACTCGATGCCTTCGGTCAGCACCCAGTGGAAGGCCTCCAGCCGGTAAGCAGGCGCGCGGCGACGGGCAGTCAGCAGCAGCTCGCCGACGTCGATCGTGTCGGCGAGTTGCTGCAGGACTTCTTCCCGTGCGGTCTGCTCTTCCATTGGGACTCTGGCGTAACTTGGCTAAGCCTCGGTTTCAAGCCGTGCGAACAGCGGTTCCGGCGTGCCGGTCTGGTGGCCGGCCGGCAGCGCACCCCACACCAGAGCCTCGCCCAGATTCGTTGACGCGTCAAGCCCCAGCTGGCTGGCGATCCGCGTTGATGCATCGGGCAGGAACGGCGTAATCGCGCGACACAGTACGTACACCACCTGCGACAGCGCGTGCATGGCGGCCTGCAGGTCCTGCGCGCGGGCGGGGTCCTTGGCCAGCTTGAACGGGGCGCTGTCGTTGACGAACTGGTTTGCCTCGCGCACAAGCCCGAACACAGCCTCCAGCGCGCCATCCAGGTCATACTCGCGAACCTTGACGAGCATCGCGTCGCCAAGCCCCTTCACGCGGCTGATAAGTCCCTGGCGCAAGCCTTCCAGCCGCGCGTCGGCAAATGCTGTCTCGGCGGGGACTTTGCCCCCGAAATACTTGCCGAGCATGTTCAGGCTGCGGTTGACCAGGTTGCCAAGCCCGTTGGCCAGATCGGCGTTGTAGCGCGTGACGAAGGCGGCCGCGCGCCAGTCCGCGTCGCCGCGGGCGGGGCCTTCGCGCAGCACGTGATAACGCAGCGCGTCGCGGCCGTACTTGTCGGCAATCTCGAGCGGCTTGATCACGTTGCCGAGCGTCTTGCTCATCTTGTCGCCCTCAACGGTCCACCAGCCGTGGGCGAAGACCTGTTTGGGCGGGGTAAGGCCGGCGCCGAGCAACTCGGCCCACCAGATCACTGAGTGGTGCCAGAGAATATCCTTGCCGACGATATGCACGGCCTCAGGCCACCAGGTTTCGAAGGGCCTGCCGGCGAGTTTCGGGGCGGTATGCAGCCCGCGATCTTCGAGGCTCTCCGTGGGCAACTTTGCGGCGTCAGGCCAGCCCAACGCACTGATGTAGTTGACCAGCGCGTCGGTCCAGACCCATACGACGTGCTGTGGATCGAAACTCAGGGTTACGCCCCAGTCAAACGCGACGCGGGTGACGCTGATGTCGTTGAGGCCTTCGCGCAGCTTGCCCGAAATCTCGTTGCGGCGCGGTTCCGGCACGATGCACTCGGGGTGCGCGGCGATGTGCTGTTGCAGCTTTTCAGTGAAGGCCGACAACTTGAAAAAGTAGTTTTCTTCCTGGATGGTCTGCGGCACCGTCTTGTGCACCGGGCAGCGGCCTTCGACCAAATCCTTGTCCGTATAGTTGGTCTCGCATTCGACGCAGTACAGCGCGGTGTACTTGCCTTTGTACAGCAGTCCGTTGTCGCGCAGTCGCTCGAACACCTTTTGCACCGCGCGCTCGTGGAACTCGTCGGTGGTGCGGATGAACACGTCGTAGGTGATGTCCAGCCGCTTCCATAGCTCGATGAACTTGCCCACGATCTTGTCCGCAAAGCCGCGCGGCGTGGTGCCCGCTGCGGTGGCCGCCTTGTGGATTTTCTGGCCGTGTTCGTCGCTGCCGGTCAGGAACAACACGTCGCGGCCGTGAGCGCGCCAGAACCGCGCGAGGGTATCGGCGTAAATGGTCGTGGTGGCGTGGCCGATGTGGAGTTCATCGTTCACGTAGTAAAGCGGCGTGGTGATGTAGATGGGCGGATTGGCGCTCATGGCTTCCCTTTTGCGTTGCCGGGCCGAATCATCAAGCGCCGGGATCAGATTAACGGTTGGGGGTGTCGGAGGCAGCCGCTGGCGCTAGGGCCGCGAAGGAACGCGATGCCGACGCACTCGAATGCGGGTCTCGCGCCGCGCGTCTACCCTTCGCTTGCGCTTCGGGCTCTTGTTCTGGCTTGGGCGTGCGCTAACTGGCGGGCAAGTCTGGTTGCGAGGACTCTTGCTCGGGCGTCTCCGGAGCTTCGGGTGCTTCCGGTTCGTCGGCTGGTGAGTCTGCCTGGACTTCCGGCGTCGGCACAGCCGGGCGGGGTTGGCTCATGCGTGAGCTCATGCGGGCGCTGCGGGCGGCGTCGCGGGCTTCTTTCTCGGCACGCTGCTTGGCTTTGCGGTCGCGGCGGTAGCGGCGGATGTCCTTCTCACTCCAGCCGCCCTCGAACGAAATTTCGCTGACCGGCATCACCTGCCGTTTGCCGTCGGGGAACTCGACGTTCACCTGCTGCCCAAGAATGTCGATGTTGCAGGCGTGGCATTCAGCCCCGTTGCAGGTCACGGGCTGGCCCTCCTGCGGCATGGTTTTGCGCAGCTCGTTGTACAGGTCGTCTTCGTACTTCAGGCAGCACTTCAGGCGGCCGCACTGCCCGCTGATTTTGGTGGGATCCAGGCTGATGCGCTGTGTCTTGGCCATCTTCATGCCCACGGGCACGAAGTCGATGATGTAGCTGATGCAGCACAGCTCAAACCCGCACACGCCCACATCGCCGGAAAGTCGGGCCGCGTCGCGTGCGCCGACCTGCCGCAGTTCAATGCGCGCGTTCAGCTTCTCGTTCAGGTCGCGCACGAAGTCGCGGAAGTCCACGCGGTCTTCGCTGCTGAAGTAGACAATCGTCTTATCGCCGGCGAGCAGCGTCTCGGTCAACTCGTAGCGCATCGGCAGCCGGTGCTTGGCCACCAGTTCACGGAATGCGCGCTTGATGTGCCGGTAATCAGCACCACGTGCCTGCCGGAACTTTTCGGAATCTTCGCTGGTGCAGCGGCGCAACACTTCGCCGGCGACGCTGTCGCGGGGGCCGAGGTTGGGGTCGCCGGGCAACGTCTTCACCTGGCCGACTTCAGTGCCGCGACGGGTGCGCAGCACGACGACGTCATTCACCTTGAGTGTCAGGTCCTTGGGGACCTTGAAGTACTCATGGGTGCGCAAAGCCGAGTATCGTGCGAGGACCAGTGCCATGAAGATGTGGACAATTCCTGTCTGCGATTTCCAAGCCTAGAACCATACGCGGTTTGCATCGAAGGCACAAGCGCCGGAAGGGGGTGACGCCTCGCACTATGCCTTCTATACTCTTTCGCTCACGTTTCCGGACTACAGAACCCCGCCATGCAGAAATGCCCCGCTTGCGCCACCGAGAATCCTGACAAGGCCAAGTTCTGCATTAATTGCGGCGCTGCCCTGTCCGACAGCGCGCCGGGATCAGCCAAGACACCCGACGCCCCCGATGAAATCGGCCGCGTCATCCCCGGCGACGACCTCGTGTTCGAAGCTGAGGCCGTCAGCTACGACCCCGGCACCCTCGTCGCCGAACGTTATCAGGTCGAGCGCGAACTGGGCCGCGGCGGCATGGGCACCGTGCTGCTGTGCCGCGACAAGTTCCAGGAAGATGAATTCTGCTGCCTGAAGGTGATCAACCCGCAGCTGATCGACAACGAAGAACTGGTTGAACGCTTCAAAAGTGAAGGGCGCATCGCCCGCAAGATCCGCCATGCCGCGATCATCGCGACCCACGACATCTTCGAGTGGAAGGGTCGCTGGCACATCAGCATGGAGTTTTTCCCGGGCATCGTGCTGCGCAAGGTCATCAACGACGCGGACAGCACCGGCCAGGCCGTGCCGCTGAACGACGCCGTGACCATGATCGACAAGATTCTGGACGGCCTTACGGCGGCGCACGAAGTGACCGTCCACCGCGACCTGAAGCCCGAAAACCTGATGCTGAAGGGCCAGCCCGGCACGCCCGATTTCGCGGTGAAGATCCTGGATTTCGGCATCGCCAAGAACTTCGAAGTCAGCAACGCGACCATGGCCGAGGTCGCCATGGGCACCACCGGCTACATGGCACCGGAGCAAGCGCGCGACGCCGCCAACGTGGACAAGCGCGCCGACCTGTACGCGATTACCGTGATTTTCTACGAGCTGCTGACTGGCCTGCTGCCCGTCGGCAACTACGAACACCCGACCGCGCTGCGGCCTGACCTGCCGGCCTGGGTTGACGCCTTTGTTGACAAGGGCCTGAAGTCGCGCCCCGACTCGCGCTACAGCAGCGCCGAAGAAATGCGCCGCGCGCTGCTTACCGGCGGCCTGACTGACCCCAAGTCTGCGCCCATCCACACCGGCGAAATCCACACCAGCCCGCTGGTGGACGAAAAGAAGGCCGAGGAAAAGGAAGGCCGCTGGCTGCGCGTGAAGCTCATGGACAGTCGCCAGGGCCTGGTGCACGCCGTGGCCTACGCACCCGACGGCACCTGCTTTGCCAGCGCCGGTGAAGACAACACGATCAAGATCTGGGACGCCAAACGCCTGAAAGTCACCGCTGAATTGCGCGGCCACACGGCATGGGTGAAATCGCTGCACTTCAGCCCGGACTCGCGCCTGCTGGCCAGCGGCAGCGGCGACACCAAAGTCCGCCTGTGGGACACCCGCACCTGGCGTGAGGCTGCCGTCATCGAAGGCCATGAAACACCGGTAATCGGCGTGCGCTTCAGCCCCGATGGCCACTTCCTGGCAAGCTCCGGTGCGGACCAGACGGCCGTGCTGTGGGACGTCAGCAACTTTGAGCCCGTGCGCGACGTGCACGGCGGTGGCATCGCAGCGCTGAGTTTCAGCCCCGACGGCCTGCTTCTGGCCAGCGGCACACTGAACCAGAGTGTCGTGGTGTGGGACATGATGACCGGCGACGTGCTGGTTGAGTTGAAGGGGCACCGCGGCACGATCACGAGCCTGAGCTTCAGCCCCGACGGCCGCTTTTTGCTGACGGGCAGCGACGACACAACCATCCGCGTGTACGAGATACCGGGGTTTGAACGCACGCTCAAGATCCGCGACCACAGCAGCCTGGTGTGGTCGATCGCCTTCAGCCAGGACTCGCGGATCATGGCCAGCGCCGGCGAAGACCGCATCCTGGTGCTGCGCCGCCTGCCGGACTGGGACGAAATCGCCACCTTTGCCGACCACCCCAAAGGCGTCAGCGGCGTGGCATTTGCACCCGACGGCCGACAGATGGTCAGCGCCGGGCGCGAGGGCGGCATCGCGGTCTACTCATTACAGGTCTGATTGGCCGCGAATGCGCTTGCGGCGCGGGTTTTGGGCGTTACAAAGGCATCTCGGTATTGGAGTCGGCTGAAAGGCGGGGGCGTGCTACCTTCCCGCAACGAAGCAATCCGCAGAGATGGCGGCCAGGCTTCGAGGGTTTGACAGGAGCCACACATGGAAACCGCACTCATCATCATCGGCACAGTCTCAACCGCGCTGTTTGCCGTTCGCCTGATCATGATGTTCATCGGCGTGGACGGCCACGACGGCGACGTGATGCACGCGCCCGAAAGCGCCAGCGCCGCCGACGTCGCGGACTTCAAGATCTTCACCCTGCTGACCGGTATCGTGACGCTGATGGTCGGCAGCTGGACCGCCCTGCTGTTCGACAGCCTGCAATGGCCGATCTGGATCAGCCTGGGCGCCGGCTACGCGATCGGCTTCGCGGCCGCGCTGGCCACCGGCTACGCGCTGTTCAGCATGCGCCGGCTCGAAAGCGACGGCACGATCCGCGACTTTGAAGCCTCGGGTCTGAAGGGCACCTGCTACGTCTCAATTCCTGAGGCCGGGCAGGGCAAGGGCCAGGTGCAGATTACGGTGCAGGGCAGGCTGCGCACCTTTGACGCGGTAAGTGACGGGCCGGCCATCGAAAGCTTCAAGCCGATCGTGGTGATGAGCCGGATTGACAACAACACGCTGCGGGTCTGCCAGACCGAGTAGCGAAGTACGGGCAGGAGAAGCCAGTGCTGGCCAGCCAGGACCCGGTCGTCACATTGATCGTCCTTGCGTCGATCCTGCTGGGGCTGATGTTGAGCACAGGGGTCATGCTGGCCCTGCGTTTCAAGCGCTGCCCGCCGGACAGCCTGCTGGTGGTGTTCGGGCAGGGAGTACCGGACGGATTGAAGGTGGTGTCATCGGGCGGAACGCTGGTGTGGCCGTTGATCCAGGACTGCGCGCTGCTATCGCTGAAACCTGTGCCGGTGTCGCTGACCATGGATGGGCTGTTCTCGCGCAGCAACGAGCGCGTTGATGTAAAAGCTGACGTGCTGGTGGCAATCGGTACGGATCCGGTCCGGACAAAGAACGCGGCAGAAAGGCTGCTGGGGTACGACGAACGGCTGATTGAAGAAGTTGCCCGGGACTTGCTGATCGGCAACCTGCGCATGGTTGTCGCGACGCTCGAAGTGCCGCAGATGAAGGCAGATCAAGAGGCGTTCAGCAGCAAGGCGATTCAGGAAGCCGAACCAGAGTTGCAGAAGGTCGGGCTGGAGATCATCAGCTACAAGTTTGAGCGGGTGTACCAAAAGCCATAGCCGCAGGACTCATCAAGCTTCACGACGGAACTCAATCAGGCAGAAAGCAAAAAAGGAGCGGGCCTATGTTCTTGGGTGTCGACACAGTCACGGTAATCATCGTGCTGTCGCTGATTTTCATCGGCATTTTCATCTTCCTGGTGATGTTCCTGGCCCAGCGCTACAAGCGCTGCCCCAGTAACAAGATCCTGGTGGTTTACGGTAAGGGCGTCGGCGGCGGTACGGCAAAGACGATCCACGGTGGCGCGGCGCTGGTGTGGCCGCTGATCCAGGATTACGCCTACCTAAGCCTTGAGCCGATCACGGTCGAAATCGACCTGCGCGCGGCCCTGAGCAAGAAGAACATCCGCGTCAACGTGCCCGCCAGCTTCACCATCGGTATCGGCACCACGCCTGAGCTGATGTCCAACGCCGCCGAACGTCTGCTGGGGCTAGATGACCGCGGCATCCACGGCCAGGCCCAGGACATCATCATGGGTCAGCTGCGACTCGTGGTGGCGACCCTGGCGATCGAAGAAATCAACCAGGACCGTGAAAAGTTCCTTAAGCTGGTGAACGAAAACGTCGCCACGGAAATGAACAAGATCGGCCTGGAAGTGATCAACGTGAACATCCGCGACATCACGGATGAAAGCGGATACATCGAGGCCATCGGTAAGCGCGCCGCCAGCGAAGCCATCAACCAGGCGCGCGTCGAAGTGGCCGAGCAGGAAAAGATCGGTGCCACGGGTGAAGCCCGCGAAAGCCGCGAACGCGTCATCAACGTCGCCGCTGAACAGGCCGCAGCCACCGAAGGTAAGAAGAAGGCCGAACGCGACCAGCGTATCGCCGTCGCCCGCCTTGAAGCGGAAGGTCGCGCGGCAGAAGCTACCGCCAGCAGGCAGCAGGAAGTGGCCGTGGCCCGCGAAGCAGCCGAAACCGACAAGGGCCGCAAAGAAGCGGAAATGCAACGACGCGTCGCGCTGGCCGACTTCGAAAGCAAGGCCATCGAGGGCGAAAACACCAGCAAGGCCGAAATTGCCACCCGCAACGCGACCCTGGCCGAAGCCGAAGCCGAGGCCCGCCGCCGCGCCGAAGTGGCCCGCGCCGAAGCCCAGCGCCAGGTGTTCGAGAAGGAACGCGAACTCGAAAACGCGCGCATGGAAAAGGAAATCATCGTCCACGAAGAAATCGCACGCAAGCGCGTCGAGATCGAAGCCGCAGCGCACGCCGAACAGCGCCGCATCGAAGCCCGAGGCGAAGCAGACGCCATCCTGGCCAAGTACGAGGCCGAAGCCGAAGGTATCCGCAAGGTGCTTGAAGCCAAGGCGCAGGGCTATACCGCGTTGGTCAAGGCCTGTGCGGAACGCCCGGACATCGCCCCGACCCTGCTGTTGATCGAAAAGATGCCGGAACTGGTGGCCGAACAGGTCAAGGCCATCCAGAACCTCAAGATCGACAAGATCACGGTGTGGGACGGTGGCAACGGCGGCGGAAATGGCAACGGCAAGAGTGGTGCCGCCGGCTTCCTCAGCAGCCTGATCGGTGCCCTCCCCCCGGTGCATGAGCTGGCGCAGCAGGCCGGTGTCGAGCTGCCGGGCTACCTCGGCAAGCTGGGCAAGAACGAAAAGGACGGCCTGAACCCCAAGGCCTAGTCATACCCGCAAAATCACCCGGCAGGCCTGGTCGAAAGACCAAGCCTGCCGGGTTCGCTTTTAAAGCGCACATGCTACTTCCGCCGACGGCGCAGCATCGGCAGCAGCAGGCCCAGCAGCATGATTCCGCCGGCGCTGCTTCCGGCCACGCAACCGCCGCCGCCTTCGCCGCCGCCGCTGTCGTCGTCGTTGCCCCCACCGCCGCTGCCGGCTACGTTGCCGCTGACGGTGAACGCGTAGGGCATCGCCGTGGGATCATCGCTGGCGATCACCACCTGGAATGACCACGCCGCCTGCGACTGCGGCACCACGCTGAAAGTGAAGTCGCTGGTCGCACCCTGCGCGATCTGTGTGGCCGGCGTCTGCGTCAGCACCACGTTGCAGTTGCTAAGCGCGTTGGCCTGCACCACCGGCGTGCCCGGCAGGTTCAGCGGCACCGGGCTGGTGTTGGTGATGGTCCAGGTGTACGAAGCGCCGCTCATGGAGATCGACGGGACATCGTCGGTGCTGCCCTTGTCGATTACCACTGTGCCGCGCCGCACGAGCATGGCCGGGTCGGTGTAGTCGCGGGCCACGAACACGTCAAAGGCACCATTCAGGTCGTTGGCGACAATGTTGTGCGCCTTGCTGTCGAACAACATGACGCTGCCGTCGAGATTCAGCGCCACGTTCAGGCTTTCGTTGTTGGCGGCGATGTTGGGTGCGGCCGCACTGGCAAGCTGCATCGCGCCTGTTGCGCGGGTGTACTTGAAGGCGTCGGCCTTGGTGTTCCAGTCGGTCATCGGGCTGATCAGGTTGTTGGCCAGTGAGGTGAAGGCGATGACTTCACCGGCGGCGCTGATCACGGGCAGGTTGCATTCGCCGCTGCCGGCGGTGCCGGGCGTGCTGCCCATGTCGCTGACCAGTGTGATGGCCCCCGTGCTGCGTTCGATCAAGTACACGTCGTAGAAACCGTTGGCGTCGGTGGCCCCGGGCACCAGGTCGGTGTCAGGGATGATCGCGGCGATCCAGTTGCCGTCTTCGCTGATCACGCCGTCGGCTGAGCCAAACCCGGTCTGCAGCATCGCGCTGTTCGGCGTGGTGCTGCTGGGCGTCAGCAGCTGCATGCTTGAGCTGGCGCGACGGTACAGGAACAGGTCGTTCTTGGTGTTGGTGTCGGTGATGCCGGGGACAAGGTCCGTGGCGCGCGATGAAATCAATACGAACGCGCCGTCGGCGCTGATGCTCTTGACCCAGGTGTTGCCGTCGCTCGTGATGGCGCCCGCGCTGCTGCGGCTCATCAGGATCGTTTCACCGCTCGCGACCGAATACAGGAACGAGTCGTACAGGTTGTTGGCGTCCGCGATGCCGTCCACCAGGTCGGTCGCGATTGAGTCGTAGGCCACCCACAGCCCGTTCTTGCTGATCACCGCGTTGCCCGAGTTGCCGTTGGCAGCATTGGCCGCGGCGCCGCTGGCATGGCTTACCAGCGTGTTGCCGGTGGTGACGCGGTTGTACAGGTACACGTCGCCGGCGCTGTTGGTGTCGGTCAGGTTGACCACAAGGTTCGTTGAGGAAGTGACGTACACGACGTAGCCGCCGTCGGCGCTGATCACCGGGTCAATGCTGCCGCCGTTGCCGGTAGTGACGTCCGAAGCGGCGACGTGGCTGACCAGTGAAATCGTGCCGCTGGCAACCTCATACAGGAAGATGTCTGAGGTGCTGGGGTAATCCACCTGCCCGGTGACGAGGTTGTTGGCAGTGCTCTGGAACACCACCCACGCGCCGTCGGCGCTTATGTTCGCGCGGCTGCTGGTACCGGCCGCTGTGACGTAGGCACTGGCGGCTGAGCGCGAAATCAAGGTCGTGGTGCCGGTCTGGCGATCGTGCAGAAACACGTCGTTGGCGCCGTTGTTGTCGGTCACGAAGTTCACCAGCGTCGTGGCCGTGCTCTCGAACACCAGATAGCGGCCGTCATCGCTGACCTTCCGCGCGCCCTTCTGCGTCGTGGCCTGCAGCATGCTGGGGCCGTTGGCAGCCATGTCCTGCGCGTGGTGGCGCGTTGGCGAACTTACCTGCAAGGCCTGCGCGGCCAGTGTGCAGGGAAACAGGATCAGGCAGGCGATCAGGGCGGGGCGGGGCATTGTGTCTCCTTTGGGTGGTGGTGCCGCGCTCATTGATACCGCGCACACCTGCCGGCGCGAAGCATCGCTGACAGGTAGCTATGCAACCCGGAGAGACAATTTTCGCTTATGCGTATACGCAACAGGCGGCAATCGGCGCTTATTGCGAAGTCGCGCTATGGGCGACGCTTGCGCGGGGCCACGCCACGCGGGCGCCGCTGCGAAGACTCTTTGCCCGGCAGCTTTGGTTTGGCGTGCGGGCCTGACACCGGCTTGCCCGGCGCGGCCTTGGCAAGGGCCGGGCTACTGAGTTTGCGGGGGGCAGGTGCGGGCACAGTCGCCGGTGCCGGCACGGTCGCCGGGGCCGGGGGCGGCGCGGCCACGATCGACGGGGCACTGGGCGGGCGTTTGGGCACCATCACGCCCGTCGGCGCGGTGGGCTTTGCAACCGGCGTAAAACCCGTGCGCGGGAACGGTACTTTGGGGCGCGCGGGGTCTGAGGCCTTTTCCAGTTTCACGCGCTTGCGCCGGCCCGAACGCGGCAGGTTGGGCTCAAGCTCTTCCAGCAGGTCGTCGGCCTCATCTTCAAGTTTGCGGCTGAGGTCATTGCCCAGCTCATGCAGCGAGGCCTTGGCCATTTCGATGATCTTGCGGGCTTCGTCTTTCTGGCCGACTTCGATCAGTGCTTTCGCGAGGCCGAGTTCCGACTCGGCCATCGGTTCAAAGCCATTGGCGCGGCGACCGGCGCAGCCGGTGCGCAGCAGGTCGATCCCCTTCAGGATGTCGCGGCGGTTGCGGGCTTCGCGGCCTTTCTCGATCCACGCGTTGCCGAGATTGCCCTGCACAACACTGACCGTGCGCAAATCCTTCACTTCCAAGCTCAGCTTCAGGGCATTCTCCAGTGCTTCAATGGCCGGGCCCGCGCGCTTCAGCTGCAACAGCATCGCTGCCACGTTGCTTTCGGATATGGCCTCGGTCTGCTTTGAGCCCAGGTCGCGCGACAGTTCGCGGGCGCGCATGGCCACGCGAAGGGCCTCTTCGTCGCGATCCTGTTCGTGGTAGATGCGGGTCAGCGTGTTCAGGTGCTGCGCTTCCAGGTTGGTTGCGCCGACTTCGCGGGCTACACGCATCGCGCGCAGCAGGCTGGCTTCACTGACCTGCTTGTCGCCCAGAAGGTGCGCGTTCAGGCCGATGCAGGCAAGCGCCTGGCTTTCAATTTGGTGATCGGCGTCTTCTTGCGCCAGCTTCAGCGCCTGCTGGTGATGCTCAAGCGCCTCGGCGTGCCGCCCGCCGCGCTGCAGGAACCAGCCCATCGAGTAATGCGCCTGCGAAAGTGTCGCGATGTCGCCCGACTCCCGCGCATACCGCAGCGCCAGCTGGAAGTGTTCCATCGCTTCGGCCTTGTCACCGCCGGTGGCGATGTACGTGCCCAAGCGGTCGTGGCCGCGCGAAAGCAGCGTCGGCGAAAGCCCCTTGATCGCAAGCGCCTGCAGGGCCCGTTCGCGCGCGCGCTCGACGTTGCCGCTTTTGCTGTACCCGTAGCTCATGATCAGCAGCTTGCGGTACAGCGCAATGCCGTCGCACTTAATGCCCTCCAGCATCTCCAGCACGGACTCGGTCGAGGTGAAGATGCGCAGGGTGCCGTCGATGATGTGCACCCACACCCACTCTTCGCTGCCTTCTTGAATGCCCGCCAGCGAGCGTCGCACCAGCTCAAGCGCCAGGTCTTTCTCGCCCAGGCTGTTCTGCACGGGCGCCGCGATGACGGCCGCCCAGGCGCGCCATTCGGGCCGGTGTGTACGCCGCGCCACCTGCAGCAGGCCCTGCATTTCAAGCCGTGTGCGCCTGCGGCCTTCCAGTGAGCCCTCACGGGTGTTCTTCCACCACCACTTGCGCACGTACTCGATCAGCGACTTTTCAAACAGCTGCTCGGTCGGTTCCATCGCGCCCATCGATTGCAGCCTCGCCAGCGCGAACAGGCGCACGGACTCATACAGCCGGAAGCGCCGCTCGCCCTCCAGCTCTGTCAGCCGGTCAAACGTGATCAGATTGTGCCGCAGCAGCGCGCGCACCAGTTCTTCGGGGCTGGCACCGGGCAGCACCTTCAGCATCAGCTCAGCAACATCAAGCTGGAAGCCGTCGGGGAACACGGACAGCATCATCAGCGCCCGCTGCTCGGTGTCATCCAGCAGCTCGAAACTCCAAGCCAGCGTGCCTTCAAGCGTGTCGCGTGAGGCCGCGCCGTCACGCTTCAGCAGCTCAAAACGCTGGTCCAGCTTTTCCAGTATCTGGCGCGGCGACATCACGGCCACGCGGGCAGCCGCCAGCTCAATCGCCTGCGGGATGCCATCCAGACGCGCCACGATGGCGGCAATGTCGCGGACATTGCCGCCATCGACGCGGAACGACGGGTCGTTCTCCTGCGCGCGCTGCGTGAACAGCGCGACACTGGGCAGCGACATCAGCTCGGCACTGGGGCGCTTTTCGCCTTCGCGCGGGGTGTCCAGCGGCTTCAGCACCACGCTGGTTTCACCGGGAAACTCAAGCGCAAAGCGGCTGGTCAGCACCACCCGCAGCGTTTTCACCCGCGACAGCCACTCCTGCACGCAGCGGCTGACTGAGTCGGCACTGGCCTCACAGTTATCCAACAACAGCAGCGTCGCCGAACCCGCACCCTCCAGCGCCGCCGCGATGCGCAGCCCAAGACTTGCGGTACCCTCACCCACGCGCAAAGCCTGCGCGGTCAGGTTGCATACGCTGGCCACGTCACGGGCGTTGGCGAGGTCCACATACACCATGCCGCCGGGGAAACGTTCCTGCACCTGCTCGGCAGCGGCCACGGCAACGCGAGTCTTGCCGGCGCCGGCGGGGCCCGAAACGGTGATCGCACGGGCCTGGTCCGACCGCAGCAGCGCCACCACCTGCTCCATGTCGCGGTCGCGACCCACCAAAGTCGTGTCGTAGCGCGGCAGGTTGTCTTTGGAGTCGCGGGTCTCTGCCACCAGCGGCTTAAACTTCGGCGGCGGCTGCAACACGTGCAGCGCCAACAGCGTTTCGTCGTCGGATTGCGTGGCCCCCGCGCGGAACCCGTCAACGTCCGCGCGGATGGCCTCAACCATGCCGTGCAGCGGCATGCCCTGCCTTGCGCCGATCGTGCGGTACAGGCGTTCTTCGCCGTACATCTCTTTCTTGTGGTTGAAGGCTTCGGTGATGCCGTCGGTGTACAGCAGCAGTAAATCGCCGGGGGTCAGCTGGAAGAACTCTTCGCGCAGATGCTTTTTCAGCTCCGTCGATTGCAGCACGCCCAGCACCGGCGCGTTGCCGTGGGTCCACTTGTCGCGCAGCTTGCCGCCGCGCATCAGGATTGGCGGGTTGTGCCCCGCACTGGCAAAGCAGAAGCGCCGGTTGCGGATGTCCAACATGCCGTACAGCGCCGACAAGAACATCCCGCGCGGTAAGTCGGCCCGGATGCTGTCATTCACCTCAAGCAGCACCTGTTTGGGCGAAAGGCAGCCACGGCCACAGATCTGGAGTACTTTCTTGGCCGCCGCCATCAGCAATGCTGCCGCGGCGCCGTGCCCGCTGACGTCAGCCATCACGATGCCGAGTCGCCAGCTATCGACCATGATGAAGTCGTAGAAGTCGCCGCCCAAAAGGTCGCAGGGCCGGTACGAAGCCGCCAGCTCAAGGCCCGAAACGTTGGGCACTTCAGGAAGCATGGACAACTGCACCTTCCGGGCGCGTTCGAGCTCGGAGGCGCTGTTGCCCATCATCGCGGATCGTTCAAGTCCCATGAGCCCTACAGTTTAGGAACTGTCAGAAACGATTGTCATCACCAATGCGTCATATTCCAGCACCTATCGATCAAGACTTCGCGTGGCCGTCGGCTACCGGTAGAATACCCCCATGGAACGCGCCGACCCGGTCTCCGAACTTGCGCTGCTGATCCGCACCCGGCACCCGCTGATCACCATCGAAACCGTGGAAGAAGCCCGCGCGTTCGAGTTCGTGATGCGCGCCTGCCACCGCGTCAACCTGCACAAGTTCCGCTGGAGTGTCACGCGCGGCCTGCACCGCACCCGCCCCCAGTTTGCAGAGCCGGTGATGGAGACCGAAGAACCCCGCCGCGCGCTGGCACACCTGCTGCACGGCGACCTGCCCGGCATATACGTGTTCGCCGACCTGATGCCGCACCTGACCACTGCCGTGGACCAACGCCTGCTGCGCGAAGTCGTCGAACACGCGGAACGCAAAGGCCAGACCATTATCCTGATTGAGCAACGATTGAATCTGCCGCCGGCCCTTGAGCGTCTGGCTGTACCCTTCGACCTCGCGTTACCCGACGAAGCTGCCATACGCGACCTGGCGTCGCGCACCTTCAAGGAAATCGGCGAGATCGCTCATGTGAAGGTCGAAATCAAGCGCTCGGAACTGGACGACCTGCTGCGCAACCTGCGCGGCCTGACCACCAATGAAGTACGGCGCGCGATCTGGCGCGCCGCACTGGATGATGGCCGCATCGACGCCGCCGACGTAAAGGGCGTGCTGCAGCTCAAGCAAGAGAAGCTGCGCGAAGGCGGCATGCTGGAGTACATCGAGCCCGGCATCAAGCTCGACGACATCGGCGGGCTGAACCGGCTGAAAGAGTGGCTGCGCCTGCGTGAGCGCGCACTGACGCCCGAAGCCCGCGAGTTCGGCCTGGCCCCGCCGCGCGGCATTCTGCTGCTGGGTGTGCAGGGCGCGGGCAAAAGCATGTGCGCCCGCGCCGTGGCCGCGGCCTGGAACCTGCCGCTGCTGCGCATGGACCCGGGTGCCCTGTACGACAAGTACGTCGGCGAGTCCGAGAAGCAGCTTCGGCGCGCATTGCGCACCGCCGAGGCCATGGCGCCGCTGGTGCTGTGGATCGACGAGATTGAGAAGGGATTCGCCAGTGCGGCCTCGCAAAGCACCGACGGCGGGCTTTCGCAGCGCATGTTCGGGACGCTGCTTTCCTGGATGCAGGACAACCGCGCGCCGATTTTTCTGGTGGCCACAGCCAATGACATCTCCGCGCTGCCGCCTGAGTTGATGCGCAAGGGCCGCTTTGACGAAATCTTTTTCGTGGACCTTCCTGACGCGCCCGCCCGCGAGCAGATACTCGCGGTGCACCTAGAGCGCCGCAAACGCGACCCCAAGAACTTTGATCTCAAGGCGCTTGCTGCCGCATCCGACGGTTTCAGCGGCGCTGAGCTGGAACAGGCCATTGTCAGCGCCCTGTACGCAGCGTTTGCGGCCGGCACGGAACTCAGCACGCAAGGCTTGCTGGATGAGCTCGGCCGCACACGCGCGATCAGCGTTACCATGGCAGAGCGCATCACCGAGTTGCGCGACTGGGCCGCCGACCGCTGCGTGCCCGCCAACTGATGACCGATTGCCCGGCCTTAGCTAAGCTGCCCGGGAACACCACTCCAGCCACAGGAGCCCCATGTCGTCCACCCAGCTTGACCAGTTTGCCGCCGCCGCGCTGCAAGGCCTGCTTACCCGCGGTGGCTTCACAGACTACGACGAACTTGCGCGTGAGGCCTTCCAGATCGCCCGGGCGATGATGGCTGAGCGCCTGCGCCAGTCGGAATTGCCGGATAGTGAAGGCGAGGCCGGAGACCTGATGGAAGCCGCGATTGACTCGCTGGAGCTGCCGCTGCGCGTGATCAAGAAGCTGCGTGCGCTGGGTGTGAGCACTGTGCGCGACCTGACGCTGACTACGGAGAAAGCGATCCGCGCCACCGGCCTGAAGGACGAGAGCATGGACGAAATCCGCCAGGCGCTGCACCGGCTGGGGCTCAACATCGCCAGCTCGTAGGCCACGCGGTCTGGCACGGTGCACTGGCCTTGCTAAACCCTCCGCATGGCGATGCGCATTGTGGTGGCCG
This sequence comes from uncultured bacterium, assembly GCA_938014885.1. Classification (GTDB taxonomy): domain Bacteria; phylum Planctomycetota; class UBA8742; order UBA2392; family UBA2392; genus CALLQI01. The sequence continues at coordinate 135,137 of CALLQI010000022.1, forward strand.
GGGCAACGGGCAGCGTGGGACGGGCGGTGATTCGCCTCGCCCGCGCGCGTGGCCTGCACACCGTCGCGATTGGCCGCGATGCCGCACGCCTGCAAACTGCCGGTGCCGACGAAGCGCGCGAAGTCAGCTTCCAGCAACCCGAATCCCTGCGCGCCGTGATGCTTCCCGGCGATGTCGTCTTTTCATCCCTTGGGGCCAGCGCTTCGCCCAGCCCCTTCATGGGGCGCAAACGCTATCGCGACGTGGACGTGCCGCTGAACATGGCGCTTCTTGAATCCGCGAAGCAGGCCAGCGCGGCCCGCTTCTTGTACGTGTCGTTGGCCTTTGGCCGCGATTTGCGCCAGTACGCCTTTGCCGACGCCCACGAACAGGTCGTTGATGCCGTGGTCGCCTCCGGGCTGCGCTATACGATCCTGAGGCCGACCGGCATATTCAGCACGTTCCGCCGCCTGTGGGGCTTTGCCAAGCTGGGCGTATTCCCTATCCCCGGCAACCCGGATTGCCGCAGCAACCCGATCCATGAAGACGACATCGCGTCCAACGCGCTGGATTCATTGGCCCGGGGCGATGAGCAACTCGAGATCGGCGGGCCGGAAGTCTTCACCCGCCGCGAAATCGGCCTGCAGATGTGCCAGGCAGCCGGCTGGAAGCACGGAAGCACGCTGCGCATCCCGAAGTGGGTGCACCTTGGCAGCGCGCATCTGCTGGCGATCATCAGCCCGCGCGTGCTGGACATGCTGCGTTTTTACTGGGCGATCTCGGTCTTCGACAACATCGCGCCCGTGGCCGGGCAGCGTCGGCTGGCCGACTACTACACCGAGGCAGCGCGCCACAAGCCGGGCGTGCTGGGCGGCCTGCATCGTTCAGGCTGGTAGCTGTCGTTGGCTATCCGATGCGCGGCGGGCGGCGACGCTTGCGCGGCACCTTTCCGGTGGGGCTTGCGCCCTTGCGCTTCACGGGCAGCGGGGCCCTTGCCGGGGTCGGGGCCTGCGCCGGACTTGATTCCACCATCGAATCCAGCAGTTTTCGCGCGCGTTCGGCCAGTGACGTGCCGTACTGGTCGCCGCGATGTGCAGCCGCATCCAGTGCCTGCTGCGCGAAGGTCTTGGCCTCTTGCTTCTTGCCCGACTCAAGCAGCAGCTCCGCCAGTGAAACTTCGCCGTTGATCAGCGGGTCGAAACCCAGCCGCCTGCGCTCGGTACAGGCGCGCTGCAGCGCGTCGGTCGCGGCCAGCAGATCTTTCTTGTCGCGATCGGCACGCCAGCGAATCGCGTGGACTTCACCGATGTTGCTCAGCACACCCAGCGCCGTACGCAGGTCCTTCAACTCAAGCAATGTCTGGTAGGCCTGCTTTAGTGATTCCAGTGCTGAGCTGCTGTCGCCCAGCTCGACCTTGATTGCCGCGATGTTGCTCTCGGCCACGGCCTCAACAACGCGGTCGCCGAATTCGCGGGCGACGTCGCGGGCCTGCACACACGAATTCAGGGCTTCCTGCACGCGTCCTTGTTCGAAGTACACGTTGGCCGCGCCATTCAGGCACTTGGCCAGCGTGCCCGGGCTGCCGGCCTCGCGCGCGATGCGGATGCTGCGCTGGATTGCGGCTTCAGCCTGGTGGCGCTCGCCGATCAGGTTGCTTGCACCCGCGAGTCCGGCCAGTGCCTGCGCTTCCTGCACCCGCATGCCGCGGTCCTGTGCGATGCGGATCGCGTCGGTGAAGTGCGGCAGCGCGCCGGAAGGATCGCCGGTGCGCTGGTGCCACTGCCCGAACTGGATCAGCAGCCGCACGTGCAGCTCGCGATACTTCTTGTCGATGCAGACCTTCAGCGCTGACTCAAGACAGGCGTGCGCCTCGCGGTGGCGGCCGATGCGCTCATACAGGGTGCTCATGTACGAATTCACCCGCGCGCCGTTAATCGCGCCCAGCAGGCCCGAGTTCATTGCCGCGGTGAAGCAGCGCGCCGAGTCCGACATGCGCCCAAGCTGCATCAGCGCGCGGCCGCGCAGAATGTTGGCGTGGCACAGCGCGAGGCCATCGCCTTTGAACTCGGACAGCAGCCGCTCGGTCTCTTCGGGCGATGAGGCCAGCTTCAGCTCGGCCTCGGTAACTTTCAGCCAGTGCCACTCTTCGCAGCCGGGCAGCAGGCCGTCGTGGGCCTTGAGCACCATTTCCGTGGCGCGCTGGGTTTCGCCCTGCGTTTGCAACGCGGGGGCCAGCATCACGGTGGCGGTGGCGCGGGCCTCAGGCAGGCTGGTCGAGCGCGAGATTTCTTCCAGGCCCGCGGCTTCCATGCGCAGGCGCTCTTCGGCCTGCACGTGGCCTTCTCGCTTGTCGGTGCTCCACCAGCGCAGTGCGTAGCCAAGCAGCGCGGCCTCTTGCCGCCGCCGCGTGGCGTCAAGCTGGCCGGCGGCCTTCAGTTTCTCGAGCATGAACAGCCGGAAGGTCTCAAACAGCGCGTAACGCGGCTCGTTCTCAAGTTCATGGATCGCGTCGGTGTACAAAAGGCTATGGCGCGAAAGGCGCTGCAGCAGCTCGGGCGGTTTGGCCGGTGCCAGGGCTTTCAACAGTTCGGCGGCGACATCGGGGCCGAACCCGTCGGGGCAGCAGGCAAGCATGCCGGCGGCCGCGCGTTCCGTTTCATCGAGCAGCTCGTAACTCCAGGCCAAGGCGCCGCGCAGGGTTCCCTTCTCGCCTTCGGCCCGCAGCAGGTCCAAACGCTCATCCAGACGGTCAATGATCTGGCGCGGGCTCAGCAGGCCGGCGCGCACGGCGGCAAGTTCAATGGCGTGCGGGATGCCATCGAGGCGCTGGCAGATTTCGACCACCTCGCGATAGTTGCTGTCGGTGATGGCAAAGCCCGGGTCTTCCCGACGCGCGAACTCCGCGAACAGCATCACGGCGGGCAGCGCACGTGCTTCCTCAAGTGAGAAACGAATCTTGCGGGTGCCGGAAAGCTGCATCAGGGGCTTCACCGCGATGCTGCTTTCACCGGGCAAATCCAGTTGCGCGCGGCTGGTGGCAATCACGCAAACACCGGGGGCGCGCTGGCGCCACTCTTCGACGCAGCGGGCAACGGCCTTCGTGCAGCCCTCACAGTTGTCGAGCAACAGCAGGATCGGCCCGGGCGCGTTGCCCAGCGCCACGCCTACGCGATAGCCAAGGCTGGCATCTTCCTGGCCCAGGTGCAGCACGTTGGCCACGCGCCGGCAGATGTCGGCGACGGTCTTGGCCGCTTGCAACTCGACGTAGCACACGCCGCCCTTGAAGTGATCGCGCGCGCGCGCGGCCACGTGAATCGCCAGCCGCGTTTTGCCTACGCCGGCGGGGCCGGTCAGCGTGACCACCGTACCGGGCTTGCCGGTCAGCAGGGCCAGCAGCGCTTCTACGTCGCGTTCGCGGCCGATCAGCGGGGTGCGGTATTCGGGCAGCCATGTCGGCGCCACGGTCACGGGCGGGGTCAGTGCGGTTTCGGGCGCACCCTCGACGCGGATGGCGACAAGCGTTTCGTCGTCGGTCAGCGGGGTGCCCGCGCGCAGCGCGTCGGTAGTGCGGGCCAGCCGTGTCAACAGTTCAGCGGCTTTGCCTGACTGGCGCATGGTCTCATGCAGTTTCTCGCGACCAAGCGTGTTGCCATTCCGATCTGCCGCCAGCAGCAGGCCGTCAGTGTACAGCAACAGCATGTCGCCCGGTTCAAGTTGCAGCGAATGCTCAGCCAGCTTGCCCTCAAGAATCCGCGATGGAAACAGGCCCAGTGCCGGGCCGGCCGCACCGGGCGCGACGTCGGCCACTCCCCGCCGCAGCAGGCTTGGCAGGTGGTGCCCGGCGCTGACCCAGGTGATGCGGTGGGTCTGCGTGTCCAGAATGGCGTACAAGATGGTGACGAACATTTCGCGCGGCAGGTCCGCGCGGATCGCCTCGTTCACTTCCGACAGCGCCTTCAGCGGCGACAGGCAGCCCCGCGCGCAGATCTGCAGTGCCTTCTTGGTTGAGGCCATCATCAGGGCTGCCGCCGCGCCCTGGCCTGAAACGTCGGCCACGGCGATCCCGAGGTGACGCTCGTCGATGCGGATGAAGTCGTAGAAGTCGCCGCCCAGGCGTTCGCTGGTGCGGTACTCGGCCGCGAACTCAAGTCCTTTGGCGTGGGGCAGGTCGGGCAGCATGGTGCGCTGCACATCGCGCGCGCGCTCGATGCTGCGTGTGTGGTGCCCCTTGCCGTCGCGACTGTCTGCCATGCACGCTCGGTTTGCCCAGGGACTTCGATTGGATAAGGCCGCGAAGCCTAGCACATGCGGGCGGCGCGGTTAAGGGGCTTGGAGCCGCCCTCAAGCCTTGTTGAGCGCGTGCAGCTCGCGCAGGGTCTGCGGGTCGCATTCGAGCGTCAGGATGTCGCCCGCCTGCACCGTGTTGCTGGTTGGCGGGTGAAACACGGCGCCTTCGCCGCGCTTTTGGCTGATCACGACCAGCTGGAAGCGCTTGACCATGTCCCCCACCGTCAGCTTCGTCATCTCGCAGTCGTTGACCACGGTGATGCGCGCGACCACCAGCAGGCGGCCGTCGACGTAGAAGCTGTTGATCACGCAGGGGTCGATGCTGGCCGTGGCGAACAAAGGTGCCGATAGCATGGCCGTGCTGAACGCCAGGTGGATGTTCATGGTGTCGCGGATTTTCTCGGCCAGTTCCTGGTCGTACATGCGCAGCACCACCCGGATGTCCGGCTTGACCTTGCGGGCATCGATGGCGAGCTCGAGGTTTGCCAAGTCGTCGTCGGTGCAGCAGATTACGCTGCGCGCGCGCTCGACGCCCATTTCTTCGAGGATGCCTTCTTCGCGATGGGTGCCGACGCGCACCGGCACGCCGTGATGGCGCGCGTAGGCGAAGTTGGGGCTGTGCTCGTTCTTTTCGATCACCACAACTTCCTGCTTCAGCTCCACCAGCTGCTGCAACACGCGAAAGCCGACCTTGCCGAGGCCGAACAGGATGACGTGGTTATGCAGAGTTGAAGTCATGGCTCGCACCCATTCCGGAGACTTTTCATCGCGCCGAAACGCGTAGTAGGAAAACCGCACCAGGCCGTCCAGCACCACGACAATCCCGGTCAGCGGCAGCAAGTAGTACAGCACTTCAAGCAGCCAGTGGCTGGGCCAATCCAGCACGGGCTCGCCGGTCAGCAACGCAAACGTGGTCCAGATTGACTGCGACAGTGACAGCGGCTGGTCATACAGGTTGTGAAACGCGACGCCGCCCAGCAGCACCACCGCCACCGCAAAGAAGAACAGCGGCAGAAACTGCCGTATCGGCCGGCGCAGGTAGTACAGCCAGGCCTGAAGTCTGCGTTTGCGTGTGCGCATGTTTGCCCGCCGGGATAACCCGTGCCCTACCCGGCCCACTTTGCCCGAAGTTGGTCGTTGATGCCAATGCGCGTCACCTCGCGCCCGCCGATCGACACCCCGGCCTGCGAGTTCAGTACCGTCAGCACCAGCGCCGGCCGCGCCATGCTGGCGGCGAAGTCGTGTACCGTGGCGCGTTCGCGCTGGGCCAACAGGGCGGCGATGCCGCCGGCAAGTTCCGACTCGGACACTTTTGCGGCCGCGCGCCACAGGCGCAGTTCGCGCCAGGCCTGCACTGTGGCCCAGCCCGCGAACAGCAGCACGACGCGACTTAGCTTGATGAGGAAGATCTCAATCCAGACCCATGCTTCTGCCGGCGCGTAGGCGTCGCCTTCTTCGCCGATCTCGATCGTTTTCAGCCACAGCGGCCCATCGGCGAGTGCAAGGCGCTTCACGTTGCGCCAGTTGACCCAGGTGCCGATGACCCAAAAGACAATCACCAGCGCGTAGCCAGCCGGGATAATCCACGGCTCCGAGCGCAGCAGCAGCGCTAGCAAGTACACAAACAGCAGCCCCGTGAAACCGCCCGCAAGCAGCCCCACAAACGAGTAAAACGCCGCCCCCACCAGCGCATGGTGGCGCGCGTCCTGCTTCATGACCCGCGCGGCGTGGAAGTGGTCGTCCGGGTTCATTGCAGCATCCGCTCCAGGTCAGAACGCAGGTCGCTGTTCAGAGCAACACACGGGAAGCCGCGCGCCGTGAACAGCACGCCCGGGATGTGCTGCAACGCCTTTAATGCCGCCGCCAGTTGCGGCTCGTTCACTTCGGCCTCAAGGTCATACAGGCTTATCCGCCGCGCCGCCGTGTACAGGAAAATCAGCACTCGTGTGGCCGGCCACGGATCAGCGGCGCGCAAGGCTCCGGCATCCCAGAAGTGCTGTACAGCAAGGCCGAACAGCCAGGCCGGGATCGTGAGCAGATTGACCAGCGTGTTGCCTTCTTCGGCCTCGCGGGTGTCCTGGGTTTCAACCAGCGCGCTTGGCGTGAACTGTTCGTCGATGATGCGCACTGTGCCTGAGGCGAGCTTCGTGACATGGCCCTTCTTGCGCCCCCATATCCAGTACACGGGATGCATGAGTATCAGAACCACCAGAGGAAGGATGAAGACCCAGACGCCCAGCACATCGCCCGCATGCGCACCCGCATAGCGACCACCCCTGGCGACGACCGCGACGGACAGCCACACCAGAATCACGTACACAACCACATGCGCGACAACAGACAGCGCCGTCAACGCCGCCACCGAATACAGGCTGTGCAAGGCATGTTTGCGAAGCTCGCGCGTCAGCCAGCCATGCACAAACTCGGTGGCCTCGCCACGCCGCAAGCCTTCCATCGTCTGGGAGGTGCCCCCTGCCATGCAGACATTCTGCGAATCGCCGCGCGACCAGGCCGCTACAAAACCAGACCCGATTTCGCCGCCCGGTCAAAGGCGCGCAGCGCCGGGCAACGATACGCTGTCCGCTTTGCGGGCTTCCCGCGATGCAGGCCGCCACAGCCGGGTCGCTCCTCCGTGGCTTCTGTGCTCTCTGCTGTGAACGCTGTTAAAGGAGGGCGGGCGCGGTTTGCCTTGTCTTGCAAGGCTCTCCGCGCCCGTTCTTGGCCTGTCCCCGGGTCGTTTGCGGCCCTGGTCGCCACGTTGCCGGGGGAGGCAACGGTAGGTGGCGGGAGCCGCCTCGCCTGAGGCAGGGTCGGGTGTTTCCCGACACCCCTACAGTACGGCCTCAGGTCCCCGGCCGCGATTACAACGCACCCCGGCATTTATACCGGGGTGCGCTGCAAGAACCGACCGCATATTGTTCTAGAAGGTGTCGCGCTGGGTGATGCTGGCGATTTCGGCCAGTGTTGTCTGACCGAGCATCGACTTGCGAATCCCGTCCATACGCAGGGTACGCAGCCCGCCGTTCTTCACCGCCAGGCGCTTGATCTCGCCGGCGGGGGCCTTGTCGATGATCTGCTGCTTGATTGTTTCCGAAATCGGCATCACTTCGTGAATCGCGGTTCGCCCCGTGTAGCCGGTCTTGAAGCACACCTCACACCCGCGGCCGTGCCAGAGGTGCCCGCCCGGGATGTCCGACATCTGCAAGTCAAAGGCCCGCAACTGCGCGTCATCGGGCACGTACTCAGCGCGGCATTCCTTGCAGATGCGGCGCACAAGGCGCTGCGCGGCCACGAAGATAACCGACGACGAAACCAGGAAGGGCTCAACGCCAAGGTCCACCAGACGCGTGACGGTGCTGGGTGCGTCGTTGGTGTGCAGCGTGCTGAACACCAAGTGACCGGTCAACGCGGACTGGATCGCGATCTGGCCGGTTTCAAGGTCGCGGATTTCGCCGACCAGGATCACGTCCGGGTCCTGTCGCACGAAGCTGCGCAGTGCCTTGGCGAACGTCAGGCCCTTCTTCTCATTCACTTCCACCTGGGAAGCACCGGGCATCTGGTACTCAATCGGATCCTCAATCGTGAGGATGTTGATGTCCGGCCGGTTGATGCTGCCGATGGCGGCGTACAGCGTGGTCGTCTTGCCGCTGCCCGTGGGGCCCGTCAGCAGGATGATGCCGTTGCTGTATTCAAGGTACGTGCGGAAGGCTTCTTCGTTGTCGGGCATGAAGCCGATGTCGGCGAGGTTGAAAGTCTTGTTCGTCTTCTCCAACAGACGAATCACCGCGCGCTCGCCGTGGTTGGTCGGGATCGTGCTGATACGCAAGTCCACTTCGTTGTCGCCCATCTTCACGCTTGCGCGGCCGTCCTGCGGCAGGCGGCGCTCGGCAATGTCCATGCGGCCCATGACCTTGATGCGCGCGATGATCGCGTCCTGCAGCTTCTTGCTGGGCGTCATCACGTCGTACAGCACGCCGTCAACGCGATAACGGATCTGGAGTTTGTGTTCGCTGGGCTGGATGTGAATGTCGCTGGCCCGCATGCGAAGCGACTGGCTGAAGATGGTGTTCACCAGCTTGATGATCGGCGCCGCGGTGGCGATGTTGAGGATGTCTGTCTTTTCATCGAACTCGATGTCGGTGTCGAGCATGCCCTCCTTCTCAAGCTCGGCCTCGACTTCGTCGCTGACTTCGGTTTTCTGCGCGTAGGTGCGGTTGATCAGCTCGCTGATTTCGCTGCGTGATGCCAGCACCGGCTCAATCGGCTGGCGCAGCATGCCTGCCAGTTCGTCCATCGGGTACAGGTCAAGCGGGCGGCAGGTGGCGACGCGCATGCTGCCGCGCGTTTCATCCAGCGCAACCAGATTGTAGTTGCGCGCGAAGTTTACGGGTACGCGCTCAGCAAAGCGCGGGTTGGGCTTGTACTTGGTCAGGTCGGCTTCAAGAGTCAGCCCAAGCTGTGTGGCGAAAAACTCGAGCATCTCGTGCTCGGTCAAAATGCCGCTTTCGACCAGTGCGGTGTCCAGGTGGTCGCCGCTTTCGCGCGCCTTGGCCAGCATGGACTGCACTTTGTCTTCGCGTACGCCGCGTTCATCAATCAGGTACTTGGTCAGCAGTTGCGACATGGCGGCCTCACGGAGTTTCAGCCCGGTTTAACGTACGGGCCGGCAAGCGGTTGGGCTAATTCGCGGGGGCTTCCGGTGCGGCCGCGACAGGTGTCGGCTCTGCGGCCTGCTGCGCGTCGTGGCGCTTGCGGGCCTCTTCGGCCTGTTCGGCGGTCTGCTTGGGCGTCAGCACGGACTCAAGCTTTTCGCGCGCGACCATGATCTGGCTGAAGACGATGCCGTCGCAGTGGTATCGCATCAGCAGGTAAACAATCAGGTCGCACACCAGCGCCACCACCAGCAGCCACGCCACTACCAGCACTACGCTGGACCAGAACAGCGTCGCCATGCCCATGGCCATGGTGTTGCCCGAAGGTTTACCGCGCACCGCTGCGGCAACGTCGGTCACCAGGCCCTCAGGCCCCACCATCCACACCGCGCCGGCCGCACAGCCCCAGGTGACAGCCAGCACCAGCAAGCCCAGCGCCGCCGCCAGCAGCGTCACGCAGACTTTGCAGCCCATGTACAGGGCATAGCGCCCGGGTTGCTGGATCAGGTAGCTGACGGGGCGCGACGCGGCCTCAAAGTAATCGCGGCCTTCGACCATGGCCGTCGGTGCCATCATCGGCGCGGCGGCAATCGCGGACAGCAGCATCAAAGCACCCAGCAGCGCCACAATCGTGACCGGCAGCAGCAGCAGCACGGCGATCCCGGCGCCGATATCTCCCGGCAGGTGCGTCAGCAGGGCCCCGGGCAGCAGAAGCAGCAAGGCGCCGGCGCCCGGCAGGCACGCCATGGCAGGGGCGAAGGCCGCTTGCCGGCAAAGGTACGGGTGCGGCAGGCCCTTTTCGCGTTCATCACGGGCGATGTCATAGGCCGCGCTGCGCAGGATCGGCGACGACAGGTAGGCGAATCCCAGCCACCAGCCCGAAAGCGCCAGCAGCAGGTAGGCAGCCCTGCCGGGCGTCATCGGCAACTCAAGCAGCGTGTGAATCGCCCAGGCCGGGCCGTCGGTCCACATCGACTCGCCGGCGTCAACACGCCAGGCAAGCACGGTCATCACGCCGATCACAACCAGCGAAGTCCACACCAGGGCAGCGCCGGCGTGTACGATGCGGCGCACATCCAAGGCCAGCCCAAAGGCGAGCTTGAAATCGCGCAAATCGTGGCGATGAAACCGCATCGGCGGAAGTCTACGGGCAGCAAGTAGGGATGCAAGCGGTGTTGACCCAAAGCAAGGCCGCGCCTACAGTTTCAGCCCGCCCATGGCCAAACCAAACTCCAAGCGCAAGTCAGGTCCCATAACCAAAGCCTTCCTTAAGGGCCTATCGATCCTGCTGCCGGCGGTGATCACGATTGCGATTTTCGCGTGGGCCTGGGACATCCTGCGCACGAACGTGGTTGAGCTGACCATTTCGGGCGTGGACATGATCGCCGTGTTCCCTGAGCGCGAACTGTCCAGCGCGGAAATTGAACACCTGCGCGTCAACCGGCCCGCCAAGTACGACGTGTACCAAGCCTGGATCAAGGGCGAACAGCCTATCCCTTCCGGCATCAACGGCGAACGCACCCAGCGCATGGTGCTGGTTGGCGACCTGCCCGAAGAGTCATGGGGCTACTCACCGCCCATGAAGCCACGCGGCCTGCTGCAATACATCCTGGATGCCAACCAGTGGCGGCGCGAGTACCACCCCGTCACCGGCCGCCCAGAGCGCTATCACTGGTTTGATTATCTGCTGGCCAGCGTGCTGGGCCTTGTTCTGGTTGTGCTGCTGGGCTTTCTGGCGCGTAACTTCATCGGCCGCAGGTTTGTGTCGCTGCTGGAATGGTTCGTGACGCGGGTTCCTGTTGTGAAGTCGATCTATCCGCACGCCAAGCAGCTTGTGGACTTCTTCTTCACAGACAACAAGCCGATTGAGTTCGACACCGTCGCCATCGTTGAGTACCCGCGCGTGGGGCTGTGGTCGATCTGCTTCGTGACGGGCTCAGGCCTGAAGACGCTGCAGGACACCACCAAGCGCCGCCTGGTTACGATTTATGTGCCCAGCAGCCCGGCACCGATGACCGGCTACACCATGCTGGTGGCCGCGGAAGAAGTAATCCCCGTGGACATGAGCGTCGAAGACGCGATGAAGTTCGTGATCAGCGGCGGTGTGCTGGCACCGAAAGAAGAGCTGGTCAAGCCCGCCAGCGGCGCGCAGTACGCGCTGTCGCACACGATCAACGAACAGATCCGCAAGCGCCAGACCACAATGCTGAAGAAGGTCGAAAAGGAAGTAACGCAGGCGGCCTCAGAGGCCGAAGCGGACAGCAACCGGCAGGAAGCCGCGACCGACAAGCTGCCCGAGCAATCCACCGACAAAAAATCGTAGGGGTTTCAGCTGCGGCCGCCGGGGACACGAATCTCGTGGGCCACGTCGCCGCGCGGGGTGCTTTCGACCAGGAACTCAACTTCCTGGCCCGGCTTCAGTTGAATCAGGCCATCACCGCGAAACGCGCCGTAGTGCAGGAACACGTCAGGCGCGCCGCGCCGGGCCGCATAGCCATAGCCTTTGCGCGGGTCGTACCATTTCACAGTGCCGGATGTCTGAAGGCGGGTTGTGGGCATCGCGCAATTGTTGCTTGCCCTGATTCGAAAGTCCACAAAGCGCAGAACAAGAGCCCGAAGCAGCTTGCGCAGCAAGCGCACCGCAGGCAACGCAACGCGGTGCCGAGGAGGCGAAGGGTAGACGCGCAAGCACGTCGCCAGAATACGATTGCACTACCCCGTGTGCATTCGTGTAAATCATTCTTATCAAGATGGTTACGAAACCAGGTGCAGTCTGCTTTTCGTCCACTTGGATTGAACTTCAAGCTTGAACCACCGTTCATATATGTCGGACTGGCAGCGTGGTTGGCTGCCGGCAACGGAATTTGTGCGCGCCTGTCAGGTTGCACTGTCCTGCGCGTACTACGTGTGCTTGGTGTACTCGTGCTTTGACTGGCTGGCTGACATGACCCCTGACTTCGGCAACCTTGTGGACTTCCTGCGTGGCGAGCTTGACTCGCCTGGCGCTGAGGCCGTCCGCCGGCGCCTGGAGTCCGACGCCGAATACTTCGCCTTGTTCCAGCGCCTGCGCCGCACTTACGCCGTGCTGCGTTCGCTGCCGCGCATTGGCCATGCCACCGCTGCCGCCAACCCGGCGGCCGCGATCCCGCTGACGCAGCCAACACCTGAATTCATCGCCGACGTGCGCCGCGAATTTGAAGCCCGCCACTGGCACGGCCTGTTGCCGTTGCTGCTGCCGGCACCCGCGTTTGTTTCCGCGCTGCGCGCCGAGTTTTCGGTGCGCGGCCTGCTGGCTTCGATCCCGATGTTGCTGCCGCCCGCGCAATGGATGGCGCTGCTGCGCGCCGAGTACGGCATGCGCGCAGCCACGGCTAGCCTGCCACTGATCCGCGCCCGCGCGGCCTGGGTCGGCGAGTTGCGCCGCGAATTCAGCATCCGTGCGCTTGTGGCAAGCATCCCCGAAATCGCCGTGCGGCCGGAATTCGCCGCCGCCCTGCGCGCCGAGTTCAAGCAGCGCGCGCTGCACGCCAGTGTGCCGCAACTTTCGGTGCGCGACGGCTTCCGTCGCAAGCTGGCGGTGGCACTGTTCGAGACCGGCAGCCCGATCGCGGCCGATCACGCGCCCGTCGCAGGCGCATCGCCCGTTACTGCTTTGCCGGTGACAGCCTTGCCGGTGGTTGAAGCGCGCGATTCATTCCGGCGGCGCCTCTTCCGCAAGCTCAGCATGGCCGGCCGGCGCTCGCCCCGTGCGGAACCCCGGCGCGTCAACGTGGCCGAGTATCACTGGGGTCGCGAAATCTCACGCGGGGTGCGCAGCTCGCGCAAGTCACTGGCGATCACGTCGGCATTGCACGTTATTGCAATCACCATCATGTTGTTCGTGTTCGTTCGCCCGGACAGCCTTTCCGGCGAACCGCGCATCGCGCAGATGACCGGCGAATCCGTGGCCATGCCTCAGCTTCCCGGCGAAGTGGGCGACCCGCCGCGCTTCACGGCCGACTCGGGCCTGAACTTGTCGGGTGCCAACCCGGACTGGTCTTCGATCAATGAAGTGGACGCGATCGGCCTGGACAGTTCGGATCTGCTGCCGCCCAGCCGCGAAGTGACTGAGCCCGAGGCCGAACAACCGGTTCCGATACCCGACACCCTGCACGGCAGCCCGTTGGCGCAACCAGACGTGCTGCGCGACAACGTCGCCGGTTTCTTCCGCCTGCGTGGCTCAAGCCGCGAACAGAAGGTGGCCTACTTGGGCAGCGAAGAGCTGTACGCGGCACTTGACCGCGCCCTGTTGTGGCTGCAGCGCAACCAGCAGGCTGAGGGCAACTGGGGCCACGTCGGCGTCGCCGACATGCGTACCATCCCGCAGGACCCCGACCTGCTTGAAGTCGCGCAGCTTGAACTGACCAGCGTGGCACTGCTTGCGTTCCTCGGCGACGGCCACAGCAGCACGACTTCACCGATGCAGTACGACGTTTCGGTGCGGCGCGGCCTGGCATGGCTTCTGAAATCGCAGCGCGCCAACGGCCAGTTCGGGCCTGAGGCCAAAGGCAGCGTGCTTGTGCACGCCATGGCCACGCTGGCACTTGCCGAAGAGTTCGGCCTGACGCGCGACGCCCGTTTGCGTGAGCCTTTGCGCGCGGCCTGCCGCTGGCTGTGCGCGGTGCAGTCCGTGGGCCCCGATGGCAAAGCCAACGGCGGCTTCCCGTTCCTGATCGGACAAAGGGCCAGCTTGATGACCAGCGTGTGGGCCTACATGGCGCTGGCAACCGCGCGCCACGTGCGCGTGCCGCCCATCGACCTGCCACAGCAGCGCCTGGATGCGTTCCTGACCTGGTATGATCGCGAGACCCGCGGTGCGCTGCTCACTGACGAAGCCGCGCTGCTGGTGCAGTCTGACCTGCTGCCCTCGGCGGCAGCCGGCGCGCTTTCACTGTTTGCCGTGGACGCGGGCTTTGACAACCTGGGCCCGAACTTTGCCCAGCGCGTCGGGCGCGAATTGCCTACCTTGGACCCCAAGGCCTCACGCCGCAGTGACAATTCCGACGTGCGCTATCACTTCTTCGGCAGCCTGACATGCGCACTAAACGCCCAACGCGGCGGGGCCAAGGCAGCCGAATGGCAGTCAACCTTCGCCGCCACGGTGCTGAAGCACCAGAATCAACAAGGCTGGTTTGAAGCCACCAGCGACTACGGCAGCCTGTACGGCCGCGTGCTGGGCACGGCCATGACCGCGCTGGCCATCGAGAACGCTTACCGCGTCAGCATCCTCAGCAAGTAGCCTCGTCGTGACACCCGCACCTGCCTGCAACATTCCCGTTCTCGTGATCGGGATTCCGGTCATTTCTCGAAAGCACACAGGCCAGTCAATTCATGCCCCTGTTTGGGAAGTAAGTCTGAGTCTGCAATCGTTACCTATCCTATGGTGGCGTTATGATTTGACGTCACTATCGTCTTTGTGAACTTGCACGGGCGCATACTCGTCCGGACCCTGAGCACGAAAGCCATCACCATGAAAGAGTTCCTCACCGCGCTGGCTAAGAAGGCTGACGCTGACTACTGCGAAATCCGCCTCGAAGACAGCATGCAGACCAGCCTTGCCTATCTGGGCGAAGACCTCGAGAACGTGCAGGAGTCCCACATGTACGGCGGCAACGTCCGCGTCGTCGTAGACGGCTGCTGGGGCTTCGTGACGTTCAACAACGTCGATGAAATCGAACGCCGCATGCGTGAGGCCGTCACCAACGCCCGCGCCGCCGCCCGCCACGCCAAGGACCGCAGTGTGCTGGCGCAAGTACAGCCAGTGGAAGCCACAGTCAAGCTGAACGTGCGCACCGACCCGCGCAAGGTCTCGCTGGACGACAAGATCGCGCTGTTCGGCGGCTACAATCAGATCCTGCTGCGCCACCCCGGCGTCACCAGCACCAACCTGCGTTACTTCGACAAGTACAGCCGCATCTACTTTGCCAACAGTGAAGGTACGTGGCTGGATCGCGAAGCCATCGACATGGGTATGGGAGCCAGCGCGATTTCGCGTAAAGACGGCACCACCGCCCGCGGCAGCGCCAGCCAGGGCGGCCGCGCGGACTTTGACATCTTCCGCGGCATGGAAGCCGAGATGCATGAGGCTGCGAAGACCGCCGTCGAAGGCGCATCAGCCAGCGTAATTGAAGGCGGCAACTATACGGTGGTCTGCGACCCCAACCTGGCAGGCGTGTTCGTGCACGAAGCCTTCGGGCACCTTAGTGAAGGCGACAACGTCGCCGACGACCCGCGCATGCAGGAAGTGCTGAAGCTCGGGCGCAAGTTCGGCGACGGCTACCTCAACATCTACGACACCGGCCTCGATGAAGGACTGCGCGGCTATCTCGCGTACGACGACGAAGGCGTGAAGACGGAAAAGACCTGGCTGATCCGCGAGGGCGAGCTGGTAGGCCGCCTGCACAGCCGCGAAACCGCAGGCCGCATGGGCGAAAAGCCCACCGGCAACGCCCGCGCCATCAGCTACAAGTTCCCGCCGATTCCGCGCATGCGCAACACCTGCATCGGCAACGGCCCGCACGGCAGCTTTGACGACCTGATCAAGGACGTGAAGCTGGGCGTCTACGCCATCGACAGCGCCGGCGGCCAGACCAACGGCGAACTGTTCACCTTCACGGCCGGCGAGGCCTTCATGATCCGCAACGGCAAACTGGCCGAACGCGTCCGCGACGTAACCCTCGGCGGCAACGTGTTCGACACACTCCGCAACATCACCGGTGTGGCCGGCGACTACAACGTCCACGACAGCGCCGGCGGCTGCGGCAAAGGCGGCCAGATGCCGCTGCCCGTAAGCCACGGAAGCCCGCACATCAAGATCAAGGACGTGGTAATCGGCGGCAGGTAGTATCAGGTGCTCGGTGCCCAGTGCTCGGTGCTCGGGACGGCTTGCAACTGCGGAACTTCTTAACTGCGGGAACTGCGTTGTCTTGAGGGACTGGGATGGCTGCGCTTGATCCTGAGGACTTGGATGTTTGGAAGCTGTCTATGAGTCTTGTGACGGCGCTCTATCGCGAGACCGCGCAATGGCCAGATTCAGAACGCTTCGGATTGATCAGTCAGATTCGGCGAGCGGCGGTATCGGTGCCCACGAACATTGCGGAAGGACACGGCAGGAGTACCACTCGTGAGTACCTGCGTTTCCTGGACATTGCAGACGGCTCGCTGGCTGAAGTGCGGACCCTGCTGCAGATCGCATGCAGCATCGAGTTCGCAACGGCAGAATCGACCGAGAAGTACCTGACAGAAGCACGCCAAGTAGGCCGCCTACTCGGCGGTCTAAAGAGGGCGCTAAGGAAGAAGCTAAGAGGCCCAGAACAGCAAGGCCCAACGCAATAGGCCAAGGCAGAAGGCAATCAGCAGTTGGCCTCACGCAGTTGGCAGTCCGCAGTAGCCGTTCGCAGTTCACCACCGAGCACCGAGCACCAAACACCGAGCACTGGAGAAAACACATGGTCGGCAAAAACACCACCCAGCTTGGCGCGCGCAGTGAGGCCTATGAGATGTTCCAGCAGGAAGGCCGCAGCCTGAACGTGTCCTATGAAAACGACCGGCTGAACGAGATTCGCCAGAATGAATCCAGCGGCATCAGCATCCGCGCGGTCAAGTCCGGCAAGATCGGCTTTTCGTACTCGAGCAAGATGGACGAGTTCGACTTCGTAGCCGATTCCGCCATTCGCCTCGCCCCCTACGGCAAGCCTTACGACTACAAGTTTGCCGACAAGGCGGCCGCGCGCGGCGAAGCCCCCGTCAACCCCGCCTGCGGCGAGCTGTCCGTGGAACAGATTGTCGAAACCGGCAACCGCCTGCGCGACATGATCAAGCAGGCCCACCCGGAAGCGCTGGCGGAATGCAGCATCGGCGGCGGCATCGGCCGCACGCGCATCGTCACCAGCGGGGGGCAGGAATCAATCGAAGACAGCAGCAGCTTCGGTTATTACGTCGGCGTCAAAATCGCCGAGGAAGGCAATTTCCTGTTCGCCTACCGCGGCCGCAGCAGCAGCCAGCCCATCGCCGAGTCCGAGATGATGCAGAACGCCCGCGAGGCCTGCGACGAGTTTGCGGCCGCGCGCAAGACTCTGCCGTTCAAGTCAGGCAGCTACCCGGTGCTGCTGACACCTTCGGCACTCAGCGACATCCTGATGCCGATTGAGGTATCGGTGAACGGCATCAACATTGCCAAGAAGACCAGCAGCTTCGTGGACGCGATGGGCAAGCAGCTGTTCGACAAGCGCCTCACGATCACCGACGACCCCTTCCACGCCGAAGGCCCCAGCGGCACCACCTTTGACGGCGAAGGCGTGCCCGCATCCAAGCGCGCTATCATCGACGCCGGCGTGCTGAAGGGTTTCGTGCACACACTCAGCACGGCCCAGAAAAGTGGCCACACGCCCACGGGCAACGCGCAACGCAGCGTAAGTTCGCTGCCGATGCCGGGCTGGCACAACATGATCATGGACGCCGGCACCGACGACTTGGCCGAGATGTATCGCCGCGCCGAAGGCGGCTTGTGCATCCGCCAGATGCTGGGCACATTCACCAGCAACTTCCTGGCGGGGCAGGTAAGCGGAAACATTTCGCTGGGGTTTGCGGTGCACGAAGGCCGCAACGCCGGCCGCGTGAAGAATTGCGCCCTGAACGTGAACGCATTTGAGCTGCTGAAAGACCGCATCCTCGCCATCAGCAGCAAGCGCGAATGGGCCGGCGGAGCCTACCTGCCCTACGTCCTTGTGGACGCAGTAAGCATCAGCGCCCGCGACTAACCGCGGAAACAAACCCACACTTTACATCGGCATACTTGCCGATGGCGTGGGCATGCGTTTCCAGGGCATGCACCGGCCGAAACTGATTTCTCAAGCCTCCGCCTTCCACTTAGAAACCTTTCCACGTTCTTGACGTGTCAATACTTTCCCCGTGGAAAGGGGGTGCATGATGTTCCCTCACCGCAAGTTCAAGATTGCTGACCATGAGCTGGGCCTGAAGTTCGTTGACGGCCGCTTTGCCGACGTGCTTCCGGCCGGTGAGCACCGCGAGTTCGACCCGCTGCGCCGCGTCACGGTTGAGACCGTGAACCTGCGCGACGTCTTCTTCCGTCACCCGCAGATCGACGTGCTGGCCAAGGCATTCCGCAACCGCGGCGCGCTAGCCCACGTGTTTGACCTGGCGGACTTCCAGCGCGCGTTCGTGTTCGTGGACGGCCGCTTCGAGCGCATGCTGGGCCCGGGCACGCACATGCTGTGGGTTGCGCTGCGCAACGTCCGCGTCGAGTTCGCTGACATGCGCGAGGCCGTGTTCGCCAGCGCCGAGCTGCCGCGCGTCGTTCAGAGCGGCGGCTTTGAGGACTTTGCGACGGTGCTTGACCTGGCCGACACGCAGCGCGCGCTGGTCTGGGTCAACGGCCGCTTCCTGAAGGCGCTGAAGCCGGGCCTGTTCCTGCTGTGGAAGGGCCTGCAGGACGTGCGCGTCGAAGTGCTTGACGCCACGGGCGTGAAGCTTACGCACCGCCAGCTTCCGGCGATCGTCAACAGCCCGGGCGCGCACGGCGTCCTGCAGCTGCTGGTGGTTGAGCCGGGCCAGGTGGGCCTGTGGTTCCAGGACGGTACGTTCACCGCTGAACTGAAGCCGGACGTGCACGCCTTCTGGACCGGCGTCGGCCGCAGCACCTTCAAGCTGGCCGAGCTGCGCGAGCAGGCGATGGACGTCGCGGGCCAGGAAATCATGACCCGCGACCACGTCACCCTGCGCCTGAACGCCACGCTGGCGTTCCGTGTGGCCGACGCGTTGCGCAGCGTCAGCGCCGTGAACGACGCCAACGCGGCGCTGTACCGCGAGGCACAGCTTGCGCTGCGCGCCGTGATCGGCGGCCGCGAGCTTGATGCGCTGCTGACCGAGAAGGACGCGGTCGCGGCGGAGCTGCAGGCAATTGTCGCCGGCAAGGCTGCAGCGATGGGCCTTGAGGTGATCAGCCTTGGCATCCGCGACATCATCCTGCCGGGTGAGATGCGCGAGCTGCTGAACAAGGTCACGGAGGCCCGCAAGGCCGCCGAGGCCAGCCTGATCACCCGTCGCGAGGAGACGGCGGCAGCCCGCATGCAGGCCAACACGGCACGTATCCTTGAGGGCAACCCGGTGCTGATGAAGCTGCGCGAGCTTGAGGTGCTGGAAAAGGTCGCCGGCAAGACCAACCTGAAGGTCGTACTGGGCGAGCAGGGCGGCCTGACCGAGAAGGTGATGAAGCTGCTGTAGCAACTTGTCGGCTTCCAGTTGTCAGTTGTCGGCTTGCTTGAGCGAACCGGGAAGGCTAACGCCTTCCCGGTTTTGCCTTGGAAGCATTGATGGCCAGATCGGCGTTGCCGGGGGATGTTCGCCACTGTGATGGCGATTTTCCGGTCAGCTTCTTGAAGGCTCGGCTGAAAGCGGCTTCAGCTTCGTAGCCTACTTCGCGGGCTATGGTTGCGATCTTGGTTGTGCCCGTTGCCAGCAGGTTTGCAGCCAACTGCATGCGCCAGCGGGCGAGGTACTGCATGGGTGGCACGCCTACAAGCTCGGCAAAGCGTTGTGCCATGACGCTGCGTGATAACCCGCTGCGGTCCGCCAGCAGCTCAATGGTCCAGGGTGCGGCGGGCTGGGCGTGCAACAGACCAAGCGCGTTGCCAACTGCCGGGTCGCGCAGGCTGGCCAGCCAGCCGGTTGTTTCTGCGGACAATGCGGCCACATGGCGGCGCACAGCTTCGATGAACAACAGTTCACTCAGCCGCGCAAGGACAGTTTCGCCGCCCGGGGTCGGCGACGAACACTCCGCAAGTGCGGTTTGGACGAACGACCCAAGCCAGTTGCCGCCGGTTCCGGAGTCGCCGCGCAACAGCATCACCGGCGGCAGCGTTTCCAGCAGCGGGTTGAATGGCCGCGAATCGCAGCCTAGGAAGCCGCAGATCAAGTGCGCCTTGGGGTCGCCCCCTTGCCCTTGCGAGATTCGCACCGGCAGGCGCGGGTGCGCGTCACGACGGAACAGGGCCAGGTCAGCAGGGGCCCGCAGGCCGGGCTCGCTTGCCAGGCAGTGCGCGTGGCCTTGCGGAAAAATCACCAGATCGCCCGCCGACAGTGCAAGCGGCTCCTGCCCCACCTGCCAGGCGTGGCAGCGGCCGCTGGTGAGCACGTGAAACGAAATCACGTGTTGCGAGCCGGGCATCAGGCCCTCGGCTACTGAGGCTGAAAGGGGCGACTCCGCCACCCACGGTGCCGATGCGTGCACGTCAAAGAAGACCGCGCCGTTCAGGCGCACGGCCCGCAGAACGTCGGAGAGCACGTCCACGCGCGGGCCGGACGATTGGTCAACGGGTGCGGACGGGCGGTCATTCACGGGCCGGGTCCCCGGGGGTACCACTGAGAAGTCGCGCATACTTCAACAAGGAGACCGATACATGTCCAACACCGCCACCGTAACCGAGCCAGGCCAGTACGATGCCCTGCGCGCCCGCCAGAAGGCCACATGGGCCTCGGGCGACTATGCCCGCATCGGCGTCACGCTGCAGATCGTCGGCGAAACCCTGTGCGAGGCCATGGACTTGAAGCCCGGCAGCCGCGTGCTCGATGTGGCCGCCGGAAACGGAAACGCCACGCTGGCGGCCGCACGCCGCTTTTGCGATGTCGTCTCTACCGACTACGTGCCCGCGTTGCTGGCAGGTGGCCAGAAGCGCGCTGAGGCTGAAGGCCACCCGGTTGCGTTCATTGAGGCGGCCGCCGAGGCACTGCCGTTTGACGACCACTCGTTCGATGCCGTGCTATCGACGTTCGGTGTGATGTTCGCGGCCGACCATGCCACGGCCGCGCGGGAGATGCTGCGCGTGACCCGGCCCGGTGGTGTGATCGGCCTGGCGAACTGGACGCCGGGCGGGTTCATCGGCGCACTGTTCAAGGTGATCACGGGACACGTGCCCCCGCCGGCGGGCGCGGTATCGCCCTTGCGCTGGGGAACTGAGGCCGGGCTGGCCGAACTGTTCGGCGCAAAGGACGTTCGCGTGGCGTCGCGGCACTACAACTTCCGCTATCGGTCGGCCGCCCACTTTGTCGAGATGTTCCGGACGTGGTACGGGCCCGTGCTCCGCGCCTTTGAGGCCATGCCGGCAGACAAGCGCCCTGCGCTCGAGGCTGACCTGCTGGAGCTGGTAGCGCAGTGGAATCGCTCGGGCGATGAGACGGTGGTGGTGCCCTCGGAATACGTCGAGGTACTGATCGAGCGCGCCTAAGCGATGAATGCAAACACCCCCGGCTTGCCGGGGGTGTTTTGTTTGTGCGGCCGGGATGGCAACGGCCCTATGCTAGTTGCCGCGTTGGGCTTCGGCTTCGCCTACTCGCTTGATGGCGGCCACAAAGGCTGCAGTACGCATGCTGCACTTTTCTTTCTTGGCGAGTTCCTGCACTTCGCGCACGGCTTTGCGCATCTTGCGGTCAAGCTCAGCGTTGACCTTGTCTTCTTCCCAATAGAACTGGGTCAGGTTCTGGGTCCACTCGAAGTAGCTGACCGTCACGCCGCCCGCGTTGGCGAGAATGTCGGGGATCACTTCAATCCCGCGCTCGTGCAGCTCGTCGTCGGCTTCGGGCATGGTCGGGTGGTTGGCGGCTTCGATGATGAGCGGCGCCTTGATGCTGCTGGCGTTGGACGGCGTGATCACGTCGCCAAGCGCCGCCGGGATCAGGCAGTCCACGTTCAGGCCGAACAGGTCCTGGTTGTTCATCACCTCGGCCTTGGGGAATCCGGCCACAGTGCGTTTTTCGCGGAACCAGTCCCATAGGGCCGGAATATCCAGCCCGTTCTTGTTGTAGACGCCACCCTTCACGTCCGTGATGGCGACAACCTTGCCCCCACGTTCGTGCCAGAACTTGGCGGTGTAGCTGCCCACGTTGCCGAAGCCCTGGATCGCGCAGGTCTTGCCCGCCAGCTTGTCGTTGCGGCGCAGGTAGTACTCGTCAGCGCAGCTCAGCACACCGAACGCTGTGGCCGTAACACGGCCCTGGCTGCCGCCGAGCGTGACCGGCTTGCCGGTGACTACGCCGGGGCTGTAGCCACGGCGGCTGCTGTATTCGTCCATCAACCAGGCCATCACGTTGCCGTCGGTGCCCATATCGGGTGCCGGAATGTCGCGCTGCGGGCCGAGCACAATGGCGATGCGTGCCGTGAACTTGCGGGTCAGGCGCTCAAGCTCCAGCGCGCTCATGTTCATGGGGTCGCAGGCCACGCCACCTTTGGCGCCACCGAACGGGACGTCAAGCAACGCGGTCTTCCACGTCATCAGGCTGGCCAGCGCGCGGACTTCGTCTTTGTCTACTTCGGGGTGATAGCGGATACCGCCCTTCCAGGGGCCGCGCGCGCCATTGTGCTGGATGCGATAGCCCGTGTAGACGTGGATCTTGCCGCTGTCCATACGCACCGGCACCGAAACTGTGACTTCGCGGAACGGCGTCTTCAGTATCTCGCGCAGCGACTGGTCCATGCCCAGCCGGTCTGCAGCTTTGTCGAACAGTGAGTTGACGGCTTCGAAGGCGTTGTAGCGCCCGGCGGTTTTGTAGCGGCCGGTGATCTGGTTGGCCATTGCTTGTCCCTGCGTGGAATCGCGGCCAAAGACCGCGAAAGTCATGTCGCCCCTGCCATGGGAAGCAACGCTTCCCACCTCGCGCGGACTATGCATTGCGCGATGCACGGTGCAAAGGGGCCGGATTTCAAGTGGTCTTGGCGGTGGCGGCAATCGGCCCGGCAATGGTTGAGCGGTTGCGCTGCTGCAGGTCCGCCAGTGTGTAGCGCGAAAGCAGCTTGCCTACCTGTTCTTCCACTTCGCCGAACACGTCGCGCATCATGCAGTCGGCATAGAGCGTACAGTCACTCTCGGTGGCAAAGCACTCAAACACGCGGGTCGGGCCGTCAATCTCAACCAGCACCTCATGAAGCGTGAGTTCCGACGGATCCACCGCCAGCACAAAGCCGCCCGACGGGCCCTTGAGGCTGCGCACGACACCCTTGCGCGCCAACTGCTGCAGAATCTTGCTCAGGAACGCCTTGGGGATCAGCAGCTTCTCGGCCACTTCATTCAAGGTCACGGGGCCGCGCGTGCGGCGTTCAGCCAGATAGATGAGAGCGCGCAGACCGTAGTCACTTTTGCGGCTGAAGATCACAAGGCATCCTTGCCCACGGGGGGCGTAGCACCTCAATGGATACTGGACCAATACTACATTGCAGCGGACCCAAAATGTCAACCAAAGCAATGGCCGGGACTACGGCGCAGGCCCCAGTGGTTAGGGGGTAAGTGCCCGCTTAGATAACGAACCGGGGGCACCGGCTGTTCCAGCCCCGCGACATAACCGGAGTTACCGATGAAAACACATACCGAGTACCTGTACTTCAACACCAAACGCAAGCGCGAGTACATCCGCATCACTGACAAAGTCGAAGAGATCGTACAGCAGTCGGGCGTGCGCGACGGCATGGTACTGGTTTCCGCCATGCACATCACGGCCGGGGTCTGGGTCAATGACGCCGAGAACGGCCTGCTTGACGACATCGACCACTGGCTCGAAAGCCTGACGCCATACGGCAGCTACCCGGAAATCAAGTGGCCGGAGAAGGGCCAGGAAGGCCCGGTCAACGCCGTGCGCCACGAGTACAAGCACCACATGACCGGCGAAGACAACGGCGACAGCCACCTGAAAAGCATACTGGTACACCACCAGGTGATTCTGCCGATCACCGAGGGCAGGCTTGATCTGGGCACCTGGCAGCAGGTGTACTACGCCGAGTTTGACGGCCAGCGCCGCAAGCGCGTGATCGTGAAAGTGATGGGTGCGTGATGGGTTTCTTTGTCTGGTGGTACGAGCGACCGTGGTGGCTTCGCTGGGGCATCGCCTTGCTGCCGATCGTGGCCGGGCTCATCCGGCTTGCAACTGGCGTGATCTGGCTTTGGGCCTTCGCAATCGGGATTACGCTGGTCTTGATCAACCTGTACGACCTGGTGCGCAAGAAGAAGCCTGAAGACACGCTGCCCTGGTAGATGCCCCGGCACATGCCTTTCAACGCAGCTTCCAGGGAATCGGGTTCATGATCTCGCGGACTTCGCCCACGGTCTGCGCGTGGCATGCAGCGCAGATACCGGTCATGCGCACGTAGGCGTCTTTCATGCTGCCGTTGGCGTCTTCACGCTTTTCGGCCTGGGCGTAGCGGATCATGGTTTCGGCCTCAGTGACCAGGCCCTTCCACCAGATGCTGTTCTTGCGCGCCACTTCGATCATCTTGGGCGTTTCGGACTTGATGGTCGGCAGGTCCCAGGTCGTGATGGCTGTGCGCACGGACTGGTAGTTGACCCACAGCTCTTGCATCACCCGGCGGAACGGCAGGTCTGGCGGCGGCGTACCCGTGAGTTCGTCTTCCTCCATGGGCGTGGGCATGCCCTTGAGCCAAGCACCTACGACGCCTTTGGTGACGTGCAGGTACGCGGGGGACCACACCGCCATGTGGCAGCTGTCGCAGCCGGCACCCGCGGTGCGCAGCTCATAGGCTGCACCGATGCGGTCGTCTTCCTCGGCGCAGACCAGCACTTCTTCCAGGTGCGTGTGGATCTGCTCCCAGTAGCGGTGCATGTCGCTGGCGCGGCGGCGGATGTCTTCGGCTGCGGCCCAGACCTCGTCATAGGTCGGCCGCGCATCGCCCTGGGTGGCGCTCCAGATGCGGTTGGCATCGATCCACATATGGCGCATCAGCGTCTTGAGCTGGTTGCGGTCCAGCCATTCGCGGTTGGCCTGTTCGTCGTGTTCGTTGCGGA
Source organism: uncultured bacterium (assembly GCA_938014885.1). Taxonomy (GTDB): domain Bacteria; phylum Planctomycetota; class UBA8742; order UBA2392; family UBA2392; genus CALLQI01. The sequence goes on from CALLQI010000022.1 coordinate 159,897, forward strand.
CGGGCTTGGCCGGGGCATTGCCGTCGTCCGGCCGGGCCACGCACGATGCAATCACCGCGCAACTCAGCGCCAGGGTGGCAAACAGGATGCAGATACGCATGTTGTGTCCCGTACTGAGCAGCGTTCCTTCGCACCTAAAACAACACAGGGCGGCGTTTGGCGCCGCCCTGCGCGAACTTCGTCGTGCTTAGTTCTGTGTACGGGCCTTGGCAAGAGCCGCGTCGATGTCAGCCGCCAGCGACGTGCCGGCGTAACGCTTCGACAGCACCTCAAGCTTTTTGGCGTCCGTGCCGGCAGCCTCAAACTCTTTGCGGCCGGCATCCAGCACCGTCGTCGCCAACTTGGCGGCGGCCTCAGACTCTTCGTAGCCCACCAGCTTCAGTGCAAAGCCTGCACGCAGCGCGGTCATCGCCGCGTCGCGGTCGCCTTTGTCCAAGGCGGCCTGCGCCTCGTTGGTGAACTTCTTGAGCTGCTTGCGCTGGGCGCGGATGTGCGAGCTGACCTTCTTGGTGTGCTCGGCCAGTTCGCAGCTTTCCGTGCGCAGATATTCGTTGCCGAACTTGTCGGTCACGATGAAGGTGTCAGCCTTCTCGACTCCGTAGGCCGACCACAGGTCCGCGGCCGCCAGGCGGTTCGCTGGCACAAAGCTGTCAGCAAAGGGCGTGGCCTTTTCGGGCTTGGGCAGCCGGACGCACGAAACCAGCTCTGCCTTGGCCATGTCGCCAAGGTCGATCTTGGAGAAGTAGGCATCGTCATCAGCCCTGTCACCGAAGTACAGGACGATGATCTGCGACTTCTCAACGGCATAGTCAAAGTTGACTTTGCCGGCGCTCAGCCAGGTTACGGTGCTTACAGCACCGCGTTCAGCCTGGCCTCACGTCTTCGTCCGACCGGACGGATCGCCTGTCTGTCAGGATGCTCAGCCAAACACGTTGGAAGGCGTGGCCAGCTGGATCGCCATGGTGGCGACCATCGCAGCGGCCATCAAAAGGAAGGGCTTTTTCATGAGTCGGTCTCCTCAGCCTCAGCGGCACCGTTAGCACTATAACGGAAAGTGGGCCCGTAGTGTTCTGTTAAAATCGACACCGACGGGCCCAACACTTCCGTAAGTCACGTTACGGCAACTATTTCGGACCTAACGGGCCGACGCTGTCCGCCTTGTGCGGACGTACTTAGGCAGAGGGGGTGCACCCAGACCCCGCGCGGCGGCAGGGACTGCACTGGTGCTGGAAGCATGCTCTAATGATGCAAAGGAGCTGATATGGCTGGCGCCGTGATGCCATCCCCGATCCGGGTTGAAGAAGACGAAGCCGAAAACATCGCGCGGATTCATGAGCTCAAGAAGGCCCGTGGCGACAGCCTTTTGATCCTGGCCCACCATTACCAGCGCCTGGGCGTGCATGCCTGTGGCGACATCACCGGCGACAGCTACCACCTTTGCAAGGCCGCTGCCAATGCGGGCAAAGCCCGTGACATCGTGTTTTGTGGCGTGCGCTTCATGGTCACCAGTGCGGCCACACTCTGCCGGCCGGATCAGGTCGTGTACCACCCCGATCGCAACGCCGGCTGCCCGATGGCCGACATGGCCAACCTGCCGCAGGTGATGACCAGTTGGGGCGAACTGGCGGGTATCGTGGACGCCAGCAAGGTCGTGCCGGTCGTGTACATGAACAGCGATCTTGACCTTAAGAGTTTCTGCGGCGAACGCGGGGGCATCGTCTGCACCAGCAGCAACGCTCGCAAAGTGTTCGACTGGTGTTTCGCGCGCGGCGAGAAGATCTTCTTCTTTCCCGACGAGCATCTCGGCCGCAACACCGCCAACGCCTACGGCATCCCGCGCGAGCAGATTGTGCTGTGGGACCCGAAGCTGCGCGACGGCGGCTTGACACGTCAACAGACATTGGACGCGCGCGTAATCCTGTGGAAGGGCTACTGCCACGTGCACACACGCTTCACGGTCGCGATGATCGAAAAGGCCCGTGCAGAGCACCCGGGCATCAAGGTGATCGTGCATCCAGAGTGCGAAGAAGCCACCGTGGCCGCCGCCGATTACAGCGGCAGCACCGGCTTCATCCAGGATTACGTGATCAAAACGATGAAGCCCGGCGACAAGGTCGCCATCGGCACCGAAGTGAACATGATCCACCGGCTGAGCGTGCAGCACCCGGACCGGCTGGTGATCCCGCTGGTGCGCAGCCTGTGCCCGAACATGTTCAAGATCAGCACCGGCGACCTGCGGGCCTGCCTCGAAAACCTCGAAACATGGGAACCCGTGAGGCCGGACCCGCGCGAGATGCACTTCGCCAAGCAAGCGCTCGACAACATGCTGGCGTGTGTGGGGTAGCGGAAGGCGGGGCAGGACTTCAGGTCAGGACTTTGGAACTGCGGAGATGTGGTTGCAGGTCAAGTCTCTGTTGCCAAGCTTCCTGACCTTGACCTGCAGCCTTGACCTGCAACCTTGACCCTAACCCCTGACCTGCAACCCAGCCTCTTCCCCTGCGGGGTGTGCTTCGGAATAATGCCCGCTGACCTGATGTTATGCAGGCGTAGGCGCCCGAGGGCGCGAAGAAATTGCCCTTGGGGCGGCTGATTCACTTCGACGGAGAACGACCATGGCTGGACCGGATACCCTGACTGTTGGCTCAGACAACATCAACGACATCAAGAACGGCGTCAGCGTGGTTGACTTCACCGCCACCTGGTGCGGCCCCTGCAAAGTCCTTGGCCCGATCGTGGACAAGCTGGCCACCGAATTCAAAGGCAAGGTCAAGGTCGGCAAGTGCGACATTGACCAGAACCCCGAAGTCGCGGCCGAGTACGGCATCATGGGCGTGCCCACGCTGATCTTCTTCAAGAACGGCGAAATGGTTGACCAGCACGTCGGCCTGCTGCCCGAAGGCGCCCTGCGCCAGAAGCTGTCGCAGCTTGCCACCTGATAACAAGTTGGCCCGAAGCAAACACGCCCCCGGGAAACCGGGGGCGTTACGTTGAATCCCCAAGCCCTAGGCCCCAAGCCCCAGATAGACGTCGAAGCGCACGGTCTTGCCGGGGATGCTGTGGTTCACGCCCGGCAGCAGCGGCGGGGCCTTGGCATGCCGCTTCAGCACCACGCGCTCTGTCGCGTGTCGCAGCGCGGCCTGCAACAACGTGAGCTCATCTTCGTCGGGCGGCATCAGTTCGCGGAAGTACTGCATTTCCTTACGTGCCTTGGCGCTGCCGCGTTCCGGGAACATCGGGTCCAGCAGCACCACCTGCGCGCGCGCAGCAGTTGCCATGTATGCGATCGCGTCGGCCGCAACCAGCGTGATTCGTGAGGCTGCGGGGTCGCCTTCGGCGCGTGCCAGCGCGTCGCGCAGCAGGGCCGCAATCGCCGGGTGGCGCTCAACGGCCGTGACTTGGCAGCCCAGCAGCGCCAGCGAATAGGCGTCGCGCCCCAGCCCAGCCGTTGCGTCCAGCACAGTTGGGGTGTGTGCGCGCCGCACCCCGGCGGCACGGGCCAGCGGCAGTTTCAAACCGGCGGCACCGCGCTTGCCTTCGCCGAACGAAATCTGCAGCGGCCCCGGCGCGCCCGGGCCTGTGTCGGCCAGCTCGAGGCCGTCGCGACCGTGGCGCAGGACGAATGCAGCGTTGGGTTCGTGGGGCAGGCCTGTGCTTTGGGCAAGGCCCGGGTCAGCGGCACCGACGGTCGCGCGCATCATCCGCCGGCGGCCTCGGCCTTGGTCGCGGCCTCATGGAACTCTTTGCGCTTGGCCTCGTCGCGAGTTGCCTGCGCCGCCTGCAGGAAGTCCTGGCGGGCGCCCGTAAAGTCCCCCAGCTGCTGACGGGCGTAGCCGCGCCAGCCGTGCACATCCAGGTCGGTGTAGCCTTCGTTGATGATCGTGGTCAGTGTCGCCTCAGCAGTCGAGTACTCCTTCAACCAGTACTGCGACTGGCCCAACCAGCACATTGCCTCGTGCCGCTTCACACCACTGAGCACGTCCGAAGCGAGCTGAAACGAAGCCTGCGCGGCCGCGTAATCCTTCATCCGGAACTCGACCCAGCCTTGCAGCATGGCGGCCTCACCGTGGCCGGGGCGCAGCACCAGCGAATCGCGGATGTGCTCAAGTGCCAGTTTGTCTTCCTTGATGCGGTAGGCCTCAACGGCCATGCTGTGGCTGCACTCGGCGGCGAGGTTGCGCAGGCGTGGCCGTTCGTCGGGCGTGGCGTGGCGTGCCGCCAGCAGATAGTGCTCGCGCGCTTCGGAGAAGCGCCGCAACTTCTGGCATGCGGCCGCAAATTGCTCATGCCAGGCGGGGTTGCCGGGCGCAAGTTCCACCACCTCGGCCAGCAGTTCAGCGGCCTTGACCGTGCCGCCGCTTCGCATTTCTTCTGCCGCCTGCTTCTGCAACTCAGCGGCGCGGGCGCGGGCCTCGGCATCGTCCAGCTTGCGCGGCGCGGGGGCCGGTGCCGGAGGGTTGGCCGGGACGTTATTCGACGCGGGCGAACAGGCGCCCAGCATGATCGCGGCAAACAGGCACAGGCTAAGGGTCAGTTTCATAGGTCAGGCCAGTCTAAGCTCATGGGCGCGGCGGGCCAGTGCCTCTCGGTGATCGGGGTGCGCAATCGCGATCAGGGCATGCGCGCGCTCGCGCGTGGTGCGGGCGTACAGGTCGGCCACACCGTACTCGGTGGCCACGAAGTGCACATCACCGCGGCTGGTCACGACCCCGGCGCCTTCGGCCAAGGTAGGCACGATGCGACTGATGCCGCCGCGCGCTGTGCTGGGCAGCGCGATGATCGGTTTGCCGCCGCGGCTGCGGCTGGCACCCCGAATGAAGTCAACCTGGCCGCCAATGCCCGAGTACGCCCGCGTGCCGAACGAATCCGCGTTCACTTGACCGGTCAAGTCCACCTGGATCGCGCTGTTGACGGCGACCATGCGATCGTTGCGGCTGATGTTGAACGGGTCATTCACGAACTCATTGCCGTAGAACTCGACGAACGGGTTGTCATCGACGAACTCGTACAGCGCACGTGTGCCCATGGCGAAACTGCAGATCGCCTTGCCCGGGTGGTAATTCTTGCGCGAGCAGTCAATCGCGCCGCTTTGAACCAGCGCCACAATCCCGTCGCTGAGCATCTCTGTGTGCACGCCCAGGCGCGTGTGCGTTGCCAGCGCCTTCAGTACCGCGTTGGGCACGGTGCCGATGCCCAGTTGCAGGCAGTCACCGTCGTCGATCAGCCCGGCGACATAGCGCCCGATGGCGTCGCTGACTTCGTCGGTGGGCTCCGGGCGCAACTCTGGCAGGGGCGTGTCTACATCGACCATCGCGTGAAGGCTGCTGACGTGAATGATCGTGTTGCCCCAGGTCCGTGGCATGCGCGGGTTGATCTCGGCGATGACGTATCGCGCGCCGCGAATTGCCGCCATCACGACGTCGGCGCTGACACCGACGCTGCACCAGCCGTGCTTGTCAGGCGGTGAAAGCTGTACCAGCGCTACGTCAGGCCGCAGGCGGGTCTCGAGCACGGCGGGAATCTCGCCCAGGAAGATCGGCATGAAGTCCGCGCGGCCGTCCTGCACCGCCTGGCGCACGTTGTGGCCGATGAAGAATGCGGTGTGCCGGAAGTTATCGGCGTACTCGGGCGCGACGTAGGGCGCTTCGCCCAAAGTCAGGATGTGAAACACCTGCACCCCGCGCAACTCAGGCGCGCGGTCGGTCATAGCGCGCACCAGCGTCGAGGGCTCGGCCGCACCGCTGCCGATGAAGACGCGCTGTCCGCTGGCGATGATCGAGACTGCTTCGTGCGGGGTGAGGGTTCGTGGCGCCATGGGTGCCAAGGATAGTGCAAGTCGTAACCCTGTCACATGTTTAGTTACCACGCAAAGTTACCGCTTGGCGACGAAGGCACGGTGCAGAGGCCCGAATGGCCTTGGCACGACCGTTGCTTTAGTCGTGTGCACGAGACTCGAGAGGACAGTCGCCCCTACGACTGCGAGCCCCGTGAAAGCCCCTGGAAGCAGGTGCGGCACAAACGGAGGAGTACCATGCAATCACGGAAGTGGAACGTAGGCGCATTGTCGCGCTGGCGGGCGGGCCTGATTCCCGCGGTACTATGCGCGGCGGCCCTTGGCGGCTGCGGTGGCGAGGCCGGGCTGTACTCGTCGGCGCTCGCTGATGACAACACGATCAACCCGCCTGTGGACACGCCCGACGCCAACTGGGCAGCCTACGGCGATGCGGCCGTTACCTCGCAGATGTCGATTCTTGAGGTGTCGGCCAAGGACCCGTTCAACGGCAGGCTCAACACCGGCCCGCTGGGCGGCGGAACAATCAACCTTGGCTACCAGTACACGACGCCGTCTGACTTGCCAATCGAGTTCACGATCACGGCGCGCAGCCCCGGCAACGAAGGCGCGGTGTCGATCACCCTTGTGCACGCGATGGCGGGCGGTTCGATGCCGAATGGAGGCATCGAAACGATCTTCATGGAAGGGCTGGACGTGGAAGCACCGGCACTTGAGCTGATACCTGGTGGCGCGCTGGTGACCGGCGACGGCCTCGCACGGGTCGCGATTCGCGGCACCGTCTGGCGCCAGAACGACTTCCTGTTCCGATGCGAAAGCAGCGCGGGCGTGGACATCATCGCGTTTCGCGTGGCGCTGGGCTCCATCAGCGACATTAACCTGGGTGTGATGAGCACATCGACCATCCCGCTGAAGTCCGAAACGCTGGTCTATAGCAGCAACGAGCAGGGTTTCGGACTGCCCGCGATTGGCGTCTCGGGTGATCGCTACAGCCTTGTCGCCTATGAAGGAAGCTACGCCGCGCGCAGCCGCCGCTGGCTGCAACTGGATGCGCAAACTGGTGCAGTCACAGGCGGCTTGAACCTGTACGCCGGCAACGACGTCGGTGGCTGGCGCGACCAGGAAATCGCGGCCAAAGACAACGTGCTGGCCGTGTCGCACACCGGCAACGCTGCCGTGCAGCTCGAGATCAGCCTGGACCGCGGGGCCAGCTTTGGCGTCACGCAGACCCTGGCCGAAAGCGCCATCAACGTGACGGGACAACGCCTGGTACAGGTGGCAATCTCGCCCAGCTATCGCATCGCGGTGGCCTATTGGCGCACCACGACCGACTGGAGCAACCCCTGGAACATGCAGCACGAGACGCACCTGGTCTTGTCCGAGCACGTGCCGCTGGGCTTTGACAGCAACGGCACGCCCACGGGTTACACCGCCGGCACCCAGAACGTGATTCTGGCGCGCAATGAGTGGGTGACACCCTTCATTATGGGCCTTGAGTACTCGGTGGCCGATGACCTGGTGCTGGGTTATGCCTACAGCACCTTCAGTGCGGCCGGCAACTTCACAGAATTCCGCTGCGCCACGCGCCTTGGCACCGGCGGCAGCTTTACGCACACCCTGGTGGATTCCGAACTGGACATGTGGCCGGAAGACCCCAGCGTTGCGCTGCTGGGCAGCGGGCCCACTATGCGGATCCTGTATGTGTACGAGCGCGCCGACGGTATCCATATGCACCAGAGCCAGGACGGCGGTCAAAGCTTCAGCTGGGTGACGCGGGTTGGCGGCCCAGGGGCGTACCTGCCCAGCGTGCACGCCCGCGTGCAGAACGGCCAGACCCGCGTCGATGTGTTGTGGCTGCAGCCCTACGCAGGTGGCGTGGGCGCTCACCTGTGCATCGCCCAGTGGACGGACTTCCCCAACATTCCGATCTCCACACAGGGCCAGTTGTACGTGGCCCATGAGCTGGCCATCGGCACCCGCCCGTTCAACTTGCCGGCGAGAACGGTCAATTCCGTGGCTTGGATGGGCTATGACTCGGTAACCGTCGGCGACGACGTGGCCGTGGTGGTGCACGTGCACACGATTGACGTGTACGCCCCCTGGGGCGGCCCGACCACCGGCGGCTTCATGGGTGCACCCGCACCGCAGGCGCCTCCGGTGCTGTTGCCCGGAATGACGGGCCCGGTACCGCCCGCCAACACCAATGATGTGCACAAGCTGCACGTCATGATCGTGGACTGAAGCACTGTACCCCAAACAACTTGAGGCGACGTCGGCACAACACGCCGGTGTCGCCTCAAAGTTGCTTTGGAGGAGCCTTGGCCGCGTGCTATGCTTTGGGGGCGTAGAAATCCTGCAAAACAGCCGGTCTGAACAAGGTAAGTCCTGTCGAAGGGGTTGCCATGAAACGCGTGATACCGGCTTTGATCGCCTGTGCGTTGATTGCCTCGTGCGGGATTGAGTTTCCTGAGCTGACCACGCCGCAGCCTCAGCCCTGGCCGGGACCGTGGCCGGGCCAGACACCGACGACAACCGAAGTAACACTGGCTGCCGGCCTGACTGAGCTGCAGCCCGAGGCCATCGACACCATCAGCGCCACCGTGAACTTGTCGCGATTCGGCATCACCAGCTTTGATCGTGTCTATGACCTCGAAACGCCGGCCGGTGAGGACTTCATGTTCAGCGCCGTCGGCCGCGGTGCCGGCAACTTCGGCCTGACGCAGGTTTCGCTCGGCCACGTCGCCGACGGCGGCAACGTACCGCTTACCGGCATCGAAAGCATCGCCGCGGCCGGTATGACGCTTGAGGCCACGGGCATCAACAGCAACGGCAACCTGGCACAGGTCAACGGCGATGGCTTCGCTCGCGCCACGATTCGCGGCCGCATCAGCGCTGAGCAGGTGCTGCTGCTGGAAGTTCCGCGCGCCAACGACACGCTGCACATCGGCGTGCGGGTTCGGATCGGCAACCAGAGTGCCATCAACCTCGGCAGCGCGCTGCCGGGCGGGCTGCGGCCCGGCATCACGCGCACGCCGGTGTTCTCAAGCGACGCGTGGCAGTTCGGCCTGCCTTCGATTGCGGTTTCGGGCGACCGGTACAGTCTGGTCAGCTACGACGGCAACAGCAGCACCAGCAGCTACACCGATCGCCAGCGGCGCTGGTTGCAATATGACGCGCAGCTGGGCAGTGTGACGGGCGGCAGCGCCTCGTCCATGACGCAGGATTCAGGCAACTGGCGAGATCAGGAGATCACGGCGCTGGGCAACGTGCTGGCTGTGGCCTGCGTTGCGGGCGGTGAGTTGCGCGCCGAGATCAGCCTGGATCGCGGCGCCAGCTTCGGGCTGACACGTGTGCTGGACCCCTATGCCTGGAGTGGTCAACGCCTGGTGCAGATCGCGATTGCTCCGGATTATCGCATCGGCGCGCTGTGGTGGCGCACGATGTACCCGTCGTCCAGCAACCCGGTATCTGAGCTGGTTTTGCTTGAGGCCACCCCCACCGGCTTCGATTCGAACAACACACCAATCGGCTATAATTGGGGTGCGCTGACAGTCCTGCACCAGCCCTTTGCCGACGTCACGCCCCTGCTGATGCACCTTGAGTACAGCAGTGCCGGCGATCTCGCGGTTGGATATGGGTACACGCTGGTCGATTTCCTGCCAGGCACGTGGCAGATGCGCAGCAGCGCGCGCTTCCGTTGCGCGGTGCGCCTCAGCGGGCAGGCCTTTGTGGATGCCGAGCTGGACCGCGAAGACAACATCATGCCTGCAGACCCCCACGTGTGCGTACTCGGCAGCGGAAGCAGCATGGAAATCTTCTACGCCTACGAAAAGTCCAACGGCATTCACCTGCTTCACAGCACCGACGCGGGTCAAACCTTTGCGCAGGCCGCCTACGTCCCCCACCCGGGTGCATTCCAGCCATCCGTGCACGCCCGCATGCAGGGTACGGAGAAGCGGGTAGACCTGCTGTTCGTGGCCCCGGTAGGCTTTGGCGCAGAGGTACAGTGCGTGCACTGGCAGGACTTCGGCGTCTCGACGCCCGCTGTCTCACGCATCACGGAGTGCGTGGCCGTCGTCGGCGGCTCACCTTCCGGCATGCCACCGGGCTACGATGTCACTTCGGTAGCCTGGTTCGGGTATGACTCGGTGATCAAGGGCGACGACGTGGCCGTGGTGGTGCACGAAGTAACCTTCAACACCTACGAGTACTCGACGATGTGGGGCTGGACCTGGTGGACGCCCGCGGTCGGAGTAGCCGCCGGCGCGTCTGGTGGTTCGGGCGGTTCTTCGGCACCGCCTCCGCCGGTCGTGCTGCTGCCCGGGATGACCGGCACGGTCGCCGCGCCCAATGCAGCGCACCGCAACCAGCTTGCGGTCATCGTGCTGGACTAACGGTCTTTCCAGCTGCTGGTGCGGCGGGCGCGCCCTGAATGGTCTCGGCGATCTGCTTGGCGTACACGGGTGCCAGTGCCACGCCCATGCCGCCAAAGCCCGCTGCCAACTCTGTTGACGTGTCAATAGACTGTCGCGGGCTGCCACCCAGGTGACTGCCGCCTCGAAACCCCATGATCCCGGCCCAGTGGTAGTCCACCGTAAACTGGTCGTGCCCCAAGATTGCGGCCGCCAGCGACTTCAGGTGGGCCAGTACGTTCTGTGTGGTCGCGATTTCGTCGGTCTGCTCCTGCGTGCGAAACAGATTGCGTCCTCCGCCCAGCAGCAGCCTTCCGTCCACGAAGCGGAAGTAGTCGTACCCCGCATTGAGGTATCCAAGCGTGCGGTCCGTGGCGGTATTCACCGGCGAGGTCACGATCACCTGCCCGCGCCCCGGCACCACGTCGCACTCGGCCAGCTTCGCCGCAAACGCGTTCACGCACACAAACGCGCGGCCGTAACGCACCACGTGTTCGCCCCGACTGTCGCGAGTGCGGCACTCGCCGCCGCTCACGGACTCGACTTGCACGCCAAACCGGAAGTCAGCGCGGGATGCCTGCTGCAACATCCGCAGCAGCTTGACCGGGTGAACGCCCGCGTCGGCGCGGTTGAAGCTGGCTGCCCGACGACGGCCGCCCAGGTTGACCTCGCGTTCAACGTAAAGCGCCTCGCCCGCGTGGGCGTTGAGCGCTTGCATCAACGCACGCCCGGCGTCGGTGAGTTCGTCGTGATCGACCGAGCCGCAGGGGTCAACCTCAAGCAGCGGAAACTCGGCGCGGGCAATGGCGATTCCGCGCCGGCGCTGCTCGAACACTTCGAGCACTCGGGGCAGGCCGTGCTCGGCCGCGTCGGCCAGCATCTCGCTGACCTGGCCGCAGGTCAGGAAACCCGCGTTGCGGCTGCTGGCGCCGTAGCTGAACTGGTCGCGCTCAAGAACCAGCACCCTGAGTTGCGGCTGCAACTTGCCCAGGAAGTACGCCAGCCAGCGCCCCATGAAGCCGGCGCCGACGATCAGCACGTCAACCCGCTCGGGCAGCGGCTCGGCGGGCATCGCGGGCGGTAGATTTCCGACTTCCCAGTAGCTGGGTTGGCGCATGGACAAAGCTTGCCCGAAGTGCCCGCGACATTCCAGTTCTGGCATCTGCCGCGCTGGGCTGTACATTCTAGGCATGCGAGGCGCGACACAACACAAACTTGGCCCCAATGACGCATGCTGGTGCGGCAGCGGCAAGAAGTACAAGAAGTGCCATCAGGGTGCCGACCATGCGGGCCAGCCCGCCGTTGTCACGCCCGTCGTGGCCGAGAAGCGCAACCCGCTGCTGCTCAATGAAGACGAGCGAAACAGCATGCGCAAAGCCTGCGCCTTCAACGCGCAGTTGACTGACGAAGTGCGCAAGATTGTGCGCGAGGGCATCACCGCCCGGCAGATCGACGACTTCGTGCGCGACTACACCAAGCAGCACGGGCACCGCTGTGCCACCTTGGGCTACAAGAACTATCCCGCGCACTGCTGCATCAGCGTCAATCATGTGGTTTGCCACGGCGTCCCGAATGACTACGCGCTGCGCAACGGCGACATTCTGAACGTGGACCTCACCACCGTGGTTGACGGCTGGTTCGGCGACCAGAGTGAGACTTTCCTGGTAGGCGAAGTCAGCGACGAGGCCCGCCGGCTGGTGCAGGCCACCTTCGACTCGATGTGGGCCGCCATCGACGCGATCAAACCCTTCAGCAAGGTGATCGAAATCGGCCGCGCGATCACGCAGCACGCGCGCCAGCACGACTTGGCGGTAGTGAAGGAATACCAGGGGCACGGTATCGGCAAGCAGTTCCACCAGCGGCCGCATATCCCCCACTTCCCGGATCACTATCACGGGCAGCAGGTGCTTGAGCCCGGCATGTGCTTCACGATTGAGCCGATGCTGAGCCAGGGCACGTGGCGCACGGTGCTGGACCGCCGCGACGGCTGGACCGTCTACACCGCCGACGGCAAGCTAAGCGCGCAGTTTGAACACACGATCCTGATGACCGAAACGGGCCCCGAGGTCATGACACTGACCCGCAACGGCCCCCAACGCGGCCACAAGTTCTAGCGCAGCTGCTATCGAAGCGGCTGGTACTCGGGCGCTTTCTCGGCTTCTTCGGGTTTGAACGGCTTGGTATCGCGCAGCTGCTCAGCACGGGCGACCACCAGTCTCTTCCAGGCCTTGGACAGCAACTCCACTGCTTCGGCCGGGTGGCCGCCGTTCATGTGCACATTCCAGAGTTCATCGCCAACGCGCAGGCTCAGCTTCCATTCGCGAGTACCGTTGCCGCTGTAGGATTCGCGCAGTCGCAGCGCGCCGCTATCGATTACCGCCCGGCGCATTTCGTCCTGGTCGGTGTCATCTAGCTTGAACTCGAGCTTGCGCGTGACGGCCCGCATGATTGCGCCGTCCTGCCAGTACTCGGTAATCACAAAGTAGCCGCTGCCATCGGGCTTCAAGTGCATCACACGCAACGGCAGGCCATTGAGCAGTTCGATCCACTTGAACTCGAGCGGGTCTTGCCCCTGCAGCACCAGCTGATGGTTCGCGCTGCCCTCAGCGAAAAAGTTGTCGTCTTCGGCGGCTTTGGGTGTGTCGCCGTCCAGTTCAGCAGTCCACCAGCCCGGCGCGCGTTCCGGCGGACCGGACGCACAACCTGCAAGCAGCAGCAAGCACAGGCACAAGGCGCAATGGATTTTCATGGTTTCCCCCGTGACGGGATCATACGCCCTCGATACCTCGAAAGGCAGTCACTTTTGTCGGCGCGCGGCCGCTGCATACTGCGTGCGCATGGACGCCGAACAAGCCTACCTGTTTCGCCACGCGCTGCTGCGGCAGGCCGCGTACCAGTTGCAGACACCGCTGCAGCGCGCGCAGGTGCACCGCTTGGCGCTTGAGATCCTGGAACAGTTGCCAGGCCTGAACCTGCGGGCCATGGCCAACGAACTGGCCGAACACGCCGAGGCCGCTTTGCCCGAACTGCCCGAGGTCGAGCGCGCGGGGCTGCAACAGCGTCTGGTGCACCACCTTGAGGTCTGGGCCGACCACGCGCGCTTCAACTACCAGTACGAAGCCAGTCGCACGGCGCTGGAGAAACTGCTGCCGCTGCTGGGCCGGGACCGGTCGCGTACGATCCGGGCCATCGACATCATGGCCGATGTCATGCAACGCAGCGGCCGCCACGCTGAGGCCATGCACTGGTTTGCGCGCTTGCACGATGCTGCGGCATCCTCAGGCCCTGAGGCCGGCTACAAGGGCCGCGCGCTGGTGCACCTGGCCTGGGATTCGCATGAGCGTGGCCAACTTGAGGCGGCAGATGCGTACGCGCGCGAAGGCGAGGACCTGCACGCCGCACAGCCTGACCCGCGCCTGGCAATCGCGTTTACACTTTTCAGAGCCAAAGAGCGCGCCGGCCTTGGCGACCACGACGGCGCGATCGCTTTGCAGGAGAAAGCACTTCAACTCGCGCGCGAAACAAACGACCTGCTGCAGACCATTGTCGCGCACATGAACCTGGCTGAGGCATTGATGCTCGCCGGTCGTCTTGAGGCCGCGGCAGAACAGCTTGACAGCGCGCAATCGCTGGCACAGCCGGCGCGGCTGGCCTACTGGCTTGCACAGGTCAGGCTGGCGCGCGCGGAGGTGTGCCGCCGCGAAGGCAAGCATTCCGAGGCTTCCGCTGAGTTGTCCCAGGTGTCCACGTTCGCGCGCCAGACGGGCTCAATCGGCTTGCTTGCGCTGAGCCTTTGCCGGCAGGGGCAAGCGGCACTGGACATTGGCGATCATGCGCAGGCGCGGCGCTGCGCCTTGGAGGCGCACGAGATGGCGGCAGAGCACGGAGACGCCTACGGTCTGCGCGAGTCCGAGCGGTTGCTGGAGGAGTGCCGTTAAACGTAAGGGCCCGCGCCGTGGCGCGGGCCCTCGGCAGCTTGCCCTAACTTAGACCCAGCGGCCGGACCAGCTGAATCCGAGAGTAAGCGTGAAGCGGAAGTCGTGGTGCTTGAATCCCGGGGGCGGCAGGTTGTCCCATGCGTGTTCAATCAAAATGCCGGCAGTGAAGTACTCCATGAACTTGTACTCCGCCAGCAGCGAGCTGTTGGAGGTCAGGTTCTTGGTTTCGTCGAAGTCGAACAGCAGTTCCGACTTGAAGTTCACATGCAGTGCATCGCTAAGCGTGACCCAGTCAAACTCGGTGCGCAGGCGGGCGCCGAAGTAACCGCGGTCTTCCGCCCCGAACATCTGGTCTTCATACGTGTAAGTCGCATGGGCCGCGACATGCCACGACATCTTGGGTTCGCGGATGATGTAGTAGCCGGGGCCGATGCCGGTGATGCTGCGATAGTGGTAGCCCGCGAACTCGTTGAAGTAGAAGTCCTGGGTCAGGTCGATCGTCAGGTTGAAGTCGAAGATGTAGCGGTACAGGTATCCCACATGGTGCTGGCGGACGCGAACCTGGTCTTCCAGCAGCAGGCGGTCCTGGAAATAGGTGCCGCGCGCAAACAGCGTCTGGTAGTTGTGCTTGGTGGTGCGCTTGATGTCGAAGCGATATCCCAGCGTGTAGGTCTTGGTGTTGCCATCGGTCCACGAGAACGAGCCCAGGCCCGACAGTTCCCACAGAGCGCGTTCGTCCGGCAGCGTTTCGTCTACACCCACGAGGCCGGCAAAGTCGGCCTCGCGCTCGCCCAGTTCGTCGGTGATCAGGAGCTTGCCATCGCGGGTGGCGAGTTTGACGTTCTTCTGGTCTTTGATGTCGCCGGTGGTGCGGATGCGCGCATCGCGGGCGGCGTCGAGGGTCAGGCTGGCGACCTTGGCCGCGGGCACCTTCAACGCGCCTGCTGACAGGCTGGTGAAGTGGACTTCGCCGTTCTCAAGTTTGTCAAACTTGCCGATGAAGGTGTCGCCATCGGTAGTGACCAGCGTGTCCGCGATCAACGGCGCGGCAAACACGAACAACAGCAGCAGCAGGATTCGCATTCTGTTGGTTTCCTAGGAAAGTGAGCCCCCGACCGCGCGGCACGTTACGCAGCAATCGAGACGGCGCAACAAGGCGCGTGGGGATGATTCAGCCGTGATCTATTCGCCGTTGGCAGGTGGCTGCGGCGCGTTACCCGGCGCAGGCGTGTTGCCCGGCGGCGGATTGTTCTGCGCGTTCTGGGCTGCCGCATACTCGGCCTTGGCTTTGTTGGTTTCGGCGGCGCTGAAGCGCCATGTGCCGTCGGTGTGCTTGACGATCACCAACGGTACCCGTACGGGGTCCTTCTCGACACCGTTCTCAGAGATAACCCAGGTGACCCACGTAACTGTGGTGTTGTCGTCGATGAGCTGACCATTTTTGTCCAGCGTAACTCTCGTGGTGATCTTGCGTGCCTTGGATGCGCGCACGTTGTCACGAAAGCGCAACAGCTCAGTGTCCTTCTCAGTGGGCAAGAACAGCTGGGCGGCGACTTCGTCGTCGTGGTTCTCGACCGCGTACTTCCATGCGTCGGCAGTTCCTGCGGGTGAAGACAGGTCCACGGTGTAGGGCGGCTTTTCTTGCTCGTTACCGCCGCCGCAGCCGGCCAGCAGCAGTGCCAAAGCGAAAGCAAGAAGGGCAACTCGTGACATGAGGGCTCCGTGTGGTCTGGACCGGAAAGCCCGAGTTACCGGGCTTTCCGGATGGTCGGGGCGGGGGGACTTGAACCCCCGACCTCTTGCACCCCAAGCAAGCGCGCTACCAGGCTGCGCTACGCCCCGATTGAGCCGCGAAGCTAACGCCCACAGGTTGCAGCGTCAAGGTAAGGAGCAGCAGGGCACCGCTCATCCAGCATCGGCAGACTCAGCTGCCCACGCCAGCGCCTGCGCTTCATCCCAGAACGTGCGAAACTGGATCACCTTGCCCTCGCGAAACTCGAACACGTCTGCAACGTGCCCTTCGCGCCATTCGGGCTCAGCCTTCAGCCTGACGCGCACGTGAACTGACACCAAGATCCTGTCGCCGAAGAACCTGAACTGTTGCGGCTCGCAGCCTCCCTCAGCCCAGTTCCCACGATGGTGGGCGACATGTGCCTTCACAGCTTCGATCCCGCGAAAAGTGCCATCATCGGGGACTTCGGCGGGCTCGATGCGCAACACCTGTGGATCAAAGTCTTTGACAAACCCGCTGACATCGCCGTGATTCAGGGCGGAATAGGCTTGCCGCAACACAGCAATCTCCGCGGCACGCGACGACAACTGCTGGTCCATACTTTCCCCGTGCGAGTTCGTGCTCATGCGCTTTGCGCCAGCCAGCTTGCAAGCTGCGGCTGGGAGAATACTCCGTCTTCCGTAATCCAGCCTGCAATCAAGTGGTGCGGCGTCACGTCAAACGCGGGGTTAAACACGCGCGCGGCATCAGGCACGGTCTGCGTGCCGCCGGGGCGGCGCACTTCGGCGCCGTCGCGTTCTTCAATCGGGATCGCGCTGCCGTCGGCCAGTGCTGCATCAAATGTGCTGCGTGGTGCCGCGATGTAAAACGGAATGCCGTGTGCCTTGGCCGCGAGCGCGACACCATAAGTGCCGATCTTGTTGGCGCTGTCGCCATTGGCGGCGACGCGGTCGGCACCGGTGATCACCAGTTGCACTCTGCCCAGCTTCATCACCCAGGCCGCCATGTTGTCGGTGATCACTGTGACATCCAGCCCGTTGCCAGCGGCCTCAAAGGCAGTAAGGCGCGCGCCCTGCAGCAGCGGCCTGGTCTCATCCGCATACAGCTTGAAACGCCGACCCTGTTCATGGGCCACATACAAAGGGGCCAGGGCCGTGCCCATGCCTGCCGTGGCCAATGCGCCTGCGTTGCAGTGGGTCAGCACACCCATGCCGTCTTTCACCAGTGAAGCCCCGTGCTGGCCGATGCGGCGGCACGAGTCCTGATCTTCCGCATGGATGCGCCGGGCCTCCGCCAATGCGGCCTCTGGCCTGCCCCCTGCGGCCTTGGCCGTGCGCTCAACGGCCCAGCGCAGGTTGACGGCCGTGGGTCGCGCGTCGGCCAGCGCCGCGATGCCTTGCTCGCCCAAGCCCTGCCGCAGCGCGATCACGACGCCGTAGGCCCCGGCCACACCGATAGCGGGCGCGCCGCGCACGCAAAGGCGGCGAATTGCATCAATGACCTGGGGCAACGTGGACAGGCGCATCAACTCAAGCCGCAGCGGCAGCAGAGTCTGGTCGATCAGCACAAGCTCGCCGTCGGTCGCGGAGCCTTGCCAATCCACGGTGGGAGGCATTGCCATGGTAGTTCCTGTATGAACGCTGGTAGTGCTTACGCCGGGGGGGCACTGATACTATATTGAAGTACTTACATTGAAGTACCTTCCTGCTCAGGACCCCGCCATGGCGAAATCCAACGCCGCACCAGAACCGCAGTCAGACGACGCCCTGCTTGAGCAGGAACTGGCAGCCGATGAGGCCGTCCTCGAAGGCATGCTGGACGAAACCCACCGCATCATGAAGCAAGCCGTGGACCGCGCCGGCCCCAAGCGAATTGCCCGCGCCCTCGATGTGAGCCTGAGCCTCGTCTACAAGTGGACGCAGCAGCCTCGCACCAAGCGCAACCCCACAGCCAGTGGCGCTCGCAACCCGCTGGACAAGCTGGTTACGATTTTTCACCTCAGCCAGGACCTTGAGACCATCCACTTCCTGTGCCGCGTGGCCCGGGGCTACTACACGCCCAACCCGCTGCTGAAGGGCAAGGCAGGTACCAGCTTCGTCAGCGCCACAGTCAGCGCGCTGAACGACTTCGCCGACCTGTTGCAGTACGCTGAGAAAGCACTGACCAACGACGGCGAAATTGACGACAGCGAGGCCACCAAACTGCGCCTGCACTGGGACAAGTTGAAGGGACGCCTTGAGCACTTCATCGTGGCGTGCGAGGAGGGCCAGTTCAATGCCAACCGCGGCGACAGCGAAGAAGAGTAGTCGCTCGCCACATGAACAAGGAGCAGCGCCGCAGCAATGAGTGACCGGCTACCCATCCCCGAGTTCGACGACGAAAACCTGCGCAACCACATCTTGAAGCTGCGCGGGCTGGTAGCCGAAGAAACCATCGACACCCTCAAGATGGTGCGGCTGGACCACATCGTGAACCCGCGCGGCAAAATGGTCGAGTACGACCAGCAGGCATTCCGCGCCTGGGTGATCGCCTGGTTGAACGCGCTGGAAACGGTGCTGTGCGCGCACATGGCGCTGCTGACCAAGCAGGTTTTCCGCCAGAACGACGAGCTTGAGCCGATCGTGGCGCACCCCAAGATGCTGCTGGACCAGGTCGAAGACATCAAGCGCGCCCTCGAGATCATCCTGCAGGCCGAGCCAGAGATGACCCCGCAGCCCGTAACCGGCGAACATCCGAAGCTCAAAGAGACCGAGTCGGTAGACGGTTGACCCCGGCCCGCATTTCCAATCCTCGACATCCGCATCCAAGGTGCTAGATAGCGAGCCTATGGAAACGCTTCCCAAGGCACGTGCCAAGCAACTGCGCGCACTGAAACTTCGCAAGTCGCGCGAAGAACTCGGCCTCTATGTCGCGGAAGGCCCGCTGCTGCTTGAGGAAGCGCTGAAAGCCGACGTCTTCCCGCGCTATGTGGTCGTTTGCCCCGAGCTGTTCGAAAGCACGCGCGAGAAGATCGACGCGCTGCTGGCCCGCTGCCGCGCCCACCAGATTGAGGTGTTCGAAACCGACAACGGCGAATTCATGAACGCCAGCGACACCGTCAACAGCCAGGGGCTGCTGGCAGTGTTTGGCATGCCCGCCTTTGACCTGGGCGCGCTGCTGCAAAAGCCGCGCTTGACGCTGCTGGTGCTCGACAATCTGCGTGACCCCGGCAACCTCGGCACGATTCTGCGCCAGGCCGCGGCCTTTGACTGCGACGGGCTGCTGCTGCTGAAGGGGTGCGTCGACGCCTACAACCACAAAGCTGTGCGCGCCAGCATGGGCGGCGTGTTCCACGTGCCCGTCTTTGCCGACCTTACCCCACAGGAAATCGTCGAGAAGCTGACTGCCACCGGCGTGTGGCCGTACGTCACGGGCACGAAAGGCACCAACGCATTTGCAGTTAAGTACCCGCCCAAGACAGCCTTCGTGATCGGCGGCGAAAGCGAAGGCGTGCAGCCGTTCTGGAGCGAAAGCGACGTGATCCAGGTAAGCATCCCGCAAAGCGACAAGGTCGAAAGCCTGAATGCCGCTGTCGCCGCCAGCATCCTGATGGCTTATCGCTACCAAGCGCGCTGATTGGGTGCGGTGTCGGGCGTGCGGCGTGCGGGGTCTTGCGTGCGGCGGCCATCAACTATCGACCATTAACCATCGACCCGCACGCTACTCTTCGCCGATGTTGAACTTGTTCTTGAACAGTTCGATCAGGCTTTTGACGGCTGCATCCGCGTCGGCCCCGTCGGCCTCAACGCGCAGGCGTGTGCCCTTTTCGGCGGCGAGCATGATCACGTCGATGATCGATTTGGCGTTGCAGCGTTGTTCGCCCTTGATCAGGTAGATCTCGCTGGCGAACTTTGAGGCTGTCTCGATAACTTTCATCGCCGGCCGCTGGTGCAGGCCGTACTTGTTCAGCAGCTCAACTTCGGCGATTACGGGCATTCGACAGCTTCCGAGGTGCAGCCTATGTAGGGGCTTTGCGGGCGCAGGTCAAGGTGCCGTGTTATCCGGCCTTGCTGCGCTCGCGGGCGATGTCGCGTTGCAGGTTGATGCAGGCCTCAGCCAGGCGCGATGCATTGTGGCGCAGGACGTGGTCCGCCTTGAGGTAATCACCCACCAGAATGCGCGGGCGCCCGGGCAGGGCTGCCAATCCGTCCATGTCGCAGGCCACCGGCTCAGAGCCTTCGGCGGCATAGGATGCGGCCAGGCGCTCGGGCACGACGGCGTTATTCACGGCCACAAAGTCCAGCATACCGGGTGCGGTGTGATCAATGATCACCGAGGCATGGCGGCTTGCGGTGAATCCGCCCGTCTCACCAGGCTGGGTCATGATGTTGCAGATGTAGCCTACGACCGCTGGCGTGGCGTTCAGCGCCTCGCCAATCTGGGGTATCAGCAGGCTAGGCAGGACGCTCGTATACAGGCTGCCGGGGCCCAGCAGCACCAGGTCAGCCTGCATGATTGCGTCCACAACGTCGCGGCCGGCGGGCGCGTCGTGGGGCTTGATGCTGAGGCGCTTGACCGGCTTCTGCACTTTGCCGACGAGTGATTCACCTGTCGTCTTGCTGCCGTCTTCGTGTTCGGCCACGAGGCTGAGCTTGCTGGTAGTTGCTGGCAGCACCCGGCCGCGCACGGCCAGCACGCGGTTTGCCTCTTTGACGGCCAACTCAAAGTCGCCGGTTACCTTGGTAAGGGCCGCCAGGAAGATGTTGCCGAAGGGGTGGCCCTTGAGGTCGCCTTCTTCGAAGCGGTACTGGAACAGCTTCTCGAGTACCGGCCCGCCGTCAGACAATGCGGCCAGGCAGTTGCGTATGTCGCCCGGCGGCAACATGCCGAATTCTTTGCGGAAGCGGCCGCTGCTGCCGCCGTCGTCAGCAACGGTGACGACGGCAGTCAGCTTGTCGGTGTGTTCTTTCAGTCCGCGCAGCAGGCCCGACGCGCCGGTGCCGCCGCCGATGGCGACGATGCTGGGCGAGCGCCGGAACAGTCGCGGAAACAGCGCCATGGGCTACTCGTTCTTGGCGTCTTCGTAGCTCTGGTCTTCCACGCGGGGCAGGCGCTGGGTCAGGCGCTTCACGTCGCGCCCGAGTTTCTTGCGCTTCTCGCGGCCCTTGTGGCCCTTGAGCTTCTCTTTGATCTTGCCGAGCTGGCGGTGGATCTTGTCGAGGCACAGGTCCACGGCGGCATGCATGTCTTCGCGGTTGTGCACCACGGCCGAAAGCTGGTTGTGGGTATCGGTGTGCACGTTGACTTCGCAGACGTGGTCGGCACCGTCCTGGTTCAGGACGACCTTGATCGTGTCGATGCGGTCAAAGTAACGGTCCAGCCGCTCGAGCTTTTCGCGCGCGTAGTCCTTCATCTTGTCGGTGACTTTGGCGTGTTTGGCCGTGATGGTGATGCGTGCCATTGGGTTTCCTGTTCGTGCGTGATCGTCCGGTAAGCCTGCGTTTTGCCGCGTTCAGACGCCCTGTTCAAGGCGGTCTGCGTTGTAATCGTCAAGTTCTTTCAGTGCGCGAATTTTGCGCGCGGTGCCGGTCACATCATATTCGACGCGGCGCCAGATGAAGCGTTTGTCGTCCCAGATCACGTAGCAGGCGCGCACGTCGCGATCGCGGGGCTGGCCGACACTGCCGACGTTGATGACGTACTTCTGCCCCTTCTCGGGCTTAAACTCATAGTTCATGTCCTTGTCGGACATGTACTGGCATTGCTCGGTGATCACGCACGGGATATGCGTGTGCCCGACCATGCACAAGTTTTCGAACTGGCTGAAGATGTCCTGCATCTTCCTCACGGCCTCGGGCACGTTCTGTGCGGCCGCCTGGGCGTCGTGCTTGAGGATGTATTCGGTCGTCGGTTCGCGCGGGCTGCCGTGGACCATCAGCGCGCCGTCTTCACGGTGGGTCAGCTTCATTGACTTCAGGAAGCTCATGCGCTTCTTGTTCTTGAAGCCGAAGATGCCGCCCTGCAGGCTCTTCTTCGTCCAGCGGATGGCTGTGAGTGCGCGATAGTTGAAGCCCACGGGCTCGAACACAACAGCTTCATCGTGGTTGCCCATCAGGTTGATGCGGAACTCCATGGCCTCGTCGATGATCTCGACGGGTTCAGGACCGTAGCCAACCAGGTCGCCCAGCGAAATGATGTCGCTGATGCCGTGGGACTTGATGTCCTTCTTCACGGCTTCCCAAGCGGCCACGTTGGCATGGATGTCTGAGACAATGGCCTTCACGCTCAACCTTTGGTAGTTGCACGGCTTACGCTAACGCCCAAGCGGGGGGTGTCAAGCTGACCCGTAACTATCGGCGCGGCCTTCAAAGGGCTCTGCGGGGTAGTCTACACCAAGCAGGGTCAAACCGTGAGGTGGCAGATTCGCCCCGGCCTCGCGACGGTCGCGGAGTTGCAGCAAGTCACGAATCCATCCCGGGGGCCGCTTGCCAAGGCCGACTTCAACCAGGCTTCCGGCAACTGCGCGCACCATGCCGCGCAGGAAGCCGTCACCCCGCAACTCAAGCAGCAGCAGGCCATCTTTCTGGTACACGCTGGCGCCGAAGATTGTGCGCACGGTGCCCGCGGGGCGCGGCTTGCGCCACGGTGGCGGCGTGAAATCGCCATGCTGCACGGCGGCGGGTCCGTACAGGTCTGCCGTGGTGGCGGGCTGCTCGGCGTCGTCTGGGCTGTCCTCAGCTTCCGCAGCGTCTCCATCGGAGCCTTCCTCCGGATTGGTGCGAAAGCTGGCAAAGTCGTGCTTGCCGACCAGCATCGCCGCGGCCTCAAGCATGTCATCCAGATCGAGCGGCCGGGGTACTTGGTGCGCGCGATCGCCGAGCATGGGGCTGCGGGCGCGCGTGTTCAGGATGGTGTAGCGATACGTTTTGGCCAGCGCGTCAAAGCGCGCGTGAAAGCGCGGGTCCACGTCGCGAACACGCTTCACGGCCACATCGCGCGGCAAGCGGTGGTTCAGCGCGGGCAATAGTTCGCGAGGCTCAAGCCGCGAGTCAATGTCCACGTGCGCTGGCATGGCCAATGCATGCACGCCGCGGTCCGTGCGGCCGGCCGACTGCACCGAAACAAGCGTCCCGACCAGATCGGCAACGGCAACCTCCACAGTGGCCTGCACTGTGCGGTTAGGCCCCTGCCGCTGCCAGCCAAAGAAGCCCTTGCCGTAGTACTCAAGCTCAAGGAGAACCCGCCGCATGCCAAGAGGGTCGTAGCGGACCGGCCCGACGTCAACAGGGATCGGAACCGAGTGCACGGTCGCGAAGCCGATTCCACGGACCGCGGGCCTTTGGCCCGCAGCCGCTTCCCGTGTCCAACTGTGTCCACCCGTGGTTCAAATGCCTGTCGCGGCTTCGCCCTGCTTCGACCCTACCGGCTCCGGCCGCAAGCCCTACCATGCACTCATGCCCAACCGGTTCGTGATTCTGCGGCATGAGGTTTCGGGTGCCGTGCACTTTGACTTGATGCTGGAAGTCCCCGGCCAGGAAAAACTGCGCACGCTGCAGCTCGCCAAGTGGCCGCTGGCCCCGAGCGAAAGCTGCCCCTGCATCGAGATCGCGCCGCACCGTGCCGAGTACCTGCGCTACGAAGGCGAAGTAACCGGCAACCGCGGCACTGTCACCCGCGTCGCTGAAGGCAACTGGACCGGTGACGGTGCCGGACTCACGCTTGATCCGCCAGGCGTGGCGCTGGTGATCCAGGGTGCATCAGTGACTCGCCGGCGTTGATCCCCTGAAGGACGCCCCGATCTGCGGTGTTTCTGTTGCGCCCGTTTCCGGCTACACTGGGCTGGCTCACAGCTTGGGTTGGGTTTATGGGGATGGTTCCTTTCACTTTGGCGCGGGTGATCCTTTCTGAGGCCCACCCGAACCAGCGGCTTATCCTGCGCGAAATCGGCGGTCAGCGGCACTTCACCATTGATATCGGTGAGCCTGAGGCCGTGGCGATTTACCGCCGCGCCACCAAGCGCGCGCATCCTCGGCCGCTCACGCACGACCTGCTCGACAACGTCATTGCGGGCATGGGCGGCACGGTCAAGGCCGTTGAGATCACTGACCTGAAAGACTCAACCTACCACGCAAACCTCGTGATCCAGACCGCCGACGGCGAAGTCCGCGTCGATGCCCGCCCCAGTGACGCGCTTGCGATCCTGGTCGGTGCCGGTGTGGACCTTTTCGTTGACGAGGCTCGCGTGCTGGACCCCCTGTATGAAGAAGGCAAGTGACCCACCCCGCGATACACGGCCGCATGGGCCGGGAAAGTCATTGAGGCTTATATGACACGACTTGGCGCGTGTTTCACGTTGATGCTCGCGGCGGCCTCACTGGCCTCAGCGCTGACGGCCGAAGAATGGATTGATTTCTCGGCGCCGATGGTGGGCGCGGGCGGCACGGGCACCGCCATGGGACGCGGGGGCTCCGCGGGCTATTACAACCCGGCTGGTGTGGCCAGCCGCCCGTGGGAAGAGAACTACCTGCAGATCCAGTTCGACATCCCGGTCACGTTCGGGGCTTCACTCCACGGCAACAGTATCCGGCACATCTTCGATACGGTGGAGCTCGCCAACGACCTGTTCGACCGCTTTGAAGAAGGCGCGTTCAACACTGGTGGCGGCGTGGACCAGGACGACTTCAAGTTCGCGCTGGGTGTGTTCGCCGCGCTGGATTCACTCGACAGCTTGAATGGCGAAGGCCTTTATGCCACCACGGGCGCTGGCATTGCCGGGCGCTTCGGCAAGCTGCTTCTGCCGCGCGATGCCATCGGCTTTCACATCGGCGGCTTCGGCATCGGCTCAATCAACCCGATCGTGGATCTCGACAGCCTGCGCGGCTATCGCCTCACCGACGAGTCCGCGGCCGGCTTTGAATCCATCATCGGTGAAGCCATCGCGGCCTCAGGCAGCGGCCAGACACCCAGCAGCAGCGGCGGCCAGCAGTTCAGCGCCGACTTGCAGGCGGCCGGTTACAGCGCCGCGAGTGCCGATGCGCTGGCGGCCTGGGCTGAGGACTCGGGGTTGAACTTTGGCGGCGCGGCCGCGGACATCCTGTTTGACTTTCTCGTGAACACGCTCAACGGCACGGGCACCAGCCTGGAAAGCGGCGCCAACCCGCTTGAGGGCAACGGCTCGGGCTTCCTGATTCGCGGTCTTTCGTACTACGAAGTAGGGCTCAGCTATGGCTTCGGCCTTCCGATTCCGCTGCTTGAGGACTGGTTCAGCTTCGGCGTGACCGTGAAGCTGATGCAGGGGTACGTGTACAGTGAACTGCTGCGCATCGAAGACATGGACGAAGACGGCATCCAAGACACGCTGGATCGCCTGCAGCAGAAAGCCACCGACGCCTATCGCCTCGATGGCGCGGCCCGCACCACGGTCGGCATTGACCTGGGCTTCACCTTTACGCCGCAGTTGCCCGGCCTGAACACGCTGGCGATCAGCCTGGTCGCGCGCAACGTGAACGGCCCCGAGTTCCGCTGGAAAAGCCCGCCGCCGGGCGACCCGAACCTGATTCGCTTCGACACGCAGGTGCGGGCCGGTGCCGCGTACACGCTGTTCGGCTTCATCGGCCTGCCGCTGACGTTTGCGATTGACATGGACCTGAACCGCGTGGCCAGCGACATCATGCCCACCTACCACACCCAGTTCGTGCGCGCGGGCATTACCTTTGAGCCGCAGTTCGGGTTCTTCGGATTCGGTGTACGCATCGGCGCATTGCAGAACCTTGCCGACGCGGAACAGGCGACGACATTAACCGCCGGATTCGGCCTGAGGCTGTTCGTGATTCACCTTGACTTCGCGGGCCAGATGGCCGTGGACACCCAGAACTTCGGCACCACGCTCGACTTTGAACCGTTGCCGCAGAGGGCCGGGTTTGCGATCCAGCTGGGAGTGAACGTCAACTTCTAGGGCGGTGGGTTGCGGCATCAAATCCCGGATTCCGCAACCCCTTCCTCACGTCTCGTGCATTCCCGGGTATCCACGGGAGTTTGCACATGAGTCGCTGCGCGTTCGTGCTGGTGTCTGTGCTTCTGGCCTCAAGCCTTTGCGCCGTCGAAGACTTCTTCGCGCCCACGCAGTCCAGCGGCAGCGTCACGGTGAAGCTGCACCCCACCGAAGGCATCGGCACTTCCACCGCGCGGTTGGTTACGCTGGGGCTGCCTTTCCCGCGTGGCAGCATCACCTCGGCACAGCTCAACACCGTGCGTGTGCTCAAGGGTGGCGTGGAGCAGGTCTGCTTCGTGGAGCAGCTCACGCCCTGGCGGCACGTCACGAACACGGCCATCGACGGCGCTTCCGTGCGTGTAGCGCGCGTCCAGTTCATGCACACCCCGGCGGTCACGTTTCCCAACAGTGAAGACGTCACCATTGAGTGGGGCGTCACGGCGCGTACCCAGAACCTGCCGTCGCTGACCAACCCGCGCAACGGCTGGCACCAGGTCACGACCGCGCCCTGGATCGCTGCCGACAACGTGTTTGAGCCCGACGTGTACGCCGTGCTGCCCAAGTCGATGCTCGCCGCCGGCGCCATCAGTGCCCGCCGCATGGACCCGCTGGATGCAGGCGTGCCCGCCACCCGCGAAGATCCCGCCACCACGGACGCCATTGCAAGTTGGCCCGGCTACACCGAACGCGACCACGCCCAGCACAACTTCTTCTATTCGCTGATCAACGAGGATGACCCGGGCGTCAGCGCCGGCAACCAGTGCCCGTTCAAGACCGACTTCGAGCCCTGGCTTTATGACCGCGGCGCGGCCATGTTCGCGCTGTATCTGCGCAGCGGCAACTTCAAGCACCTGCGTGAGGCCGTTCGCAACACGCTCTTCTACAAGGGCAAGTTGTACCCCGACACGACCACGCCCGCGTCCAGCATCGGCGGCTTCAGCCTGAAAGACCCAAACCCGGCGTCAGGTGTAGACAGCAAGTACAGCTACAACGAATGCCTGGCCTATCACTATTGGCTGACCGGCGACAATGACGTGTACGCCGCAATCGACTGGGTGGTGGCGTGCCAGCAGGCCAACGCGCCCAACAGCCGCTGGGCACCGGCGCAGGGCTTCTGGACCGAGCGCAGCGTGGCCTTCAAGCTGCTCGCAAACGTCGTGCAGTACGAAGTGAAGGGCGACACGGCCGCACGCACCCGAATTATCACCCAGACCGATGACCTGATCTGGCACCAGGACGGCGCCAGCGGAACGTCGCCCGCAATCCCGAGCACGGGGCGCATCGATGGCGGCCTGTATCACTACGGCTCGCAGCACGGCGACGGCACCGCGAGCGCATTCCTGGCCTCAAGCTGGATGAGCGTGCTGTTGCAGGACGCGATGATCCGCGCATACGCCTTCATGGAAGATGCCGATGTGGCCGCGTTCATCCGGCGCATGGGCAATTTCCTGCGCGTGGCCTGCAAGAGCGACACCGGCCACCAGTACGGCGGCGGCGCGCTGTACTACGTCGATTACATGATGCGATACGACGGCGTAAGCGACGTGCGCAGCACCGGCGAAGAGGAACACAGCCTGGAAGTCGCGGCCGCGCTGGCCTGGAGCTGGTACTTCAGCGAACTGACGGGCGTGCCCGACGCCAGCATGAAGACCATGGCGGACAATTGCTACGACGCATACGACCTGGGCGTGAACTACTGGATACGCCCGGCGGGCCCCGCCAGCGGGCTCACGGCCTATCGCATCACACCCTGGCGCAAGTACGGCTGGGAGCACCGGCCCTCCGGCAGCCTGTCGTGGCTGATGAACCAGACCGGCGGCACCGGCACGGCTGCGCCCGCAATCACCAGCAGCGCGGTGACAAGCGCGACCGAAGGCGTGTTTTACAGCTACACCGTGACCACCACAGGCGCGCCAACGCCAACCATAAGCGTCGCCGGTGAGCCCGCATGGCTGACTCTGACGGGCAACACACTAAGCGGCACTCCGGCCACAGCGGACGTCGGCACCACCGGCAACATCACCGTAACGGCCAGCAACGGAATAGGCACCCCGGCCACACAGGTCTTCACGATCACCGTGCAGGCAGCAGGCGGGGGTGGTGGAGGTGGTGGCGGTGGAAGCGGAGGCGGAAGCAGCAGTGGCGGAGGCGGAGGCTGTGTCACGAGCCCGTTTGCAGCGCTCGCCCCGTTTGCGCTGTTGGGGCTGGTGATGCTTCGCCGCAATCGTCGTACCCAAGCCTGAAAGCTCTGCATCTGGGAACGCGCGGGACGCGCGTGCCACTTTGGATTTGCCCGCGATGCTCATCGCAATGTCACAGCCCATCGCGTAAGCGATGGAGGACCCTGAACTCGCCTTCGACCGTTGGTCCAGACCCCACCACCGCTTACGCGGCGGGCTGTGATCCCCGTGTTGCGGGCATCCGGCTCGCAGGTACTTTCGACAGCGCCGTGGCCGTGACGGCCACGGCGGATGCCGGCCGGAGGCCAGCGCTCCCGTACGGGATTTTCTGTAACATTCCGGGGTCCTGTTCACTTCTGCATTGTGAAGGCCCTGATGACCCGGCCTGTTGATGTCGCAAGCCTCGTGGACGCGCACCATGCCGCGCTATGGCGGTATCTGCGCTATCTCGGGGCCGACCGCTCACTGGCCGATGACCTGGTGCAGGAGACATTCGTGCAACTGATGCAGGACCAGCCTCAGCAGCGAAGCCCCCGCGAAACCGCGGGGTGGCTGCGCACGGTGGCCCGCAATCGGTTCCTGATGCAACTGCGCCGCGAGCGCCGCCAGGTCCCGTTCGATCTCGATGCCGCCGACGCCGCCTGGGAAGCCAGCGACGCCGACCACACTGAAGTGCGCCACGCCGCCCTGCGCGAGTGTTTGCAGACGCTGCAAGGCAAGGCACGTGAAGTAGTCATGCTTCGCTATGAGCAGCAACTTTCCGGCGAAGAAATCGCCAAGCGTCTTGGCATCAGCCACGCCAACGTGCGCGTGCTGCTGCACCGGGTGCGCGAAAGCCTGCGCCAGTGCGTGGAGAAGCGTCTGTCATGACCGAGCCTCTCGACAACCCGCACGACCGCCTGCTGGATCGCGACCTGCGCGAAGTGCTGGGTGGCGATGCGCCCGACCCAGCATTGCGCGATCGCGTGCTGCGGGCCGCACAAGGCAAGCGTCACAGCGGGCGCCTGCTGCCGATGCCGCGCAAGCGCAGCTCGTGGGGAGCCATGATCGCCGCAGCAGCGGCCATCGCGCTTGCGCTGGGCGTGTTCGCCTATGCGGCCACGCAGCTCAATCAGCAGGCGCCCGGGACAGCCCCGGCCACAACACCAAGCCAACCGGCACCCTCGGCGACCGCCGCAGAGGGCAACCGGCCGCAGAAGGCGCCGCAGAAAGCACCACAAGATCAGCCTAAGAACCAGCAGGATGACACACCGCCTGCCCCGCAGCGCGATCCCGATCAACCCGCGCCCGCGCAGCCCGAGCCCGCGGCACCGCAGCCCGGCCCCTCGCCCGAACCCTCAGCGCCAGAGCCCGCGCCCGAGCCGCCGCGCAGCGACGTAGAGAGCCCCGAACCCGGGCCTGAGACCGAGCCCCGCACCGCACCGGCGCCGGACTCGCCTCGTGAACGCCGAGTCGTCGCCACGGTTAGCGCTGACGCCAAACTCAAGTTCCGCGCCGATGGCACAAGCAAGTGGCAGTCGCTGGAAGGCACCGAGATTGAGGCCGGCTGGCAGGTGCAGGCCGCGCGCGCCACGGACTTTACGCTGTCTTCAGGCGCGCAGTTGCGGCTTGATGGCGAACTCGAGTGGGGCGCGCATCTGAAGCTCACCTCGCGCGGTACCAAACTCTACATCGACAACCTCGGCTCCGAGGCCGTGACGATCAGTGCCGACATGGGCGACTGCCTCGTGACCGGCGCGGTCTACATTGAGCTGGCCTCCACGGCGCTTGAGCTCTCCATCCTGCACGGTTCGGTGACGTGCGGGTCGGAGAAGCTGGCTGCGGGCGAGTTCGCGAAGCTTGCTGCCAAAGGCCTTAGTGGCCGCCGCGCGCTGAAAGATGCTGAGCGCGCGCCCGCCCTGCTGCGCGGCATGCCGCCGCGGGTGCTGCTTGATCGCGAGTTCCATGATGGCGAGAAGCTGTTCGCGGGCACGCTGCGCGACGGCCTGGCCTTCTGTGAAGGCGAAAACAGTTTGGTCGAGTTCAGCGGCAACGAGCTGCTCGTGCTGCCCGGCGCGCAACTGCGGCTGCGGTTCCGTGTCACAGGCGGCAAAGCGCTTTACGTACAGATCATCGACAGCTACGGCAACAAGCAGTTCGGCCTGTGGAAGCCTGTGGCCGCACAGGGCGAATGGACTGAGTGGGAGATCGCGCTGTCGGAGCTTCAGGGCGACGGCAACCGTGGCGTCGCGCCGCCCGCTGAAGGCGACGTGATTCGCTCGGTGAAGATCTACGTGCAGGACGGCGCCGATGCGCGCCTTGAACTGGACCGCGTCACCATCGTGCGCGTGCAATAAGGGGATGCCATGCGAAAGCTTTCGTTATGCGTGATCGGGCTGGCTTTGCTTGCGGCTTGCGGCAATGGTGGTGACGACGGACCCAGCGGCGTTCCCAGTGATGGTTACCTTGTGCCCGACATTGTGGTCGTCACGCAGCCTGTAGGCGGTTTGCCCGGCGGCGCCTTCACAACGCAGCCTGTAATCGAATTGCGGACTCCTGGCAGCGGCGCGCTACGCACCGCCGACAATGCCACGGTCGTCACAGCCAGCATCATCTACGGCACAGGGGCTGGCGGCGCCACGCTTGGCGGCACCACCAGTGTCACGGCTGTGGACGGTGTGGTGACCTTCACCGACCTTTCGATTGACATTGCCGGTGCCGGGTATCGGCTGCGTTTCACCGCTATCGGGGGGAATCCCGGCACGAGCAACGCATTCAACGTCGGCTTGACCGGCGGCACGCTGATCACGCCCGGTACTCCACCCGCGAGCGACTACAGCTTCAACATTCACTCGCAGCAGGACGTCTCCCCGATCAGCCGCTGGATCTATGGCATGAACGGGATTGATTGGGGCCAGCGGCCTCACAACCTGACGTTCGGGCGCTCGGGCGGGAACCGGCTTACGGCCTGGAACTGGGAGAACAACGCCAGCAACGCGGGCGAAGACTGGTTCAACCAGAACGACTGGCTGCTGGGCGACCCCACCGACCCCATTGCCTACACTGCCACCAGCATGATCAACGCGAACCGCGCCAACAACGCGGGTTCGCTGGTGACCGTACCTTGCATCGGTTACGTCGCCGCGGACCACGGCCACTACGGCGGCGCGTACCCGTCCGGCGACGTGAACCAGACCGCCAACTACCTTACGGTGCGCTTCAAGCAGTCAGTCGCCAAGAAGGGCTCGGCCTTCACGCTCACACCCAGCACCACTGACGGCTTCGTGTACCAGGACGAGTTCGTGAACTTCATCGGCGCGACCTACCCGGGTTACGCGACCCACGCCACGCAACCGGTGTTCTACAGCCTCGACAACGAGCCCGACCTTTGGGCCAGCACCCACCCGCGCCTGCGCGGCGCGGCCACCGGCAGCAGCGGCACCGGCCCAACCTACGCCGAAATGCTGAACCGCACCCGCGACTACGCCGACGCAATCAAAGATGTCGAACCCAACGCGATCGTCTTCGGCCCCGTCAACTACGGCTGGCAGGGCATGGTGGATTTGCAGGGTGCTTCCGACGCCGCGACCCACGGCGACTTCCACACCTACTACCTGCAACAGTTGGCGGCCGCCGAGGCCATCTACAGTCATCGGCTGGTCGATGTGCTCGACATTCACTGGTACCCCGAGGCCGGGGCCAACAACGCTGGCGGCACCTGGACGCGCATAACCGCCGACAACGCTGACCCGCTGGTGGCGGCTGCTCGAATGCAGGCCCCGCGCAGCCTGTGGGACACGACCTACACCGAAGACAGCTGGGTCGCGCAATGGGGCACCAGCGGGCCGATCTACCTGCTGCCGCGCATCCAGGCCAAGATCAACGCGCATTACCCCAACACGCGCATCGGCGTGACCGAGTACTACTACGGCGGCGGCGACCACATCAGCGGCGGTATCGCGCAGGCCGACGTGCTGGGCATCTTCGGGCGCGAAGGCGTGTTCGCGGCCAACCTGTGGCGGCTGGGCAGCGGCAACCACAACTTCATCTACGGCGCATTCGAAATGTTCCGCAACTATGACGCCAACAACGGCAGCTTCGGCAACACCAGCATCCAGGCACTTTCAAGCAACAACGCCGACACCAGCGTGTACGCCAGCATCGACGCCGGCAACCCGGACCGCATGGTGATCGTGTGCATCAACAAGACGAATCAGGCGCGCACGGCCGGCATCGCCATCACGCACTCCAGCGCCTTCAACATGGCCGAGGTCTACCAGCTCACCAGCAGCAACGGCTCTCCGGTACGTGTGGCCGACCTGAACATCACGCAGACCAACGCGTTCCAGTACACGATGCCGGCCTACAGCGTCACGACACTGGTGCTTACGCCCTAACGTACTGATGCGGCGAACCGCTTGCGGCGCACTTGCAGCAGCACTAGCTGTCCGAAGGCGAATGCCAGCACCACGGCAAACCACCCGCTGCCGGTGCTGTGCAGCACCGCGCAGCCTGAGCCGCTGTCGCTGCCGCCGCCTCCCCCACCGCCTCCGCCGCCTGTTGAGGGCAGCGCGCCCTGGTTGATCCAGTCGCGGATCAATGCCTGGTCGGTCAGCGGCATCACGCCGCCGACGCGCATTCGCACGCCGACCTGCGGCTGCGCTGCGTTCACTTTCTCGAACAGGTAGCTTTGCATCGCGTCGAAAGGCTGCACCAGCATCATGCCCGTGACCTGCGTGCTGGGCACGTTCACGAGGTTGGCCCAGCTGCCCGCACCCAGCAGTGCCAGCCCCGCGCTGCCGCCCATGGCGTTGTGGCAACCGCCGCACTGGGCGTCAAAGATCGGCTGGATCTGCGTGGCGTAATCGACGTTGGGTGTAACCGGAATTCCCGTCAGGTCGTCGCGGCCGCTGCCGCCCGCGAACACGCCCAGCACCACGTCGCGCCGGGAAGCACTGCCTATGGCCACGGATTGCGTGAACACCTGCGACAGGTAGGTGCCCGCGCCGGTGTCCGCGACCACATCAAAGTGAAAATCAACGCCGCCGTCGCCGGTCCCGATCGGGATGTAGTACCAACCCAGCGCGTCCGTCGTCACGCGATGCAGCACGCCGCTGGCAGGAATGCCGCTGGCGGGCAGGTAATCGCGCCCACCGGAAAACGCGTACAGGCTCGCGGGCGAAACCCGCGCCACGCCGAGGTCCACGGTGGCCGGAACTCCGCCCGTCGTCTCGACCAGCCCGTAGATGGCCGTGTCGGAGACCCGGAAGGTCAGGCTTTGGCTGTGCGTCGTCGCCGCGCTTGCCACCGCAAAGCCGATGTACTGCGCGGCCACACCGTCGGCCATGGGTTCACCAGCGCTGACTACGACGCCGCTGCCGGTGATCTGCACGTTCACCACACTGTTGATGGTGCCGCCGGCCGCAATCGCAATGCCGTTGCCGCCCGCACCAAGTCCGCCGCTGAAGGCCAGCGGCGTGACGCCGTCGTCCTGGTACAGCCGCAACTCGGTGGCGACGGTGAGCCCGGCCCCGGTGCGGCCGTCGAGCACTTGACCCGTCAAAATCAGCGCCGTGGCCTGGTACACCGTAACCGTCGTGGTCTCGGTGTCCTGCAGGCCTGTGTTGTCCTGCACGGTCAGTGTCACCGTGAATACGCCGGGTGTGCTGTACAGGTGCGTCGGGTTGGTTGCGGTGCTGGTGGTGCCGTCGCCGAAGTTCCAGTTCCGGGTGGCGATGGTGCCGTCGGCGTCGGTGCTGGTGTCGGTGAACTGCACGTTCAGCGGCGCGTTGCCGGTGGCGGGCGTAGGATTGGTGGTGAACGAGGCCACCGGCGGGATGCCGCCGACGCGCCGGATGCGCCCCACGTTGTACCAGCCACCGGTGCTGGCATCGCCGCCGGATTGCGTGAAGTACAGGTGGCCGTCGGGGCCAAAGCGCAGGTCCGTGGCGTACAGGCCGGTCACGAAGCGATTGCCGCCGTCGGCCGCAATCGGCGTCAGGGTGTCGAGATTGGTGCCGGTCACACGCCAGCGCCGGATGCTGCCGCTGCCCGCAAGCCAGTTGCTGCACACCATCACGTGGCTGCCGGGAAACGCCGGGTCCGCAAACACGCCGCCTGCCGCGAGGTCAATGCCGAGGCTGCTGGCCTGGTCGCGCGCCATCACCGTCACGTCGTTGCCGCTGGCGTTGGCGGGCGCAAAGAACAGGCTTGAGTCGCCGGCGTTGAACTGGGTCCAGTCCCAGTGGCCATCGCTGCCCATTTCGGCGCGGCCGATGCGGTCCTGCTGGTTCGTGGTCATGTTCTGCGGGCCGCCGTTTTCGCTGAAGTACAGCGCGTTGGTTTGCGGCACCTGCGGGTGAAACGCGATCCGGAACGGGTTGCGGAAGCCCACCGCCCACACCCGGCTGCGCACGTCGGTGAGGCTGCCGGTGTAGTACGGGTTGGTCGCGAGGCCTTCACCGTTGGCCTTGTTCACGCGCAGCAGCTTGCCGGCATAGAAGTCGGGGTTGCGGGCGTTGCCGATGTCGCCGTCGTCGCCGAGCGCGATGTAGATGTAGTTGGGCTCAGACGGATGAAACTCAATGTCGCCCGCGTTGTGGTAGGGCGCGCTGCGCGGCAGTCCCGGCAGCAGAATCGTCTGCCCGCCGCTGACGACGTTATACGTCGCGTCGGCCGTCAGCCGCACCAGGCGCTGGTCCGTGGCCGTGGTGTAAAACAGGTACATGTAGCGGTTGGTGGCGAAGTCAGGGTCAAGGCGCATGCCCAGCAGGCCGCACTCGGCGGTGTTGTTCACGAAGCCGGTAAGGTCGGCGAACTCAGTGGGCGCGTTAAATCCGCCTGAACCATTGGGCTGCATCACCAGCACGCGGCCGCGCTTCTCGGCCACGTACAGGCGGCCACCGGGGCCGAAGTCGAAGGCGATGGTGCCGTGGCCCGGGTTGGCGAGATAGTCGATCGTGAAGTTGGGGTCGGTGATAGTCTGGGCGTGAAGGGCCGCGCTCATGGCAAGAAGTGCAGTCAGTGCAAGGCGTCGCATGGTGATCCCCCTTGGTGTGCAGTTGCCTGAATGCGCCTTGCGTTCGTGGTGGTCCAGATTTTTCCGGGGCTGTCACGGGCCGCCAGACGACCTATAGAGGACCCCATGCACATTCTAGTCTCCGGAGCGACAGGAACCGTCGGGCACAGGCTGGTGCCCCTGCTGCTGGCCGACGGCCACGCTGTGACCGTGGCCTCGCGTGATGCGGCCCGCGCGGCGCGGGCTTTCCCCGGCACCCAAAGCTGCACGCTGGAAAGTCTGCCCGGTGCCTGCGACGCGATCGTGAACCTGTCCGGGGCCGTCGTGGCCCAGCGCTGGACGGCCGCGCACCGCAGGGCAATCCGCGACAGCCGCGTGATCATCACCGGCAAGCTTCGCGAAGCGGCTGAAGCGCGCGGGGCGGCGTTTGTCTGTGCATCCGCAGTTGGCTTCTACGGCGACCGCGGCGACGAGATTCTTGACGAGTCAAGCGCACCCGGCAGCGGCTTCCTGCCCGAGATCTGCCGCGAGTGGGAAGACGCCGCCCGCAGCGAAAAAGTCCGAAGTGTCAGCCTGCGCGTCGGCATCGTACTGGACCGCCACGGCGGTGTGCTCAAGAAGCTGATTCCGGTCTTCAAACTGTTCGCGGGCGGCCAGATCAGCCACGGCCGCATGTACATGCCGTGGGTGCACCATGCCGACATCACCGGGCTGATTCGCGCCGCGCTGACCGACGCGCGATACACGGGCGCAATCAACGCCTGTGCCCCGCAGCCGGCCACGAACCGCGAGTTCAGCATCGCGCTGGCCAAAGCCACGCACCGGCCGCTGATGCCGCGCGTGCCGGCGTTCATGCTGAAGCTGCTGTACGGGGCGATGGCGACGGTCGTGCTGTCCAGCCAGCGCGCCGTGCCCAAGCGCGCGCTGGAGCTTGGGTACCAGTTCCAGTTCACCGATATCGGGCAGGCCGTGCTGGACGCCGTGCAGGATCGTGGTGGCCGAGGCGGGGGTTGAACCCGCACGGAGGTTGCCCTCCAAGGGCTTTTAAGGCCCCAGCGTCTGCCATTCCGCCACTCGGCCACGCTCTTTACACGTCAAGATAGCTCGCTTTGCGCGCGCTGCCAGCCGTTCACGCGCTCCCAGATCGCCGTCACGTCGGTGCCGCCATCCACCACGTGATAGCACTCGTAGGCCGCCGCCGTCATGCACACGTGATTCGGCAGCACCCGCACCCGGCTGCCGATCGGCAGTTCTGCGTAGGGCAGCGGCGCGTCGGCCGTCACGTGCCCGTGCTCCTGATTCGTGCGATGCACGCACAGGCCCGGCAGCGGCGCGCCTGCCAACGTCAGCAGCTTGCCGTAGCCCACCTTGCCGTGGCGCTGCGCGCTGGTGTCTTTGCTGAGGGCCAGGCCGCCGGCGTCGATCAGCAGCGTGTTGCGCTGCGGGTAGTGCCCGATCACCGTCGCGAGCACGCTGACGGCGATGCGCTCTTCGGGCAGGCTGTGCAGGCCCACCTGGTCCAGATCGCCAAACAGGTACACGCCCGGCCGCATCTCGGTGACGCCTTCCAGATTGCGCGCGTGGGTCGCCGTCGGCGTGCTGCCGACGCTCACGATGCTGCAAGGCAAGCCGGCCTCACGAAGCCGCGTGGCCGCGAGCATCGCCACCGCGCGCTCCTGTTCCGCGACGTCGGCGATCTCGGCAACCGTGCGGCAGCCGTAGCTGTGCCCCGCGTGGGTGAGCACGCCCGCGAACTCCAGGCCGGGTTTGACGTGGAGCGCCCGCGCGATTTCAATCAGCTCAGGTGACGCCGGGTCCACGCCGCCGCGCTTGTCGCCGCAGTCCACCTCAACCAGCGCGTGCAGCGGCCGGCTCAGTCCGGCGCAGCCTTCGGCCAGCGCCCGCGCGGCGGGCATACTGTCGATCAACACGTGCAGCTTCACACCGGCACGGGCCAGTGCCACAGCATCAGCCACCTTGTTGGGCGGCAACTCGACCGCAAGCGTCTGGTCGCGGAAGCCGCGTTCGGCAAACCAGTGGGCTTCTGCGAACGTCGAGACAGTGATCGCGCCGCTGTGCCCTTGTGTCGCAATGCGCGCGACCTCGGCGCACTTGGCCGTCTTCAGGTGCGGCCGCAGCGCGACACCGAGCTCACGCGCGCGGCCGGCCATGAAGGCCGCGTTGCGCTCAAGGCGGCCGCGATCCAGCACAAGGCACGGGGTTGCGAGTTGGGCCAGGTCCATGCGCGCACTCTGCCATCGCGTGGCGGTTTGGCTATCGTCTGCCGCGCAACCTTATGGCGTGGGAATCCATCCAGGACTACATCGCGGAATACGGCTACTGGGCCGTAGCGGTGGGCACGTTGTGGGACCAGTCCGGGCTGCAGTCATTCGCCGTCGCGGGCGGGGCCTACGCTTCGATTGACCCGCGCTTCAGCCTGCTGGGCACAATCCTGGCCGCCGCCTCGGGCAGTTTGGGCTCCGACATGATCCTGTGGGGCATCGGCCGCTGGCGCGCGAGCTGGCTTGAACGCTTCGTGAAGTCCAACAAGGGCCGCATGCGCCTGAGCGTGCTTGAGCAAGGCATGAACCGCTACGCCATGCCGCTGCTGACCTTCGGGCGATTCCTGCCGTGGATCGGGCGCTTTGTGCCCGCCGCCGCGGGGCTTCGCCGCGTACACGGTGTGCGCGTCCTTGTGTGGTCCACGATTGGCTCGGTGACTTCGGCCGCAGGCTACGCGACGCTGGGCTTCTACGCTGCCGAAACGGTGGCGCAAATTGAGCAGTACGCGATCTTCATCCTTATCGGCGCGCTGGCAATCAGCTTCCCGATCGCTGCGCTGGTGCTGAAACGCTTCGACGCAATCGTGCTGAAGCGACTTGCCGATGAGCAAGGCGAAGACGTGAAACTGGTTCCATAATCACGGGCTGAGTTCGCCGGTGGCCTTTTGCAGGGCCAGTCGGCTGCGCACGAGGCCGATGCGCGCCTTCAACTCGTTGAGTTCCGCCTGGCGCAACTCATTCGCCGCCTGGCGTTCTTCAAAGCTGGTGGCAAGGCCCGCGCGCTGCCGTTCGATTTCGGCGGTGTGCGTCTCGCGTTGCAGCGTCAGTGCCTCTGAGGCCGACTCAAGCGCGCGCCGGGCCGAGCGAATGTCGCGCACAGCCTTGGCTACTTCCAGGATGATCGCGGTTTCCGAATCGCGCGCGGCCAGGAACATCGCGCGCTTGTTGAGCTCCGCACGCATCAATGCGCCGCGGGCGGCGCTGTTCTGGATCGGCACGCCGAAGTTCACGCGGAAGCCGTAGCGCAGGTTCTCGAACTTGTTGAAGCTTTCCAGCGAGTCATCAAACTCCTGGCCGAAGCCTTCGGTGCCGAAGAACGTTTCAAGGTCCAGCGTCGGCAGCAGGCCGTACTCGCCCATTTCCACGTCGATGCCCGCGTTGATGATGCGCTGGCGCGCCTGCTTGATTTCGGGGCGGCGGCGCAGCGCGGCCTTCACTTCTTCCAGCAGCACCACGCTGTCTTCGCCGGTTCGCGCGGCGTCGGCCTTGGTCTGCGTCTGGATTTCGATGCGGAATTCGTCAAACATCGCGTAGCCGTGCAGCAGGTCAGGGTGAATCGCCTGCACCAATTCATCGGTGCGTTGCTCAACCAGCGCCTGCGCCACGATGATCGACACTTCCTGCGACTTCAGGTTTGCCTCTTGCGCCAGCACGTCCAGGCGGGTGCCGATTTCGGCCTCAAAGCGGCTGCGCGCGAGCTCAACCGATTCCTTGGCCAACTCTTCCTGGCGCTCGAACACGACCAGCTCTTCGCGGGCCTCAACCAGGTTCCAGTAAGCCATGGCCACGTTGAAAGCCTGGTTGTTGCGCGCGACCTGCACTTCCCAGTCGGCGATGCTCTGTTCACCTTCTGCGATGCGGCGGCCGCCGAGGTTGGGCACGAAGCCGAAGCCGTTCAGCAGGTGCTGCCGCACGGTCAGCGTTGCCGCCGGGAAAAACTCGAATGCCTGGAACGGGCTGTTGCTGTCGTTGCGCACAAACGTGCCGTCGATGATGACCGTGGTGCCGGTCGCAAACGGCAGCGTCGCCGTGACGCCGACGTTCGTTACCGCGTTGATTTCCTCGTCGCGCGAATCACCGAAAATGCGGTTCTGCAGTTCCTGAGTTTCGCGGCTGTAGCCGACGTTGGCGCCCAGCGTGAAGTCAAGGTTCGCGCGGCTGCTGATCACGTTAGCGCGCGAGACCTCAGCGTTCAGTTGTTCAAACAGGATCGCGCGGTTGTGCACCATCGCGAGTTCAAGGCAATCATCCAGCGAAAGCGAAAGCTTCACCGGCCCTTTGCGCTTGGCCAGTTCGTCGGGCTTGACCTTGTTGGCGTTGGGCTGGCGCAACATCACTTCATCCAGCGCCGTGCGGAACGCTGCCGAAGGTTCCGTCTCGCGGATGCTGGTGTGGCAGGCTGCAAGCAACAGGGCACCGGCCCCCAGGAATGCCGACAACTTCACTTTCATCACAGTATCCTTCTGGTGCTCGTGGCAGGTGCCCATGGCGGCCTGTTACGGCCGACATACGCCAGCGCGAAGAGGCCGGAGTATGTACGCCGCCCTAGAACGTTTCAAGGCGCGGCCCGCATCCCCTAAACTTGCTGACAGCTTGAATTTGTGCCAGAAACCATGATCGTGAACGCACCCCCGCCAGCAAAGGCCGCACCATGGTCATGCCACCCAAGCCCCGCGTGGGCGTTACTGCCCGCGCGCTCGTGATCCACGACGGGCACGTGCTGTTCTTTCGCGTGCGCGAACCCGGCCGCCTGTGGTACTTCCTGCCCGGCGGCCACGTCGAGCACGGCGAATCACTGGCCGAATGCTGCCTGCGCGAAGTCGAAGAAGAAACTGGCCTGAAGGTGAACATCGTCAGGCCACTGTTCGTGCGCGAGTTCATCGCCAACCGTCACAACCGGCTGGCGCTGGACATGCCCAAACAACACCACGTGCTGGCGGTGGTGTACCTGTGCGAGCTTGCGCCCGGACAGGGCTCGGGCCCTGTGACCGGGCTTGGCACCGCCAAGCCTGATGCAACCAGCGCGTTCACCGTGGAAGCGCTGGAATGGGTGCCGCTGGCGCGCATCGGCGAGATCGAGATTCACCCGCCGCACCTGAAGGCCGCGCTGCTGCAACCCTTGCCCCAGCACGTACAGTTCTGGCCCGAAGACCCGGCGTAGGCCCGATTGCCGCCCGGTGCTAAACTTGTCAGGGCGCAGTTACAGGAACAATGACCCGCGACCGGCCCGTTAAGCCTGTCAGGAGACACGCTATGCCCACGGCCACACCGGCAGAGAACGAACTGATTTACGACTGGAACCGCGTGGGATCAGACCCGATCCTCAAGCGCACCAAGCCCATTGCCTTTGACGATGAAACCCTGCGCGACGGCCTGCAAAGCCCGTCCGCGGTGAACCCCACGATTGAGCAGAAAATTGAGCTGCTGCGCTTCATGGAAAAGCTCGGCATCGACCGCGTCGATCTGGGCCTGCCCGGCGCCGGCCCGCAGCACCGCGAACACATTGAGGCCCTGCTGAACGTCATCGTGCAGGAGAAGATGAAGATCATCCCCGGCTGCGCCGTGCGCACCGTGATCAGCGACATCGAACCGATTGACGCGCTTCAACAGAAGTTCGGCATCAAGATCCAGGCCAGCGCGTTTCTGGGCACCAGCCCGATCCGCCAGTACGCCGAAGGCTGGACCCTCGAGAAGCTGATGTCCACGATGGAAGTGGCCGTGAAGTGGGCCATCGACCACAGCATCCCGGTCATGTTCGTCACCGAAGACACCACCCGCAGCAAGCCCGGCGACATCAAGGCCCTGTACCAGCGCGCTATCGAAATCGGCGCCTACAGCATCTGCGTCTGCGACACCTGCGGCCACGTAACGCCCCACGGCGTGCAGCAGTTGCTGAGCTTCGTGATCAACGACGTGGTCAAACCCACGGGCAAGAAAGTGCTCGTCAACTGGCACGGCCACAGCGACCGCGGCCTGGGCCTGATGAACGCACTCGCCGCCGTGGAGGCCGGGGCTGACATCATCCACGGCACGGCGCTGGGGCTGGGCGAGCGCGTGGGCAACACGCAGCTCGATCAGTTGCTGGTGAACCTGAAGCTGATGGGTCTGATCAAGAACGACCTGACGCATCTGGCCGAGTACGTGAAGAAGGCGCACGAATACACCGGCGTACCACTGCCCGAAAACTACCCCGTGTTCGGCGAAGACGCCTTCGACACCGGAACCGGAGTCCACGCCGCAGCCGTAATCAAAGCCAAGAAGAAGGGCGAAGACTGGCTGGCGGACCGCGTGTACTCAGGAGTGCCGGCAGGCGAATTCGGCCTCACGCAAAGAATCCGTGTAGGCCACATGAGCGGCAAAAGCAACGTAGTGTTCTGGTGCGAACAGAATGGCTACGAGCCCACAGACGACCGGGTAAACCGAATCCTCGAAGCCGCCAAAGCCAGCAAAGCCCTGCTAAGCGACGCAGAGCTAAGAGAATTGGCGGGCTAGCAAGTATCATCAACACCAAGCCAGGGCCCACAGCCCCAGCCCAAGGGTTGGGGTCAATCCATCCAAGGCGACCATCGCAAGATCAAAGCCCGCCGCATAAGCGGTGGAGGGGTTTCGGCTGACACTCGAACGTGCATTCAGCCTCCTCCATCGCTGACGCGATGGGCTGTGACAACACGATGCGCATCGCAAATGAATCCTCCGTGGCAATCGCGTCCCGCGCGTGGCCCCCGTGTTGCGGACGTCCTGTCTGCAGCAGTTGCCGTAGCCGGGAGCGCTGGCCTCTGGCCGGCATTTCCCGCGTGGCCTCTGGCCCGCGGGCGCCTTGAAATCGCCGTGGCCGGGACGGCCGCAACGCGGGTGCATCTGCCGTGCTGGCTAAGTGTCCCGCGTCGGATCGCGTGGCTGTAGGGCTTCTCGCCCGGTGAGCTTTCGTTGCAGGATGATCAGCAGTACGACCGCAACTGCTGCGGCGGCAGCTAGGACCATGCCGGGTAGAAACACGAGAACGCTTGCAGTTATGGGTGATTCGCGCTTGCCGCCCAATCCGTGTGCCTGACGATGGTAGCTGAGCACCACCTCGTGAATCACCCACGTGCGCGAAGCACGGTCGTGCCATCCTCGGCGCTGCGGGTGCCAGAGCATTGCCAGCAGCCCCAACCCCGCGGGAATCATCGCCAGCCCCGCCATTAGGTAGCGCGTCCGCGCCGCTGACAAGCGAGGCGGGCGTCCTTCGTTGTCCACAACAGCGATACTCAACAACGACATTCCGAGCGTACGGCCGCCATGGCTGACCAAACGCGCGAAGTAGAAGTCATACAGGAGTATTGTGATCCCGTTGGTGATCAGCTTTGCCACCAGCGGCTTCAGGCCGAACACACCAACTGCGTCCGCCGTTCGGTCGAACAGAAACGGAAGGGTCCCCATCAGCCACGCCACTAGCAACGCGGTGG
This sequence comes from uncultured bacterium, assembly GCA_938014885.1. Classification (GTDB taxonomy): domain Bacteria; phylum Planctomycetota; class UBA8742; order UBA2392; family UBA2392; genus CALLQI01. Next base: position 202,421 of record CALLQI010000022.1, read on the forward strand.
GCATCACAACCAGGCAGTCCAACAGGAACGCAAGCAGCCTGCGCCCGATGCCGGCAAACGCCTTCACGGGAAGCGCAGTCACGCTCAGCGGAGGCAGCACAGCCGATGTCTTCTCGGGCCCGTCACCACTCATCCCCCTATATTGGCTTCCGAAACCAGCCCTTCTACGTCCGGATTCTTGCAGGCAAATTCAAAGTGGCATGGGCTTCCAGCCGCTGCGTGGTGCAGGCGCCCCGCCCGCATGTAGTTGCAGTTCAGCCCTTCCCTCGCCCATTTTGGGGCGTAGAGCAAAGGCGTGCGGCCGAGTCGGCCACACCACTAACTGCTTGCGGCCGATCTGGAGATTGGCGTTCCCGGTGCCGCCGGCACTCTCGCGCGGGATGCGCGTGCCGCGTTGGCGTGTGATGCTTTTGGATTGGTTGCCTTCGGGGAGCGGGCCTGGCTGCTTTGGCCACGCTTGTCATACGGAGCACTGCTTTAGCCGTGGGCTACTTGCCGGGCCGGATTTGCGCTGACTTCGCGCGTTTCCTTTTCCGGGGTTGGCCTGCGGCGGAATCCGCGTGCTGCAAGGCTGCCTTGCGTGTGTTGCACTCGTGTTGACGTGTCAACAGCCTCGCGGCCTGCCTGCTCCCTTCCGGTTTTCAAAGCCCGTATCGAACGGGTGCGGCTTTTTGCAGGCCGCGGCTGCCCCAATCGGGATCCCGTGAAAAGGGAGGATAGCGGGATTCGAACCCGCAACCCAGGAGTTGAGTCCTGTGCTCTAACCGTTGAGCTTTATCCGCATCTGGCAAGGCTGCTTCGCTGCCGGTTTCAGCCCGTACACGGAACGTGCACCCTGTACGCAGGACACGCCGCCGGCCGGCAATTCCACAGTGGAAGTCGCGACGCGATCGCACTTCCCCTCGCGAATACCAAACGCTTCGCGGTTGCACCCTAGCCGTGGCACTTTTTCAGCTTCTTGCCGCTCCCGCACCAGCAGGGGTCATTGGGCCCGAGCTTGTGGTTGCGCGGGGCCTGCTGCTCGGGTGCCTGCACAGTCAGCTTCGACAGCGCGGCTTTGTACTGCTTCACGCGATCAGGCCACTGCGACACCTCTTCGAGGCCCTGCTTCAGCGTGGCCACGGCCTCATCTTTGCGGCCGAGTGCGACCAGGCAATCGGACAGGAACACATGGTCGAGCGGAGTCTTCTTGCTGAGCTCACGGATCATCATGTGGTCCAGCAGCGCGCCCTTGAAGTCGCCCAGCTTGGCGCGGATCTGGCTGCGCAGGTTCCAGCATTCGAGGTGCTGGCTGTCGGCATCGATCAGCTTGTCAGCCCACACCTTGGCTTCGACATTGTTCTCGTCTTCGAAGTAGCCCACCGCGAGCCGGAACAGCAGGTCGGGGTCGCGCGGCTTTTTCTTGTACAGGTCGCGCAGCAGGGCCACGCCGTCAATGTTGCGGTTCATTTCACGCAGCAGGTCGGCGGTGTCGATGACGGTCTGCGTGTGCTCGGGGCTTTCGGCCAGGCGCTTCTGCTGGAACATGTAGGCGTCGTCAAAGCGCTTCAGGCGTGCCAGCGCGATGCAGTACAGGCGGCCGATTTCGCGGCGGTACCAGGTGGCATCCGCACCCTCCCAGGCCTTGCTGCCGTACTTGAGCGCTTCTTCATAGGCGCCGGCGTACATCATGAGCTGGCCCATCGAGTAATTGGCCAGCACTTCGTTGGGGTCAAGCGCCAGCGCGTGCTTCAGCGTCACCATCGCCAGTTTCATCTGGCCGAGGCGATAGCTGAGTTGCCCCAGCCACGCCATCAACGCGGCATCTTTCGGATTGGCCTGGAAGGCGGGCTCGCACAGTTGCGCCATTTCCTGCGGCGCGGCCTCCATCTGGTCGAGCGTGTTCAGCAGGCGCAGCGCGACCTCGGCATTTTTCGGGTCCGCCGCGAGTTCAGCCTTCAGCTTCTCGGCGCGGGCGTTGAGTGCCAGACGCTCATCAATGGCGGATTCCGCCTCAAGCCAGTCAATCGTCATCGGTGATCCTGTCGCGCTGGGTTAGTGCTTGTGGCCGTGGGCGTGTGCGTGGTCGTGCTTGTGATCGTGATCGTGATGCTCGCCCTCATGCCCGACTTCATCGTGGAAATGCAGGCCCGTGGCCTCAAGCTTCTTGCGGATCTCGGCGCGGTTCAGGTCTTCGCCGATGAAGACCAGCACGTCGGGCTTGGGCTTGATCACTTCGGGGCGCGGGATCATTTCCCAATCGCCGCCGGTCCATTGCAGAATCGCCTGCGGCTCAACACCTTCGACCTGCACAAAGCCTTTCAGCCGCAGCAGGCCCGGCAGGCCCGCGTTCAGGAAGTCGTTGAACTTTGCCTTGTTCGCCTTGCCGTGCGGCCGCAGCGTGAAGCTGAGGTAATGGTCGTGGCTGTGGTCGTGGTGGTGATGCCCGTGCCCGTGGTCGTGTTCGCAGTGGTCGTGGTCATGGTCGCAATGGGCATGATCCAGGTCTTCGCGTTCGACCTTGGTGCCTTTGGCGGCCAGCAGCCTGGCGGCATCCACTTCGCTGCGGATGGTGCGGTGCAGGTTGGCGCGGTCGTTGAGGGCACGGATTTCAGATTCAACGCGGGCGGTGGTGTCGGCGTCGATCAGATCGGTCTTGTTGAGCAGCAGCACGTCGGCGAACTTCGCCTGACGCTGCATGAGCGCATGGGCCTGCGGAATTTTGCCCCAGCGGTTGGCGTCCACGACGCTGATGATGGTGCGAAGCTGCAGCTTGTCGAGCAGGTTGGGCAGCGTGCAGATGTCGAGGATCTCAACGGGGTCAGCCAGCCCGGTGGCTTCCATCAGGATGGATGACGGCGCGTCGTTGGCGGCGATGTCGTAGAGGGTCTTGGTCAGCTCGGTCTTGCTGGTGCAGCAGATGCAGCCGTCGATCAGCTCGCGCATCTGGGCGTTGGCGCCCTCGAGCAGCTCGTTGTCGATGTTGGTTTCGCCGAATTCGTTCATCAGCACCATGGGTTTTTCGCCCTGTGCGTTGAGGTGATCGAGCAGGCGCTTCATCAGGGTCGTCTTGCCTGAACCCAGGAAACCGGCAACGAGATAGACGGGGATGCTCATGGTTTTCTCCTGCGGGCAGGTTAGCGCACCGCGCAAGCCCGAAAAGGGGCCGCGCGACCGGCCACACTGCCGCTACACCAGTTCAATAAGCGTGATTTCCGGCGGGCAGTTGATGCGTACGGGCATCCACGCGCCTGTCCCCGCATTCACATACAACCGCCGGCCCTGGTACTCGTATTCCCCAGCGTGGTACAGGTCGATGGGCAGCACCGGCGACAGCTCGTACTGGCCGATGCGCCCGAGGCTGACCTGGCCGCCGTGGGTGTGGCCGCTGAGCTGCAGGTCGATGGCCCGCGTTCGGCCCTCCCAGAAGCTGGCCGGTGTGTGCGCGAGCACAATGCGCGGCGCGCCATCGTCGGGGATTCCTTGCAGGGCGTGGTCGAAACTGGCTGCTGGCAGGCGGCGACCGGGGTAGTCAATGCCCAACATCCACAGGTGATCGCTGCCGACGCTGATCTTTTCGTGCTCGTCGCGGAGCAGGCGTGTTCCGGATTCTTCAATGCCGCGGATCAGTTCATCCATGGCCCCGCCAGCCGCGTAGTACTCGTGATTGCCAAGGCACATGAAGCGGCCTTTGGGCGCGTGGACGCTGCGCAGCAGCTCTTGCGCCGGAGGCAATTGTTCCATCGCGTGGTCGAGCAGATCGCCGGTGCATACGACGATGTCCGGCCGCTGCGAATTCATGACGGCGGCGATTGCCTGCAACTGTTCGCGCTTGCAGAAGCGGCCGATGTGCACGTCGCTGCATTGCACGATGCGCAGGCCGCGCAGATTGGTGCGGTCCGCGGGCACCGGCAACTGAACGCGCTTGATCACCGGGGCCTGCATCGCCCCCACCGCGCCGATGCCTGATCCCAGTACAATCAGCGCCGGCGGCAGCATCGCCGTGCGCTTCAGGAAATCGCGGCGCTGCGGATCGGGCTGCCCGGCGGCCGGAACCGGCATCTCGGGCTGCGCTGCTGCGGGCTGCGGCCCTGGCGCAGCCTTGCGACGGGCCCGCAACCGCTGCCAGAAGTGCAGCGGGCCGCTGAACGCCACCAACCAGATGCCGTAGCAGAGCACCGCAAACTGCAACGTCATGCTGGGCACTGACATCCACAGGGGCGCATCGCTGCGAAAGGCGCGCAGCGCGCCGGCGTCAAAGGGCATCGCCAGCGTCGGCAGCAGCAGCAACCAATAGGCGACGGCAATGGCAATGCGGCCCTTGCGCGACGGCAACGCATGCCGCAGACGCACCCACAGCGCCCAGAACACCAGCGCGTTGATGGCGAGCAGGATCAATCCAAGCCGCATGAGGCCAGTGTATCACACCAGCTCAATCAGCGTGATTTCCGGGGGGCAGTTGATTCGAATCGGGAGCCAGCTTCCGATGCCGCTGTTCACGTACAGGCGGCGGCCTTCGTGTTCGTATAGGCCTCGGTGGTAGTGCTCAAACGGAAGGTTCGGCGTCAGTTCGTGTTCGCCGATGCGCCCGAGGCTGATCTGCCCGCCGTGTGTGTGGCCGCTGAGCATCAGGTCAATCTGCCGCTCGCGGGCTTCGAAGAATGTTTTGGGGTGGTGGGCCAGCACGATGCGCGGCGCCCCGTCGTCGCGCATGTCGGCTTCGACCTTGTCCATGCTTTCGCGGGTAAGGGGGCGCTTACCCAGCGCCGGCGGGCCCGGGAAATCCGTGCCGCCCAGCCACAGGTGGCTGCGGCCGACTTCGACCTTGCGGGCCTCATCAATCAAGAGTGTCGCGCCGCCTTCGCGCAGGCCGTTGCGGACGGCCGCTTCGTCGCCGGCGGCGGCGATGTACTCGTGGTTGCCCATGCACATGAAGGTGCCGACGCGGGGCTTCAGCGCGCGCAGCATGGGCGTGGCGTGTTCGAGTTGCTCAAGCTGGTTGTCAATCAGGTCGCCGGTGCAGACGACAATGTCCGGCCTGAGCCAGTTCACGGCCTCAGTGATTTCGCGCAGGCGGTCGCGCTCAAGGTAGCTGCCGATGTGCACATCGCTGAACTGAACAAGGCGCAGGCCGCGCAGGGCCGCGAAGTCGCCGCGCACGGGCTGGCGCAGGTTCTTCACCACGGGCGGCAGCTGGCTGCTTACGCCCCCCACGGCCGCACCGGTGATGATCACGGCGGGCATGCCGATGGCGCTGCTGCGCAGGAAGCCGCGCCGGGCCGGGTTGCCAAGGCCGCGCGCCGGGGGCTCGATTTTGGTGATGCGGCGCGTCACGGTGCCCGCCGAGGCATGGGCGCGGCGCGAGATCCATGCAATCAGCAGGCAGCCACCGTACACCCAGACGGCAAACTGAAATGCCATGCAGGTCACGGCAACCGGGCCGGGCAGCATTTCGTGCTGCGCGCGGGCGGCGTGCATTCCGCCGGCCGCCAGCACCAGCATCGGCGACAGCAGAACCCAGTATGGAAGGAAGGCCAGCCGCCAGGCCAGGTTGCCACGGCGCCCCCAGGCCGCGCGCAGGTACTTGCCCAGCGCGCGATAGACCAGCAGGTTGCCGACGCTGACGACGACACCGATTGCCAGCATGCCCAGGTTCGAGTGCTCCACACTGGCGCACCAGGCTTCGAAGTCGGCAAACAAGGGTGACACAGCGTCAGCCATGGCGGCTCCTTAAAGCGGCGCGCGCGCCAAAGGGCGCGCGCGGGCATGGGATGAGGAGCAGGGGGCGGTAGGCTCCGCCGGGCGGGGACTTCGTGAGTCGGCTTTCGAGTTCCAAGGTCACTAGTATTCCGGCGGTGTGGGGTGCGACCGGCCCTGTTTCTGCTCCTTGCACGAAAGAGTAGCGGGCGCGTGTTAAGACCACGCGCGGACAACCGTGAAAGTTGTGTGGGGGTTGGGGCTTGGGGCTTAGGGCTGCGGACTTAGGGCTTCGGGCGTGGGGCCTGGGTTGGAATCGCGCAGTTCCCCAAGCCCTAAGCCCCAAGCCCCAGTCCCCAACTCACGCCTGTGCCACGAACTCGACTACTGTGATTTCCGGCGGGCAGTTCACGCGCACGGGCAGCCAGCCGCCCGCGCCCGCGTTCACGTACAAGTGCCGGCCGTTGCGGACGTAGTGCCCGTTGTGGAAGAAGTCCACGGCCAGAATCGGAGTCAGCGCGTAATCACCGATCCGCCCCAGCTTCAACTGCCCGCCGTGCGTGTGGCCGGCCAGTGTCAGGTCCACCGGGTGATTCAGGATTTCCGCAAACGTGCGCGGATGATGGCTCAGCATCACGCGCGGCGCGCCGTCGTCGGGTACGTCCTTCAGCGCCAGCGCCAGCGATTCCGGGGTTGTGCGGCCGGTCAGGTTCCGCGTCGGGTAATCAATACCGAGCATGTGCAGGTGATCGCCGCCGACGCGCACGATCTGCGATTCGTCGATCAGCAGTTGCGCACCGGTGTCGCGCAGGCCCTTGATCACGGCCTCTGAGCCGCCGTTTCGCGCGGCGATGTACTCGTGATTGCCCATGCACAGGAACACCTGGCCGCGGCGCGGCTTCAGGCCTTTGATGAAGCGCTGGGCCTCGGCCACTTGCTCAATGTGGTTGTCGATCAGGTCGCCGGTGATCACGTGGATGTCGGCATCTTGCGCGTTCACGGCATCGCGGATTTCGTCCAGGCGCGCCGGGTCCATGTAGCGGCCGATGTGCACGTCGCTGACCTGCGCGATGGTCAGCCCGTGCAGGTTCGTGAGTTCCCGTCGCACACTGTGGCGCAGGTTCGTCACGACCGGTGCCGCGCGTGAGGCGGCCGCACCGCCAAGGCCCGTACCCACCACAATCAGCGGCAGAGCAAGTCCCGCCTGTGCCAGCAATCTGCGGCGGCCCGCGTTTTCCAGCGCGCGTTCGGGTGCTGTGCCGTGTGCTTCATGATCGGCGGCGACTTTGGCGCGGCGGCGCAGCAGGTTCAGCGCGCGCCGGGCGGCGCGGGGCAGCGCCAGCAGCCCCTCGATCACGCCCCACGCGCCGACACCCAGCGCCATGCCCATGGCGAAAATCTGCACCGGCTCAGGGATACTCTCGCGGAAGAACGTGCGACCGCCAACCAGCATCAGCAAAGCGGGCCATCCCGCCGATGCCGCGAACAGGGCCGCGCCACGGGCAACCCAGCGCTGTTTGGGAAACGCAATACGGGTGCGGCGATGTATCCCCCACACCGCAAGCGCGATCGCCAGCAGCGCACCCAGCGAGATGCTTCCCATGAAACCCAGCATGTTCAGGCCTCAGCCACCAGTTCGATCAGCGTGATCTCGGTCGGGCAATTGATGCGGACTGGCATCCAGCCGCCGGCCCCGGCGTTGACGTAAAGCTTGCGGCCTTCGTGTACGTACAGGCCGTTGTGGTAGTGCTCAAAAGGCAGCACCGGCGAAAAGTTCAAGTCGCCGACTCGACCGAGCACAATCTGCCCGCCGTGCGTGTGGCCGCTGAGCGTGAGATCAATCGGGAACTCGCGGGCATCCACAAAGGTGCGCGGGTGGTGCGACAGCAGAATCCGCGGCGCACCGTCATCGGGCACGTCTTTCAGTGCGTGCTCAATGGACTCGCGCGTGCTGCGGGTCGTCAGGCGCTCGAGTGTGCTGCCTTGTTCGGGGTAATCAATGCCCAGCAGGTGCAGCCGGTCGCTGCCGAAGTTGATCGCTCTTGACTCGTCAACAAGGATGTCCACCCCCGTTTCGCGCAGGCCGTCCACGACCGTCTTGTTGTCGGCGCTGCGGCCCGTGATGTACTCGTGATTGCCCATGCACATGAACTTGCCGACGCGCGGTTGCAGCGCGCGCAGAAAGTACTGCGAGTCCGCCATCTGCCCGATTTCGTTGTCAATCAAATCGCCCGTGACCACGTGCAGGTCCGCGCGCAGGCTGTTCATGGCCTCGGCGATGCCGGCCAGACGCTCGCGCTCCATGTAGCTGCCGACGTGCACGTCGCTGACCTGCGCGATCGTGAGGCCGTGCAGGTTCGTGAACTCGCGCCCCACGGTCAGCCGCAGCCGCACCACCTTGGGTGCCTGCCGCGCGGCCACGGCCCCGCCGATGGCGGTGGCGACCACGGCTGCAGGCACCACGAGTGCTGCCTTGGTTAACGCACGGCGGCGTTCGTGGTCGACAAGTTCCTTTTCAGGCGCGGTGCCGGTTTCTTCCTTTACAGACATGCGGCGCAGCTTGCGCACGGCACCCATGAACGCCGCGGGCGCGCCCTTGATCAGAAGCATCGCGCCGTAGGTCCAGGCCGCGAACTGCATTGCCATGCCGCCGACCTGAAACCACTCGGGCAACGCGGTGCGCATCCAGACCAGGCCGGAAATACTGCCCAACATGATGATGAAGAAAGGATGCAGCGCGATCAGCATCAGCACGCCGGCCAGCACCGAAAGCAACCCGCCCCGGCGCGGGAAAGCCAGCCTCAGCCGACGATGCACGGCCACCCAGACCAGCACGTTGAGTGCCGTAACCAGAAAGCCAATCAGGTGAAAAATCGCCACCATGCCCAGGTTGAACCCGTATGTGCGTCGCGGTATTCCGATTGTCTGCACATAGAGTACGGATGGTTTTCTTGAATTCCCCCGGAATCGCCCGACAATAGTACGTGTTCAGGTGGCACCTTCTGTCCCAACCTCCCTGGGGGCCAAATCATGAAAATCGCGATTCTAGGCAGCGGCAACGTCGGCGGCACCCTGGCAACAGGCTGGGCTGCCAAGAACCACCTTGTGGCAATCGCTGCGCGCAACCCGAAGTCGGATAAGGCCGTGTCCGCCGCCAGCGCCGCCAAAGCAAAGGTCATGTCCATCGCCGACGGCGTGAAGTGGGCTGAAGTTGTGCTGCTTGCGACGCCCTGGGCGGCCGTCCCTGACGCGCTGGCTGCTGCCGGCGACTGGACCGGCAAGATCCTGCTGGATGCCACCAACCCGTTAAAACCCCAACTGGCCGGGCTTGAACTCGGCACCACAACCAGCGGCGCGGAACGCGTGGCCGAACTGGCCCGGGGTGCTCGCGTCGTCAAAGTCTTCAACACCATCGGTGCCGCCAACATGGCCGACGGCGACGGGCTTAGCATGCTGATGGCCGGCGATGACCCGGCAGCCAAGGCTGCCGCCGGTGTCCTCGCGCGCGACGTGGGCTTTGAACCGGTGGACCTTGGGCCGCTGAAGGAAGCACGGCTGCTTGAGCCCTTCGCGCTGGTGTGGATCACGCTGGCCTACAAGCAAGGCTTCGGGCCCAACTTTGGCCTTACCGTACGCAAGCGCTGAAGCAGCGCACATCGGCCCCACTGGAGCTTTTGTGGCCTGCGCGAGCCTTGCCTTGAGCGTCGCGCTCGTTGCGGCGTTGCGTGCAAGCTGTTGCAGTTCATGTGGTGTGGTGCGGCCGAGCCCGGCTTCTAGTCGCCGCTGCATTGGGCTTTGCGCGAATCGCGGACTGCAACGACCTCACGCGACGGCGCAACGAGCGCTACGAAAATCTGGTACACGGATCGGCAACTGCCTGGCGCGAGGACAAGAAGAACCGCAACTACACTCACGACAGAAGCCGCCAAGGGCAGTTCTCCGAACCTCCGTAACTCTGTTTGAACCCGCCGTGGCTGTTCGTCGCGAAGCTTCGCGGTTCCAACAACCGGGGCCTGCGGCTAAAGGACTTGTTCCGGTATCCAGCCGCCGCTTACGTCCAGTTGCGCGCCGTTGATGTGGTCGGCGCCTTCGGCCACGAACACCGACAGCGCGCGGCACAGGTCTTCATACCCTGCAAATCGCCCCGACGGCGGGTTCACGGGCTTCACGATGCTGTTCTCCAGAATGCCCACGCCGATCGTGTTGACCGTTACGCCGGTGCGCGCCAGCGCGGCCGCCGCGCTGCGGGTCAGCGTCGCCAGCCCGGTCTTTGCAATGTGATAGGGCACCGTAAGGCGGTTGTACGTCGGCCGCTCACCGGCCGCGTAACCCAGGTTCACAATGCGGCCGAAGCCCTGCGGCCGCATGTGCGCAACGGCCTGCTGGGTACAGAACCAGGCTGAATACAGGTTGCTTTCCAGTTGATCGCGCCATTCTTCGGGCGTGAGTTCAAACAGGTCCTTGCGCAGGTAGTTGCCGACGTTGTTCACGAGCAACTGCAGCCCGCCCAGTTTGTCCTGGGCCTCGCGCACGACACGGGCGGCCTCAGCGGCCTGCGTCAAATCACCCTGCACCAGCGCGCACCCAGGGGCCAGCGCGTTGCATGCGGCCAGCGTTTCACGCGCGGCATCGGCCGAGCCACGATAATGCACGGCCACGCGAATCCGCTGTTCAGCCAGCCACAGTGCCAGCGCCTTGCCGGTGCGTGTGGCGCTGCCAGTTACGAGTGCGGCCTTGATGCGCGGGTCAGGTTTGTCCACAAAGCCTTCCACAATGGGTTTGCCAAGCGTGCAGGGCGTAGGAAGCAGGCAGCGTGTTGCTAAACTCCGCCCCCGATGAAGATCTATACCAAGACCGGTGATGATGGCTCAACGGGCCTGTTTGGCGGGCAGCGCGCCCCCAAGCACGACCCCCGCGTGGCAGCCTACGGCACGGTCGATGAGCTGAACTCGGTGCTGGGCCTGGCCATTGCCGCCGGCGGCGACGCTGAACTTACCGCATGGCTCAAGGCGCGCCAGCCGCAGTTGTTCGCGCTCGGCAGCATTCTTGCGGCCGGCGACCCCAACGTGAAGGGCCTGCCGACGCTGCACCCGGACTGGATCAGCAGCTTTGAGCAGCAGATCGACGCGCTGGACGCCCAGCTGGCACCGTTGCGCAACTTCATCATGCCCGGCGGCAGCACCCAGGCCGCGTGGCTGCACTTTGCGCGTACCGTGTGCCGCCGCGCCGAGCGCGAACTGACCGAGCTGCGCGCCGTGCGCACCAAAGACGCCCCGCGCCTTGGCCCGGCGGTAGTGTACCTGAACCGGCTTTCTGACTGGCTGTTCGTGCTGGCGCGCGCAGCCAACCAGCGCGCCGGCATTGCTGACGTGGAATGGATCCCCGAGAAGTAAACCCAAACGACCCCGAAAGAACATCGCATGCTTCGCATTGACATCAGCCGCACGATCACCTGCACCGTCCTGCTTGCCATCGTTTCACTCGCCGGCCTCAGCGGCTGTCGCGACGCGGCCGAGTTTTTTCACTGGGCGGGCACGCCCACGGGTCAAGACGGCTGGCTGCATGACTACGAATCGACGCCGAATGACACCTGGGAAGCATTTCGCGTGATCATGCGCGACAACGGCAGCATCACCACGGAAGACCCTGCCAAGATGGAACTGCGCGGTGTGTACAAGCCACACGACTCGTCGGCCCGCGACGGCATTGAGGTCAAGGGCACCGTGTACGACAAAAGTGAAGACGGCGAAGTTCGCTCGCGCCTGATCGTGCATTGCTGGTACGCGCGCAACGCCAACGACCGCGAACGCCCTGACACCGCGCGCGAGTACTGCAACGCCGTGTTTCGCCTGCTGAAGGCCTGGAAGGGCGAGCCGATCGACGAAAAGCCCACCGTATCCACCACCGGCGAAGAGCCCGTGGCCGCCGACGAAGGCATCGGCTTCTTCAAGGTTACGCCGGCGCAGGCATTTGCGGCCGCTGAGCTGGTGATCAAGACCTACGGCAGCGTCGAGCAGTCGGAGGCCGCGACGGGCTTCATCCGCGGCCAGAAGAAGAACGCGCTGGAAAAGACTGTCGATGAAGTGCGTGTCAACATTTACGACCGCACCGAAGGCGACAAAACCCGCGTCAAGGTCAGCGTGAAGGTGCGCTCAGGCGACGGCAACAAGGCGATGCAGGATGTCGCGCGCAGCTATGTGGCCGAAATCCAGCGCGAGCTCGAGAAACGGCACGGCAAGCAGGATTAGCGTGAGCGGCACCCCCGGGCAACCCGAACCACAGCAATCCACCGAAGATCATTCGGCCGGTGCCATCGCCGCCGAAAGCGTGCGCCTGGAAGAAGAGCGCCGCTCAGGCGCGTTGCCGGCAGCACCCGGGCGCTCGGTGATAGGCTCAGCGCTGCTGGTAAGCGCGGCTACGTTCATGAGCCGCATTACCGGGCTGCTGCGTGACGTGCTGACGGCGGCGTTTTTCGGCTTCTCGCGCGAGATGGACGTGTTTTTCCTCGCGTTCACGGTGCCCAATCTGTTCCGCAAATTGTTCGGCGAAGGCGCGCTGTCATCGGCGGCCGTCCCGGTGCTCACGCGCTACCGGATCATGAACAACCCTGAGGCCACGCGGCGGCTGTTGGCCACGCTGACAACGTGCCTGTGGCTGGGTTTGGGCGCAATCACGATCATCACGCTGCTGATTACGTGGCTGCTGCCTTCGAACCTGTTTTCTGACCCCGGCAAGTTTGAACTGTTCCGGCGCTACCTGACCGTACTGCTGCCGTACGTGGCGTTTATCTGCATTGCCGCGTTGCAGGCCGGCGCGCTGAACACGTTTTCACAGTTCGGCCTGCCGGCATTGATGCCCGCCGTGGGCAACCTGATCTGGATCGGTTGGCTGGTGGGCGTGCACTTTGCCGGCCCCGCGAACCAGGAGCAGGCGGTGTTATGGATGGCACTTGGCGTGCTGTTCACTGGCTTCGTGCAGTACGCGGGCCAGTTGCCGGCCCTGGCCAAGTTGAAACTGCTGGGCCCACCGAAGCTGGCCCTGCGTGAGCAAGGCGTGCGCGACATCTTCAAGGCCATGGCGCCGATGCTGTTTGCGCTCGCGGTCTTTCAAGTGAACACGTTTCTGGACCAGGTGCTGGCCGAAGTGCTGGTCGAAGGCAACGGTGCCGTCAGCAGCTATTCGTATGCGTCGCGCCTGTTCCAGTTCCCGCTGGGGATGGTCGGCGTGGCGCTTGGCACGGCGGTCTTTCCGCTGATGTCGCGCTTTGCACTGAACAAGGAAATGGAAAAGTTCGCCTCCAGCCTGCTGAACAGCGTGCGGCTGATCCTGTTCATTTCGCTGCCCGCGGCGCTGGGGTTGGCCGTGCTGGCCTTCCCGATCACCGAGCTGCTGTTTGGCGGCGTGCGCAGCGAGCCTGAAATGCTGCGGCGATCCGCCAAGGTGCTGGCTTTCCTGTGCATCAGCTTGCCGCTGGTCAGCGTGATCGGGCTGCTGACCAAGGCCTTTTACGCGCTGCGCGACCACAAGACGCCGACGCGCGTGGCACTGCTGGCCGTCATTGTCAACGTCGTCGCCAACGTGATCCTGCTGCAGACCGCGCTGCTTGAGGCCGGCCTGGCACTGGGCACGGCGATTTCCAGCGCTCTGAACCTGTTGATGCTCGTGCTGATCCTGCGCCGCAGGCTGAAGGGAACTGTCCTTGAAAGCATGCGCCTGGCAAGCCTGCCCCCCACCAGCGAGCGTCTGGCGCAGCCGATGACGCCCAGCCGCATGCGCGCCTACCCGGTTTCCATCGTGCGGGCGACTCTGGTCGCGGCGTTGATGGCCGCCGGGGCATTCGCTGTGGAAGCGGCCTTGTATCGCGCGTTTGGGCTGACCGGCCGCACAAGCCGCATGCTTTCGGTGCTGTCGGCGGTGGGCACCGGCGTGGTGATCTACGGCGGGCTGTCGCTGGTGCTGAAGGCGCAGGAAGTTGAGCAGATCATGGCGCTTCGCAAGCGCCGCCGCGCCAGCACCGTCACTACAACTGCACCGGCAGCTTCCCCACCATCCGAATCTCCGAACCCGTAAACGCAAACTGATAAGGCAGCACCAGCACGCCCGCCTTGGCGGCCTTGCGCAGCAGCTTGCCGTACTCGGGGTCGATTTCATCGGCGGGCCGGAACGCGCGCGTGTCCGTGCGGCCGCAGAAGAACACCATGGCAGCGCGAATGCCCTTCTTTGCCAGCTTGGTCAGTTCAATCAGGTGCTTCTGCCCGCGCTCGGTGACGGAATCAGGGAACAGTGAAAACTCGCCCTCGCGCATCGAAGTGTTCTTGACCTCGACGTAGCAATCGGGCGCGTCGGTGACCTTGCAGCGCGGCACGGGGTCAGGGTCTTTCTTGCGCTTCTTGGGTGCCGGCGTGTTGGTCAGCAGCAGGTCAATGCGGCTGGCGTCGTCCTTGCCGTACTTCACTTCGCGCCGGATGAACGGGTAGCCGGCCAGTTCGGGGATTGCATCGGCCAGCACGAATTGCTCGGTGGCCCAGTTGGGAATGCCGGTGTTGACGTTGACCCAGCCCTGCCCCATGTCGATCAGTTCCCAGGTGTAGCGGTAGCGGCGCTCGGGGTTTTCGCTGTCGCCCAGAATCACCGCGCGGCCGGGCTCGTTGCACGACTTCATGCTGCCAGTGTTGGCGCAGGCGGCCGTGATGACGCTGCCGTCGGCAACGCGCACCTGCGCCAAAAAGCGCTTCTGGCGCTCAATCAGCGTACCCTGCAAGATAGGGCGCGTAAGTTTCAGCACGGTCATCGGCGAATCTCCGGTTCGCGCGCACGTTACACAGGACACCGCATGGATGCGAATGCACTGAACGCTGAACTGGCCGGGATGGACATCGCGCTGCTGGACCAGGTGCTGAAGGGTCGTTTCGCGCCCGGCTCAAGGATCGTGGATATCGGATGCGGTTCCGGCCGCAACCTGACCTGGTTCGCGCGCAACGGGTTTGCGACGTACGCGCTCGATCATGACGCAGGCTGCATCGCGCGGGTACAACGCGACGTGCCGGGCGTGCACGCCGTGACGGGCCCCGCCGACGCGCTGCCCTGGCCGGCCGGGCACTTTCAAGGTGTGCTGTGCAACGCGCTGCTGCACATGCTTCCGGACCGCGAGATGCTGCATCGCGTGCTGCACGAAAGCTGGAGAGTGCTGGCACCGGGCGGCACCTGGTTCGCAAGGCTGGCCACGACACTGAGCATGGAATCGCTCGCCCGCCCAACCAGCAACGGCCGCTTCGAAATGCCGGGCGGCTGGGAAGTGCTGCCGACCACACTGGACGAAATGCTGGACTTGACACGTCAACTAGGCGGCAAGCTGCTGGACCCAGTCAAAACGGTAAACGTCCAGAACCAGCGCGCCATGGCCACCTGGGTCATGACCAAGCCGGCCTAACTCTTCTTCCACTCCACGGCGCCGCCGGGGAGCATGTAGAAGATCATCATCTTGCCGCCGCTTACACTCGGCACGTGCTGGCTGCCCGGCGCGAACACCGCCCAGCCTTCCGGGTGGCCGCAGAACTTGGGCTCGCCTTCCAGCGTGAGCATGCAGTTCACTTCGCCGTTGGTGTGCTTGTGCCACGGGCCGTCGCCCCACAACATCACCGCGTCAATCGAGTGGCCCTGTGCGGCCTCAGGTTTGGCGACGCGCGAAAACCGCGATGGCCCGGCCTCCTTGCCGCACAGCCAGCCCTGCGCCAGTCCGTCCTGCGTCAGCGCGCGCAGCGTGTCGCCCAGCGGGCCGCTCAGCGGGAACTCGCGCTGCAAGGCCTCACGGGCGGCGGCGGGGTCGTTCAGGTCAAGCGTCTTTAGCCGCGCCAGCACGGGTGCCAGGGCATCAATCACACTCTGGTTTGAGCTGCTCATGTCTGCTTTCTACTCTGACTTTTGCTGCTGGTCGTCTTCACCGGGGTCATAGTCGTGGCCGCCGAGGCCCTTGCCCGGGTCCGACAGCCGATAGCCCGGGTTTGCGCCGGCGTCCAGTTCGTCTTCGAATTCGGCCTCGCCCGGCGCGTTCTGGAAGGGCTGCTCCGCGCCACCCAGCGTGGCGCCCGGCGCCGAAAGCTTCATCGGGGCCCTGGGCACGAACTCCGTGTCGGCTCCGGGGGCCGCAGGGGCCGCGGAACCTGCAACCTGCATGTTGCCGCTGGCATCCGTCGCGAACACTTTGGTCTTGCCCATGGCCTGCTTCACGGCGCTGGCGTCAAACAGCGGCTCACCCACGCGCAGTACCGTAAAGACGCGCTCGCGCGTTGCTTTGTCAGCAATCGTCCACGGCGCGTACGGCACCAGCTTGTGGAACATCAGGAATTGCCCCGGCTTCAACATGCGAAACCAAACGATGTCGCCGCGCTGGAACTCACGCACGGCGTCCCACTGCACCCCTACCAATTCCGGCCCGCGGCCGATGTCGGTGTGCAGCGCCACGTATTCGGGCGGGGTGCTGTGGTGGACGCTGCGGTCAAATACTTTGCTCAGCACGCCGCCGCCGCTGGCGCGCGCGCGCTGCATGCTGATCATGCCCGCAGCCACGGGGCCGCCTACTTTTTCGATTGCGTTCTTGTTGCCCATCACCAGCACGCCCGGGATGAAGCTTTGCGTGCGATAGGCCTGGATGCGCGGCAGCTCAAGCAGCAGCACAATCCCGCCCACGGCGGCCAGGACCAGACCGATACCCATATACACGTACCGCAGCGGGCCGGCCTGCGCGTCCACCAGCACCAGCGACAGCACTGTCCACAACAGGCCCACGCCCACCATCGCGCTCAGCACAATCAGCGCCGTGCGCGCCCTGCCCTCAATGGGCCGCGTTGGGGGCGGAGGCTCCGTGACCGTGCGGCCGCCCGGCGCGATGAAGCCCCCACCCTGCGGCTGGTAAATCTCGGGCAGTTCGCGATCAGTCGGCAGCTTGTAAGGCTTCTTGGGCTTGGTGATGCCGGATCCGGGCCGCGCCGCGCCCTCAGGCTGACCACGCGCGTTGCCGGATTCCCAGGGTGCGATGTCGGACATAGGGGACTCACAGGAAGGCCCCCAGTATAAAAGAAAACGGGCGCACGACCAACGTGCACCCGTTCATGCAGCGATTTCCGTGCTACAGGGCCAGCGGCACGTATTCCATGCCAAAGGCCTCCGCCACCGCCTTGTACGTGACCTTGCCTTCCACCACGTTCAGGCCAGTGCGCACTTCCACGTGCTTCTTGGCCGCTTCTTTCCAGCCCAGCTTCGCGATCTCAATCGCGAACCGGCTGGTCGCGTTCGTCAGCGCAAAGGTGCTCGTGCGGCCGACCGCGCCCGGCATGTTCGCCACGCAGTAGTGGACCACACCATCTACGATGTACGTCGGGTTCGCGTGGGTCGTGGGCTTGGTCGTTTCGACGCAACCGCCCTGGTCCACGGCCACGTCCACAATCACCGCGCCCTGCTTCATGCTGCTGAGGTCTTCGCGGCGGATCAGCGAAGGTGCCTTGGCACCCGGGATCAGCACCGCGCCCACCACCAGGTCGGCATGCTTGATGCACTCACGAATGTTGTACGCGTTGCTGTAAAGCTCGGTCACGTTGGGCGGCAGCACGTCATCGAGGTAGCGCAGGCGATCCAGCGAAACGTCCAGGATCGTCACGCGCGCGCCAATGCCCGCCGCCATCTTGGCCGCGTTGGTGCCGACCACGCCGCCGCCGATGATGACCACATTGCCGGCCTCAACGCCCGGCACGCCTCCGAGCAGAATGCCGCGGCCTTCAGTCGGGCGCTCAAGGTACTTGGCGCCTTCCTGGATGCTCATGCGCCCGGCGACTTCACTCATGGGCGTCAGCAGCGGCAGGGTGCCGCGCTTGTCTTCCATGGTTTCGTACGCGATGGTGATCGCGCCTGTCTTGATCATCGCCTCGGTCAATTCGCGCGAGGCCGCGTAGTGGAAGTATGTGTAAACGATCTGGCCCTTGCGGATCAGCCCGTACTCAGCCGGCAGAGGCTCTTTGACCTTCACGATCATGTCGGCCTGGTCGAACACTTCTTTGGCCGTGCCGACAAGCTTCGCGCCTGCGGCCTCGTAATCGGCGTCTGGAATGCCGCTGCCAAGCCCGGCCCCGACTTCGACCACAACTTTGTGGCCGGCCTCAACCAGGGCATTAACACCGGCGGGGACCATGCCCACCCGGTACTCGTGATTTTTGATTTCGCGCGGGACGCCGACGATCATGACTACTCCGTATCTGGGGCCTGAGGGCGGGTTTTATAGCGAGTTGCCCCACCGCCCGCAATCACGCCGCAACCGGTGAGCTGGATGGGTACCGGAATCAGGTGCAGGCAAGGGTCAATTGTCGACGGTCGACGGTCGACAGTTCACGGTAACTGCGGCAGTTTGCTGTAACCGTTGACTGTAAACCGTTGACCGTAAACCGGCTCCCTGACTCTGGTGGTCATGCAATACCGGTGATTGCTAGGGGCGCGGCGCTGTGGTTGGATACTGGCCCCGCCAAGCCCCCCGGAGTGTGCCGTGAAGTACTTTTCAGTGCTCTTGCTGTGCCTGCTTGCCGCATGCACCACCACGGGCAACACCGGCACCGACGAGCCGGATACGACGTCATCCGAGCCGCCGGCCATCGTGCTTGACCGCGAAGACGTGCAACAGTTCCGCGGCGTCGAAATGCCCAAGATCCTGCGCCGCATGGAAAGCAGCGAAAGCAGCGACTGGGCCTACGTCAGGCGCCATGTGCACCCCGCACCCGTCGCCCCGGCCGTGTTTGACGAATACGGCAAGCTCATCAAACGCAACTTCGACTGGCCGCCGCGCGACCGAAAGAACATGTCCAAGGCGCAGACCGCATGGCACTCATTTCTGCTGTGGCCGGAACGTATCCGCAACCTGCTGCTGGCCAACGACTGGTCTGAGCCCGCAGTGCGCGCAAGGCTGGGACGCCTCGGCCGCATGTATGAAGTGGTACACCGTTTCCAAAGCCGCAAGCCGGAAGCATCACCGACGCGCGAGTCAGAGTACTGGCGCACCTTTGCCGAAGACATGCTGGCGTTCGGCGACGACGGCCGCGAAATGCTGGTGTCGAACCTGATCCTGGCGCTGACCAACCCCGACGAAATGGTCGTGTTCCAGGCCCAGGACCTGCTGGTGCAGGTCGGCGCGCCGGCGATTGAGCCGTTGTGCACGGCCCTGTGGACGGGCTACAACCAGCTGGTGCTGGTTGAACTGCCGGACGGACGGCTGGATTATCGCGTCGAAACCAACGCCAACTTCCCCAAGCACGTGGTTGAGTCGCTGTATCGCATCGGCTATCGCTCGGTCAACCAGGCCATCTTTGAGTTGCGCAACGGGCCCACAGGGGCGTCCGCATGGCGCTTCCGCAAGCACTTCATCGACCTGCTGGGACGCTTCGCCGACGCGCGCGTGCTGGAAGAGCTTGAGGCCGAAATCGACCGAGTCAAAATCACCGAGTACGACCGGGAACTGCTCGCGCAAGGCAAACAGGTGGTCGATGAAAACGCCACCGAGCACGCGACCTTCGTGTATCACGAGTACCTGATTGAGGCGATCGGCGCGCTGGAAGACCCGGAGGGCATCCGGGCCGTGATTCGCCTCTGGAAGCTTGACGAGTTTCATGAGACCACGGCAATTCACGCCATATTCCGGATGTCAGGCGAGACCGTGAAATCGATCGAACAGGCCCGCGCGCTGGCCAAGGCCTTGAAGGTTGACCTGAAGGGCGCATAACAAGCCACATGGAATTCAAAATCACACGCGGCCAGGGCAAGTGCAGCGTCACGGGACGCGCCTTTGCCAACGGCGAAAAGTACATCATTGCACTCAACGCCGACCCGGCCCAGGAAGGGCTGTTCCAGCGCGTGGAAATGTCGCTGGAGGCCTGGGAACGCCAGCCCACAGGCGCGTTCATCGCCTGGTGGCCGGCTGAACACAGCACGAACAAGAAGCCCGTGCTGATGGACCCCGACCTGTTGTGGGAGGTGTTCCACCGCGCCCGCGCCGAGCAACCGGCCGACAGCAAGTTCACGACCGCAGAGCTGGAGCGCTTCGCCTATGTCGCCGCGCTTGGCCTGATGCGACTTAAGAAGCTCAAGCTCAAGCAGACGCGCCGCCAAGGCAAACGCGAGTTCCTGGTGTTTGAGACCCCGGGCAAAGGCAAAGACCGCCAGACCTTCGACGTGGCCAACCCGGAACTCGATGAACACGGCGTGATGCAGGTCGAAGAACGCCTCGCGGAGCTGGCCTGATGCCGCGTGTGCTGATCAACGGGTTCGGCCGCGTAGGCCGCGCGCTGTACCGGCTGCTGCAAGGCCGCAAAGGCGTGGAAGTCGCGCGCATCAACGACCCGCTGCCCGCCGATCAGCTCGCGTATCTGCTGAAGTACGACACAGTCATGGGGCGCTTTCCGGGTACCGTGCGCACTGAGGGCGAAGTCCTGTTCGCCGGTGATGCGCGCACCCCGTTATCGCACCGCGATACGCTGACCCGCGCCGAGGTCGAAGGCTGCGATATCGTCATCAACAGCAGCGGCCGCAACAACACTCGCAAGTCGCTGGAGTCACTGCTGGGTCTGGGCGCAGGTCGGGTCATCGTAAGCAAGCCGCTGCCGTGCGAAGTATGCGACCGCACGATTCTAAGAGGCATCAACGACGCGGCATTGCATCCCACCGACCGGATTCTAAGTGCCGGAAGCTGCACCGCGCACTGCTACGCGCCAATCATGCAACTGTTGCAGGCACAGTGGCCGATCCAGCGTGGTTTCATGATGACCGTGCACGCCTACACCAGCGCCCAGAACATTGTGGACGGCGGCCACGACCGGGACCCGCGCCGAGGCCGGGCAGCCGCGGCAAACATAGTGCCGACGACAACCGAAAGCCTCGAAGCATTCGAACAAGCCCTGCCCGAACTGGCCGGCCGCATCAACGGCATGGCGCAAAGGGTACCGGTAGTGAATGGAAGCAACGTGGAGCTGGTGCTGGAACTGAAAGGCGAAGCAACCGCCGATGAACTGAACCAGCACATCAAGGCCGGGGCAGAGGGAAAGTACCAGGGCATCATCGAATACAGCGAAGACGCGCTGGTAAGCAGCGACATAGTAGGCAACCAGGCCAGCGCCATCCACGACGCGCAACTAACCAGTGCAAAGGCAGCCAAGGGAAGCACGCTAACAAGGCTGGTAGCCTGGTACGACAACGAATGGGGCTACACCAACCGCCTGGCCGAGCTGATAGACCTGGCCGCAAAGCAAGCAAAGTAACCGGAAGCCAAGGCCAAGCAACAAAGCCCAAGCAGCAAGGGCCAAGCAATAGAAGAAGCACAACCAAAAGAAGCTGGTGGGCCCGCCGGGATTCGAACCCGGAACCAAGGGATTATGAGTCCCCTGCTCTAACCGTTGAGCTACAGGCCCTTCCTTTATCTGTTGCCGGTGTCTGTTGCCGGGCTTTTGCCTGACTGCTGCTTTGGGCGACACTAAACGGTTTGCGGATTCTCGTCCACCGGCCGGCTTGGTGTTCGTCCGTATGGGGTATGCGTGGGCTTTGCTTCGGGGTAAGTTACTGGTTGTGGGGGACTTCTGATGCTGCGTGCTTTTGTTCGGCTTGGGCCGGCTTTGCTTTGTTTGTTTGCGCTTTCCTGGTCGCCTTTGGCTTTGGCTCCTGCCCAGGAGCCTGCGGCTGCCTTGCCCATCCTGCTTGGGGATTGCCTGCTTCTTAAAGGCTTGGGCTACGGTGCTCGCAGCCCCGTGCGGCGTGATCCCATTGAACTGGCGATGATTCGCGGCGAGCTTGCCAAGCCTGTCGCCGGGGCCGTGTTCAAGGCGCCCGATGGCCGCGAAAGTGTTTGGACCAAGGCCGCTGCCACGGACGGCGGCATTCGCCATGAGCTGCTTGAGGGCGGCTATGCCTGGTGGTCATTTGATTCCCCCGCCGCTTCCGTGATGCTGCTGCATGCCCAGGGGCACTCGGCCGTCTATGCAAATGGTGAGCTCCGCAACGGCGATTTCTACGGCTTCGGCAACTGGCAGATCCCGGTGCCGATCCGTAAGGGTGCCAACGAGTTCTACTTCCTTTGCAGCCGCGGCTATCTGTCCGCCAAGCTTGTGCCGGTGCGTGCCGATGCTTTGCACGCCGGCGCGATGATGGACCCTTCATCCCATCTGGCACCTGAACTTGTGGCCGGCATCGCGGGGCAGCGTGTGCTGGGATCCATGCCTGTCATCAACCCTAGCGACCGCGACAGAACTATTCGATTGCGCGTCGGAGATGGTGCCCCCACCGATACCCGCGTTGCCGCCATGAGCATGCGCCGCTGCAACTACGTCGTCGAATGTGCGGCCGCACCGGCGCTCGGCAATTTTACGGCCAGCCTGCAACTGGAGGTGCTGCCTGATGAGAAGTCAGCACCCATCAACGCCGGATCACTGGACCTGTCACTCAAGGTCGCGGCGCCGGGTGAGCGCCGCAAGATCACCTTCCGCAGCCGCATTGATGGCAGTGTGCAGTATTACAGTCTGGTGCCCGCGCAGCCGTTGCCGGGCCAGACTGAGAAACCGGGCATTCTGCTTGGCCTGCATGGTGCCAGTGTGCAGGCTTCCGGCCACGCGGCCGCGTACTCGCCGAAGTCCTGGTGCCACATCGTGTGCCCGACGAACCGCAGCCCGTACGGCTTTGACTGGGAGGACTGGGGCCGGCTGGATGCACTGGAAGTGCTTGAGCACGCGCAAGCCATGTTGGATCACGACCCGTTGAAGATTTACCTGTCAGGGCACTCCATGGGCGGCCACGGCACCTGGACCATCGGCGCGCACTTCCCTGACAAGTTTGCAGCGCTTGGCCCCTGCGCGGGCTGGGAGAGCTTCTGGAGTTACGGCGGGGGGGCCGAATTCGTCAAAGACGACCCGATGTCTGAGTTTCTCGGCCGCATCGCCAATCCCAGCCGCACGCTGATGATGAAACAGAATTACTCACACCATGCGGTGTTCATCCTGCACGGCGACGCGGACAACACTGTGTCCGTCGAACAGGCACGCCGGATGCGCAAGGAATTGACGGGCATCGTCACGCGGCTTGAGTTCTTCGAAGAGCCGGGGGGTGGCCACTGGTACGACTCGGGGGGCGACGCCGGCGCGGATTGCATGGACTATGAGCCGATGTGGCGGCTGTTCACGAAGTCGCGGCGGCCGGCATCTCATGAGGCCACACACATTGATTTCACCACCGTCAACCCCGGCAACAGCGCGGCATGTCATTGGGCGCGCGTTGAGATGCAGGAAAAGCAGCTTGCGGCCTCGCGGATCGTACTGACAGCAGAACCCAACCGGAGGCGCATCGTGGGTACCACCGAGAACGTGACCCGTCTGTCATTGCAGCCGCAACGAATTCTTCAACCGGGCGAAAGTCTGTCGCTGGTGATCGACAACACAGAATTGGCAACAGTCGCGATGCCCGCAGAAGGCCGCCTTTGGCTGCATCGCGTGGAAGGCAAGTGGCAACTTGGCACTGACCCCGGCGAGGCCGTGAAGTACCCGGGGCGTTACGGGTTGCTCAAGAATTCGATGACCCGCAGTGTGGTGTACGTGTACGGCACTTCGGGCACGGTATCCGACTGGGGCCGCCAGAAGGCCCGCTTTGACGCAGAGCAATGGGCCTATCGGGCCCACGGGGCTTTCGAAGTGATTGCCGACCGCGACTTTTCACCCGCGGCTTACCCGGGCGCTGACGTGGTGCTGCTGGGCCACGCGGAATCCAATTCAGCGTTTCAATGGCTTGCGAATGCGCCGGTCGTGCTCAAGGGCGGGTCAGTCACAATTGGTGGGCGCGAAATGAAAGGTGAGGACCTGGCGGTACTTTTCTGTTATCCGCGGGCTGACGGGCCAGGCAACTTTGTGGTGATCGGGGGCACGGGCCTGCAGGGCTGCCGTTTGACCGACCGGCTGCCGTATTTTACTTCCGGGGCGGCCTTTCCTGACTTGATTGTCTATGGTCCGGAAAGCCTTCACAGCGGCCAGTCTGGAATTCGCGTTTGCGGCCAGTTTGGCGGGGACTGGAGCGTCGAGCACGGCGAGTTTTACTGGCGCGGATCGTCAAGCGCCGGAACCGAGCCCAATGCCGACGACTGATCACGTCGAACTGTGAGTCGCTACATCCATGTTACAAGTACCGGAATTATGGTATTGGAATTGTGCGGACCCTTACTACAGTGGCGCGCTCAATCCCAATTCTTGTTCTGACTGGAGGACACACAGTGGCTGACAAACGATCCAAAGAGAACACCAAGGCCAAGCAGGAGTTCATTGCTGAGTTGGTCAAGACCAACGCAAGCATCACCATGAACGAGGCCGGCAAGAAGGTGCGCGCCAAGTTCGGAACCCAGATTGCCTATGACAAGCTGCGCGAAGCCTTCCTGAACGCCGGCGGCAAGATCGACACCCGCCGCGGCCCCAAGGGCGGTCGCAAGGGCCCGTCCAAGGCCAAGGGCGGCGCGCCCAAGCGGTACGGCAAGCGTTCACCACAGGCCACGAAGGCCAAGCAGGACTTCGTGAACGAGCTGGTGAAGGGCAACCCTGACATCACCATGAACGAAGCCGGCAAGCGCGTTCGCACCCGCTTCGGCACGCAGCTCGCGTTCGACAAGCTCAAGGAAGCCTTCCGCGCAGCCGGCGGCAAGGTCGGCAAGCCGGGCCGTCGCGCCAAGCCGCGCCCGGTCAAGATTGACCGCCGCATCGGCCGCCGCGCCGCTGACATCAACGCGGCCCGCACCCGCGCCACGCTGCAGGCCATGCCCAAGCACGTGGTCATAATTTCGCGTGAAGGCGACCTGGAAACCAGTGATTTCGCGACGCGCGAACAGGCCGTGGCTTACACCCGCAGCAAGTTGCAGGCGGGCATCGCGGTCTCGAACATCTCGTACTACCAGCGCCAGCCGCTCGAGATTTCCGTCGGCGTTTGAGTTGCAGGCTTGAACTTGTATACCTCCGCGTGGCCGTTGCCGCGCGGAGGTTTCATTTCATGCCCTTTGCCATCGAAATGTTCTTTGAACCCGCCTGCGAATCACGTTTGCGCCGCCTGTGCAGCCTGCTGCGCGAGGGCGAGCACGGCAACACGGTGATCATCAATGATGTGAAGGCGCGGCCACACATCACGCTGGCGTGCTACGACGAAGTCGATGAGCGCGCGCTGCTTGCAACCATGTCAGTGTTCGCGCGCAAGAACACCGCGCTGCCCGTGGCGCTGGCCAGCGTCGGCATGTTCCTGGGTGCCGAGAACGTGCTGTTCCTGGCCCCGGCGGCCAGCGAAGAGTTGACCGTCGCGCAACGCAAGTGGACCGAAGAGGCCGATGTATTCTCGTCATCACCGTGGCCGCTGTACGCGCCGGGGCGTTGGGTGCCGCACTGCACGCTGGCGATTCGTGTCCCGCGTGAAGGCATTCTCAGCATGCTGGGAACTTTGATGGACGCCACGTTGCCGATCAGCGGCGAGCTGGTTGAGCTGGGCGCCTGCGAGTTCAAGGACGGCAAGGTCCTGCGCTACCTCGACAGCTACGCGCTGGGATAAGAAACAGCCCGCCGGCTTAGCGGCGGGCTGTGTGGCGCTTTCGCAGACATATCAGGCAAGCACGGCTTCTTCGACCTTGCGCAGGTCCACACTGACTTTGGTGCTGGTGCCCGGTTCCTGCATGGTCACGCCGTACAACGTGTCGCATGCGATCATCGTTTTCTTGTGGTGGGTGATGATCACAAACTGGCTTACCTTGGCGTAGTCTTCGATCACCGAGCAGAAGCGATCGACGTTGGCTTCATCCAGCGGCGCGTCCACTTCGTCCAGGATTGCGTACGGTGCCGGGTTTGTTTCATAGACCGCGAACATCATGGCCACGCTGATCATCGCGCGCTCGCCGCCGCTGCGCATGCTGATGCTCAGTGCTTCCTTGCCCGGCGGTTTGGCGATGATGTCCACGCCGCTTGCCAGCGGCTCAGCCGGGTTGGTCAGCAATATGTCGGCGCTGCCGCCGCCGAACATGCGCCGGAACAGGCGCTGGAAGTTGGCCCGCACGGCTTCAAATGTCGTGAGGAACAGGCGCTTCGTTTCCTGCTCGATGCGTGTGATGGCATCGGTCAGCGTGCGCTTGGCCTTCAGCAGGTCGGCTTCCTGGCGCGAATAGAAGTTGTTGCGTTCTTCTGCTTCCTTCAATTCGTCCATGGCCTCGAGGTTCACGTTGCCCAGCTTGTGCAGCTGGTCTTCCACGGCCGCGAGTTCCGCCTTGCACTCGGATTCATTCAGCGGGGTGGTGGTGTCATACTCGCGGTACAGGGTGTCGATGTCGGTGTTATAGAGTTCCGCCATGCGACGGCGCACCGCGTCCATCTTCATGAACAGGGTGTTTTCATCGATGCGCGCCTGCTGCACGCTTTCGCGCTCGGCGTAAAGCTTCTCGTTCAGTTCATTGATCAGCTTGCGTGCGGCCTCGACGCTGGCGCGGCGTTCCGCCAGCAGGCCGCCGCCCTGGCCTTTGCGATCTTCAAGCTCGCCTTGTTCGCGTTCAAGTTCTGCCTGCACTTTGACGCTGGTGTCGGCGTCCAGTTCAAGCTTGCGGATCTCTTTGGCGTGGCCTTCGACTTCCGTGGCGCTGCGGGCAAGTTCTTCGGCATAGCGCTGCAGCGCGTTATCGATGCCCTTCAGCGACTCTTCTGACTGCCCGACCCGCGTGCGTAGGCCTGCTTCTTCAACCCGCGCTTCCGTCACGGCGCTGCGGGCCGTGGACAGCACTTCGCGCCGCGTGGTGGCTTCTTCGGCCATGCGGGCCAGTGCCGTTTCGCAGCGGCCGCGCACGGCTTCGGCCTCTGCCACGGCCTCGGTCAATTGCGCGTGGCGTGACTGGTCCTGTGCCAGCTGCTTCTGCAACTGCGCGCACTCGGCGGCGACGACCTGCCGCTCTTGCTCAAGCCGCGCGAACTCGCGGTTCAGCCCTTCCAGTGTCACGCGACGGCCGGCGGCTTCCATGCTGGCGTCGTAGATCGCCGCACGCAGTTCGGCCGCGCGGGTGTTCAGCACGTCCTGCCGGCGCAGCGCATTGGCGAGGTTGGCGGCGGTTTCCTCCACTTCGCGGTCCAGCACCTCCAGGTCGCGGCCCAGTCGTTCAATCTCAGACTGCTGGCTGATGATGCCGCTGCCGGCCTCACCGCCCGCCAGGCTGAATGCGCCGGGCAGCGTGAACATTTCGCCGGTAGGTGTAACGATGCGGAACCCGTGTGCGCCTTTTTCCAGCAGGCGGCGGGCGACGCTGCGGTCCGCGACCAGCAGCACGTCACTGAGCAACGCCTGCATCAGCGGGCGCAGTTCATCCGATACGCGCACTTCGTCCAGCAGCGGGCCGATTACGCCCTTGCCGCCCGGGAAAGCCGGGGCCTTCTCCGGCGCGACAAAACCCTCACGCGCGAGAATCACCACGTTGGTTGAGCCGCGGCCGGCCAGGAAATCAAACAAGTCATGCGCGTGGGCCACCGTATCGACCACCAGCGCGCTGCCAAGGCGATCCAGCGTGCGCTCCAGGGCAGCGGCAAACGCCAGGTCAATCCGCACGTTGTCGGCCAGCATGCCGGTCAGGCCAAAGCTTGATGCTCGCGCCGAGTCATCGAGCAGCGCGCGGGCGTTTTCGTCCAGGCCTTCGTGCACGGCGGTCATGCTTTCGAGCATGGCCTTGCGTTCCAGCTTGGCCCCGCGCTTGAGTTCCAGCGCGTGCTTGCGCTGGCGAAGCGCGCCGGCCTCATTGCCCAATGGCCCCAGTTCGCCTTCCACGGCGGTCATCTCGGACTTCAGCGCGTTCAGGGCTTCATCTTGTGCAGCGCGTTCTGCCAGTGCGGCATCGCGACGGGTGCTCACATCCTGCGTTTCGCGCTCGACCTCAGTGCCGCGCGCGGTCAGCGTTTCCAGGCGGCGGCGGGCGCTGCGCATCTCGGCTTCGATGCCCAGCTTTTCGTTCATGTCGCGGTTGGCGGCGCCGATCGCGTCCAGCAACTCGGCGCGGACTGACTTCAACTCGCCTTCAATCGCGTCGGCCTGTTCACGCGCCGCGCGCTCGGCCTCGGCCAGTTGCGCGATGCGGCTGGTCAGCGCCGACAATTCCGTGCGGCCGGAATCGAGCGCGGTCAAAATGCCTTCGCGGCGTTCCTTCAAACTGTTGATCTGCGCGCGCACGCGCTCAGCCAGGTCCTTCGCGCGGGCGATGGCCTGCTTCAGGCTTTCGATGCGCGACAGCGCGTTTTCGCGGCGCGATTGCTCGGCCCGGGCCTCAAGCGCCAGCTTGTGGATGCGTTCGGACAGGCGGCGCTCTTCGTGTTCCGCGTCGGACAGCTTGGCCTCAGCGTCTTCGACATCCATGCGGGTCTTGGTCAGCTCGGCCTGGATTGCGCCTTCGCGCTTGCCGGCGGCCGCGATCACCAGCAGCAGCTCTTCGCGTTTGGCATCAAGCCGCGCGAATTCAGCCAGTGACAGGTTGGTCTGGATCAGCCGGGCGCGCTCCTTCAATTCGGTGTACTTCAGCGCGCGGCCGGCCTGGGCCTTGATCTTGCGGAGCTGCCCCTTCACTTCGCTGAGGATATCCGTCAGACGCTCAAGGTTCTGGTCCACGAGCAGCAGTTTGCCCTGCGCCTGCTCTTGCTGCTTGCGCAATGTGCCGATGCCCGCGGCTTCTTCGAAGACCGTGCGGCGATCTTCGGGCTTGGCCTGCAGCAGCGCGTCCATCTTGCCCTGTTCCATGATGCTGTAGGCGCTCATGGCGGCGCCGGTGCCCTCGAACAGGCCCTTGATGTCGCGCAGCTTGGCGGGGTCATCGTTGATCAGGTATTCGCTGTCGCCGTTGCGGAACAGGCGGCGCGTTACCTTCACCTGCTTGCTCGAAAACGGCAGCTTGCCGTCGCTGTTGTCAAACGTGATGCTGACTTCGGCCTTGTTTGCCGGTTTGCGCGTGGCCGAGCCTGAGAAGATCACGTCCGTGCCGCTGGCCGCACGCAGCGCCTTGCGCGACATTTCGCCCAGCACCCAGCGGGTGGCGTCCACGACGTTGGATTTGCCGCAGCCGTTGGGGCCCACAATGCCGGTGATCTGCGCCGGGAACTCAAACACAGTGTGGCGGCCGAAGGATTTAAACCCTTCCATCTCGATCTGCACGATGCGCATGTCGACACCTGCTGTTGAGACCCGGGGCCCACCCCGGGCGGATTAAAAGGTTATCGGCGGTTCGCGCACCCCAACTTGCGTCGAAAACCCCGCATTTTTCGGCCCGCAACACGATCTTGACGTGCCAAATCGTACCGCCGACACACCCCCTGCTTTCCCCGGTGATAAACTGTGGGAAAATTGGGCAAATGGCGGCACTGTCGCGGCTTGCGCTGGCGTTGCTATGTTGGCAGAGAGCCGCCGAGGTACCCATGGCAGAAACCATCACACTGACCGAGTGCCCGCGCGACGCCTTCCAGGGCTTCCCGAAGTTCATTCACACGGACCGCAAGATCGCCTACATGAACCGGCTGCTGCAGGCCGGCGTGCGCCGCGTAGATTTCGGCAGTTTCGTGAGCCCCAAGGCCGTGCCGCAGCTTGCCGACACCGCCGTCGTCTTCGAGAACATGAAGGCCCCCAAGGGCCTGTACCTGATCGCCATCGTCGCCAACTTGCGCGGCGTGGAAGGTATCGCGCAGGCCAACCACAAGTTCGGACACGTCGGCGGGCGGCGCATCCATGCGGCCGGCTTTCCCATGAGCGTCAACGAGACCTTCCAGCAGCGCAACACCAACAAGACGCTGGCCGAAGCCTGGGCCGAACTCGAAAAGATGGCGGCGCTGTGCCAGGCCGAGAAACTTGAGCTGGTGGTGTACCTGAGCATGGCCTTCGGCAACCCGTACGGGCAGCCGCGCGACGAAGGCGTGCTGCTGGAATCCGCCCGCCGCGCCGCTGACCTGGGCGCGATCACGATCCAGCTTGCCGACACCGTAGGCGTGGCCACGGCCGCCGACGTGGGCGAAACTTTCACCAAGGTCCGCAACGCGGTGCCCGGCGTGCCGCTGGGCGTGCACCTGCACGCAACCCCCAGCACCCTGCGCGACAAAGTGAAGGCCGCGCTCGATGCCGGTTGCCGGCTGTTCGACAGCGCAATTGGCGGCATCGGCGGCTGCCCGTTTGCGGAAGACGAACTCGTCGGCAACATCGACACGCTGCAGCTGCTGCCGCTGCTCAAAGACCTGGGCTACAAGACACCCTATTCCGTCGAAGACCTGCTGGATTGCGCGGCCGAAGCCCAGCAGCTTCAACGCCTCTACGGCACACCCACCGGACAAGCGAGCGAACTATGAGTGGCTTCGACACCATCAAAATCGAAATGCACGACGCCACCGGCGCGGCCGTGATCTCGCTGAACAGGCCCGACCGCCGCAACGCCCTCAACGCTGAGCTCGTGAGCGTCTTGCGGGCAGAACTGAAAACCCTGCGCCACAGCGATGCCGTGCGCAGCATCGTCATTCGCGGCAACGGCCCGGCCTTTTGCGCCGGCGCCGACCTGGAGGAGATCAAGGCGCTGCAGAACGCCACCATCGCCGAAAACCAGGCCAACTCGCACGTGCTGCGTGACTTCTTCGTTGATCTCGTGACCTACCCCAAGCCGACCATCGCCGAAGTGCATGGCCCGGCGCTGGCTGGCGGCTGCGGCCTGGCGACCTGCTGCGACTTCGTGATCGCCACCAACGACGCCACGTTTGGCTACCCGGAAGTGAAGATCGGATTCATACCGGCCATCGTGATGGTGATGCTGACCCACCAGATCGGTGAACGCGCGGCCCGCGACCTGTGCATTTCCGGCCGCACGCTTGATGCCGCCGAGGCCCACCGCATGGGCCTGGTGACGCAGGTGGTGGTGCAGGCCGACTTGAAGCCGGCCGTTGAGAAGCTGTGCAAAGACCTGCGCAAGAACGCGCCGCAGGCCATGGCCACTGTGAAGCGAATGTTCTGGCGCCTGCACGGCATGGGCATGGAAGACGGCCTGACCTGGGCCAGCGACATGAACGCCATGGCCCGCAGCACCGACGAATGCCGCGAGGGCATCAGCGCATTCCTCGAGAAGCGCAAACCCAACTGGACCTGAGCCCCTCGGGCCCGCCGGAAGAAGACCAGCTAACGCTTTTCCCGCCGGCAAGTTCAGGGGTCTTTCAACGGCCTGCCAGCTTCATTCACCCATGATGCCAAGCGCGCGACGCAGGCCGGGGTGCATGGCCTGTGGCCGGAAACCGTGATCGGGCCTCGTACAGTCCTACAATTTCGGCTCAGGAGCAGCTTCGAGATTTCGTGCCAATCGGGGCAGTCTCAAGTACAATGCAGCCATGCCCGAAGCGGCCGCACAGCCGTTTGTGACTTCCCAGCGCCCAACCGGCGTCGCAAGCCGCGCCGCGACACAAGAGCCCGTAACACGCTGGACCTGGCAAGCCACCCCAAACCCCACCATTGAAGCGGGCTGGACGACAACGGGAGCCACACGGCCCGGTTGCGATGCCGCCAGCGAACAGAACAAACTGGGCAATTACTACTGCTGGAACCGAATCTACGAACCAAGCACAGGACGATGGACCACCCCCGACCCAGCAGCCTCACCATGGGCGAACTTGAATTGTTGCGGACACAACCTGCTGCAGCGGAGTGACCCTTCGGGGCTAGAAGAGGCTGCAGAAGAGGACGCGTTCGGCCTGTCCCATGGAGAGTCTGCCACGAGATACAAGAAGCTTGCAACCGAAGGCAAAGCACCAGGTTGGTACAACAAGTCGCCCATCGCCGAGTGTCCACCCCCGGCAAAAGAGTTGGACAACATTGTTCTATACGAGTCCGCTAACACGGCGAGTAGCGCCTCCCTTGGGGAGCTTGAAACATACGGTAAAGGGGTTGGGGTAACGGGCACGGTCGAGCGCCGCGCTGTCGGATCACTCGACGATATTCTGAGCGCCCTCAACGAGATACTTCATGCAAAGAACTGCGAATGTCGGTGTGTGAAAACACTGACGATTGTAGCTCACGGCAACAAGAATGAGCTCTTGCTCATGCCGCGCCGAGTGGAAGGTGATTCCGTCAACTTCAACAGAGATGCGTTCATGCTGGGATATTTGTTGAAGGGCGCGCTGTGCCCCGGCGGAAGTATCAATTTGATGAGTTGCAATTCAGCTGACGCCGGACTGAGCAAAGGTATGGCTTTTGGAGCAAAATCTACCGTGCGTGGCGCCCGTGGGAATGTCGACTGGGGTAACGAAGTGGACAACGATGGAAATCCAATACCCGGTGCTATCCGGTGGAAGTCTGACGGTGTCAAGTCCACTGCTCCGGGGAAGGATGAAAAGGGCAACCCGAAGTCTGGCGACAACAACGAAGACTTCACGACAGACGACGTAAAAGGTCCCGACGGAAAGAAACTGAGCAATGGAAAAAATGTGTGGCCATAGGTTGAGCGTTTCATCGATTTGGCATTGGCCTCGTGCCCTCCCAACTGCAGCTGTGTTTGCGATGTTGGGGCTTGTTGCCGCAGCTTGTGCTGGCCGACAATCCTGCCGGCCGCCGCAACCTGAACGAGTTGCGGCGGAGGAGCGGTTTGCGAACTCGGTTGGCATTCAATTGCAGTTGATCCAGCCAGGCACTTTCACTGCTGGAGTTGGAACACCGCCCTTTCCGCTTCGAAAGGCGAGTATCGGCAGCGCCTTCTACATCGGCATTCACGAGGTCACCAATCGCCAGTACGAACAGTTCTTTGCCCGCCACACCTCACATCTCAAGGAAATTGGCGTGAATGACAGGTACTTAGCACCGGACCACCCGGCAGTGTTTGTGAGCTGGAATGACGCCGACAGTTTCTGTCAGTGGCTATCCATGCTTGAGGGACGTCGATACAGGCTTCCAACCACAGACGAGTGGGAGTACTGCGCGCAAGCTGGAAGGAGCTGCCGCTACCCGTGGGGCAACGATTGGCCACCGAGTCCACGCTTAGTCAACCTCCGTCACGCACCCCTTGACTACGAAGGGCCCGATCTGGATGGCTACGAATTCACGTCGCCAGTTGGTTCATTTCCACCAAACCCGTGGGGCTTGTTCGACATGGACGGCAACGTGGCAGAACACTGCCAGAATGCCGCTATTCTGCCCGGCCTGTTCTCCCGGCCATATCGTGTGTCGAACGAGCACTTTCGACTAAGTTACAAGCACGGGCGAATATCCATTGGACCCTGTTTCCGCGAGTCCACTGAAGAGCTCGGAAGCTATGGCACTGACCGCTTTGCATGCGGATTCTGGTCTGTGGGGGGCGACCCGCTCGAGGGCAACGGGTCTGTCGGTTTTCGCATTGTGCTGGAACGCGCCGGACAGTGAGCGAGTTGCAGTTCAGTCCGCTGATTCAACCTATTGGAGCATTTTCGGGTTCAGTGTAGTGCTTAGCCGGAATGGCGCAGGAAGGTCCTACACTCCTTGGATGTGAAGCGCAGAACCAGATATCCTACTCGGTTCCACAGTGCTTCGACCGTTCGCTCCCCGTGCTTGCGCAGTAGCGCCTTCAGCTTCGCGAAGACTCGTTGAATCGGGTTCAGGTCCGGGCTGTAGGGCGGCAGGTAGGCTACCCGCGCACCGGCAGCCTCAATCGCCTCGGCAACGCCCTGTACCTTGTGCGACGAGAGGTTGTCCATGACCAGGATGTCGCCGGGCCGCAGCGTCGGTGCGAGGTGGTCCTTCACGTACACCCTGAAGATTTCGCCGTTTACCGCACCGTCGAACACCACCGGCGCAGTCAGTAGGCGCACACGCAGCACGGCGATGAAGGTCGTTGTTTTCCAGTGTCCGTGCGGCACATAGTCCACCAGCCGCTGGCCGACTGGTGCCCGGCCGCGCACGCGAGTCATGTTGGTCTTCACCCAGGTCTCGTCGATACAGACCAGGCGGAGCGGGTCGAGGCCCAGCATCTCGACCCGCCACTTTGCTCGCCGCTCCGCCACGTCAGGCCGCAACTGCTCAGTCGCGTGAAGGACTATTCTTGAGAGCGAGGCCGAGGCCGCGCAGACACACGAGAGAGTCGAGATGCTGACCCGCACGGGCAACTGGTCCCGTAGTTCGTGCAGCGTTGTATCCGGCCGGCCCGCAACGAGTTCGCGCAGCCGCTCCTGGTGTTCGACAAGCTTGGCCTTGCGGCCGCTATGCGGACGGATCGCGATCGATCCGGTACGGCGTCTTTGGCTCACCAGCTTGCGTACCCAGCCGAGCGAAACATCGAATCTGCGGGCAACAGCCATGTGAGCGTCTCCGGCGTCCACTGCCGCCATCACGCGAACGCGAAGGTCAACCGAGTAAGCCTTGGACATGGCACTTCTTCCATGCCAAGCCCATCGACACTTCCGCGAGCGCCACTACACCCTTTCCGAAACTGCTCTAGCCATCAGCAGCCGCACGCGGGCGTGGGCCAGCAGCATGGCTTCGTACTCCTGCTCCACGATCGACGGGCTCATGCCGTTGAACGACGGGTGGGCAATGCGCTTCTTCATTCACTTCAACTCGCGGATGCCGACCTCCTCCCGCCAGCGAAGGTGATAGCCCTGTGCCGCCTGCTTCCCCGGCAGCAACCTGTGATATGTCACCGTGGTCACCAGCCGGAAAGAGCGCCGTTCGTCGCTGATGTCCACGATGTCGTATTCGATCACCCGCAACAGCAGGTCGTCGTCGTAGCTGCCGAAGGGGGCCGTGCGGCTGGCGTTGTTGTCGCGCACGAAACTCAGATAGCTCCTGTCAGGCAGGCGCTTCAACATCGGTAGCTTCACCTAGCGCGGAAACCGGCAAGGGCGTGGGCACCGGCGGCCATGATGGTTCGCAGGCGGTTGACCGAGTAGTAGCCGCGATCCAGCTCGAACAGCACGCCCGGCTCGGCGGTCATTGCGATGGCATAGTCGCCCAGTTCCTGCTCGCTGGACTCGCGATATCCGGCCCGGACGGCCTCGATAAACAAGTGGCTGGCCGCGTCCATCACGAAGCAGGCCCGCAGGCTGGGATTCCCTGTCGTGCTCTGGGCGACGCCGGGATAGCCGAAGGCGGCATTGGCCGAGCTGTCAGCCACGGGGAAGGTCGTGCCATCGACACACAACACGCGAAATGGCGGCAGGGGGGATCGCGCCGACTTCGTCGTAAAGGCTGACAATGTGCCGGCGCCCCAGTTCAAGCACCTCGGCATTGAGACGTCGACGAGCCGGTGTGACCGATCCGGCCGAAATGGACTGCCACAGCGTGTCGGGCTGCAGAAGCTGCGCGGCTTCGTCCAGCGCGTGGGCGAGGTTGCCTCGACCGTGCAGAGCTTGAAACAACGCGCCAAGGAACAGCACTGGGCGCGGGAGCCTGCGGTCACGCCAGACGCGCCCGTGATCGGCCTCAAGAAACCACTGAAGGATCAACTGCGGCGGGAAGAGATGGGCGACTCGGGACGGATCAAGACTGTTCGCCTCGGAGGCGCTGGCGGACTCTGGACCGGCCGGGTAAGCTTGATTGCGGTTCATGGCGGCGGACTTTCTGGTTGCTTGTGTGAGAGCTCGCCATCATGCAAACCTCCGCCGCCGCACCAACCAGAAGTCCTGAATCGCATCGCATTGGGTGGCCACCCCTTTTCGCAGAATGATCAGGACCGACTAGATAGCTATTGAAACACTATCACCAGAGCGGCCGTTCTTTCGAAGTTGTGAGGGCGCAGTGACAACTCCGACCAAGCGACGCTAAATGATCGGGTTCCCTTTTCCAACAAAATCGTCAAGAGCGAGACCTCTCGTCCATCACAGTCGCAGATTATGGCATCCATCCTGCGCATTGCCTTAGCCACACCCCGATCTGCCAGATAGCACACTATCTCAACCCAAGAATCTTCTTCTCCTAGAGGCACTCCTGCCTCCAGGAAGAACGCAGCACCATCGATCACATCAGGACACGACTCCAACGATCTCCGAAGGGTGCCGTAGCGTGCCGATGAGGTGGGATCGCCCTCCAAGAATGTTTGCACGGCAATACGATCGCAGCCCTCCCCTTCGCTCTGCCCTCTGCTCGCCGCAAGTGAAATGCCTACCATAACAGCAAAGATAGCCACGAGGGCGACTGCGCCCAACAATGTTGCGAGCTTAGCCATTGAGGACAATCTGCCTGAGCGTGATATCATACTTGTTTTCTCCCCAAGTTATCGCTTCTTTACCCAAGCCGACTTATTCATTCGTCTCGCGGTCTTGGTGACTCCATCTGGGGTAGCCGTATCGCTCGACTTGGGTTCTTCGACTGGCTTATGGATCTCACTCGGATACTTCCGTTTCAGTTCTTCTTTGGTTGCCCCTTTCTTGATTTGTACTGTTTTCCAGAGAGGATCACTATCCGGAGTTGATCTACGCGCATTGACCCCTCTGTCCCAGTCGTACCAGCAATAACTGTAGCTCCAATACACCAAGCCCAGGTAGCCTGTGTAGGACCCACCCTTCCTACCGACCAGGTCCCATATATCCGGCTTGAATGCTTCTTCGTCCTGAGAGTCATATAGGTAGCCATAGCACTGCTCGTTGCGAATCTCAACGCCATCGCACAGCATCATAGATACCAGACGCTTGTCTCCCTCCGAGAGAACGCCACAACCCCCACCGTAGCCGGTGCCACAGTGGCCAACTAGTGTGATCTTGCTGATACACTCGCCTGCTGCCACCCAAGCGCTAGCCAGCAGACTGACAAAATCGGCACAGCTACGCGAAGCGTTGCCGAAGGTATCGTTCAATGCTTGTTCCACGCCGTCGTCAGGGGGGGAACCAAGAGTGGTTATTGTGATGCCAAACAGTCCGCTCGGATCAGTGGCTTGGGCAGGCCCCGAGTGTGCATAGTCCCACAAGTTCCCCCAAGGCTTCGCTGCCGGGTCTGGGGTAGTCCATCTCCCGGTGCTGGGTTCGTAGATTCGGTTCCAGCAGTAGTAATTGCCCAGTTTGTTCTGTTCGCCGGCGGCGTTGTATCCAGGCCGTGCTGGCCACGTGGTCGTCCAGCCCGCTTCAGTGGTGGGGTTTGGGGTGGCCTGCCAGGTCCAGCCTTTGGCGGGCTCTTGTGTCGCGGCACGGCTTGCGACGCCGCTTGGGCGCGGGGAAGTCACAAACGGCTGTGCGGCCGCTTCGGGCATGGCTGCATTGTACTTGAGGCCGCCCCGATTGGCACGAAATCTCGAAGCTGCTCCTGAGCCGACATTGCAACCCGTGCGGCCGCCTGATCGCACAAGTTGCATGCGTGGCTTGGCGGCCGTTCGGTCGCTGCCCAATTGGCCGTGACCGTGCGATCCTGGAGACGTTCTACTCTACCGGGGTGCGCCGTGCTGAGCTGATCGTGTTGCGGCTGGATGAGCTTCACATCGACCGCGGCTTTCTGCTGGTGAACCAGGGCAAAGGCAAGAAGGACCGCGTCATCCCGATCGGCGAGCGTGCCTTGCACTGGATCCAGCGCTACGTCGCCGAGGTGCGTCCCAAGCTTCTGCGACGCAAGGTGCGGCACCAGATCTTTTTGTCCCGTACCGGCAACGCGCTGACGCCCTCCGGCGCGAGCATCCTTGTGCGGGAGTACCTCACAGAGGCCGGCATCACCGGCCGCGGTGCCTGCCACATGTTCCGGCACAGCATGGCCACGGCGATGCTGGAGAACGGGGCCGACATCCGGTACATCCAGGAGATGCTCGGCCACGCCGACCTGAAGACCACCCAGATCTACACCCACGTCAACCCGATGCAGCTCAAGCAAATCCACGCCGCAACCCACCCCGCGCGCATGGCAAGCTGAGACCACCAAGCCACCCGTGCAACCTGTGCGATCAGGCAGCCGCACAGGTTGCAATTTCGGCTCAGGAGCAGCTTCGAGATTTCGTGCCAATCGGGGCGGCCTCAAGTACAATGCAGCCATGCCCGAAGCGGCCGCACAGCCGTTTGTGACTTCCCCGCGCCCAAGCGGCGTCGCAAGCCGTGCCGCGACACAAGAGCCCGCCAAAGGCTGGACCTGGCAGGCCACCCCAAACCCCACCACTGAAGCGGGCTGGACGACCACGTGGCCAGCACGGCCTAGATACAACGCCGGCCGCGAACAGAACAAACTGGGCAGTTACTACTGCTGGAACAGAATCTACGAACCCAGCACCGGACGGTGGACCACACCCGACCCGGCAGCAAGTCCGTGGAACAACCTGTGGGACTATGCGGCCGTGTTCCCATCACACTTTTCTGATCCGATGGGAACTGAGCCAAACTCAGGGGACTTGCACAGCTACAAGTACTCCTTTGATTGCGGGCAATTGAGTCTGACATATCAGGAGCATTGGAGGAATAGGTCGTCGGCTTACGGCGAGGGTTTCGGTAGATACAGTGACAATCATACCGGACCATCGCTGAACTGGTCGTTTGTGCCAAATGGAGATTGCTGCTGCACCCAATGGAAACTGTACCAGTTCGAGAGGGTAAGAGAACTGATGTTTTACGAGGGGGCCAACGGCCAGTGGGTAGGGTGGTATTGGAGAGGCGCAGCCTTAGGTGAAGAAACTGAGAGGGCCAGATACTCGGACTCGGAGGGGCCCATAGCTCCGGGGGGGCCGAGTGTCTCCAACATCGGACCGTTCACGGGCCGGGGCCATTGGAAAGTTGCTACGCTCGAAAAAGAGGGTGATCCTACAGTGGCAAATGGAGAACGCGGCGCGTCTGGTTCAGTTCAGCACGGGGACCAGCCCGGATATCATGGAGCTTCGGAACAACAAATGCGTCACGCACCCAGACTATACTTTGAGATCACAGTGTGCGCCATCTGCGCAGACAACTGCAACTGTTTTGGTGGATGTAACACCATTAGATTTAGTGTCGGTCCCGGCGGCACGCACATGTACGATACTGAGTGGCATCCAAAGGCGGACCACTTCAATGAACACCCAGCCCGTCACGCATGGAACTCATCGCAAAACCCAGGACTGCCAGAAGCAAAGGATTGCTCATGAACAAGCCAACTAGTATTCTTTGCTGTCGGGCGCTAATGTGCTTGGCACTGTGTAGCATAGGCTCGGCATGCGCCGGTGAGCGTGGCTACTCCGCGCCGCTAGGACCATTCTTTTCATCCACTTCACATGCTCTTCCGGATGGCACCGAGTATCGAGTGGCATCTGGTATTGCCACCGCAAGAAGTGACCCCAACGCGGACCCTCTTAGGTTTTTCGAGACTCGGACAGGTGCCTATGTCATGTTTGACTCGAAAGGGAGAGTAGATGCCGTACTAGCGTTTCGGGATGGCGTCCTGCACGGTCCTTACCATCGCTATAGGTTGAATGGGGAGCTGGCTGAGCTAGGTTGGTTTGATGGTGGGAAACCTACAGGTACTTGGGTGCTATTCCACGAGAATGGGGTCGCTTCTGCGGCCGGTCGCCTAGGTGATCGTAAAGTTGTAGTGAATAGCCGTCATGAAGTACGCCTTGACTACTTTGAGAAGCTTGGAGAATGGCGGACTTGGGATGAGTACGGGAAGGAGACCGGTGTTACCCAGTATGGTGACGAGGAGTAGGTAAGGGGTCCATGTGTGGCTATCCACGTCAACCGGTCCCGGACGCAGGCGCTGGTCAGCATGAAAGTCAGTGCCACGTTCGCATATTCTCTGGGGTATTTTGTTCCACTTGGAGGTGCAGCGACTGCAGTGCCCCCCCTCCCCCCCGACATCAAGCCACCTGTTGCTTTTGTTGGGCCCGGAACAGTTCCAGGCCCAACAAAAGCAACAGGTGGCTTGATCTCAGGGGAGCACTTCAAGACCATCGAAGGCCTCAACAAGGGTGGCTGCAACTCTGAAAGCCAGCGGTCCACTGGTGTGCTTGGGTAAAACCATGAGCTTCCGGACGACCGTCAGGGGCTGCCGTGATGCCCTGCTACTGGGGTGATCCCGCCTGCCTCCCACACAATTCCAATGCAAGAATGTCTCGCACTTTCCACGTCGTAAGTCGTCCATACAGCGAAGTCGCTGCGGTCCGTAGTAGGGTCAAACCGTGACCCATCTGCGCGCCACAATTCAAGTGGAAACTGAGGGGGGATGTGTTCGGCATAATCGTGCCGAGTAATGTCGGGAGCAGGATCGCCCTGAAGCACTTCACTTAGGCTAAGGCACTCCGCGCGTTCAACGATTGAACGAATGTACGACTGGAGGCTTACAGGCGTGGGCTTACCTCGCTCACGGACCAAAACAGCAATCTGGTCGGAATCGTGATCCGTTGGGCTGCTGCAGGCCGACACTGCGACCATTGCTCCAACGACACTCGCCAGTATCAATTTACTAAAGCACATGACCAAGTTCTCCAAAATCCATCGGACTCCTACTTGATGTGAACTCCCGGTAGGGCGATGTTGTGTTCTGTGGTAGTAACGCGCTTGCCGGCCTGATCTTGCGCAAAATTCCAGCGAGTTAGGGCCTTCTCTACCTCCGTTGGCATGCCGCAACTAGCGGATGGCGTCTCGTAGAAAGACGAATTCCCTTTGCTGTCAGTGTGATATCCCCACCTCAGGCAAGCAAGGATCCGCCCGCGCTGACCATCCTTCTCACATACAGCACAGGTGATGAATCGCTTTCCTTTGCCAAGGTGACCGTCCTTTTCCCGCCAGTGTGCGGGGCTGTCCCACATTGTAGCGCTACTCCTCTTTGAGTTGGCGAAGCTGTACATCGGGTCGGACGAGCTGTTCGTATCAACGTACCACTTCGTATGCTGTCCTGCACCTTCCCAGCCTAATTGTCCATTTCCCACCCTGAGGGGATACTTGCCTCCCAAACCTCTTCGCAGCTCTGAGTCTCCCCATTCTGGCGTGATCACCAAAGCCTCGCCTGCCTTGGCGTCGGGTGCGCTGAAATCCTGCGCAATTTGAAAGATGCTGACCCTGTCGCACTCACAGCAGTCGTCCGCAAGTGAAACTGACACTTTGGCATACGCGCCAGCTGCATAGTTCTTCTTCGCATTTCTGTAGTACCAGCTTCCGGCGTAGGCCTTGTCGAACTTGAAGGTCACGTCGCAACCGTTCTCTCCGCCGCACGCGCAGTCCTTTGCCACGAAGGACTTACCCGAGATCGCCTTGTCTTCTTTCAGGGCACCAGAGGTTATCGCGGCTGCTACGCCAGTATCGGCCTCAAAGTTCTCGTCTGAGATGGCATCTTCTGGTGCCAAACCGGTCGGGTCTGAACCATGCGTGGGCCTGTAGTCGCAATAACCGCTCAAGTTCGTCCATGGCGAGGCTGCCGGGTCTGGAGTAGTCCATCTCCCGGTGCTGGGTTCGTAGATTCTGTTCCAGCAGTAGTAACTGCCCAGTTTGTTGTTTCCGGTCTGGGCTCCGTAGGTTCCGGCACTTTGGCCTGGGGGGTTGTGGAAGCCGACTATTGGGGCTCGGTAGTGGTAGCCCGCCCATAGCCACAAGCTGCCCATTTTGCAGGGGTCGGTTTCGAGGGCGCCGGTTGCCGGGTCCACGCCCGTCGGAGCGATCAGCCAATAGCGCTGGCCCAGCCCGCTTAGCGAGTCGGCGTCGCCCTTGACCACCACCTTGTCCAGCGAGGTGTCCACGTCGGTGATTTCGAGGTAACCCAGCTCCTGCACCGCGGGCACCAATAGCCAGCAAGTGCCGATCTGCGTCAGGTGGTCTTCGTGGGCGGCGGGCCGGCAGCGCATACAGGTAGTCTGGCAGGGTGCGCGCGGCTTTGCACGATGAAAGCCTTGTTCTGGCCCCGCCGGCTGAGGCTGAGCGGCATCCTGCCCCAACGCCATCTTGTGGGCGGTGCGTTCGTGGCGCTTTCCGGGGTGCGGCTTGGTGGTATCTTGGTGGCATGACCCGTTCCCTTGAGTTCGAAATCAAAGCCCAGCCCGATGCGCGTTCGTGCGGTGTTACCTGCCTTGATGCCGTGTATGCCTACCACGGCCTTGAGATCCCGCTTCGGCAACTGGCCCTTGAGGTCGAACACCTTGAATCCGGCGGCACCCTGGCGGTGATGCTGGCCTGTGACGCCCTGCGCCGTGGTTTTTCGGCCACTATCTACACCTACAACCTGCACCTGTTTGATCCCACCTGGTTCAAGGGCCGTGTCAACCTTCCCGACAAGCTGCTGCGCCAGGCCGTCTACAAGGCCGATGACCCCAAGTTGCAGGTGGCCACGCGGCGCTACATCGAGTTTCTCGACCTGGGCGGCAAGCTGCGCTACGAGGAACTCAAGGGCGGCCTGATTCGCCGCTTCTTGAACAACGACCTGCCGATCCTGGTGGGACTTTCGGCCACGCACTTGTATGGCACAGCGCGCGAATACGGGGCGACGGACGACTTTGATGACATCCGCGGCACCCCCAGCGGGCATTTTGTGGTGCTGACGGGCTACAACCGCGAAGAGCGCAACGTCCGTGTGGCCGACCCGTTGCTGCCCAACCCGATCACCGGCGACAAGCAGTACTACGACGTTGACATGGACCGGCTGATAGCGTCTATCCTGTTGGGTATCGTCACCTATGATGCCAACTTGCTTGTGATCGAGCCCAAGGCCACCGCGTGACCACACTGATCGTCGTCAACAACCCGGCCAAGTGGCCCCTGAAGATCCCTAACGTCGACATCGTCGCGGCCAAGACGTACCTGACTGACCGGCGCTACGCCAACCTGAAGGGCGTCAAGGTCTTCAACCTGTGCCGCTACTACACGTACCAGCGGCTGGGTTACTACGTCAGCCTGCTGGCAGAGGCACGGGGTCACCGCCCCATGCCCGACATCGCCACCATCACCAACCTGCGCAGCATGAGCATGCCGCGGCCCATGGCCACGGAACTGTATGAGGAAATGCAGCGGGCGCTGAAGCCGATCAAGGGCAATGAGTTTACGCTGAGTGTCTACTTCGGCCGCAACATGGCCGCGCGCTACCGCAAGCTGGCGCTGCAGGTTTTCAACCTGTGGCCTGCGCCCTTCCTGCGTGCGGACTTCCGGCGCGAGGAAGGCGAAAACGGCGAATGGGAGCTGCATAACGTCAACACGATCAGTTACATCGATGTGCCGGAAAGCCATCGCGAGTTCGTGGTGGCCAGCATCGATGACTTCCTGCAAAAGCGCCACCAGAAGCCGCGCCGCAGCAAGGCACGTTTTGACCTGGCCATCCTGTACGACCCGGAAGAAGCGCATTCGCCCAGCAACGAGCGCGCGATCAAGCGCTTCAGCGACGCGTGCTGGGACCTCGGCATCAACAGCGAAGTGATCGACAAAAACGAGTACGGCCGCCTGGCCGAATTCGACGCGCTTTGGATCCGTGAGACCACGGCCGTCAACCACCACACGTTCCGCTTCGCCCGGCGCGCGCAGAACCTGGGGCTGGTGGTGATCGACGACCCGCTCAGCATCCTGCGCTGCACCAACAAGGTGTACCTGGCTGAATTGCTCGAGCACGCGCAGATCCCGGCACCGCGCACGATCATCGCCCACGAAGACAACCTCGACGACGTGATTATCCATCTGGGCCTGCCCTGCGTGCTCAAGCGCCCCGACGGCGCGTTCAGCCAGGGTGTCATGAAGGCCGCTGACGTCAGCGAGTTGCGCAGCGCGATTGAAGCGATGCTGAAGGATTCTGACCTCGTGATCGCGCAACAGTGGATGCCGACCGAGTACGACTGGCGCATCGGCGTGCTCGACGGCCGCGCGCTGTACGCCTGCCGCTATCACATGGCCAGCAAGCACTGGCAGATCGCGCACCGCGACGGCAGCGGCGACACCCGCTATGGCAAAGTCGAGAGTGTGGCCGTCGAGGAGGCACCGCCCGACATCGTGAAGGCGGCGCTGAAAGCAGCAAACCTGATCGGAGACGGTTTGTACGGCGTGGACTTGAAGGAAGTTTCAGGCAAGCCCTACGTCATCGAGATCAATGACAACCCGAACCTGGACGCAGGCTACGAAGAC
Organism: uncultured bacterium; assembly: GCA_938014885.1. Taxonomy (GTDB): domain Bacteria; phylum Planctomycetota; class UBA8742; order UBA2392; family UBA2392; genus CALLQI01. The sequence continues at coordinate 246,085 of CALLQI010000022.1, forward strand.
GCCGCGTTGAAGGATGAACTCTGGCGCAGACTGGCCAGCGTGTTCCTGAGGCGAATCGAACGTCTGCGAGAAGGCGTAAGGCACTAATTGCATGACCACCACAGTATGGGAGTAGGTTGATGGTCAACGGTTGATGGTCAATGGTTCATGGTCAACAGTTGAAGGACAACGGTTGATGGTCAACGGATACTGCATCAGCCGCAGTTACCATCAACCATCAACCATCAACCATCGACCACCAACAATCAACCACCAACCATCGACCATCAACTATCAACCATCGACCATAAACCATCGACACCCCAACATGCTCCATCTCTGGCAAGGCTACGGCATCGAACTCGAGTACATGATCGTCGATCGTGACTCGCTGGCCGTGCGTCCGATCTCGGACCAGTTGCTCAAAGACATTGTCGGCGAGATTTCGTCCGACTACGAGGCCGGTGAGGCCGCGTGGTCCAATGAGCTGGTGCTGCATGTGATCGAGTTCAAGACCAACGGGCCCGCCAAAGCGCTGGATGCGTTGCCGGAGCTTTTCCAGCATCAGGTGGCTCACGCAAACCGCGTGCTTGCCAAGCACAACGCGATGCTGCTGGGCACGGGCATGCACCCGTTCTTTAACCCGGCCACGGAAACGAAGATCTGGCCGCACGACTATAATGTGGTGTACGAGACTTATAATCGCATCTTCGACTGCCGCGGCCACGGCTGGAGCAACCTGCAAAGCACCCACCTGAACCTGCCCTTTGCCGATGATGTCGAGTTCGGCCGGCTGCACGCCGCTGTCCGTTACATCCTGCCGATCCTGCCTGCGCTTGCGGCCAGCACTCCGGTCGCGGACGGCAAACTCGCCCCTGCACTGGATTTCCGGCTGGTGAATTATGCGGGCAATTCGGCTCGCATCCCGAGTGCGACGGGCGATGTGATCCCTGAGCCGATCTACGACAAGGACAGCTACTACAACCAGATACTGCAAAAGATCTGGGACGATACCGCGCCCTTTGACCCGGACGGCAACCTGCAGGGCGAGTTCGCGAACGCGCGCGGCGCCATTGCCCGCTTCGACCGCATGGCCGTCGAGATCCGGCTGCTTGATATCCAGGAGTGCCCTGAGGCCGACATCGCCATCGTCGCGCTGGTCACGGCGGCCTTGAAACTCCTCGAGCGCGAAACCTACCGCCCCATGGCCGAGCTGAAGCAGGCGAATACACATGAGCTGTCGCAGATCCTGCGGCATGCGATGGTGGGTGGCGAATCCACCGTCATCCACGACCGCAAGTATCTGAAGGGCTTCGGTATTGACGCGTCAAGCGCAATCGCCGGTGAAGTGTGGGCACATCTGCTTGAAGTAGCCATGCCGCCCAAGGACCCCGCCCGCATGCGCTGGGGCCACGCGCTGGAAGTGATCCTCAAACAGGGCACGCTGGCAACCCGCCTGCGCAAAGCGCTGGGGGCTGCGCCCGACCGCGGCCGAATGGTCGGCGTGTACACGCAATTGGCCAATTCGCTGCAGCAGGGGAGACTGTTTGAAGCCTGAACTCCCGCGTTACGAGACCTTCCTGATCACCTGCGAGCATGCCAGCAATGCTGTCCCGAAAACATGGGAGCACTGCTTTGCGGGCCACGGTGCCGTGCTGGAAACACACCGCGCATGGGACCCGGGGGCGGCGCACCTGGCCCGCGCGCTGGGCGTCGCGTTGCAGGTAGCGCCGCGCATGGGTGAAGTCACGCGGCTGCTGGTGGACCTGAATCGCCGCGAAGAACACCCCAAAGTGCACTCCGAATTCACGCCCAACCAGGTGAAGGCCCAGCTGGTTGCTCAGTATCACCGCCCGTGGCGCGAGGCCGTGAAGTCGATTGCGATCGACAGCGCCAAAGCCGGCCGCCCGGTGCTGCACCTTTCATGCCACAGTTTCACGCCCGTGCTGGATGGCAAGGAACGACAGGCTGAAATCGGCCTGCTGTATGACCCGGCTCGTCACAGTGAGGCCGCATTCAGCCACGAGCTCCGCAAGCGGCTGAAGTTCAGCCTGCCCGGCTGGCGCATTCGCATGAACTACCCGTACCGCGGCACTAGCGACGGCGTAACCAGCTGGCTGCGCGAATCGCTGACTGACGAGGCATACACGGGAATCGAGATCGAGCTGAACCAGGCCTTCGCCGCCAAACCCGCCAAAGAATGGGCCCACGCCCGCAAGGCACTGACGCACGCGATTCTTGATCTCACACGCCTTTCCGGCCCGTCGCTGTGAATGGCGCAACAGGCGCCGCAAGCTTCGGCTTGTCGTTCCGACGGCATGGGCCTATAGTGCGCGTAGCAATCCAGAGAAACCTGTTCGGGAGAATCCTATGCGTACGAAGCTGAGTTTGCTGTTGCTGGTGTTGACGGCGTTTGCGGGCAGCGTGGCCGCGCAGGCCGATGAGATTGCTCGCCTGAAGGCTGAATTGCTGGAGACGCAGCGGGCCGAAGGGAAGCTGCTGCTGGAAAAGACGCACCACCGTGTGCGCGTGCTGTACTCGAAGTACGGGTCAGTGCCCAAGAGTGTGTCGAACCGTGACGTGCGCTTCGATGTCAATGAGCTGAAAGGTACTGCCCACACGATCAAGGATGAGGTCTACAGCACCAACATGGAAAAGGGCGCGCTGATCGCCGAAGAAACCAAGGCCGGAGCAGGCTTCGGGATCGTGGTGTTCTCATGGGCAAAGGGCGAGCCGACCTATGCCTGGTATGACACGCTGAAGGCCCTGAAAGACGCGAACAAGCAGTTCCGCTTCGACGGCACGGCGCCGGTCACCGACAAGGGCGAGGATAAGGGAGAGGGTGAAGCAGATGTGTGGGCGCTGTATCGCAAGGAAGGCCGCAATTGGACCTATGCGATGGCGGCCGACATGAAGTTGAAGATTTCCATCAAGAACGTAACAGACGACTCGGCTGATATGGAAACCCAGATGTACGACGCGCAGGGTAATGCCATGGGCGGCCCCAACGTCACCACGATCAAGTTCCAGACGCCGCAGGGGGGGTGGGGAAACCCGAATGGACCCAAGCCACCTGAACCCAAAGAGCAAAAGGTCAAGTGCAAGGCCGGCGAATTCGACTGCGTCAGCTACGACGACGGCAAGACGTGGACGATGAAGAAGTTCCCCGGCATCCTCGTGAAGTCGGAGCACATGGAACTGATCGAGTTCAACGAGTAAGCAGCCGGCAATCTTCAAACCAAAGTGCCCGGCAATCGCCGGGCACTTTCACGTTCGATCGGGCACTCACGGGGCAAGCCTAGACGGCGGCTTCCACGCGCTTGCGGATATCTTCGATGTCCGGGTCGGGGATCGCTTCCATCAGGCGCTTCGTGTAGGCGTGCTGCGGATTGCGGTAGATTTCTTCGCTGCTGGCGTACTCCACAATGTGCCCGCCGCGGTCGAAGTCTTCCTGCTTGATGCCTTCCTGCTTGCCGTCTTCCCACAATTCGCGCAGCGTCTTGCCGGGGCACATGACCGCGATTTCATCGCTGATGAACTTCACCACGCTCAAGTCGTGGCTGATGAAGATATACGTCAGGCCGAATTCATCCTGCAGATCCAGCAGCAGGTTCAGCACCCCCGCCTGCACGCTAACGTCCAGCGCACTGACGCTTTCGTCGCAAACAATAAACTCGGGCTCCACGGCCAGCGTTCGCGCGATGCCGATGCGCTGGCGCTGCCCGCCTGAAAACTCGTGCGGGTAGCGCTTCATGTGCTCAGGCAGCAGGCCCACTTTCTCGAGCAGCCAGGCCGCGCGCTCTTCACGCGCGACGCGATTGCCCTGCAGGCCGTGCACCAGCATCGGCTCCGTGATCGCGGCCCCCACCGTCATGCGCGGGTTCAAGCTGCTGAACGGGTCCTGGAAAATGATCTGCATCTTGCGGCGCATGGCGCGCAGCTCATCGCTGGCCATGCCGGTGATTTCTTTGTCGCCGTAGTACACGCGGCCGGCGGTGGGCTCAACCAGCCTCAGCAGCGTGCGGCCGAGCGTGGTCTTGCCGCAGCCCGATTCACCCACCAGGCCGATGGTGCGGCCCTTCTTGACGCTGAGGGTCACGTCGTCAACGGCCTTGACGTAGCCCACGGTGCGGCGCAGCACGCCCTTCTTGATCGGAAAGTAGGTCTTGAGGCCTTCGATGCGCAGCAGCTGCGAGTCAAAGTCAGGCAGGTCTTCGCGGCGCTTGCTGGGGCGGTGCTTGCCCGGGATTTCCAGGTTCGGGTCCGTCGGGTCAAGGCTGAGGCCCTTTTTGTCCGCGTCGATGAAGTCATCGACCGTCGGCAGGCGCTCGGCCTTCGTGGTAAGGCGCGGCCGGCACGCCAGCAGGCCCTTGGTGTACGGGTGCTGCGGGTTGGCAAAGATGTCCAGCACGCGGCCGTACTCGACAATCTTGCCGCGGTACATGACGGCAACCTTGTCGGTGACTTCCGCAACCACGCCCAAGCTGTGCGTGATGAACAACACCGCCATGTCGCGTTCATTCTGGAGCTTCTTGACCAGGTCCAGAATCTGCTTCTGGATCGTCACGTCGAGCGCCGTGGTGGGCTCGTCACAGATCAGCAGGCGCGGGTTGCACGACAGCGCCATCGCGATCATCACGCGCTGCTTCATGCCGCCCGACATTTCAAACGGGTACTGCTTGACGCGCACTTCCGGGTTAGGGATGCCTACCTCGTCAAACAGTTTGATGGTTTCTTTCCACGCCTCGGCCTTGCTCATGCCGCGGTGCAGGGTCAGGGCCTCAACGACCTGTGCGCCGCAGGTGAACACGGGGTTCAGGCTGGTCATGGGCTCTTGGAAGATCATCGCGATGTCGCCACCGCGGATCTTGCGCAGGTCGCTTTCACCCATCTGCGCCAGGTCAACTTCCACGCCCTGCTCATTGCGCCAAAGTATGCGGCCGCCTTCAATGCGGCCGGTCTGGCTTGGCAGCAGCTTCAGCATGCTGTAGGCGGTCATGGACTTGCCGCTGCCGGATTCGCCCACCACGCCCAGCGTTTCGCCTTCGCCGATCTTGATGCTGATGCCGTCAACGGCCTTCACCGTGCCCGCATCGGTGTGGAAGTACGTGCGAAGATCGCTGATCTCAAGCAGCGGGTGCGGCACGATTTCGTCGCGCACGGATTCGTGGATGAACGCGGGGCGGTCCTTGAGTTCCACGAACTCGGTCTTGCCACGATGCAGCGTGTCGTCTGGTTGTGAGCCCACGGAACCTCCCCGCTATGCCTGATTGGATTACGGACCCGGTGAAGTTAGGCCGCAAAGATTCCAGCGTCAAGCTGTATCGCGGCCTGCAACCGCGCCCCGTTGACAGTGCAAGGTCGGTTGCTACGTTTTCGGCCCGATCACGCGCAGGTGGCGGAATTGGCAGACGCGCTAGCTTGAGGTGCTAGAGCCCGTAAGGGTGTGCGGGTTCAAGTCCCGCCCTGCGCACCAGAATTACAAGCCCCGGCAAATGCCGGGGCTTTTTCATCGCCCCGGCCTCCAAGCTGCCTGACGGCAAATTGTGCCCAACTTTCCAAGCGCAACGTGAGCCGCGATTTGCATCTTCGCGCAATGTGGATTGCCTGTGGATGCTTGATTTTAGCGGGTTTGCGCTTGATTTGCGTTTTCAACCTTCCTATGTTGCGGTCCCCGTAGCGGGAAGCAGCCAACCACCCGATACAACAAACTTTCGCATCGACCCGCCTTGGCGGGCCGCAATCTTTTTTTGATGCGGGCAAACCCGCAACGGAGACCGTGATGCCTGACCCCAAGACCGACTCGATGTGCCCGGAAGGCAAGACGCCCAAAGACGTCATCGCCTTTGCCAAGGACCGCGGCTGCACCATGCTGGATATCCGCTTCATGGACCTGCCCGGGCTTTGGCAGCACTACACCTTCCCGATCCGCCGCCTCGACGCCGACTGCTTCGAAGAAGGCTTTGCCTTCGACGGCAGCAGCCTGCGCGGCTGGAAGACCATCAACGAGTCCGACATGCTGGCGCTGCCTGACTCCGGCACCGTCTTCATTGACCCGTTCATGAAAGAGCCCACGCTGGTGATGGTCGCCAACATCGTCGACCCCATCGAGCGCACGCCCTACCCGCGCGACCCGCGCAACATTGCCCGCCGCGTTGAGACCTACCTCAAGAGCACCGGCATCGGCGACACCATCTACTTCGGCCCCGAGGCCGAGTTCTTCCTGTTTGACGACGTGCGCTTCAGCACCGGCATCAACCACGGCTACTACTACCTCGACAGCAAGGAAGGCGCCTGGAACACCGGCCGCACAGAAGAGGGCGGCAACCTGGCCTACAAGCCGCGCGTGAAGGGTGGCTACTTCCCGGTGCCGCCGATGGACAGCCTGCACGACATCCGCACCGAAATGCTGCTGACGCTGGCGAAGCTGGGCATGACGCCTGAACTGCACCACCACGAAGTCGCCACCGGCGGCCAGTGCGAGCTCAGCGTCAAGTTCGACACGCTGGTCAAGGCGGCCGACAACCTGATGATCTACAAGTACGTGGTCAAGAACGTCGCGCGCCTGCACGGCAAGACGGCCACCTTCATGCCCAAGCCGCTCTTTGGCGACAACGGCAGCGGCATGCACGTGCACAGCAGCATCTGGAAGGGCGGCAAGAACCAGTACGCGGGCGATGGCTACGCCGGCCTCAGCCAGACCGCGCTGTATGCCATCGGCGGCATTCTCAAGCATGCCCACGCGCTGTGCGCGCTGACCAATCCGACCACCAACAGCTATCACCGCCTGGTGCCGGGCTACGAAGCGCCGGTCAACCTGGCCTACAGCTCACGCAACCGCAGTGCCTGCGTGCGCATCCCGCTCAGTGGCGACAGTGCGGCCGCCAAGCGCTTCGAGTACCGCATTCCGGACCCCAGCAGCAACCCGTACATCGCGTTTGCGGCCGTGACGATGGCGGCGCTCGACGGCATCCAGAACAAGATCGACCCGGGCCAGCCGATGGACAAGGACCTGTACGACCTGCCGCCGGAAGAGCTCAAGAGCATCCCGCAGGCACCGGGCAGCCTCGAGCAAAGCCTGCGAGCGCTGGAGAAAGACCACGCCTTCCTGCTCAAGGGCGACGTGTTCAGCGAAGACGTAATCAACGAATGGATCAGCTATAAAATGAAGAACGAAGTAGACGCCATGCGCTTCCGCCCCCACCCCCACGAATTCGAGCTCTATTTCGATATCTAAAGGGTTGAGGGTCGATGGTCTAAAGGTCAGCCAACGCCAGAAATCAAGGAGCCCCGACCGCACGGCCGGGGCCCTTGTGTGTAACCTATCTGTGTCAGGGGACCGCCCATGAGCCGGGTGCTGTACTTTCGAGCCATCGTTTGCGTTGCGCTTTGGTGCGCTGTTCCAGCCTGCGCAACCCAACGTGAACACGGCGCGCCCGTGCGGCCGTATATGACGTACAACTCGCACACACTTCCCGATGGAACAGAGTTTCGCGTGGCTTCGGGAATTGCCGCGGCACGGGTTGACCCTGAAGAAGATGGACTGGGCTTCTTCGAGACACGCACAGGCGCGCACATCACGTTCGACTCCAAAGGCCGCGTGGAAAGCCTGCTGGTGTTCCGCGACGGCGTACTTCATGGCCCCTACCACCTGTATCAGACAAACGGCCACCTCGAGGAACTGGGTCGTTTTGAAGACGGCAAGCCCGTCGGAACATGGATCCGGTTTCACGAGAACGGAGTCGCGGCCTCCGCCGGAGAGTTGGGTGAACCCAGGGTGGTAGTAAACAAGCGCCATGAAGTGCGACTCAGATACTTCGAGAAACGTGGCAAGTGGCGCAATTGGGACGACAACGGCGCTGAGATCGATACCACGGACTTCGGTAGCGGAGAGTAAGCATCAAGCCTCTGGCCCAAGCCAAACAGGAGCCCATCATCAGGGAGCCCCGGCCGTACGGCCGGTGCCCTTGCGTGTAACCTTGCTGTGGCCGCAAGCCGTAGGTGGTGTGGCCGCCCCGGCCGCACGTTGTTTGTGGTGTGGCCGACTCGGCCGCACGCTTTTGCTTTTGTCCCTGGGACGCAAGAAGCCGGCCCAGCCTTTCGGCTGGGGCTGAACTGCTGCGGGCGGGTCGCCCGCACCACTTATTGCGCCCGCACCACTTACTTCGCGTTGGTTATGGCGTCGCGTCTGGCGTTTTCTTTGTGGGCTACTGTCTCGATCAGTTCGTCCATGTTGCGTGGCACCTGGTAGCTGTGCACTGTGGACCAGA
>CALLQI010000023.1 GCA_938014885.1 uncultured bacterium
GAACGCAAAGTCCACGGCCGAACTGATCCGCCAGTCCCGGGCCATGGAACAGGCGTCGGCTGAAGCGCCTGTCGAACCTGAAGCGCCGGTTGAAGCCGAAGTGCCGGCTGAAGCTGAAGTGCCCGTTGAAGCTGAAACGCCGAGCGAAGCCGAAGTCCCGAGCGAAACACCGGCCGCAGAACCCGTGGCCGAAAAGCCCGCGCAGAACAATCGCCGCATCCAGGATGACGAAATCTGGCAGCACCCGACAATGAGGCTGCCCGCCGCCGAATACATCCAAGCCTACGAAAAGTGGCAAAGGCAAGGCGGCAAAGGCCCACCCCCAAGACCATCCCGCAAACTGCGAAGACACATACAACACAACGCCAACGCCAACCCAAGCTTCAAAGAGCTGCTGGACGTAGTAGCCATACAAACCAGCGGCCCGTAACCCCATGTCGCGGCCGTCCCGGCAGCACATCGTCTGCCTTTGCACTTCAACGGCAACTGCAATCTCGCGCAGAGGCGCAGAGGCGCAGAGAACTGCAACGGCGGGTTAACCACGGATTCACACGGAAAAACACGGATACCAGCAGAGCACCGGCCGAAAGGACGGGGACGCCCGCCAACAGCGGGCGCACGGCAACTGCAATCTCGCGCAGAGGCGCAGAGTCGCAGAGAACGGCAACTGCGGGTTAACCACGGATTCACACGGATAAACACGGATACCAGCAGAGCACCGGCCGAAAGGACGGGGACGCCCGCCAAAGGCGGGCGCACAGCAACTGCTTTCTTAGTTCAACGGCTACGGCGTTCATCGCGAAAAACAGCAGCCCGGAGCGCGATGACCACAGTTGCAGTTAAACCCAAAAGCAGTTGCAGTTCTCAGCGTCTCCGCGTCTCTGCGTGAGAACGCTGTTGCCGTGTATCTACCCGTCGCTCGCGCTCCGGGCTCCTGTTCTTCGCCATGATGCAGTTGCCGTTAAACTCAAAAGCAGTTGCCGTTCTTCGTGGTTCTTCGTGGCCCTTAGTGGTTCCAAAGCAGTTGCCGTTCTCAGCGTCTCCGCGTCTCTGCGTGAGACCGTTGTTGCCCTTCTTCGTGGGAAGACGCAGTTGCTGTTCGCCCACTGTTGGCGGGGGTCCCTGGCCTGTCGGGCCCTTCTCGTGATGTCGTCCTTCGCTTGGGCTGTTTCAGGCCGGTGGCAGGGCGCTTAGTGCGGCCTTCAGTTCCGCGCCGCTCGCGTTGCCTGCACCAGAACTCCCTCCGCCGTAGCACTACTTCCGCCGGAACAGCTATGCTGTCCCCATGCCCAACCTTGCCGAAGAGACTGTTCCTCCCGATGAACCTGCCTTGATTGCGCGGTTGATGGCTCAGAACCTGGCTTTGCTGGATGAGTCTGTGCGGCCGGTTCTTCGCGGGCAGCATCCCAAGCATCACGGCTGCGTGCGTGGCGAGTTTGTGGTTGCCGAGGGCCTTGATGCTTCGCTTCGGCATGGCTTGTTTGCTTCTCCCGGGCGCTTTCCGGCTTTGATCCGGTTCAGCAACGGGGCCGCCATGGATGACCGCAAAGGTGATGCCCATGGCATGGCAATAAAACTCTTCGACGTGCCCGGCGACAAACTGCTTGAGCCCGGCGATACCCATGACTTCGTGCTCATCGACCACCCGGTATTTTTCGCGCGCGATGTGGCCGGGTATGTCGAGCTGTTCGAGGCGCTGCTGAAGGCCAAGCGCTCGATCCTGCCCAAGCTGGCGTTCTTTCTGCCGCGCATGATCGCCGAAATGGGGCACGTGTACCTCACACACCTGCACAACCACCCGGCTGAAATGGCCATCATGCGCGCCATGATTTCCAAACACCCCGATTCGCCGCTGGAGCTGCGCTACTGGAGCACGACACCTTATCGGCTGGGGCCGCACGCCGTGCACTGGTCCGTGCAGCCCGATGCAACGCTGCTGCGCAAAGTAGACCCGCAGAATTCACCCGACAAATTGCGGCTGGCCCTGGCCGAGCAACTGGCAAACGGTGAGGCCGCTTTCGACTTCATGGCCCAGTTGCAGACCGACCCGGTGGCAATGCCAATCGAAGACCCCACGCAGGAGTGGCCGGAGTCGCGCTCAGAGTGGGTGAAGCTGGCCACACTGAAGCTGCCAAGCCAGAAGCCCGACACGCCGGCACTGATGGAATTCTGCGAGCACCTGAGCTTCAACCCCTGGCGCTGCATAGAAGAACACCGCCCACTAGGCGGAGTGAACCGCGCCCGCAAAGCCATCTACGAAGGAATCACCCGCCGCCGCCACAGGCTGAACGAGAAGCCAACGGCCGAGCCAAGCTTGAAAGACTTCCAAGCGCTGTGGGAATAGCGGGAGCGCTGGCATCCCGCCGGCACGTGTTGCAGGCTCCCAGCCTGCATTCCCGCGCGGCCTCCGGCCCGCGGGGGCGTCACGGCAACTGCATGCGGACCGGAGGTCCACATCACTTACGGCTATGTCTTCAGCCATTGGTATGCGGTGTAGGCTATGCCGGCCGCGTACAGGGCTCCGAAGATTGTCTTGTTGTGCTTGGCCAGCCAGCGGGGCAGGTAGATGTCGAAATTGGGTTCGCGATCGCTGGTGTAGCGGGCGGCCACGGCGGTGAGCGGGCAGCTCAAACGATTGAGCATGAGAATCACCACCTCAATGAACACCACCGCCACCAGAACTGCGGCGGCGCGCGGGTAACCAAGCCCGGCCACGATGGGAATGGCGACCACGCACCCGGCGAACCAGGCCCAGATGATGGTGTGCAGCAGCTTTACCCGGCGCAGGGCCGAAGGGTTGGTGGTTTCTGTCATGGCAGACCGTTGTGTGACCGCTGCAACTTTAGCATGGCTCGCGGCCCCGCGCTCCGGGCCGAGTCGCCGGTCGGGGTTGTCTGCATTGGTGACGGGCTCTAGATTGTTGTCAACGCAACGGGGGCCTGCATGAATATGCTGCTTGAGATCGGATCGGGCGTCGTCGCTGGTGGCGTCGCGCTGGTCGTCGTCATTATCGTCGTCGTTGTCGTCGTCGCACTGAAGGGCAAGGGTGCCGCCCCGGCCCAGCCCGCAACACCGCCCGCACCGGCCCAGCCGGCTGCTCCGCCGCAGCCTCCGGCACAAGCCGCACAGGCCGCCCCAGCGGCACCGGCCGCCGCGCCCCGGCCTGAGCCCGCGGCGATTGCGCCTTCGCCCCCAACCGCCGAAATGCTGCGCCCGGCCACCGATGGCGTGCCGGCGCTCGCGGCCTCCGAAACCGGCATGACGCCGATGCTGGCCGAGCCCGAAATGGGCCTCGACGCTATGGGTGAAGACCTGCCCCGCATCGGCACCGGCGAATCACCCGCACTGTCCGACGCACCCGCGCGCTACCGCACGGCGGCAGCACAGGCGCTGAAGCAGGCCATCGACACCATGGCCTGCCCGAAGTGCGGCGCGCCAACCTTTGTGGGCATGGAAACGCCGCAGGAAGTTGGCGCCGACGGCATGGCCATGTTCAAGCTGGAAGGACGCTGCGGTGCTTGCGGCCACAAAACGCAGGTGATCGACATGCGCGTGGGCTAGAGCATTTTCGGCTTGCCTGTACCGGCCTTTACGCGCGGCGGACTTCGCATCTCTTCGTCCCGCTACCTCAGCGTGGCCTCCAGCCACGCCTGCGTCCGCGCTCCTTGATCTGCTCGTCCGGCGCTGCGCAAAGGCTCGGTCCATTCAATCCGAAAAAGCTCTAGATCAGCCGCAATGCTGCCCGCAACTCGGGCCCTTCGTGGTCGCGCATGCGGGCGATGCACTCGTGCAATTCGCTCCGCCACGATGCTTCATCCTGCGAACCTGAAGTCGCGTGCACGCCCTCAAGCAGGAACCACGGGTCCGGCCGCAACATGCGGGTGCGCGAGGCCGTGACGACCTCGCGGGCTTCCTCATGCAGGCATGATTCGCGGAAGGTGCGTGCCTGCCATGCCACGAGCCGCACGAAGACGGGGTCAGCATCTTTGTCCAGGATGGCCTGTGCTTCTGTGAACTTCTCGCGTGCGGTCTTCTGGTCGTCGCGCAGCCAGCAGACCCGGGCAAGCAGAACGGTGCAAATGGCGCGGCTCTGATCGTAATCGCGAGGCGCCTCGGCGGGATCGACCCTTTGCGCAAGCAGGTCATTGGCCCGTTCTACCGCCAAGTCGAGTCGTCCCAGCAACATCGCGGCTTCAGCTTCGTGGGCCCGATAATCACGCCGGTTGCTGAGCGCGTATGCGTGGCGCGCCGCCGCCAGCGATTCCTCGGCGCGCCCGAGCGTGTTGCACAGCGGCACGAGCAGGTCCGGAATCGCCTGCTGCTCGCGGATGCTGCCAGACTCACGCGCCTGGCCGATCAGCGCCTGAAGCGTCTCATAGGCCCGGCCGTACTCGCCCTGCGCGCGCGCGAACTGGGCCGATTGAAACGTAGCCGCAATCAGCAGGCGCGTGTGGCCGACTTGGCGCGCCAAACTGATACAGCGATCCAGCAGCGGGCGCGCGTGGGCGACACCATGAAGCTGCCAGGCGGCGAGGCTGTAGTTCAGCAGGCCCACGGCCTCCATCCACTGGTTGCCTTCGGATGCAGCGGCCTCGACGACTTCGCGCGCGCAGGCCTCGGCCTCGCGCAGGTCGCCGAAATTGATCAGGGCCACGGCCATCACGTTGCGGGCCTGCGCAAGTTCGTCGGCGAGGCCGGCCTCGCGGGCCAGCTCAATGGCGCGCTGCGTGGCTTCGCGCCAGTGCGGGTCGGTGGTCGAAACCAACAACTGCCCGATCAGGCGCGAGGCCATGACGTGGGTAGCGCTGCCGTGCGGGGCGGTGCGGGCGGCTTCATCCAGCGCGGTGCGGGCCGCTGGATAGTCACCGATCAGCAGCAGCGCGCTGCCGTGAAGCGCCAGGGCCTCAGGTACCAGCCCGGGCGCATGGCGGCGGGCAGCATCGGCGGCTTGTCTGGACGCGTCAAGGGCGGCGGCCTTGTCAGCGGCGCGGATGCATGCTTCGGCCAGCCTGACCAGCGCGCTGGCACGGTCGGCGCCTGATGCCAGCGGGTGATCGGCGCGGCGCTTCCAGCAGACGCGGTTGGCGGCGTGGTCGAACTGGCGCTTGTGGTATTGCGCGGCCACGGGCAGCCACTGGTACTCGATGCCCGAGGCAGCGGCCGCCAGCTCGGGCTCTGCCTCCGAGGCCAGCGCGCCGTGGAATACCACTTCGGTGGCAAGCGCATCGGCATGTTCGGTTGAGGCCGCCTGGGCCATCGCCTGCCAGGCATGCGCGGCCATGGCATGCAGGCCGGCGCGTTCGGATGGCATGTGCAGGTTGTAGGCCACGTCGCGCATGAGCGCGTGGCGAAACAGGTACTCGGACTCAGCGGAGTTCTGCACCGCGCCATGATAGCGCCGCGGTGGATTACATGAAGTTCGGCGTGTGCAGGTCGCTCAGCGTCTGGGCCTGCGTCGGCGTGAAACCCGCGTTCAGCAGGCGCTTGACGCGGTTTGTGTGCATCACATCCATCAGTTCGCGGAACTTGTTGTGGCCGCGCGAGACGGCTTCCGGGTTGGTACCGCCGGCGGCGAGGATCGTGAGGCTGTCCTGCACCGCATACGGCACACCACCGACTCCGGCCAGCGTTGCGCTGCGCTTGCGCACGGCGGCCTCGAGCCGCGCGTACATGGTTGGGTCGTGCTTCAGCGCGTGCTTGACGTGGCTCATGCCGAAGTGGACGTGGCGGGTTTCATCGTTGCGGGCGCGGCGGACGATATCGGCGGTGACTTCATCGGGCGCGTGCTCTTCGATGTAGCGCAGCAGGTCAAGGAAAGTGCCTTCGCCCAGCACGCTCAGCAGGAAGGCGGCCTCGGTGAAGTCTTCGAGCATCAGCAGGCTGTGCAGGCTGGCGCTGGTGGTGGCGTGGCTGATGCCGACCCCGCCGCCGCCCACGCGCGCGCGCTTGAGGAAGACGTCGATGTGCCGGGCCTCGTCCATCAGTTGCGTGGACAGGAACTGCCCGACTTCCACATAGTGCGGGTGCAGCCGCGCGATGAAACGCGACGGCACGTACAGCGCCGACAGCTCGTTCTCGGCCAGGAACGTGAATATCTGCCCCACGGCGCGCTGCAGCGCGCGCGGCAGCGGCTTCAGCTTGTCCCAGGCGATGTCGCGTTCACCGTTCCACTGTGCGGCCACGGCCTGGTCGTAAAGCTCGGCCACGTCGGGCGGCGCGGCGTGGTCGAGGTCGTTGATCCGAAACGCGTAGACGGGCCCCCCCGGCTCAACCATGGCGCCGCGCGGGGCAAAGCCCGTGCCCGGGTCGGCATGGGCCGGGAAGGGCACTTGGGCGAGCATGGCGGCGGCATCAAGCCGGCCATCGACCGGGGCGAGGTTCAGCCCGTCTTCCAATGTGCCGCGCGCGTGGCCGAGCCCGCCTTTGCGAAGCAGCAAGCGCAGGCCGCCGGGTTGGGCGTCGGATTCAATCAACTCGTGATGTTCGACCTTGCACCAGGTGCTGAAGTCGTCGGGCGCGCTGGCTTGACGGGTCAATACCGCGAGCACACCACCCGGCTGAAGCAGGTCCAAAGCCGGCCGCACAAGCGCCAGCATGCCCCCGCCAAAGGGAAGGTCGCCGGTATCAATGGCTACGGCGGCGCTGACGTTGTTATGGTTCATCAGACTTCATCCAAGCGCTGGGATGGCGCGAACCATGCACAACTGAAAGCACAGCCTTCATGCCGATTCCTCGCGCAACTCGGCGAGGACTTCCTTCCACGGGCGGCCCTTCGAGCCGTGTTTTCGGAACTCGGCCATGCGCTGCTCAATCAGCCGGAGTTCCCACTCTGGCACGGGCAGGTCTTGCTCCGCGCGCAGGCTCTCCCACACCTGCTCAAGCAATCGCAGCTTCTCTTCGCGGCTAAGCTTGGCCAACTCTTCGGATGTGACACCCATGAAGGCCTCCGGCGTAAGTCTACAACTCCCGCACCCGGCACCTACCACCCCTGCTGTTCATCCAGCGCTGCCGTCAGGCTTGCGTAGCCTTCTTCGCGGGGCGGCATCCATTGCTTCAGGCCCTCCAGCTCGAGGATTCGGCGGTGTTCCGGGTTCTCCCACTTCATGGCGAACAGGCCGCGCTTGAAGGCCTCAACCTTTGACGCGTCAAGACTCGGCAGCGCGTCGAACATGCAGTGGTCGAACCCCGGCGTGGTCCACAGCACTTCCAGCTTGCGGGTGTCCACGCGGCCGGCTGCCTGTTCCATGACCCAGATCAGGTCGCCTACGGTGCCCGCGTGCGCCGGCCCGTCGTGCAGGGCCTTCAGCACGTCAAGCTCGCTGGTGCCGGTGTCACCGTGTTTGCCCACGTCGGTGTCAAAGGCCATCAACTTGACACTTGACGCGTCAATGCCCTGCTGCTTCAGGAAGTGCAGCGGCAGGATCCGCGCCTGGGTGCTGTCGCGGCTGCCGACCGCCAGCGTTTTGCCCTTGAGGTCAGCCAGTGTGCGGATGCCAGCATCCTTGCGCACGATGACGCGTGACTTGAAGTCGCGGTCACTGTCGCGCATGCCCAGGCTGATCGACTTGCCGCCCGTCCGCTTGCGCACCCGCACGTGCGCCAGCGGCGTGTTCCAGGCAATGTCGATGTGGCCGGCCAGCAGCGACTCGACCTGCCGCTCGTAATTGCTGAACAGGCAGAAGTCCATCGGCACGCCCTGCTTCTGGAAGTGCGTACGGATGCCCTCCCAGATCGGGACGACCTTGGCGTCGTAGGCGACGGCACCCAGCAGAATTGTGTTGTCCGGCATGCTTGGCCTTTCGTGTGCGGTTGCGTACAGCACAGTCCTAGAACAACGGCAGGCCGGTAAGCGCCTTGCCGATGAAGTCATTCAGGTGATCGACCGTCGGCGCCATCACCCAGCCCGCGCGGGCATCGCGGAACAGCCGCTCAACGGGCAGATGGTGGCTGAACGCCGCGCCGCCGCAGGCCTTCATGGCCAGGTCTGTCACGTTCACGGCGGTGTCGATGGCGGTGTGACGGCTTTGCAGCACGCGCAGCGGCGTCATGGCGTCCGGTGATTCCATCTCGCCCACCGCGTAGCCCAGCAATGCTCGGCTGCGGTCCGTTGCTACCGACATCTCAGTCAAGCGCGCGCGCAGGTTGGGCAGGTCGCGCAACTTCTGGCCCGTGAAATCAAACCCGGCGGCCTGCATGTGGCCGCTGGTCAGCTCAATCGATTTCAGGCACAGGCCGTGGCTCATGGCGCTGGTGCCCACCACGAACCAGGGCAGCACCACCTGCAGCATGCCGTCAGCGCCTTTGCCGTTCTCGGTGATCAGGTCGCCGGCGGGCACGCTGTAGCCCTTCAGGTTCACGGGCGCGCTGTCGTTGCCGCGCAGGCCCACGCCCTTGAACTCGCCCTGGATTTCAATGCCGGGCTTGCCGTTGCGCACCAGATACAAGGTGCTGGCCAGCGGTGTCGTTGCGCCGGGCATCCGCGCGCTGCTGACGTAGCTGCTGGCCGCGCGGGCGGTGGTCACCCAGCTTTTGCTGGCGTCGGTCTTGAAGTTCGCGCCGTCGGCGGTGAGGCCGCTGCTGGGCGCCCAGAACTGGCTGCGTGATCCCTTTTCGCTGAAGGCCAGCGTCGTCAGGTGTTTGCCCGTGGCGGCTTCCTTCAACACGGCAGCCTTGTCCTTCAACGTTGCGCTGGCACCAATCTGCTGTGCGGCCGTCACGTGCATCACGTAGATCATGGCGGTGCTGGCGCATTCTTTGGCGAGCTCTTCGGTCACGGCCGCAAACGTGCGGGGCGGCTGTCCCTTGCCCCCGAACTCAGGGCTGATGCACAGGCCAAGCAGGCCGGCCTGCGCGAGGGCATCGATGCTTTCTTTTGGGTAGCGGCCTTTGGAGTCAACGTCGGCCGCGTGCTTTGCAAGTACTTCGCGGGCGATGCCTGCCGCGGTGTCTGCGAGTTTCTGCTGATCGGCATTCAAGCCATACAAATGCGCCATGATGGGCTCCTGTTCCGCGCCGACGCGGAACGTGCCCGCGCGGCTTAGTGATAGTTGAAAGAGAGTTTCAGCCTTTGACTGCACGAGAAGGCAAACGCCCCTCAGCGAAACGGCAGTCAGCGGAATGGAGATGTGGCCGGCATGCTGACAGTTTGGCGCGCGCGGAGCCCCCGTCAATCTTCGAATTGTAAACCGTTGGTCACGATTTCATGTCAGCGCTGAACCTTGTGGCCGGTGGCTCGTTAGCAGGGGTGCCATCCCGGGGCGAGTTCTGAGGCTTCAAGGAACTTGCCATGGCATTCCAGTCTGATGCACCCGCTACTTCGTTCGTTGCACAGCCCGTCTCCGCTTCGACGCCTGATGACACGCAGGTTGTAGAAGCCCCGCTCAAGAGTGTGCCGTGGGTGGCGATCGCGCTTGCCGCGCACATGGTGCTGCTGATCATCGCATGGTTCGTGCTGCCGCAGGCCCCCGCGCGGGCCGAGAACCACGTGATTCACGCATCACGCGAACAGATCCCGCTGCCGCCGCCACCCCAGCAGCCGCCGGAAGAGAACCTGAAGTTCGACCAGGAAAAGGTCGAAACCAAGGACCCGACGCAGGACGAAATGATCGTTCCTGATGCCAAGGATGACCACGCCGAAGACCCCAACGACAAACCCAACCGCGACCTGGCCGACAACCCCAACGACGACCCCAGCAAGCATGAATCGCCGCACCCGAACCGGGACTCCAGCACCAGCGCAACCGGCCTGGGTGGCGGGGCGGGCGGTGGCGGCGGACGCGGCGGCAACGGCGGGCTGGATTTCCGTCGCCCTCCCGGGCACGGCGGGCCAGGGACCAAGTTTCCTGAACAGACGAAGGCCGCCCTTGACTGGTTGAAAGACCACCAGAACAAGGAAGGACACTGGAGCGCCACCACCTTCAGCGACGACACCAGCCGCAAGGGGGCGCGCAAGACCCACAACATTGAGTTCGTGCAGCCCGGCTATCGCACCGGCGACACGGGTTGGGAAGGCGTGGTCGATGTGGGCCTGACAGGCCTGTCAGTGCTGGCCTTTACCGGCGCGGGGTACGACCACAAGGAAAGCAAAGAGTACCGCAACCCTTACAAAGACACGCTGCGGCGTGCGGCCATATACCTGATGCGCGTACAGCGAAACGACGGTGCTTTCGGTGCCATGGACGACGACGCCAGCATCTACAACCACGCGATCTGCACGATGGCGATGGTTGAGTTGTACCTGCTGTCGAGTGACCAGAAGCTGTATTCGTACTGCGACCGCGCGATCCAGTTCCTGCTGGCGCAGCAGAACCCGGGCCTGGGCTGGCGCTACGACGCCCGCCGTCAGGAAAACGACACCAGCGTCACGGGCTGGATGGTGCTGACGCTGCACACCTGCGAAATGGCTGGCTTCAAGTTCGACAAGGCGAAGGTCTATGCCGATGCGGACGCCTGGTTCAAGCTGGTGACTGTAGACGTCAAGGGTTACCCGCAGGTCGGCTACGACGCGCCGGGCAACGGATGTTCGCGACTGCGCACCGCCATCGACACCTATGACTCGGTGCCCAGCATGGACGCTGTCTACGTCATGAGCTCACTTTTCATGGGCACTTCCGATCTGCGTGACCCGACGGTGCAGTCGTTGGCCAAGGTCTGCACGCAGCCCGAGAACCTTCCGAAATGGGAGCTGAACAAGCTGGACTACTACTACTGGTACTACGCCAGCAATGCGTTGTTCCAGGTCGGCGGCGCCAACTGGCAGCGCTGGGAACAGGGTGTCAGCGCCACCGTGCTGAAACACCAGCGCGGCTGGCACGACAAGGACCGCGCGGCCAACCTGATCACCGCGCAGACCCTGGACGAGCACGGAAGCTGGGACCCCGTGGACGCCTGGGGCAGCGTGGGCGGCAGGGTATACGCGACCGCGATCAACACCCTGACGTTGCAGACCTGGACGCGCTACCAGAAGTTGTTTGGCGACAAGTAAGTACTGGGCCGCAAACCCCGGGGGCCGAGCGGTCTCCGGGGTGATGCGTTCACGGGGCCAGCAGCAGGCCGGGCAATTCGCGGATGTCGTGAATCATCGCGTGCGCGGTTCTGAACTCGTGGGCCTCACCGTAGCCATAGCTGCAACCGATGAACCACATGCCGTTGGCGGCCGCGGCTTCGGCATCGTGTACACGGTCGCCGACCATGACGCCGCGGCTGCTGCCGAGTTCGCGTTGCGCCTGGCCTACCAGGTTTGCCTTGTTGCGGCCGGGGACGGACTTGTCGCCGACGCAGGCGCGATGGCTGAACCAGCGATCCAACCCGAACTGCTCAACCACGCAATCCATGTAGGGCTGGCTGCAGTTGCTGACCAGCGCAAGCTTCAGGCCCGCCTGTTTCAGCGTGTCCAGTACGTCCAGCGCGCCCTCAAACAGGCGGCCGACGCCGGTGGTCAGGAACTCGCGCTCATGCAGCGTGGTCTGATGATGCAGTTCCGGCGCGCGTTCGATCAGTGCTGGCGGCAGCAGCTGGCGATAGAAGTCGCTTGGGGGTTTGCCGATCTGCGCGCGAATCAGCGCAGCTTCCGGGGCAGCCTTCATGCCCGGAAGGCGGCCGGCGGCAATCAGCGATTCAAAGGCACGGGTAATTGCAACTACGCCGAAGTCGCCGCTATTGAGCAGCGTTCCATCCATGTCGAAGGTCACGGCGTGCAGCGGCGCGTCGCGCCAGGGCAGATTGTGCTGGTTCACGGTGCCTATTGCTCTTTCTCGGGTGGGGCCTTCTTTGCCAGCGCCAGCGCATACACGACCCCGATTACGAAGCCGCCGATGTGCGCCCACCAGGCG
Organism: uncultured bacterium; assembly: GCA_938014885.1. GTDB lineage: Bacteria > Planctomycetota > UBA8742 > UBA2392 > UBA2392 > CALLQI01. Next base: position 11,832 of record CALLQI010000023.1, read on the forward strand.
ACGCCCGCGCTGGCCTCATTGCTGCCGGTGAAGCTGAGCTTCAGTTCGGTGATCGCGTTGATGATGTTCATGCCGATCCAGAACACGAAGTAAAAGAACGCGGGCACCCGCACAATCAGCGGAATCACGATAATCGGCACCACGCTGATCACCCGCGCGCGCGGGAACAACAGAAAGAAGCCACCCATCACACCGGCAATCGCGCCAGACGCCCCCACCACAGGGATGTGCCCGTGGTCGCCCGCAAACGCAATCTGCGTGATGCCGGCAGCCAGCCCGCAGGCCATGTACACGATGAAGAAGCCCGCGTGGCCGAAACGGTCTTCGACGTTGGGGCCGAACACGAACAGCGAAAGCATGTTTCCCAGCAGGTGCCACAACCCGCCGTGCAGGAACATGCAGGTGACGAAGGGCGCGATATAGTCCACGCTGATGGCCGCACCCTTGGCCTGACCGCGGAACAGTCCTTCGTAGCGATCGGGCACGAGGCCCCATTGCATGAAGAAGGCGCTGGGGTCCGTGACCAGCAGTTGCTGGGTGAAGACGAAGATGTTCAGCGCGATCAGGAACCAGGTGATCACCGGCCAGGTCTGCACGCGCTCGGTTGTCTTCAGCGGGAACATGCCGCAAGGTTAGCACGCGGGACTGCCCCTTGGAATGCGCGCCTGTCAGCCGTTTGTTGATGCCTTCAAGCTTGCAATGTCGCGCCCGTTGCTATTCTTCGCGCGCCCGGAGATCGCCGTGGGAAAAGTCAGCCAGGTCGTCAACCGCAACGGCGAAGTCGTGCCGTTCCGCCGCAATCGCGTGGTGCGCGCGATACTGGCCGCGGTACGCGCCGCGGGCAGCAAAGACGAATGGGTGGCCGACAAGCTGGCGGACATGGTCGTCTACTTCCTTGACGCGCAGCACGGCGACGGCCCTGCGCCCAGCGCCGATGACGTGGATGACACCATCGAACGCGCGCTGCTTTCGTCGCCTGAACTCACGGTGATCGCGCAGTCCTTCATCGCCGGGCGTCGCCAGCGCCGTGAAATCCGCGAGTTGCAAGACGCAGCACCCGACGGCGAAGGCCCGCAAGTCACACAACACGAGCGCGGGGTGGGAAGCTGGGATCGCGCGCGAATCGCGGCCGCACTGATGCGCGAAAATGGCCTGGACGCCACGCGCGCCATGGAAGTCGCCGAAGCCGTCGAACAGAAAGTGAACGCGCTGCAACTGCCGCGGATTACCACGGGGCTGGTTCGCGAGCTTGCGGACGTGGAGTTGCTGTCGCGCGGCCTGAGTCGTGAGCCCGGCGGCATCACGGTGCCGCGCTATGACCTTGAACAGTGGGTGTTCCCGGGCGACGAGACCGATGCGCCGCCGGTGCCGCATCAGGCCGCGCTGTCGGACCGCGCGGCCCGGCGCGTCTTGGGCGAATACACGCTGCACAACGTGCTGCCCGCCAGTTCCCGGGACGCGCACATGGTCGGCAGCCTGCACTTTGAGGCGTTGCACGCCCCGGCCTCATTGCGCGCGGTGCGGCTGGATGCGCCGGCGCTGCTGCGCGCGGGCGCTGGCTTTGGCTTGCAACGACTGTTTGCGGAGGCTGCGGCGGGTACCGGCGCGGTGTTCGCGCGGCTGTCGGGTGTGGTATCCGCGCTGCGACAAGTCACGTCGGGAAGCATCGTGTTGCGCGGCCTTGACCGCGCGCTCAGCGCCAGTGAAGACGCGGAACTTGACCGCGCCGCGATCCAGAACGGGTTGCGACTGCTGGCCGCGCATGCGGGCAGCGGGCTGATTCTTGAGTGCGGCCCCCCGGGCAGCGCATCGCGCGACTTGGCCACGCGCATCCTGATTGACGCGCTGGCATCGGAAGAAGGTTCGCTGCGGCAGCAGGCGGGCATGGACCTTTGGGTGAACGCCGGCGCGTTTGCCGACCCCGCCCGGCGCTCACTGATTGAGCGCGCCTGCGCCGCTGCCAGCTTCTGCGGCGTTCCGGCCTTTCGGCTGCGCGACAGCGTGGCGCAAACGGGCCAGGGCCTGTTCGGTGAATCCGCGGGGGCCATTCCGCACAGTGCGGTGCTGGCGCGCGCAGGGCTGAACCTGGTGCGCAGCGCGCTGGACCTCGCGGCCGGGGCATTGCCCGAATACCTGGCGCGCCTTGACGAACAGCTAAGTGCCGCCGCCGACGGTCTTGCGGCGATGGTGACATGGCTTGAACGCGCCGCGATGCGCGACCTGCCTGACCCGGCACCTTCGGCAGCGCGCATGCTGCGGGCACTCGTGGGCTCAACGCGCGAGGTGCAACTGGTGCCGATCGGGCTTGGTATCGCGGCGGGCATACTGGGCGGGGACCACGACCCGGCCTCAGCGGCCTGGCAACGGACGGCGCAGCAGGTGTTGAGCTATCTTGGCTTCAAGTTCGGCGAACGCTCGGCGCGGCGCGGGCTTGCGGGCAGTCTGGGCGCCACGATCGACGATGGCGTCTGCGCCCGGCTGGCGCGTGAAGACGCCGCGCGCCTGGCCCGCATCCAGCCCGATGCGCCGCTTCGGCTTCGACTGGCAGCAGCCGAGGCATACCGCCCCGGGGCGGCACTGGATGCGTCCACGCCGATATCCGCCAGGCTTGAGCCCGAATCCGCGTTGCACGGGCTGCTCGGGCGCGACGCGGAGTGCGGCACGGGCAATGACGAGTCCCCCACAGCGGCCGCGGTAATGCAGCAGCTGCGCGACTGCCTGTCCGAAGGCGGCCCGCAGCCTGTGAAGGTCGCGGTCACAGTGCGCGCGCGCACCTGCCGTGACTGCGGCACGCGCTTTCCCGCCCATCGCGATTCGTGCCCGGTCTGCGGCAGCACAAGCTGGGCGGTGCCACCCGGCCAGCGAAGCCTGTTCGGCGGCTAGCGGTGCGGTATACTCGTCATCCCTGTTTGACCCCGTCTTTGGCTGACCGATGATCCGCGCCTGCATCCTTCCCGTATTGCTGCTTTCTCTTCTTGTGGCCGCGTGCACGACAACTGCGCCGGCCGGCAACAATCGTCCTGACAACACTGGCGGCACAACTGACGTTGACGTTCCTGACGCGACAACCGGCCCCACCAGCATCAAAGAACTCACGCATTCACCCGAAGAGGCCGTCCAGTTCATCCGTCGCTATGAGTATTTGTCCGTAGGCCTGATCAACTACTACGACCCGGGCAAGACCGAGCTGATCAGCCGCGAATTCACCGGCGAAAGCGTCGTGTTTCGCCTAGATAACACCGGCGACAACGGCATGTTTCACAGTGCCGCCGTCGAGCGCGCCGTGGAGTTGATGGACGAAAACGGTTGGCCCGAAGCACACCTGAAACACGAAAACTCGCGCGAGCAGCACATGGCGCTCGTGCGCATCGAAAGCATCGGCATCCCGGCGGGCGCGCGCGCGGGCGACACCATTCCCGTGCGCATTGTGTGCCTGGGCGACGCCACCGATATCCGCGGCGGCTACATCTATCCCACGCCGTTGCGAAACAAACTGGGCAAGACCATCGCGGTCATGCCCGGGACAACCCTGCCGCTCAACCCCGCAAAGTTCAATGCAGGCGAACTGACGCCTGAGCAACTCGAAGAAGCCAAGCTGATCGAACGCCGCGACCTCGGCACAGGCACAGGCGCGGTTTTCATCCTGCGCGCGGCCGCAAAACTTTCGTCGAACATCAGCACCGATGACCTTTCGTCGGACCAGATCATCCTGGACCTGATTCGCGAAGTCCCCGTCGAAGGCAAGAAAGAGCCGGAACGCGTCCGTACACTGTCCAGCGAGCTGGTGCCCGACGTGCTGGAGAGCATCCAGCGCGAAATGAGCCTGCTCGGCTTCACGGTCGAAGCCGAAGAACGCTTGGACAAACTTGTGATCAAGCCTGTCGGCGTCCGCGAGGCCTCACTGCGCGAAGTGTATCAGGTGCTGGAGGGCATTCGCGTTGTCGTGAGGCCGCGCAACCGCATCATCATCGTTTTCGACGAGAATCTTTTTCGCGTCGCGATGTACGGGCCGGTACAGCACCGCATGCTGCTGGACTCGGTGTCCATGACCGTAGACCCGTTCACAGAGAACAAGCCTGTCCCCTACCAGCTTCCATTCCGCGTGAGTTGTCGCGTGCTGCAGCGGGCTGAACCCGGGCGATCCAAGCAGTTCGGGGTTCCCAACGCTGAAGACGAACGCCTTGGTCGCAAGCCCGATGGAAACAAGGGCCGCGTGCGCCTGACCTGGAGCCGCTGGAAGAACGGCAAAGTGGTGGAAGATAAGGAAGAAGAGTTCGACACCACAGACATCAGCGAAATCCTGCGCATCCTGTGGGTCCGCGGCATGGGTCCGCGCGAAGTTCTGGGCTTCGTGGTGCGCGCCGAAGCCACGATGGCCGTGAACGCCGAGCTCGGGTTCAATTACCGCAAAGTTGACATGGACGCGCTGATCGAAGAGCACACGGGCCGTTGATCGCACACCCAAAGACAACGGGCGCCCGCACCGGTGCGCCCGTTCTGGCGATACCCCACGGTTATCGCCTGTCTTTGTGAGCCGGCGTTAGCGCCAGCCGTAGCTCCAGAATTCGGCCGGCGCAATCTTTTCGGTCGGGTGGTCCGGCGCGATGTGCAGCACGTACGCTATCGGTGCTGTCGCGGTGTCATCTTCGCGAGCGTTGTATTGCGTGCGGCCGGTACGTTCGCCCGCCAGCACAAGCTCAAACTTCTCAAGCTTCTGTTTGCGCGTGTTGTACTCGCCCTTGCCCACGAGCGTCAGTTCGATCTTGCGGCCTTCGGCCTCCATCAGGAACTTGCCGGTCATGTCGAAGTAAACCGTGCCGCGCTTGATGTTGCTGACACTGCACTCGATTTCGTCTTCCTTCACCTGCTCGTTGGACCAGGACGGAGTCTGGCCGCGCACGTTGTCGATCAGCGCGTAGCGGGCAATGCGACGCACCACCGTGTCGGGAATGTCCCACTTGGTGTTCTTGTCGAAGCTGTTGGGGACCAGACCCTCCAGCTCAGGCTTGCGGAACCAGACGTACTCGAAGTTCCAGGCGTGGGTGCGCCAGTCGTCCTGACGCAGTCCTTCGCGAGGCATGTCGCGGCTGTTTACGCGCAGCACCAGGCCGTCGGTCGGGTACTGCTTTTCAGCGCGGTTGATGGTTTCCCAGGTTTTGGCCGGGTCTTCCTTCAGCAGGCGGTCTTCCTTCTTGATCTCGTTGTACTTCTTCAGCGCATCGCGCAGCATCTGCGCCACGCGGGCCGGCTGGCGGTGATTCAAGCTGCCCAGGAAAATGCCGCTGGGCGTGCAGCAGAAGGTGCCCTGGCGCGTGGTTTGCGGGCCGTCGCCATTGAGCGTGCCGCCTTCATCGCACCATTTGCGGAAGTGCACGCAGTCGGCGTCGTCTGAATTCTGCAAGCGCCACACTTCATCGGCGCAGGGGATGAACTCTTTGGCCAGCTTTGCGACATCATCGTTGGACCAGACAGACTGTCTGGCAATCACGCCGTTGTTTCACGTACATCCAAACGGGTGGCCGTTCATGGCAAACAGAAGCACAGGCTTGTCGGCCTTCTGCGCGTCCATGACGCCCTGCCAGAAGGTCGTGCGCCACTCCATCTTGCGCCACTTCTCTTCTTCGTCGCTGGGCAGCACGTGTTCACGCACCGTGTCGTAATTCTTGGCGGTGACCAGCGGTTCTTTCTCGGCTTCTTTTTCCGCGTTCTTGTCGGCGCTTTTGCGGCTGCGTGACTGCGCGTCAAAGCTGACGCTCAGAGGCAGCAGCAGAAGCAGGGCGATCATCAGTCTTGTGGTCATGGGTCTTCCCGTGTTCCGAGTTTGGCTGGCGTTTCGGGCCTTCACTTGCGAGCCCATTCGGGCCTTCACTTGCGAGCCCATTCGGGCTCGATACCCCACTCCATCCAATCCACTTCAAGCTGGGCGTCTTCGCTCCAGGTTACGATCTTCATGAACATGACCTTGGCGCCCGGCCACAGGTGCTTGCCCTTGGCCAGCTTGCGCGGGTCCTTGCCTTCGGGCTTGTTCTCAGGCTTGCCGTCATTGCGCGGATCGCGCTGACCCTGCTTCTGGCCTTCCTTGGGTGCAGCCGGCTTGTCTTTCGGCGGCTCGGGCTGGTCCTTGGCCTCGTCCATCAGCTCCGACAGCGGGACTTTCACGATGATCCACTTCCCGTTCGGGATGAAGTTCATGTGGTGCTGGAAGTAGCGGTTACCGGCCTCTTCGCCCGTGCCGGCCCCGATGCTGAAACCCTGCGAATTCTGCAGCCGGATGCGCATCCGCACGTACGCACCTTCCGCGAATTGCAGCTCACGCGGCGGCACGATGCAGAAGGCCTCTTTGCCTTTGCCTACCGCGACGCCGTTCTCAAGCTGCGCGCGCTCGAACCTTGAGGCCGAGTCACCATCCATCTCTTCGCGGGTCAGACTGAATTGGGTGTCCACACTCGACACCAGGTTGTGCGAGCGCAGCTTGCTGCCGACGCGCTTCTCGCGGCTGAAACCCTTGCCCGTCAGCGAAGCCTGATAGCCGCCCTGCAGCGTGGCCTCGCCACTGGCAATTTCGCCGCCCAGGCAGGTGACAACCAGTCGCGCACCGGATCGCTCAGCCAGGACTTCGGCGTCACGGAAGGTCACGGCCGCATCGTTGCGGCGCAGGGTGATCTCGGACTTGCTGCCGTAGCCTTCGAAGTACACGGATTCAGTCTCGATCGTGATCTCGAGCGTGTCGCCGGTGCCGGCCAGCGCGATCTCGCCGTCAAAGTGCATGCGCGAGCCGTCGGCAAGCTGGATCGTTACGGGCTTGCGGGCCTTCAGCATCATGCCGGTATCGACCGACGTCTCGGCCGCAAAGTCCTGCCACCTGTCAGCGGCCGCGCGGCGGAAGGTCAACTGCGCGCGGTCAGACATGTGCACGACCTTGCCGACACTGACCACGGCCGCCTTGGGAACTTCTGTGGGTGCGTGATCCGGCTTGGTCGGGTTTTCGCCCGGTGTCTCGCTGGGCGGCACTTCTACCGTGGGACCATTCGCGGGGCCGCTGCCCGGATTCTCGGGCTCAGGCGGCATCGGTGCCGGGGCCTCAGGTTCCGGTGCAGGCTTGTCAACGGTCGGGCCCGGCGTGGGCTGCGGATTTTCGTTCGGGGCCGGAGGCAGCGGCGGCAATTCAGGCTCGGGGCCTGGACGGTCCACATGATCCGGCAGCTTCTCGGGTGTTATCTCGGGGGCTACGTCAGGCGTTACGTCCGGGGCCGGTGTCGGCTTGGGTGTTGGTGCGGGTGCGGGCTGCGGGGCGATCGGGCCCGGCGTCTGCGGCTGCAACTTCGGTGCCGGCTGCGGCGACTGGCGCTGGTTGCCCTCGGCAATGCCGGTGCTGCCGCGGTTGGCGAGGTCGCTGCCCAGGTAAATCGTGGCGACCGCGAACCCAACCAGCGACAGCACGGCAATAGCCGCAGCGGCTGCCCAGTAAAGCCGCTGCGCAGGATGTGCCTTTGGCAAAACATGCACCGCGCCCTGTGCCTGCGCCTGAGAAACTGGGCGACCCAGATTGGCCAGGATGCGACGCGAAAGGTCAGGCGGGGTGTCGCCGCCCAAACGCTCATGCAACATGCGTTCCACGACGCGCTCACGCCTGCCGGCTGAATCCATGCCGTTCAGGCCTTCGGGGCCGCTGTCGTGGTTTCGGGGGTGCTGATTCACGGGTTTGTCCTGTTCTTGCATGGCCTGTCGGTTTGCCTGCAGGCCGGGGCAAACACTTGCCCGCTGACCCAGAAATGCCTGTTCCCAACCGCCCGGTTCAAAATCTTGGTTACTCCTGCCGTTCCAGCTTCGACTCCATGCACTCGCGCAGCTTGGCCAGGGCCCGTTTCAGCATTGTGCGTACGCCTTCGGGCTTCATGCCCAGCCGATCCGCCACTTCCGCGTAACTCAGACCGGTCTTGTATGTCAGGTCAATGGCCTCTCTGGCCTTGCCCTGCAGTGGCTGCAGGCAACGCTCAAGAACTTCGACGCGGCTGTCGTAGACCTCTTCGTCGGGCCCCGCGAGCTGCACCCAGTCGGCATCGACCTCAACCAGATCGGTTTCGCTGATGCGACGACCCTTGGTGCGCAACATCATAAGGAAGCGAGAACGCGCCACAGTTCGCAGGTAGCCCGCCGTGGCCGCGTCGTTGATTTCTTCAAAGTCACTTTTCCAGGCAGCCAGGAAGGCCTCCTGGGTCAGGTCGTCGGCCTCAGCGCGGCTGGCCCCGATGTAGCGCAGATAACGCCAAACACCACGCTGGTGGGCGTGGATAATGCGTTCAAAGGTCTGCCTGCGGTCCTCAGTAGCCACGAGCATCAAGCATAGGAATGCCGCGAGCCCTGTAACCGGTTCAGGGATACCGGGTTAGCGATTGGGCAGCACAACCAGGCGCACGAGTCCTAACGTCACGGTCACGGTTGCCACTATCACCAGCAACAGTCGCCTGCCTGGTGGGAATTTGACCACCTGACCCTGCACGTTGGCATACACGTCGCCGGAGAACCCAATGATGATGAGTGCGGGTAGGAAGAACAGCCAGAACAGCATGAAGTAGAGGCGCCTCCGGTACCACGGTACTTCGTCATAACTGCGGTACTCCGGTGCGGGGTCCCAGCCTTTGGGTACGTCGGCAGCGCGGGACTGACCCGCATGCGCAGCCTTTGCCGGCTTTCGGGCGGACGCATTGCGACCAGACCCCGATGAGCGGTACGGATCATCCATGTGAATCCCCTGAAGTGTGATTCCAGTCTAGGATCGCCTGAAAGCGCCGACCACAGCCTACTTGCACGCCTGTACAACCCGGGAAATCGCCGCCAAACATTGCCCTTACCCCGGCCCCCGGCTAAACCCTAACCACCCCCAACCGGAGATCTCCATGCTTCGCGGCCTGATCCTGCTGCTGGCGGCATTGCCCCTTTCACTTGCCGCGCAATCCAACGCCGACATTCGGCGCGGGTTTGATTTGCTGGCGCGCGACAACCCGAAGCTCGTGACCGTATCCAACTTGCCGGTCGAAGGCATGTTCCAGGTTCGCATCGGCCCCGCTGACAAGCGTGTTCCGGCCGTGCTGGTCATCGGCAGCCCCTTTGGCGACGAGCAAGCGCCCGCCCTTGCTTGCCTGGAGTTGGCCCGGTCACTGCTGGCCGATGCCGCAACCCGGCCCATGTTCGACAGTGCTGAGCTACTGCTGATACCGATCCCGAACCCGCAGGGACGCGCGGCCGGGCTGCCAGGCACGCTTGCCTCTCTGGATGACGACCGCGATGGCAGTGTGGACGAAGACGGACCCACTGACCTCAACGGCGATGGCAAGATCACCCAGATGCGCGTGCGCCGCGCGGGCGGTCGCTACATCGTCCACCCGGACAATCCCAAACTCATGATCGAGGCACCCGCCGGCAAGCCCGGCGAATTTGACCTGCACTGGGAAGGCAAAGACGACGACGGCGACGGCCGCATCAATGAAGACGCCCGCGGAACAGTACTGCTGGGCAACGACTGGTCGATCCGCTGGGACGGCGACAACCCCGGTGCCAACCGTTTCATGATGCAGCTTGCGGAGACCCGCGCATTGGCCGAGTACGTTTTGGCGCGGCCGCAGATCGTGTGCAGCATCATCGTGCGCAGCGTCGGGGGCGAAGTGCGCTTCGCGCGCGGTCCTGCGGCACGCGGCGAGAAAGACCCACTCGCGCGCGACAAGGAACTCGCGGCGCACCTGGCTGAATCGCTGGGCGAAGCCGAGTCGGCGGTGCCGCTGCCACCAAGCGGGCCGGGCGCGCTGCTGGACTGGCTGTACGAATGCGCCGGCAGCAGAGCATTCGAATTGGGCCTGGCCGCGATCCCAAAGCCGCCCAAAGCACCCGACGCCGACGACAAGGACGAAGACGGTGAGGACGACGCCGGCGAAGGCGCGCCGGACAAGCCGGACGCGCCCCGTGGTGCCAAGTCTGCAGGCAGCGGGCGCAGCAAGCCTGCCGACACCGACGCAGCCTGGGCTGCGCACACGCCCGATCGGCTGCACGAGTGGAAGAAGTTCAATCACCCACAGCTTGGCGAAGTCGAAATCGGCGGCTGGGAAATCACCGCACGCCGCGATGCGCAGGCCGACGCAACGGCAGCGGGCACCACGCGACTGGTAAAACTTGCCGGTGAGGTCCTGCGCGCGTTGCCGCATCCGAAGATCGACAAGGTCGAAGTCGAGAACAAGGGCGACGGGCTCTACCGCGTGCGGCTGACGCTGAACAACGCCGGCCTGTTTGATTACCGCAGCACGTTCGCCGAGGCCAACACCATCGGATTGCCCATGTTCGTGCAACTCGAAGACACCAAGGGCGTCACGCTGCTCAGCGGCACGCGCCGACAGCGCCACGAAAACATCGCGGGCCACGGAACGGCCACCTTCGAATGGTTCGTGAAGGTAACGGACACCAACACCGAACTGTCATTCAAGCTTGAGGCCGAGCGCACGGGCGGTCTCGGACACAAGGTTGCCGTGAAGGATTGCCCCGCACTCAAGAGCGCCGAGTAAGGAACCACCATGGCCCGCACTGTACGAACTTTGTTGGCGCTGCTGCTGGTGGCCCTGGCGGCCGGCAGCGCGCGGCACACGCAAAACGCCCCCGAAAAGAAGACCGACCCGTTCCCGGGCTGGAACGCCCGTGTGGCCGAAACCAACCTTGACTTCCGCCATTACTATCCGCTGCAGGAAGTAATCGACACCTGCGAGTTGCTCGCCAAGCGCTTCCCCGAACTCGTGACCATGCGCGAGATCGGCCGCAGCCTGCAAGGCCGCCCGATTCACGCGGTTACAGTGTGCGCGCGCAAGACCGGGGCGCACGACACCAAGCCGGCGATGTACATCGACAGCAACATCCACGGCAACGAGATCCAGGGCACTGAGATCATCCTGGTCACGATCTGGTATCTGCTGCGCAACTACGGCCACGAGCCCTGGGTGACGAAACTGGTGGACGGCCGGACGTTCTACTTTGTGCCGGTGGTGAACCCGGATTCGCGCCACTGGTGGTTTGAGCGCGCGAACAACCCGCACAGCCTGCGCGGCAATCACCGGCCCTTCGACGATGACCGTGACGGCCGCTTCGACGAAGACCCACCCAATGACCTTGATGGCGACGGCCGTATTACCCAGATGCGCCAGCGCGATCCGGAGGGCGACTGGGTGCTCGATGCCGACAAGCGCATCCTGGTGCGGCGCAAACCGGGCCAGCCTGGCGAGTACCGGCTTTGGCGCACGGAAGGCATCGACGATGACGGCGACGGCGAGATCAACGAAGATGACCTCGGCGGCGTGGACCTGAACCGCAATTTCCCGTCGGCATGGAAGCCACGCTATCAGCAATGGGGCGCCGGCGACTACCCGTGCAGCGAGCCTGAAGTGCGCTGCGTGGTCGATTTCATCCTGGCGCACCCCAACATCGCGGGCATGCAGTTTTACCACAACGCCGCGCGCATGATCCTGAGGCCGCCGGGCAGCAGCCCTGACGCAGGCGTGGTGCCCGCCGAAGACAAGCGCGTGTTTGACCGCATCGGTCAGCGCGGCGAGCGCATCATCCCGGGCTATCGCTACCTGCAGACGCACGACGGCCTGTACGCGGCCTTCGGCACGCAGATTGACTTTGGCTACCTGGGGCTGGGCCGCTTCGTGTTCACGAACGAGTTGTGGGGTTCCACGGGGCATGAGGTGGACGGGCTGCCCGGCACCAGCGCGCTGGACACCCGCGACTGGCACGACGAGTTCGGGCTGGGGCGCAGCTACATCGAATGGAAGCCGTTCACGCACCCAACACTGGGCGAGATCGAAATCGGCGGCTGGGACCAGTTCGCAACCCGCATGCCGCCGGCAGAATTGTTCATCGAAGAAGGTTTCCGCAACGCGCTTTTCACGCTCAAGCACGCCGAGAGTTTCGCCGAACTCGAGTTCTTGGACGTGAACATCACCGACTTGGGCCAGGGTCTCAAACGCGTTCGCATCACGCTCAAGAACCGGGGCGACTTCCCAACCGACAGCCTGAAAGCCGTTGAGCGGCGCGAAGACACGCCAGTGCAGGTAACTGTCACCGGCGGCACGATCGTAAGCGCGGGCATCAGCGACGAGAACTGGATCAACACCACACTGCAAACCGGCCGGGTGAGCACACTGCGCGTGCCGCGAATCCGCGAGCAGAGCCGGGTTTACGCAGAGCTGATCGTGAAGAGCACGGGGAAACTGAGCTTGCAGGCAACGCACCCGCGCGCCCTGAAAGCAGAATGGAACAAATAGCCGCCAAGTTGCACTGCACCCGGCGTCCGTTATCCTTACACCAGCGGAGGAGTGGCAGAGTGGTTGATCGCGGCGGTTTTGAAAACCGCTTTAGCCGTAAGGCTAACGGGGGTTCGAATCCCTCCTCCTCCGCCAGCTTTTGTCTGCCTTTGCCGGCACGCCCCGCCGCAACTGCCTGTCCCACGTAACGCCACGCAAGAACTGGAGCTTTTGCCGTTCTTGCCTGCCCCGGGATTATGTATAGTGTTTGCTATCGTTATTGCCCCGGTGAGCTATGGCCAATGCGCGTGCACGGCGGGCTGAAAATGTGGCCGGCGACTTCTTCGTCGATGCCACCTGCATCGACTGCGACACCTGCCGTTGGATGGCACCGGCAACGTTTGCCGACATCGGCGACCAAAGCGCCGTAGCGGCCCAGCCCGTCACAGACGCCGAAGTAACGCTGGCCCTGCGCGCGCTGGTGGCCTGTCCCACGGCCAGCATCGGCGTGGCATCGGGCAAGCACGCGGCGCGACTGCGCGAGGTCGCGGCCTCATTCCCGGTCCCTGTGGCCGAGAATGTGTTCCATTGCGGCTATCACGCTGAAAACAGTTTTGGTGCCGCCAGCTATTTCATCGCGCGCCCCGAGGGCAACGTGATGGTCGATTCGCCCCGCTTTGCCGCGCCGCTGGTCAAGCGCATCCATGAGCTTGGCGGCATACGCTGGCTGTACCTGACCCATCGCGACGACGTGGCCGACCACGCCAAGTGGGCCGCCGAGTTCGGCGCGCAGCGCATCATCCATGCCGATGATGCCCGGGGTTTGCAGGCTGAGATCCGGCTGAAGGGCGGCGACGCGTATGAACTCGCACCCGGCCTGACTGTGATTCCGACGCCCGGGCACACGCGCGGCCACACGGTGTTGCATTACGCCGACAAGTTCCTGTTCACGGGCGATCATCTGGCGTACTCGACTACGCGGGGGCACCTGTACGCCTTCCGCAGTGCCTGCTGGTATGACTGGGCCGAGCAGATCAAGTCCATGGAACGCCTGGCGGGGCTAACGTTTGAGCACGTGCTTCCGGGGCACGGGCGGCCCTTGAGTGCGCCAGCGGCCGAAATGGCGCGCCAGTTGCAGCGCTGCATTGGGTGGATGCGCGAGGCCTCGTGAAACCGGCAAATGTGAAGCCCAAGATTAGGGCTCTTCAAAAAGTGGGGCGTGATTATAATGGCCGCCCTTTGGACATGGGCTACCCTTGTTGCCGTGGGGTGAAAGGCCCCGGAACATTTCGGCAATGACGGTAGACACGGACCCTCAACCCCCGACGAGGGAAGGAGCAGACGAATGAAATGGGCAATCATCGGACTTATCGGCTTGGTGGTACTTGGTGGCGTGGGCTACGCGATCTATGAGCTCACGGACTGGACTGAACGCGGCGAAGAGTGGTGGGACGAAAAGAAGCTAGAGAACTTCCCGGCCCACGCGGCCCGCGAAATCGAAGAAATGGAAAGCCGCCTCACGAAGCTCAAGGACACGCGCAAGGAGCTTGACCTTGAACGCATCAAACTGGCCGGCGGCGAGAAGTTCAAGGACAGCAACTTCAGCGACGCAGACACCGGCTTCATGACCAAGTACGGTTATGAAACCAAGATCAAGTGGTACACCGACGCCGGCAACGCGCTGGGCAAGGCCTACACCGACGCGGCAGCTGCTCCTGGCGCTGTGATCGACTCCGGCACCGGCAAATTGGACAGCAAGGCGGAGATGACCGTCAGCTTCGTGAACCCGAAAGACGGCCGTCAGCTCAACAACCAGGTCCTGACTGCCGCTGACGTGCTGAACATGCTGGGCGAAATCGAGACTGACCTGTCGACGCTGGAGTATGAACTGCCGCTGGTCGAACAGGCGATTGCCGAATACTCCGCAACGATCAGCGAAGTAGACGAAACGATTGCGGCCCAGGAACAGGCCCTGAAAGAGTTCAAGATGGAAGTGAAGAAGATCGAGGCCGAACTCAAGATGATCAAGGTCAAGGAAGACATTGCCGAGATCAACAAGGCCATCGCGGGCAAGGAAAGCAACAGCAAGCTGGGCGGCATGATTGCCCAGTACGAAAAGAAGAAGAAGGACTTCACCGCCAAGCAGGTTCAGGCTGAGGGTGAGTCCACTGGCAAGCCCAAGTCCCTGGCCGACCTCGGCAAGGGCAGCAAGGGCACCACCAGCACCTCACGCTTCATCAAGTAGTGCGCTGAGCTGCACGGTAGGCAGAAGCGGGCCCGGTACTCCGGGCCCGCTTTCACTTTAGCCCCCGCATTGCCTCACGCGCCCAGTTTGCTCAGGTGCTGCACTGTCAGCACGAAGTCAGTCGTCGACACTTTGCGGACGTCGAAATCTGCCACCAGGTCGCCGGCGCTTACGGGTGTCGGCTGCTCAGTCAGCCCTGCACTCCATGCCAGCAGGCCAATCAGCTTTGCGGACTCAACCCCGGACTCGCGCAGGGTTCGTAATGCGAGCGAGCCGTCGCGCTTGGCCATGCGGCCGCCTGCGTCGTTCACGAACGGCACATGCGCCCATTCGGCCGGCGCCTTCAGCCCCAGTGCCGCGTACAGGGCCAGTTGGCGCGCTGTGCTCGTGAGCAGGTCGCGGCCTCGCAGCACCTGCGTTACGCCCTGCAACGCGTCGTCTACCGTGACCGCCAGCTGGTAGCTGGGCAGGTCATCGCGCCGCCACAGCACAAAGTCGCCGTGCGTTGACGGGTCAATACTGACTTCGCCATGCAAAGCGTCATCAAAGCGCACTTCGGCCCCCTTCCACAGAAAGCGCATGGCGGGTTCGCGCCCGGTTTCAGCGCGCGCGTGGGCCGCATCTTGCCAGCGGCCGCGGCAAGTGCCGGGGTACACAGGGCCGTCGTCGCCGTGGGGCGCGCCGCCGGCCTCTTCAATGTCGCGGCGGGTACAGGTGCACGGGTATGCCAACCCGGCCTGAATCAATCGTTGTAGATGGACGCGATACAGCTCTGTGCGCGGCGACTGGATCACGACCTCGCCATCGTGGTCAAGTCCAAGCCAAGCCAGGTCATCCCACGCGGATTGTACGTATTCGGGCTTGCAGCGTGCGCGATCGATATCTTCGATCCGCAGCAGCACGCGCCCGCCCGCCGACCTGGCCCACAGCCACGCCAGCAGGAAACTGCGGCCGTTGCCGATGTGCAGCAGGCCCGATGGCGTTGGTGCCAGTCGCCCGACGGTCATAGCCTAGTGAAGCCGCTCAAGGGCCAGCTCTTCCGCCACCTGCACCGGCGTCTTGCGGCGTTTCTTGGCCAGTTCCAGCAGTTCCAGCGTGGTTTCGAAGATGCGGTCCACCACGCCAAAGCCGACTTCCTTGCCCCCGGTGTGCTCCGTGACGCCCTTGATCAGGGCACCCGCGTTGGCCACATAGTCGGGCACGAAGGTCACGCCCGCTTTGCGCAGCGCGTCGCCCGCAGCCGGTGTGGCCAGTTGGTTGTTGGCGCTGCCTGCGATGACCTTGGCCTGTATGTTCTCGGCATTCTGCGTCGTGAACACGCTGCCCAGCGCGCATGGCGCCAGCACATCGCAGTCGGCGGTGATGATCCGCGACGCATTCACCACTTCGCAGCCCATTTTCTCGCCGATCTCGGCCGCCAACCGCTGGTCCGCGTCAGCCACCAGCAGGCGCGCGCCGGCGGCGTGCAGCATGGTCACAAGCTCTGAGCCCACGGCACCCAAGCCCTGCACGGCAACGGTGCGGCCGTCCAGTTCATCTTCACTGGTGGCGAATTTGAGGCCGGCGCGAATGGCGGCAAACACGCCGCGCGCGGTGGCCTTGCCGAACTCCAGGTCTTTGGCGACGTAGCCCGTTTCCTTGGCGATCTCAAGCAGGTCTTCGCGCGTCGTACCCACGTCGAGGCCAGTGTAGAAGTTGCCGCCAAGGCGCTGGATCATGCGGCCCAAGGCCTGGAAGGCCTTGTCGCGCTTCATGCCTTCCGACTTGATGACGACGCATTTGCCTCCGCCGGCCGGCAGGCTGGCGACCGCGGCCTTGTAGCTCATGGCCTGGGCCAAACGCACAGCGTCTGTCACGGCGGCACTTTGGCTGCTGTAGCTGAGGGTGCGGATGCCGCCGAACGCGGGGCCGCGCTTGGTGCTGTGTATGGCGATGAGTGCGGACAGGCCGGAAGGTTTGTCGCTGACAAACGTCAACGACTGGCCGTCGTACTCTTCCAGTACTTTGAAAAGTGGCATGGTTTCCCTTGTGCGGGGGACAGCAGTCTAGTCGGCGCAGCGCCACCGGCAAAGCCTGAATTGCGCTCCCCTTGCCGAGCGGCCGCTGCCTGTGATTATGCCCCTATGGCGCGACTTCCCATGCTTGCGTTGCTGATCGGTGTGTTGGCGGTCTCGACCGCGCCTCCGCTGATCCTGCTGGCGGGCATTGAACCCTTTGCGCTGGCCGCCTGGCGGCTGCTGGCCGTTGCGCTGGTGATGCTGCCTTTTGCCATTCCACGCCTGGTGCGCGACTGGCGCGGCCTTACCCGGCGCGACCTGGGCTGGTTGCTGTTTTCGGCAGTGATGTACGGGCTGCACTTTGGCCTGTTCAACTGGGCCTTTTCGCACACCACTAAAGAAAGCGTGGTCGTGCTGCTGGGCGCGCAACCGCTGATGGCGGCCGCCATCGGCGCGCTTTGGCTGGCCGAGCCCATCACCCGCCGCATGCTCGGTGCCTCGGCGCTGGCGGTGGCGGGGTTGCTGGTGTTCGTGTGGCATGACTACAGCTTCGATGCAGGTTACCTGATCGGCGACGCGCTGGTGCTCGCATCCGGCCTGGTCATTGTGCTCAGCTACAGTGCCGGGCGGCGCTTGAGGCCGCGCATGAGCCTGCTGGGTTACCTGTTTGCGTTGTACTTTCTGGGCGGCGTGACCTGCCTTGGCATCACCGTGGCCATGGGCGACCAGCTTTGGGGCTATCGTGACGACCAGTGGTTCTGGTTGGGAATGGCGATACTGATCCCAACTTTGGTGGGCCACAGCATGTTTCATTACGTGGTGAAGTACGTGCCGGTCTTTTACGTCAACCTGACTATTTTGGGTGAACCGATACTGGCCCTGGTGATCATGTACATCTTGCGCCACGAGTACGCGGTGTTCCGCGATTCAACCCTGACGCCGCTGCAACTGGCCGGTGGCTCGC
Organism: uncultured bacterium; assembly: GCA_938014885.1. Lineage (GTDB taxonomy): Bacteria > Planctomycetota > UBA8742 > UBA2392 > UBA2392 > CALLQI01. The sequence continues at coordinate 29,319 of CALLQI010000023.1, forward strand.
TGCTGCTGGTCGGGGTGGCAATCGGGATCCTGGCCGGCCGCAAGCCTGCGACCAACGCGCCCCTGGAGAAATCCGTATGAAGTATTCTTCACTGATTGCCGCCCTGCTGCTGGTCGGGTTTGCCGTGGCGACACCGCACGCGCAGCCGGCCAAGGCCAAGCCGGAGTTCAAGGACGCGCCGGTTACGGACGTGCTGCGCTGGGCGCAGGACACCACCGGCGTCGGGTTCATCTATGAGGGCAAGGACCTGAATGACCCGGCCACGGGAAAGGTTCGCACTGTGACGGCCGCCAGCGTGAACCCCGCCACCGACAGCGAGCGCAAGCTGCTGCTGCTTGAACTGTTGCGCCGCGCGGGGCTGGTGGCGTTTGAAGTCGGCGGGCTGCCCGGCCCCACTTACCAGCTTTACACGGCTGCCGACGCCGCCCGCAATGCCCCCATCGTTGAGCACCCCGACCAACTGGCCGAGCTTTACTACGCGACGCTTTCGGTGCGCCTGAGCCGCAACAACGTGCAGTCCGTGGCGCCGCGCGTTCGCGAACAACTCTCTGCTGCCGGCAAGGTTGAGGTGTTTGAAGCCACCCACGCCATGCTGATCAGCGACTTCGCGGACCGGCTGCAAGCCGCCTGGACCGTGGTGCTGACCGCCGAACAGCCCGCCCTGCGCGATGATGACCTGGTGATTGAAGACTTCGTTGCCGTCAACGGAGAAGCAATCCGCTTCCTGGCAGCAGCTGAACGCCTGCGCGAGTCCGGCGAGAGTTGGAAGGCCAGCCTGAATGAAACCACCAACGCGATCCTGCTGAGTGGCCGCCGCGATGAAGTGGACACTGTGCTGGCGCGCCTGCGCAAGCTGGATTCACGGCCACAGGACCCCGCGTTTGCTGAGACCACCACGACGCTCAAGCTGGTGTACGCGGAACCGGGTGATGTGGCCGCGACGCTGCGCGACATGTTCGGGCCCCAGGTCAGCGCCGGGGCGGTGCAGGTCGGCGCATTCCCGCGAGATCGCAAGATTGTGTTCCGCGGCAGCAAGGCTGACCTGACGCGGGCTGAGGCCGCGTTGAAGGTTCTGGACATCCAGCCTGAAAAGAAATAGCGGGAAATTGCCGCCGGGGCATCTTTAATGCCTGCCATGGGAAGATGCGCGCCTATCCTGATGCTGCTGGTGCTGGCCGGCTGCGCCACGGGCCCCGCCGCGGACCCGGAACGTGAGGCCCTGCGCGATTCGACGCTTGAGCGCTTCGACGGAACGCCGATCACGCTGGAAGAGCTGAAGGCCGGGCGAGCCACCGCCATTGCCACGGCGCGCATGATCGCGCTGGCTGAACGCTCGATCCGCGAGCCGCAGTTCGAAACCCGTGACGCCCGTGCCATCGTGCAGGACCTGCGGCTGGCGCACAGCCACGAAGCCGCCATGGCCATCGATGCCTGGCTGAGTGCTGAGCCCAAAGCGCCGGGCGCCAGGCGACACCTGTTCAGTGAGCACGGCGTGTACGCCAGTGCGCTGCTGCCGATCGTGCCCGGTCCTTCGGCGCACCCCCGCGAACTCGTGGATTACATTGACGAAGTGCTGCGGGTGCACGCGCAGCACACGCCGGACACCACGGTCCTGGCCGCGTGGCAGCGCTTCGCGCCGCTGGTGACCGACCGACGCGAGAATTACCTCGCCAGCGCGTGGGCGTTTGAGCTGGATTACCCCGGGATGCGGCAACTGCTGCTGCGCGACAGCCTGCTGGGCCCGTTTTCGCGTTGCGCGATGTATGCCTCAGGCATCAGTTTCCTTGGCCCTGAAGACGTGATGGACGGCTACATGGCACCGCGCGCGCTGCTTGATCTGCTGCAGCCCGGGCCGGCCTGCCCATTGCCGGGACTGGTCGATGACTGGCTCGCACGCTGCGAAAACTCGCGCGACGAAGACGGCCAGTTCCTGAAGGCCGCACTGAAGGGCATGCGAGACGGGCTGTGCAGCCTGGAGCATCTACCCGCCGGCACGGTTGCCGTGCAGGTCACGTTTTCATTCCTGATCGGCACCGCCGAAGCTCGCGCGACGATCCGGCTGGCACTGGGCGGTAAGGGCTGGACGCCGATCGTGATCGAGTACGAGCCCGCGGCGGCAAGCATCACCGGAAACGGCGGCGCCAGGCTTGACCTTCTGGACCTGCTGAAACAAGCAGGCGCCGTAAGCCGCTGACCTGCATTACCTGCTGCTGCAAATGCCAAGCGGGCCGGTTTCCCGGCCCGCTCTTGCTTTGTGCTGGTCAGACCCGCGCGGCTTAGTCTTCCGGGTGGATGATCATCAGCTTGCGGATGATCTGGTTCTCGGGCAGCAGCTTCTGGAAGAAGCGCTTCTTGCCGTGCGTCGTGGCGTTGTACTGCTCGCGGATCTTGTTGTTGGTCGTTTCGTTGTTGATCATCGAGTACGCGACCCAGCCCCACTGCGTCAGTTCCCAGCTGTTCACGAAGGTCTCGTGCGCCAGGCAGGTCTCGATCACTTCGATGCTTGAGGCGTCCGGCGTGCTGCGCAGCGCGCGCATCGCGCGGCGCATCACCTGCTTGCTGAAGTTTTCGCCGCGTTCGAGTTCCGTGGTGATGGCATTGTGGACGTAGCCCAGGCCATTCACGTCTTTCAGCGCCTCAAGAATCTGCAGGGCGTTGGCGCGTGACTGGTTGCTGAACGAGGTGTTGCCGGCCATTTCGCCGACGGCGGCCAGCACGGCCGCACGGTCACTGATGGCGAACAGCAGGTTGGAAAGCTTGCCCACGCAGTAGTCTGCGGTCTCTTCACGCACCATCTGCAGCAGCACGTTCAGGGACGGGTGGGCCGAGTTCTGGTTGCGCACGATCTCAAGCATGTACGAGCGTTCGATGGTGCCGGGGGCCGAGGCCGCAAGCAGGCTGCCGACCTTTTCGATGTCGGCGACGCTCATCTGGCCCTTGAACAGCGGGTGCTCGCACAGGGCCTTGGCGGCGTCCTGCGCCGCGCGGGTGCCCGACCATGCCACCTGGCGCAGCAACTCATTCTTCCATTCGGTGATCAAGGCCGCGTCGTAACTGCCCATGAAGCCCGCGTCCTGCAGCTGCAGGCGCTTGCGCAGCTCGCCCTCAATCACTTCCTGGTGCGGCTGGTTGATGGCCAGCAGGTTGCGGATCGCCTGCTCGTTCTGGTCAAGGCCGGCGGGGGCCACGTCGCTTTCTTCAAAGATGAAGCTGCGCCAGCCGTACGGGTGATTGACGAAGTAGTAGGCGCCGTTGACCTGGTGGAAGCACACGATCACGTCGCGACCAAGGGCATCGTCGGCCGGGGCCTTCTCAAAGGCCTCCAGTACCACTTCGTCGCCCACGGGCATGTTGCCCTTGATGACTTCAGTGCACTGCAGCGACAGGCGGTCGCCTGCCACGGTGCGCTCAAGGGTCGTGAACTCGCCGCGGACGATGAACATCGAGTCCTTGGCCAGGTCATACACCGTGAAGTTGGCCTGCAGTGCGCTTCCCATCAGGGCCGCGCTGCCTGCCATCATCATCATTGCCGTCAGTTTCCGCATGGGTCTTTCCTCAGTGTGCTGCCGTGTGTGCTGCGTTTCGAGGTCAGTTACCGGGCTGCCGTCGCTTAGTGGCCGCGACCGTCAGCACCGAGAATCAGCGTGGTCCAGGGGGTCTTGATCGCCACATCCACCACCTGCTTCAGCAGCGGGTCAGCGGCACCCAGATCTTCCAGGTACTTGCGGGCCAGCACCGCTTCGGCGTCCGGGCCGCTCTGGTTCACGACCACTTTGCGGGCGGCTGCCAGCGCGATGATCGCGGCCTTCACGTCGGCGTCCTTGAGCCCGTTGGTGGCGCGTTCGTCAATCAGCTTCTTCAGTGCATTGATGTGAGCGTCTTCAGCGCGCAGGTCGCGTGATGCGATCAACGCTTCACGCAGCAGGTCGCTGCTGGTGCCGGCGACAAGCAGGCCGCCCACCAGGTCCAGCGTGGCCTGGCGCACGGTGACGCCGTCGTGGCCGGCCTTGGGGCGAATCAGGCCCAGGCTGCGCACAATTACCATCTTGCGGGTGTCGTCATTCGCGTTGCTCCATTCGGCCAGCAGCGCGCTGATGGCGGCACCGCGGTCGACGTACTCAAGTGACATGCTGCCAAGGCTGGTGGTGCTCCAGCTGCTGTCGGCGAGCATCAGCGCCAGCAGCGACTGCAGCGCGCCTTCGGGCTTGTGGCGGCCGACGGCGGTAATCAGCTGGTTGCGTTCTTCGCTGCCGACGGGGCTGGCCGTCATCAGCGTCTGCAGCGACTGGCGCTGCTCTTCGGTCATGTTCGGAGCGTACTGGGTGTGCGACCACGAAAGCTCCATGGCACAATCCACTGACAGGCGGTCGCCACTGAGGGTGATCGCCTGGATCATGCGCTGCACACCGGCGGCGCTGGTGCTGCCGCTGTCGAGGTGACCGCGCACAAAGTCCACGGCGCGGTTCAGGTCGCCGCCGACTTCGGCCGCGCTGACCGTGCCGCGTTCATCCTGCAGGACAACCAGACGGCTGTCTTCGCTGCGGCGCGACAGGAAGTACAGGCAATCGCCGTTCTTCAGGTCCGCGTCGTAGTTCGCGTACTTAAGCTGGCGCATGCTGACGAAGCGCAGCTCGGTACCGGCCTGGGCGTTGCCCTTGATGACTTCCCGGATCGTCAGAACGGCCTCACGGCGGATGTAGTCCTGCCCGCCGCGGGTTTTGCCGTTGTCCACGTCCTTGTGGCGCTGCGAGTCGAGGCCGACTTCCGTCAGGGCCACGTCTTCCACACGCTCAAGCTTCGCGACGACGACGATTTCCGCATTGTCTGACAGGTCAACCACCGTGGTGCGGTGCGGCACGTAGTTGCTGGCTTCCGCGGCAAGGCCCGAGGCGGCCACAGTGGCCAGCAGGGCAAGTGCGCAGAACATGGTTTTGGTCTTCATGGCGTTCCTTTTGTGCCGGTGTGTCGGCGTGTATCCCGGTTAGTTGCTGACTGGTTCGGGTTACGGGGTCCTTACGGAGTCACATTGGGGTCGCGGTTTTCACCAGGCAGGTGGATGGTGTCGAGCGCGTCGAGGTCGTTCTTCACGAACGAGTACCCGAAGCCGTTCTGCCAGATCACCTGTGAGGGGTCCATGATCGAGCCCACTTCGCCCGAGTTCAGGCCAACACCCTGGCTGATCAGGTTGCTGTGCAGCGCACCCAGGTGGCGCGAGTACTCAATCACCGCCTCAAACTCGGTGTGGCCGGGGGTGTTCGGCTGCAGCACCGGGGCCTGGCGGTAGTCGATGGCGAACTCGTCGCCGAAGACACCCGTCGGGCTTGCCACCGCGGCAAAGCCGCCGCCGGCGTTCTGCGGGATGGCACCCATGTTTTCCACGTTCGGGTTCGGCGGTGCATCGAGCAGCGGTTCACCCAGGCTCTGGCTCAGCTGCGGCGAACCGGCAGGCAGCAGCTTGGACAGCAGCACCATGCCCAGTTCGCTGTAGTTCTTGTTCAGGAAGCGGCTCTGCGGGGGCGGGAAGTCGCCGGGGCTGTTGGGCGGAGGCGAAGTCCAACCGAACATCACTGAGCCCTGGCTGCCGGCCGGGTAAGCCTGGCGGTCAACCACGTACAGCACCTGGCCGCTGGGCAGCACAATGCGCTGCACCGGCGCGGTGACGAAGTTGATGTCAAGGCTGGTCGGCGACCAGATCAGGAAGCCGAACTGGTCACGCTCACGGACGCGGCTGCCGTCGCCATTGCGGCGGAACCACTGGGACATGAAGCTCAGCATCATCGGGTACTGGAAGTTCACCTCAATGTGCGTGGGCGACTGTTCCTTGATAAGGAAGCCCGTGAAGTTGGCCGTGGCCAGGGCCTGGATCGTGTCGGCAAACCAGGCACCGATGACACCGCCCGGTCCGTCGTCACTGTCACGACCTGGGTCGATGAACCACACGTCGCAGTAGAAGCCAGTGATCAGCGGGTTTTCCGCGGCGAAGGTGAACACCGTGACGCCGAACAGCGGGTCCGTGCCGGGTGTACCTACAGCCGAGCCGCCCGGGGGACCTGCAAAGTCGCCCTCACAGCCCGAGCCGACCGTCGCCATGCCGCCGACAGTACCGGCGAACAACAAGGCGGGGAGGATTTTCAGGAGCTTCTTCATATGTGTGTCCCTGGTATTGGGTCCCGATGAATTGCCTGGGGTTTAGGGTCAGTTAGCGGAATGTGCCGGGAAGGGTGCTCTTGGGGCCCGGGGTAGTGAAGTCGCCGTTCACGGTGTCCTGCATACGCAGCAGGTCTTCCACCACGAACTGGAACTCTTTGCCTGCAGCAATGAATGCCGTCATGTCCAGCACGGTGCTCAGGTTCATGATGTCTTCCTGGTTGTTGATCGCACCCGGCAGCGCAAAGCTGCTGTCCACCAGGCCGACGCTGTAACCAACCAGGTGGCTACCGACCACCGCGATGTAGTAGCTGTAGTTCACACCGTCATCGATGTTGATGGTGCTGTTGGTACCCGAGGTGGTCTGCGTCCAGTTGTCGCTGAAACGCTGGTGGTACACGCCGCCGCCGGCCGCGATCGGGCCGCCGCCGCCGAAGTAGTCAGGCACCGGCACGCCCTGCAGGCCGAACAAGTTGTCTTCGATGTGAATGTTCTTGGCCGGGGCCTCACGCCATGCTGCGGCCAGCAACCCCTGCGGGGCGCCCTGGCCGGCATACGCGTAGTCAACGAAATTGCTGGCGGGCACCACAATCTGCTCAATGCCGTTGGCACCAACCGCCGGGGGGCCGACGTCGATAGCTTCACGCTGGGAGGCCACAGGCAGGCCCGAGATCGGAGTAACGCCCTGGCCGTTCTCAACCAGGCTGATCTTCATCGACGAGAACTGCACGCTTTCGTAGCGAATCGGCGGGTCGCCGGGCGTCACTGGCACCATGTCGGCACCGTTCACGTCGCGCAGGAACCACTGGTTGATCAGCGACATGGTCCAGGCCGCGAGGTGCTCATCGGCCGGCGTGCCGCTGGAGGTAACGGTCGGGTCGGGCCACGCGGCCCCATTGGTCTTGTAGACCATGGTGGTGTAAATCCAGTCGGCCACCGGCGCGGGCGTCGGGCAGGTCGGGTTGTCGGTGCAGTTGCCCGATGTCGCCGACGGGTACATCCCGATCATGAACAGATCGTGCCCCGGCGAGGCCAGCTCAGTGAAGTCAGTATACGCCAGGTTGATGCTGGTGAACGTGGACACGTCCACGCTGGAGTCACCAGTCACCGGGTCGATCACTTCCGAAGGCAGGTTGTAGTGCACAATCGGAGTCTTGCGCACCGGGAACTGTTCAACCTGCTGCAAGCCGTTGAACACAATGCCGTCCGAGCCGCATGCGGCCAGGAAGCCAAAAGCACCGATCGCAAGAATGGCTGCTGCGCGCTTCATGAACTTCTCCTGTGAGTGCCTCAGTGTGCGCCAGGACGGGAACTGCTTGACGGTCCTGGTTGTGTTTTCGGGGTTCAAGGCTACGTCTGGCATGACCGTCGTATTAGCGAAGCCCATGCCAAACTTTTGAAAATGCGCAAGTGCTATAAAATGAACGAGTTACACAACTGCCTAGGAATGCTTGTTTCCACATGGTGTGTATTTTGTACTCAGCAACGCGATTCGCTAGTTCCGCTGATTCCACTGCACCAAACTTCAGAAGCCAGGCGTCACGCAAAGCAACGTCACGCACGAACTTCGCGCAAGGGAACATTCGGGGAATCCGGGGGAGCAATCATGCTACTGAAACCGCCCGCAAGTGCAACCTGATGCTGCACAAAGCCGGTCTGCCAACACGGGCGGCCGCATCTTCCATACCTTTCTGACACTCCTTACAATCACCCGCCCTTCAGGAGACGCACTTGTCGCAATACAAGGTCATTGCAGGTCAGTTGACGGCCTCGGGCATGAGCTTTGGCATCGTGGCCTCACGTTTCAATCACTTTCTCGTGGACAAGCTGGTTGAGGGCGCGCTGGACGCTGTTCAGCGCCACGGCGGCGACCTTTCCAAGTGCACTTTGGTGTGGGTTCCGGGCGCCTTCGAAATCCCGCTGGCCGCGCGCAAGCTTGCCGAATCGAAGAAGCACGACGCTGTCATCTGCCTGGGCGCGGTCGTGCGCGGTGCGACGCCTCACTTTGACTACGTCGCCGGTGAGGCCGCCCGGGGCATCTCCGCGGCCGGCCAGGCCACGGGCGTTCCGTGCATTTTCGGCGTGGTAACTACCGACACGCTTGAGCAGGCCATCGAACGCTGCGGCACCAAGGCCGGCAACAAAGGCTTTGAAGCAGCCGTGACAGCCATGGAAATGGTCAACGTCCTTCGCGCCCTGTAGTTGCGCGGCCGATCAATGTATACAGCCCGCATGACCGGCGCGCTTCGCAACAGCGATTTCCGCATCCAGGCACGCGAGCTTGCGTTGAAACTGCTTTACATGCTGGACCTGTCCGGCGAACTCGGCGATGTGTCCGAGTCCGCAGCCCCTGAATCGGAAATGCAGGTGCGCGAGCTGCTTGAGCTCGAGCATGCCGGGCGCGACGTGGAATCACTCTCGCGCGAAATCCTGCAAGGCGTGCGCCAGTCGCTGGCCACGCTGGACAAGGCCGTGCAGGATGCGGCGGTGAACTGGCAGATCAGCCGCATGCCTGTGGTAGACCGCGCGATCCTGCGCATGGGCGCCTATGAGCTGCTGCACATGCACGACGTGCCGCCGCGCGTGACGATCAATGAAGCGGTTGAGCTTGCCAAGAAGTACTCGACCGAAAAGTCCGGCGCGTTCGTTAACGGTGTACTGGACAAGGTGTTCCAGACGCACTGCCCGCAGAAGTCCTGAACAAAGGCCGCATCGTGGCGTTCCGATTCTTCAAGAAGAAGAAGGCTGAAGAGCCTGAATCCACGTCGGAACACGCCGACGCGCCTGATGCCGAAGCCGCCGCACCTGCCAGGCCCGTGGCACCTCAACCGGATCATGACGACGACACGCCGTCTGAGCCGTCGTCTGAACCGCAGAAAAAGAAGGGCATGCTGGCCAAGCTGACCCGCGCGATCAGCAAGACGCGCATGGTGCTCAGTCGCAAGGTGCTGGGTGTGGTAGGCCTTGGCCAGAAGATCGACGAAGACGTGCTGGAGCGGCTGGAAGAGGCCATGATCGAGGCCGACTTCGGCGTCGAGACTACTGAGTTTCTGGTCAAGCTGCTGCACAAGGCCTGGAAGTCAGGCACCATCGAGAACACCGACCAGATCCTGCCCTGGCTGCGCAAAGACCTGAAACAACGCCTGACCCACCGCGGCAACGAAACACGCTTTGCCGCCAAGAAGCCCACGGTGATCCTGGTGGTTGGCGTCAATGGTGCCGGCAAGACCACCAGCGTGGCTCGCCTGGCCTACTGGCTTGAGAAAAGCGGCAAGCACACCGTGCTGGCCGCAGCCGACACCTTCCGGGCTGCGGCCGTTGAACAGCTGAAGACATGGTCAGAGCGCATCGGCTGCGAAATCGTCACCGGTGCCGACAAGGCCGACCCTGCCAGCGTCGCGCACCGCGCCGCTGAGCGCGCGCTTGAAGTCGGGGCCGACGTGCTGCTGATTGACACCGCAGGCCGCCTGCACACCCAAAAGAACCTGATGGATGAGTTGAAGAAGATCCGCGCCGCCTGCGCTGCCAAGAAAATCGAGGGCGCGCCGCACGAAACCATCCTGGTGCTGGACGCCACCACGGGCCAGAACGCGGTAAACCAGGCCCTGATGTTCAAGGAAGCCGCCGAAGTGACGGGCTTGTTCCTGGCAAAACTGGACGGCACGGCCAAGGGTGGCGCGGTACTAACCATCAACGAAAAGGTGGAAGTACCCGTGAAATTTGTCGGGCTGGGTGAGAAACTGGAAGACATGCAGCCCTTCGACGCCGACCAGTTCGTAGAAGCGCTGTTCAACCTGGATGACATCCAGGACTCTGCGGAGTAACCGTGAGCCAGGCCGCATCGGAAATTCGTGACCTGCTGTCCGGCCGCCCCGGCGGCGTGAACCGCGTGATCCGACGCTTCGGGCCGCACGTTGTCGATTACGTGGGCGCGTTCCTGCCTGATCGCAGCGGTCCTTTTGACAAGGTCGTCGAAGACATCCTTGTGGACATCCTGGCCCAAAGCCGCGCCGCCGCGCGTGCCGCCAACGACGACCAGGTATTTGAATTCGGCATCGAGTGCGCGTTCCGCACCATGCGCGCCCGCCACCGCGAGTTGCTGGACGCGCCGGCCGTCATCGAGAAGGCAACCAACAGCTACACGTTTGATGAAGTCGTGCAGCGCACCGGCATGGCTGCCGAAGACCTTCGCAGCGCCATCAGTGAAGGCCGCATCCGTGCTGTGCGCATGAATGACCAGATGCGCGTCAAGGGCGACGGCATCAAGGGCCTTGAAGAACGCCGCAACCGCGTGCTGTACCACCTGACGGCCGCGGAGCGCGAGTTGCTTTGCCTGCATCATCGCCTGGGCTTCAGCCCCGAAGTGATCGCACGCTGGAGCGGTGAGACCGCGGCGCACATCGAGGCGCTGATCCACGCCACCAGCGAAAAGCTGTCACTGGCGCGTGCTGGTAAGGCCGGCGGCAAGTCGGTTTCCGAAGACACTGAAATCCGCCGCTACATCGACGGCCGCCTCAGCGGTGATGAGACAGCCAAGTTTGAGCGCCGCATCATCAAAGACAAGATCGCCCAGGCTCGCCTGGACGAACTGCGCACGCAAGGCCAGCAGATTCGTGAGCTGTTTGAAGGCGGCACCGTCGACCTTTCGTCGATCAGCGTGAACGTTCGCGCCCGCAACCCGCACTATGCTTTCGCGCTGCCGCCCGTGGCTGCGTTGTGGTTGCAGATGGTTGCGCTGGTGGCCCTGATGCTGGTGATGCATCGTGTCGGCGGTTACATCGCCCCTGCCAGCATTGCCGTGACCGTGCTCGCCGGCGACGCTGCCGGCGTGGAAGCACCGGCTTCCGGGCGCATGTATCCCGGCGACACGGTCAGCACCAAAGACAGCTCGCAGGCATTGCTCAGCATCAACGACGCCAACCGCGTGACTCTGGCCCCGGGCACAACGCTGCAGGTGGCGGAGCCGCGCCCGGCCGCGCAACAGGTGCTGCGGCTTCAGCGCGGAGAAATCTTCGGCCAGTTCCTGGCGGGCCAGGAAAGTCTGGTCTTGCTGCTGGATCGCAAGCCGGCCGACGAACGCGGCCGGCAGACCCACCTGCAGGCCGAGTTCATCAGCAGCGGCGGGGCCGAGTTCGGGCTGGCGATTGGTGATGCCGCGCATGAACTGCTTCCGGCAGAGCTCGAGTTCGAACGTGCCCGCGGCCTCGTCACGGTGCTGGCGGCCTGCGCCAACGGCAAGCTGGAACCGCACACCGCTGAAGGCGTGCCCGGCCTGAGGGTTGATCCGCCGTTGCAGGCAGGCGATCGCCTGCTTGGCGTCGATGGCAACGTGGATGGCATCAGCGATGACCTGCTGCGCCGCCGCCTGATGCAGATGGCACCCGGCGAATCCATGACCCTGACATTCCTGCGCTCCGGGCAGGAAATTTCCGCTACTGTGCGGGCCCAGGAAATCCGCCCGTGGGCCGTGCTGCGGGTGTTCAACGGCACAGTGCGACTGGTTGCCGCGCCGAACATGCCCGACAAGACAGAACATTGGGTAAGCCAGGGGCAATGGATGGTGCTGGACGAATCTCTGGCACCGCTGCTGGGGCTCAAGGGCGGCGAAGACTTCCGCACGCTGCGCCTCGATGCTGAGGGGCGTTTCAAGCAAGACATTCACTGGCTGCGCACAGACGCCTTCCCGCTGGCCGACGACGTCAGCGTGCTGTGGCTGGACCGCAAGCTGCGGGCATTGGCCCAGCGTCTTGAGGCCGCCCGCGCCGATGAAATCCACCGCAGCGGGCTGCGCGAAGTGCAGCACTTTGAGCGCTGGGCCGAACAAGCCATCGCCGCCGCCGAAGCCCGCATTGCTGAAGGCAAGCCGCGCGATCGCGACCCGCTGGCCGGCACACTCAGTGACCGTGAACTTATCGGGCAGCGCGAAGTGATTCTCGGCCTGGCTGAGCACTGGCGTCGCCAGGCCTCTGCCGGCAAGTACGCGACGCTGGGTGAGGCCGCAAAAACTCTGCACCGGCCGATCCAGAACGACCGCGACGAACTGGACGCACTCGGCACGCAACTCGCCCGTGGCGCTGAATTGAAGACGGCGATCCAGAAGTTTGAGGCAGCAATCGCGGCCCAGGATGCCGAACTGGCGACGCTGCGGGCCTCAGAGTTCCACGACCCTGAAGGCGTCAAGAGCGCACCGCTGCGACAGCGCGCCACTGAGTTGGAGGCTATCGTCCGCGCCGGCGCGGCCGCGCGCTCACGACTTGATCTGCTGACACTGAAGCTGAACGAACTGGATGAACGCATCGACGAACAGCGCCGCCTGCTGCCTGGCCTGCAAGCCGCAACTCGCGAGGCGACCACAGAACTCGCGGCGGTGGACAAAGACATAGCCGCTAACCAGTACACACCGGAAGCGATGTCTAAGGCCGAAGCAGATGTGACCAGCACCAAGGCTGCATTGACGGCAACGCGTACTGCGCTGGAAGAGGCTACGAAGTCCTTGGACACTGCGGCCGCAGAGTTGGAACTCGCGCGCAGGGCGCGTGCTCAAGCCGACAAGACGGCCCGCGAAGCAGACGCCGCCCGTGAGCAGGCCGCTTCGGCCCTGACCACGGCCGTGGCCGAGCGCGCCCTTGCGCAGAAGACTTTGCAGGCCGCACAAGAAGAAGCGGCGCGCCTGAAAGCCGAACTGGACAAGTTGCCGCCGGAAGACCCGGCCCGGGCAGCACTGCAAGAGCAGTTGCTCGCCGCCGAGAAACAGGTCAAAGACGCCGAAGCCGCCCTTGAGGCCGCGCGCACGGCAGCTGACGAAGCCAAAACCGACCAAGACAAGGCCGACCAGACACTGAAGGCCGCCCGCGATGCGGCCGAAGCCGAAGCAGCCTCCTTTTCCGCTGCGGAAAGCAAACACACTGCCGCCGACAACGCCAAGCAGGAAGCCGCCGCATCAGCCAGCAAGGCTGAGCTCGCGGCGACTGCGGCCGTCGCGCGCGTTGAGTTTCTCGGACAGCAACAGACCGCGCTGGTTGAGCTACAGGGCCTGCGCACCACGGCGGACCAGAAACTCGACACCGCGACGGCAGCCGAAAAGCAATGCAATGATCGCCTGACCGCACTTGAGGCCGACGCGGCCCCGCGCCGTACGGAACTCAGCGAGGTACTCGCCGCTATCAAGGAAGGCGAGGACGCCGCCAACGAGAAGCTTGGCGTAGAAGCTGAGATCGGCCGCTATGACGGTGTGGCCCGCGCGATTGTGAAGCACGAGTTTGATCGCGCGGCCACCGTCAGCGACCGCGACGCGCTGGCCTCAGCCGATGTGGTTAAGAACTATGACAAGACCCTTGCCGAAACAGTGGCCCTTGAGGCCCGCATCGTGACCTACGAATACCTGCGAAACTTCGCGCTTGCCCAGGACAGCATCTTTGCCCACGAGCAATTACAGGCGCTTGACCGTTTGCGCGAGGCCGAGGCCAAGGCATCTGACGAAGCGCTGGAAGTTCTGCTGCGCTACTGCCCCGAGTACACGCCGGGTGCGTACGCGCAGACGTTTGCGGGCGAAGACGGCCGCAAGCTGAAGGAGGCAATCCTGCGCTCGCTGTGGAAGCTGTACTACAACAGCGGCGTGGGCGATGCCGCTGACGAGGCTCTGTGCTATTATGTGGTGCGCCAGACGGGACTGGCGGAAGGCCTTGAGAAGCTGCAGGTACGCTGGCGCTCATATCTCGCCAGTGCGCTGCCTGAAGGCCGGTACACTGAGCTTGCCAAACTTACTGAGCAGGACCTGACCACGCGCAGCCGATAACACAACCGGGCAATCCATTCAGGAAGGCAACCATGGCGCTCGATCGCATCCTGTGTTGTGTGAAAAGCAAAGTGTGGCTGCCCGACGAATACCTCACCACCATCGTCGGCGACTGCGACCGCGGCAAGTTCCGCATCACGCGCCCGTTCACGTTCCCGTGCATGCTGATGCCCAACGGGAACCTCTACATCGAAGAACAGGAAGGCGTTGAGATTGAAAACAACGCGTTTGACCTGACGCAGATCCGCTGCGGCAAGTGCGGCAGCGACGTCGAAATCCGCGAAATCGACATCCGCGAGATCCTCGACAAACTACGTCAGCGCGAAATCACGATGAAAGAGAAGCGCAAGCTTCGCGAATCAGGAAAAGTGCCCAAGTCCGACGCGTAGCAGGTACAGGAGGCCGCCATGAACCAGGTAAAGTTACTCACCGCGGGCTTGATCGTGGTTGTACTCGGCCTCGCCGCGGGCACTGGCTACCTGATTTATGAGCGCATCCAGAGTGAAGTCGGATTCGAAGAAAAGGCCACCAAGAAAGACGTGCTGGAAATCCGCAATGACGTAACCTCGCTGCAGGAAAGCGACAAAGTCCAAAGCGCCAAGATCAGCGTACTTGAGGATGAAGTAGTGGCCGTCAAGGGCCGCGTGACCACCGCCGAAGGCAAGCTGGAACTGCAGGACGCACTGATCAAGAAACTCGAGCAGGACACCAGCGCCAACGCCGCCGAAATCGCAGCCGAGAAGAAGAAGCGCGAAGCCATCGAAAAGGACGTGAAGGACGCGCGTGACCGCCTGGGCGCCGTCGAAAGCGATCTCGAAACCGCGCGCAAAGAACGCAAAGAAATCCGAGAGAAACTGGCCGAACAAGGCGTAAAGATCGAAGAGCAAGAACGCCGCATCGGTGAGCTGGAGAAGCAGGGCAACCAGAACACCCAAGAAATCGCCGAACTTCGCGAACAACTTCGTGAACTGCGCCGCCAGCTCGGCCTCGAGAAAGACCCCACCAACTAGACCAACACTATCGGCTGGTCACGTCGCGGAACAAAAGCGTCAGCTTGATCGTCGGCCTGGGCGGCAGCGGTGAACCATCGCTGAAGGTCGCGTCGTCGGTCCCCGCGGGAGTACCCGGTGTCGGTGTGGGTGTCGGGTTCGGGTTAGGATTGGGGTTCGGGTTGGGATTGGGGTTCGGATTAGGGTTGGGCGCTGCGGCTGGCAGCGTGCGCCGGTACACCGCCACAATCGTGTGCGTGACCTTGGCCGAGATCGCAATCGCCTCAACCCGGAAAACCTTCGAAGTCACGGTCAGCCAAGGACGGATGTTGTCGTAAATCTCCTGCGTAAGGCCCTCAACGCTTGGCGCGGGTTGGCCCTCTTCGGCCGCCTGGTTGGCCACGCGGGCTGAAAATGCCGCGAAGCTGGCGATGTCCGCCGCCCGGAAGCTGGCCTTGTCTTCTTCTTCGGCCTCGGGGTCTGCGTTCAGGTCCGGGTCGGGCAACTCGCCGCCGTTTTCTTCGGCAGCCAGTACGTCCTGCCGGTCGGCCTCACGGGCCGTCAGAATCTGTTCCACCACGTCCCACGAAATGGTGGGGTCCAACGCCAGCAGTATCTCGCGCGGGACGGTGTTGATGTTGATGGTGCCCTCGGTGTACAGCGTGATGAAGGGCGCCAGCCCCAGCGGGTTGGGGTCCATCGAGCGCGCGTCGATGCCTTCGACGTATTCGCGCCTGCGTTCGAACTGTTCCTGATCGGTCAGTTCGCGCCAGTGGCGGGTGTCTTCTTCTTCCTCTTCGCCGGCGGTGCCTGTGCTGGAGGCACGGCGCACAGGGCCGTACAACAGCTCCTCGGTCCAGCCTTCGACTTGCAGCAATTCACCTAGCGTCAGCATCTGAAACGGTGTCTGCTTTTTCATGGAGCGCTGGTCGGTCTTGCCGTCAAAGCGCGCGTCGTACATCAAGTCATCCGAATCTTCGCTGGCGCGTTCCTCCAAATACCGGATCAGGTTGCTGACCAGCGTGGGGGCTGACGCGCTGGCGTCGTCGCCCGCGCGGCGCACGCTGCGCGATTGGCCGTCAAGCTCAAGGCGGTCGTCTTCGCGGCGGCAGATCTTGATCAGCCGCGCAAGCACATCGGCAGCCTTCTTGCGCTGCACTTCATTTCCCTGCACCAGCATCAGCAGGTTGAACTTGCGCTCTTCGTCGGTCAGCAGAATCTCGGGAGCGGTCGGCTTTTCGCCGTCGCCGTCCTCCATTCCAAACGTCTCGCCCTCCCACGAAATGGGCTGCGCCCAGGGCTCGTTCAGGCTGTCAAAGTCGGCGTTGTCGTCCAGCTTCAGGATCACCTGGCCGCGCACCATGCCCATCTGCGCCAGGTTGGAGGCAATCAGGTCATCGCGGGCGTTTACGCTGATGCGCAGTTCGCGCGACACGTCGCGCATCAGCAGATACACCACAACCGAAAGCATCAGCAGCAGGATCATGACCACCAGCAGCGCGAAGCCGCGGCGTGATCGTCTGCCTTGCTGGGTTTTCGTCTCGGCCATAATGGAAACAGGGGCGCAGTCGGCGCCCCTGATTGTACGAGTCTGCGGCCGCCAGGTTGTCTATTTCTGGCGCAGCACGATGGTGATTGTCACCTTCTTGCCGTCGCGCATTACTTCCAGTTCCAGGCGATCGCCGGCCTTTTTCTCGGACAGCAACAGACGCAACTCGCCGGTACCCGCCAGCGCCGAGCCATCCGCGCGCAGCACGACGTCGCCGACCTTCAGTCCGGCCTCGTCCGAGGCCCCGCCGCTGCTGACCGACTTGACGCGCACTCCGGCCTCAAGGCCCTTTTCGCGGGCCTCTGAGGGCTCAAGGTTCACGAAGCTGGCACCCATGTTGACCTTGATTTCGACGCGGTCAGGGTCGCGCGGCGTGCTTTCGATCTTCGGCGGCTCGGGCGTGGGTTGCGGCTGTGGCTGTGGCGTGCTGGTGCCGCCTTTGCGCAACTCTTCCAGTCGTTTGTCGAGTTGTTCGCGCACGCGACGGCGTTCGGCATCGAGTTCGCGCAGGCGTTCGTTCAACTCAACCACTTTGGGGTCGTCGCGGAACTTGTTGTCGCGATCAGCCGTGCTACCCAGCGTCACCATCAGTGGCTCGTTGCGGCCGTTGGCGCGCCGAACGCCAAAGCTCAGAACGTCGCCGGGGCGGCGCTTGTCAATGATGTCACGCAGGGCTTCGATGGTGGTGATGGTCGCTTCGCCGGTGGACAGAATCACGTCGCCCACCTCAAAACCGGCTTCCTTGGCCGGTGAATGGTCATCGACACGGGTAACCTTCAGGCCGCCATCAATACCGAGCTTCTGGGCATCGGCGCGCTCGACAACTTCAAGCCGCAGGCCAAGCCACGTGTCCTGTGCCGCGACGGGCAGCGCGAACAGGCAGGCAAACAGCAACGCGACTGGCAGACACAAGACATTCTTCATGGCCAAGGGCTCCGTCAGTTATCCACACAAATCCGGGGTAACCATGATACGCATAACCCGCCCCAAGTGCGAACGCTTTGGCTGGACAACTCCAACACAGGTGGCAGACTCCCCGCCCATGGTGCACACCGTAAGCATCCGCGCCTACCACCCGGCTGGCTCATCACCCGGCCGCATCACCTTTTTGCTGGCCGGAACCGTTTACAACGCCAAGTGTTACGCCGACCCGCAACTGGCTGATGGCCTGCTGGTGCCGGGCACCGAGTACCCGATTGCGCTTACCATCGAAGCCGACGGCAAAGTCGAGTATGTCGATCCGTCGACGCAGAAACTTGAAGTGATCGCGACCCACGAAACTGGCGACCACGTGCGCGCAGTTGGCCGCACCTGGGACAGCGTAGGCCACCAGGTGATCAAGCTGGATGCCAACCCCAGCGTGGGCGTGCGCTTGAATCTGCCCCAAACCGCCACGGATTACCGAGGTGGAAGCTGGCTGATGGCCAGCGGCGTTTTGACTGCTGACCTGCCACCGGAAGAACACGACTAACGCCGCAACGGGGACGCCAACTTGCAACTGCTGATGACCTTCCTGTTGTCGGCCACCGAAGCCGCGGCCGAAACCGCCGCCGACCCGGGCTGGTTGGAGACGTTGTACGCGACGCTGTTTGACCCGCAGTGGAACAAAGACCACGCCCACATTATCTGGCCCACGATCCTGGGCATCCTGGTGCTTACCGGCGTGGGCCTGCCGACGCCGGAAGACATCTGGCTGACGCTGGCGGGGTTCAGCACCTACAAGCAATCGGGCGACCAGTTTGTCTGGTACTACTTTGCAATCACGCTGCTGGTTTGTTCGTTTGCCAACCTGATCGGCGATTCAGGGGCGTGGATGCTGGGCCGGCGGTATGGCTTTGCGATTCGCGACCGCTTCAAGTTCATGCGCAAAGTACTGAATGAAAAGCGAATACGGCGCGTGCAAGGCTGGTTCGATAACTACGGCAGCTGGACGGTGTTTCTTGGCCGGCAGCTGGCGGGGATACGCTTCGTGACCTTCTTTTCGGCGGGCACGATGCGGATGCCGCTGCCGAAGTTCTTGCTGTTCGACTTCCTCGGTTGCTTTGTCAGCATCCCGGTTTGGCTGACACTCGGTGCGCTGGCGGCCATCCACGGCAAGGGCTGGCTGGAAAGTGCCAGCAAGACCGCCAGCGGAACCATCCTGGGTGCCGGGGCTGTCGCCGTGGTGATCTTTCTGGTGGTGATCAAGGTAAGGGCCTCGCGCCGTGCCAAGCAGGATGCGGAGGCAGTGGATGAGGAAGTACGGCTGTCAGTGCGCACCAGCAGTGGCATCATGGAACCACCGCCCGGCGACAAGCCGCTGAAGCCCGACACCACCGACGAAGCCAAGGGCTAGCGCGCGCTGTCGCCGCCAATTGTAATGTCAGGCCGGTTTTTCTCGCCAAGGGGCGTCGTGCCTGAGAAAGTCAACACCACCGAACGCCAGCTGAATCTTCTGGCGGCGCTGCTGAAGTCGCGCGATGGCCTGGGCTGGGCCGACTTCGCGCGCATGGACGGTTACAACGATGACACACCGGAGCGTTCGCGCCGCCGGCGCTTCGAACGCGACCTGCAAAGCCTCGAAGAGCTCGGCCTGCACCTGCAGCGCGAAAAGAACGGTACCGAGTTCACGTTCTATCGCATCGACCGTTCGGCCTGCCTGCTGCCTTCGCTGGCACTCAGCAACGAGCAGCGCCTGGTGCTGCACAGCGTAGCCCAAGCCTACCTGAAGGACGGCGGAGACGGTCCCCTGGCATCGCCCCTGCTGACTGCAGTCATGAAGCTGCAAGCCGGCGCGGCCCGGGGGGCACTTCCCGCGCGCGTACCCGAAACCGTGATGCGACGCAGCCTGGCCAGGCGCCCCGGCGAGGAAAAGCGCCTGGAAGCCATATTGGACGCACGCGTGGCGCAGCGCTTTGTCAGCTTCAAGTATCGCGACCGCGGCGGCAAAACCAGCACCCGCAAGGTTGCGCCGTACGCCCTCGTTACGCGCCGGGGCGGCTGGTACCTGGTCGGCCACGACGCGGACCGCGGCGATGTGCGCACCTTCCGGCTTGCGCGGATGGCAGGCGCGGTCAAGCGCGCCAACCCGCGGGCACGCGGCCCTGAATACATGGTGCCGTCTGGCTTTGTGCCCGAGTCCGCTTTCTCGTCTGAATCATTTGGCGCGGGCGACGGGGCCTTCACAGGCGTTCAGATTCGCTTCGATGCCGACGTGGCGTTCGTGGTCCAGAACGACTTTGAAGGCATCTACGAGCTGGTGCCCGCAGCCGATGGCAGCGTCGTGCTGCACTTGCCCCAGGCCTACCCCGCCGAGTTGATGCGCTACCTGGGCGAGTTCCCGGGCCACTGGCAAGTGCTGGCACCGGCACCACTGCGCGAGTTCGTGGTGCAGCGCTTGCGCGAGTCACTGCAGGCGCTGGGGGTGAAGCCATGAACGAAGTTTCCAGGCTGGTCGGGCTGCTGCAATTCATGGCTGCTAACCCCGGCATTCGCATGAGCGATGCCGCACGCGCCACCGGCCGCAGCCCCAAGCAACTGATGCAGGACCTTGACCGACTGATGATGTGCGGCGTGCCGCCCTATGAACCGCACGACTACGTTACGTTCCGCATCGGCGGGGGTGCCGACGCGCCGATCGAGATGCAGTTCGCAAAGCACTTCGCGCAGCCCCTGACTTTCACGCCGCAGGAAACCCTGGCGCTTACCTACGCGCTGGAGCACTACCGCAGTTCTGCCGACAAGGCCACCACCGCCCAGATCAACGCGATCCTTGAGACCCTGCGCGAATCGTTACACGGTCGCGCACGTGAAGCCCTGGAAGGCGCCGGCCGGGCTTTTGCCATGCCGCGCCGCACGGATCGCCTTCGCGAACTGATCAGCACGATGAACGAGGCCTGCGCCTGCCGCCGCGTCGTAGAAATCGACTACTATTCCGCGCATCGCGGGCGCCTGGGAACGCGCCGGGTGCGGCCGTTCCAGGTCATTGACGCGGGCGGCCACTTCTACCTGTTCGCGCATTGCGAACTGGCTGGCGAAACGCGGCACTTCCGCATCGACCGCATCAGGGCGGCGCGATTAACTGACGCCACCTTCACCGACAAGCCGCCGCGCAAGCGCGACGCCGGCCGTCTTGCCGGGATGTTTGAGGGCAAGTCGAAAGACCTGCTGGTGGTGCGGTTCTCGCGCGAAGTGGCACAGGCCATCACAGAAGAATGGACGGGTGCCGCAGGCACGACGCTGACGCATGCCAAGGACGGATCCGTGACCCTGACAACACCGCTGTTCAACCAGTTCTGGGTAATCGGCTTCGTGAGCAGCTTCGGCGCCCACGCAGAGATCCTGGGCCCGACCTGGCTTCGCGCGGAGCTGGAAAAAACCCTGCGCCAGTCACTGAAGGCCCACGCCTAGCAGGCCTACTCGACCACGAAGAACTGCAGCGTCAGCACCAGCGCATTGTGCACGGCATGCACGATCACGCCGGGCCAGATGCTGCGGGTGTACGCGTAGAGCGCGGTTAATGACACCGACAGCAACGTCAGCGGCAAGATCCCTACCGGCCAGTTCCAGGGTTCGTGCGCCAGGACGAAAACCGCGATCGAGACACCGCCCGCGATAAGCCAATGCACCCGCGTCAACTTGCGGCCGTCGCGGCTGAAGAACGCCACCAACCCGCCAAAAATTGCCAGCCGAAACACTAGTTCTTCGGCCAGCGGCGCGCCTAGTACTGCCATCACGTACCAGCCGGCAATGGAAGCCGCGTCACGGCTGGCACGGGCGGACTCAAGCACCGGCTGAACCTGCACCGTATGCCCAAGCGTGACCAGCAGCAGCACACTCAGGTACGATGCCGCCTGCAACATCGGGAAGGTAAGCAGGTACGTGGCACCCATGCGCGGCAGCCAGCGCGGATGCAGCTCAATCCACGGGTGGTGTGTGGCCGTCGCCTGCATGGGGTTGAACAGCAGCGCAAGCATGCCCGCCAGTGCAAAGCCCACCTGCATCCCGCCAAAGGCCATCGGGTTCGCGCGCGGGTCGCCCCCCACCAGCGCGGGAAACAGGATGATCGGGGCGATGTAGGCTGCGAGTGCCACCGGCACGGCCAGAATGGCCGTGTCGGCGTGCATCGATGGCGCGGGCTGGCCCATCCCCCGCATCACGCGCAGCATCAGCGGCAGGCACACGCAAAGCACTGCCAGCGACAGGAACGCCACTGCCCACGCCCCATCGGGCAGGCCGTGGCGCACCGGGTCAAGCATCTGTTGCGCGGTGGAGGCTGCGTTCATGCCCTGATTGTGAGGCAACGGCCGCGCGAATCAATGGCGGAAGTGGCGCACACCGGTGAACACCATGGCGATGCCGTGCTCGTTGCAGGCCTTGATCACGTCTTCGTCGCGCACACTGCCCCCGGGCTGGATGATGGCCGTGATGCCCGCCTTGGCGGCCTTTTCGATGCTGTCCGGGAACGGAAAGAACGCATCGCTGGCAAGCACCGCACCCCTGGCTTTGGCACCGGCGCGCAGCAGTGCGTGCTCTGTGGAATCGACGCGGCTGGTCTGGCCCGCGCCGTAGCCGATCAGTGCACGCTCGGCGCAGATGGCAATCGCGTTGCTTTTGTAGTGCTTGCACAGCGCCCACGCGAACTCAAGTTCCTTCATCTGGCGCGAATCCGGCACCGCGTTGGTGACCACCTTCAGCGCCCCGGTCTCAAGCTGTTTGGAGTCACTGTCCTGGGCCAGCATGCCGCCGCTGACGCTGCGGTACTCGGTGCGCACGTCGCGCACGGGGTTTGCGATCACCAACCGCAGGCTGTTGCGCCACTTCTTCTTGCTGTCGAGCACGGCCTTGATCGCGTCGGCGTCAAAACCCGGCGCCACGATGGCCTCAATGAACTTCTCGCCCGCCAGCAATTCGCTGGCGCTGGCCAGGTCAAAGTTGCGATTCAGCCCGACGATGCCGCCAAACGCGCTTAGTGGGTCGCAGTCGTAGGCACGCTGGAACGCGCGCGCGATGCTGTCGCCCACGGCCGCGCCGCAGGGGTTGGTGTGCTTGATGACGACGGCGTAGGGCTCGGATTCGATCTCGGCGCTGGCCTTGAGGGCCGCATCAAGATCAAGGATGTTGTTGTACGAAAGTTCTTTCCCGTTCAGCTGCTGCAAAGCACCCAGCCCTTCGCGCTTGCCGGTGCGAAAGAAGGCCGCTGACTGGTGCGGGTTTTCGCCGTAGCGAAGCTCCTGCACGCTTTCCAAGGCGACCAGCTTCCGGAACGGAAACGGAATATCTCCGCCCTCCGCGGCCAGGTACTCAGCAATCGCGTGGTCGTACCACGACGTCAGCCTGAAGGCCTTGGCCGCGAGCTTGCGCCGTGTGGCCAGGCTGAGCTTGCCCTCGTTGCGGTTGAACTCTTCGGTCAACGCGCCGTAGTCGGCCGGGTCAGTGACGACGGCAACGGCGTCCTGGTTCTTGGCAGCACTGCGGACCATGCTGGGCCCGCCAATGTCGATGTTTTCAATCGCGTCCTCGCGGCTTACCCCGGGCTTGGACACCGTCTGCTCAAAAGGGTACAGGTTCACGATTACGATGTCGATCAGCCCGATCCCGTGTTCGCGCGCCGTCGCCAGATGTTCGGCCAAATCGCGCCGCGCAAGCAAGCCGCCGTGGACCTTTGGATGCAGCGTCTTCACGCGGCCGTCCAGCATTTCCGGAAAGCCCGTGTGTTCGCTGATGTCCTTGACCTTCAGACCCGCGTCGCGCAGCGCCTTGGCGGTGCCACCCGTTGAGATCAGTTCAACCCCGCGTGAGGCCAGCGCCTTGCAGAAGTCCACGATTCCGGTCTTGTCCGAAACGGAAATCAGCGCGCGCGAAATGGGCAGCAGGTCCATGCGAGTCTCCACAGAATAGGCGCAGGGCTTGTAGCACACGAATGCCCCGCGGCCAGCATGTGGATGAAAGTCAGTTACGCGCGAACCACGCCGCAAAAGCGGCCTCAAGCGCGGCAGAGTCCTGCTCAAAGCCATGTTTCAGCGCCGATTCGGCGTCTTCGCCCGCCAGCAGGGCCGCGCAATAGCCCGGCAGGGCGGGCTTGCGCTGCATGCACAGGTAGCGCGTCATGAAGTGCGCCAGCATGATCTGCGCCTCGTCAGGGTCGCGCGCGACCACCAGCTTGCCGAACTCGAGCGCCTCGCCCGCGCCGACTTTCATGCGCAATGTGCGCTTCCACCGGCCGTGCTCAGCGGGGCCGGACCTGTCGCGCGCGTGCTCGGTGATGCCGACGCGGCCGGTAAGCCGGCGGGTGAGGTTGCTGGCAATCCCGCGTTCGAACCACGGGTGTTGGCCCTCACCGCAACGCTTGCGGCACTCGAACAAGGCCACGGCATACACGACGCGTTCGAAGCCCAGCTCGCTGTCGTTGGTCGGCACACGGACGGCCACTTCGCGATCGCCTACGACGAAGTCATTCGCCTTCAGGCCCTCGATGCCGGGGTGGCGCGTGTCGCAATAGCGGTCGTGTTCATCTTTGTTCGCCGTCAGCAGCAGCCGCAGCTCGCCGTCCCGGCTGCCCAGCAGGTCGGCACACAACGAAAACGCGGCATGCGCATAACGCCCCATGCTTGCGTGGTCGCTGCCGCTGCCGATGACACTGACTTTGCCGAAGGTGTATCCAAAGGCCTTGCCTTCACCGAAAATCGTCGGGCACCATTCGGGCAGGGTTTGCAGCTGCTCGCCTTGCGGGACTTCGGCCAGCGACGCCACTGTCTCGGCGCGTTCGGCCACTTCGGCCGGGCTCAGCCACACGCCGCTCTCATTGACCCAGCCTGCGCCTTCCAGCGCGGCCTTATTCAGCGGGTCGTAGCGTACGGCGATCTCGCAGCACACGCGGGCGTGTACCGCCAATTCCAACTTCCGGGCCACTCCTGCCAGTTTCACGAACTCGGCGGCGATGCCCTGGTAGGCCTTCTCTTGCTCGGCGCGCAGGGCGTCGCGAGTCTTGGCGCTGAGGCCGGGCGAGTCTTCAGTCGGATATGCCCTGTCTTCGTCGAGCACCCACTGCTCTACACCATCGACGCGCTTTTGCTTGTACCCCAGCTCCTTCATCGCCTTTTCGTGGTTGGGTACGAGCCCGACAGCGGCCTCAAGCTCATCTTTGGCCCACAGGTTCGCGCCATTCTTGCGGAACAGCTTGGCGAGCTCGACGTGCTTGTCGGCGCAGGCCACTTTCACCTTGGCCGCGCGTTCCAGGAACTTCTGTTCTGCGGCTTCATTGGGCTCAGCGGCATCCTGCGCCGCTGTTGCCGCGGCGATCACGCACAGCAGCAGCGTCAGCAGGGCGGTTCTCATTTGTCGAGCTTGCCGCTGCGGCGCGGCTTCTTCTTGTTGTGGCCGGGATCGATCACTGACGACTTCACCTTGAAGATGTGAAACCGACGCTTCTTGCTGGTGCGCTTGGTGCCCTTGCGCGCCTTTTCGCCGCTTTCGGTTTCTTCTTCGATGCCGGCCTCATCGGCGCCGACCACGCGGTTGCGGCCGGCTTCCTTGGCCGAATACAGGGCTTCGTCGGCAATCGCAATCAGGCCCGCGGCGCTGTCAGCATGGCGCGGGAAAGTGGCCACACCGAAACTTGAAGTCACGTTGACTTTCTCGCCCTTGGGGCCGGTCACGTTGACTTTGCGCTCGACGCCGACGCGCAGACGCTCGGCCAGTTCCAGTGCTGCCTCGTAGGGCGTGTGCGGCAGCAGCAGGGCAAACTCTTCGCCGCCGTAACGCGCGGGCAGGTCCGACACGCGAACCAGCGCAGAAAGGAGCAGCGCGGTCTGTTTCAGGACTTTGTCGCCGGTCTGGTGGCCCCAGGTGTCGTTGAAGCGCTTGAAGTGGTCAATGTCGAGCATGATCAGCGAAAGTGGATTGCCGTAGCGCTCGGCACGGTCGATTTCGCTGCGCAGCACTTCCTGGAAATGGCCGTGGTTGTACAGGCGCGTCAGGCTGTCGCGCTGGGCGCGGTCGAGCACGTTCTGGAAGATCAGCCCGTTGTTGATCGCCAGGGCGGCCTGGTTGGCGAACATCTCCAGCACCGTGATCTGCTCTGGGCTGAAGTCGCGCGGGCGCGACGTGCTGTCGGCCACGATCACGCCAATGGCCTCCTGGTCGGCCAACAGGGGCGCGGCCGCGAAGTTCTTGAGCGGAAACTGCTGCTGCAGCGCGGCATGGAATTTCAGCTGCGGCAGCTTGGCAAGTGAGGCCGTGGTCAGCGTTTCGCCAGTGCGGATCGCGTGCACCAGCACGCTGGTAGTGTCCGTTAGCGGGATGCGGATGTTGCGCAACGTCGCCGACAGCTCACCCCAGCGCCGCGCCAGTACCGGCTGCGTGCTCTCGAGCGACTTTTCGAGCGGCGCGTCGTTGTTTGTCAGGCCGCGCCAGATGCCCCAGGCATCGCGCAGCCCGATGCTGTCCACGGCGATCTGGCCGGTGAGGTATTCGCGGTCCTGGTCGACCATGAAGATCATCGCGAAGTCGTAAGCCCCGCCTTCGGCGCTGGTCAGGGCGCTGGCGATGATGAAGAAGGCCTTTTGCAGATCCATCGTCTTGCGCAGTGCGTTGCTGACGTGCTGCAAGGCAATCAGGTCTTCATTCTGGTGGGCAAGGCGCTGGCGCAGTCGCGCGCGTTCGGTGACGTCGAGCCCGATCACGCTGACGCCGTTGATGCGCGCGTCGTTGTCGAGAATCGGGTCCACGACGAAGTCGAAGTAGAACTTTTCGCCGGAGGTCTGGTTCACGACCTCGACTTCTTTGACTTCGCTGGGCACGCCAAGTGCAATCGTGCGCTGGAAGATGTGATCGCGGTTGACCTCAGGCATCACGGGCAGGGCTTCGTCGTAAGCGCGGCCCAGCACTTCGGTGAAGCTGGTGCCGAACAAGCGTTCGGCCGCGCGGTTGTAGCGCACAACGCGCATGTTGGTGTCAAGTACAACGGCGACAATGCTGACCTGGTCAAAGATACGCCGGGGCAGCGGCCCGCCCATGTCGATGGTACGCGTGGCGCGATCCACCCGTTGGCGAAGGGCAGTCTCACGGGCCGAAGTAGTGTCGTCCTGGGTGTCGCTCATTTGGCCGCGTTGGCGAACTTCTTTTTGCCCCTGTCCAGGAAGTCCGCGAACTCCTTGGAAGACAGGTTAGCTATGTTCGTCGGCGGCACCAAACGCTCAAGTTCACGACCTTCCGAGTCCACAATGATGTAAATCGGCACCGCGAACTCCGCGCCGGCGTACTTGACCACGTTTTCCTTGGGCCGGTTGTCGTTCTTGTCGTCGGTGTACTGGCTGACCAGCACAAAGTCGTTTTCGAGGCGGCTCCACACCGCGTCGCTTACCATGATGCCTCGTTCCACGAGGCGGCAGTTCTTTCAGTTGTAACCTGTAAAGTCGATGAAGACCGGTTTGCCGGACTCTTTCGATGCCTTCAGGCCGGCCTCAAGCTCGTTCTTGTGCCAAGGCAGGTCGTGAGCGTCGCGCTTTTCACCCCCACCAACGGCCAGCTGGATACCGCCTTCCGCTGGCGGCGGCGGCAGGATGCCCTCAAGGATCGCGCCGTAACGAGCGCCAAACAGACCCGGAAGCATGTACAGGCCAAACGAAAGGAAGATCACCGCGAACATCCCGCGGATCACGCCGATCTGCTTGGTGTCTTCGTGGTCGTGTGGCATGCGGAAGAACCCGAACAGGTACAGGGCCGAGGCAAAGCTCACTGCCGCCCACACGGCCAGCACCATGTAGCGGTTGACCCACTCGGCCGCCTGGATGCTGCGGAATGACTGTTCGGCCGCGCTGAGGTACATGATCGCGAGGCCGATTTCGATGAAGCCGAAGACGACCTTCATCGCGTTCATCCAGCCGCCGGACTTCGGCATCTTCTTCATCACGCTGGGGAACTGGCCCATGATGAAGATCGGCAGCGCCATGCCGCTGCTGAACGCAAGCATCGCCAGCGTGGGCTGCCATACACTGCCAGTGGCCGCCTGCGCCAGGAATGTACCGGCAATCGGGCCGGTGCATGAGAAGCTGATCAAACTGAAGGCAGCGCCGCTGAAGAACGCCTTGGCGTAACCGTGGCCTTCCTTCTGCGCGGTCATCTGCTTCTTGGTAAACCACGCCGTCATGAAGGCCGGGACGCGAAGCTCAAACAGCCCCAGGAAGCTGAGTGCAAACACCGTGAACATCAGCGCCAGGAAGATGTTCACGTAGCCGTTGGTGGCAATGTCCTGCGCACCGGTAGCACCCAGTGCGAGCGTGGTAATCAGGCCGAATGCCGTGAAGCTGGCCACAATGCAGGTGCAGTAGATGAAGGCGGTCAGCAGTGACGACTTGCCCTTTTCGGCCTGGCCGACAAAGAAACCGATCGTCAGCGGCAGCACCGGCAGCACGCAGGGCGTAAGCAACGTGATCATGCCCGCGCCAAAAGCGATCAACAGGAACAGCAGCAGGCCCGTCTTCTCTTTCCCGCTTGTGCCTGATCCAGTCTCGGTACCGGGCTCAATCACGGTTACGGTCGAGTCCGATCCGTCGGCGGCCACTTCGATCGACGCTACAAAGCCCACCTGCCGGTCCACTGCTTCAGGCTCTTCGGCTTCGAAGCTTATGCAGCCAGCACTGTCGCAGAACTGGCCCTTGATCTGGCCCCAGGCCCGGTACTTGCCGGGCTTCAGGTCCGCGGGCACCAGGTACTTCTGCACGACGACGACTTCGCCGAGCAGGTAGTAATTCATGTCGTCGAGGTCTTCGTCGTAGTGCTCAGTCCAGGCCGGGAACTGCGGCTCACCAACCGGCTTCAGGCCTTCCGCGCCCTTGAGCAGTATCTCAAGTGGCACGGCAAAGCTGCTGGGCGTCTTGGGGTGGTGAAGGTGGTACGGGTAGCCTTCCTCGTTGTTCTTGAGTTTGAAACGCAGCTCAAGCGTTACTTCGGCACCCGGCTTGATCTTGTCAGTGCTGAAGCGGGCCTCAAAGTCAAAGCCCTGACTGACGCGCGGATACATGCCCGGCAACAGGCCTTGTGGCCAATCGGACGCGTCGCTGCTGCCCGGGGCAGGCTTGGGCAGTGAAGTTTCGCCCGTTGTCTTCTGCTCGTCGGACTTGACCGGATCAGTGCCCTTCAGGAACGCCACGAACTCGTGCGCGCGTTCTTCGGCAGGCAGCGTGCTGCCGATACCGCGCAGGACCTTGGCGTCGTGGTCCATGATCGCGTAGTAGGGCACGCCGGCGGTTGCCGAGGGCTTGTACTTGGCCCAGAGTTCATTGTAGCGCGCGTCCTGGATGTCGTTTTGCACGCTGACGATCACGAAATCGTCCATCAACTGCTTCACTTCCGGCAGCGGGAATACCTGCTTTTCCATCTTGCGGCATGGCACACAGGACCGGCCGTTGAAGTCCACCAGCAGTTGCTTGCCTTCCTTGCGCGCCTGTTCCAGCGCGTAGTCAAAGTCGAGGTAAAACCCGTGCTCGTCGCGGGCCGTGCGGTCGGCCGCCGCGGGCTCAGCGCTTGCCGCCGCCGTGCTGGTGCTGTCCGTTTCGCGAGTCTCGGTGGTGGTGGCCGCGTCCTCCGCGGGCTCAATCACCAGTGAGGCCGTAAACGCAAAGTCATCGGGCGGCAGGCAGCCTTCGGCATCGCAGATCTGCGCGTGGGCCACGCCCTGCAGCGTGATCTCGCCGCTGGCGTCGAGGGGGACCTGGAACTTCTGCACGACAACAAACTTGCCCTTCAGCTCCCACTCGCCCTCGTTGTCGACGGGTTCAGGCCAGATGTCAGTCGTCGGCTGCAAGCCCGAAAGCGCGGGCCAGTTCAGGGTCGTTGGGACACTGATGCCGATGGGTTCCTTGCTGTGGTTGTCGCGGTGGTAAGTCTTGTAACCGGCGGCCACCTCAAACTCGATGCGCAGCTCGGCCTCAGTGCCCGCTTTGACAGGCCCCGCAAACGCCGCGCTTACTTTCAGTTTGCGGTCGTCGGAGTCACCGGCCAATTGCCCGTAGGCCTTCGGCAGCGAGGGGCCGAAACCATTGCCCGAACCGCGCCGTTCACCGGTGTCTCCGGCGGGTTTGACTGCCAGCGTGGCCTTGAACTCGGACTTGCGAATGTGGCAGCCGTTGTCGTCGCAGACCTGGATGTGGTACTGGCCCGCAACGTCAATGCTGTCCTTGGCATCCTTGGGCACGTCGTAGGTGTACGTGAGCGTGAAGGCGTCCTTGTACTCCCACTCGACCCAGTCTTCGTCGTACTGCTTCTTGGTGGGCTCAGGCCACTCTTCCTTGGCCAGCTTCAGCCCGCCCAGCTTGGTGAATGAAATCGCCGGGGCCTCACCAAAGCCCGGGTTGTCTTTGTGGTAGGCGTGAAAGCCCGCCGTGAAGGTAAATGCCAGCGTCAGCTTCGCTTGGCCCCCTGCGACAGCGGGTTCGGCAAACTTGGCGGCCAGAGTTACCTTCGGAAGTTCTTCTTTGGCTGCACCCGCAGTGCCGACTTCAACCTTGGCTTCGAAGTCGCCCTCGGATTGCAGGCAGCCTTCGTCATTGCAGAACTGGGTGTCGTGGCTGCCCTTGAGCAGCAGCGTGCCCTTGGCTTCGGTCGGTACGTTGAAG
Organism: uncultured bacterium; assembly: GCA_938014885.1. Classification (GTDB taxonomy): domain Bacteria; phylum Planctomycetota; class UBA8742; order UBA2392; family UBA2392; genus CALLQI01. The sequence continues at coordinate 59,394 of CALLQI010000023.1, forward strand.
TGGTAGGCGATTTCAAAGACCGGGCCCAGTTCCCACTCGAACCAGTCCTCGTCGATCTTCGTTTTCTTCGGCTCAGGCCACGTTTCCTTCGCCAGTTTGAGGCCGGCTGTGTCCTTCCAGGTCACCTTGACGGGCGAACTGACGCCGGGGTTGTCCTTGTGGTAGGCGTGATACCCGTCGGGCACTGTGAACTTGAGCTTTAGGGTGTACTCCTGCCCTGGCGCGGCCTTGCCCTCAACGATGGGCTCAACTTTGACCTTCAAGTCCTGCGCGTTAGCCACCGGTGAAAACAGGGCCAACAACGCGACCAGCGCGAATCCGACGTATTGCATAGCGTACCTTTCCGGTACACGGCGCTTCGCACCCAGCCGCCGGACCGTCCTATGACTATATCCTACGTGGCGTTGCGATGAATTGGCAGAAATTCCTTTCTGCACGCAATTGAAACAGTGCCCCGCGGTCTTATCGTCCCCGTGTCTAACAAACGTTCCGGCAAGACTATTCGTTCGAAACCAAACCGATGCGCTACCTGCTGGTTATGATCGACGGACTTGCCGACACTCCCCTGCCTGAGCTGGGGGGCAAGACCCCCCTTGAGTCGGCCTCCGCCCCCACCCTCGACAAGCTGGCCACTACCGGCCGGCTTGGCACCATCCGCACCGTACCGCGCGGCGAAGCCCCGGAAACCCTGGCAGCGCTGTTCACCGTACTGGGCTACCCGCCTGGCCCATACCTGACCGGCCGTGGCTACTACGAGGCGCTGGCCACGGGCCTGATGCTTTCTGAAGAGGAGTGGTGCTTCCGGCTGCAGTTCGTGACCGTTGCCGACGGTAAAATCGTCGACGCCCGCGCAGGCGGCCTCAGCGAAGAAGAGGGCCGCGAACTTCTGCGCGCCCTTGAGCTGCACTTCAAGCAAACGAAAGTCCGGTTCGTGCAAGGCCGCGGGCACAACCACTTGGTCGTAATCGACGGCGTGAAGTTCAGCGGCAGCAGCACCGTCAGCCCCTTCAACGTCGTGGACCTGCCGCTGCGCGAACACATGCCCGAAGGCCCCGGTTCCGAGCTGCTGCAAAAGCTCATGAACGAGGCGCCCTCCGTGCTGGCCAAGCACGAAGTCAACCGCGTCCGCGTTGACCTGAAGCAGAACCCGGCAAACGGCATCTGGTTATGGGGAGGCGGCACGGCTGTGGACGTGCCCGGCTTCCACAAGACCTTCGGCCTTGAAGCCGTGATGATCAGCTACAGCGACCTGTTCCGCGGCGTGGGCGTGGCCACGGGCATTCGTGTGGTTGACCCCGGCCGCACGCCGTTCGTGCGTGACCCAAGCGGGCGCATGGCCAAGGTGGACTCGGCCGAGGGCGCGCAGGCCCGGCGCGCTACGGTAGCCGAAGAGATCACGCGCATTCGCGAGTCCGTCGAAGCCGCACTGGACGGCACCGAATTCATAGTGGCGCACTTCAGCTACCCTGACGACCACAGCCACCAGGGCGACGCCAAGGGCAAGGTCGATGCGATTGAGCAGATCGACCGCCACTTCCTGAAGCCGCTGTACAAGAAGATGGACGAGTTGAAGGATGTGCGTCTCACGATAGTACCGACGCTGATGTCGCGAGTGGAAACACGCCAGCACGATGAACGCCCGGTACCCTTCTTGATGTGGGGCCAGGGCGTCGAGAGCCGCTGGCAGCTTACATTGACGGAAAGCAACGCCGAAGAAACGGGCATCAAGATTGACGACGGCACACGGTTGATCGACTACATCATGAACGGGCTGTAATGAGCGAATACAAGGTCCTGTTCGATGCCGAAGCCATTCGCGCCCGCGTGCGCGAAGTGGGGACGCGCATTTCAGCCGACTACGCCGGCAAACGCCTGCTGTGCCTTGTTGTACTGCGCGGCGGATTCTTCTTTGCGTCGGACCTGATCCGCACGCTTGAAGGCGTCGATGTTGAACTCGAGTTCGTGAAGGTGGACAGCTACGCCGGCCGCGAAAGCGGCGGCAAGCCGCGGTTTCACGGGCAGTTGCCGCGGGTGTCGGGCTACGACGTGCTGGTGATTGAAGACCTTGTTGATACCGGCCTGACGCTCGCCCGCCTGGACGAGGCGTTGCGAGCCCAAGGGCCGCGCAGTCTGCGCTACGCCATCGTCGTCGACAAGAAAGCCCGCCGTCAGATCCCCTTTGAGTGCGAGTACGTGTGCTTTGACGTTGAGGCCGACAAGTTCCTGGTAGGCTACGGCATGGACGACGCCAACAAGGGCCGCACGTTGCCCTACATCGGCGTGGTCAAGTAGACGCGCATTGAATCGTTCAGCATCCCGGTGCTTGCACCGGGATGCTCGCATTTGACTGGACAGGTATGCGCCTCAGCTTGCGGGCAGGGGTCTACAGTCGACGGTCGACAGTTCACAGTGACTGCGGCTGTTTGCAGTGACCGTAGACTGTGAACTGTTGACCGTGAACTTCCTCCCCGACGCTGGTGTCCATGCAATCGCATTTGTGCCAGATTTCCGGCACGTTGCTGCCAGTTTTCATGCACATAAGTCCTGAAAATATAATGGTTTATGTGGAACCCATGGGGTACGGTTAGGGTCTAATGTGGTGTAGGGCCAAACAACCGAAACATGGGGAGATAACCATGAAAGCTTTCATCGCAGCAGCAGGACTGACACTGGCAGGGTTCTTCGGTGCGGGTCACTTGGACGCCCAGGGCGTCAACATCCGCATCACCAAGAACGACAAGACCGTACAGGTCAAGACCGGTGGCAGCACGAAGGTGGAGGTCGTCAAGGACACGCGCATCACTCGCAACGAAGGGTTCCGCGAGGGCGCCAAGGTGGAGAAGCAGCCCAGCGGGCACTTCATCACGGTCGAGAAAAAGGTCTGGGTGCCCGGACACTACGAAACCCGGATTGAGAAGGTGTTCGTGCCCGGCCACTACGTGACGAGGATTGAAAAAGTTTACGTGCCGGCCAAACACGTGGATGTGCGCGAACGGCGGGTCGACCACTGCGGCAACGTCTACTACGTGACCGTGTGCAAGACGATCCCCGCGCACTACATCGACTGCGAGAAGAAGGTCTGGGTCGCGGGCTGCTACGTCGAAAAGGAATGCCATCACTTCGTGCCGGGTCGCTACGAGATCAAGTACGAAAAGGTCTGGGTCGAGGACGACTGCAACACCTGCGACACCAAGCCGGCACCAAAGCCTGGTCACGGTCACGGCAAGCCGCACGATGACAACGGCCACGGCAACGACCCCGGTCACCACGACCCCAGCAACCCGGGCAAGGGCGGCGGCGGTCACGGCGCGGGCAAAGGTGGCAAAGGCGGTGGAAGAGGTGGACGCTAGTTCTGCAACAACAGGCAACGGCGGCCGATGACGCGATCCTCCCCCCTTCGCGTCCCGCCGACAAAGACCCCGCGGCCTCGGCTGCGGGGTCTTTCCTTTCCCTGCCTTTCCGAACCGCGCCACGGCTGCACAATGGCCGCATGCGCCACTGGCTGATGAAAGTCGAAGCCGACGTCTACTCGATCGATGACCTGCAGCGCGACAAAGTCACGTGCTGGGAAGGCGTGCGGAACTACCAGGCCCGCAACCTGCTGCGCGACGACTTTCAGGTTGGCGACCTTGTGCTGTTCTATCACTCGAACTCTGAGCCCACCGGCGTGGCCGGACTTGCCAAAGTCGTCAAGGCCGGCTACCCGGACCATTTCGCGCGCGACAAGCGCAGCGACTACTTCGACCCCAAAGCAACCGCCGACAACCCGATCTGGTTCATGGTCGATATTGCGTTCGTGAGCAAGTTCCCGAACGTCGTCAGCCTGGCCCAGCTCAAGGCAACCAGGGGCCTTGAGAAAATGATGGTCACGCAGCGCGGCTCGCGCCTATCCGTGCAGCCTGTTACCCCGGCCGAGTACGCCATCGTGTGCCAGCTTGCGGGGGCCAAGGCATGAGGTTTCTCGACCGCAATTGGGTGGAACGCAGGCTGGATGATTTCACGCAGGACCTTTACTACGGCGTGTACCTGCGCCATGTCTCTGAAATCGCGCCGGACCTGCCGCCTGAGGCGCAGCGGCTTGCGATTTCGCACCCCGGACTGTTGCTGATGGGTGCCGGCTTCGTGTCGGCTGACCTGTTGAACGACGGCGCGACGCTGAGGCTCGTGGTCGCCTCCGGCCCGGCCACGCTGACCACGGAATACGAGCTTGCGACACCCGGTGCCGTCGACTTGCCGGTGCTGCGCGGAGCGCTAACGACGCTGTCGAATGAGTTTGACTACGGCCCGCAAGGAACATTCATTCACCGCATACTGCTGCACCCCAAGGGCGAGTGCGAGATCGTGTTCACTAACCTGAGCCTGCGCATCGATGTCACGCCGCCCAGTCCAGCGGATCAGGCGCAGGCCCCCGCCGCAAACCATCAGCCGAGGCCGAACCGGCAATCCGCTCGGACGTCGGCCGGCAAGCGCGCGCAAAAGTCGGCGGCCAAGAAGTCGGCCGCCAAAAAAGCGCCCAAGCGGGCTGGCAAGTCCCCCGCGGCGGGCGCGCGTAAAAAGCCGCGCCGCAAAAAGCCCGACGCGCCACCACCCGGGGATTTGGCATGACTGTACGCGTCTACATCACACGCGCCGTGCCCGACATTGCCCGCGAGACCCTGCTGCATGGCCTGCCTGGTGCCGCCGTTACCATCAACTCGGAAGACCGCAATCTGGAGGAATCTGAGATTGCCCGGTACGCCGAAGGTTGCGACGCGCTGCTGTGCACACTGGCTGACCAGATTTCGCGCAGCCTGCTGAAGACCTTGTCGCCGAAGCTACGCGTCGTTTCCACGTTTGCCGTGGGCGTGAACAACATTGACCTGGAGGCCGCGCGCGAACTGGGCATCGCAGTCTGCAACACACCCGGCGTATTGACTGACGCAACGGCCGAAATCGCCGTGGGCCTGATGCTTGCCTGCGCGCGCCGCATGGCCGAAGGCGACATATTGACGCGTCAAGGACGCTTTCCCGGCTGGTCGCCGCTGTACATGCGCGGCCACGGCGTATACGGCAAGACCGTCGGCATTGTCGGCGCCGGCCGCATCGGCAAGCGTGTGGCCGCCACGATGCGTCACGGGTTTGACTGCCGCATCCTGTATAACGCCCGGTCACGCCACCAGGACTGGGAGCACGAACTGGGTGCCCAGCCCCGCGACCTGGACGAACTGCTGGCGGAATCGGACTTCGTCAGCCTGCACTGCCCGCTGACGCCTGAAACACGTCACCTGCTGGATGCGCGCAGGCTGGCACTGCTGAAGCCCCATGCCGTGCTCGTGAACACGGCGCGAGGGCCGGTGATCGACGAAGCGGCGCTTGTGAATGCCTTGCACAAGGGCCTATTTTTCGGTGCGGGCTTGGATGTGTACGAAGCCGAGCCCGCGCTGGCACCCGGCCTTGCCTCATTGCCGAATACCGTGCTGCTGCCGCACCTGGGCAGCGCGACCGTGGAAACCCGCGACGAAATGGGCCGCATGGCGGCCCGGGCAATCGTGGACGTGTTGACGGGTCAAGAGCCGAAGCACCGCGTGGCCTGAGGCGCTCACGGCCGGTCGCCGAAATCCGCAACCGCCTTCTTCATGATCTCAGCCAGTTGCGCCGGCGTGGTCGGCACCCGCACCGGGATGCGGCGCGTAAACTTCTGGGCCGAAGGCGGCTCTTCACCTCGGTGCAGGAACACCACAGGCATCGCAAGCCCGAAGTGCGCCATGAATTCGCGTACGGAGGCCGGGATGCGCGACGTGCCGTCAATCTCGCACACCAGCAGGTGAAAGCGCTCGCGGTCAAGGCGCGAGAGTGCCTTGTCCAGCTCGCGCTCAAGTTGCAGCTCATAGCCCGCCTGGCGGGCGGCCGCGCTCACAAGCTGCTCGCGCGACTGCGGCACTACGGCCAGCACCCGGCCGACTTCCTGCACGGCGGCCAGTCGACCACTGCTTTTCACGTCGCGGCGGTGCAGTACCTGGTCAATGGCGGCCAGGAGTTCGCGCGCCCGGAAGGGCTTGGTCAGGTATGCATCGCAACCGGCCAGGTAGCCCTCAAACTCGTCCTCCAGGGCCGCGCGGGCGGTCAGGTAGATCAGTGGGATGTCGGCGATGGCCGGGTCACTGCGGATCTGTCGGCCCATCTCAAAGCCATCGAGGCCCGGGAAGCTCACGTCGCTGACGATCAGGTCGATCGGCTTTTCGGCCAGGTAATCAAGCACACCGCGCGTGTCGCCCAGACTTTCAACCTGGTACGAATTGCGAGACAGCAGCGCGGAGAGCACGTCGCGCAGTTCGCGGTTGGCATCGATAATCAGGACGGTCGGCTTCATTGGTTCTACGCTTAACGTATCTGATTCCGCGCGCATTCCGAGTGCAAAACGACACACCCCGCGAATCTTCGCGGGGTGCGTTGGTTCCCTCTACTTCCAGCCTGCGCATTACTCAGCCGGTGCTTCTTCGGGTGTGTCTTCCGGCGCCGCCTCGCCGCTGCCGGAAGCGCTGCTGATGGCTTCGCCGCTGAACTTGCGGATCACTTCCATGCCCGGCCACGCAATCTGCGCCGGCTTGCCACCGACAGAGTACGCCTCAGGCTTGGGGCCCTGGGTCAGTTGCTCAGGCGGGTAGTTATAGGTCTGCTGAGCAAGTGATTGGTTCGGGCTCTTCATGTAAAGGCTGAATCCCGCGCTGCCCCATGCGGGGCCCAGCACGTCGCGCGACTGGCCAAAGCCCATCGCCGGCGGCGTGATCATCAGGAACATCACCAGCAGGAATGTAACGCCGGTGAGTACCTTCCAGGCAATGCCTTCGTTTGGGACGATCTCGACGTACTTGATCTGTTCCTGGATCTGCACGGGACCCGGCATGCCCATCGGTGCCGGCGCGTAGCCGCCCTGGGGCTGGTAGGCCGGGGCTTCGTCGCCCACGTCGTCCAGTTCACCGACGTCATCCAGCTCGTCGATATCGCCACCGGTATCGACCGGTTCGGTCTGCAGGCCAAGCTCGTCGTCGTCGGACAGGTCAAGCCCGCCGTCGATCTTCTGGGTTGCATCGGCGTCGCCTTCATCGCCGAAATCAAGCCCGCCAAGCTCGTCGGTTTCGTCAAACACCAGCTCTTCGGTCAGCGTCGCGTCCTGGTCTTCGCCGACATCCGACAGTTCAACGGTTGGTACGCTGGTCGCGCCAGTGTCTTCAAAATCCTTGTCGCTGGAAAGCGAGCCAAGATCGAGCAGCGTCTCGTCGGTCTCTTCCTCGACTATCTCGAGGCCGTCACCGCCAAGCTGCGTTTCGCCAAGGTCAATGTCGTTCCCGCTGGGAACGCGCGCCCGCGCCAGTGATTGCACGTCTTCCGACCGGAACTTCATGCGGTCGTCGTCGCGGAATGCACGGATCTGGCCTTCGGATACGAGCCTTTTGAGCTCGTCCTCGTCCATCTCCAGTTCCCTGAGGACGTCGTCGAAGGACTTGTAATTCGGCATATTTACTCCGGAACCTGTCCGGCCTTACGGGGGTGTTTCACGCGACTCGCTGCCTGCCAAGTCTACGGCGACTTTATGCCAAGCTTTGGCATCAACACAACGGTAATCGCGTCCTGTCTGGCTTCGCATCGTAATGCAAGGGGCGCTTCCGGCGCAAGTCCCGAAAACGCCCCATGATGCGGATATGACAAGAGTTTGAACCTGCGCCGCCAAAGCGGCTCGGCACTACTTCTTGTCGACGATCTTCTTGATCTCAAGCGGATCCCACTTCTTGCTGTTGGTCTTCTCGCCGCTCACGATCGGCAGCTTGGAATCGTACTCCAGCAGGCGCGCCGCGACGAAGTACAACTCGGCGTTGGCGGTACCGTTGCTGCGGATTTCGTAGACCGACATCTGGCGGCCGGTCTTGCCTTCTTCATACGGGTTCTTGTCCTGGGTTACGACGACGACGAACTCCTGGTTGCCCCCCACCGTAACCGGCGTCACGGTCCAGTTGGCACCCACGTCGGTCTGCGCCTGCACGGGCTCAGCCTTGGCGGCAAACGTGTTGTAGGCGTACAGGCCGCCGATCACGGTCAACATCAATGCGATGCAGGACCCGATCGCCACGCCGACTATCGGCAATACTTTTCGCTGTTCGTTCATGGCAGTTCTCCGGTAGGGACAACGTCCCAATCGACTTGCGGGGAATCATGTCGGGGGACCCGCAGTCTAGTTTCCCCCACTTCCTACACCAATAGGTACACCATCAGTGCCATCTGTTTACCTGCAAAAAAACCGGCGCACTTGAAACTGGCAATGGCGCCGTGCGGCCTCGCCAACCCGCGAAACAAGCTTAGCCAGCGATCAGCCCCTGCGCCCCGTTCTCAAGACACCAGTTCGCGAGTTGCAGGCCCAACTTCCCTGCACGATCCGCGCTTCCTGTTCCCGCGTGGCGAACACAGGTGGCGCCGTCGCGCGAGTAGATTGCAACGTCCATCAGAATGCCGCCATTGGGGTCCAACCGGGCCAACGCTCCGACCGGTGCCTGGCAACCCGCCCCCAGCCTGTTCAGAAAGGCACGCTCACACACCGTGGCCGCGAACGTGGCGCTGTCATTCAGCCTGGCCATCAGCTCTGTCGGCACGCCGTTTTGCATGCGCCCTTCAATGGCGAGCGCGCCCTGGCCCACCGCCGGCAGCCACTGCGGCGCTTCGAGGTACCGAAAGTGCAACCCATCGACGCGCATCGTGCCTTCGTGCAGCAAGCCCAGTCGGCGTACGCCGGCGGCGGCCAGGATGCAGGCGTCCACTTCGCCTTCGGCCAGTTTGCGCAGCCGGCTGTCCACGTTGCCGCGGAATTCGAGAACGCGCAGATCCGGCCTCAGCGCGTGAAGCTGCGCGCGTCGCCGCAGGCTGGAACTGCCGATGCGAAATCCGTGAGGCAAGAAACCAAGTGGCAGGTTCGCGTCGCGGGGGGCCTCACGCAGGATGATTACGTCCCGCGTGTCTTCGCGTGCTGGCGTACACACTACGCCCAGCCCGTCGGGAAGCTGCGTGGGCAGATCTTTCATCGAGTGAACGGCCAGGTCGCAACGTTCTTCCAGCAGCGCGTCTTCAAGCTCTTTGGTGAAGGCACCCTTGCCGCCAAGCTCAGACAGCGAAGCACCCAGATTGCGGTCGCCGGTGGTTTTGATTTCGACGATGCTGACTTCAAGGCCAGGGTTGGCTGTACGCAATTGCGCGGCCACCCAGTTGGATTGCGTCAGGGCCAGTTTGCTGCCACGCGAGCCGATGATGATCGTGTCCATGTTGCCGCCCGCGTACTGTTTTCGAAGTGCGCCTTAGTAGCTGTTCAGGCCTTCCTCAAGGTCGGCGATCAGGTCGTCCGGATGCTCAATACCTACACTCAGACGAATCAACCCGTCCTGAAGACCCGCCTTCAAGCGCATTTCGCGCGGGATGCTGGCGTGGGTCATGCTGGCCGGGTGCTCAAGCAGGCTTTCAACGCCACCCAGTGATTCGCCCAGCGTCCAGACGCGGCGGCCGCTGACGACCTTCACGCCGTCGGCGACGCTGCCGTCAATTTCGAAGCTGATCATCGCGCCGTAGCGCTTCATCTGCCGCGAAGCCACATTGTGATTCGGGTGCGACTCAAGCGCCGGATAATGCACCTTGGTGACGCGCTTTTGCTCCAGCAGAAAGCTGACCACTTGCTCAGCGTTATCGCAGGACTTTTCCATGCGCACTGCCAGCGTCTTGATGCCGCGATGCACCAGATAGCAATCTAGGAATCCTGGCACCGCGCCGCTGGCGTTTTGATTGAAGCCAATCTTCTGTGCCAGCTCCGCATTGCGAGTCACCAGGATGCCCAGCACCACGTCGCTGTGGCCGCCCAGGTACTTGGTGGCACTGTGCAGCACGATGTCCGCGCCCAGGTCCAGCGGACGCTGCAGGTACGGCGAAGCAAACGTGTTGTCCACGACGCTGATCGCGCCCTTGTCGCGGGCCAGTTTGGTCAGGGCCGCAATGTCGCTGATCTTGAGCAGCGGGTTGCTGGGTGATTCCAGCAGCAGCATGCGCGTTTTGGGCGAAAAGGCCTGGGCCACGGCCGCGGCGTTGGTGGTGTCCACCATGGTGTAGCTGATGCCAAGGCGCGTGAAGGTCTTGTCAACGATGCGGTAGGTGCCGCCGTAAACGTCGTCAGCCATGACGACGTGATCGCCGTGGTTCAGCAGCTTCAGCACGGTGTCGGTGGCTCCAAGCCCGCTGCTGAAGGCAAAGCCGAACTCGCCGTTTTCGATGCTGGCAATAACGCCTTCGAGAGCTTTGCGGGTGGGATTGCCGCTGCGGGCGTACTCGAAACCCTGGTGCTTGCCCGGGCTGGTCTGCATGAACGTGCTGGATAGGAACACCGGCGGGTTTACCGCGCCGAAATGCTCAAAGGGGTCGTAGCCGGCGTGGATCGCAAGAGTCTCAAAGTTCACGGCAATCTCCAAACAAGAGGCCGGAGTATAGGAGGACTGGGGGCGGTGCCCAGTGTCCAGTGCCCGATGTCCAGTGCTCGGTGCCCGGTGTTCGGTACTTGGTGTCTAGTGCTCGGTGTCCAGTGTTTGAAGCCCGGTGCCCCGGCGTATCTGCTCCCCGCCTAACGCACTGAGCACCGAGCACAGAGCACAGAGCACTGGTTAAAGCGAGTCCCGGCCGTGAGGGTCAGCTCAGGCCGGGTGTTTTGGGATAGGTTGGTTGGGTGGGATGGTGTGATTGGTGCCGCTGCTCGGAGGGCACCGCAGCAAACGCTCACGCGCTGGCCGCAGCAGAGTTTCTTGGTGTAGCGGGGACTGACCTCCCCTGGGGTGAAGCTGGTGGACCGCAACCGAGCAGCCCCTGTCCGCCAAAGCATCACGGGGGATCGCGGTCCGAAGTCCGTGGCGGTAACACCGCCGTACCAGTAACTTCGGGTGAGGCGGGCACCAGACTTGAACATTTCCCTGCCCGCCCGCCGCTTGACCGTTCGCTGCCGGCCGCTATCTTCGCCGCCCCTTAGTGCCCGTCCTTGCGGACGGCTCGTGCGTTCAGGCGACGCACGACACCCGGCGCAGTGTTTGCGCCAAGGTGGCCGAGCCATTGACCTGGAGCAAACATGGGTCGTTACACCGGGGCAAAGCACCGCGTATCGCGCCGCTTTGCTGAGAACCTGTGGGGCACCAAGAAGTCGCCCCTCGCCACCAAGCCGTACAAGCCCGGCCAGCACGGGCGCGACGGCCGCCGCGGCAAGATGTCCAACTACAACCGAGGCATGCTGGAAAAGCAGAAGCTGAAGTTGTTCTACCAGGTGCGCGAGCGCCAGTTCCGCCGCTACTACGCCGAGGCGCTGCGTCTGCCCGGCAACACCGGCGAAACCATGATGCAGATGCTGGAACGTCGCCTCGACAACATCGTGTACCGGTTGGGCTTCGCGCCGACGAACCGTTCGGCCCGACAGCTTGTGGCTCACGGCCACATCGAAGTGAATGGCAAGAAGGTTGACCGCGCAAGCTTTCTGGTCGATGTCGGCGACAAGGTCGCCGTGCGCCAGGGCAGCAAGGCCCACCTGCAAGTACAGGAAGCCATCTCGGCCAAGCCCGACGTGGTCAGCTACCTTCGCGCCGATCACGAAAAGATCGAGGGCGAACTGCTGCAGATTCCGCGCCGCAAGGACATTCCGGTCATCGCCAACGAGCGACTGGTCATCGAATTCCTCGGTCGCTAAGGCCTCACGAATCCACAACGCCGGGCCCATGGCCCGGCGTTGTTCGTTCGTGGTGGGAGTGGGAAGTTGCCGGTTGTCAGTTGTCGGTTGTCGGGGCCGGCAGTGTTCGTCCGCAGCGAATAATGCTGGGCGGCCCATGACATCGCTGTCGACTGACAACCCAAGACTGACAGCTGACCACTCCCGACCGACAACTCCACGCGGAATGAACCGATTTCGGAATTATCCGTTTGATGTGGTACTATCCCTCTGCGTAGCAAACTCGGGGCCCTGGCACTGGCATGAACCAGCCTGTCGGCCTGTCGGATGAAGAACTCGTCCAGCGCGTCCTGCGCGGCGAAGGTCATTTCTTTGAACATGTCGTCAAGCGCTACGAACGCCTCGTGTACGGCTTCATGCTGCGCAAGATTTCGGACACCGGCATCGCCCAGGACCTTGCCCAGGAAACCTTCCTGATCGGCTTCGAGAACCTCGCCCGGCTCAAAGACCAGCCCCGCCTGAAGTCCTGGCTCATGGGCATCGCCGGCAACCTCGTACGCGACCACTACAAACGCCGCAAGATGGCCGGCATGCCCGAAGGCTACGAGGCCGAACTGGTCGGCATGGACCCGCTGCAAACGGTAGAACAGCAGGAACGCCACGAAGTGCTGTACAAGGCGCTGCAAGAGTTGTCCGAGCGCTATCGGGCCGTGCTTGTGAAGCGCTACCTGGAAGGGCTCGATTACCCGCAGATTGCGGAGGACCTGGGCCTGTCGATCGGTGCCGTGGAAGTCTGCATGCACCGGGCACGAAAGGCGCTAGCCCAAGCCATGAAAGAGTTTATGCCGGATGCCGAGCTGGATGTGTGAGCCTTATACGACGTGCGTTTATTCACACGATTTATTTTCCCCCGAAGTTGTAAGCGCAGCCACGTTGCCGCTACCTATGTACAGGATGGAAGGTCCTGAAGCCATGAGCCGCGAACGGGTTGAACTTCTGATGAACCGCGCCATTGACGGCGCACTCAGCGATGAGGATCGCGAGCATCTGGCTCGTGCCCTCAACGCCGACCCGTTGCTGCGTTCCGAATACGAAGAGTTGCAGACCACGAACGCCAGCTTGGAGTCGATGTTCCGGCAGGTTGCGCTGCCTCTCGACTTTTCCAGCCGCGTGATGCGCCGTGTCCGCGACGACATCCAGGACGGGCGCGTACCCGCTGACATGCGTGCGGATTCTGTGCGGCTGGACCCGGTATCAGCGCGTTCGTCGCGTCTCCCACTTTCAGAAGCGCGCCAGGGCGCGCGCCAGGTGCGGATGCGCAGTGCTCAGCGCAAGGTGCGCATCTATGCCACCGTGGCCACAATCAGCGCGGCAGCCGCATTGCTGCTGGCGCTTGGTGTGATGACGAATTTCTTCTCGCGCACGGCGCCGAACACAGGCGCGCCGCGGGAAAGCACTTTGGCGGAAGATCGCGGGGGTGTTCCTCGCACGGAAGGGGACAACCGCACCGACCCTTCCAGGTCCACGCCAAAAGGGGGGGAGGCTCCCAAGCCGAACGGCGAAGGAGCCTCCCATGCATCTTCACGTGACTCAATTGGGTCCGGCGCTGGGCCAGACAATGAATCTCTGCCCCCGATTGTACCCGACGAAAGTGATAAAGGCAATTCCGGAATCACTGAGAAACCAGATTCTTCTAATCCCGGCGCAGGTAATGGCGCTGATTCCGGTGCAAATACCCCGGAACAGCCGCAGCCTGAGAACCCCGGCACGCCCATCGATCCTGACCCGCTGCCGCCCTCAAGCCCTGAGATCGACAACGGCAAGCCTGATCCGACCGACGACCGCAAGACCACCGGCACCGCGCCCGTCAGCCCCGAGCGTGTGAAGTTCGGCCGCATGATGGTGCTGTCCGGTAAGGCCGAAGTGGAAGGCACCGACGGCAAGTGGACACTGCTTGCGGACGACAGCGAAGTCCACAGTGGCAGCCGCATGCGTATGAATGTCAACGGCTTGGCACTGATCCAGACAGAGAACGGCAATGTAGCGCTCGGCAAGGGCGCACGCGTACGCCTCGCGGATGCTGCCACGGTATCTGTGGAAGAAGGCAACATCACCTTGGAACGTGGCGAACGCGGCCAGCACAGCGGCAACGCGCTTGTGGCGATCCTGGATGAGTACCGCTTTGACCTGCACAGCGGCTTCGGCGTGGTTGCACGCAAGAAGCAAGGCTTTGAGATTCACATGGTGCTGGGCACCGGCCAGGTTTCGCACAACCTGCTGGGCACGATGGCGATGGCAGCCGGCACCGAGTTCGAGACAACATTTGCCGCGAAGTCGATGAAAGAGCCCAGGCAGGCCCCGCAGCAACTTCCCGATTGGTGCGGCGATTCGCGCGCCATTGCGGTACTGGCCAAGCTTGAGTCAGACCTGACGGCCCGCGAGTTCAACTCGCGTGAACGCCGCGACCTTGACCGCAACCTGCGCTCGGCCCTTGAGCGTCTGCTGGCGCACGCGGTATCTGCCGAGGCGGTTGTATCAGCACTTCAGTACGCGATTGCCAACCGCAAGCTCAGCGGCTCGGACCTGGTCAAGGTGGTCAAGGAACTCGAGACTGCGATGGCTGAAGCTACCGACATTGCACCCGATGCCATCTGCGGCTTCGCCGGCCGCGCGGCCCTGGTTGCCGAAAGCCAGGCTGAATGGCGCGACTTCTTCTATCGCCTGATGCGCCCGGCGGCCCCTGCCGGCGGTACATCAGGAAGCTCCAGCAGCAGCTCCAGTGGTGTTGAGAGCAGCGACAACAAACTCAGGCGGGTGGATTCGCCTTCGCGCAAGTAGCCGTCCCACGCGGCGCTTTGCGCCATGAATCCTCGGGCTGTTGCCCCTCCGCAGCCCAAGCCCTTGAGGACGAGCCGGCCCAAAAGGCCGGCTCGGTGTTTTCATACGCGCCCGCTTGTTATCGTGCGTCACTCACAAAGGACGCACCCATGATTCCCACCAAAGCCCACATCACCGAGCGTGCGAAGGTAAAGTCACTTGAGGACTACCAGCGACTCTACCGCGAGTCACTGGACCAGCCTGAAAGCTTCTGGCGCCGCCAGGCTGAGCGCCTTACGTGGTACCACGCGCCCGATGTAGTCTTTGACCATGACTACGAAACCGTGGACATTTCGTGGTTCGCCGGCGGCAAGCTGAATGCCTGCTTCAACTGTGTGGATCGCCACCTCGACACCCGCGGCGACCAGACCGCCATCATCTGGGCCAAGGACGAACCCGGCCACTACGAGCACATCAGCTACCGCCAGCTAAAGCACGAAGTCTGCCGCGTCGCCAACGTGCTCAAGGCCCACGGCGTGCAAAAGGGCGACCGCGTCTGCATCTACCTGCCGATGATCCCCGAAGTTGCCTACACCATGCTGGCCTGCGCGCGCATTGGCGCCGTGCACAGCGTTGTGTTCGCCGGCTTCAGCGCGGAAAGCCTGCGCGACCGCATCCTCGACGCGGGCTGCAAAGTTGTCGTCACCGCCAACGAAGGGTTGCGTGGCGGCCGCAAGATCCCGCTGAAGGCCACCACCGACAAAGCCGTCGAAGGCCTCGATCTGGTCACCAGCGTGCTGGTCGCGCGCCGCACCGACGTGGAGGTGCCCATGAAGCAGGGCCGCGACCACTGGCTGCACGACGAATGCCACAAGCACCGCAGCACCTGCCCCGCAGAATGGATGGATGCCGAAGACCCGCTGTTCATCCTGTACACCAGCGGCAGCACCGGCAAACCCAAGGGCGTGCTGCACACCACCGGCGGCTATCTCGTCTACGCCGGCATGACCCACGAGTACGTCTTCGACCTGCAACCCGGCGACGTGTATTGCTGTGCGGCCGACGTGGGCTGGGTCACCGGCCACAGCTACATACTGTACGGGCCACTCAGCAACGGTGCGACGACGGTGATGTTCGAAAGCACGCCGCTGTATCCCGACGCCGGGCGCTACTGGCGCATGGTGGATGAGCTGAAGATCAACATCTTCTACACGGCCCCCACCGCGATTCGCGCGCTGATCGCTGCCGGCGACCAGTACGTGCACCTCAGCAAGCGCGAAAGCCTGCGCGTGCTCGGCAGTGTCGGCGAGCCTATCAACCCGGAAGTCTGGCGCTGGTATCACGACGTAGTCGGCAAGGGCCAGTGCGCCGTCGTGGACACCTGGTGGCAGACTGAAACCGGCGGCATCCTGATTACACCGCTGCCCGGGGCCACCCCGTGCAAGCCGGGTTCAGCCACGCTGCCATTTTTCGGTGTGGAGCCGGCACTGGTCGATGACGCGGGCAAAGAGATCGAAGGCAACGGCGTCAGCGGCAACCTGGTGCTGAAACGCTCGTGGCCGGGGCAAGCGCGCACGATCTTCGGCGACCACGCGCGCTTCAAGCAAACGTACTTCAGCATGTTCAAAGGCCTGTATTTCACAGGCGATGGCTGCCGCCGCGACGAAGACGGCTACTACTGGATCACCGGCCGGGTAGACGACGTGCTGAATGTGAGCGGCCACCGGCTGGGTACGGCCGAAATCGAAAGCGCGCTGGTCGAGCATGCGGCCGTCGCGGAAGCCGCGGTGGTGGGCTGCCCCCACCCAATCAAAGGCGTGGGCATTTACGCCTACGTGATCCTGAACCCCGACCACGCCGGCCTGCCCGAGGCCGACCTGAAGGGTGCCTTGAAGGAGAAAGTGCGCGAGGTGATCGGCGCGATTGCCACGCCCGATCACATCCAGGTGGTGCCGGGCCTGCCCAAGACCCGAAGCGGCAAAATCATGCGCCGCATCCTGCGCAAAATCGCCGAGTCCGAGTACGGCGCACTGGGCGACATCACCACGCTGGCCGACCCCGGAGTCGTCGAACAGATCGTGGCGGGGCACAGAGCACTAACGGGACATCCGGCTTGATTTTGTTGCGCACCCCGGTGCAATGCGCTGCGGAGGTGCGCCATGCAAAGATGCCTGTGGATTGCGACTGCTGTTCTGGTGCTGGCAGCTTGCGGGGGCTCCGCGCCGCCACCTCCGCCTGCGCCGCCCAAACCCAAGCCGCCCGTCCAATCGGCCGACGACCAGGCCGAAGTCGCACGGGCCAAGGCCGACAACGAAGCATTCCGCACAGCCCAGCAGGGCATCACCAACGCTGCCGACGCGGAGGCCGCCAACGCGGCGCGCGCCGGCTACAGCGGGCAGAAGCACAAGGCGGCACTTGATGTGGCGCTTGAGCGCAGGGTGCGCGAGTTCGAGTTCGCACAGATGACCGCCGCCGTGGAGGCCCTGCGCGCCACGACCACACCCTTCAAGGCCGAAGCCGCCGCCGCCGAATACACCGGCGACCGCTACCGCGACGACCTGAACCGCGCCCTCGAAGCACACATCAAGGCATTGATCGAAAAGGACCCATCGCTCGCCGGCAGCCGCACAAGAACACCCGAGCCCTCACCGGCCCCGCCAACGTCGGCGCCGCACGGCGACTACGAACGATTGCTCGCAGAACTCGCCAAGTGCGAAACCGAAAGCGAGGCCGCCGCAACAGCCGAGAAGCACAAGGGCACGCTGAAGTCCAACGAGGTAGAGGCCGCAATCGACACCTGGCGCTGGACCAGCCCAGACGTGATCGAGCGCTATGAGATCGTCGGGAATGAGTTGTATGGACTACGCTTGCTGCCCGGTGGGCTTGCGGCAGGCGCATACCCTGGTGGCGCATTTGTCGCCCCTCGCGACCAGATGGACTTCCGCGCTAAAGGGCCAGAACACATTGAACGTACGGCGACTGGCACTCTCGCTGCAACTAGCCCAGACGGCACGCTTGTGTTGATGCAGACTTCGAAGCATCTGGTGGCGCGGCACGTGGACTCATGGGAAGTGGCCTGGCAGATCGAACACCAGACCGCGGTGGCCCACTCCTACTTCTCGCCCGACGGCAAGTCGCTGGCAGTACTGACCTGGCAAACGGGACTGCTGAGATTGCTGAGCCCAAAGACTGGCGAGGTACTGCGAGTGCTCGATAAGGAGGTGCTGCAGGTTTCAGCGATGCAATACTCCGCGGACAGCAAACGCCTGCTCGTGGCAGGAGCAGGCATTTTCCGCGTGTACGACATAGACGATGGAACGCTCCTACATCACTACAAGCACAGCGGTGCGAACCTGATGAACATGGTCTGGAGCCCAGACGAAAAACAAGTGATGGGAAATGCCGCGCGCGGCCGTGCCAATGTCATCCGCGTGATAGATATTGAGTCCGGAAATGAAGTGTGCTCGCTGAGTGTGGGACAACAACCGCAGTCGATGATCTTTCTTGGTTCCGGACAACTAGCGTTGGTGCAAATTGGCTCGTACCTGAATCTGGTAGACCTGCGACTGCGGAAGACGCTAGTGCAGCACAAGGTGGAAGGCGGAAAGTGTCGTGCGGCCCTAGACTACACAGGCCGGACGTTCTTCGTCGTCAGCGAAGCCAAGCGCGTAGAAGGCCACCCCCCCACGTACCGTTGCGAAGTGGTGGTCTATGGTCGCAGGCCGTGAGTTAGCGTTCCAGCAGCCACCAGCGGGGCTTGCGGGGTTTGGCGTATTTTAAGCCGAACTGGGCTATCGCCGCGTCCTTGATGTACTTCGTGGCCTCGGCCGGGTCGTCGGTCACGAAGATGCGTCGCACGTCGTGTTCGCTGATGGTGCCCTCGCGCACCATCGTGTCCTGCAGGAAGTCCAGCAGTGGCTGCCAGAACGTGCGGCCCATCAGCACCAGCGGGAAGTTCGCGATCTTCGCGGTCTGGATCAGCGTGGCAGTTTCAAAAATCTCGTCCAGCGTCCCAAACCCGCCCGGTGCGGCGATGAAAGCGTAGCTGTACTTCACCAGCATCAACTTGCGTACGAAGAAGTACCGGAACTCGAGGAAGCGATCCAAGTACGGATTGGGCTTTTGCTCGTGTGGCAGGATGATGTTGCAGCCCACGCTGCGCGCGCCCACCTCGCGGGCGCCGCGGTTCGCGGCCTCCATGATGCCGGGCCCGCCGCCGGTCATCACCGTGAAGCCGGCCTTGCCAAGCTCAGCCCCGGTCGCCTGGGCCAGCTGGTAGTACGGGTGCGATTCCGGAAAGCGCGCACTTCCGAACACGGTCACGCACGGCCCGACAAAGTGCAATGATCGAAATCCGCGCATCAGCTCAATGAAAATGCGCACCGCCCGCGCGAGTTCACTGCCACGGCCCGTTGGCCCCTGCAGGAACTGGCGCTCAGTCGGGTCGGACGTGCCTTTGCCCCAGGGCGCGCCGCCCTGCTCAGTGTCGTGGAATTGCGGGTTCTCGGGCATCGGTGCAGTTTGGCGCGCCGGGTTCGCGTTGCAAGTGAGGCGTGGGCTTGGAATCGCCAATTCAACCCCAACCCATGACACGATTCACTACAATGCGCCCATGCGCGCTGAGCTTGTCTACCTGTTTCGGCATGCGTTGCTGCGCGACGCGGCGTACCAGCTGCAACCGCCGGAGGCCCGCGCGGTACTGCATGAATGCGCGTTACGTTCCATGGAACACGTCGCCGACGGACGCAACGCAATGCTCGACCAGTTCGCAGCCGAACTGGCCGCACACGCCCGTGAAGCGCGCGAAAACGCCGCAAACCCGCGTCCCGACCTGACCCGCGCCGAGCTTGCCTACCTGCAACGCGCCGCCGACCGCGCCCGCGACGACTACCGCCATGCCGACGCCGCCCGCCACTACGCCGCCATTGCGGAGCATCCGGCATCCGGCCAGTTGCAGGCCCACAGCGCGCGCGTGGAACATGGGCGGGTGCTGCGCTTCAGCGGCAACCCGGAAGCCGCCGTGCGCGTCCTGACAAGGGCAGCCGCGCTTGCCCGTGAGGCCGGCATGCCGCGCGAAGCGGCCGAAGCTCTGGGCTCGCTCAGCAGCGTGTTGGCGATGACCGGGCGAGTGGACGACGCGCTGGCCGCCCAGCACGAATCCACGGCATACGCGCGCCAGTTGCACGATGCGCAGGCAATCGCGGCTGCACTGTCAAATCATGCGGGGCTGTGCCTGCTGACAGGACGGCGCGAGGAAGCACTGGAGCTGATGCGCCAAAGCCTCGAGGTTCACCCCGGCCGCACGCCGCAAGAGGCGCTGAAACGCCGCGCCACGATGGCATTCTGCCTGCTTGAGCTGGGGCGTACCGCGGAGGCCGAGCCGCTGCTGCGAGAAGCGCTGCAGGTCTATGAGCAGGCCGGCAACCTGCGCGCCGTGGCCGAAGTGTTGTCACACCTGGCGCACCTGAACGACCAGACGGGCCGCGGCAACGAAGCCGAGGCGCTGATTCGCAGGGCGCTTGAACTCAAGCAAAAGCTTGGTGATCGCTACGGCGAGGGCATCGCGCTGAGTGCGCTTGGCGGCATCCAGTCGCGACTGGGCCGAAGTGCTGAGGCCGCGGCAACGATCCGGGCTGCATTGCAGATCCACCGCGAAACCGGCAACCGCCGCAGCGAAGGCATCGCGATGTCGAACCTTGCCTCGGTGCTGAATGACATGGGCGAGACCGCGCAGTCTTTGCAGTTGTTCGAGGCCGCGCTGGCGATCCATCGGCAAGTGCGCAACCGCGTGTCGGAGGGCGTGGCACTGGGCAACATCGCGGCGCAGCACCTCGCGGCGGGCAAGCTGAACGAGAGTCGCGAGACTTACGCCCAGGCGCTTGCGATCCACCGCGCAACAGGCAGCGTGAGGCATGAGGCAGCCACCAGCGGCGACTATGCGGTGTGCCTGCTGGCGCTGGGACGCCGCGACGAGGCGGCCGCGCTGTGGGCCGAATCCATCACGCGGCTCGCCGCAATGAAAGACGAAGTCTCGTTGCGTGCGCGCCTGGCGCTGATGTCGGAGACTTGCCGCAGGCTGGGACTTCCAGAACTCGAGACCCCTACAGTTTGATCGCGGGGTTGTCCCCCACCACCGTGTTCCAGCGACGCACTGCCCATGCGCGCACCAGCCCGTTGGCCACATACGGATCAGACTTCGCGAAGCTTTCCGCGGCCTGCGGCGTGTCGCCCTTGAAGAACAGCACCGCGCGGTCGGCCGGTTCATCCAGCGCGCCCCCCAGCACCAACTCGCCCCGCGCGTGCGCGTCGCGTGCCAGTTGCAGGTGCTGCGCCCGGAAGTCGCCTCGGCGCATCAGGTAGTCGTCAGCCAGTTCATAAATCAGCAAGTAGTGCATGGCGGGCCTTCGATGTGTGGAAGCGCTGAACATAGCGCGGAGTGTTTCCGGCCGCAGCGCGAAATCCGGAATCCACAGCCGCCTGCCTGCAATCCGTGGGCTACAATCGCCCCATGCACGCTGAGCTGGCCTACTTGTTCCGGCACGCCGTTTTGCGCGACGCTGCCTATCTGTTGCTGGTGCCGCAGGATCGCGCGGCGTTGCACTGGCTGGCCGTGTCGGTGTTGCAGACCGTGTTGCACCCCACAGAGCAAGACGCTGCCGGCTTTGACCTGGCCGAGCACGCGCGCATATCACTACCCGCGGCCCGCGATGAGGCCGAAGCCCGCGAAATGCTGCGCCTTGAGCACGGCTTTCTCACCCGCGCCGCCGACTATTGCAAGGCCAACGGCGCGAGCCTGGACGAGGCAAGGCTGCGCGACAGACTGGCCACGCACCAGGTTAGCACCCGCGCTCAACAAGCGGCGCACAAGTTGCGCGCGGCCGAGTGCCTGATTCGCGCCGACCTGCTGGACGATGCCAACGACCGTGCCGAGGCCGCCCTGCGCGACGCAGGGCACCTTGGCGACCGGCTTCTGGACGCACACGCGCAGTTGGTGCTGCTGGACATTCGCCGCATTACAGCCAGTCCCGAAGGCCGCGACTGCGACATTGAGGCGCTGCTTGCCAACACCGCGGCCGATCCGGAACTGCACCTGATGGCCTTGAACGAGTTGCGCCGGATGCATGAGTCCGCGCGCCGGGACCAACAGGCCATGCAGGTGGCCCGCGACGCCGCAGCCTACGCGCTGGAGCACGGCAAGAAGGAGTGGGCTTCGCACATGCTCGGGTATCAGGCCTATGAGCTGCATGCGCTGGGCGACACCGCGCGCGCGATCGAGATGCTGCAGCAGGCCGCTAAACTGGGCCGGGAATGCGGCAGCGAACTTACCGAGGCCCAAAGCTGGAACACGCTGGGCATCGTGCGCGTCGAATCCGGCGACATCACCGGCGCGGATGCCGCCTACAGACAGGCACTGGCGCTGGCGCGGTCGCACGGGGCGAAGTCGCTCGAAAATTCAGTACTGACGAACCTCGGCAACCTGGACCTGTACTTTCGCGGCAACCTGGCACAAGCCGAGGCCAACTACCTTGCCTCCATGAACTATTGCCTTGAGACCGGCCACCGGGCAAGTCTGGCGGTGACCTATGTGCGCCTGATTGACGTGTATCTGGCGCGGCAGGCCTTCCGCCCGGCGTTGCAATTCATTGACCGCATGTGTGCCATCGCCCCGGACATTCCCGACATGGGATTGCTGGCCAAAGGCAACATCCAGCGCTCGCGCGTCGAAGATGAAATCAGCCTAGACCAACGTCTTGAGGGCCTCGTGCTGGCGATGCGCCAGGCCACAGAGTTCCACGTTCCGCGCCTGCTGCCCGAGGCCTGGTTTCGAATGGCCGAATTGTTGTGGCAGGGCGGACTGTACGAAGCCGGGCGTGAGGCTGCGCAACAGGTGGAAGCCCTGTCACCCGGCGGTGCGCTGGAGTGGCACGCGCACGCGGCCGCAACTCGCTGCATGATCATGTCGGGTCTGGTGGAAGAGTCTGCGGCCTCCGTCGACTGGCTCATGGAGCACCGCAGCCGCACGACCACGGCGCACTTCGTGTCCAGCGCGCTGAAGGGGCGGGCCTTTCTGGCCGCGCTGCGAGTACTTGGGCCCGTCGGTGCCAAGCCGCCGACACCCGAGTTACTGAGCAGCCTGCAACACATTCTGGCCGCCATGCAAACTGAAGTCTCTGACACGGGCTTCAAGGACTTGCCGGCAGTTCGCAACGCAATGGCCCAGGTCGAGAAGCTGATGGAAGCCTGCACTTCGCGAGGGGGTACCGTCGTGATGGGCGTTCCCGTCGATGCGATGACACCGCAGCAACTGGCATCATGCCTGCGACGCCTGGAGCCGGCGGATGCCGATCGGCTGCGCGAGGCCGCAGCACGCGATGCCCGGCTGGCTGCCGTCGTCGGTCGCGCGCGCGCGTGGCTGAATCCTCGCGGCGGGTTGCGCGACGTGCCCGGGGTTGCGCCGCTGCTGGCAGGTGGTGGGGCGTGAAACAGAACGGGCAGGCGCACCAGCGCCTGCCCGTTGGCATTGCCTGGGCGTGTTATGCGAAGTTCTTGGCCGCAAAATCCCAGTTCACGAGGTTGTTCAGGAACACCTCAAGGAACTTGGCGCGCGCGTTGCGGTAATCGATGTAGTAAGCGTGCTCCCACACGTCGCAGCAGATGATCGGCTTGTCGCCCTGCTTCAGCGGGCACTCGGCATTGGCGGTTTTGCTGACCTTCAGCTTGCCGTCGGCGCCTTTGACCAGCCACGCCCAGCCGCTGCCAAACTGCGTCATGCCGGCTTCGGTGAACTTCTTCTTGAAGTCGTCGAAGCTGCCGAAGTCGCGCTTGATCGCGTCGGCCAGGGCACCGCTTGGCGCACCGCCGCCCTTAGGCTTCATGCTGTTCCAGTAAAAGGTGTGGTTCCACACCTGTGCCGCCTGGTTGAACAACACGCCTTCGGTTGTCTTGACCAGTTCTTCCAGCGACTTCTTTTCTTCGGGCTTGCCGGCCGTCAGTTCGTTCAGCTTGTCGAGGTAGGCTTTGTGGTGCTTGCCATGGTGGAAGTCGAAATGCTCAACGGAAAGGTGCGGCGCGAGTGCGTCCTTGGCGTAAGGAAGCGGCGGAAGTTCAAAGGGCATGCTTTCTCCTGTGTTCGAAGGTCGAAATCGTAGCAGGGCCATTTATAAAGCATTACCTATCGAAAGCAAGCGACACTTTTTTCGCCGACGCGTAAGTTGTACGTGCCCTGTTACACCTATGAGCGGGCAGACACTGCCCGCTGACGGGTGCGAGCCACAAATCCAATCCTTGGGGGCGCAAGCCATGAACAAGCTGTTTTCGATCCTCACGCTGAGCATCACCACCGCGCTGTTCGGTGGCATGATTGCCCAGCCCCTGTCCGGCCAGTGATGAAGCGGTCCTCGACCGGGGCCAGTTCCGGCCCCTCCGGCAAGACCAGCACAGCCGCGCGTCGTTGACCCGGCCAAAGTCCCCGCTTGGCACAAGCCAACCGCGGAAACGCTCGAATCAGCCGCCGTCGAAAAGCGGCCGATCATCCTGTACTTCCCTGAAGAGCGCGCCACGGACTTCGACTTCTACGGCGAAGAGTTGGCAGAATTCAGCCAAAGCAACGCGCTGTTCATCAAGTTCCCCTACACCGCCGATCGCGAAAAGTCGCCCTGGGCTGGTGAGAGCGTAGTGCCCGTTTCCAAGCTGCTGGGCGACAATCCTGCGCGCGATTACGGCGTGCCGCTCAAGGGCTCGACGGTCATCGTCTGCGACTGGTTCGGCAACGACTACAACCTTCGCACCGACGCCAAGAAGGGCACCCCGGAAGTGCTCAAGAAGCTGATCGACACAGTCACCAAGAAGGCCGACGACGCCGACAAGAAGCTGGCCAAGAACTACGACAAGGCCGCCGAAAGCCACGGAAAGGCCGACTCGAAGGGCTCGCTGAAGCTGCTGCTGCGCAACTTCAAAGAAGGCTACGTCGGGCTGCCGGCCCAGGAATCCTCGATCCGTCTGTACCACGAGATCATGGACGCCACCCGCAAGCAGGCTGAAGAGATGCGCGACAACGGCGATGAGGCCGGACTGAAGTCGCTGGGCAAGGACTTCAAAGGCACCGACGTCGAGAAGGACATTGCGGAATGCCTGAAGAACATCGTTCGCAAGGCACCCGCTGACCCGACAACGCAGGAAAAGAAGCGCTAGGACTTTCGTGAATCGTGCGTAAACGGGGTAGCCTGAAAGGGTTACCCCGTTTTCTTGCGTTTATCGATATCGTGAAGGCAATGGGCCCACAATCATTCAGTCATCAAATAATTTCAGTTTACTGTAAGCATCCATCGGGGCGTATCACATAATAGGTGCAAGCCCGAGCGGGCGTGCATTTGGTGCGAACGATCCTTTTCCCTCACCGGAGAGCAAACTAATGGGCAAGTTCCTTTCTCTGGTGGCCACGAGCATCGTCGCCGGCGTATTCGGCGGCGTGATTGCTCAGCCACTCTCGGCACAGTGATGAGCCGGTCCTTCCAAGGTTGGCCGTGCGCCATCCGCTCCTACCGTTCGTCGTCCCGCGCAGCCTCGCACTGCGGACCCGAACCAGACTCCTTCCTGGCAGAAGGTCGGCGCTGAAGCGCTTGAATCAGCTGCCGCGGAACAGCGCCCGATCGTCCTGTACTTCCCGGACGAAAAGGCCACTGACTTCGACTTCTATGGTGAAGACATCGCCGCGCTGAGCCAGAACAACGCGCTCTTCATCAAGATCCCGTACACCGCTGACCGTGAAAAGTCGCCCTGGGCTGCTGAATCGGTGATCCCGGTTTCCAAGCTGCTCGGCGACAACCCGTCGCGCGATTACAACGTGCCCACCAAGGGCTCGACTGTGATCATCTGCGACTGGCACGGCAACGACTACTTCCGCACGAACGGCGACGCCAAGGCTGATGCGCTCAAGAAGCTCATCGACCAGGTCGCCAAGAAGGCCGAAGACGCCAACAAGAAGCTTGAAAAGACGCTTGAAAAGGCCACGGAAGCCCACGGCAAGTCGGACTCCAAGGGCGCGCTAAAGCACCTGCTCAAGAACTTCAAGGAAGGCGTTGTTGGTCTGCCCGCGCAGGAATCGTCAGTCCGCCTGTACCATGAAATCATGGACGGCGTGCGCAAGCAGGCTGAAGAAATGCGCGACAACGGCAACGAGGCCGGCCTGAAGGGTCTCGCCAAGGATTACAAGGGCACCGACGTCGCCAAGGACATCGACGAAGCCCTGAAGAACGTGGGCGCCAATCCGACCACGCAGAAGTAGTTTGAAGTCAGGATCTAAACCGGGGCAAGCGAATGCTTGCCCCGGTTTTCATTCGTGCGCACATGGCCCCATGGCAACGGCGTAACCTGTTTTGAGAAAGCAACTTGCAACGACACAGTGACGCGAGAGGACAAGCCTTGCCTCGGGGACTTGGTCTTCCGGTCAAAGTGGACCTCGACTATTCCGGATTTGTGTAAGGGGTCGCAAGCGAACTCCACTAGAATACGGTGAGGCACAATTACCCTGTGGAGGAGCCATGCAGAAGAACTATCTAGCAATGCTCGCCATCGCCGGAATCTTCGGATTCGCCGGCGTGCTGGCGCAGCCGCTTTCGGGCCAGTGATGAAGCGGTGGAGGCGGGGGCGGTGCCCCTGCGGGTGGTGGCGGTGCGAGTGCTCCAGCAGGCGGCGGTGGAGGCGGCGGCGGTAGTGGTGCCGGCGTGGCCAACCCGAAGAAGATTGGTGCGGCTCCTGCCCCGCAGCGCGGCGGTGGCGGCGCGCGTCGTGCCCCTTCGGGCCCGACGATCAGCCCCGAAGAAATTCCGAGCTGGCAGCAGCCCTCAAGCCAGGCGCTTGAGTCTGCGGCCCGCGAAGAGCGTCCGCTGGTGATTTACTTCCCCAGCGAAGGCGCCAACGACAGTGAGTTCTACGGTGAAGCGCTTGCGCGCCTCAGTGAATCAGACGCGGTGTTCATCCGCGTGCCGTTCACTTCGGATCGCGAGAAGTCACCGTGGGCCGAGGAAACGGCAGTCCCGACTTCCAAGCTGCTCAGCGACAACCCCAGCCGCGACTACAAGGTTGCGGTTGGCAAGGCCACGGTGATCATCGCAGACTCATGGGGCAACGAGCATTACCGCCCCACGACGCTGCCCACTGCAGACCAGATTCGCAGTCAGCTCAAGAAGGTTCGTGAGGCCGTCAGCAAGGACAACGACAAGTTGCAGAAGACCTTCGAGAAGGCCAAGGCCGCGCATGAGGCCAGCAACCGCAAGGAAGCGCTCAAGCACATCTTCGCCAACTTCAAGGCTGACGTAGTGGGTCTGCCGGCGCAGGAAGAAACCATCCGTCTCTACCACGAGATCATGGATTCCGCCCGCACGGAGATTGGTGAACTCAAGGCAGCCGGCAACAAGGAAGCCTTGAAGACGCTCGCGAAGGACCTGAAGAAGACCGACGTCGAGAAGGAAATCGACGAGGCTCTCAAGGAACTCAAGTAAGGCTGAAGTACCCCTTCCCAGGGATACACATCGGGACGGCGAAAGCCGTCCCGATGTTCATTTGCGGGCGTCCATTTGCGCTCGGCGCGCGCCTCATGACCGGAAGGTGCTAGCCGTTCGTGATCTTGACACGTCAACAGACGCTGGAATGGCAACTCCATTGCCGTGGTTGGATCGTGAACACTTTGGTAGGCAAGTTGCATTTCGGCCTGCGGCTGGTCGGTGGATACTCGCATTCCAATTCTGAATCGGCTTGCAGCGCCCACACATGGCTGGTTTGCGGTCGATGCATTTTTGTGGTGGTCGCGCACTTACCACTGCCTCGGCGTAAGAATTGGCCCGGCACTTGCTCTAGTACTCGCGTCCCCATCCGGGGTAACCGAAGCTGCAAGAGGATTGGTGCGAGCAGACATCTCGGCCTGATTACCGGAGGAGCAAACATGAAGGGTTCGATCCTGATGCTGGCGGGCTTTGCCGCCTTTACCTTTGCGGGTGTTCTCGCCCAGCCTCTCTCCGCGGGCTGATGCCCCGCCCCAAGCGCCGGTGGCGGCGCTACAGCGGGTCGCGCGGGTGGTGGTGCAGGTGGCGGCGGTGGTACAGCCGGCTCCGGCACCGGGGTCAACGGCGGTGCAGCCGGCAACCCGACCAGACTCGGCCGCGCAAGTGCCCCGCAGCCCACTGGCGCGCGTCGCGCGCCGGCAGCGGCACCCCAGCTTGACCCGGAAGCTCTTCCCACGTTTGAAATGCCCTCGTCGTCGGCCATGGAATCCGCGGCCCGCGACAACATGCCGCTGGTGATCTACTTCCCCAGCGAAGGCGCGACGGATGAGGAGTTCTCAGGCGTTGATATCGCCCGCCTCAGCCAGAACAACGCGGTGTTTATCAAGGTCCCGTTCACCACAGACCGTGAGAAGTCGCCCTGGCTTGAAGAGACCGTCGTTCCGACTTCGCGCCTGCTCAGCGACAACCCCAGCCGCGACTACAAAGTGCCCGTAGGCAAGGCCACCGTCATCGTCGCCGACGCCTGGGGCAACGAATACTACCGCACCACCAGCATCCCCACGGTCACGCAACTGCGCGGCTGGCTGGTCAAGGTCAGCGACCGCGTCGAGAAAGAAAACGCCAAGCTGGCCAAGAACCTTGAAAAGGCCCGCGAAGCCGTGCAGGACAGCAACCGCAAGGAAGCCGTGAAGCTGCTGCTCACGAACTTCAAGGATGGCGTGGTCGGCCTTGAGGCCCAGGAAGAGTCAATCCGCCTCTACCACGAAATCATGGACGCCACCCGCACCGAAATCACTGAGCTCAAGGCTGCCGGCAACAAGACCGGGCTGCAGGCCTTGCTCAAGGATTTCAAGAAGACCGACGTGCAGAAAGACATCGACGAGGCCCTCAAGAGCCTCAAGTAGGACGAACAACCGGGCAAGCTATCGCACCCTTGCTCGATTCACCGGGGTGTCCGTCAGGGCACCCCGGTTTGTTTTTTGGCAAGCACCAGGCCGCAGGGCACACTCAAAGTAGAGTCCCACTTCGGAGGCACGCGATGAACTCGAACACCCGAGCCGGCCTTTTGTCGCTGACCCTTGCCGCCCTGCTGTGCGCGCCGGCCCTGCTCGCCCAGGAAATGCCCGGCGGAGCCCCCGGTGCGCCAACGCCTCCGTGGTGGCCACAGCCTGAACCGAAGAAGGTTCGTGTGCCCCAGCGGGCGGAAGCGAAGCCGGCGCCTGCCATCGCGTGGGCGAATCGTTCGCAAACGACGCTTAAGCGCGCCGCTGAGTCCCAGACTCCGATCCTGATCTGCTTCTTGCGCAGCTCCGAGAATGCGGACGCGACCAGGCTGTCCGAGCTTGCGAGCAAGTTCATCCTCGTGCGTGTGTCGCTGGCCGGCAACACCGACGCAGCTGCTGCGGCCGACACAACTGATCGATGGACTCTGCGGTCAGCCTTCCTGTCGGCCGATGCCGCAACCGCCTACCACGTACCCGCCGGGCGCGACAGCTATGGATGGTGCGACTGGCACGGAAACATGCACACGCTCAGTACGGACCTGATGGGCGACATTGCCCTTGAGTCGTGGCTTCTCCAGCTTCCGGAAAGGATCGCGAAGCTGCGCACCAGGATGCTATCCAACAACACGTTGGCCGACACGGCATTGGCGCAAGGAAAGCGCCGGGCTGCGATAGGCTGGTGGATCAAGGTGCTGAAGCAAGGCTACTGGGGCTATCCTGAAGTCACGGAAGCTGCCGAA
The DNA here is from genome assembly GCA_938014885.1 of uncultured bacterium. Classification (GTDB taxonomy): domain Bacteria; phylum Planctomycetota; class UBA8742; order UBA2392; family UBA2392; genus CALLQI01. The sequence continues at coordinate 88,660 of CALLQI010000023.1, forward strand.
ATGCTGCAGCGCCAACTCAAGGAAGGCCTGCGTGAGTGCGAAGCGGCACGGCGTTCCGGCGACAAAGAGGCCATGTTGCGCCTGCAAGCTGACTTCAAGGGCTCACCCATAGAGGACCGCATCACTCGCCTGCTTTCGAAAATGCAGACCCCGGAACAGGAAGAGGCGTTCTAGGCCGGAACACCAGGTGCCAGATCGGGTAACTGAAACCCGCGAACACCACAAACGACGATGCCAGCACAAGCCAGTCCGCCGTGGCGATGGCCGCGGGCAGCAGCGCTCGCAACAGCGCAAGCAGCCCCATGTTCATCAGCAGTGTGGCAAGTTCGGCCAGCATGAACGCGGGTATCTGGGTGCGCAGCCGGCCGCTTGCGGCCCGGAACACGAAGTACCGCGCGCCTATGAACTGCAGTACCGCCCCCACCACCAGCCCCGCGTTGTCGGCGGTCCACTGCGGCAATTGCAGCCACCAGTACAGCGGCGCGTACACCGCAAAATAGCCCGCCGTCGCGACCAGGCCGGTCACGCAATTGCGCAGGAACCGGGCAATTCGTGAACGCCAACTGGTGCGGGCCTCAATCATTCGGGCAGCCTAGCATGCGTGCATTGGACCCGAAGCCATGCACTGCTAAACTGCGACCATGCCCCAAGTCGCCTCCAAGACCGCCACGCTGCGTGACCTGCCCAAACTGGATGCGCTGCTCGCATCGCCGCCCTTTGGTGCGTTGCTGCAACGCGCGGCGCGCGCCATCGTCACCGACACCACCCGCGCGACACTGGATGCCCTGCGCACCGCAATGCGCGAAGGCGGCCAGGTCTTTGCCTCGGAACTTACGCCCGAGTCGTTGGCTGGCCGCGTTTCCGGCCGCATGGACGCGCTGCTGACCCCGATCCAGTGCCGCGTCATCAACGCCACCGGCGTGATCCTGCACACCAGCCTCGGCCGCGCGCCGATCGCCCCGGACGTGATGGAAGCCGCCGCCCGAGAGGCCGCGCAATACTCGTGCCTTGAACTCGACCGCGCGTCAGGCAAACGCAGCGACCGCGACAAACTTGTGAACGGCCTGCTCGAAAAGATCACCGGTGCCGAGGCGGCCACCGTGGTGAACAACAACGCCGCCGCCACGATGATTATCCTGAACACGATGGCGGAAGGCCGCGAAGTGATCTGCAGCCGCGCGCACATGGTGGAAATCGGCGGCAGCTATCGCATGCCCGACGTGATGCGCAAGGCCGCCTGCAAACTGGTCGAGATCGGCTGCACCAACAAGACTCACGCCTCCGATTACGAAGAAGCCATTACCGACCAGACCGGCATGTTGCTGAAGGTCCACACAAGCAATTACGCGATTGTCGGCTTCACCGAGTCCGCAAGCCTGGAAGAACTGGTCGAAATCGGCCGCCGCCGCAACGTGCCAGTGGTGTACGACCTGGGTGCCGGCAGCATCGTGGACCTGAAGCCCTGGGGCATCACCAACGAGCCCAGCGTGCCGGAGCTGGTGGCCAGCGGCGCCGACCTGGTCTGCTTCAGCGGCGACAAGCTGTTTGGCGGCCCGCAGGCGGGGCTGATTGTCGGAAAGCGCGAGCTGGTGCAGAAGGTCAAGAAGAACGCGCTGTTCCGCATGATGCGCTGCGACAAAGTGACGCTGAGCCTGCTGGAACACACGCTGAAGCTTTATCTTGACCCGTCAAGTGCGCTGGAACGCGTGCCCACGCTGCGCGCCATAACCCGCGCCGCAAGCGACTGCGCCCGCAGCGCCCGCAACATCGTACGCGCCCTCAAGAAGCGCGGCATCGAAAGCGACATGCGCGAAAGCACCAGCCAGATCGGTGGCGGCAGCACACCCGGTGAACACCTCGCCACCACCGTCGTAGTGATCCGCTCACTTTCCGGCAGCCCGGACCAGGCCGCCAAACGCCTGCGCATGGGCACTCCCAGCGTGTTCTGCCGCATCGAAGACGACGCGCTGGTCTTTGACCCCCGCACCCTGCTGCCCGGCCAGGAGGCTGAACTGGTGGCGGCAATCCAGGCAGCCAAGTGAGTTCACTGACTGTCGTACTTCCCACCCTGAACGAGGCCGGCAACATCGGCCCGCTGATCGCATCGCTAAAAAGTACGCTAGCCGACGCATCGCCCGACTTTTTGGTCATCGACGGCAACAGCCGCGACGAAACCGCCCGCGAGGCCGCCGACGCCGGCGCAACTGTGATCACCGACGCCAATGGCTATTGCAGCGCGCTGATGCGCGGCATGCAGGAAGCGACTACCGAATGGGTACTCGTGCTCGACGCCGACGGCAGCCACCGCGCCGATGACGCCCGCAAGCTGTGGGACGCGCGACACGATGCGGACCTGGTGGTCGGCAGCCGCATGACCCGCGACGGCGGCAGCAGCGGGGCAGCGTATCGCCGCGCGCTTTCACGCGTACTGGCAGGCTTGTTCGCCAGCTTCGCCCGCCTGCCGGCACGCGATGTCAGCAGCGGCTTCCGCCTGTACCGGCGCGCGATGTTTGCTGACGCGCAGCCCGTCGCGCGCTTCTTCGAAGTGCAGCCAACGCTGCTTGCCCATGCCGTAAAACAGGGCGGCCGGGTCAAAGAGGTCGGCATCTACTACCATCCGCGCGACAAGGGCCGCAGCAAGAACCGCGTGCTGCGCTTTGGCGTGGCGTTCCTGGGTTGCCTGTGGCGGATCCGTCGCGATCTGCGGCGCAGCAGACCCCTTTAGCGGCCTTGCGGGTTCGGGTATATTCAACGTCACAGCGGGAGCAGATAGGCGCCTGGTGGGCCTCCTGGTCTTCAAAATCAGTGTGACCTGAACGGGTCAGGTGGGTTCGATTCCCATGTGCTCCCGCCAACTTCAAACAACGCAGCCGGGTTAGGTTTCTCCTTGGGCAGGGGGCGACATGGCGGGCATGACCCGGAAGTTCGTTTGCAAACGCTGCAAGAGCGAATTCAACCTCGATGTGGCCATGCTTTCACGTGTGCACCGCTGCCCCAAGTGCGGCGCGCCGCGGATGGAACTTGAGTTCGAGCAAGCCCCCATCAACATCGGCGGCATTGATTCGGCCGTCAGCGCGCGCCATGCAGCCGCAGCGGCCGCAGCCGATGCGTCGCCGTTTGCGCCTTCCACGTCGCGCGGCCTGAAGGCCTCACCGTTTCCTGACCCGCCGCCCAAGATTGGCGCGGCTGTACCGGCAGTTTCGTCGGCCACACCCAAGTTCCCCGACGCGCCGGTGAAAGAGCTGCCGTCAGCGGATATCAGCCGCAAGTGGCTGCTCGCGATTCCGCTGCTGGTGCTGATCGGCGCGGGGACGATTCTCGCGGCCGTGCTGCTCAGCGGCACGTCGGCCGAAGACGCTGTGCGCGAGTCGGTCGTAAAGGGTGAGGCCGCGCAGATGCGCGTGCTGGCCATGCAACTGCGGAACAAGAAGGGCGCCGAGTTGCTGAAGGAATTTGGCATCCCCGACCTGTATTCGATGAGCGTCGCCGACCGCAACGCCTACTTCGACAAGGTGGCCGACGGCAGCACGCCCGTGCAAGGGCCGTTGGGCCTTGTAGATGTCGAGACAGCACTGGCCGAGTCGCTGACAGCGTCGGGCACCGACAAGGACGAGGCCGGCAAGCTGGCATCGTCGATGGCCTCGATGATGCGTTTGCAGTCGTTGATCCTGTACGTGCGCCTGAGCCGCGGCCTGGAGATTCACTCGCAGAAGAAATACGACGACTTCGGCGAGAAGACCATCACGACCCTGAACGAGATTGCTGACTTCCTCGACAAGTACGCCGCGGAACTCAGCGGCGGCCTCAGCCTGACGTCGCGAACCGAGGACAAGGACACCATCGTCACTGCCAATGTGGCCTTGCCATCGGGCCTTCGAAAGGCTGCGCAGGACTTGCTGGACAAACACTTCGGCGACCAGGCTTCGCGCGACACGCTGGACCTGAAGAACGCGATGGCGGACATGCCTGCCATTTCACTCCGCGGGCAGTTGCAACAGGTGTTGCAGCAGGCCACGACTGAGTCACGCCAGTTCGAATGCCGTATGCGCAAGGACGATCAAGGCAACTGGCGCATGACAGCCAGCCGCGAGTGGGACATCGAGAAGAAGGCACTGGGCGAGTGGCAGGATATCGGCAAGGGTTTTGCGGCCGCAGCGTCCATGTTGAGCGCATTTGGTGGTGGCGAGGACGCGCATAAGGCCCAGTTGGAGCAGCTTCGCGAGCGCTACCTGGCACTGCTGGCGGAGAAGCCGTGAGCCACCCGTGGCATGACATTGCTGTTGACGTGTCAACGATTGAGGCCGGGTTTCCTGCCGTCATCGAGATCCCGCGCGGCAGCAAGAACAAGTATGAGCTCGACAAGGACTCCGGCCTGCTGAAGCTTGACCGGGTGCTCTACTCTAGCGTGCACTACCCCGCCGATTACGGCTTCATCCCGCGCACTTACTGCGACGACGGCGACCCGTTGGATGTGCTGGTGCTGGGCCAGGAGCCCGTGTACCCGCTGACGCTGGTGCAGGCCAGCGCGATTGGCGTGATGCGCATGCGCGACGACAAAGGCGGCGACGACAAGATCATCGCGGTCAGCCTGCACGACCCGGCCTACAACGGTTACACGCACTACGAGCAGCTGCCGCCGCACGTGATGCGCGAAATGAAGCGCTTCTTCATGGATTACAAAGTAGCTGAAGGAAAGCAGGTCGTGATCGACGACCCGCTCGGCCCGGACCGCGCCATCGAAATCATCCTCGAGGCCCTGGAACTTTACGCCGTCGAAATCCGGCGTTAGCCGACCCGCGACAACTTCAGCGCGCGGGAAATGCGGTCGATCAATACGGTCAGCCCGATCATCACCAGCAGGTACGTGGCGGCCTTCTCGTATTGGAACCACTCGAACTGGAACGTGAAGAAGAAGCCGAGGCCCGGCACGCCGATAATGCCGAGCACCACGCCCATCCGCACGTTGCTTTCGAACTGGAAGAATCCGTAGGTCATCCAGTCGCGCGCGGACACCGGCGCGGCGGCACACGCAAAGCACGTCATGCGCGAACCCATGAAGCTTTGTTCGAACCGGCGATACGGGATGTTGTCGACCGTTTCACTGAACACGCGAACCAGCACACCGCAACTGTGCAGCGCAATCGCAATCGCACCGGCAAGCAGGCCGGGCGCGAAGAATGAAATGAACAGGAACGCCCACATCACCTCCGGCACGCCGCGCGCCACGAGCCCCACCAGTCGCGCCAGCACAAGCTGCAGGCCACGAAGGCCGCGCAGCCACAATGGCGGCGACTCGCCCGTGAACTGCGAAGACTCAAGCTGAAACGCAATCGAATGCGGATACGTGAGCAGGATCGCCATCAGCACACCCAGCAGCGTGCCGATCACCGCCATCGCCAGCGGTGAGGCCGCCGACTTGATCACCCGCCACACGAACCACTTGGAAAGCTCTTCGTTCCATGCACTCCAGGCGTCTCCGTTGAAGACGTCAGAGATGCCGTACCTGGCTGTCATGTCGATTGGCGTGTTCTCCAGTTTGTACATGTAGCGACCGGCTGCACCTTCATCCGATGGGAACGGGTTCCAGTCGATCGACCAGACGGGATCATCGCCCCAGGCCGACATGTCCAGATCCGGGCTGAGCAGCCGCTCAAAGAACGCCAGGTTTTTCCAGCCTTGTACGCCCAGCAGTTCCGTGGCCGGCTTCATGAAATTGACGGTGCTGCCCTCGTACCCGGCACTGTTGCCCCAGCCCATGAACCAGACCGACCACACCACGACCAACCCGGCGAAACCGGCACCGATATACGAACGCGATAGTGAAGCCAGGGTACCCTGCGACTTGTGAGCGCGCGGATGGTTTGGGTCGCTTCGCAGCTGCCTGCGAATGAAGTTGCCCGCCATGTCAGCGCTGAAGGTGAGCGCCAGAGTAAAGAGCATCAGCGTTGATACCTTGGCCCAGGCGCCAAACCCGATCTGGTACATGATCTCGGCACCCAGGCCGCCACCGCCCACAGCGCCAATCACGGCCGCATTGCGGATCGCGCATTCGGCGCGCATCAACGTAAAGCTCTGCACGCTGCGGCTGGCCAGTGGGCGAATTCCATAGAAAAACGTTCCCAACCTGCCCGTGCCCAGGGCGCGCAACTGCTCGTACTGCTTGGGATCGACGTTGTCCCAGAACTCGCTGTACACCTTGCCAAGGATGCCGGTGACGTTCAGCGCCAGCGCCAGCGCGCCGGCCAGCGGCCCAAGTCCCACCACCACGACAAGAATCACCGCCCAGGCAAAGTCAGGCACGGCACGAAGGGTGTCCAGGATAAGCCGGCAAAGCGAACAGAATGCTGCCGCAGGGCTTCGTAGGGGGAACCATCGCAACCAGCGCGGAGACTTCTCTTCACCTACCATCACCGCGCGACTGGCCCCCATCGCCAGCACAAACGCGAGTACAACCGCCACGGCAGTGCCCAGGGTTGCGGCAGCGAGCGTTTGCAGTGTCAGTTCGAGGCACTCGTCCAGCCACTCGCCGGACAGGTCCGGCGAGGTGAACGACACAAACAGAGCCCAGGCCCGGTCCATCGCGCGGCCGCGGGCTACCGGGTCGGTCAACGATGTGAAATCCCACTCTGCGGTGGTGAACGACAGGTACACCATCAGCGCAACGATGCACAGCGCCACCCAGTGCGCCCAAGGGCGCTTTCGCTCGTAGCGCCTAAGGGTAGTGACGCCCGTACTCACGTGGCCAACTCCACGTCGTCCAGGTGCATGGTGCGGTACTCCGCACCGTACAGGTCGCGCAGCAAGTCACGCGAAATTTCAGCGGGGCTTCCCTGCCAGAACAGCTTGCCTTCGCGCAGCGCAATCACGCGGCCGAAATGGCCATGCAGCAGTTCCAAGGTGTGCAGGTTAACCAGAAGGGTGGTGCCCAGGCGCGTCGCGATGCCTGAAAGCAGCTCAATGATCTCGCGCCCCAGACGGATATCGAGCTGGCTTACCGGTTCGTCGGCCAGCATCACGCGCGGGCGCTGCACGATCAGTCGCGCGATGGCCACGCGCTGCTGCTGCCCGCCCGACAGTTCGCCGGGCATAGACCACAGCTTGTGCTCAAGCTCCACTTCCGCCAGCGCGTTGCGAGCTTCCTGCAATTGCTGTGGCCAGAACAGCGACAGCACCGCGCGCGGCAGCCACCAGCTTCCGAGTCGGCCCATCAGCACATTGTGCACCACGCGCAGGTTCTGGATCAGGTTGTCATTCTGGTACAGCACGCCCACTTCGCGCCGCAGCCTGCGCAACGCACGGCCACGCAGTCGGCTGGTGTCGTGGCCCAGCGTGGTCACGGTGCCGGCATCCGGCTGAATCACCGCCGAAAGCAGGCGAAACAGCGTCGTCTTGCCCGCGCCGGAAGGCCCGATGATGGCCACGCGCTCGCCCTCCTGGATTGAAAAGTCCAGGTCATCCAGCACCCGCGTCTGGCCGTAAATCTTGGAGGCCTTGGAAACCTTAAACACAGCCGGCGCGGCCTTGGCAGGAGCCGCCGTGAGCGTCGCATCCGGGTTGGTCAATTCTGCTTCCATGAGCTTCTGTGGGCTTCTGTTCACGACTCAGGTCGATATTCCAGCGGGGGAAGTCGCAAGGGGCAACCATGCGCGGTTGCCCCCCACTCCTTTGTTACAGCAAGCTACTTGGGCGAATTTCCTTCCGCCATCGGTCTAGCCGCCGATGTCCACACCCGAGTCGATGATTGCCTTGATGCCGGCCCAATCCGACATCTCGGCCGTCTCAAACGAACCCGCAGAGAACGCACCCAGAATCTTGTCGCCGTCAGGTGTGCCCTTCTTCAGCGAGAGAAATGCTTCGCGAATCTTGCCGATCAGCTCGGCGCCGATGTCCTTGTGGGCACAGAACGAGTAGTCCACATACTTCGGCGTCTTGTAAATGATCGGGGCCTTGGCCTTGAGTTCAGCCGACGACTTGTCGTAGGTAGCGTAGTTCATGGCACCAAGGTGCCAGGTCCCGGCCGCGACATCGCGAAGCGTGTTGTCGTGGCTTCCGGTGTAGCCGATGTTGGCGGCACCGAAAATGTCCTCAGGGCTCTTGCCGGTCTGCGAGACAATGAAGTGGCGCGGCATGACGTGGCCGCTGGTGCTGCTCTTGGAACCAAAGGCAAACTTCTTGCCTGCTGCCTTTTCGGCGAGTTCCTTCAGGTCCTTCACTTCGCCGATGCCGCTGTCCACGTTGGCAATGAAGTACGAGGTGTACTTCTTGTCGATGTCGCGGCAGCACACCACTTCAGCCATGCCCTTGGTCTGGATGTCGGCCTGCACGGTCGTCACGCCACCGAACCACACCAGGTGAGCCTTGCCAGTGGCCAATGCGGCCACACTGGCGGCGTAGTTCTCAACGTGCATGTACTCGCAAGGGATGCCAATCTTGCCCTCAAGGTACTTGGCCACGTCACCGAACTTGGCCTTGAGCTTGTCAGCGTCCGCGTCTGGAATTGCCGAGATAATGAGTTTGTCCAGCTTCTTCGCCGGCTCGCCGCCCGTGCCGCCGGTTCCGGCAGCTGTGTTGCCGGGGGTATTGCCGCCGGTAGCGGCGTTGTTGCCGCCGCATGCGGCCACGCCGATGACGCTGGCGATGGCCAGCAGTGTCAGGATAAATCGCTTCATTAGTGTCCTCTCCGTGGAACTTCGAATCGAACCGAAATGGGCAACACAGGGTTTGCCCGCCTTGAACTGTGGTTTGGGTGAAGATTGCCGTGGTTCGGGAAAAAGCGCGTCCGGCTGGCCATGGGCCATTCCGCGGACGCTACCGACCGGCAGCGAGGCTATCGAACTCAGGAAAAGCCGCTGCCCACGGGCAGCAGCGCAACGGCTCACGTAAAGCCCCGATCTGCGGGGCTCAGGCCGATTCGCGGTTCAATGGTTCGATATCGCACAGTGCATCATCCTAACCAACCAGTCCCACCGGGCAAGCGCAATTGCTTGGCTGCCTAGCTAACTAAACAGTCGTTGACTTAACGCAAGAAATTGGCGTGATCAGCCTCCGATTGCCTCCGCGACGAGCATCGAAACAGCCCATGGGGGGACTGACGGCGCGGTGGCATGCACCTGGGAGCATCGCGGATGAATTTTACTTCCCTTAAATTTGGCAGCATGGCTCGGCGCACGGCCCTCGCGGCCTCGCTGCTGACCATGGCGCTGGTCGCCGGCGCATGCAGCGGCGACGATGATGACGGCGGCGGCGGCGGTGGCGGCCTGAAGTTCAAGGCACCGCCCACCGCGCGACCGACGCTGGCCGGCATGACTGTTCGGATCGACACTTCCGGCGGCAACGGCACGGCCGGGGCCGGCGGCGACGGCGGCGGCGTCATCCTGGCGGCGTCGAATGGTGCATTGCGCAGCGGCGGCAGCGGTGCCGGCGCGGACAACAACTTTCTGACGGCCGGCGTACTGGCTGACAACACTGTCAGCTACGCCGAACTGGCAGCGATTGACCCCTTGGCCATCGGCATCGACTTCACGACTGCGTTCATTGACCTTTACGGGCGCGACTTCCACCTGCCCAGCGGTGCAACCCTGAACTTGGGTGACGCGGCGTTTGGCGTGATTGACACGATTGTGATCCGCACAAACCTGCCGGGCGACGTCATTCGCATCGACGGCACGGTCGTGACGGCTCGAACTGGCAACCCGGGACCGGCCTTTCAGTTGATCACGCAGACCAACACCGGTGCTGCTCTGTCGGTGAACGGTACGATCAATGCCAACGGCGCAACCGGCCAGGCAGGCGGCAGCGTGGCTTTGCAGGCATTCAGCGGCGACATCGTCATCAACGGTTCCATCACCTCGCGCGGTTCTAACGCGGCCACCGGCCTCGACGGCGGCGGGGTGCAGATCTTCGCGGCGGCCGGCGACGTGCGTATTGCGGCCGGCCAGTTCGTTTCCAATGGTGGTTCCGGAACCACCGACGGGGGCGATGGTGGAGTGTTTCAAGGGTTCGCAGGTTCAGCCACGTCCACTTCCCAGTTCGACTGGGGCGTAGTCGCCAACGGCGGCAGCGCTGGCACAGGCGCAGGTGGCGGCGGCGGTGTATTCGTACTAGATGGCGGAGACGCGATGGACCTGTTCGCCCCCATCCAGCTGGATGGCGGTGCCAGCACATCGGGCAACGGCGGCAACGGCGGCACTGCGGCTCAGTCGGCCGGTACGACCACTGGCGTGCTGCAGGTGCAGGCCAACGGCGGTGCCGGTGCGGTAGGCGGCGGAGATGGCGGCGTGTGGGACCCGCAATCGTTTGGAGGCTTGTTCTGGTACAACATCCAGAGCTTTGCCTTTGTGTTCACCGCCAATGGCGGCAGTGGCACAACTTCGGCCGGAAGCGGCGGCATTATGGGACCTTCGCAGTCTGCCGCTTACGGGTGGACGCAACAGGTGCGCTTCGAAGTCACGGCGCACGGCGGCAACGGAACCACCGGTCCGGGCAGCGGTGGCGGAATTGCCACCTTCATTGGGGTAGGCCCAGTCAACAACTTCACTGTCGACATCCAGGCCAATGGCGGTAACGGGACCACACTGGGTGGAAATGCAGGTGGAACAGGACAGCTTGCGTGCTACGGCATTCACAGCAACGTTCGCGTAACCGGCACCCTAAACGGTGGCAATGCATCCGCAGCTGCGGGCGTGGGTGGCGACGGTGGGCAGTGCATCTTCGTTTCGGCGGCGATCGGCGGGTTGTCCAACACCACCAACAACGTCATCAACTTGACCGCTCTTGGCGGTAATGCTTCGCTCGGTGACGACGGCGGCGATGGTGGTTTCGTATTGGTGCAGTGCGGGCTGGTGAATGAGTCCGGCGAGATTGGTATCACCGTCCAGGGCACCTACAGTGGTGGCAATGCCGGTGGCGCAAACGGCGTCGGCGGCAATGGCGGTGGGGTTGGCGTGACGTCCGGTGGTTTCCTGACTGGCGCGCGGCTGACTCTCAATGCCACTGCCAATGGCGGCACCGGCACGTTCCAGGGCGGCAATGGCGGCGGAGTGGACGCAGCCATGGGCGGCCTTCTCGAGATCACCGGCGCCCTCACCGCCAATGGCGGTAACGGCGTTGGTACAGGTGATGGCGGTTCTGGCGGAGCTCTGAACATTGGCTCAAATGGCCTAGGGCAGATCCTGCTTCGCAATCTGAATTTCACTGCTCTTGGCGGCAACAGTGACCAGGATGTCGGCGGCAGCGGTGGCGACGTGACTGTCGACGAGGCCGAAGTCGAAGTGACCATCACTGGCGGCAATTACGTGCTCAACGGTGGCAACGGTGCCACGGTCTCGGGCACGGCCGACGGTGGTGACGGCGGCGAGTTCCGGATTGCAACAACCGAGCACAACCTCGATGTTCGCACCACCGTCAGCGTCAACGGCGGCACGGGTACGGACGAAGGCGGCGACGCGGGCATCATCGAGCTGTACACCGACAGCTTTGGCACCGGTAACGAAGACGGACGCGGCGCATTCCTGTACGTCGACAGCGAGTTCAGCGCCAACGGCGGCAACGGCCTGGGTACCGGCTGGGGCGGCAACGGCGGTACGATCTACGCATGGCCCTACTACTACAGCGAAGCGTTCGCATTTGGCGAAGCTGAATATCGCGGCACCTGGTCTGCCAACGGCGGTAATGCCGCAACCACTGGCAACGGTGGCGGGGCTGGCATCGTATACATCTACGGCGGCGTCCAGTTCCTGCGTTCGTTCGCCACGATCACGGCTAACGGCGGCACTGGCGCCAATGGTGGCGACGGTGGCACCATTTACTACGGTATGGATGGCACCGGGCTGATCACCATCGGTCGCAACGCCACCGCCAATGGCGGCGCGGGCACCACCGCTGGCGGGGCCGGTGGAGGCATCGGGGCCTACTCCACGGGCACTGGCGGCGATATCGTCGTCAATAGTGGCGTGACCCTGCGGGCCAACGGTGGCGCGGCTGCCGGCGCGGCCGGCACGATTGCCCTCGACGCAGAAGGTGCGGCCGGGGCGAACGTGACCACCACGGGTGCAACCCTGCAGACGAACAACGGTGCTGGCGTTGCGGTTCCTGCCAACATCACGATTGACTAAGTAGTTGATGCACGAGTAACGAAGGGCGCGGGAAGCTTCCCGCGCCCTTCTTCTTTGCCATGACTTGGCTTGGGCCTCCAGCGCGCGTGCACGAAAAGGCCCCGGCGTTTGCCGGGGCCTTTTCTTGTGGTGTTTGTCTTGCTGGCTTAGGCGCCTGCGCCTACGGGTTGTTGCTTCTTGGCCTTCATGGCGTCCTTTACGACCTTTGCGGCTTCCTTGAAGGCGTTGAGCACTTCGTCGGGCGTATCCTTCTTGGTGCGGATCGTTTCCATCGCCGGGCCGTGGCTGGTGTTGAGGTGCTCGAGGTACGCGGCCTCAAACTTGCGCACGTCTTCGATGGCTACGTCATCAAGCAGGCCGTTGGTGGCGGCCCAGATGATCGCGACCTGATTCTCGACCGGGAAGGGCACGTACAGGCCCTGCTTCAGGATTTCAACCAGGCGCTGACCACGCGCGAGCTGCTGCTGGGTGCTCTTGTCCAGGTCGCTGCCGAACTGGGCGAAGGCCTCAAGCTCGCGGAACTGGGCCAGGTCCAGGCGGAGGCGACCGGCGACCTTTTTCATCGCCTTGATCTGCGCGTTACCGCCCACTCGGCTGACCGAGATGCCTACGTCGATGGCCGGGCGAACGTTGGCGTAGAAGAACTCAGGCGTCAGGTAAATCTGGCCGTCGGTAATGCTGATCACGTTGGTCGGGATGTACGCCGACACGTCACCGGCCTGGGTTTCAATCACGGGCAGCGCGGTCATGCTGCCGCCGGTCTGCGGGTGCATGCGCAGCACGTGGCCGTCGCCCGCGGCCTTCAGCGCGTGCTTGGCCTCTTCTTCTTCTTCAGGCGTGCGGTTGCCGTAGCGCTTGCCGTCGATGCCGGTGGTGGTGTCCCAGGGCGCGTCGGCCTTGACGATGATGTACTCTTCCTTCAGCTTCGCCGCGCGCTCAAGCAGGCGGCTGTGGCAGTAGAAGATGTCGCCAGGGAAGGCTTCACGGCCCGGCGGGCGGCGCAGCAGCAGCGACATCTGACGGTAGGCCACGGCCTGCTTGGACAAGTCGTCATAGATGCACAGCGTGTCGCGCACCTTGTGCGGCTTGTCGGTCGCGTACATGAAGTATTCCGCCAATGCGGCGCCGGCGTACGGGGCAAGATATTGCAGCGGGGCCGGGTCCTGGGCGTTGGCGCTGACGACGATGGTGTAGTCCATCGCGTTGTACTTCTCGAGCGTTGCCACCACCTGACGCACGGTGCTGGCCTTCTGGCCGATCGCGACATAGACGCAGATCACGCCCTTGCCACGCTGGTTGATGATGGTGTCGATGGTGACGGCGGTCTTGCCCACTTCGCGGTCGCCGATCACCAGCTCACGCTGGCCGCGGCCGACGGGAATCATGCTGTCGATGGCCTTGATGCCGGTCTGCAGCGGGACTTTCACGGGCTGGCGGGCTTCGATGCCGGGCGCCTTGAACTCAATCAGTCGGTTGGTGGCGGCCTGGATCGGGCCCTTGCCGTCAATCGGCTGGCCCAGCGGGTTGACCACGCGGCCGAGGAAGCCGTCGCCCACCGGAATCGAAAGGATCTTGCCGGTGCGCTTGACCTGCTGGCCTTCCTTGATGCTCAGGTAGTCGCCCATGATCACGACGCCGACCGAGTCTTCTTCAAGGTTGAAGGCGAGGCCGAAGCTGCCGTTTTCGAATTCGACCATCTCGTTGGCCTGCACGTTCTCGAGGCCGTACACGCGACCGATACCGTCGCCGACTTCGAGCACGGTGCCGACTTCTTCCATGCCGATTTCTTCGCCAAAGGCTTCAATCTGCTTGCGGATGACCGATGTGATTTCGTCTGAGCGCAGTTCCATGATTTGCTTTCTGGGTGTCTGGTTTTGTGTCCGCTTGGGCCCGATTAGCTGCTGAGGCTGTCGTACGCTTCCTTTGCCGCCTTGAAGTCAGGGTCGTCCTGCCACTTCTTGTTGACCATGCCGAAACTCTTCTTCCAGTCGGAGAACGCGGTCTGGAAGCCCTTCAGGTCGTACAGCAACTCCAGCTTGTTCTTGTTGCGTTCGTGCGTGATCTTGAACCAGAGCCCCTTGTACAGGTGCGTGCCCTGCTTGGCGTATGCTGCCGCCATGCCGTCTTCGTCTTTGGCCTTGACCGCCGTGCGGAACTCTTCGTAGGCGGCCTTTTGCAGGTCGTACTGCTCTTTGTACTCGATCACATACGACGGCCCGATCGGTTTGTCGGCCTCAATCGCCGCGGGCTTCTGGCTTGGCGGCAGCTTCTTGGTGTTCGCGTCCGGTGGCGGGTTGTAGCCGCCGCCGCATGCGGCAAATGCCAGCGCCAGAATTGGCAGCAGTGCCGTTGCGAAGATTTTTTTCATCACCGTCTCCCTTGCCCAGGGCTGACACGTTACCGCACACGAACTGCCACGAACCCTACCGCATCGAAACCCTACTTCATCGAAAGCGCCAGATGCGCGAGCCTGGTCTGCAGCGAGTTGTCGATCATGCGGTCACCGAGGCGGATGCGCGCGCCGCCCATCAGTTCCGGCTTGTGCTGGTAATGCAGCACTACGTCTTTGCCTGAGCTTGCGGCACTCAGCGCGGCCTTGACCGCTGCCAGCTCGCCGTCTCCGAACGGGCTTCCGGCCTCAACCCACGCGTGAACGCGGTTTTCGGCCTGGTCGCGGTACACGGCAAAGGCGTCCATGATGTTGTCGAACTGGGGCTCGCGGCCCTTTGCGATCAGCACCTTCACGAAGTTCAGCACTTCCGGGATCACGTGACCCTTCAGTGCTTCGTCCATGCCCTTGATCTTGACCGGCCGCGGGATGCGCGGGCTGGTGAAGAAATCGCGGAACGACTTGTCGCTCCACACGCCCATCAGGACCTCGAGGCCCTTTTGCACGTCCCCGACGATGCCCTTGTCGCGCGCAGTTTCATACAGCGCGACGGCATAGATGCGGGCTACGGGATCGGACTGGTTGGTGGCCATGGTTTATTCCGGTGCTCAGGTTCCAGTGCTCGGTGCTCTGTGCTCAGTGCTCTGTGCTCGGTGCTCAACTGCCTGGCTAGTTCCTCATCGCGCCTACGGCTGTCACCGCTTCCTGGGCCAGTCGACGGTGGTCTTCGCCGGTCAGGCTGTGCTGCAGGATGCGGCCGCTGGCAAGCAGCGCCAGGTCAACTGCTGCCGCGCGCAATTCCGCTTCGGCCTTCACCTTCAACTGGTCGATTTCGCGTGCGGCGCGTTCGCGGGTTTCCTTGGCGGCGGCTTCGGCCTCAGCCTGGATGCGCGATGCCACTTCGCGTGCGGCCACGGCGGCCTGGTCGGTGATTTTCTTGGCGTCCTGCTGCGCGTTGCGCATCATTTCTTCGTGCTTCTTGAGCAGCACTTCGGCTTCGGCGCGGACCTGGTCAGCCTTGTCCAGCGCGTCGCGCACGCGCATCTGGCGCGCGTCAAGCTGCTTCAGCAGTTTGGGAAACACCACCGCACCCAGGATCACCAGCACGATGCCGAACGTCAGGTACTCCCAGAACATCAGGGCACCCGAGAAGTGCAGCACTTCCTTCTGGTCGGTCGGCGCGTGGTGGTCGCCGATTTCGCCCGGTGCGGCGCCTGCGGCCATCAGCTCAGGCGCGAACACGGCAAGGGCCATCAGGATGATGGGCAGAAGGTACATGCGCTGCGTCAGCAGTTTCAGGATCGACTTCATCGCGATAGGTCCCGGCAATGGGTACTAGATCAGTCCAGTGCTGCCGCGCGGGGGAGGCCTTTCCGTGCCTCCCCCACGCGTGTTGCGATACTACGGCTTGACCGTCGCGAGCGTCTTGACGATCTCGTTGAGGCTGCCGCCGCCGAGCAGGATGGCGAGCAGGCACACAACCACTGCGAACAGTGCCACGCCTTCGATGAAGGCCGCGGTCAGAATCGTCACGCCGCGGATCGCGCCCTGGGCTTCCGGCTGGCGAGCAATCGCCTCAGAGGCCGAACCCGCAAGACGACCGATGCCAAGGCCAGCGCCGATAGCCGCGAGGCCCGCGCCAATGCCGGCCGCGCCGAATGCCCAACCAAATCCACCAATTTCGAGTCCAGTCATGTCCGTTCCTTTTCTTAGTCCGGTCTTGCCGGTGTCTTTCGGTCCTACCCCGAGCTCTGCCAGTGCCTGCCGCCTCGGCGCGGCAAGCCCTGTGCGCCAGGGCGCACAGGCACGCAGATCAATGTTCCGGAACGAGGTACTGCCCGATAAAAATCGCCGAGAGGTATGTGAAGATGTACGCCTGCAGAATCGCCACAAAGATTTCCAGCGCGTAGATGGCCACAGTCATCAGCACCGTCGGGATGCCCGTGCCGATGCGCCATACTTCGTAACCGCTGGGGATCAGCAGGTTCAGGAACAGCAGGCTCAGCACCAGGCAGTGGCCCGCGTTCATGTTCGCGAACAGACGAATCGCCAAAGCCACGGGCTTCATGATCAGGCCGATGATTTCGATGACGAACAGCAGCATCCACACCGCCATGTCCATCGGGTTAGTGCTCCACTTCACCGGCACCAGATTCACGAACCAAGCCTTGATGCCCGCGCCCGCGCTGCCTTCAACCTTGATGCTCATCAGGAAGCTGCCGACGAGATAGGTCAGGAAGGTGATCGCGGCCATGCCCGCCGTGAAGGTGATCTGCGTGGAAGGCGTGGTGCTGCCGGGAATCAGGCCCAGCAGGTTGATCACGACCAGAAAGAAGAAGAAGCAGCACAGCAGCGGCACAAACTTGTCCGCCAGCCAGTACTTGGGCAACTCTTCATGCTTGTGCTCGTGGCCGTCGCCATGACCATGCCCGTCACCGTGCCCGTGGCCCGCGTGGGCGTGGTGCAGGTGCGGGTTGTGTATGTTGGCGCGCGCGATTTCGTCGCGGATGAACGTAACGATCGGTTCCAGGAAGTTGCGCAGGCCCTTGGGCACGCGCGTATTGCGGGCATAGGTGACGTAGCTGAAAGCCGCGATGATGATGCCGGCCGCAAGCCACATCATGATCACGTGCTGGCTGAGGTGCATGAAGCCGGGCATGGCGTCGTTCCACGCCGTGATGAAGTCATTGCCGTGCACGCCCCACAGCGACACCCAGGTGCTGAAACGGTCGTACAGGTGCTCGACCGGGTTGAAGCCATCGCCTGCAGCAAGAAACACGCGCGTCTCCCTGTGTCTGCCTAGCTTATGTCAATACTCAGGCCCGATACTCAAGCCGTTGCCGGCTTCTCTTCTGCGTTCAGGTCCGGCTTCGCGACCGGCTTGTCCATTGACTTCGACGCCACGGTGATCTGCAGCGCCAGGTATGCCATCACGGTCAGCAGAAACGCGATCGAAAAGCCGACCGCATTCCCCCAGCCGGTGTACGCCATCAACCCAAAACCCGCGACCAGCACCACCAGCCGCAGCATGAAGCCGCCCAGCGCGTGGCCGAGCGCATTACCGCGACTTCCAGCCTTCAGGCTTTTCAGCGTCGTGAACCAGCTGAACACCATCAGGCACAACCCGGCCGTTACGCCCGCACCCACGCCGCGCCACATGAACGCGTCAAAGCCCACCAGCGACAACAGTCCGAAACCCAGGGCGATCATCAGGGCCAGCGCGGCAGCAAGCATGTACGGAAGCCAGGTCATCAGTTCTCGCGTGACACAATCATGCGGGTCAGCTTTGCAGCAAACTGCACTACTTCATGCGGCCGGACTCGCGAATCAGACTCCACATCGCCGCCGTGGCCCCCAGCCCGAATCCGCCCAAAGTGAACCAGGGCAGCGTATCAAGCCACACATCAAGCCCATAACCACCGCCCATGGGCAGCAGCATCACCAGCACAAACTGCATGCCCAAACCTGTGTACCGCAGCCATGAGTTGGTTTTTGCCAGCTCAGCTTCGGAGTGTCTGGGCCCGTCTTGAGGGGCTTTCCGGCGAAGTTCATTCGCCGATTCCTGCAGACGGTTGTACTCGTGGTCCGACGGTTTTTCAGGCGGCGGCAACGGCGTTTTCTGCCCTGAATCCGGCTTCGGATCCTGCGCTGAATCAGGCACAGAAACCGCCTTCCTCCCCCTATGGGGCCGGAACCATAGCAGTGCAAATAGGGCGGGTCAACGCCAGTGCAGGTACCGATTTCAGGCCAAATTCGACGCTGCAAACTGAGGCCGGATTGTGACTTCCGCACGCGCGGAGTTCAGCCTTTGGCGGGCGGAAGGTTGTTGTTCAGCTCGGGATTCTGTGAGTACAGGTCCCAGAACAAACCGTACCCGAACATGCAGGCATAGATCACGATCATCAGCAGCAGTGAGGCCGCGTACCATATGTAGCGCACGGCGGTCTGGTTGGTGTGCTCTTCCAGCAGGCGGCCGGGCAGGTACACGGCCAGCAGCACGCACACGAAGGTTGCGGCGAGGGTGACAATCAGCCGCACCCACTGCACGTTGGACAGGAATTCCAGCACGGCATCCATCGCGCCAGTTTAGCACCGCGCCGTCGAGTGTTCAGGCCGGTTCTGACGGCCGGTCCTTCGACTTGGGCGGCGGCACGTCCAGCAGGCGCTTGCGGTCCTCGGGTGTAAGCGAGCGCCCGAGATTTTCGTAGCGGTCGGGCCAGCCCTTGCGGCGACCCTTGAAGCGGCGGTGGACCCACAGGTATTGCTCGGGGTACTGGCGCACCAGTTTCTCGACCCAATCGCGGTAGTCGCGCACGATCTGCATCTGGTCGGTGTCGGGCGCGTACTGGTGGTACTCGGGCTCAAGGTAATCGAACTCGAAGCGGTCGCCGCGACGCACGCAGGCGTGAAAACACACGCGCCCCCCGCCGCGCAGCACCATGCGCGTGAACTCGGCCTGCCAGGTGCAAGGCACGCCGAAGAACGTTTCGACGGGCGCGAAGTCGCCGCCGTTCTGGTCCACCACGGTGCCGACGTTGCGCTTCTCCTTCACCGCCCGCAGATACTGGCGCGCGCCTTCATCGGCGTGGCGCACCTCGCTGCCCAATATGTTACGCGCGCGGGTCAGCCAGCGGTTCAGCACCGGCGGCCTCACTTCTTTCACGATCAGCAGCAGCGGCAGGTGGCCGGTTTCGCGGCCGATGTTGAAGCTGACGATGTCAAAGTTGCCCAGATGCAGCGACAGGTTGAAGGCGGCCTGGCCGGCGCGGTACCAGTTGCTGAAGGTGCTGTTGTCTTTCGGACCGTGAAAGTGCGGGCTTTCCGCGCCGGTCTTGAAGTAGCGCGGCACCAGCAGGTAGTCAAGAAACTGGTACACACTGTGGCGGAACGAAAGTTTGCCGATGCGCACCCGTTGCGCCTGCGGCATTTCGGGGAAGCACAGTTCCAGGTTTCGCAGTGCATAGCCGCGCTGCTTGCCCAGCACCACCCAGCCGACGCGAGCCACCCAGCGCGCCCAGAAGTACGCCCAGCGCCAGCCGAACAGCGTGATCCAGAAGGCATGCCAGCGCATGGCCAGTTCGACAGGCACGCGCACCCAGGACTGGTCAAGCATGTAGCGCTTGCGCTTCTTCTGCTTCAGCTTCTTGGCTGGTTCGTTGCCCTGGTCCAATAGACCCCCTGAGCAGAGCGTTTTCAGGCACCTTTGCCCGCGGCCGCGAGAATGGCCGCCTTCACGGCCTCTACATCGCGAATCACGTCGAGCTGCACCCGCAATTCAAGTACCGGCATTTCGGCACCGCGCAGCGCTTCTTTCAAGTCGCTTGCCGCGCGCAACTTCACCGCGTCTTTCTGGGTACAGATGGCCAGGCTCGCGCCGACGTCGCTGCACGCGCGCACGAACGGGACCACCTGACGCTGCACCTCGCGGCCGTCCAGCGCGGCGTGGTCATCCAGCCGCAGTACTTCCAGCGGCGTCAGCTTCGCGCCCAGCAGTTCCAGTGTACGCGCGAAGCCGCGCGGGTTGCCGATGCCGCAAAACGGGGCGATGGTCACGCCGCGCAAAGTCTCCAGTGACTTCTCTTGACCCGTCAACAGGTCAACCAGCCTGACGGGCCGGTGCGCGGCGTGGGCCGTGGGCCCGACGAAGCCCTTGCATCGCACGGTGTCTTCCAGGTCGCGCAGGCGCTCGGGCGTGGCGGCGTCGGCATGGGTGAAAATCGCGCACTTCGCGCGTCGCACGCTGGAAAGTGGCTCGCGCAGCAGGCCGCGCGGCAACATGCGGCCGAATCCGAAAGGGTTCAGCGCGTCGAACAGCAGTATGTCCAGGTCGCGGCGCAGGCGCAGGTGGCTGAAACCGTCGTCGAGCACGATCACTTCGGCCCCGTCAGCGATGGCCTTGCGCGCGCCGGCCACGCGATCCGGGTTTTGCACATGGGGCACGCCGGGGCACAGTTCAGCCAGCACCTTCAGTTCATCGTTGCCGCGTTCATCGCCGCCATAGCCGCGACTGACGATGGCAGGCTTCAGGCCCGCTTCGCGCAGCACGCCCACGACCCAGGCCACAGCGGGCGTCTTGCCGGTGCCGCCGGTTGTGAGGTTGCCGACGCAGATAACCGGCCGCTCAACCTTGTGCCGGGGCAGCAGACCGATGCAATACAGCAGCAGGCGCGTACGCGCGCCGAGCCAGAAGAACAGCGAGGCAAAGCGCAGCCACAGGCGCAGGAACCCGGCCCACAGGCCGGTGCGCTTGCGTGAAATCAGGTCTATGAAATCGCGTTGCTGCACAGGCTGATTTAGGCATCACACGCGCTATTCGTACAGGCGGCGATACAGGCCTTCCAGCAGGCGGGCCTCACGGCTGGTCACCTTGGTGCGGTCGAGGGCGCGTTCAGGCCGGTTCTCAATGGGCGGCGGCGCGGGTGTTGACCCGTCAAGTTTGCGGCCGTCAGGATTGTACAACCAGCGCTTGCGGTCTTCCGTGCGGGTGTCGCCTTTACCGCTTTCGGGGCGGATTCGATGATCGTCCGTTTCGATCTTGGGCGGGTCTTTCGGCGGCTCTACGGGCGGCGGGGTTTCAGGATCCGCACCGACCTCGGGGCGGTTTCGCGGGTTCTCGGTCGAAGGCGGCGCGTCGGGCTTGCCGCCGTTGCCTTCGGTCGGCTTGCCGTCAGGGCGTTTCTGGGCTTCGCCCTTGTCGGAGTTGCCTTCGCCTTCGCCGCCGCCGCTACCGTTGGAGCCCGGGGCGTCATCACCAGGACCGCCATTCTTGCCTTCTCCCGCATCGCCGCCGCCGTCCTGCGGCGCTTCGGAAGCTTTCGGCTGTTCCGCACCCTCTGCAGCCTGCTGCGCGGGTGAATCGGGTTGGGTCGGGTCCGGCAGCAGCAGCGCCATTGGCATCAGGGCCAGCAGCAGCGCTACCAACAGCGGGCCATAGTGCCGGCGCGGTGCGGCTGCCTTGACGGCCGCCGGCTGCAACTTGCCGGCAAGCTGGACTTCCAGCGCAGCACGAAACTGGCCGTTTGCTTCCATATAGGAAGGCAGCGCGTCGCCAAGGCCCATCGCACGGTCCAGCAGCAGCGTGTAATCGGGGGCACCCGCGCGGCCGGGGTTGGCATGACGCGCCCAGGTCAGGGCAATGGTCACGGCCACAGCGGCAAGCGCCACTACGGCAAGCCCTAGCATCCAGGGCCAATCCAGACCCAAAGCCAGAGACAGCGCGATAGCTAGCAAAGCAACGCCCAGCGCCGGCAGCACTGCCCAGCGCCCGCCGGTGTTGACGGCTGCGGCAGCCAGCCAGCGGCGGCGTGCGTCGTGCAATGCGTGCTCGATGTCGCGTTGCTTCATGGTTCCAGTGTGCCCGTGCCGGGCGATTTCGCCAACGCTATTCTCGCATGCTCCGGGCTTGTTAGCATGGCCCCGCTCACACTCATTTACCGGGGAATGCTCATGCGGTTTCTTCCTGCTTTTGTGCTTCTGTTGCTATTGGCGGGCTGCACCACGACGCGCGGCCGCGTTTCAGCCAGCACCGGTGTTCGCGACCCGTACAGCGGCAGCAGCGCCAGTGTGAACGCCTCGAACAGCGGCGTGTCGACCAGCAGCAGCGGCGCAAACTGGAAACGCTACTCGCCGCCCAACATCACCCGCAACATCGGCAACTCTCGCGTGACCATCGACCCGCGCAGCGGCGACGTGAACAGCAGCGGCAAGCTCGGCCCCTTCTTCGTGACCGGCAGTGACGGCGGCGTGCGCCTGCGCAAGGATGCCGACCGCTGGGAATTCGGCGAAGCCTGCCACATGCACGGCGTGAGCATGAGCATTGATTCCAACAACGGCGTAAACGTCGCCCCTCCCAGCACCACCGTCAAGAACGACTACGTGCGCGCCGGCCTGAAGAAGGGCAACTGGGACATCGTCTGGACGGGCGTGAGCTTCAACACTGCGCTCGATAGCTTCGATGGCATCGCCAAGGTGCGCCTTGACGCCAGCGCCGGCCAGGACGGCTTCAAGGTAAGCGCCGTGCCGTCAGTGAAGATGACGCTGCTGGATGTCAGCGCCGATTACGCGGTGCACCGCCTCGCGGCCCATGCCGGACTGGTCGTGTACGTTGAAGCCAGCGACTCGTACGTGCTGAAGTCGAAGTAGTCAGCGACAGCGAGTTGTCCGCGTGGAGTTCCTGGTTGTCAGAGGGTCCGGGCTAAACACGGCGGGCTCGGTGGCAGGCCGCGCCACCGTCAGGCAGGCGGATACGAAGGCGCCTTCCGCGGGCAACCGGAACCCGACAACCGACAACTATCCAGTGCGGAACTCGATCCGGATTTCCGACAGCTTGAAGTTGCGAATCGGCTTGCCCGTGGCTGGGTCCAGAGGCCTCAATTGCTTCAGCAGTTTAGGATCCACCTGCACGTCCAGCACGCGGCCGTCGGCGCACACCATGTGCTGATGTGCCGTCAGTGTGGAGTCGTAGCGGCGCAGGCCATCGTCGGAATACACGATGCGGATCACGCCCGCGTTCGTGAGCTTTTCCAGGTTCTGGTACACCGTCGCGCGACCGATGCGGTGGCCGCTGTTGACGCGGGCGACAAGCTCGTCGGCGGTCGGGTGATCCTTGCGGGCCTCAAGCGTCTGCAGTATCGCACGCCGGGCGGCCGTCGGGCGCAGGCCCGCCGCCGCCAGTTTGGCGACAATCTGGTCATCAGCTGTGTTCCTCGCAGCCATGGCACAAGCTTAACACCCGGGGCCTGCCGGCTCCATCCCCGGATATCGCGCTGAGCCCGCGGGAAAGCGCCTTCTTCTATCCGCGCGCCCGGTTACTACCGTAATAGCGTCACTGGGCCTAAGGAGATTGACATGCTACGCAGCCTGCTGCTTACGGGTTTGGTTTCGCTGATGATTTCGCCGGTATTCGCGCAGAGCCTTGCGGTCGGCGACGACGTGGCGGACCTTGAGTGCCGCAACTGGATCAACCAGCCCGCCTGGGCAAGCTTCAGCGAACTCAAGGGCGACGTGATACTGATCCGCGCCTGGGGCATCGACAACGTACCCAGCATGCGCCAGCTCGGCGAAATGAACGAACACGCCAAAAAGCCGGGCCTACATGTCGTCAGCCTGTACGCGCACGTCCACAAGCTCAGCCAGATTGAAGAAGTGGTGACCAAGAACAACATCATGTACCCGGTCGCGTTGGATTGCAGCGACACCTGGATTGCCTCAATGGATGGGCTGGCGCTGCCGCGCACCTGGATTGTCGGCGCCGACGGCAAGATCAAATTCGCCGGTATCGGCGAGTACGCTGAAGTGCTGGCCAAGGAACTGGCGGCCGTGAAGTACCCCGGCCTTGGGCTCGACAAGGTACCCGCGGCGCTTGAGCCCGCGGCCAAGGCCTTCGTCGAAGGCAAGTTTGCCGACGCCTACAAGATGGCCGAGAAGATCTATGACGACACCGACGATAGCGCCGTCGAAGAAGCCGCCGACGCGATCATGGACCGCATCGACGACCGTATGAGCACGCTCAGCGTCCGCGCCGAAACCAGCGAAGTGATGAAGGACTATGAACTCGCGATCCGCGCCTGGACGGAACTGCTGCGCTTCAAAGGCCTCGACGACGCGGCCGAAGCGCCCGAGCGCCTGAAGAAGCTGCAGGACGACAAAGAGGTGAAGAAGGAAATCGAAGCCCGCAAGAAGTTGCGCGCGCTGACACTTGACCTGGACGTTGAGTTCCAGGCCGTTGACGACGAGAGCGCGGATGCCGTGTACACCTTCCGCGAGAAGTGCCTTAAGGCCTACGAGAAATTCATGGCCGACAACAAGGGCACCGGCGCCGCCGACCTGGCTGGTTCACTGGCCGACAACTTCAAGAAGTTGCTGGGCCTCGACGAATAGCCGGGACATGTGTGCAACTAGAGACCCCCGCGATGCGGGGGTCTTTGCTTTTTACGAGTCGGAGGCCCGCTGCAGCCACACGCGCAAATGTTCGCGCACTTCTTCGTATGCGGGGTCGCGGTCGAGGGCGCGTTCGAAGTGTTTGGCCGCATCCGCGGGCTTGTCCTGCAGCATCGCCAGCCGGCCTTCGAAATACGCGGTTTCCCAGGCGCTGGGGTTCAAGTGGCGCAGGTTGCGCACGGTAGTCTCGGCGGCCTTGATGTCTTCGGCATCAATTCCCGCGCGGGCCTGGCGCACCTGCTTGCGGAATTCGGCCAGGTTCAATGCTTCGCTGATGCCCGTGTCGGCGGGCAGGTTGCTGCTCTCATTCAGCGACATGCGCAGCGCCCCTGCAGGCCCGGCCGTCAGCGCGCGCGCGACGTTGATGTAGACATACGGGCCATAGGTGTGCGGGGCCGCGCTGACCCACAGTTCGCCGCGAGTCAGGTTCATGACGACACTGTGGCTGCAGATGCCCCCGTCGATGGCGTTGCGATTGCCGATGCCGATGTCCTTGTCGCCGCGGCCGCGCCGGTCGCGCAGAATCGTTTGCGTGCGCGCGGGGTTGAGCTTGCCGAGTTCGCGTTCGGTCAGCTCCTTCAGCCGCTCGTAGCGATACAGCGTGGTGGCGCGCTCGATTTGCTCGGCGTTGGCGGCGTCATCCTTGAACGCCTCCGTCAGGAAGTGGTTCGTCTGCAGGATCAGTCCTTCGCGGTATGCCTCGCGCAGGCCCACGCGCTCGGGCGATTTCTCGATCACCACGGCGCGGCCTTCGCGGCGGCTGCCCACCAGAAACGAATCACTCACAAACACCGTGGCCTCGCGGATGATGCGGTGCGCGTCGTCAATCGACTTTGCTTGCTCCAGCACGCGCCGCACCACCATCGTGACCGGCGTGCCGATGCGGCCGAAGCCGGAATCATCCGTGCGCGCGGCATTGATGTGCACGCTGATGCCCTCGGCATTCATGCCCGTCACGGCGCCCGCCATGCCCGCCCACGCGACATGCACGTAGGCGATGCCGTCGTCCGGCCACACGTACAGCACGCACTTGTCGGCGTCGAACACTTCGCCGGCTTCAAAGTCAAAGTTGCGGCCGACAATCAGCTCGCCGCCTTCGGTGGCGGGGCCCCATGCGGCAAAACCGGTGCAGCCGACCAGGTCGCCTTTGCTGAGCAGCGGGTTGTCGATCAGCATGTGGCTGATGTCGTGCGCGGCGTGATAGTTGAGAATGCGGTGGTACAGCGGCACGCCTTCATCGGGGTAGTGATCGATGCTGGCCTCGGACAGGCCCAGCACCTCGAGTTGCTCGGCCTCGGTGACGTGTTCAGGCAGCTTGCGGTTGTTGATGGCGATGAACTGCTTCAGCGCCCAGTAGGCCGCGCGGTTGGGTACGAATTCGTTGATCTTTTCCAGCAGCACGGCCTCTTGCTTCTTCAATATGTCGGGCGTGAGCCTGGCGTTGGCATAGCCGCGCTGCCAGCGATTGCCGCTTAGCGCGATTTCATGAATGCCCATGCGGTCGCGCCGCCAGTGATTGCCAAGCTGCTGGATGTCGTGGTTGCCGATGCGGCTCTTGCGCACCTGTTCAGAGGCCAGGCTTCGGTCGCCCGTGTACGCCGGGGGCTGCGCGATGCACCAGTTGTTGACGTAGATCGACACGCCCGCGACCAGCGCCAGCAGAACGGCCACGCCGGCCATGCCCAGCCGCGTGACCCAGCCGTGCACGCGGTTGAAGCCTTGCTTGGCGCAAAGCTCGGTCAGCGCTGCTTCCATCGTGCCGTGCACGCGTTGTTTCAGCGCATCGGCGTCGGCGGCCTGCATGCCCTTGGTGGCCACGGGCTCGAGCACCTGCAACTTCAGGTCAGGGTCATGCCACACGGGACTGTGGCGCTTCAGGCAGGCACCGGTGCCGTCCAGCACCACGGGCACAAGCGGCACGCCGGCCTCGATGGCCAGCCGGAACGCCGTGCCGCGAAAGGGCCTGATTTCGCCGCGTCGGCTGCGGCCGCCCTCGGGCATGATCAAAACACTGACGCCCTGCTTGAGGTACTCCAGCGCGGCGTCGTAGCCCTTGGGGCGGGCCACTTCGGTCCCGTCCTTGTTCAGGCCGGGGCCGTCGTCTGCGGCGATGTGCCGCGACATGCGGTTCATTTCGCCCAGCGCCGGCAGCTTCATCGCCCAGGGGCGCAGGAACCAGCGCGCGTTCACGGGCAGGGTCAGCAGCAGCAGCATGTCGAGCAGCGATTGGTGGTTGGCCACAATCACGCAGGGGCCGGGGAAGCTTGCCGCGCGCACGTTCACGCGCCGCTGCTGCCCGAACGGATACAACCGGAAGAACCAGCGGGCCAGGCCGCGCTGCGCACGATAGAAACCATCGCCCCGCCGACGGGCCAGGAAACGGTCATAGAACCAGTACGGTAGCTCCAGCACAAACAGCAGGAACACAAGCTGCATCGTCAGCAGCGCGTAGGCCGTGCCGGTGCGCACGGCGTTCATCACGCTGTTGCCGGGCTTGGCGAAGACGTTGGTCGGTTCGCTCATGGGGCGCGAGTATAGCGTCAGGCTGCGGGCTGTCCTTACTGTGTGGCCGCGTCTTGAGGCACGACCCGCAACGAGAGTTCCGCCACCGGCTTCTCGCCCTCTCGCATCAGTGCTTTCACGCGCAGACGCCCTTCCTCAGCGGGTTCCAGCGACACATCCAATGTCAGCGGCACGCCCGGCCCGGTCGGGTTCAGGAAGGTCGCGCGCGTGACCTCGACGAGTTGCAGCGCGCGGCCGGCAACTCGGTCCGCCACGAACATCGCGACCGCGACCTGTACTACCGCAGGCAGCACCGGGCGCTCCGGGAAGTGCCCGTCAAAGAAGACCTCGCTGCCCTTGAATTGCAACGTGGCGCGGGCCGATGTGCCCGACTGCGTCAGGCTAAGCAATGCTGCTTCAAGTTCCGCGTTGAGGTTCATTCCCAGTTGTCCTGGCTAGTCCTGTTCCGGCGCGGGTTCAAACACCCGGTCCGGCCAGGCTTTCTTGCGTACGGTCAGTTCGGTGATCTCGATAGTTAGTTTGTACGCGGGCCCGTCGGACTGCACGCCGCGCTCGCGCAGCACCACCACCGACGGCAGCAACAGGCTGCCGGGCGTGGGCCGGGCGGCTTTCTCCGCGTCAGCATCAAAGTCCTTCCACTCATAGTAATCAGCCCGGAACAGGC
The DNA here is from genome assembly GCA_938014885.1 of uncultured bacterium. Taxonomy (GTDB): domain Bacteria; phylum Planctomycetota; class UBA8742; order UBA2392; family UBA2392; genus CALLQI01. The sequence goes on from CALLQI010000023.1 coordinate 116,288, forward strand.
TGCGGCCGTCGCGGCGATAGTCGTAGCTGTCCACCTGATGCAGCGGGCCCGCCAGCCACAAGTGCAAATCGGATTGCCGGCCCGCCAGCCGCACCTTGGCGGGCGCTGAGTCGGTTGAGACTTCTGCGGCGTATCCATCCCCAACCAGTGATGCCAGTGTGGCCACGAACACACGACGGATATCGCGCGCGATGTTGGCCAGCACCTTGCGGTCGAACTCGTCGGCGGCGAAGGCCACAGTCAGTTCACCGTCCGCGCCGCCGATGATGTCGAACAGCTTGATGCCCTGCTCGGTCATGCCCTGCAGCCGGAAGCGGCCGGGCTGCTGCACGATCAGGTAACCCACCAGCGTGCGGGTCACGGGGCCAAAGTCGATAGTGACGGTCTGCACGGCCTTGAACTGCGCAGGCCAGCGGTGATCAAAGGCCGCCGTCGAGTCTTCGCTTGTGAGTACGCCGGTCGCGCCCGGCTCGAGGCGCCGGTACGGGTCTACTTCGGCGCAAGCACCGAGAAGTACGACCGCTACCAGCAATATCCCGAGCGAACACTTCAAGGATGCACCCTTGCCTTCACACCGCCCAACAACGTCGGCACCACGAACAGGGTCAACAACAGCGCGCTGGTCACACCAATTCCCGCCGTGGCTCCCACGCTGAACAAGGCCGGGTGGCTGGCCAGCGACAGGCTGCCAAAACCGAACAGCGTGGTCAGCGCGGCGATCATTACGCCGGCCGTCGCGTGCCGCAATGTGTCAGTGGGCGTCGCATGGGCCGGCTGCACATCACCCCGCGCCACGTGCCACGACTGCACGAAGAAGATGCCATAGTCTATGCCCAGCCCCGCAATGAACACCGTCACCAGCGTGTTGATGATGTTGAACGGGATGTTCAGCAGGCCCATCAGCCCGACAGTCCAGATCATCGCGCCCGCCACCGGCACCAGCGCAATCAGCACGTCGCGTGCTCGACCGAATGTCAACCACAGGATCACCACCACCAGCACCAGGCTCAACCCTCCGACCAGCGCCAGGTCCTGCCGGATGAAAGTGATCATCCGCGCCGCAAACGAGGCCTTGTTCAGCACCATGGCACTCGGGGCCAGCGCGCGCAGCGTGCCGATTCTTGACGTGTCAAGCTGTGCCGTGGTGGCCGCATACACCCGGCCCTCAGCCTCCGAGACAAACCCCGCAAGCAACTGCCAGATCGGCCGCTGCCGCAGGTCAGATGCCACGAGGCTCGCCGGTGCCGTGGTGGCGCGCAGCCAGCCGAAGAACACGGCAAAGCGGTCCTCCACCCGGTCCCGACGAAAGGGCGTGTATTCCTCGCCGGTTTCGGCGCGGATCGCGGTTGCGCTGGACATGGCCGTCTTCAGCGCCTCCAGCCGGGTCTCGCCCCAGAACCGCTGCCAGCGCGCAAAGTTCTCGCGCTGTGTGGCCGGCGCGGGCAGCACCCACGAAATGCCCTCGTGCGTGGCGCCAATCGTATCCAGCGCCAGTGCCGCCTCGTCATTGGCACGCAGCGCAGATTCCAGGTCAGGGCCTGAAGACAGCACAAGCGTACGTCGCAGGGCCTCCTGCCCGTAAGCCTGCCCGATGCGGGCTTCGGCGTCCGCAGTGGCGGCGCTCTTGCCGTCCAGGTTGGTTACGTCGCCGTCGAACTGGACGCCGGTCGCCTGCCAAGCCAGCAGCGCTGTAACGCACGCTGCCGCGATCAGCAGGGTCTTGGGCCATCGCGCACGGGCCCGGCCGCACAAATTCACGGCTGCGCCAAACCCTGCGGTAATGCCGCGGGCCGGCCCGGCGGACCGCAACATCTGCGGACCGGCCAGCAGCGCAAACGCCAGCGCGCCGACGATGCCGGCAATTGCGACTTCAGCCAGCTGGTGCAAACCGTCAAAGCGCGAAAAGCGCAGCATGAAGATCGCCGCAATCGTGGTCAGCATCGCCACAAACGAAGGGCGACCGGTCTGTCGGATGGCCTCACGGGCGCGGGTCGCGCGGTCGCCTTCAGCACTGCCATAGGCCGCGATCAGGTGAATCGCATAGTCCACGGCAATCCCCAGCAGCACGGCCGCGAAGCCCGCCGTGATGGCGCTGATCGTGCCGCGAAGCCAACCCTGCACGCCCAGCGCAAACGCGAAACCAAAGCCCACACTGCAAAGCGGAAGTGCCATCGGCGTCAGGCTGCGAAACGCGAACAGGAAAAGCACTAAGATGCCCAGCACACTTGTGGCGATCGTCAGGTTCATGTCAAAGCGCAGCACTTCGGCGTTGTCCACGCTGCTGCGGTGCGCGCCGATCACGTACACCTGCACGCCCTCAAGCTTGGCCAGCACCGCGTCCAGCGCCGCCATGAAGCCGCGGCCGCGGCCCGTATCGCCCGAGACAAAGTCGGCCTCCACGAACAGCACCGCAAAGCGCCCGTCCGCACTCAGCAGTCGGCCCTGGCCGTCCTTGCGGCCGGAAAAGCCGCTGTTCAGGCGTTCAAAACGCCGGAACGTGATTTCATCGATACCAAACGGGTCGTCGCGAAATGTGCTGACTGTGGGCAAGCCGGTTTGTGCAGCCAGCCACTCGCGCATGCGCTGCTGAAAGAACTCGCGGTTTAGGCGCGCCTCCAGTTCGCGCTCAAAGGCCGCGTCAAACAGCAGCGGGGCCTTGCCTGAGTACAGGATAAAAATGTCTTCCTCGGCGCTGCGGTCGATGCGCGACATCACGGACTTCACGCCATCGACCTCGCGCAGCATGCCGTCGGCGCGGTCTACGGCTGCGGCCAGCGCTGCGCCGTCGTCGCTTTCGAGCGCGATCACCACCCGTTCCAGGCCGCGATAATGCCCCAGCACCAGCCGGCTTTCGGCCACCATCGGCTCGTCCTGCGGCAGCAAGCCGAACACGTCTTCATCGAACGTGAGTTGCGCGATGCCGGCCGCAGAAAGCATCAGCACCAGCGCACAGGCGACGGGCCACGCAAGGCGGCGGCGGCTCAGGTAAACAAAAACTCGCTCGAACGGACCCATCGCCCGGATTGTGGATCAAGCAGGCGGGGTTGAACAGTGAGATCGGTGCTCAGTGCCCGGTGCTCAGTGCCCGGTGCTCGGTGCCCAGTGCCCGGTGCTTGGTGCCCGGGCTTCGAGTGTCGATGCGGTCGCCCTTCCCCTAACCCCCAACCCCTAACCCCTAAGCCCCCAGCCCTTACATGTACATGCCCCCGTTGACTCCCAGTACCTGGCCAGTGATGTACCCGGCCTCGGGCCCGGCGAGGAAGCTTACGGCCGCCGCAATGTCTTCAGCCTTGCCGAAGCGCTTCAGCGGGATGTGCTTTTCCAGTTCTTCGCGCGGCAGGTCTTTGACCATGTCGGTTTCAATGAAACCCGGCGCCACGACGTTCACTGTAATGTTGCGGCTGGCGATCTCCTTTGCCAGCGCCTTGCACGCGCCAATCAGGCCGGCCTTGCTGGCGCTGTAGTTCACCTGCCCCGCGTTGCCCGCCTGCCCGCTTACGCTGCTGATCGCGATGATGCGGCCGCTGCGGCGGCGCAGCATCGGCCTCATGCAGGCCTTGGTGACGTGAAAGAAGCCGCCGAGGTTGGTGTCGATCACCGACTGCCACTCTTCAGGCCCCAGCATGGCCATCAGCCCGTCGCGAGTAATGCCAGCGTTGCTGACCACGACTTCAGGCGCGCCTTCGGACTCAATCAGCGGCTCCAGCGCGGCGTTCACGGCTGCGGCGTCGCGGACGGAAAACTGCACCGGTATCGCGCTGCCGCCGGTGCCAATGATCTCGTCGCAAAGTGCCCCGGCCGCATCGACGCCCTGGGTGAAGTTGGCCCAGACGCGAAATCCGTCTTTGGCCAGTCGCAGGGCAATGGCCCGCCCGATCCCGCGTGAAGCGCCGGTCACCAATGCAATTCTGGACAAAACAGGCCTCCGTTCCGGCGCTTTACAGCGCAACGGCCGCGAGCGTATAGTGCCCGCGGCGGTTGCTTCCTTATAGGAATGCGCTGCCGGGGGCAATGAGGGGACCGAAAGAAGGGTCCGATGGGAACCGGCCAGATGGGAACAGGCAAGGACACTGATTCACGAACGTTGGTCAACGAACTGAAGTCCTTGATCATCGAGCACCTGAATCTTGAAGACATTGACCCCTCCAGCGTGGACCCCAGCGCGCCGTTGTTCGGTGCCGGGCTCGGGCTCGACAGCGTGGACGCGCTTGAGCTTGTGATGCTGATGGAAACCAGCTACGGGGCCAAAATCGGCACGTCGGAAGTCGGCCGCAAAGCGTTCGCCAGCCTTGACTCACTGGCCGCCTTCGTGCAGCAGAACCGTACCCGCTGATTTGCAGCGAAACCCATGTCCCCCGACCCACGCGCCCATCCGCACGCGCAGCCCGTTGCCGTAACCGGCCTCGGCGTCATTGGCGCCACCGGCAACGGTGTGGCCGCCATGGACGCGGCCTTTGATGCCGGCCGCGAAGGCGTGCGCCGGCTCACCCTGTGGCAGTCCGAACTGGGGGCCGAGTTCCCGGTTGGCCAGATTGACGGCGACGTGCGTGCGATGCTTGCCGAAGCGATCGGGCCCCGGCTGACGGCGCGCCTTGCCAAACGCCTTTCGCGCTCTGATGAGCTGGCACTGATTGCGACCGCCGAAGCGCTGCGCCACGCGGGCCTGACGGCGCTGCCGCCGGGTACCGGTGCCTACCTGGGCGAAAGCGTCTGCGGCACCTTCACCACAGAAGCCGTGTACGAACGCTGGAAACGCGAAGCCATCGCGGGGGCGCGCCGCCGGCCGGACCTGGGCGGTTTCGTGCACGAAGGCGCGAACTCGCTTGATCGCCTTGCTGAGGTGTTCGGGTTCGACGGGCCGACACTGAACTTTATGACCGCGTGCAGCAGCAGCGCCAACGCCATCGGCATGGCCGCCGAAGAAATCCGCGCGGGACGCGCGCAGGTGATGCTCGCGGGAGGCGCGGACAGCCTTTCGCGCATCGCGTTCTACGGCTTCTGCAGTTTGAAGGTCACCAGCCCCGACGGGCCGCGCCCCTTTGACGCCAACCGGCATGGCATGATGGTCGGTGAGGGCGCCGGCATGATCGTGCTGGAAAGCCTGGCCCACGCGCGAGCCCGTGGTGCCAAGGTACTGGCGTTGCTGTCGGGCTACGGTCTCAGTTGCGACGCGCACCACCTGACCGCCCCGGACCCCGCAGGCGGCGGCGCAATCCGCGCGATGCGCGAAGCGCTGCACCAGGCCGCCATTGCGACCAGCGACGTCGGCTACATCAACGCCCACGGCACCGCGACACTCGACAACGACCGTGTTGAGTCGATTGCCGTATCGCAGGTATTCGGCTTGAACGTGCCCGTCAGCAGCACCAAGCGTTTCTTCGGCCACACGCTTGCTGCGGCAGGCGGCATTGAGGCCGTGATCGCGGTGCGCGCACTGCAGCGCGAGTTGCTGCCCGCGAATCTTGGGATGCGCGACGCGCTCGCCGACGCGACGCTGGACCTCGTGCGCGAGCCGCGCAGTGCGCCGGGGCTGCGCCACGTGCTTTCCAACAGTTTCGGCTTCGGTGGCAACAACGCGGCGCTCTTGTTCTCACGCGCGGGCGGTCACGCATGAAGATCACCGTGACAGGTGCGGGCGTCGTCAGCGCGCTGGGGCCGGATCTCGCGGCGTTCCGCGAGGGCCTGGCGCGTGGCGTGCATCCGTGCCGGCCGCACGCCTTCACGCGTTTTGATGGCAGCGTGGCCGAGTTGCCGGCGTACCTGGCCGTGGATGCTGAGCCGGGCGGGCTGATTGAACCGCGCAAACTGCGCCGCATGTTCCGGCTGGCACGTATGAGCGCCGTAGCCGCGCGCCAGGCGCTGCAGCACGCTGGTCTTGACCCGTCAAGTATCGACGGCACCCGTCTGGCCGTGGTGTTCGGCACCGGCCTGGGCGCCATGGAAGTGACGCAGAAGTTCATCGATAGCTGGCTGCAAAACGGCGAGCGCGCGGCAAGCCCGCTGCAATTCATGAACAGCCTGCACGGGATTCTCGCCAGCCAGGTCGCCCTGGACGTGCTCGCGCGCGGCCCCAACCTGACTATCGCCCAGCGCGACATCTGCTTTGAGGCCGCGCTGGACGCCGCCTGCAAACTGCTTGAGACCGGCCGCGCCGATGCCGTGCTGCTGGGCGGCGCCGACGAAATGACCGACATGCTGCACGAATTCGGAACTCGCTCGCAGCTGTTCACGACTTTTCCGGGGCATCGTGGCATCGACCCGGCGGACGCGGCCACGACTGTCGTCCCTGGCGACGGTGCCGCTGTGGTGCTGCTCGAGCGCGCCGACGTCGCGCGCAAGCCGCTGGCCATGGTGCGCGGCACTGCAATCGGGCGGCACCGCGACGGCCGCTCAACACTGGCGGCGCGGCTGGCCGAAGTCTTCAAGCCGGACCTGGTCACCGACAACCGAGACGGCAGCGCGCGCACCTCCCGTGTGTGCCGCGTCCAAGCCGGGCAACTGCCAGCCTTCCCTGCGCCGGTGTCGCATCGCGGCAGCTTCGGCACATTCCCGGCTGCGGGCGCGCTGCAATTTGTGTGCAACACGCTGATGCTGGCCCACGGCGAGTACTACCGCGAGTTGCGGGCAGGCACTCCCGGTGAATCGCGGGCCGCACCACGCGCGATCCTCCACAACGCCACAAGCGCCACCGGCAGCCTCGCTGCCTATGTGCTGTCGCGCGCCGACAGTGTTGAATGAGCCGTCGCGATGCAAAGCCCGCTAAAGCTGATCAAGACCTACGCCAGCTTCGTGAAGCTGTCGCACACGGTGTTCGCGTTGCCATTTGCGATCGCCGGCATGGCCGCCGCCTACGCCGTCCCCACCGCGTTCGTGTACGTCTCGCAGCACCCGCAGGGCCTGCCGCCCGGCGGCAGTTTTGACCAGCACCTGCCTTTCCTGTGGCCGGCGCTGGCGCTGATACTTTGCTGCATGGTCGGCGCGCGCAGCTTTGCCATGGCGATCAATCGCATCCTCGACCGGCGCATCGACGCGCTGAACCCGCGCACTGCTAAACGCGAGCTGCCCGCCGGGGCGCTGTCGCTGCCGCAGGCGTGGGTGTTTGCGCTGGCGGCGGCCGCGCTGTACTTCGGCGCGTGCTGGATGCTGGGGCCCGTGGTGCTGGCATTGAGCCCGGTCCCGATCGCGCTGATGTGGCTGTATCCGCTGACCAAGCGCTTCACGGCCGCCTGCCACCTGGTGCTGGGTGCTTCACTGGGGCTGGCACCCGTCGGTGCCTGGGTGGCCGTGCGCAGCGCAAGCTGGGGCGACGGCGCGGCCCTGACGCCCTACCTGCGCTGGTTTGCCGAGGGCCAGTCATTCACCGGCCTGGGTTGGGGTGCCGTTGCGGAACTTGCCCCGTGGCTGCTGGGCGGCGCGGTGATGCTATGGGTCGCCGGCTTTGACGTGATCTACGCGCTGCAGGACGATGAGTTTGACCGCGCCAACAAGCTGCATTCGATACCCGCCAGATTCGGCCGCAAACGTGCCCTGTGGATCAGCCGGGCGATGCACCTGTGTGCGGCCGGACTGTTTTTCGCGTTCGTCTACGTGCTGACACATCCCGCCCCCACCGGCGGCATGGACACGCGGCAGTACACGCAACTTGAGCAATGGGTATGGGCTGCCCCCTGCGTAATGCTGGCGGGCATGGCGTATCAGCATTCGCTGGTGCGGCATGATGACCTTTCGCGGGTCAACATGGCGTTTTTTACCGTGAATGGAGTCATCAGTCTGGCCTTCGGCAGCGTATTTCTGGCGGCCTGGCTGCTTTCCTGAACCTGCCAAAACGTGCGCTTGCGGGTTGGATTGCGCTGGTTAGTATCCGGCACCCTTACGGGGACTGACATTATTCCATTGCGCGCCATTTGGCGCTTTGCACGCGGGAGCACCCATGCCTGAAGCAGGCAAAATCGTCCAGATCATCGGCCCGGTTGTTGACGTTCAATTTCCTGAGAATGACGTGCCCGAGATTTACTCGGCGCTCAAGATCAACGACGCCGGCAAGGGCATCAACCTGACGCTGGAAGTCCAGCAGCACTTGGGTCGTAACCAGGTCCGCGCGGTGGCCATGGACGCCACCGACGGCCTCGTGCGCGGCCAGGTGGTCGAGAACACCGGCGCCCCGATCAGCGTGCCCGTGGGCGACGAGTGCCTTGGGCGCATCTTCAACCTGCTGGGTGACCCGATTGACGGCTTGGGCCCGGTGCACACCAAAGAACGCCGCGCGATCCACCAGAAGCCGCCCAGCTACGAATCACTGGGCACCAAGACCGAAATTTTCGAAACCGGTATCAAGGTCATCGACTTGCTTGAGCCGTACAGCAAGGGCGGCAAAGTCGGCCTGTTCGGCGGCGCCGGCGTGGGCAAGACCGTCGTGATCATGGAACTGATCAACAACATCGCCCGTGTTCACAGCGGCTACTCGGTGTTCTGCGGCGTGGGTGAACGCACCCGCGAAGGTAACGACCTTTGGCTGGAAATGTCTGAGTCCGTCATCGGCACCCGCGAAGACGGCAAGAAGAAGACCGTGCTGGACCAGGCCGTGCTGTGCTACGGCCAGATGAACGAACCGCCGGGCGCGCGCCTGCGCGTGGCACTCAGCGGCCTGAGCCACGCCGAATACTTCCGCGACACCTACGGCACCGACGTGCTGATGTTCGTGGACAACATCTTCCGCTTCACGCAGGCGGGCTCTGAGGTGTCGGCGCTTCTCGGCCGTATGCCCAGCGCCGTGGGTTACCAGCCGACGCTGGCCACGGAAATGGGCGCCTTGCAGGAACGCATTACGTCAACCGACCGCGGCTCGATCACTTCGGTGCAGGCGATTTACGTGCCCGCCGACGACTTGACCGACCCGGCCCCGGCCACGGCATTCAGCCACCTGGACGCCAAGACCGTGCTGGACCGCAAGATTGCAGAAAAGGGCATCTACCCGGCCGTTGACCCTCTGGCGAGCACCAGCCGCGTGCTGGACCCGATCATCGTCGGCGAGGCGCACTACAACGTCGCGCGCGCGGTGCAGGGCATTCTGCAGCGCTATCGCAGCCTGCAGGACATCATCGCGATCCTGGGCATGGATGAACTGTCGGAAGACGACAAGATCCTGGTCAACCGCGCCCGCCGTATCGAAAAGTTCCTGAGCCAGCCATTCTTTGTGGCCCAGCAGTTCACCGGTATCGAGGGGCGCTACGTGAAGCTGCCTGATACCATCAAGAGCTTCCAGGACCTCGTGGCCGGCAAGTACGACCACCTGCCTGAGCAGGCCTTCTACATGAAGGGCGGCATCGACGAAGTGATCGCGTTTGCAGAAAAGAACAAGTAGGCATTCGCAAGCATAGTGCAGTCGCTCGCGTGCAGTCTGGCAGTCGAAGCTTTGCATGCAGTTGTGCAGTGAAGGAGAATGACCATGGCCGGAAGCCCCCCTCCGCACCCGAACCAGGGTTACCCGCAACAGCCGCAGGGTTACCCGCCTCAGGGCCAGCAGGGATACCAGCAGCCGGGGTATCAGCAGCCCGGGCAGCAGGGATACGCGCAGCCCGGCTACGCGCCACATGGGGCCGCTCCGCAGCCTGGTCCGCACGGTCCGCAGCCCGGCGCGCCCAATGGTGTTGACCCGGCGACGGGCATGCCGTTTTCGGACAAACAGAAGAACCTCAGTGGCTTCCTGCAGCTTGCGCCGCTGGTAATCGGCATTGGTGGTATTGGGCGCTGCTATTCGGGCCACATCGGCATCGGCGTTGCCCAGATCATCCTGAGCTGCACCGGCATCGGCCAGATCTGGTCGATCATTGACGGCATCATCCTGCTGACCAGTGACAAAGCCGTTGACGGTAACGGCCTGCCGATGAAGCCGTAGGATTGCGACAGTCAGACCACAGCAACACAAGAACAGAACGCGCGAACATGAGTGACAAGACCTTGTACGTGGACATCATCGGGCCGGAAAAGCCGGTCTATTCCGGTGCTGCACTTTCGGTTTCGGCCATGGCGTGGGACGGCCAGGTGGGCATCCTGCCCGGCCACGCGCCGCTGGTGACGAAGCTGGGCATCGGCGAAGTGAAGGTTTCGCGCGGTACACTGGCCAACACGGTGGTGGACCGTTTCGCGATTCGCCATGGCTACCTGCAGATCGCGCAGAACAAGGTCGTGATCTTGAGTGAAGACGCCAAGGCAATCGCGGATCTCAAGGGCGTGAACCCGGAGGACGTGACCCGCATCGAGAAGCAGCTGGCCGAAACCAAAGACCCAGCCCAGCGCGCGAAGCTGCAGGCCGACCTGGACTGGCTGAAGGCCTGCGACAGCCTGCTCAAGAGCACCTGAACCAGCTCAATCGGGAACTTCACATGGCCGGGCAACCAGGACAACCTCAGGGCTATCCACAGCAGCCGCAGTATCCGCAAGGGCAATACCCGCAGGGCCAGTACCCGCAGGGGCAATACCCACAGGGCCAGCACCCGCAAGGCCAGTATCCACAGCAAGGCTATCCGCAGGGCCAGTACGCTCAGCCGGGTTACAACCCTTACGGCTACGCGCCGCAAGGCTTTCAGCCCGGCGGCTACCTGCCGCCGTCGATGATGCCAGTCGAGGCCTTTGGCGGCTTCTGGATTCGACTGGTCGCCTACATCGTAGACGCACTGATCCTGGTGATCCCGGGGCTCAGCATTACTTTTCTTTGCTACGTAATCTTCAACGCCGCACCCGAGATGATGTTTGAGGCCAATCGCGCCATGAAGAGCGCAGCCGCGCTGCAGGCTGACATGGCAGCCAACCTGGTCCAGATGGTCTTGTACTGCGGTTACTTCGCAGGCTTTCACGCGATGAAGGGCGCGACGCCCGGAAAGCTGGCAGTCGGTCTGCGCGTCGTCGATGAAAACGGCATGCACATGGGTGTCGGCCGCGCCATCGGCCGCTACTTCGCAACCATTCTTTCGGCCTGTCTGTGCCTGGTGGGCTACATTATGGTCGGCTTCCACGGCCAAAAGCGCGGCCTGCACGACCTGATCTGCGGCACTTACGTAGTGCGCAAAGAGTACGTAAACCCGTCGCAGGCGGCCCTCAGCGCGGGCCAATAAGCCCGCTTACTTGCGCAGCATGCGCTTGAGCTGCCGGGTGTGGGCTTCCACGTGCATGGCCATGAAGGCCGCCAGGTCTGCGGCACTGACGTCGTGGCCCTCGGAGTGCCTGCCCTTGCGGCGCATGTCATCTTCGCCCAGATTCTCGATCAGCGCCGTGTGCAGCGCCGATGTCGCCAGCAGCGCATCCATTGCCATCGAAGTCGCGAGCCGCGCGCGCCGGAACAGCCCGACCCCAGCCTGCGTATCGGCACCGGCGAGCTCGGGGTAGTCTTCGCCAAGAATGCGACGCAGGCGCAGCCCCAGCATCTGGTCCACGTCGGCCGCATGGAACGCCACGTCGCGGGGCGACCATCCGCCGGGCTTTTCGATCCGGTCCATATTCTCGGGCGGGACCGAGCGAAGGGCTTCCACGAAGGATTCCACAGCGCCGAGGTAGCGTTCAGCCAGTTCTTCCGGTGAGGCGTGCATGGCGCGATTGTCGTTTGCTGTGACGCGAAGGGAACAGGGAGACCGGGGTAGGCGGGAGGCAGGAGGCAGAAGGCAGGAGGCAGAAGGCAGGAGGCGGGAGCAACGGTCGCATTTGCTCCCGCCTCCGGACTCCCAACTCAAGCCCGCCCGCGCCGTTGCAGCTACTCAACGCGTTTGATCTTCGGCTGACGCAGTGTATTCACCCACGCCCACAGCGACGGGATCACGATCAACGTCAGAATCGTGCTGCTGGCCAAGCCCGCTATCACGGTAATCGCCAGCGGCTTGCGCACTTCCGCGCCTTCGCCACCGCCCACGAGCTTGCCCAGTGCCGTGCCAAGACTGAACTTCCAGCCGCCGATCAAGCTCCAGTCTTTCGGAGCCGTCATCGAGCGGCCCATGCCTTCGACTGCCGCCGTGATCCCCGCGTCCATCCCTTCCGCGACGGCCTTTGCCGCGGGCATGAACGGGTCAAGCCAGCCCGTCATCGGCAGCAGGCCCAGTAGCGTGGTCAAAGTAGTGATCGCGATCGGGCGCAGGCGGATGCGGCTGGCGTTCAACGCGGCCTCACGCGGTGTCTGGCCACGTGCCGAAAGCTGGTTGGCGTAGCTGACCAGCACTATCGCGTTGTTCACGACAATGCCCGCCAGCACAATGCTGCCGAGCAGTACCATCACGCTTACCGGCAGGTTGTAGAACCACAGGGCAACCACTACGCCGACTCCGGCGAATGGCACCGCGAACATGATCACCAGCGGGTCCAGCAGGCTTTCGAATTGCACGGCCATCACCACGTACACCAGGAACAGCGCCAGCAGCAGCGCCATCGCAAGGCTGAAGATGCTGGACTGCATCTCTTCGACCTGGCCTGCAAAGCCGACTTCAGCGTCACCGAGGTCCAGGCCGCCTTCTCGCAGCAGCTCATCCACAACGTCGGCGGCCGTGCCCAGCGCGACTCCGTTGGGTTGCGCGAAGATCACCACCGCGCGCTGGTTGCCCACGCGGCGGATTTCGCTGGGTCCTTCGGTGACCCGAAGGTCTTCGCCGCCCTTGACCAACACGTCACGCAGCCGCACGCCGCGCGCGACTTCAATACCCTTCACGCGGTCCAGGTTGGCTTTGTCCGCCGACAGCAGCTCGACCAGCACCTCAAGGTCTTCGCCGCCGCTGCGGAACTGGGTGCTGACTTCGCCGCCGATCTTGTTGCGCGCTTCGCTGGTCACTTGCTCGGCCGACAGGCCAAAGCGCTGCAACTGGGCGCGGTCATACACCAGTTGCACCTGAGGCCGCCCGGCCTGCAGGCTGGTGCGGACGTCCGTAAGCAGCAGCTCGCCGTCGGCGCGGCGCAGTGTGCGCATGGCCTCAACCAATGTGGTGGCGCTGCGGGCGAGGCGCTCGTGGCTGCTGCCGCGCACTTCGATCTCAAGGCCGGCGTCGATTTTCACCAGTGCCGGGGCGTCGTACTCGGTGCTGCCCTGAAACAATGTGCTTTCATCGGCGAGGTCGCGGAAGGTTTCTTCAAGGACTGGCAGCACGTCGCCCGCTGTGGAGGCGCGTTTCAGCGTCACGACAAAGCGCACGCGGTGGCTGCCGACGGGGCGCGAATCACCGGCCTGCTCTTCGCCGCCGGACTCCTGCGTGATGCGCGCGACGTGGGCCTTCACTTCCTCGCGTTCAAAGGCGCGCTTGATCAGCTCAGCGGCTTCGCGGTCCGAATCGTCGATTTGCGTGCCTTCGGGTGCTGCCAGGTCGGCGTAGAACTCATCCTGCTGGAATTTGGGCAGCAACTCGGTCTGCAAGCCGCTGGCCAGCGTCACGCCCACCACCGCCGAAAACAGTGCCGCCGCCAGCACAATCGCGGGCTGCGCCAGGGCCGCGCGCAAAAACAGCGGGTAGCCCCGGTCCAGCACGGCCCAACCGGCCTGAAACGCCCAGCCGAAGGGCTTGAACGCCCAACGCATCACGAACGCGACACTGCGCCACACATAGCGGCCGACAAATGCCAGGGCGTCCAGCAGCGCCACCAGCACCAGCGCAACCACCCAAAACGGAAACTGCGGCACGCGATTCATCCCGAACAAGACCAGCCGCCCAGCTGACAGGCCGCTTTCGGGCACCATGTAGCGCAGAGTCGACTTGGTCACCCGGAAGGCTCCAAGCCCAGCCACGCCGCCGAAACCAAGCGCGAACATCGCCGGCACCACAAACTGCGCAACCACCAGCGAAGCCAGCAGGCTGAACACGACCGTCAGGCTGAGGTCGCGGAAGATCTGCCCGGCGACACCCTCAACAAACACGATCGGGAAAAACACTGCCACAGTAGTCATGGTGCTGGCAAAGATCGCACCGCCGACTTCACTGATGCCGCGGATTGAGGCCGTGCGATTGTCGTCGCCTTCCTCTTTGCAGCGCGCAATGCTTTCCAGCACCACGACGCTGTTGTCCACGAGCATACCCACGCCCAGCGCCAGGCCGCCCAGACTCATCAGGTTCAGCGACACGCCCGACAGCTGCAGCGGGATGAACGTCGTCATGATGGAAAGCGGGATGCTGGCCGCGATCAGGACCGTGGCCTTGACGCTGCGCAGGAAGAAGAACAGCACCAGCACCGCCAGCAATGCGCCCAGGATCGCGCTTGCGGTCACGTCTTCGACCGCGTCCTCGATGAAGTAGCTCTGGTCGCTGACGACCTTCAGGCCAAAGCCCTGCGGCAGTTGATCAACCAGCGAGCGCTTGCCGACGAAGAACGCCCCCCCACCGCCGCCGCGACCGCCGCCGCGCATGCCGCCTCTCGGCGAAACGCCGCCGCGACTGCCGCCACGCTGCTGCATCTGCACGTCGCCGGGGCCGGCAACTTCCTGCTCACCGCGGCTTTCGCGGATGGCCTCGTATCGTTCTTCGCCATACAGCGCGATCCAGACCTTCTTTGCGGTCTCGATGATGTTGGCGTCGCCTTCCTTGAGAATTTCCAGCAGCACGCCTTCGCGCGCGCTGTAGCGCGTCTCGGGGCCGGCAAAGCGCGTGACAGTCTCGCGGTCGCGCGCCTGGTAGCCGATCTCGGGGGCGACGTCGGCCAGCGTCACGCGGCCTTGTTCGCCCGATGCGACTTCAATGTCGCGCAGCACCTCCAGAGAATCGTATGTACTGACCACGCGTACAATCACGTCGCGTCCCGACAGCTCGATAATGCCGGCGCTGGAGTCAACCCGCGCCGCGCGCAGCCGCTGCACGACCTGCTGCGCCGTCAGCCCGTACTGGTTCAGGCGCGACTCGGACAGCGCGATGCGAATCTGGCGCTCTTCGCCACCGCTGACGCGCACCGCGGCCACACCTTCAATTTTGGCAAGCTCAGGCTTCAGGATGTCTTCGGCAAAGCTGCGCAGCTCAAGCAAGTCCACGTCACGGCCGGTGCCGAACAGCACCAGGCGCATCGTGGGGTCCTGGGCCGGGTCGTATCGCAAGATCTGCGGGCGCTCAACTTCGTCATCGTCAAAGCCGATGCGGTCCAGGCGGTCGCGCACGTCGGCCGTGGTTTCCAGCATGTTCGTGCCCCAGGCGAACTTCAGGATCACGTCGCTGGTTTCAGCACGGCTGATGCTGCTGCGGTAAATCAGCCCGGGCACATTGCCGATGCGCTCTTCGATGCGCTGGCTGACTTTCTCTTCGACCTCACCCGGTGCGGCCGCCGGGTAAGTCGTGCGGATCGTGAGCTGCGGGTACTCAAGATTGGGCATCAGCGTCGTGGGTAGCTTGCCCAAACTGACAATGCCGAACACCAGAAAGGCCGCAACAACGCAAAGCACAGCCACCGGCCGCGTGGTAACGACCTGGAAAATGGCATGCTGGCGCGAATTGCCGGGGCGATCGGTCAACAACGGCTCCTGAAGTATCTTTTACGCACGACAGGGCCGCTGCGGGAGGGCGAATCAGCCCGGCAGGCCAAAGTCACGCCCGGTCGCGGCAACTTGTGTCGGCCCTGCCCTTGGGGTAAATACGGTCGTCTCAACCGAGGATTGCTATGGCCGGCGGCAGCGACATCCCACTCGTCAACATCGTCATTGACGGCAAGCCGTACCAGGCGCCCAAGGGTGCCAACCTGCTGCTGACCTGCCTGAAGGTCGGCGAAGGTGCCACTGGCGATTACCCGGACCAGAACACCGGCGGCGAACACTATGTGCCGCACTTCTGCTATCACCCCGGCCTCAGCGTTTCCGGCAACTGCCGCATGTGCTTCGTCAAGACCCGCCAGATGGTCAAGCGCGGCGATCAGCTTGTACCCATGGAAATGATGACCACGGCCTGCACCAATACCGTGGCCGAAGGCCTTGAAATCTTCACCAAGACGCCTGACGTGCAAAAAGTCCGCGCCGGCATCATGGACCTTGAGCTGATCAACCACCCGCTCGACTGCCCCGAATGCGACAAGGCCGGCGAGTGCGCGCTGCAGGATTACGCGTTCGACCACGGCCACGCCGCCAGCAAGTTCGACTTCGAAAAGGTCAAGGCACACATCAAGCCGCTGGGCGACAAGATCACGATCTGGGGCACCCGCTGCATCCAGTGTTCGCGCTGCATCCGTGTCGCCGACGAAGTCAGCGGCACCAGCGAACTCTGCTTCGTGAACCGCGGCGACCACACCGTCATCGACATCTTCCCCGGCAAGCCGATCGACAACCCGCTTGCACTCAACACCGTCGAAGTCTGCCCGGTGGGCGCGCTCAAGAACCGCGACTTCCTTTACACCGCCCGCGTCTGGAACCTGGACGAAATGCCCGGCGTCTGCGGCCTTTGCGCGAAGGGCTGCGCGATCCGCGTGGACAGCCTCAAGGGCGAAGTCGCGCGCGTGATGGCGGGCGAAAACCCGAACACCAACGGCTTCTGGGTTTGCGACCAGACGCGCCTCGATTTCAAGTGGATCAACAGCACCAAGCGCTTTGACACCCCGTTGACACCCAAGGGCCACGTCAGTTGGGAAAAGGGCTATCAGCTCGCAACCGACGCGCTGAAGCTTGCCGGCGAGAACGCCGCCAAGTCGTGGGCCGTCGCGCACGCGACGATGACCAACGAAGAGATGTACCTGTTCAAGAAATTGCTCGCCAAGCTCGGCATCACCAAGCTGGCCGTGATGACCGAGCCTGACAAGGCACCTCTCAATTTCCCCGGCTTCAAGTCGCCCGCTGACGCCAACGCCAACCGCCTTGGCGCGCAGATCGTGCTGGGCGTGCAAAACTGTGAGGCCGGCATCAAGGCCTTCGCTGACGCCTGCAACGCGGGCGAGGTCGAGCACGTGATCGTGTGGGCAGGCCTGCCCCACGGCATGGAAACGCAGGAAGTGGTCACCCGCGCGCTGGGCAACCAGGGCGTCAAGAACATCGTTGCCGTAGACTTCGCCCGCAGCCTGCTGAGCGAATTGGCGGGCGTGACGCTGGCCGCCACGACCTACGTCGAGACCGCAGGCAGCTGGGTCAACCACGAGTTGCTGTTGCAGGCATTCCGCGCCGCATTGCCCTACCCGCGCGAAGGCCGCATTGGCATCGAGATTCTGCAGGAACTGCTGTACCGCCTCGAGCAAACACAGGTCGAGCCTGAGGCCGAAACCGCCACCACGCCGCTCGGCCTCGGCCGCACGGACACGTACCGCACAGACGTTGTGCAGCGCGGTGCAGAAGGATCGGCAACGATCCCGGTGATCGCCGGCAGCGGCGAAGTAGCGCTCAAGAGCAAGGCCCGCAAGATGATCGTAAGCGCGGCCGCGATCTTCAGCCGCATGGCCGAAGAAGTGCCTCAGTTCAGCGGCCACAGCCACCTGAGCCTGATCCAAAGTAAAGGCGCCAGGCTGCTGTAGCAGTCCCCCAAGCAAGTCCCACGTCACGGGCATGCCGCCCGCAAGTGGCACGCGCCGTCGTGGCATCGGCATCCTTGCCGATGGCGTGTTCATGCGCTTCCAGCGCATGCACCGGCCGGAAGGCAGTGCCACGTGCTGCGCCACTTCGTGCTAACCCCCATGTTGTTCACAGTTCCTGACCTGTCGGCTGCGTCGCTACCCTGTGGGCATGGCCCGACGCGGCTACAGCCTTACAGATGACATTGCCTTGCTTGTGCATCTGCTCAGCAAGCGCGTTGACGCCTTGTCGCACCTGCGACCGGGGCAGATCCTGCATGGCATTTCGCAGGCGCGCGCGCGCACAGTTCATGGCGTGTACGCCCAGTGCCATGGCCTGCGCTTTCGCCACGGGGCCATCTCGCAGCCCACGCGCGATGGCAATGCCTGGGTTTGGCCGGAAATCCGGGTGCGGGGCCAGACCGTGCTTTATTACATCACCTACTTCCTGCCGCGCTTTCTGGACCAGCCGCCTACCGAAAAGCTGCACACGCTGCTGCATGAGCTGTACCACATCAGCCCGCGCTTTGACGGCGACTTGCGCCGCTTTGCCGGCCGCAACGAGTTCCATGGCAGCAACTATGACCGCATCATCGACGGGCTGGTCGAAGAAGCGCTTCCGCACGTGAGCGCTGAGCAGTTCGAGTTCCTGCGCTGCGGCTTTGATGAGCTGACCGCCCGCCACGGCGCCGTCACCGGCAACAAGCTGGTGCGCTTCAAGCCGCGGCTGCTGCCTGCTGATGCCATCCCGACCACGCAGGCCGCGCAGCCACAGGCGCCGCGCACGCCGGCCCGTCCGGGCGGGCAGCAAAGACTGTTCTAAGCGCAATTGGCCTTTTGACCTTGCCCGCTGTGTTACATAGACTCCCGCCGCGATGCAGACCTACATTGAATGTACATGCGGCAAGAAGTACCACGTTGACCGCCGCCAGGTTGAGCGCTTTGCCTGCGAAGGCTGCCGCCGCGAGCTGACCGTGCCCGGCGAGGCCCTGGCCGCGCGCCTTGAGCAACTCCGCGCCCGCATGAAAGACGGCGGCGAACCCGGCATGCGCGAGGCCGCCAAAAAGGCCGCCGAGCTGAACGACTTCCACGCGCTTTCGATTCTCAAAGAGGCCGCGCAGTCCGGCGTGCGCGATGCGGTGAACACCGCGCTGGTCGGCCTGGCCGACTTTGAAGGCGCGGGCGAAGACGTGATTGCCGACTGGGTGAAGACCGGGGCGCTGAGCCCGATGCGCCTTACGGCCGCATTCCGCGAGAAAGAGTACACCCGCGGGGCCGCGCTGATCTGCAGCATGATCGACAACGGGCGGCTGAAAGAGGCCCAGATTGCTGAAGTGGCGCCCTATCTCGGCGACAGCGGCAGCAAGCGCGCCCTGGAATCGTTGAAGGCCGCGCGCCGCGCATACCCCAACCTGGGCGGCATCCTTGACGATGCGCTTGCCCGCATGAAGGGCCTCGACGACAGCGCGGGCGAGATACCCGAAGAAGCCAAGCGCATCCCCGGCCGGAGTGCCGGGCAGCCGGCGGCGCCGTCGGGTGGCGGCAAGAAGGGTTGTGCCGGCGTATTGCTGCTGGCCTTGGCCGCACCCTTGCTGGCGCTGGCGTGGTGGCTGATCTAGGATTCCGCGATGAGCCGCCGTTCCCAACTTGCCATCCTGCTGTGCCTTCCGCTTCTGTTGGCGTTTGGCTGCGACGAAGTGGACCGCAGCTCGTTCGGCGGCGTGATCGGCCAGGTTGGCCAGCCGGCGATCGCGAATTGCGACATCGAGATCTACGACGCCCTGCGCTTCGTCAGCCTCAGCAGCACTGAAGGGCGCATTGCCACCGGCCGCAGCACTTCGGGCGGTCGATTCAAGATCAAGCTCAAAGACAAGCACCTTGGCCGCCCGCTGATCCTGGTCGCGAGGCCGGGGCCGAACGCCCTGTACCGCGACTTCGGCGCGCCGGGCACACCCGAGATCGCCTTTGACGCGCCGCGTCAGCCGTGGGTTTCTGTGCTGAATGAGTGGCTTGGCGGTGAAGACGTGGTCGCGATCAACCCGATCACGACGCTGGTGTTTCATTCGGTGATGCGCCTGCCGGTATCTGAAGTTGGTGGCGGCAAAGCCCGCTTTGATCGCAACTACACCAACGCCGTGGCTGCGGCCGTGGCAGCGAACTTCGGCCTGAAGAACAACCTCAGCACCGAGTCACTGGTTCCGCCCAAGGGCCCGGATTTTGTCAGCGTGGATGCTTTCTACCTTGAAGAAAGCGGCCGCCACGCCAGCTACACGGCGGCCTGCCTGCAACTGGCGGTGGCGGCGAATGACTTCGTTGGCCTGACCGCTGATCCCAACGACACCGCGCTGGACTTCTACGAAGCTTTGGCCCGCGACGCCCGCGATGGTGTGATTGACGGGCAGGTTCACGGCACGCCGGACGACTACCTGAACGAAGTGCCGGCCGTGGTCGGCATCGATACCGACGGCGCGAGCCTGCTGATGCGCTATTTCGCGGGGCTGCCGCTGACCATACAGCAGCAGGGCTTTGCATCGGCCCAGACGGATGGTGACTTCAACCCGAACTACGCCGACATGCTGGCGATCCAGGCCGACGCCACGGGCAGCCTGCTTCCGACGCGGGTTGAGTATTTCGACATGATCAACATCCCGTACTCAAGCGATATTGAACTTACGCTGCGGGGCCAGGGTTTCCGGCGCACCGACCGTTTCATCTTCCGCAGCAATGATGACAGCAAGGCTGAGTTTGCCGTCGATCGCGACAGCGTCGGCATCGACGGCGAGTTCCTGTTCCACAGCGCCACCGAGTTGCGGCTGCGCATCCCTGATTTTGACGCTACCACCAAGGAAGTGCCCTTCAACCTGCGCGTGCCCAGCAATGCTGACTTCCGCATCGTGCGGCTGATCCTCGAGAACCGGCCCGAACTCACGAACCACAAGCGCGACATAGAGCATCTGCTGACGCGCGATGCAAGACTGACGGATCGCACTGAGCCCTTGTTGCTTCACGCCGAAATCGGCCGGGTGGATGCCGCCGGCGACCTGCACGAAGCGGCGGCCGGCAACAATGTCTACCCCGACGCGCAGGACCCGGCGACTCTTGACCCGTCAACACAAGATGTCTACGAGCTGCGGGTACGCGTGTACAACCCCGACACCGACGACCTGAACAACGTCGGGTTGGACTTGGCATTCAGCGCCTTCCAACAACTTGGCGGCAGCGTGGTTGCGGACCTGCAAAGCGGCACTGCTACAGGACGCGCAGTGATCTTCCCGGACGCGCTGGCGCAGACCACACTCTCGACGCGGCAGCAGGCGCGGCTTGACTATCGCTTCAAGTTCCTCGATAGCGCCATCCCGTTGGACCTGGCGGAAGGCGCGCCGGTGCGCTTTACGCCGGTGCTCGCGGGCGTTGACAATGGCAGCAGCCTGACCGTGACCACGGCTGACGTCGTCGGCTTCAACCGCACGGTACAGCTTGCGCCCGCGCTGGCGGACCCGACGGCGGTCCTGGACACTCCTGCCGCGCCGGTGCTGCCGGCGGCGATTGTTGCCGGCGACGAGTTCGAAATCGAGATGACCGTGTCGTCGTCGCCCCGCGCCGGTGGCCTGCAGCGCAGCCTTGCCGTCGAGTGGCTCGAAGTCACGATAGACTTCGATGGCGAAACCACCGTGCTGCGCCTGACCGACGCCTTCTTTGAAACGCCGGTGAACTCAGGGCTGGTGCTGGTGGGCCTGCGCCGCGACAGCACTGACGGGCTGGCGTTCCCGCTTAGCCTTGAGCAGATCGCCAACACCGAGACGCTGATCCTGACCGTGCGCACCGACCCCACCCGCAGCGGCGCGTTGCAGGCCTCGTTCACCGTGCACGGACGCGATACCGCCACGGAAACGCGCAGCACTGAAGTTTCCGGCACGGCTGCCATGACCGTGAACCCGTAGCCGTTACCCCGCGACCGCGCAATTGCTACTCTTTGCCAGTGTCGAACGATGCCGCACAGCTTCGGCAGGCGCTGGACTTGTACCGCGAGGGCGACCTCCCGCGCGCCCAGATGCTTCTGGAAAGCCTGAGTTTCGAGGCCCTGGACCCCCAGCTTCACGTCGAGGCCCACTATCTCCTTGGGCTGATCCTTGCCCGCCGTGGCGACGCGCTCGAGGCCGCGCAGCGCTTTCAGGCCTGTATCAGCATTGACCCGCGCTTTCACCCGGCGCTGGATGCCTGGGGCAACGTGCTGGCCAACCTGGGCGACCCGCGCGGCGCGATTGAAAAGTACAAGCGCGCCCTGGCGGTGGCGGATGCAAGCCAGTCAGCGCACATCCTGTTCAACTACGGCAACGTGCTGTTCAAGAGTGGCTCAATACTCAAGGCGCTGGCCCGGTTTCGTGAGGCCTTCAAACGCGACCCGGCCGCCGCCGATGCGGCCTACATGGCGGGCCTGTGCTTCATACGCTTAAGGCGCGCGCTGGGGGCCAGACGTTGGATGCGTACGGCGCTGGCGTTGCAGCAGGACAGCGCGCGAAATCACATCGGCATGGGCAACGCCTACGCGCTGCAGCAACGCCATGAAGATGCCATCGGCTGTTATGAAGAAGCTCTGCGGCTGGAACCAGCCAACGTGGACGCGCACTACAACTGGGCCACCGCCCTGGCTGCGCGCGGCCAGTACGCGGAGGCCGTGCGCCGCTGCAAGGCCGGCCTGCGGCTTGCGCCTGAGGCCTACATCCTGCGAGCGCAACAGATGTGGTGCCTGCGCCAGATGGGTGCTTACGACGCGGCGTTGCAGGCGGCGGCGGGGCTGCGGGCGTCGCTGTCACGAGCACCCGAAAGCGACCGAAAGCCCGAGTTCGCCGACCTGCTGGCCGCCAACGAGGCCGCCTGCCAGCGCGCGTTGGGGAGCGGGCAAGGCGCGAGGGGCAAGCTTCTGGCCTTCCTGCGCGAGTCGC
The DNA here is from genome assembly GCA_938014885.1 of uncultured bacterium. Lineage (GTDB taxonomy): Bacteria > Planctomycetota > UBA8742 > UBA2392 > UBA2392 > CALLQI01. The sequence goes on from CALLQI010000023.1 coordinate 138,694, forward strand.
CCCACGCGACACCCCACAGCCTGGCCGAGTTGCGGCACACCGACGCCCGGCAACTGGAGAGTGCGCGCAAGTATGAATTGACGGCCACGGTGCGCCTGCCGGGAGCTGTGTTTGACAGCGATGAGGAAGGCCCGCCCAAGGCGTACCGCCGCACGTACTGGGTGATCGCGCGCAAGCCCGTGGATGCGCGCCGCCTGGCACGCGAACTGGAACCCGCCGAGGCCGAGGTGCGTTTCGCGCCGGATGTCAGCAGCACCTCGGTCGAGGCTGATTCGGAGCAGGGCGTCGTGGAACGAACGGCAGCATCACCGGTGGATTGACTCCGGGGACTACTTGCCGCCGGCGAGGTTCTTGAGGCGCGCGCTGTCGCGCATGGCGATGATCTCGCGCATTACGTCTTCGGGCGCGTCGCGGCGCGGCTCGCGACTCTTGCGGCGCAGGTCTTCTTCATTCTCAAGCTTCAGGCGCTGTGAGGCCAGCTCAAGCGAACCGGTCATGCTGCTGAGGTCTTTGCGGGCGTCGCCGGACTCTTTCTCGAGTTCTGTGACGCGGGTCTGCAGCTCTTTGATGCGCGGGTCGTCTTTGATTTCGGGGGCGTCGCTGATCGTCATCACAATGATGTACAGCAGCGCGCAGAACAGCGCGAAGCCCATCGCCCCGATGCCAAGCCCGTTCACGCGGTATCCGCGCGAAGTGCGTGCCGGCCGCTGTGCCAGCGCCGGGTCCTCCCATGGCTTGTACATCGGCGCGGCGTTGGGAACGGGTTGCAACGCGGCACCGGGTTCTTCGATCGCCAGTTCGTCGTCGGCAGCACTCAGCGCTGTGGGTTCGCCGCCCGGCACCAGCTCATAGACACGCGCGCGGTCCATGCCCGGCAACGACTTCTGCAGCGCCAGCAATTCACGCGGCAGGTCTTTGGCATCGGGCCGCTGCTTCGGATCCTTGGCCAGCATCTTGCGGATCAGCTCCGAAAACGCGCCCGGCAGCTCGCCGCCATCAAGCCCGCGAGGCTGTTCTTCGACGTGCATGCGAAGAAGCTCAACGGGGTCCGGGTTGTCAAAGGGCAGTTTGCCCAGCAGCGCGCGGTACAGCATTACGCCAAGGCTGTACACGTCGGCCTGCGCGTCGAGATCACGCCCGATCGCGTTCTCGGGCGACATGTACGCCGGCGTGCCCTGCGCCACCAATGGCCCCGTCAGGTTCGAGCCGCCGTGAGGCCGCGCCAGGCCAAGGTCGCACAACTTCACGCGGCCGCGGCGATCAATCATCACATTGTCGGGCTTGATGTCGCGGTGCACCAGCCCGACCTTGGCGATGTAGGCGATGGCGTCGGCAACCTTCAGCGCGATCTCAAGGCCCTCGGCGGGCGGCAGCTTGCCGCGTTCTCGCAGTACGGTGCCAAGGCTTGTGCCGGCGACGTACTCCATGACCATGTAGACGTCGGTGCCCTTCTTGTTGATGTCGAAGGCGCGCACGATGTTGCGGTGCTGGACTTTGCTGGCGACGCGGGCCTCGCGCAGGAAGCGCTGGATGTACTCGCGATTTGCCGACAGCGCCCGGCTGAGAATCTTGACCGCGACCACCCGCCGCAGGCTGGGCTGCCACGCGCGGTACACCTGCCCGCGGCCGCCTTTGCCCACCATGTGCAGCAGGATCAGCCCGGGAAGCTGCGGTTCAAGGCCCTCAAGCTGGTTGTTGCCGATCAGCGTAAGCAGATCTTCGACCACGTCTTCGGGCAGCAGCTTTTCGCGCCCCAGGTACTGCAACAGCGGCCCGTGCTGGTCAACGTTCCAGCGCGACGACACCAGCTCAGACTCCGCGACCGAAAGGAAACTCTTGGCCGTGAGGTAGCGCAGGATTTCGTCAGGCTTCAGAACCGGCATGGCCTGAGTATAGACGACCGGGCCAGTTCGACAAAGCAGCTACCGCCGACGGCGCCCGCGACGGTAGGATGATTGTGGTCTTCTCACGGAGCCACCATGACCAGGCTTTTAGTTGTGCTGTTGTGCTGCGGCGCGCTGGCCGCGCAGGAAGTCCAGGATTTCGCTGACGACAACGCGTTCGCAGAAGTTGTCGACGTGCGCCGGGTTGGCGACGTGCCCCCGGGCGACCAGTTCGTGCTAAGCCCGTCGGGGTGGTGCGTGACGTATGAGCACTGGGGCGAAGGGGCAACAGTATGGCGCCGTGGCGAGGCGACCCGGATTGCGCTTGTGCAGCGGGCCGTGGTCGAGGCGCAGATTTCCGATGCGGGTGACTGGGTCGCCCTGCGCTCGCAGGGCAAAGGCGTGACGCTCTATCACGTGTCCGGCAAGACCGCCTCAACGGTGCTGGAAGCTGCCGCGTCTGACTTTGTGCTGGATGAAGGCGGGGCCTTTCTTTGCACCAGCCTTGAGGCGGGTTGGGAATGGCACAGCCTGCAAGGCGGCAAGGCCACGGCAATCAAGGCTGAGTGGCCCAAGGCGATGCAGGGCCTCGGCCGCAGTGGCGCTGCAGGCGTGGTGTCGGCGTCTGTGGAAGGCGGCATCGAGTACTGGAAGCTGCAAGTCGACAAATGGATGGTCGTCGCTTCGGTGGCGGCAAGCGACTGGGCGCTGCACATGACGCTGGACCCGGCGCTGCGGTTTGCGGTGATCTACGACTTTGCCGTTGAGGGCCCGACTCTTGTCTGGCTGGCGGGCGGCAAGGCGGTTGGCAAGTCCGAGCCGTTGGCCATTGGCGGACACTGCATCGTTTCTGCCGATGCGCTGGTGCTGTGTGACGGCGACACGCTGGCGCTGCTGCGTTTAGATGCCGAGAAGCGCAGCATCAATCGCGAAGCAAGCATCGGCGTGTCGATGCGCGTCAGCTCGATCGAGTACATTGGCGACAAATTTGAACTGGTGGGGCCGTCGGGGTGCTGGACCTGGACCGGCCGCAATGCGGATGTAGCGGCCCGAATCGGTGGCGATCCTGTGCGCTGGGTAGCGGCTGCCGCACCGGTCAGCGTGATGACTTTCCCGCGCATCGACTGGGAAGTGAGCCTCAAGGCCGCGCTGTTGGATGCGACGTACATCGAACTGGTGATCACGGCCCGCAACTTCGGCCGCGCGGCGCAGGCAAGGCTGGTTGCAGACCTTGAGCTGCAAGGTGCAGTGAGTGGACCAGCGCGGGTGTATCTTGGCGCGATTGAGCCCGGCGCTTCGGTCACCCGCCGCCTGAAGTTGCCGCTGTCAAGCAAGGCCGCGGGCCAGGTGCGCGTGACCCCGCGCCAGTTGGACACCCGACACTGGGATGTGCACGAGTTCAGCCATCTGCCCATGATCGCGCGTAACGCCGATGAGATGGACGCGCTCGCCCGCAAGATCCACGACGAGGCGCTTCGCGTGCTGAGTGAAATCTGCGGCCGCAAGATTGAAGCCGGGTTGGAATTGCTGCCGCCGGAATTCGTGGGCTTCATGGCCGGCCGTGATGCCGATGGCAACCCGCGGGTCGCGTACATGAACGCGTGGCGACTCAGCGAAGAAGCCAAAGTCGCCATGATGCTGCTCGCGCAGACCGACGACCTCGACGACGCCTTTCGCACGATGGAAGCGCTGACCTGGAGCTACCTGTGCCACGAGGCCGTGCACATTGCCCGCGCCGCCGAACGCGCTGCATGGGGCGAGGAGTACATCGCCAACATGATCCAGCCCTGGCTGCTGCGCCGCGTGATGCAGAACCTGAAGGCGCCCTACGCGGCCAGCGATATCGAGCGCGTGTTCGAAAGGCTGGCCACGCGCTACCGAGCCAGCCTTTCGCAAGACATTGTCCTGCCGATCGACCAGTTCATCGCGCGCAATGGCACTGGCGAATGTTTCGAGTTCAACCCGTGGGAAATGTTCCTTTCCGACAAGGGTGCCTATGTGTACTTCGGCGCGCGGATCAACGGGCACAGCATTGCCCTTGATACGACTCTGGAAAAGCTTTGCGCCAAGTACCTCAAGCAGCCGGCGAAACGTGAAGACTAGCTAACGGCCCGGCGGCACCTGCTCGGCATCAATGGCCACTCGCCAGCGATAGCGCATCCCGGGCAAGCCCACGGCGGCGTCAGCTTTCTGGCGCGCGGCATCAAAGGCGCTTTTGACGGTTCCTGGGGCGGCATCCGCGTTTGCCGTGAAGTCCGCCACGTTGATGCCGGTCCAGCCGATGGCCTCGGCGGCCCAATCGGTGCGAACTGCTGCCGGGTCTTCGGCCTGTTTGTCGGTGCGGATGCTGTACTCCCAGGACCATGCCAGCCGCATCACTTGCCGCATTGCTTCCCGCGCGTCGCGCAGGGCACCCGGCCACACTTGAACGCAGTACTGCGGCGTATGGAGGTTCGCGAGCTGTTTCTCGGCCTCGGGCAGCCACTTTTCGATCAGCCGCGCGCGAAGGTCGCGGATTGCGGCCAGATCAAGGCACAGCTTACGGTCCTGCTTGACGGTCAGCTTGCGCGGGTCAAAGGCTGTGGTCTCTTCCTTTGCCTTCAGGTAGGCAAAGGCGACGTCACGAATCTCGCGAGGCTGGTACTTCCAGGCTTCCTGCCGCGATTCCCAGCGGGCCTCAAGGCCGCCGGGGGCAGCCTTGGCCCTTTCCAGATTTTCGCGCCTTTCTCGTTCAGCGGCAGCGACATCGTTCTGGGCTATGGCTTCCCAGGCGTGGTAGCAGTTGTGGTTCAGCGTGTGCCAGCCCGGGTACGTCAACCAGCCATCCAGCAGAATCCAGTAGCGCAGGCGCAGGCGGTCCTCGAACGCGCGGATAGCGTGCAGCACGGACGCGGCCTCGCGATCCAGCAGGCCCAGATAGCGCGCCTCTTCGGCCAGCAGGCTGCCGCCGTAACGCTGGATCAGTGCGTCGATGCCGGCGGTGTCGGCCCCGGGCCCGTCGCGCGCGATCATATCGGCTCGCTGGGATTGCAGGTCGCGCACCCACTCAAGCTGCTGGACCATGCGGTCGCGGATCGCGAGGTTGGCCGCTTCGCCGCTGCCATGGCCGCGCAGCACCAATTCGTCGCCGTCAAGCAGATTGCCGATCAGCACGGTGGCGTCGTCGCGAATCGCGCGTATCACCGTGAACAGTTGCTCGTGGTACTTGTCGCGCAGCTTGGGGTTTGCGTACACGTCTTCGACTTCCCAGTTCCCATCGACGAACGTGGTTTCGCCGCCGTACAGGTCGGGGCAGTGTTTCAAGGCTTCGCGGATCGGATCGGACTGGGCGCTGAAGTTGAGTTCAGCGCGCAGCCTGTATACACCCGGCGGCAGCGGCAGCCGGAACACAGGCAGCCGGAAGTCCGCGCGGCCGAGCCCGTCTTCCTGCATCTGCACCGTCGTCTCAACGCGCGCGCCGGGCACGTCGGTCAGAGAATCGCTGAACTGGCGGGGCATCACGGGCAGGCCGCTTTTGGAATCGCTTTCGAGCGGCGCTTCGGAACGCGCCAGCGAAACGGCCACACGCAGGCCCAGCAGGCTGCCGCCGCCGCGTGACGGATCGCGCGGGAAGTCGGTCCACAGGCTGCCGTAGATCACCAGCATGCCGCGCCACTGGCCCAGCGCGATTTGGCGGAACGTAACGCGCTGGTCTACGTACAGCGGCTCAGGATGCGCGGGCCGGTCGCCGCGGATGTCCTGCCGTTCCATCGGCAACTCGCGCGACGCGAACTCGACCTCCGGCGCGCCCAGCCATTCATCGGCCCGGATGCGCGCTTCGATACGATCTTCCTCAGTGCTGTCTGAGCCTTGTTCGCCCGCGTCCCCGGCGCCCCCGGGTGCGCGCGTTTTAGTGCCGGACGCGCGTTCGCCCGGCCGGTCGGCGCCCGGCTGCTGCGAATCCGCGGTTCGTGAGGTGCGGCCGGCGTCGCTGCGTAACGGACTTGAACTGTCTGCGTTGCCCTGCCTGCTGCCCGCGGCCTGCGCAGGATCGTGGGTGCCGTTGCCCCCTGCTACTTTGGCCGGTTCATTGGGCTTGCTGGACGGCGACACGGCGACCACGGCCAGCAGCACCAGGCAAATCAACAGCAGCGCGGCGGCGGCCGCGAACCACTTGTGGCTTGTCATGAGAACCCCCCGTTGGCCCCGGGTGGTGCGAGGGGCCCCATTGGGCGGGGCCCCTTACTGCGATTCTGCTCAGCCCTGCATCGGCCTATTCCTACTTAGGCGCGCTTGCCGGCTTGGTGCCCGGCATGTTGGCACCGGTCTTGCCCGCTTCGATGGCTACGCGGAAGGCCGACCGCAACGCCGGCGCGCCGGTACCCTTGTCGATCGTAGCCAGATAGCCGTCGAACTGCGACTTCAGCGTACCGGGTGCCACGCCATTGGCCTTGGCGCTGTAACGTTCCAGCGCGAGGTCTTTGTACGAGTTCGCCTCGGTGCGCCATTCCGCCAGCACCGTGTTCTTGTCTTCGCCCATCACGTCCACGCGGATGTTGTATTCCCACGCGTACAGCAGCGAGCACACGTGGTCGCGCGCGTTCATGGCTTCGGCCAGCACGTTCGGCCACACCTGGATCGAGTAGCGTTCGGTGGTGATGACCTGCTCAAACTCGGCCTTGGTGGCCTTGATGAACGCGTCGATGAAGGTGGTGCGGTAGGCCGCCATGGCCTCGTAATTCAGCTCAACCTTCTTGTCGTCGTTGACCTTGCAGAACTTTTCGGCGTCAAAGATGTCGCGCTCCTCTTTCTCTTTGAGGTACGCAAATGCCAGGTTTTTGATCTCTTTCGGCTGGAACTTCCAGGCCTCTTCCCGCTTGGTCCAGCGGCCGTCGAGGCCGCCTTCGGCGTTGCGGGCCTCTTCCAGCTTGGCGCGGCGGTCGCGGCTTGAGACGCCGATGTCATTGACCTTGATCGCGTTCCAGGCCTGGTAGCACGGGTGATTCACGCGGTGCCAGCCATAGCTGAGCACGCCGTCGCGAATGACCCAAAAGCGGTATGAGAGGTACTCTTCGAACTTGAAGATCTGCTCCAGCACCGCAGCCTTGGCCGGCACCGCCATCTGGAACAGGCGGGTTTCTTCGCGGGTTGACGCGCCGCCGTACTGCGCCAGAAGCCCCTGCACGCCACTGCGGCGGTCTTCTTCGATCTGCTTAAGCACGCGCTCTTTCACGTCGGCCGGCATGTCGTTGTTGGCGCGGACCTGGGCTTCGTATTCGTCCAGCTTGACTTTGGTGTTTTCGATGTCGGCAAGCTGCTGCAGACGCTCAATGTAGGGCGTCCAGACCACATGGTTGGCCGGGGTGCGGGCGTTGCCCTGGGCCGGTGCCACCAGCGTGACGGTGGTGCCTTTCAGGATTTCGCCGATGTAGATGGTGGTGACGCTTTCGGCCGAGCGAATGGTGTTCAGCAATTCGTCGTAGTACTTGGCATGCAGCTTGGGGTCGTCCATTACCCAGTTGGCGACGACCTGGTTGGTGGTGACGTCAAAGTCCGACTCAGCGCCGTAGATGTCGCTGCACCACTTGAGCGCCGACTTCACGTCCGGCTCCTGGGCGTCAAAGCGCACGCGGGCAACCAGGCGGTACACGCCCGGCGGAAGCGGCTTGGTTTGCTTGGGAAGCTGGAACTTGGCCATCGCGTAGCCTTCCACGACTTCCGTGGTGCGGGCAATCACGCTTTGGCCGGCGATCAGCGTGCCGTACTGGCGCGGGTCGATCTTGGGGTCAAGGATCTTGGTCGGGTTGCTCTTATCGCGCTCAAGGACCGTGGCCCAGTAGTACAGCTCCACGTCGATTTTGAGGTTCTTCAGCGGGCCGCGCGGCAACTTGCTTTCGGTACTGGGTACTTTGTCGGCGTCGAAGTCGGTGAAAACCTCGCCATCGAGCTCTAGCCCATAGCCGTCCGTCCGCAGGTTCACGCTGCGGAAGACCACGCGATTCTGCAGGTACAGCGGGTCAGGCGGCACCACGTTGGGGTCGGGGCGCTGCCAGCGCACGCGGTTGGCCGGGAATGCCGGGTCCTGCGTGTTCTGTGCATCCAGCGCGGCGCTGAACACGCCGCTGAGCAGGCACGCCGCCAATGCGGCCATCGCGGGCCTGTTTACGAGTGATGCCATCGTACTACCTCCTCCGGTGTGATGCCTGTTGGCCCCAGGCACTTCCCCAATTCCTTCTACGCTTGCTGCCTTCCTCGAGGACAGCATTACTGCAAATCCTGCCGCTAGTAATCAATCACGAATGAAAGTTTGCGCGGCGGTGTCAGCACCGTCACCCGCACCTGCAACAGGTACGGCGTCACGTTGTTCACCATCACGCGGTCGCCGACGTCAAAGTGCGCGCGGTACACAAACACGCCCACCTGCTGGCCCGCCTGCAACTGCGCGTTCTGCAGGCTCATGCCGCCCTCTGCCCAGTAAGCCTGTGAGCCGACATCGCGGCCGTTCATGTCACCCGAGCTGCCGGTCTTTTCGGCAGTCTGGAAGTCATGCACGCGGCCGCCCGGCAGTACTGTGGCGTAATCCTTGAACACCGCCCACTCCATGCTGATGCGCGATGACTCATGCAGGTTCAGGCCGCGCGCGGCGTACGGGTCGAAGTCCGGCCGCAGCTCAATCCAGCTGATGCTGCCAAGGCGCACCGGCTGGGCGTGAAGCTGGCCATCCTGGCCGCGGACGGGGAAGAAGCCGTTTTCGTAGTACTGTTCGGACGCGCGGACGTAGCGCCCGGCGGCCGAAACCGTTGAGGTCGGCACTTCGTTGGTGCCCGGCGCGATCTGGCTGGCGCTGATGCGGAAGTCGTCGATGGTGGCGTTGGCCACGGCGACGAAATTCGAATCGAACATGAACAGCGGGCGCGGAACCTTGTTCAGGTCGCCCGGGTCGTCCTGGTTGTCGAAGTAGTTGTCATAGACCTGGTCAAGCTTCAGGTCGAGCTGGCGGCGGAACACGCAGCCAACGGTCAGGCGGTCTTCCGGGTTGATCTCAAGCAGCTTGTTGGTGGCGCGGTAGAAGGCGTACACCGGCTGGCTTGGGTCTTCGTCGGGGATCGGCTGGTCGCGGCCCGGCGCGTGTGCACCGTCGTTGCGCACGCCCTGCGTGCCGTCCGGGTCTTCATGGAATTCAACGGGCTGCACTTTGCGGCCGTCGATCCAGAGGTGATAGGGCTGCGTGGTGTTCGAGTTGTAGCTGATGGTCAGGCGGTGCCAGTCGTGCGGGCGCAGCACCAGCCGGGCCGAGTTCACGTTGACGTACTGGGCCGTGTTCAGGTTCACCCAGGCGTCGGTACGCGCAAAAAGGAAGCCCATGTTGGTTGAGCTGCCGATCTCGTTGCAGATGTCGTTGGTGGCAGTGTAGCCGCCGAAAGGGTCAACCTGGTCAAAGATGCGTCGCATGGCGGTGCCGAACTGGCCCACCGTCTGGGGCACACTGCTGGTCATGCCGCTGACAGCAGCGCCGAAAGCCTCGCTGAACAGCAGGCGGGTGAAGCGCAGGTAGCCACCCGGTTCCTTGAACACGAAGAACTGTACGCCCTCAAAGTCGGCCGACGAATCACGGTTCGTGCCCGTGGGCGTAATATAGGTCTGGTGGTCCACAAAGCGGCCGTAGGCCGTGGCACCGAACAGGCCTGAGAAGTTGTGGCTGGTGGGGTCCACTTCGCCCATCGCCGGTGCGATGTTCTGGCGTGTGCTGCCCTGGGGCGACAGGTCCCACTTGATCCAGAAGTCCACGGTGCCCTGGTAGTAAGGCATGTTGGCGTTGTTCTGGCGATATCCCTGGGCGGCCGTGTTGTGGTTGTCTGTGCCGCGCCACGGCGGCGCGCTGCCGGTCAGGCGCAGGCGGGCCATGGGGATGTTCGGGCCGGTGTTGGGTGCGTGGTAGCCGGTTTGCACGGTGTCATTGATGCCGTTGATCGTGCTGGCGTCATAGTTGCTCGGGCGCACCGGGGCAAACGGGTTGTCCGAGGCGTTGCTGCCGTTGGGGTAGCGCAGCAGCTTCAGGCGCGGCAGGCGTGCCAGGCCGCGGCTGTTGTAAGAGCCCTTCAGGCGGTTGTCGCCCTGGCCCTTGATGGTACCTGAGGCCGGCCGCAGGCTTTGGCCGCTGAGGCGCAGGCCGTCGGGCAGAAGGCTTGAGTACTTGGTGGTTTCTTCACCCTGGCCGCTCTTTTCAAACTCGTTGGCGTTGCCGCCTGACTTCAGGGGTTGCTTCTGGCTGCGGGGCGACGCGCTGGAGATGAAGTCGTCAAACATGGCCTCATACTCAAGCGGCAAGTGGCCCCAGTCGGCGTCAAAGGTGCTGCCATTGTTGATGCCCTTGATGTCACCTTCGGGGTCCGTGGTGCCCACGGCGTTTCGCGCACGCAAGCCTTCGTTGAAGCGGGCGTGGAAGTTCAGCGACGGCAGACGCCCGGCCGTTTCCGTGAAGAATGCCTTGTCCTGCGGGTTCATCGTGACCCAGCCGGTCTCACTGGATGCGGCCGAGTACTTGTTGTGTCCCTTGAAACGGTCGCGCAGGTCGGCGTCCGTGGCGGCGGGGCCCGGTGCACCGTCGCGATAGCCCAAAGCGCGGGCGTCTTCGGCGAAAGCCAGCGCCTGTGATTCATCACCGTTGTTTTGTTCCCAGCTGCCGTTCGAGAGTTCGTCAATCGAGAACGGGCCGGACTTAGTCGCCTTCTTGGTGTGCGAAACCAGCGTCGAAACCTTGCTGCTGCCGCTGGACGTAATGTTGCGGTTCCAGTCAGCGGGGTCCAGCGGCTTCATGAAGTCGGCCTGGTTGCCGTGGGTCATGATGTCATAGATCGAGACCACGGTGCGCACACGGCGGCGCGCGGCCGGCAGGCGGGTCAGGTCGCCGGCGCTGGTGGTGGTGAGGTCGCCGATCTTGGGCGACAGGATTTCACCCTGGCTGATCACCTCGTACACCCCGTTGCTGCTGAAGCAGATCGGGCTGGTGGGGTTGGTCAGGTCCATGCGGTCCACATTGACGTGGTACGGGTAATCGGCGTTGTAACGGTTGCTGAGGTTCACGGGGCATAGGGCGGCGCGGATCATGTCGACGCAGCTCTTCCAGTACCATGCCGCAAAGTCCTGCTGGCTCATGGACGAGTTGGCGTCCTGGTAGGGGCTTGCCGGGTGCGAGACTGTCTTGGGCTCTGGCAGCAGGTCGCGCGGGAACACGCTGGCGACATCAACGCCGCGGGTCAGGTCGCCGCGCATGACGCCGACAAGGTCAGGTACCGAGATGTTGCTGCGGTCGTTCTTGCCGTTGATGCCCAGCAGCAGTTCACGGCAGAAGCGGTTGTCGAAGTCCTGCCAGCTCGTGAACGGGTGCGTGGCGCGCATGGTGATCACGGCATTGGCAAGCTGGCTGGCATAATCCATGCCACCGGCTGCGCCGGAGCTGCTGGTGGCGCCTACCTGCTGTGCCAGCGTGGTCGAGATCGGGCCGATCGGGACCATCTGGAATATCGCCTGGCTGCGGGCACCCGCCGGGAACCAGCGGTCTTCATTCTGGATGCCCGTGGTGGCCTGGTGCGGCATTGAGTTCTGGCGGCCGAGGTCGGTGGTGCCGTTCAACTGCTGCGGCACGTCCTGCCCGGTCTTGTCCTTGATGAACTTGTTGTTGACCGTGATGTCGTCTTCGCGGCGGAAGTACAGGAAGCGCGCCTTGGCTTCCATGTTGGCGAACAGCGCCACCAGCACCGGATACGGTGCCAGGTTGATGTTGATCGGTGCCATGCCACTGCGTGAAGCATCAGGCTGCCAGTCAGGCCAGCCGTCGCGACCGCTGCTGACACCCTGGGAAAAGCCGCTGCGCCAGAGTTCTTGCTCGGTCAGGCCGTGCGGGTTGCGCGTCTTGTCCTGGTTGTCCTTTTCGGTGCCCGGGGTCTTGCCGAGGTTCGAGTCAGCGTAGTCGCGATACTTGGTGTCCACCCAGCTGTTCACGGTGATGAAGTTCATCGCCAGTTCATACAGCCGGTCACCGTCCTGCAGGCTGTTCCAGATCGGGCGCAACTGATCCTTGTTGCTGATCACGCCGCCCAGGTTTTCGCTAAGGGTCACGATGTCCTGCACGAACTGCGCGTTCGGGAAGGGGTTGTCGCGGCCCTTGCCCTTGCCGTCGTTCAGCCACGCGTCGATGGCACCACCGAGCACAAGCAGCACGTTAGCAAGGCGATCACCGCTGAAGTTGTTGATGTTCAGCAGACTGGCCGAGTCAATCACGCGCACGCGGAAGTAGTCGCCCAGTTCTTCGTAGGTGCCGCTGGGGCCGAACGTCTGCCCGCTGATGAAACCCACGTCGGCATTCGGGATCTGGTTGGTGTTGATGCCGTCGGCGTGGAAGCCGCTGACGCCCTGCGCAAAGCCGAGCGAACCCTTCTTCAGGTTGGACGGGATCTTGTCGGTGCCGTTGCGGGTTTCAGTCGCGCCGCGCAGGCCGTTGCCGTCAAAGTCCACCCAGTTGCCGTCCGGCACGTCCGAAACACCCTGCGCCGTGGTGGAGCTGTTCTTGCCAAAGCTGACCGACGGATTGGCCGAATCCAGCGGGCGCAGCGAATACAGGTGCGCGTTGTAGTCGGCCTCAGTGGGCGACTTGCCGGCGGTGCCGTCCGTTAGCTGGTCGTAGTGGCGGCGTGTGCCCTCAACGCGCAGGCGCGCGATGGAGTACTCAACGCCGTCCAGCGCCAGGTCCAGGGCGCGCTGCCGGTCAAGATAGTTTGAGGCCGCGCGACGCTCAGACAGCGTCACGAAGCTGAAGCTGGTGCCGATGATGAACAGGGCAACCAGCAAGCCCAGCACCACAACCAACATGGTGCCGCGGCGGCTTTCGCGTCGGCTGAAACGGGTCGGTTGGCTAAAGTGGTTTCTCGCGCGGTTATTCACTGACGGCCTCCGGTTTTGGGGCGTGGTGACCAAGGGTCTGAGCCCAGAGATCACTTTCACTGCACTTACTGCCTTTACTGCACGGACACCCGGGGGAGTGGCGTCGCGTTACTGCCGTGCTCGCAACTGCCGGCGCTAGGAATCCAGGTACGTGCCACCGGATGCCAGCGCCAACTTCTTGTAATACTCGCGCTCGTCGGCACTCAGGCCGACGCCGCAGATATCCAGTGTGGTCTTGCGCCCGGCCGCGCGCCATTGGCGCACTTCCGCCAGGATGAAATCGCCCGCCGTGGCGTGCGGCTTCATTTGTTCGTCCGTGATACCGGCAGGCTTCATGGGCATGCCACCGACCATGAGCACCGCGTTGTCGGGTTCCTGGTGGAAGCATTCTTTGAGAATGGTGTAGACGTCCGTGTCACCATCGGCGGCAAGGCCGCGCAGCCAGTCTTTGGCCTTGCGCGAGGTTTCAGCCGACGTCTCAAGCATTTCGCCGCCGGCGGCCAGGTCTTTGACCGTGCCGAACGAAATGATGTTGAAGCGCAGGTCGCGGCGTGTGGCCAGCGAGTCGAGCGTTTTCTCGAGCTGCGTCACCAGGTGCTCAAGCCGCGTCACTTCTTTCACGCCGTCAATGGTGATGCTGGCAGACATGACGTCGCTCAGGTCAACCAGGTACACCCGCGACTTCAGGTTCTTACGGGCTTCCGCAGGCTTCTGTTCCGCGCCATCGGGCTTGGCAAAGCGGATCTTGGGATAGGGCGTGGGCCGGTCAAAGCCTTCGAGGTCCGGATTGGATTCTGTCTTCGGTGCTTCTGGATTGCCGGTGTCCTGCGCCTGTGACGGCATTTGCCACGAAAGCGCGAACAGCGCCACGAGGGCGCACATCAGGGCGGCTCTGGAATTCAAGCGCCTCAAGACTGCCCTTTCTGGATGCAAGCAGCACCCAGGCAACCCACCAATGGAGCGGAAGCACGCGACGCGCTGCGACCAATCGCTTTCACGTCGCATACTGCCATGCTGGTTACGGGCCCTAAGTCTGTCACAAGTGCCATCATTTTCAACCCTTGTGCGCCAAGCAGGCTGGTTGGACCCATCAACACTTGCCCAATGTCATGGCCTCACAAGTGCAATACCAGTGCCAGCCGGGATTCAAAACCGGGATTGCGCGGGACGGATGCGTAAGTGCCACCATTTACATTAGTTGTGAACTTCGCGCCGCCTGCCGGGTGCGTGATCAAAGTGCGCGCTCTTTGTTCGGGGTTCCATCAGCGTAACGGCCGGTCACGGTGCGGAATCAGTTGTGTCGCGCCACTGGTCATCGCACCTTGCAAAGTTTCGTGCCGCAGACACTTGGCCGCCGGGGTTTTTTGCAAACCCAATCCGGGCATGGGCGTATATAAGGAAGTATTGCCACGGAGATGCATGATGACGCTCAAGACCAAACTGGCGCCCGTACTGGCTTTCTCGCTGCTTGCAGCGCTGTTCGCCGGTTGTTCGTCGGGGCCTGCCAGCAGCGATGCTGACGGCGACAAGTCGCCGGATTACATCGACGACAAGACGCTTGAGGCGTTCGACACCGACCTGCGTGACCTGGCCGCGAGCATCCAGCGCGCCGACACCTCCGGCGAATCATCGATGCGCGCCAAGATCAGCGAGAGCGCCCGCATCTACCAGAAGGCCTTGATTTCGGCCCTCTACGACGACTCATCCACGTCGCGCCGCGCGCTGGCAGGCGTGATGCTTGGCTTCACGGGCGACAGTGCCGTGGTCCCGATGCTGATGGAAGTCGTCGCCAACCCCGACGAGCCTGAAAGCGTGCGGCTGAACTCGGTGCTCGGCCTCACCACGCTGGGCGACAAGCTGCGCGATTACAAGAACCACAGCGAGCTGATGCTGCTGCTGAGTGATTGCATGTCGGATACCGAAAGCTCGTTCCAGATGCGCCGTGCCTGCGTGCAGGCGTTTGCCGTGGCTTACGACGGAGCGCTGAATGACAGCATCGTGCCGCTGCGCAACCGCTTTGTGAGTGACGCCAGCCCCAACGTGCAGATCGCAGCCGTGAACGCCATGGGCGACATCGGCGACCTGGCCGCGGTGTTGGACCTGACGACCATCGGCCTGCGCCACCCGGCGCCGGAGATTCGCGCTGCTTCGGCGATCGCGCTGGGCAAGATCCAGGACCCGAACCGCGTGCTGCCCGCGTTGTCTGAGGCCTGCGCCGATGAGAGCGTGCAGGTGCGCCGTCAGGCCATCGATGCGATCAGCAAGCACTACGGCAGCGACCCGGAACTCGTGTACAGCACCGTGCTGACCGGCTTGGCCGACTTTGACGACCGCGTGCGTGAATCCGCGGCACTGGCACTGGCCCGCATCAAGGACCAGCGCGCCATTGAGCCGCTGTTGCAGGCCACCGGCGACCGCGTGGCCGTGGTTCGTGAAGCAGCAGCCCGCAGCCTGGGTGACCTGGTACCGGCTGAACGCGAGAAGGAAATCTTCCCGCTGGTCGAGCTGCTGTCTGACCAGAACCCCGGCGTACAGATCGCCAGCCTGCAAAGCCTGACCCGCGTGACCCGCACTGACATGGGCAACGACCAGTCTCGCTGGCGCAAGTTCTTCTACACCAAGTACCCTGAACTGGACCCCTCCAAGCTGTACGACGGCAAGGCCAAGCCGCGCTTCAGCAGCGGCATCAGCAACAGCGGCACCCGCAGCCGTACCACCAGCTCGCAGCCGCGTACGAACAACAACAACCGAAACACCAACTCGCGTACCAACACCCGCAACACGAACACGCGCAACACCAACACCCGCACCAACAACAACCGACGCTAGGCGATTTCGACGTCAAGGACGCAAGCCCCCGGCCATGCCGGGGGCATTTTGATTCAGGCGCAAAAGCCGCGCCGTGCGGGCCTTGCGCTGTGCTTGCGCGCGGTTACTGGCACTGCTAACGTGCCGCCGCATCACTGGGGACAGCATGGAACTGCAGGACATCCTGTTCATTTTCTGCGCGCTGGTTTCGCTTGCCGGGACAGTGATCCTGTTGTCGCAGCGTAACGCCGTGTACGCGCTGCTGGGCCTGCTGCTTGCCTTCCTTGGATCTGCCGGGATATTCCAGGCCCTCGACGCACCGTTTGTGGCCGTGTCGCAGGTGCTGATTTACGCGGGCGCGCTGGCGGTCCTGTTCCTGTTTGTGCTGATGTTTACCGACACCCGCACCAGTGAAGACCGCAAGGGCCTGCCGCGAGCGGTGGGTTCACGCGCCAACTTTGACCCGGCCGAATTCGACGCGCAGACAAAGAAGAAGCGCCGCAAGGAAGGTGAACTTCCGTCGGCGCTGCAGGCCGCGCTGGATTCGATTGTGCTGCCCAAGCCGCTTGCGCTGGTCGTGGCGCTGGGATTCCTGCTGTGCTTCAGCTTTGCCATTTTCAAGTTGCCGGCCCAGTACGACGAATTCGGCCCGCTGCCTGAAAACTACGCAACCGGATTGTATCTGCCCGCAGACGAAGGCGCCGCGCCCGGCACGCCTGCCACAGAGCGCGTGGTCGAATACGGCACCACCGAGGCCGTCAGCTTCACGATCTTTGAAGGCTTTCCGCTGGCGTTTGAGTTCGTCAGCCTGCTGATCTTCGCGGCCGTACTGGGAGCTGTGCTGCTGGCGCGTCGTCATCTTGCGCCGACACCCAAGGCACCTGAGGCGGGTGCTTCGGCAGGCCATGGCGCGGGACACGCAGGACACTAGGACACGCAAGGCAACACGATGCTGGCAATGCTTGATCCGAAAACCGTGCTGTTCCTGGCTGCCGTGCTTTTCAGCGCGGGCCTGTACGGCGTGCTTTCGCGCAGCAACCTGATCATGGTGCTGATGTCGCTTGAATTGATGCTGAACGCCGTGAACATCGCTCTGGTTGCCTTTTCGCGGCACTGGGCCGGCCAGGGCAACAGCGTGCTGGGCGCGCACTCCGGACAGTTCTTCACACTGATGGTGATGGCTGTGGCCGCCGCGGAAGTGGGTATCGGCCTGGCAATCATCGTAGCCGTGTACCGTAGAAGAAATACTGCCGACTCCGAGGCAGCCAGCGAACTGAGGCATTGAACGGCAGGAGATAGGTCAGGAGTCTGGGTCAAGGAATCGAGCACGAGCCAAGGCCAAGCACAAAGTCTTGAGCACCGAGCACTGAACACCGAGTACAGAGCACTGAATGGAAAAGGTCTTCCAGAACTGGCAGTTGCTGTTGTGGGTCGTGCCTCTGGCGCCGCTGCTCGGCTTTGTGCTGAACGGCCTGTTTGGCAAGCGCATGAGCGCGCCTTCATCGGGTGGCATTGCTTCGGCTGCCGTGGTCATTTCGTTTATCAGCGCGCTGACTCTGTTCATCTACCACATGGTGAACAACGGCGGTGACGTGTACGCGCACTCGGCCTTTACCTGGATGGACGTCGGCGGGTTCAAGATCAACTTCGGCCTTTACCTCGACCGGCTGTCAGCGCTGTACATGCTGATCATCACCGGCGTCGGCAGCCTGATCCACATTTACAGCATCGGGTACATGAGCCACGACGAAGGCTACGCGCGCTATTTCGCGTACCTGAACCTGTTCGTGTTCAGCATGCTGATGCTGGTGCTGGGCGATTCGCTGGTGACGTTGTTCCTGGGCTGGGAAGGCGTGGGCCTGTGCAGCTACCTGCTGATCGGCTTCTGGTACAAGCACTTGAATAACACCAGTGCCGGCATGAAGGCCTTCATCGCTAACCGCGTCGGCGATTTCGGCTTCATGGTCGGCATGTTCCTGATTTTCTATCACTTCGGCAGCCTCAGTTATGCCGGTGACGCAGGCCTGATCAGCAGCATGAAGCAGACCGTGGCCGCAGGTCAGGTCGATACCTCACTCTTGAATTGGGCGTGCATCTGCCTGTTCATCGGTGCCACCGGCAAGTCGGCGCAGATTCCGCTGTTTGTCTGGCTGCCTGACGCCATGGCCGGCCCCACGCCGGTCAGCGCGCTGATCCACGCCGCCACCATGGTGACGGCCGGCATTTACATGATGGCCCGCATGAACTTCGTGTTCGTGCACGCTGAGCTTGCGATGACGATTGTGGCCGTGATCGGCGGCGCGACAGCGCTGTTCGCGGGCCTGATTGCGCTGGTGCAGCGTGACATCAAGAAGGTGCTGGCGTATTCGACCGTCAGCCAGCTTGGCTTCATGTTCATGGCTGCGGGCTTGGGCCAGTTTCACCTGGCGGTATTCCATGTGTTCACGCACGCCTTCTTCAAGGCGCTGCTGTTCCTGGGCTCAGGCAGCGTGATCCACAGCCTTGAGCACACGCTGGGCCACGGCAACGCCGACAGCCAGGACATGTGGAAGATGGGCGGCCTGAAGAAGAAAATGCCCATCACCTGCTACACCATGTTCATCGGCGCACTCGCGCTTGCAGGCGTGCCCGGCCTCGCAGGCTTCTTCAGCAAAGACGCGATCCTGTATGCGGCATTCCACCGTGGCGACGGGCTGGGCTGGGTGATCTACGCGCTAGGTGTGGCCGCCGCGATTTGCACCGCCTTCTACAGTGCGCGCCTGATCGGCCTGACGTTCTTTGGCAAATGGCGCGGCGATGAGCATGCCTACGCCCACGCCGACGAATCGCCACGCAGCATGGCGATGCCTCTGATGATTCTGGCACTGGCTGCAATCGGTGCCGGCTATCTGCTGCTGCCGCCGGCCTTTGGCGTACATCACCCGCCGTTCCAGACCTGGCTGGCCCCGATCTGGGCTGATGGCCAGGCTGCATTGGCAGAAGGCAGCAAGCTGCGCATCCCCGTGGAGCATACGGCCGCCGACATCATGGCCGAATGGGTAAACATCGCGATCAGCGTCAGCATCGCGGTGGGCATGTTTGTGTTCGCTTTCTTCATCTACAGCCGCCCGGGCAACCTGGACAAGGTGGGCAAGCTGGCATTCAAGCCGGCGGCCGAAGGCGAAAAGCCGCGCATGACCTTTGCCTACCGCCTGCTGCTGAACAAGTTCTATGTCGATGAGTTGTACGACATGCTGATCGTGAAGCCGACCCGCATCGCCAGCGACGTGCTGTTCGTGATCGTGGATGTGATCGTGATTGACCTGGTGCTGGTCAACGGCTCAGCCATGATCGTGAAGCTCAGCAGCGACGTCGGCCGCAAGATGCAGACTGGTGTGGTGCGCCACTACCTGTATGCGTTCGCGGTGGGTGCGCTGGTGCTGAGCGCACTGTTCCTGCTGATCTCGAACAAGTAACGCTACTTGCGCCGGCGCTTACCCTGGCGGAACGGCATGCCGGCCAGGTACAGCACGCCGGCCAGCAGCGCCGAGATCGCGCAGATTGCAAACGGGTAGTGCAGCATCAGCACCGACTCGGCCACGGAGCGGAATACCGGGCCGTCGCCGCGCGCGCCGATCAGCCGGTCCACAACCAAGTGCACGATCAGCACCACGCCGCACACGATCAGGATGCCCACGGCGCTGTTCTTCAGGTCCTGCCGTGACGGCGCCATGCTTAGCGTGAAGCACATCGCGAAGTAGAAGAACACCCAGGTGCGCCAGTCGGCAAGGCTTTCCAGCCGGAAGAACAGTCGCAGGTCCTGCCAGATCAGCGATGCCAGCTGGCCCGCAAACACGAACTGGTCCGGCTGCACGCCTTGCGCGCGCACGTCATACAGGTTCACCGGTGAACGCAGCAGCATGCCCAGCAACAGCAGGCACGCGGTGCCGCCGGCCAGCGGCGCCATCCCGATCAGCATCTCGCCCACGTACTTGATCTTTGGCGGCCCGTGGCGCACTTCGCCGCTGCCGTCGGGCCGGAACAGCACCATGGAATGAATCTTGGCCCCGGTCACAAGGCAGGCCAGCGCGTGCGAAAGTTCGTGTACGGCCACGCCGGGTGCGATCAGCCACGCAAGCACCTTGGCAGGCACGGCGCGCACCCACAGCGCGCGCAGTCCATAGCACGCCAGGATCAGCAGGGTGATCCCGACGGCGAGGTTCAGGAATGCGGCCAATGTGGGCAACGAAGTTCCGGCGGTGCGGGGTTACTCAGCCAGGCGTACCTGGTTCTTGCCATTGTGCTTGCAGTAGTACAGGGCTTCGTCCGCTTCCTCAATCAACTGCTCTTCGTTGACGGTGCCCTTGTTCACGCAGGCCACGCCGATTGAGACCGTGACCGTAAGGCTGCCCGACCCGTCTGTCATCGGCACTTCCAGCTCAGCGACTTTGCGGCGAATCTGCTCTGCCTTCTGCTTGGCCGCCTCGCCCACGGTTTCAGGCAGGATCGCGCACATTTCTTCGCCGCCGTAACGGCACACCGTGTCGAGGTCGCGGAAGCTGTTGCCGAGCAAGGCGCCGATCTTCTCGAGCACGCGGTCGCCCTGCCGGTGACCATAGGTGTCGTTGATACGCTTGAAGTTGTCGATGTCGATGATCAGCAGCGACAAGTCGCGCTCGTAGCGCAACGCACGGCGGAATTCCGTGGCCAGTTGCAGGTCAAACACACGCCGGTTCAGCAGCCCGGTCAGCTGGTCCACGCGGCTTTGGCGGCGGATTTCGTCGAGGATCTCGATGTTCGAAATCACGATGCCCATGAAGTCGGCAATCGTCATCACCAAGTCGCGGATCGACTGCTGGATCGGCTTGTGGCCGCTGTAAAAACGCTGCAAGTTCTTCGGCAGGCCCGCCAGCAGCAACCCGCGCACCTGGTTGCTGACGCGGATCGGGGCGATGTGCCCGCCGGCCTCGTCCACTTCAAGGCGGCTTTCACCGCGCAGCACGCGCTGCCACAGGTCGTGGTCTTCGATGCGGACTTTCTGCGTCTGGCGGAAGGGGTTGGCGTACTTGACCTCAAGTTCACCGGACGCATTCAGCATGGCTACGCTGCAGCTTGAGAACTGGGCATCCTGCACGATGGTCAGCGCGCACTGTTTGTACAGTTCATCCAGGTTGTCGATCTCGACCAGGCGCTTGGTCAGCACGGGGATCGCGCGCAGGACTTCAGTCAGTGCACCGATGCGTGTGTTGGCCTCAAGCACTTCGAGTGATTTGCGCTGGGTTTCCTTGGCGCTGCGCTGGGCCGAAAGGGTCAGCTCGCGGTTGAAGTCGGATTCACTGCGAAGCTTGTTCTCGAGCTTAACCTGCTCAGAGACATCACGGGCGCTGCCGACTTGCAGAATGCTGCCGTTGTACGTCAACAGCACAAAGCGCACTTCCAGGTGCCGCACACGGCCGTCGGGCCTGACGATGCGAAAGCGCATGACGCCACGGTCGCCGCTTTGGCGCGCGGTGGATCGGTGCGCGCTGACAAGCTCGCGGTCGCCTTCATGGATCAGCGACATGGTGCTGATCGGGCGGCGCGCTTCAATCAGTTGTTCGCGGGTGTAACCCAGCAGCTCGCACATCGCCGGGTTGACCTTCAGGAAGACGTCTGCGTCAGGGTCCAGCACGTACTGGCCATCCACCGCATGGTCGAAGTGGAGTTGCAGCAGGCTGGGCTGGATTGTCGCGGTGTCTTCTTCCATCCGTATCAGCCAACAGGTTTACGCGGCAGACTCTTCCGGCAACGGGAATAAACAGCACGGGCCGACCGGCATGTCGCGCGGTCGGCCCGTGCCCGTTGACGGGATCAACCGCTCTGGGCCGGGGTCACCCGATCACTGGCCGCCACGGCCGTGTCGAACACCCGGACCGAAGGATCACGGCGAACAAGCGGCGCACTGGCCCCCGCCACGCCGGACCCCACAGGCTGCATCTTATCACTTTCCGCGACGTTCTCAGCGATTAAGGCGGGAACTTCGGTGTCACGCTGGAAGCTCAGGCCGGGGTCGGTCGCGGGCGACAATGAGGGCATGGGCCGCGAATCAGCGTCCATGCGCAGGCCGATCACCGGGCCCGACTCGCCGGCAAGCTGCACCACGGCGTCGGCTACCACGGGGGGCTCGTGTGATGCGGCGGCAGCCAGCGCCGGGATGCGGGCGCTCAGCGGCTCAGGCTTGCCAGCCAGGCCACGGCCGCTTTCGGCCGGGGCGGGCGGAGTCTGGCGGGCGCGCATTTTGGCGCGCAGCAGGTCAAGGCCGACCCACGCAAGCAGAAGGCCTGCGCCGGTGAAGGCGATGTATGGCACGGCTTCGACAATGGCGATCATGGCTGTCTCCTATGGCAATATTCGACTGCACCCTTAGCATTGCCGGACATGGCGAAAGTACTCGGCATAATCCCGGCCCGGTTGGCTTCATCGCGCTTGCCGCGCAAGGTCCTGCTTGATCGCACGGGCAAGACCCTCATCCAGCACGTCTGGGAGGGCGCGAAAGCCAGTTCCGGTATCGACAAGATTGTGGTCGCAACTGATGCCCAAGAAGTTGTCGATGCAGTCAGTGCATTCGGCGGCGAAGCTGTCTTGACCAGCCCCGACTGCGCCAGTGGCACCGATCGCGTGGCCGAAGCCGCGCGGCATTTCCCGGACTACGGCATCGTTCTGAACATCCAGGGCGATGAGCCAGAGATGTCACCCGAGCCTCTGACCGCGCTGGTGGCTGGCATGACCGCCCGCCGCGAGGGTGAAGAAATCAAGATGGGCACAATCGCGGTGCCTTGGCCGGCCGGGGTTTCGATCCATGAGCCGGGCTTTGTGAAGGTGGCCACGGACCAGCAGGGCTTTGCGCTTTACTTCAGCCGCAACCCGATTCCGCATTACCGTGAGAGCGCGCAGGTTGCCCCGCACGAGAACCGTGACGACGGCCAGCCGCGCTACCTGAAGCATGTCGGGCTGTATGCGTTCCGGTCAGGCTTTCTGCAGAAGTACGCGGCCCTGCCGCAAACGCCGCTTGAGAAAGCCGAGATGCTTGAGCAACTTCGCGCGCTGGAACACGGCCATCGCATCGCCGTTTTCCTGAGCCAGTACCACGGCTACGAAGTGAACACACCCGCCGATTACGAAGCCTTCGTTGCGCGGCAGGCTGCCCGGCAGTAGTACCAGCCCCGGGCATTCAAATCTTGTTCAGCCGGCGCAGCAGCGCATACGCCAACAGCGCTCCGATGAAGGCGCCGGTCGCGTCGGCGACCACGTCCAGCAGGTCCGCGCTGCGGCCGTGGCTTGCCCCGTAGCCCGCCTGCACCACCTCAATCAGCGCGCCGACGGCCACGTTCGTGCACACCGATACCACCAGGGCAAGCTTCGCCCGCTGCGGCCGCAGCAGCACCAGTGCCGGCGTCAGCAGCAGCGCCAGCCAGCACCAGGCAGCCGCGTGCAACAGCTTGTCGGCGTGTGCGAAGGTTGCCACGGGAATCTCGCGCTGTGCCGCAGACCCGGTGCCCTCGATGGCCAGCAGCGCGATGCTGGCGACCCATCCGCCCAGCAACAAGGCCGCGATGCGCGGCCTTGGCGTGCGTGGTTTGTTGTCGGGGGTCATGCTCAGCCTTTGGCGAGAAGCTTCACGATTTCGTCCTGCGTCTCGCGCGAGTAGGCGCAGTCATTCATGAGGATCGAGAACACCAGCTTGCGATCGTCTTTCAGGATGTAGCCCGAAAGCGCGCGCACATTGCTGATGTAGCCGGTCTTGGCGTACACCACGCCTTCCAGCGCCTTGTCGGTCAAGCGTTTTTCCAGCGTGCCGGTTTCGCCCGCGCGGGCCAGGCTGTCGCGGAACGCGCTGAACCACGCCTTGCCATTGGCGCGCCGCAGCAGGCTTGCAAGCAGTTGCGTCGTGACGCGGTTGTCGCGGGCCAGGCCGCTGCCGTCGCTGATCACCAGACCGTCCTGCCACATGCCGCGCTCGCGCAGATAGTCCTGCATCGCCGCCTGCGAAGTCTTGAACGTGCCCTTGCCCGCGTAACGCAGCCCAAGCTGCCGGAACAGCATTTCCGCGTGCAGGTTCTGGCTGTTGGTGTTGATCGGCCCCAGTGCTTCCAACAGGCTGGAGCGATGCTCGTGCAGCACCGTGCAACGCGCCAGCATGGCCGCGTCCATGGTGACGGGCGCGGTTTCGCCGCCGACCGCGATGCCCTGTGCGATCAGCGTCTCTCTCAACACTTCGGCGGCATAGCGGGCCGGGTCGTGCACCGCCACGTCGATGTAATAGCCCCAGCTTGCCTGCTCATACACCTTGCCCTTGACCGTGATGACGTTCTGGTCGCGCGGCCTCACGATGCCGATCTCGGCGCCTTTGCGGCCGGGGGCGGTCGTGGTTTCGTTGATGATCTTGATGGTGGCGGTCGGCGGCACCAGCTCAATCGTGGCCTTCTGGCCGGCCTTGCCGGGCAGCACACGCACACCGATGCAGTTGTCGTTGAAGGCCAGCGCGCTGACTTCAGCGCAGTACCATTTGATGTACTGGTCGTCCTTGGGCCATGAGTCCGAGAAGCTGTCCTGGCCGAACAGCGTGCTGTCAAAGCGCAGCGCGCCGGTAACACGGGTTACGCCGGCCTGTTTCAGTTGCGCGGCCCACTGCTTGAACAGCGCGACAGGGTCGTTGTCGTGGAAGCGGCCGCTCAGGTTGGGGTCGCCGCCGCCGATGATGCACAGGTCGCCGTGCAGCACGCCGTCGCTCACGCGGCCGTCGGCGTACAGGCGGGTGATGAATTCAAACTCTTCGCCCAGCAGCTCAAGCGCAGCAAGCGAAGTCAGCAGCTTCATGTTACTGGCCGGGGCGAGCGTCTTGTCGTGATTGTGCTGGTACAGCACCTGCCCGGTCTCAAGGTCAAGCACAGTCATGGCAGCAACGCCGCGCTTGCCTGACGCCTTCTGCAATTGGGCGGCGATACCGTCGCGGGTTGCGCGTGTCAGCTCCGTGCCGTCGGCCTGTGCCGGCGTGTGGATCGCCAGCGACATCGCAAACAGCAGCGCGCCAAGGGCCAGCTTACGGTTGAAGGATGCGATCATTGGTGGCCTCAAACAGTCGGTACTTACGGTAAAGGTTGCCGCCGGCCTTTTGCGCCAGCGAGTTCATGCCTTCGTTGTTCTCGAGCACCCAGCTCAGCTCACAATAAAGGAAGCCGGCCTTGCGCCCGTTGCTGATGATCTGGTCGATCATCAGCGCGTCGATGCCGCGGTTGCGGTATTCAGGCGTCACGCCCATCAGCATGGTGCGAAAGCCGCGGATGTTCTTCATGCGCCACAGCAGCTTCCACCAGCCGTTGGGCCAAAGCTTGCCGTCGGGGATGTCGTGCAGGATTTCGTTCACGTTGGGCACACACACCATCATCCCGATCGGCTTGCCTTCGAACGTCGCGATGCTGGTGAGTTCCGGACGCACGATCGGCTTCAGGTCCGCGGCGATGGCGTCCACTTCGGGCGGGGTGACGTCCACGAAGCCCCAGTTCTCGCGCCAGGCCTGGTTGAAGATGTCGAGCATCGACTCAATGTCTTCACGGAAGCCCTTGCCGCTGGTGCGCACCTGTCGCAGCTCGACCTTCGGGGCGCGGCGGCGTACGGCCTGCATCACGCGGGCAAATCGTTCGTCGGCCATGGTGTTGCGGGTGACCAGATAGGCGTACAGGTCCATGCACTTGGCCATGCCCGCATCACTGAGCAGCCGCGCGTAGTAGCGCGGGTTGTGGGCCATCAGCAGCAGCGGGATACCGTTGAAGCCTTCATACAGTACGCCCGGGCATTCATCGTTGAGGCTGTAGTTCACCGGGCCACGGATGCTCCCGTAGCCTTTGTCCTTTAGCCAGCGAGAAGCTTCCTGCAGCAGGGCGCGGCAGGCCTGGACATCATCTTCGCATTCGAAGAAGCCGAAAAAGCCTACGCCGTCCTTGTATTTCTCAGCGTGCAGGCGGTTCTCGATGGCGGCGATGCGGCCGACCACTTCCTTGCCGCGGCGCGCGAGGAAGAAGGCCGCGTCGCCGTATCTGTAGAAGGGATAGTGATTACGATCGAGCAGTTTGTTCAGGGCCATGCGCAGGGGCGCAACCCAGTCGGGGTCATCGGCGTTGAGTCGCCAGGGCAGCTCAACGAAGTCGCTGCTCAGGCGCGGGTGTTCAACCGGTTCAATGGACAACGCGGGCATGCAGGCTCCGGGCTGTGTATCGGCAAGAAAGGTCCGATAACTACAGCCAATTGGCGCGCCAAGCAAACACCCCGGGCCGAAACCCGGGGTGCGTGAGAATCGGGCGCACTACTCGCGCTTGCCGACGTCGTAAATGTACACCGCGCCCTGGGTCAGGGCCGTGCCGCCGATGTGTGTGATGGTCGTGAACGGCATGATCATGTTGCCGTTCTGGCGGTCGATGTCGATGCGGGTGAAACGCAAGAAGCTGCGGGGCGGCGGACTGCCGGTCGTGTTTCCGGTGCTGCTGCCTTCGCCGAAGTACAGGCTGTAGCGCGTGGCGTCTCGGTACCAGGCCATCTTGCGCGAGAAGCGGCCGCCGGTGATCAGCGTCTGTTCCTCGGCCGAGGACGTCAGCGAACTGGCGTTGTCATTCAGCATGCCCACCACATCGTTGATGATGAACAATGAGCCGTCGACCGTGCCGCTGTAGCGATACGCCTGCGGGAAGCCGCTGGAACCTTTCACCACCGCCATCACGCCCCCGTCTTTCGAGGGGAAGATACCTTTGATCAGGCCGGTGGTGCCGGTGTTGGTGACGTTGATGGCCTCACTGGGCAGCGGGTTGGCGAGGCTGAGCATCTGCAACATGTACACTTCTTCTTCGCCCGGGTTTTCTTCACCGACGAAAATCAGGTACTCCTGCGTGAACGTGGACAGCCCGGGCCCCTGCAGGCTGCGAAGCTGGTTGCCCCAATGTTCAAGGCCGACGGCACCCGCCGGGTCTTCGGCAAAGCCGCTGGTCACGTACGTGTTCTCGTTCAACGCGCCTGCCGCGCTGATGCGGGGCAGGGTGATCGCGGCGCTGTCGTGGGCGCGCCGCACGGGCTCGGCCAAACTGGAAACGCCGTCGCGCAGGTCCAGGTAGAACAGGCCGCCGGTCGTGGCGTCAATCAGGAACAGCACGTCGCCGCGCCGCGACTGGAACGAGCCGTAGTAGTTCCAGCTGGGGTTGGCCGCGGAAACGTTGAACGGTGGCGCCTGCCCGCTTTCGCTGCGGTCAAGAATTGTCGGTGAGCCAATGCCCGTGCCCGTAAGCGGGATGTCGGCCGTGTACACGTGCTGGTTCTCCCCCACCACGCCGCCGCCGGACACGCCGGCAATCGTGAACACCAGCCGATAGCGCATGCCGTTGTTGGGTGCCTTCTTCGGAAAGAAGAAGCCCGGCACGACAGTCATGTCGCCGTCGTAAGCCGCGCCGATGCCGAAGCTGCCGGTGGTGGCGCTGTTCAGGCGCGCGCAGTCGTTGGTGCCCTGGCCGATGCGCGCCACGTACAGGTAATACACCACGAACGCCGGGGTCACGCTGTCCACGACGTTGCGGTCTTCGCGCGTGACAAACGCGCACAGTTCACCGTCGAAATTCACGGCAACGTCGTTGCCCGGCCGGTTGGTGGCGGTGCTGAAGGCGTTGACGCCCGCCATGTATACGCGGCGATCGTTGGCACCGTTATCGACGTTCAGGCTGCCGTAGGTCGAAGTAGCGCTGTCGTCGATGTTCCACATCTGGATCTGCTTGCCGCCGCCGGCGGCCGCAAAGTCCGTGACCGCGATGATGTTGGTGTTGCCGGTGTTGGCGTTACGGATCGCGAAAATGTTGTGGGTGTCAGGCGGTGTTCCGCCGGCGGTCACGAACCGCTGGATGCCCGTGCCGGCGACAAACGCGATCGTGCTGCCGTCGCCACTGAGGTTCAGTTCATCGGCGACGTAGGTGTGCACCGCACCGCCCGGCCAGTTGCAGGCCGTAGCGACCGGGTTCACGCCCGAGGTGCCGCTGTCGATGGGCGAGCGATACACCTCGCCTGCCGTAGTGACAAAGTAAAGGTTGTTGCCCGCGAGCTTCAGGCTAAGCGGTTTAATCTGGCCCGTGACGCTGGTGCAGTTGATTTCGTTGGTGTTGCTGCCGCTGGCGGTGAATGCCGTGCCGTCGAGCCGCGCGACGTAGATGCGCGCCTGGGCGCTGTCATGGGCGACCGCGAAGTACGGGAAGTTCGCGAAGTTCTCGTGGATCTGGATCTCTTCGTGGATGTTGCCGCCGCCGGTGTTGAACACCTCAATGTCGCCGTTGCTGTACACGGCAAAGAAGCTGTCGTCGTTGCCGGTGATCTGAGCACCGGTTTCCGTGTTGGTGCAATGATACAGCGTCGCCGTCACCGGGCCTGTAACCGGCGTCGCCGCAGGCTGTCCATCGGGCACGGCGGGTGTGTACGTGCGGCTGAACTGCGGCAGCGCGAAGTGCGAGAACGTGCTGCTGGCATCGCGCCAGCTGGCGTTGGAGACGCTGAGCGGCGAGGGGTACTCGTGCGTGCCGTTGGGCGCCAGCGCCATCGCGCCGTTGAACATGTAGCGCGACTGCAAACCGGTCACACCTGTCTTGCGGTCATAGACCGGGTCATAAATCTCGACCGTGCGCACGAAAGAGTCCGGCGTATTCTGCGAATTCGGGGCCGATAGCCCGCTGGCAATCACGTACTCCTGCGGCAGCGGCGCCGGTGGCGTGCCGCTGTTGGTGTAAGTGAACGGGTTGCCGTCAAGCAGGCTCGGCGGGGCTGCAACCACCACGGGCACGGGCAGGCCCATGCTGGGGTCTGAAATCGTGCAGGTGACAGTCACCTGCAAAGCGCCGGTTGTGAAGTTCTCGGTCGCCGGCACAGCCGGGATCGTGCACGTCCAGGTGTCGGCCGTCGGGTTCAGTGCGGCCGCGTTCACGGTGCCGGTCGGGAACAGGAAGCTGACCACGACGGTGTAGGTCGTGGGCACGTTGGTGCCGGTAAATGTGCAGACGGTACCGCCGAACTCATCGCTGGTGTTGGGCGTCATGGTAAGCACGGTGGGCAGCGCCGGCGCGCCCGGCGGCAGGTAAATGAACGCGTTGGGCAGCGACAGCGTGGGCGGGTTCTGGTTACTGACGGATACCAGCAGGTCCACGGCGCCAGTACCAGCCGGTGCCGTGAACTTCAGGTTGCCGGCCGACGGGTTGATGATCTTGTTGCCCTGGTTGTTCACCTGGCCGTTGAAAACGTTGGCGCCGAACTCGACGACGACGTCAGCGAGCGGCAGCAGGTTCACGCCTTCGATTTCAAACTCGGTGCCGCCGGTATCGGGCCCGACGTTGGGCGTTACGGCAAGCAGGCGCGGCACGTTGTTCGGGTTGAAAGTGCCCGCCCCACTGCCTTGCGTAACAGTCGCCCCTGAACTGATGACTTCTTCCGAGCAGCCGGCCATGGCAATCAATGCTGCAAGCACGCCGGCCATCCACAGTGCACGACTCATGTGTCCTCCGCACCCACGTCGTAAAGACCCAAGCCGCATGAAGGGAAGCCCTCCTCAGGGCCACACACCTCAAGCATTGGTTTAGGCATTGGTTTCCCTGACACTTTGTAAGCAAATGCAATGCCGCAGGGGGGTGCGGTCAGACTTACAAGGTGGAATAAGGAATCCTCAGCGGAAATCTTAGTCACCACCGAGAGTTAGGCAAGCCTGATTGATGCCGTTGTGTGCGTTGTCTGCGGCCGAAAAGGGCGTTTGCTTGCCACAGTGTGTAAAAACAGCTCGCTGGCCCTACTGCTCCCACTCTTCTTTCACCTGCGCCTTCTCGCGAATCACACGCAGCTTCTCAACCAGCGGGGCATCGGCGAGGTTCTTGATCAGCCGGTCGATCAGTTGCGCCTGCGTTGGCGAAAGGCGCACGGGCGCACCCAGCGTGGCGTTGATGCGCCACTCTTCAATTTGCTTGCGGGCGGCCTCATCGTCGATGACGACGGTGTGCACGACTTTCTCTTCTTCGTAGGACCAGACGTTCAGGGTAACAGGGTGCCCATAGCCGATGCACTGTACCGAAGGCACCAGCAGCTCGACCTTAATCCGGCCCTGGGCGTCAGCTTGCAGCATGCCCTTGAACTGGAAGCCGTCGGGCTCCGCGGCGGTTTCGTACTCGTAAAACTCGCCGGACAGCGGTTTGTCGATACGCGTTTCGTGGATGGTGTCCACGGGCATCGTTTGCTCGGTGCGTTCAGTCCAGCTGCGCACGGCGCAGCCGGAAAGCAGCAGCAGGCCGATCACGAGCAGGCTAGTTGCCCGAAGTAGCTTCATCGGCCTCTTCCACAAACACGAACCAGACCAGGAAATACAGGCCGACCGAAACAATGCCGCCGATCACCGACGCGATCACCAGGCCCACCTGCTCGATGGTGGTGTCCGAGTACGTCTCTTCGTAGTCGATGTACAGCCGATCCACCGAGCCTTTGCGAACCAGCGTTTCCTGGTTGGCCGTAAGTTCAAGCCGGCCGGTCTCAACACGGGTGCTGTAGCGGCGCGGGCCTTCGGGGATCTCTTCGGCCAGCGGTTCGCGCACCCAGCGCTCAGTCGCCGAAGTACCGCAGGCGGGCAAGGAAAGCATCGCGATCAGTGCCAGCCACAATCCGAGTGTGCGGGTCATCGCGGGATGGTAACAGGCCGTGCGACAGAAACGAAGTCCGCGCCCACTTTGCCTGCCCGCGCCAGCCCCTATAACTCGGCCATGACTGAGCCCTGGTACGTCACCGCGTTCGCCGCCGAGTACCTGCAACTGTACCGCCATCGCAGCCCGGCACAGGGCCGCCAGCAGGTGCAGCAGATGCTGGCGTCAGGGCTGCTGCCCAAACAAGGCCCGGTGCTGGACCTGTGCTGCGGCGCCGGCCGCCACCTGCTGCCGATGCGTGAATCCGGCCTGCAAGCATACGGGCTGGACCTGTCGCTGCCGCTGCTGCGCGCCGGCAAACTGGGCGGGGTCAGCGTGCGCGGCAACGCACTGCGGCTGCCGTTTGCGTCCGGAGCGTTCCGCTGCGTCACCAACCTGTTCTCATCGTTCGGGTACTTCCCTGACGACGCGGCCCACGCGCTGGTGCTGCGCGAAATTGCCCGGGTGCTGGGGCCGGCCGGTACGCTCGTGCTTGACCACATGAACGCCGCCGTAACGATCGCCTGCCTGAAGCCGGAAACCCGGGAAGAAATCGACGGGGTCCAGATGTTTCAGCGCCGAAAATACGACGCCGAGAACCGCCGCGTGCTCAAAGATGTTGAGTACACCGTACCGGGCCAGCAGCCACGCCGCTGGCACGAAAGCGTACGGTTGTTCACACCCGCTGAGCTGGACAAGTTCATGCGCGACGCCGGCCTTTCGGTCAGCGCGCGCTATGCCGACCTCGATGCCAGCCCGTTCGATGAAGCAAACAGTCCACGGCAGGTGGTAGTTGCCAACAAAGCTTGACGCCGCGCGGCAGAACGGTAGCTAGTGGCCCACAACTGCGTGCCGACCCGTGACCCAGGAGAGCCGACACCACCATGAAAACCGTACTCAAGACTGAAATGCCGGACCTGAAGCTGATTGCCCGTGGCAAGGTCCGCGACCTGTATGAAGTAGACGGCAACCTGCTGCTGGTTGCGACCGACCGCCTGAGTGCCTTCGACGTGATCATGAAGCAGGGCATCCCCGGCAAGGGGCGCATGCTGACTGAGCTGAGCCTCTTCTGGTTCAAGTTCGTCGAAGGCGTGGTCGGCAACCACCTGATCACCGCCGACGTCAGCAAGATGCCCGCCGTCGTGCACAAATACCGCGACCAGCTTGAAGGCCGCACGATGTACTGCAAGCGCGCGCAGATCTTCCCGGTTGAATGTGTCGTGCGCGGCTACATCGTCGGCAGCGGCTGGAAGGACTATCAAAAGACTGGCGCGGTCTGCGGCCACAAGCTGCCCGCCGGTTTGAAGCAGGCCCAGAAACTTGAGACCGTGCTGTTCACACCCGCCACCAAAGCCGCCGTGGGTGAACACGACGAAAACATCGACTTCGGCCAGATGAGCGAGATTGTCGGCAAAGACACCGCCGAAAAGCTGCGCAAGCTGACCGTGGACATTTACACCAAGTGCGCCGACTACGCCGCGCGCAAGGGCATCATCATCGCCGACACCAAGTTCGAGTTCGGCCTGCACAACGGCGGCATCATTCTGTGCGACGAAGTGCTGACGCCGGACAGCAGCCGCTTCTGGGACGCGGCCAAGTACAAGGTGGGCACAAGCCCGGAAAGCTACGACAAGCAGATCGTCCGCGACTGGCTGGAAAAGCAGCCCTGGGACAAAAGCCCGCCGCCACCGGACCTGCCGGCCGAAATCACTGAAAAGACCGCGGCCAAGTACCGCGAAGTAGTGGACTTGCTGAAGAGCTGACCTGCTGAAGAGCTGACCTGACCTGCAACCCCGGGAGAAACCATGCCTGCCGTTGTCCTGATGATGGGTTCCGACTCTGACTGGCCGACCCTTGAGCCGGTGATCACCACGCTGAAAGAACTTGGCGTGTCGTGCACCGCCCGCGTGCTTTCGGCCCACCGCACACCTGACCAGACCCGCGAGTTCGTGGCCGAGTCCGAGAAGACCGGCACCAAGGTCTTCATCTGCGCCGCCGGTGTCGCCGCGCACCTGGCCGGTGCCGTGGCCGCGCACACCGCGCGGCCGGTCATCGGCATCCCGGTCGCAAGCGGGCCGCTGAATGGCTTCGACGCGCTGCTCAGCACCGCGCAGATGCCGCCGGGCGTGCCCGTTGCCACGGTCGCGATCAACGGCGCGGTAAATGCCGCCGTGCTGGCCGCGCAGATGATCGCCACTGGCGACAGTGCGCTGGCAGAAAAGTTGGTAAAGTGGCGCGCCGCCCAGACCGCCAAAGTGCTCGAGAAAGACCGTAAGCTGGGTGAGAAACTGAAGGGATGACTCTGCGTGATCGGGACCGTCCCCTTCACCCGGAGGGGACGGTTTTGTTTTGTTGCCGCTTGTATGTTGTCCCACTGCGGATGGTGCATGCCCGAGGCAGCCGACAACCCTGACTTGACCGCGCTGCGCGAAAGCCTGCGCAAAGTGGACACGATCCTGAACTTCGCGCGCCGCCTTGCCCGCGACCAGGGCGACGTGCCGCCCGGCCTGATCGCCGACTTCAGCGAAGCCCGCAAGGAACTGGAGCGCGAATTCGTGTTCCGGTTCAAAACAATCGACGCCGCGCGCCAGAAAGACTTCCGCGACTTCCTGCAAGCCACCAAGAACATCTCGCCCAAGGCGCTGGCCAAGGGCGTCAGCAAGCTGTCGCTGATGGCGCGCACCCTGCTGAATTCCATGGTGATCGACGGCGACGAAGGCGTTTCGCTGACCGAAGAACTCACCCACGAAGGCATCGACCGCGCCACGCAACTCAAGACCGCGCCCGAACCCGCCGAGTCCCCGGCCGCCGCCAAACCCGAGTTTGACGTCAAGGTCACGGGCGGCGGCGCGCGCCCCAGCAGCCGGCTGGCCCGCACGCTGGCCGTGTTGACGCTGCTTGGCGCGCTGGGCGGCGTCGGGTTGTTCGTTGCGTTTTCGCTGGGCGCGTTTTCCGGGGCCGAGCCCCCGCCACAGAACACTCCGCACATCGCTGCCAATACCCCGCCCGACAATCGCCCGCCGGCTAACACGCCCGCGCAGCCGGACACGCCCTTTGACGCAACCGCCGCCGGCTATGTGAACACGCTGGCGCTGCGACCGATCCAGCCGCTGAACCCACTGGACACGGAGCTCGAGTCGCTAAACCCCGGCTCGCTTTCCGGCCTGCTGCTCGGCATTGAGCAGCTGATCCTGCTGATCGAGCCCGAACGACTGAAGTTCAGCCCCAATGAAACCCGCGCGCGGCTGGACGGTTTTTCGCGCTCGGCCTTTGACGCTGAGCCCGCCTGGCGCGAAAGCCGCGTGCGCTTCCTGGAAGCATTCCTTGAGCACGTCCGCACTGAGCTGGCACTCGCCCGCTACCCCGACGAAGCCGCCGCCGGCAACGTGCTGGTCTCGGACGTGCTGCACGCCGCCGGCGGCCCGCAGCTTTCACTATGCCTGACGCTGCAGGTCCTGGCGCACGGCTGCAACGCGCCCCTGCGCCTGGTGGCGCCCAACGGCCACGCGCGGCCGCTGCTCGCAATCGCGCTGCCTGACGGCCTGCACACCTGGAACGGCACTGACTTCGGCCTGCGCGGCGGCAGCGTCACCGGTGCCGCCGTCACGGACCTGATGCACGAACTTCTGCGCCTGCTGCGGCCGACCATGGCCACGCCCGCCGGGCGATCGCTGGCCACGGCGCTGCTGCTGCACTTTGCCGGCAAGCTGGAGGTTGAGCAGGCGCGCCAGGTCCTGCCCGACCTTGACCCGGCATGGCTGCAAAAACCCGCCGAGTCCGCCCCCGAAGATCGTCATCTGCTGCATCGCGTGGCCAGTGCTCTGCAACCTGTCGTTTGCCGCCTGCTGCTGGCGCCGGGTGTGACCGGCACATCCGACGAAGCCTTGCTCGCGTACCGGCTGTCTGCGGCGGCCGGCGATGAATCATCGACGCAGGAATCGCTGCTGCGCCTGGGCGAGCGCGCGAAGCCCGGCACGATGCTCGATGGCAAGCCGCTTTCGATTGCCGTGGGCGAACTGTTGCAGGCGCAGGGCCGCGCGCAGGACGCGCAGACCTGGTTCGAGCGCGCGCTGACCGAACACCCCGATGACCCGCGCCCGTCGGTGCGCCTGGCCGAACGCGCCGAGGGCGAACGCCGCTTCAGCCTGTTCCGCGAAGCCTATGCCCGCGGTGATCGCTCGCGCCCTTTGCTGCGCCAGCTTGCGGCCGCCGCTGCGGCCCACGACGACGGCCTGCTTGCGCTTGCGATGCTGGATGAACTGTGCGCCGGCGCCGATCCCGAGGCCGCCGACCTTGAAGCCGCAGCCCTGCAATGCATCAGCCTCGAGCGCGCCGACTGGGCACTTGAGAGGCTGGCCCGGCACTACAAGTTGGTCGAGGCGTCGGCGGCGCTGCAACGACTGGACCTGTTGTGCGAACTATCAGCACACGGCATGTCGGAGCGCGCGGCCGGGCTGGTCACGACCTGGCGCGCGCGTGGCGAGAAAGACGAGTACCTGGAAGGTGTGCTGAAGCGCTTCGGCAGGTAAGCCGAAGAGTTCATCTGAGAGTCTAACCCGAGAACAGACAGGAACCGGCGCGCGCCATCGCGTGTCACTACGGTATGGCGGGCAAGCTTGTTGATCCGGATAACGAGTTGGTCAAGCGCGTCGCCAAGGGCGATGACGACGCCTTTCGCCTGCTGTTCGAGCGGCACTATCGTTTGGCCTACAGCGTGATCTACCGGCAGCTCGGCGTGCAGGATGTCGCCGAAGACCTGGTGCAGGAAGCCTTCCTGCGCGTGTACCGCGCGGCGCCCAAGTACGAACCCACGGCCAAGTTCAGCACATGGTTCTATACCGTCGTCACCAACCTGTGCTTGAACTACAAGCGCGACCGCGCTCGCGACAAGCTGCGCCTGCTGTCAGGCGGCGAAGACGAAAGCAGCACGCTCGAGAATCTTGCCCAGGCCGACGAGCCTGAGCACGACCGCCTCGACAACAACGAACGCGCGGCCAAAGTGCGCGAAGCAATCGCCGAGCTGCCCGAAAACCAGCGCATGGCGCTGATCCTCAGCCGCTACGAAGACAAAAGCTACGAAGAAGTAGCCGAGATCCTCGGCACCACCGTGGCTGCTGTGAAAAGCCTGACCAGCCGAGCCCGCGAAACCCTGCGCGAAAAACTAGCCAAGTACATGGACGGGTAGCCATCCCCAGTCCAAACGCCGTGGTGCGAGCGCCTCGCCCGCACGCTGTTGCAGTTCCGCTTCCGGCGGCGGGACGCCGCCGGCACTCACGCGCGGGACGCGCGTGCCACGTTGCC
>CALLQI010000024.1 GCA_938014885.1 uncultured bacterium
ACTGCTTTGGAACCACGAAGGGCCACGAAGGACCACGAAGAACGGCAACTGCTTTCATCGCGAGAAACAAGAGCCCGGAGCGCGAGCGACGGGTAGATGCACGACAACTGCAGTCTCACGCAGATGCGCAGAGACGTGCTGGCAGTTCCTGGCGCACTGTGCGGTTAGACGCTTCTCCAGCACCGGCCACTGCGGCCGTTCGCAACGTCCGCAAGGTGCGCAGTGAACTGCCACTACAAGCGACTCTGAGCGAAACTGCAGTAATAGTCTGTCTACCCGTCGCTCGCGCTCCGGGCTCTTGTTTCTCGCCATCAACGCCGTAGCTGTTGAACGGAAAAGGCAGTTGCTGTTCGCCCGCTGTTGGCGGGCGTCCCCGGCCTTCTGGCTGGGGCTCTGCTGTTATCCGTGTTTATCTGTGTGAATCCGTGGTTAACCCGCAGTTGCCGTTCTCTGCGTCACTGCGTCTCTGCGCGAAATTGCAGTTGCCGTTGAACTAAGAAAGCAGTTGCTGTGCGCCCGCTGTTGGCGGGCGTCCTTGGCCTTTTGGCCGGCGCTCTGCTGTTATCCGTGTTTATCCGTGTTTATCCGTGGTTAGCCCGCAGTTGCCGTTCTCTGCGTCACTGCGTCTCTGCGTGAAATTGCAGTTGCCGTGTATCTACCCGTCGTTCCTCGGCATCGCGGTGCGCTGCCTGCGGTTCGCTTCCTTCAGAAGCTGCTCCGGGCTCCTGTTTTTCGCCATTAACGCCGTTGCCGTTGAACCCGAAGGCAGTTGCCGTTCTTCGTGGTTCTTAGTGGCCCTTCGTGGTTCCAACGCAGTTTCCCGAACGAAAACTGTGCGCCATTGTCGCTATAGGTGGGAGGTTTTATGGCCTACACACCTGATTATGACGGTCCGGTGCATTCGGCGCGGTGGTTTCCGCCGCATGAGGAAATGCCCGAGGCGATCACGGCGCCGCACGCCAACACGCAGGCGATTGAGCTTGACGTGTCAATGGAAGGGCTGCGCGCGCTGGGCGACCTTTCCGTCGCGCTGGCGGCCAAGGCCCGCGACGCGCGCGAGAACCATCGCGATTACACCGCGCGCGACCTGTGCGCGCTGACGGCCGCGGTCCACAAAGTGACCACGCTGCGCGTGCAGCTGGCCCGGCGCGCCGCCAAGGTGGCCGCACGGCGTGACCTGCGGGTGGATTTCCTGCACGACCGCGCGCACGCCGTGGTGCGCGACACGCTGCTGCACCTGGACAAGAAGTTCTGGGATGTGGGCTTCGGCGGGTGGATGCCATTCCGCTTCCCGGACCAGTGGCTGATGTTCGTGGGCGTGCTGCGGCGCGTGCTGGCGGCCAACGGGCTGATCCATTCGCCGCACGCGCAGGTGTACCGCAAGCTGCTGGAAGACACGCCCTACCCGCACAACGAAAGCCTCGAGCAAGAGCCGCCCAAGATCTGGTCCACAGTGCACAGCTACCAGGTGCCACGCAACATGGACGAACTGATCGAAACCGTAGCCCACAAAGAAAACGCCAGACGCGACGCGATAACAAACGCGAAGTAAGTGGGGCGGGCGCAAAAGGTGGTGCGGGCGACCCGCCCGCAGCAGTTCAGCCCCAGCCGAAAGGCTGGGCCGTCTTCTTGCGTCCTAAGGGCAAAAGCAAAAGCGTGCGGCCGAGTCGGCCACACCATGGTGGCTTGCCATCAACGCCGGGGTCGCTTGCCCCGGTATGGGTTGCCGCGCTTTTTTGTGGTGGCTGGGCCGCTTCCTATTCCGGCTGGGCGGGCTGGGTTGTCGTCTTCCCAGTCTTCTTCGTTGCCGGGTGGCACCAGCGCTTCTTTGTGGCGGCCTATCAGATCTTTGCGGCCGGCCTCTCGAAGGGCCTTTCTTACGCGCCCCTGGAATTCGGGGCGGCCGAACTGCATCAGTGCGCGCTGGCGGCGCTTTTCGCGCATGGTGGTGGGGGTGTAGACGAAGTCGCCGGTTTCGGGGTCGAAGCCGCTGTAGAACATGGCGGTCGCGGGCGTCATCGGCGTGGGGATGAAGTCCTGCACCTGCTCCGGGCTCCACTTGTTGCGCTTAAAATATTCGGCGAGGCGGATCTGCTCGTCCATGGTGCAGCCCGGGTGGCTGCTTACGAAGTAGGCCACCAGGTATTGCTCTTTGCCCACTCGCTTGCTGGCTTCGGTGAAGCGCTTCTTGAACTCTTCGTATTTGTGCAGGCCGGGCTTGCGCATGCGTGAGAGCACGCCGTCGGACAAATGCTCGGGCGCGACTTTCAGATGCCCGCTGGTGTGGAACTGGGCGAGGTTTTCGATGTACGCGTCGCCCTTTTCGCCGGCGGTCTTGGCGTCGATCAGCATGTCGTGGCGGATGCCGCTTGCGATGAAGGCCTTCTTCACGCCGGGCACCGCGCGCACGCGGCGCAGCATCTCGAGCTGCTTATCAAGGTGCTGGCGCAGTGCCGGGCACGGGTCAGGCAGCAGGCAATCGCGATTCTTGCACGCCCCCAGGTTCTGCTGCACGCTGCAATAGTTTCCGTACATGTTGGCGGTCGGCCCGCCGACATCACTGATGAAACCCTTGAAGCTGGGCATGCGCGTGATGGCCTTGGCTTCGCGTTCGATACCTTCGATGCTGCGGCTCTGGATCGTGCGGCCCTGGTGCATCCAGATCGCGCAGAAGGTGCAGCTGCCCATGCAGCCGCGGTGGGTGATGACACTGTGCTGCGTGGTCAGCCACGCGGGCACGCCCGCCTTGGCGTAATCGGGGTGCGGCATGCGGGTGTAGGGCAGGTCGTACCAGCGGTCCATTTCTTCTTCGGTTTGCAGGCGCGCGGGCGGAAGCTGCACGACGTACAGGCCGCCGGTTTTTTGCAGCACGGGGCGGCCTCGCACGGGGTCTTGCTGGTCGAAGATGATTTTGAATGCGCGGGCGTAGTTGCGGCGGTACTCGGGCACCGATTCGGGGCCGGTGGTCTGCTGTTCCTGGACGCGGTCCAGTGTGGCGGGACTCCCGCCTTCGGCGGGTCCCCGGCCTTCCAGCCGGGGCTCTTCGCGGGCAGGGAGCAGCGATTCGTGATCCAGCGTGAAGACCGGCTTGCCGAAGCGCTCGGTGAATGCCGGGGTCTCGAGGAAGGATGTGTCCTTCTTTACGTAAGCCGTGCCGCGCACGTCGTTGATCTGGTGCAGGGCTTCGCCGGCATTCAGGCGGTGCGCGAGCTCGACGATCTGGGTTTCGCCCATGCCGAACACGAGCATGTCGGCGTTGGAATCAAGCAGGCTGCTGCGGCGCACGCGGTCGTCCCAGTAATCGTAATGGCTGAAGCGCCGCTGGCTGGGCTCAATGCCGCCGATGATGATGGGGACTTTGCCGAACGCGCGGCGGATCATGTTGCAGTACACGATGGTCGCGCGCACGGGGCGCTTGCCGGGCTTGCCGCCGGGGCTGTAGGGGTCGTCGCTGCGGGGCAGCTTGTGCGCGGTGTATGCGTTCAGGTTGCTGTCGAGGTTGCCGGCGCTGACCAAGAACGCCAGCCGCGGCTTGCCGAGCGCCTTGAAAGCCTCAGGGTCTTTGAAATCAGGTTGCGACAGGATGCCGACCTTGAAACCCGCCCACTCCAGCACGCGGCCGATCACGGCATTGGCAAAGCTGGGGTGATCGACGTAGGCGTCGCCGGTGACGAGCACGAAGTCGCATTGCTCCCAGCCGCGAGCCTCCATGTCGGCGCGGGTGATGGGCAGGAAGGCGCTTCGCGGAAAGTCGGGAACTGCCTGTTCCGTTTGCCGTGTTCCGTGTGCCGTGTCCTTCGATTCCGGACCCGGGACCCGGGACTCGGGACTTTCGGCGTGTTCGGCCGCAAGCTTGGCTGCGTACTCGAGTGCAGCGGCGGCCTTGGCGCTCAAGTCGGTGTCGGCGGCATTGCCGCGCGCGCCTTGCGTTGCAAGAAAGCGCTGCAGCGCATCGCCCAGCTCGGGGTCTTGGGTGCCGTAGGCGACCGGGTTGCCGCGAGCGGCCGCGAGGCGCTTGCGCTCGTCCTCAAGCCAGCGGCGGTTGACCTCGGCCTGGAGTTTCTGTTTGCCGAACGGGACCGCGTGGCCGTCGGGCGTGACCTTGCCCGCGAGCAGGTCTTCTTTGTCGGCGTGGCCGCCGCGCTCAAGGCGATCGAGAATTTCGCCCGGGCGCTTGCGGTAGCTGTGCTCGGAGTGGTCGCCGGCGGCGGGTTGCAGGTTGGCGTGCAGGCGCGGCGCGCCCTTTGGCTGGCTCATAGCTTCCTCGGGCCGTTCGGCCGTCTTTCGCGCCACGCCGGCATTCCCGACGCGCGCTGGCTGGGCGGTGCCCAGTAGGCCGAAAAGTGTATCGTGGGGCCGCTTACAGGCAAGGTGAGGCATGGCCGAGAAGAAGAAGACATCGCTGGCGTTCAAGCTGCTGATCGGCATGGCAACCGTGATGGTGTCGCTGACCGGCGGCATCTACGCCTACGGGTTGTCGCACGATGCGGAGCATACGGCCACGGGCAGCGAAGTGGTGAATGCGCCGCTTGCGAAAGTATTCGCGATGCAGGCCGACCCGCGCGAGGTGGCCAAGTGGAAAGAACAGATCGCCGAAGTGCGCGACTACAAAGATCTCGGTGGGGGGCTGGCCAGTTGGCGTGAAGTGTGGAAGGACGACAACCAGTTCGACTTCGTGATCACACACTACGAACACAACAAACTGCTGCGCATCCAGATCACCGACCTGAACGAAGTGTTCTACGGAAGCTGGACGCTGGCGTTTGAAGCGGCCGGTGAAGGCACGCGCGTAACGATCACCGAAAAAGGCACCATCCCCAACGCCTTCGTGCGCGGCGCATTTCACCTGTCGACGACGACGGACGCCACGCTCAAGGATCACCTCAGTCAATTGAAAGTCGCCGCAGAGCGCGGCGACAAGTGACCTCGCAACCGTCGGACAGTCGCGTCAGGCCGCGCTGTCGCGCTGGTCGGACTGGCGGGCGGCTTTGCGGCGCTGCTGGAAGCGGACATACTTCGCACGCTCTTCAGGAGTCAGCGTGGGGTTGCGGCGCAGCTCACCCTGCACCAGTTTGGTCTCACGCACGCCGGTCTCGGGGTTCGTTGTGGTCAGGGCAACCTGCATCGGTTCCCAGGATTCAGGCGTGTTCATTTGGATCTCCGGACAAACAGCGTGATCAACTCGAACACATCGTCGTTGACCTCGACATACAGATCATAACGTCCGGGGGTTGGAAAAACCACGTCAGTGAAGCGAAAGACACCTTCGAGCGACTCGGGAAAGGCAGCCATACCAGCTGGAGTTCGTCCCTGGAGTATCGGCTCCAATTCTTCGACACCAACATCCGTCGATGGCGGCCACAGGCTAAGGCCCAGTCGCGACACGCCCGAAGTCGTCACGTCCGTAAGCAGCAGGTAAACCTCGAGTCTGTTCAAGGTTGCGGGAAAGGCGGCGAATTCCAGTTGGCGAAAAGTGCCGACCAGTGTCCAGCGGCCGCGCGATTCCAGCGCATACTCGCATATGGCCGCGATCGACAGTTTCAAGCTCTGGAACGGATACCGGCCTGTCATTGCTTCCCCTTGCCGTCGCATCCTATACCACATACTTCGCGGTGCTACACTGCCGCGTTCCGGGCATGATCCGGGCCGTTAACCCACAGCCGCGAGCAAACAGGACGCACGATGTTCGACAACATTTCCAACCGCTTCACTGACCTTTGGCGCAAGATCAGCGGCACCGACACCATCACCGAAGACAACGTCAAAGACGCGGTCCGCAGTATCCGCACCGCGCTGCTTGAGGCCGACGTCAGCCTGCAGGTTGTGAAAGGCTTCACTGACCGCGTGAAGGAAAAAGCGCTGGGTGAAGGCGTGCTCAAGGGCGTGCGCCCCGGCGAACAGTTCGTCAAAATCGTGCACGATGAACTTGTTGACATGATGTCGGAACCCGACACCATCGACGACCACGGCCGCGCGAAATTCAAGTTCCGCAGTGATCGCCCGACGGTGATCCTGATGGCGGGCCTGCAGGGTGCGGGCAAAACCACCACCTGCGGCAAGCTGGCCCTGTACCTGAAGCAGAAATACAAGAAGTCGCCCATGCTCGTGGCCGCGGACTTGCAGCGCCCGGCCGCCGTGGACCAGCTTGAAGTCGTCGGCAAGGGCATTGGCGTGCCGGTGTACGCTGACCGCAAATCGACGCCGCCTGAGGTTTGTGCGGCCGCGCTCGAGATCGCGCGCAAGCAGGGCAACGACGTAATCATCCTCGACACCGCCGGCCGCCTGCACGTGGACGACGGCCTGATGAAGGAAGTGCAGGAGATCGCCAAGCGCACGCAGCCTGACGAAGTCTTCTTCGTGTGCGACGGCATGACCGGCCAGGACGCCGTGAAGTCGGCCAAGGCCTTTGACGAAAAGCTGCCGCTGACGGGTGCGATCCTGACCAAGCTGGACGGCGACAGCCGCGGCGGCGCGGTCATGACGGTTCGCGCGATTACCGGCAAGCCGCTGCGCTTCATCGGCGTCAGCGAAAAGATGGACGGCCTGGAAGTGTTCCACGCTGACCGTATCGCCGGCCGCATTCTGGGCATGGGCGACGTGGTGAGCCTGGTTGAGAAGGCCCAGGGCGCGATTGATGAAGAAAAGGCGCTTGAGCTTGAGCGCAAGCTGCTGGAAGACGAATTCACGCTGGAAGACTTCCTCGCGCAGATCAAGGCCATCCGCAAGATGGGCCCGATGCGCGACCTGCTGAAGATGATTCCCGGCGGCAGCGAGTTGCCGCTGGACCAGATCAACGAGCGCGGCCTCGACCACGTCGAGGCGATCATCTACTCGATGACGCCCAAGGAGCGCCGCCTGCCCGAGCAGCTGAACATGTCGCGCAAGCGCCGCATTTCGTTGGGCAGCGGACGCAGCCTGGAAGAAGTGAACCGCCTGCTGAAGAGCTTCGAGCAGATGCGCGAGATGGTGCAGGGCCTGAAAAACCAGGGCCTGATGGGCAAGGCCGCGGCATGGAAGGTCGGCCACGACAAGAAGAAGATGATCAAGGACCAGGCCAAGGCACTGAAGTCAGCCAAGAAGCGAGCCAAGGCCAACGTCCGCCGCAGCGCATCCGACATGGCCGACTTCCGCAAGCAGTTCAACCTGGATCTGTAACGAGTGCAGCACGGTTGAGTGGAGCCGGAGCAGGAGTCGCGTGCTGTACGGACCAGACACGGTGTTGGGCTGCGTGCTGCCGAACTCTTCGTTCATGGCTGACGTGCAGCGAGGACT
Organism: uncultured bacterium; assembly: GCA_938014885.1. Classification (GTDB taxonomy): domain Bacteria; phylum Planctomycetota; class UBA8742; order UBA2392; family UBA2392; genus CALLQI01. Next base: position 7,273 of record CALLQI010000024.1, read on the forward strand.
CGAGTCCTTCACAATCAACGGGATGTTCAACGACGAGGCTGACCCCGACGGGCCAGGCTTCAGCACATGGGCCAGCGCGCGCTGGTCGCCGCTGCCGGGCTTGCGGTGGCCGGTTGAGATTCACAACGACCTGACAGTAGTTTGCTTCACCGGCATCAATGGCTTCGCCCCGCGCGAACAGCTTCAAGCGGATCGAGTCGTCACGGCCGCGATGAAGGAGTTGTCGCGCTGCGCCGACGGCGCGGTGCTGCTGCCACACTGTGTGGCGGCAACTACCGCACCTGCATGCAGCAGTCTGCGAGAATTCGTTCTTCTGTGCCTTGCCCAAGGGATCCTGCCGCAGTTTCTGCACTGGGTCAAAGCCGAAGCCGATTCGGTGGTCTGGTTCAACCTGTGTGAGGCAGACTGGTGTTGAAGACGCAGTTGGCACGGTTGATTGCGGGCGCAGCGCGGCCGCGCACGGAGACCGGTTCAGCCCCACGCGGCACGGCCACTGCGATCTCGCGCAGAGACGCGGAGACGCTGAGAACGGCAACTGCTTTGGAACCACCAAGGGCCACTAAGAACCACGAAGAACTGCAAATGCTTTTGGTTTTAACTACAACTGCATCATCGCGCTCCGGGCTCTTGTTTTTCACCATGAACGCCGTTGCCGTTGAGCAGAAAGAGAAGTGGCTGTGCGCCCGCTGTTGGCGGGCGTCCCCAGCCTTTCGGCTGGGGCTCTGCTGGTATCCGTGTTTATCCGTGTGAATCCGTGGTTAACCCGCAGTTGCCATTCTCTGCGTCTTTGCGTCTCCGCGCGAGATTGCAGTTGCCGAGCATCTACCCGTCGCTCGCGCTCCGGGCTCCTGTTTTTCGCAATGAACGCAGTTGCTGTTCGCCCGCTGTTGGCGGGCGTCCCCGGCTTTTTGGCTGGGGCTCTGCTGGTATCCGTGTCTATCCGTGTGAATCCGTGGTTAACCCGCAGTTGCGGTTCTCTGCGACTCTGCGTCTCCGCGCGAGGTTGCCGTTGCCGTGTATCTACCCGTCGCTTGCGCTCCGGGCTCCTGTTCTCTGCGATGAACGCGGTTGCCGTTGAGCCCGAAAGCAGTTGCCGTCTGCCGCCCGCCGCTTGCCGAGTGTCCTGTTTCGTCGCACACTTGTGTTGTGAACGAGCCCACGCCCCGGCCTGAACATCGCTTCCAGGATGCTTTCGAAAGCCAGGACTTCTTCCTGCTGCTTGAGGCCGACCGTCACATCAGCATGGCCAGCGCCAACCTGCGCGTGCTCAAGTACATCAACCCCGTCAACTCCAGCGAAGTGGCGCGCGTTTACACCGAGCGCGACAAGCTGCCCAAGGCCGACCCGAAGTTCCGCTACCGCGAGCTCGACTTCGACCCTGAGCACACCAAGGTCGACCTGCTGAACCTGCCGATCATCGACAGCGAACTCGGCCGCATCTACCGCAGCAAGCGCGACGAAGTGTTCAACACGATCTGCATGCTGGAAAGCCGCGACACGCCCGAGTTTCTTGACAGGTCAAGATTGCTGTTCGGGACGGCCGACAAGAAAACGCTGCAAAAGGCTGAAGAGTGGCTGAAGCTTGAGCCCGAACCGATTGAGCAAGAGCAGCTCGACGCCCGTGAGGCCCGCGCGCGGCTTGATTCGGTGGTGCGGCGCCAGAAATTCCTGTGCAGTGTGCGCGTGCGCAAGTATCTGTCCAGTGACGCCGCGGCCGGCGAACTCAGTGTCGCGCTGCGCAAGGGCGCGACATACAGCCCCGGCGACATCGCCAGCCTGGCGGTACACGAAATCCAGACCCACGTGCTGCGCACCCGTAACGGCGAAATGCAGCCCTTTCGCGCGCTGTTCTTCCACGGCTTCCCGCGCATGGACCTGCCGGCCAGCGGCTACCTCAGCACCGAGGAAGGCCTGGCCACCTTCAATGAAGAGCTTTCGGGCGTGCTCAGCAACCGGCGCAGGCGTTTGCTCGCCGGCCGCGTGAAGGCCGTGTACCTGATGGACAAGGAAGAGCTGTCGTTTCTGGACCTGTTCCAGGTGCTGGTGAACGAGCACAAGTTCAGCAAACCTGAGGCCTACACGATCACCGAGCGCGTGTACCGCGGTGGCGGCTACACGAAGGACCACATCTACTTCTACGGGTATGACCAGGTGAAGCAGTTGTGGGACAGCAACCCGGAAGACTTCGCGCTGCTGTACATGGGCAAACTGGGCGTCGCGCACCTGCCGATTGCCAAGCGGCTGTTCAAGGACGGCAAAGGCATCCTGTACCCGCCCCGGTACATCCCGGTGTTCTTCAAAGAACTGAAACCAGAAATCCGCGCCCGTCTGCCCGTCGAGTCCCCCGACGACGAAGACAAGACGGACTGACGGAATTGCCACGACGCACGGCAACTGCAATCTCGCGCAGAGACGGAGAACAAGAGCCCGGAGCAGCTTCTGAAGGAAGCGAACCGCAGGCAGCGCACCGCGATGCCGAGGAACGACGGGTAGACGAACGGCAACTGCAATCTCACGCAGAGACGGAGAACAAGAGCCCGGAGCGCGAGCGACGGGTAGACGCACGGCAACTGCAATCTCACGCAGAGACGCAGAGACGCGGAGAACGGCAACTGCTAATTCAGTTGAACTGCAACTTCTGTTTCTTTTGAACTGCAAATGCTTTCGGGTTTGTCTGCAACCGTATCATCGCGCGAGCGACGGGTAGACGCACACGGCACCTTCACCCTGATTCGCAGAGCCGTGGCAGTTCGCTGCGCACTTTGCGAACGTTGCGAGAGGCCGCAGTGGCCGATGCTGAAGAGAGTCTAGCCGCCAAGTGCGCCAAGAACTGCCAGCGACTCTGCAAGTGTGCACCAGTCCGCAGTTGCCATTCTTCGTGGTTCTTCGTGGCCCTTAGTGGATCCAACGCAGTTGCCGTTCTCCGCGTCTGTGCATGAGACCGCAGTTGCCGTAGAGTCCAACAGCAGTCTTTCGTGGTTCCCACGCCGTTACCGTGCTTCGGGGGAGGGCCGACTGCGAACTGCGTTCACCGCCAAAGCGCCAAAGCCTTGCACGGGTCTACCGTGCCAGGGGTCAAGTGGTTGTCTTTGATCGCCTGAACTACGGGCCGGCAAAACAAGCGTCAGCCAATGCGAGCCCCGCTGCGGATACTGTATCGGTAGGTTTTGTTGCCTTCCCAGTCCTCGAAGTGCAGCGTATCGCCCTCGCGAGAGCTGAATGTTCCTTCGATCGTGACGTGGTCAACCCGCCACCTGAGATCGCCATTCAGTGCGAAGTTCAGCACTCCCCACTCGTACAGGAACGTTACCGTGTCTTCGGCTTCCTCGAAGCGGGCCTGCCAAAGTCCCGCTGGCAGTTCTCGCACTCTTTTCAACCGGTGTGCCTGCATGTCCGCCGGGCTTGTAGTGCGGAATCTGGGCGTACAAACCCAAAGAGCATCAGACTGGGCCGACGAAACCAGCAGCAGCTGGCGGTCAATTGCGCAAACAACATACTCCGGACCACTCTCGAAGATGCCCGCGCACCGGTACCGTGTGCGATCAGCAGTGGCGGGAACAGCAACAGTCAACATGTCGTCTTCTGAAACTTGAACCTGCAATGGCTGCCTGCCGTTCGGCGATACCAAGTTCGTTATGCGGTTGTAGGTCCACACAGTCATGCGGCGCGCTTTCGTGAGATGGCTGAAGCATACGATTGCGGGTGTCAGTGTAACGGCTTGACGATGGAGGAGGGTCCAAACCAGCCAAGAACGTCAAGTAGTCCAAAAACTGCCAGCAGTTCTCCGCGTGTCGGCGCGAGATTGCAGGTGTAGTGCGTCTCCCCGTCGTTCCTGGGCATCGCGTTGCGCTGCTTGCGGTTCGCTTCCTGCAGAAGCTGCTCCGGGCTCTTGATTTCGCGATGATGCTCTTGCCGGTGAACGCAAACGCAGTTGGTGTTCTCCGCGTCTCCGCGCCTCTGCGTGAGACCGCAGTTGCTGTTTGCCTCGCAGCAGTCACTCATGATGCCGGGTGATCGGTCATTCACTTAACGAAAGAAGGCCCCCGTTTCGGGGGCCTTTTTCGTGGCGGTGCTTAGCTGGCTCTTACTTTCAGTGTCAGGCCTACTTCGTCTTTGATCAGGTCGTCCTGCATCCCCGCGAAGCTTACTTTCCAGTCCTGCCGGTTGATCTTGAACTCCGCGTCAACCTCCAGCTTGCCTTCCTTCAGGCTGATCGTGGCCGGGAAGCTGATGCTTTTCGTGGTGCCGCGCAGCGTGAAGTTGCCGGTTACGGTGTGCGTGCCCTTTTGCCCTTCGGCCACACCGGTCTTGATTTCGGTGGTGATGAACTTGGCCGTCGGGTGGTTTGGCACGTCAAAGAAGTCGTCAGTCTTCAGGTGGCCGGTCAGCTTGGCGTTGTCTTCGTCTTCCTTGTCGGTCCAGATTGAGTCCATATCGACGTCAATCTCGACCTGCTTCAACGTGTCGCCTTCGATCACTGCCTTGCCGCTGAACTTCTTGAAGCCGCCCGGGTGCTGCGCCGTGACCTTGGCGCCCAGGAACTTGATCGACGAGTTGCCCTGGTCGATCTTCAGTTCCTTGCCTTCCTCCTTGGTCACGTCCTTGGCTTCCGTGGTGTTGGCGGCGGTGGTGTTGGCCAGCGGGTCACTGCACGCGGCGATCACGGCCGCAAAACCCACAACCAGGCCGATGGCGATTAGTTTCTTCATAACGATGTCCCCTTGGTTACGCGGGGACCCTTGCCCCGTCGATACCAGAACATCGTTCGATATAAAACTATTCCGCAGTTTCCGCGCTAAATGGCACCGGCGCCCATGAACGCAAACACCAGCACAAAGTACGCCAGCACCAGCAGCAGGATGATTGAGCTGATCGCAATGCCAGCGATTGCAAGCCCGCGGCCGTCTTTGCCACCGCCCGGGCCCGTCTCTTTCAGCGCCATGATGCCGCAGATCAGCCCGCCGATCGGAGTCAGCCCGCACAGGAAGCCGCTGAGGGCCAGCACCAGTGACGCAATCGCCAGGCCGCTGGTCTGACGCGGCACGTTGTAGCCCGGTACCTGTTGCTGCATGCCGTAGGGGTTCATCGGCGGCGCGTATGGCGCCGGGCCACCCGGCGGTGGATAGGGTTGCCCGCCAAATCCTGCCTGCTGGTATCCCTGATGCTGGCCGTAGGCCGGTTGCGGCCGCGCCATGCCCGCCACCTCGGCCGCGACATACGTGCGGCCGGAAGCGCGGTCAAACACGGGGGCCGAAGTCATCAGGCTGCCGGATTGCACCATCTGCAGCACTTGATCGGCGCTGTAGGGGCCTTGGTCGCCTTGTTGCGTCTGGATGTAGAACTGGTTCATGCCGCAAGTGTAGCCGCTGAAACCTTGCCCGGCCATTGCACGTTATGGGGCAGTTTGGAATCTTCGGGGCAGGGGCAAACGATGCGAATTCTCAGCGGCGTACAACCATCCGGCAAGCTGCATATCGGCAACTACTTCGGCGCGATCCGCCAGTTCGTTGAGCTGCAGCACAAGGGCCACGGGCTGTATTTCATCGCCGACCTGCACGCCTTGACCACCGTGCGCGACGCGGCCGTGATGCGCGAAATGTGCTTCGACGTGGCGCTGAACTTCCTGGCCCTGGGGCTGGACCCTGCCCGCGCGACACTGTTCCGGCAAAGCGACATCCCGGAAGTCACGGAACTCAGCTGGGTCCTGAGCACCGTCACACCAATGGGCCTGCTGGAACGCGCCCATAGCTACAAGGACAAGACCGCCCGCGGCATCAGCCCCGATCACGGGTTGTTCGCGTACCCTGTGCTGATGGCGGCCGACATCCTTGCCTATCACAGTGACGTGGTGCCGGTCGGCAAAGACCAGAAGCAGCACCTGGAAATCACGCGCGACATCGCCGTGAAGTTCAACCAGACCTATTGCAAAGACTTCGACCCGCAGACCGGCGAAGGCGGGATTTTGAAGTTACCGCGGCCTCACATTATGGAGGACACGGCGGTGGTGCCCGGGGTGGACGGGCAGAAGATGTCCAAGAGCTACGGCAACACGATTGAGCTGTTCGGTCCCGAAAAGGAAGTGCGCAAGCGGATCATGGGCATCAAGACCGACAGCACTCCGGTGGAAGCACCCAAAAACCCGGAATCATGTAACGTGTTCGCGCTGTTGAAGTTATTCGCACCGGAGGCTGAGCTGGCGGAAATCCGGGGCATGTACGAAAAGGGCGGCGTGGGCTACGGCGAGTTCAAGAAGCGGCTGGCCGATTACTTCTTCGCCACGTTTGGTGAGGCCCGCAAGCGCTACGATGAGCTTCGCAATAACCAGGATTATGTGAACGACGTGTTGAAGCAGGGCGCATCCAAGGCCCGCGAATACGCCGGGACATTGATGGATCAGGTTCGACTTGCCACGGGCCTTAAGTAGAATGGTCGCGCACAATTTCGCGACGCGAAAGGAATTCCATGAACCACAACGACCCCTACCGCAACAACCAGCAACCGGGCAACTACCCGCAACAGGGTTACCCGCAACAGGGCCAGCAGGGCTATTACCAGCAGGGTGCCTACGCCCCGGGCTATGACCAGGCGCAACAGGGCTTTGCCGTGGACCAGTACGGCAACGTGATTGCGGCCGAAGGCGCCTATGAAGGCGACCTCAGCAACCCGGCCGTGGCGGCCTTTGCCAAGCGGGTGTACGGCTACTTTGCCGGTGCACTGGCGACGGCGACGGCGGCCAGTGCCGGCGGCGTGTTCGCGGTGGAGCACTTCGTGGCGACCGGCAACATGGCGGCGCTGAACGGGATGCGCATCGGCGCGCTGGTGGCGTTCTTTGCCTCGTTCCTGTTTGTCGCGTTCACGCGCAAGTCGCACAGCCCGCTGAAGACGGGCCTGCTGTTCGTGTTCGCCTCAAGCTGCGGGTTCATGATCGCCCCGCTGATCACGTTCATGATCGCGGGCGGCATGGGCATGAGCATCATCTTCGCCTTCGGCATAACAACGGTCGTCTTCGGCGGGATCACGGTTTACACGCTCAGTACAGGCAAGGACTTCCGCAGCCTGGGCGGCTTCCTGTTCATCGGGTTGCTGGTGGTGTTGGGCCTTGTGATCGTGAACATCTTTGTGCCGTTCCCGAACATGCTGTCGCGCATCATCATGGGCGCGATCGTGGTGCTGTTCGTAGGCTACACGCTGTATGACACCAGCAAAGTCACCCGCGACTACTTCTACGCCAACGATGCGGTCGGCGCGGCGATGATGCTGTTCTATGACTTCTTCATCCTGTTCAAGTACATCCTGATCCTGCTCGCCAGCAGCCGCGACTAGCAGCACAGCACGCAACGCCCCCGGCCACGCGCCGGGGGCGTTTTCATTGCATGCAACGGGCACTGGGGCGGCGGGCGCGTGGGCTTGCCTTGCGGTTTTGGGTCAGGTAAACCTTTGGGCCGGAGAAATGCCTTGGACCTGTTCAGCCTGGCTGTCTACTTCGTCCTGATCATGTCGGTTGCGGCCGGCGGGCTTGGCGCGTCTGCGCTGCTGGGTGCCCGCAAGAAGGGCGTGATGAAGGAAGAACCGATCGAATGCGGCGTGCCGCAGATCGGTGAGACCCGCGCCGAATTCAACGTGCGCTTCTTCGTAATCTCGATGCTGTTTGTGCTGTTCGACATTGAAGTGGTGCTGCTGGCTCCTTACGCGGTCACGTTTGTTGATGACGTGCGTTCGGGCAAAGGCTTTGAGTACCTGGGCGAAGTGGCGGTCTTCCTGGCGGTGCTGGGCATGGGCCTGCTGTACGCCTGGCGCAAAGGCGTGCTGGACTGGAACGTGCCACTGGGCATGAGCCCGGAGACGGCCGCACGGCAGATGTCGCTGGCCGCTGAGCCGAAGGTTGAACATCCGCACGGCCACGAAAAGCACGCGGCCTGAATTGGCCGCTGACGCAGCCGCTGATGTGGCTGACGTAGAAGGGGCACGGGAGTTCCGATGGGTCTTGAGCAGATGATTCCTTCCCTGGCCGGTGACGGCGTGATCACCACCCAGGTGAACAAGCTGATCGGCTGGGCGCGCAAGAACAGCCTGTGGCCGTACCCCTTCGGCACGGCGTGTTGCGCCATTGAGTTCATGGCCACGGCCAGCAGCCGCTACGACTTATCACGATTCGGCGCTGAAGTAGTGCGCTTTTCCCCGCGCCAGAGCGACGTAATGATCGTCGCCGGCCGCGTGACCCTGAAGATGATGCCGGTGCTGAGCCAGCTGTACCAGCAGATGGCAGAGCCGAAGTGGGTGATCAGCATGGGTGCCTGCGCCAGCACGGGCGGGGTGTTCAACACCTACCCGCAGATCCAGGGTGTGGACCAGTTCATCCCGGTGGACGTGTACGTGCCGGGCTGCCCGCCGCGCCCCGAAAGCCTTGTAGATGCGGTTTTGAAGATCCAGCAGATCATCGACGGCCAGGCCCAGCGCCACGAATTTACACGCCCGGCCGCACTGGCCAACCAGGACTAGTTTTAGCCCATGAGCGACACCAAGCCCAAGCTGCCGCCGACCCACAGCGCCCACAGCCCCGAGCCGCGGGTACTGGAAGAAAACCAGCTCGATCACGACCTGCTGCGCCGCAAGCTGGCGGGGCTTATTCTTGACGTGTCAACGGTGTCCAAGCAGACGGTGCTGCGCGCCACGCGCGAAAACATTGTGGCCGTGCTGCAGACACTCAAGGATGACCGTGAGCTGAACTTCAACATGATCACGGACATCACCGCCGTGGACAACATGCGCAGGATTGACTTTGACCCGGCGCGCCGCTTCACGATGATCTACATCGTGTACAGCATTCCCAACCGCAAGCGCGTGCGCATTGAAGTGGACGTGCCCGAAGAAAACCCGCGCGTGCCCACGACGGCCAAGGTGTATCTGGGCTGCGCGTGGATTGAACGCGAAGTGTACGACATGTTCGGCATCGAGTTCACGGGCCACCCGGACCTGCGCCGCGTGCTGCTGCCCGATTACTACGAGCACTTCCCGCTGCGCAAAGACTACCCGCTGACCGGCCGCGGCGAACGCGACAACTTCATCCGCGCCGAAGAAGTAAGCTAGCGAGTAACTGCAATCTCGCGCAGAGACTCAGAGACGCGGAGAACGGCAACGGCGGGTTAACCACGGATTCACACGGATAAACACGGATACCAGCAGAGCCCCGGCCTTTCGGCTGGGGCTCTGTCGCGAAGAACGCAGTTGCCGTTCTTCGTGGTTCTTAGTGGCGCTTAGTGGTCCCAACGCCGTTGCCGTTCTCCGCGTCTCTGCGCCTCCGCGCGAGAACGCTGTTGCTGTTCCTTGCCTACTCGATGCGTTCGCACAGCAGGACCAGCTTCTCGCTGAAAGGCCGCCAGTTGAACACCCGGCGCAGCGGCCTCAGGTTGCCCTCTTTCAGGTCCTGCTCTAGCTCTGCCATGCTGTAGCGGTGCTCGGGCAGTTTCACCTTCATGCCCAGCGCCTTGCGGAACTTCTTCCACCACAGGTTGATGCAGTACTTGTGGCGCACGTCGATCACCACGTGGCGGCGCGTGACCCGCGCGAACTCGCGGTAAATGCGGATGCGCACGTCGCGCGGCACGTGCATCAGAAAGCGAATGCAGATCACCAGGTCCAGCGATTTGTCGGCAAAGGGCAGGTGCTCGCCGTTCATGCGCGCGCTGCCGGCGAAGTTGGCATGCCCGGCCGCGTAGTTGCGTGCGGCAAGCAGCATGGGCTGCGAGATGTCGCCGTTGATCAGCGTCCAGCCATGGTCCAGGATGCGTTGCGTGAAGCGCCCGGTGCCGCAGGGTACGTCCAGCACGGTGCGAATGCCTTCAAGGCCGTCGGTGGCGCGGCGGATCATCTGCCATTTGCGCTCGGACTTCGGCCCGCTGACGCCGCCCTTGAAGCGTTTGGCGTCGTAATCGGCGACGACCTGGCTGCTTTGGTAGTGCTGTTTTTTCTTGTCCCAGTCCGGTTCGTTCACGGTTGCCCCGTTGGTTGCGGGCTACCGAACGCCGTCGGTCCCGTCAATGCCAACGGTGCCCGCCTTGAGCGTGAACGTCAAGGCGACACCGCCGCGTTCAACCATGATGGTTACATCCGTGCCCTCGCGGGCGTTGCGGCGCACCTGGCCGAACTGCCGCCAGGTCGTGATCTGCGTGCCGTTGTACTCAATGATCAGGTCGCCGACCTGCAGACCGGCGCGGGCGGCCTGGCTGTCCGGGAAGACCTGTGTGATGCGCGCGCAATTGGGCTTTTGCACCCGCGCCTGGAGCTGGTTTTCGCCGCCCGACAGGTTCACGAATGTCGCCGCCGAGGCCACCCCGTTGCCCGAAACCTGCAGCGTGTACGCGCCCTCGGTCACGAAAGGAATCTGCGCGATGCCGTTGCTGCCCGTGCGGCCGTTGTAGTTGCGCGTGCCGCTGAGCTGCACTTCGGCGCCGGCGACAGGGTTGCCGCTTTCGTCGGTAACCGTGACGACGGCCGTGGCGCCGGTACTGACGGTAAGGTTTTGCGTGTTCTCGCCGACAGCGACCAAGAAGACGGTGGTGTGGATCGGCTCCCAGTTGCCGCTGGCGTACACCTCGAAGTTGTAGCTGCCCGGGTCAACCGGCCCCAGCCGATAGCTGCCGTCGCTGCGAACCTGCGCCCACTTGCCGGTGCCCCAGCCGCCCCAGCGGTCCTCGTCATCTTTGCGCAGCCTTACACTCACGCCGGTGACGGCTTTGCCGCTGCTGTTGGTGAGCGTGCCGATCAGCGTGGCGCCCGCGGCAAACGCGAGCGTCACGTCGTTGTCGCCAGCCACGAGCTTGATTTCCTTGCGGATTGCCGGCAGGGCTGAGGCCGTGCAGGTGAGCACATAATCGCCCGGGTTCAGGCCCGCGTACTCGACCAGGCCGGGTTCGCGCTTGGGCAGGCGTTCCGATTGCGGCCAGTCGTTGCCGGTCTGGAACCAGACTTGCTCAAGCTCCACGGGCTGGCCGTCGGGCCCGGTGGCGCGGATGCGCACCACGCAGCCCACGTCCAGTGTGAAGTCAGCACTGTTTTCGCCCAGTTGCAGCGTGACCTTGTTGGTGGCCGTACGCTCGCCCAGCGAGGCCGTGATCGACTGCTCGCCGGCCGGCAGCGCCGGAAAGCGATAGCGACCTTTGCTGTCGGTGGTGACGGTGTTCTCGCGACCGCCGTTCCAGTTGCGCCGGCCGCGTTCACCTTCACCGTGATACAGGCGCACACCCTGCACGGGCTTGCCGCCGTTGTCGGTGACCACGCCGGAAAGTACGCAGGCGGGTGAAAGTGTGATCACGACTTCTTCGGCATCGGGCCCGACCATGACATCCAGCGGCTGCGCCTGGCTGAAGCCGTCGGCCGTAACCTGCACCTGCATCGCGCCGGGCGCTGCGGGCAGTTCAAAGCGGCCTTCGTCGTCGCGGAAGTCCTGCGTGGTAGGCTCCCACTGCCAGTTCTGCCGCCAGGCCCTTACGTTGAACAGTTTGATCGGCGTGCCGTCTTCGGTTTGCACGCGGCCGCGCAGCATTACGGTGGCGGCCAGTACCAGCACGGCTTTGTCGCCCGCGGCCACACTCTCGAGTGTCGCATTGCCGGCCTCGTGGGTGGCAACCAGGTCGTAGGCGCGCGCGGCATCCAGGCCTGTGAAGCGAAACGCCCCGCTGCCATCGGTGGTCGTGCTGCGGGTCTCGCGGTCGGCCTCAGCCAAGAAGCGTGCCATGCGCTGGCGATAGCCGTCGAGGTCATTGCCGCGCATCTCAGGTGGTGACAGGCGCATGTCGCTGCGGCGGGCCTTCACGGTGGCGGCACTGACTGGTTTGCCTGCGGCATCCTGCACGACGCCTTCGATGACTGCGTCGCCGTGGTCAAAGGGGCTGGCCTTGGCGACGGTGGTTTCGGGCGTGGGCGGCTTTTCCGGCGTGACATCGGGTTGTACAGGAGCCGGCTTGGGCCGAGGGCGGGCAGGCTGATCGCGCGGGGTATCCAGCGGTCCCGAGTCTGCCGGGGCAAGATCGCCGCCGTCGTCTGTTAGTGCAGTGGCCTGGATTGCGGGCGCTGTTGTCTTGGGGCGCGTGGCAAAGCTCCACACCGAGACGCCGATGGCGGCCACGGTGATGAGCAACAGGATCAGGTTTATGCCATTGAACTTCGTAGCCGACATCGGACCCCCGCACCCAGATCGGGTCTGCTTCTGGTACGAACCAGCGGGCCACATGGTGCCACAAAATCAGTGATTGCCGAAATTGTTAATCGGCGAACTTGCCGGTGTCGGTGGCGGTGTCGTAGGTGTACACGATGGCGGCATAGGGCAGGGGCCGCCCCAGGCTGCTGGCCAGTGTCACGCGCACGGTCGTGCCGGCAGCGCTGATACGGAAGTCCGTGGGCAGAAAGCCATCGCCCTGCACACTCCAGGGGCTGACGCCGGTCTGGCCGATCGTCCTTTCCGTGACCTGCGCCCCGGCCCGCAGCGCTGAAGCCGCATGCTCGGCGATGGAAGCGATGCGCCAGCGCAGCTGGTCGCAGAACTCGGCACGGTCCGGGATGGCGGGCTGCCACGCGGTGCAACTGCACTCGCTGCGTTGCATTTGCCATGTGCCGTAGTCGAAGCGAAGGATCATGGGCTCAGCCAGTTCGCTTTCGGCAACGGTGCGGCACGCGTACTCCACCACGGGCGGATCTTCGCTGAGCATCTTTGCGCTGATGTTGAATCGCGCCAGCACCTCTTCATCGCGCCAGCGGCGGTAGCGGGGCGAATGCTCAACGCTTCCGCCGGTGCGCTTCAGGAAGTCGGTCGCGAACCGGCCCAGAATCTCGTTCGCGGCCACGCTGGCCACGTTGTCGGACAGGTAGACACGGTCGTAGTCATCGCGTGCAAGCAGATCGCCCTTCAGTTCGCTCTTGCCGGTTTTCAGGTTCAGCACCATCACGATCGGCCCGTCCGGCAATGCGGCACCCTGCCGGGTATTGCAGCTGATGTGCGCCACGGGGGCAGCGGGGTCAGGGAATGTCAGCGAGTAATCGGCGGCGCGAAAGTGTGTGCCGTCCATGGTGCTCAGGCGGCGCATCACGCCTTCGAGTGTCCAGGCCGGGTCGTGCAGGTACTCATTCACCTTGAACTTCAGCTCAAGGCGCGCGCGCACGGACGAAAGTTTCTCGTTCACTTCGCGCAGGATTGCGTCGGCCTCAACCAGGCTGGCCGGTGCGCCGGCGCGGCGCTTGCCCTTTGGCTCCGTGACCAGCGGCTCAAGCGGCCCGGGTCCGGGCTTTGGCGGCGGCAGCGGATCGGGATCAGGCAGCAGGCCCGTGTTCGGCTGCGGTGGTGGGGGAGTGTCATCGGGCAGCAGCGCGTAGACCGTGCCCGCCACCAGGATCACGAAGATCGGCAGCACCAGCACCAGCAGGCGCTGTGTGGGGACCGACGCGATTGGGGGTATGTTCAGCATCGGCAGCATCGCGCTCTATTGCAGAAGTTCGGGGCCCTGCGCGCAATCAGGAAGTTTTCGCGTTCTCTTCGGCAGCCGGCGGCGTGGCCGACGCGTCGGCCTGCACCTGCGGCGTCAAACCCGGCGCGTCGGTGCTGAGGCTGTCGATGCGCAGCTTCCGCTTGCGGCTGAGATGCAGCAGCACCGCGCCGCCGACGACCATCGCAAGGCTCAGCGCCTGCCCGCGCGTGAGGCCCAGCAGATAACCCAGCCCGGGCTCAGGCTGCCGGAAGACTTCAGTGCACGTGCGCAAAATGCCGTACCCGATCAGGAACCACGCCGAAAGTTCGCCCACATGCTTCGTGCGGCCGCGCATCACGAACAGGAAAATCGCCAGCACGACGCCCTCCGCCAGCGCCTGGTACAGCTGGCTGGGATGGCGCGGCGTGGTGACGACAGTGTGCACGATGCGCATGGCACCTTCGGGGTCGCCCATCGGGTACAGATCGGGAACCTTGCTGTCGAGGACCTGGTAGCCCTGGTCGGGCGTCCAAGGTTCCAGCCACAGGCGCGAATCGGGCGGCTCAGCAAACGGGTTCAGTGATTCCAGCAGGCTTTGCTCCGGTGTTTCGCGCACCAGCACGTAGGTCTGGCCCGCGTCGTCGGCGTACACGCGCCGGAACAGCGGCCCGCGCATCAGAAAGCGCACGCCCCAATCGCCGCCGGTTTCGCGGCCCCACAGGTCGCCACCCATGAAGTTGGCGATGCGCCCCAGCGGCGTGCCGATCGCCACGAACATGCAGGCCTGGTCCAGCAGGTGAAACATCGGCCGCTTGATCCAGCGCCCCCAGGCCCAGAACGCCAGGATCACGCCGATGATCATGCCGTGGATCGTGAACCCGCTGGCGTTCGTCAAAAGGCGCGTGGGCTGCGAGAAGAAGTATTCGGGCTGGTAAAAGATCGCCTCGCCCAGCCGCCCGCCAATCACGATGGCCGCAATCGCCACCAGGATGCTGTCGAGCACCAGCCGCTTGCGCACGCGAAAGCTGCCCTGCCGCCACCAGCGATGACACAGCCACAGCGCCAGGGCAAAGATGATCCCGTAGGCGAGGTGATACACATTGAAGAAGTTGATGCCCTCAACGTCGCCGGGCACGCGCTGAAAGAAATGCAGGCCGCCGTCGTACCAGCAGGCCACGGTCGTGGAGTACTCAGGGTCCGTGATTTGCGGGTGATCCGCCATGTGCTGATTATTGAGGCCGCGGCGCCAAATGAAAGCGGGGAGGCACGCAGCCTCCCCGTTCGTGAGTCAGGTTCGATGGTCAGGCGCCATACTAGGCCGCGCCGCGGCGCAGACGTGCCGCCAGCGCCAGCACGCTGAACAGGCCCAGCAGGGCCATCATGCCGGGCTTGCCGCCGTCGTGGGTGGAGCAATCGTCTTCTTCTTCCTTCTTGGTGCCGGTGTCGCCGCGGACGGTGAAGTTGTACACGGCCTCGTCGGTGTCGTCGTTGTTGATGGTGACCACGACGCTGTACTTGCCGTCGCCGTTGGGGTCGATATCAAGCTGGAAGGTGATGCTGCCTGCGGCGGGCACAACCAGGCCGGCGGGCTGCGTCAGCACGTAATCAAGCTGCTTGGGGCTGGTGCACACGACGGGTGTCGGGCCGGTCAGGGTCAAGTCGGTTGTGCCGGTGTTCAGGATCGTGAACGTAAGGTTCTGGACACCCTTGCCGGTCTTGTTGCCGATGTTGATGCTGCCGCCATCGGCGATGCTGACAGCGTTGCGCTGCACGTCGATTTCAGGCTGCGCGTGCAGCAGGCCAGCGAATGCAATGGCAAGTACCGCGATCAATGTGAAGCGCATAGCGTTCTCCCCTGGGTGGGCAGGCAAAACGCGTCCCCACAACGCGCCAGTCCCGCCAAAGCACATGAGCAATGGGTCAATCATACGCAAAACGCGCCAAGAGTCCAACACGCACAATCAAACGCGCGTGTTGTCGGGGCGTTTCGAACGGTCGACCGTAGACCGTCAACTTGTTCCGGGGGCTGCTCCATGTGATCCACAAGCAAGCAAACCGGGGAGGCCAAGTGGCCTCCCCGGTGTTTGATGCGTGTTGCGTTGCTGCTTAGGCACGGCTGCGACGAACGCGCAGGATCATGGCCGCTATGCCGACCAGGCCCAACAGCGCCAGCCACTGGCTGCTGCTGCCACCTGAGGCCGAGCAACCACCGTCGTCGTCACTACCGCCGCCTCCGCCACCACCACCGCCACCACTGGTAATGGTGATCGCGTAGGCCTGCGTGGCCGAGTCATTCAGGCTGTCGATGACCCGGATGGTGAAGTTGCTGGTGCCCACCGTCGTCGGCGTGCCACTGATGACGCCGGCCGTGCTCATCGTCAAACCGGCAGGCAGGCTGCCAGTCAGGATGCTGAACGTGGTGGCGCCGGTCGCGCCGGCCACAACGATGGTGACCGGGCCGTATGCGTCACCGACGGTGCCGCCCGCGAGCGGGCTGGTCGTGGTGAACGTGATCGCGCCGGAGTTGCCCAGCACCGTGATGCTGACATTGACGGTGACGGTGTTGGTACCGTCGTCAATGTCCATGCTGAACACCTGGGTGCCGACGTCGTTGGCGTTGAGCGTGGCCGAAGGAGCCACTGATAGCACGCCGCCCACCAGCGAGAAGGTGAAGCCGCTGCCGGTGGTGGGGCCGCTGGACTGCGCGACGTTGGTCAGGTTCAGGGTCTGGCCGGTGTTGCCGTCGGTGACGTTGGCCAGGTTGGTCGTAACCGTGGCTGCGTCATTCTGGGCATAGTTGGCCAGGTACGGCGTACCAACACTGCCGTCGCCGCTGACGCCCGTGGCGGCCACATGCTGCGGGGCCACGTCGTTGATGATGATGCGGGCGGTGATGCTGACGGTAGTGATACCGTCGTTGATGTCGATGTCCCAATCGAAGCTACCTGGTGTGTTGCTGCCCGCGGCGGTGCCGACCCAGGTGAGGCTGAGAGGACCGGCCGTCGCAGTGACGATGTCGACGGGCTGGCTGGTCAGGCCGGCAAAGGCCGGAGTCACGACCACATCGACCGTCATGTTGTCCGGGGTCGGGTCAGTGACAGTCAGGGTGTCGTTGATGGCAGCGCCCGGGTTGAGGGTCAGCGTGAACAAGCCGCCACCGGCGTCCACCCAGTTGCCCGCGCCCACAGTCACGACCGGCGGCAGGTTGCTGATAGCTACTCCGCTGACGGTGAAGTTGTACGGGTTTTCGTCACTGTCGTTGTTGTCGATGCTGACGGTGAAGTCATAGGCATCGCCACCCGCGGAAGCGGTGGTCGGGACCACGTTGATGACAAAGGTGGTGTTGCCGCCGCCCGCCACCGGCGTGGTCGGGTCGGTGGTGACCGTAACGGTAGTTACGTTAGTACCCGCAGTCACTACAACGAGTGTGCCACCAGTGAGGTTGAGATCCCTGCCGCCGACGTTCTGGATGGTGTAGGTGAGGTTGCTGCCGGTGGACAGGATGGTTACTCCTGTGTCGGTACCGCCATCGGCCACAGGTGTGGCACCGCGCAGGACTTCCATTTCGGCGAGCTCATAGAGCTGGATGTCGTCAAACACGTGGCCGTCTGTGTTAAAGGCGAAGTTGTCATCGGCCTGGAAACGGATGACGACCTGGTTGGTGTAATTGAGCGTCGCCGTAACCAGAGCTGCAGAAACGTTCACGACAATGTTCTGGTGAACGGCCGTGCCGCCCCACAGTTGGAACAGCTGCAGCGCCCAGGTTGCTCCACCATCGAGGCTCATGTACACGCCGTCCTGGGGCGTGGATTCGTCGCCGGTTTCGGCCCAGTTGAAGTCCAGAATCAGCGTATCCGTGTTTGCGTTGTAGGCCGAGAGGTCGAAAGCGTAGTCAATCGCGCCCGCCGACTGTCCACCTGGGAAGTCAATACCGGCCTGATTCGTACCACTGGTTGGCGTCACGCCGGAGGCAGCAACGGCGCCGAACTGAATTTGCGACTGGATGGCATAAGTCACCGTGGTTGGAGGGGTTCCGCCGGACGGGAACGTGCCGGAAATCTGAGTCGAGCGGTTAAAGATTGTGGTAGCAGGCTCATAGTCGTCAAGGAACGGCAGTGCGCTAAAGTACCCGCCCACTGTGTGAACCGTGCCAGTGGTCGGCGTGCCCGAGACCGGACCGGGGGCTGAAGTAACGGACGTTACGTCACATCCAAACGTCTCGCCAGCTGTCGGGGCTGCTGTCAAAGCGAACGTGATGAGGAACCGTCCTACAGTCGGATTCGTCACTGCAGAACTAAGGCCAGAGAATGTGGCAGCAGCGGCTGCAAAGGTCTGCGTGGTGCCAAGCTGCGTGTCCGTGCCCGGCTCAAGCGTGCCATTAGCGTTGGTGTCCAACCACAGCTTCACGGCAGTGATCTGTGCGTCGGCAAGTGTGCCAGTCTTGGCCACCGCGACGTCGGAAATGGTCTGCGTTCCGGCAGCTGATGTGGCCGTGAACCTGTTGACGACCACGTCCGTCGCAAACTGGTAGATCGTTGCTGCGGCAGGACTGTTGTCCGCGATGGCGAGTGAAGGCGATGTAGCATCTCCGGAGACCGTGAAGTTGAACGGGTTCTCGTTTGCGTCGTTGTTGTCAATCGAAAGTGTGAAGCTCCACGGGCTTGCGGATGCCGTAACCTCAACCACCAGCGTGGTGGTGTTGCCTGTTGCAACGGGCGTGGTCGGCTGGGTGAAGATTGTCGCCGTGCAGTTTGACGCTGCGCCCGGCGCCGCGACCGGCGTGGTGAGAGTGAGGTTCTGCAGGCCGCTATTGCTGATGGTATACGTAAGCTGTGTGGCTTGGCTTGTCACCAAGGAGCCCGCGTTGTCGGTTCCCCCGTCAACAACAGGGGTTGCCCCGCGTGAGACCGCAATTTCGGGTGTGCCTGCGCCGCCGCCTACGATATCCAGCTGCCACGACAGCACCGTTCCGGTGTCGCCTGCGGCATCGTCACCGATGGCGAGGGTCCAAGTGCCGTTAGGCGAAATAGAATTGTACAGAGCGTTGAATGCAGCGGATCCTTCCGGGATGTAAACCCCAGCGGTGAAGGGTGCGGTACCAGATGTAGCCAGAAGCGTTCCCGGTAACACAGGATCTGTTGCAGATGAAAATCTGGCGTAAGTGAACGGGGCGGTAGCACCCGTTCCAAAGTTGTCGCCGTTCCCGCCGTTGTCCGTGCAGAGATCGATGACTCCTGCGGGTGGCGTTCCGTTTCGGTACGGACCGGCCCAGGTGACGCCCGGGGGGATCAGCCAAATATCAAGGTCCGAGTCCCAAGTGTGGTTGATGCGCAGGTCAACGCGCAACGACGTAATCGCACCGGTTACGCCGGTAACGTTGATACTGTCGGACACACCGGGATTTGGACTGTCTGGAATTGCAAGGTTCGGATTGCTTGTGAACGTCTGTGCGCTAAGCGCGGTCGAGACAATGGCAGTCATAGCCATCGTCGCGAGCAATGCATGCAAAGACTTGTTTCGAAACATTTGGACTCCCCACAGGAATACGCGACCGTCGGGTCGCAAACAAAGTCAAAGGCTTTCGGAACCCTACAGGGGCGGCACACGATGTGTGCTTTAAGACGCCCCACGACGTCCGAAAATTGCGGTACGTTAGGCAATCTGTCATCTTTCAGGCCCACTTCAAGCTTAATTCTGGAAATGACGCGGTGTTCAGCAAGGAGAGACTGCCGCACACCTGTTGCTGACCATAGAAATGCTCAGGCCGCCGCGGCAGCATGGGCCGACATCCTTGGCATCGCAGAGCCTCAGGCCTCCTTTGAGGTCGAGCACAGTTCATGCGCACTGTCCCAGTGCAGATGCCGCGACCAGGTCCCCTGAATGAGGTTGAACGCTCAGGGGCACGACGCGACACTTTGCAGGGCAAACATTATTTTGCAGAGTAGATGATCCTGCCCTCTTTGGGCGAGCTCACCGCCAGCGCTGGCTTTCCAGGCTTCTGCGAAGTCTTTACCCACCCATTCACCACCATCAACTCAAGGCACTGGATTGTGACATCGAACAGCTGTTGGTGGGAATCCTTGGGAAATTGCGACATGTAGCGCTTCAGCCCTTCCATCAGTTCTGAGGCCTGAACGGCGGTCTGCAGAACGTCGTGTGCGATCTTGTAGCCTCCGGCGAGCGGCAGCGTTTCTCCATCACGAACGTAGGCATCGATCTTGTGCACTTTGCCGTCACCCAAAACGGGTAACTGGATCTTGGTGGCGCCTTCAAGCCGCAGTTTGAAGTGTGTCTTGCCGTGGACGTTGTTGGTGATCGGAGCGTCGCTTTCGTGACCAAGTCGCCATTGGATGCCGCGGATGCCGGACACGCTCAGCCCGCCAATGGCACTCGTGCCAAAGTCGTCGTCGATGCCCCCATTGCTGAGCCAACGAAAAGCCGCATCCGGTGAAAGCTTCAGTCCCGACTGCTGCGCAATCGCCGAGCAGTGCTCTTGCAGGTCCGTAAAGCAACCGTTGGCGGAGTACCAGTATTCTGCGAACTTGATGTGCTGGCGGACCCGCTTAAGTTGGATCGCGTCGTATTGCTGAAGCAGCCAGTTTCGATCATGTTCCTTGCGCTCCAACTCCAGGATGACATAGGCGCAATGTCGTGCGCTGGAATGGGTCAGCGTCAGACCGGCTGCCAGGATCGGATCGGCAAACCCGAGCGCCTCACCGGTCAAGAACCAGTTCTTGCCATGACCACGCTCAGCAACGTACGACCAGTCGGTGGTTCTGCGTACTTCGTTGTCTCGCTCGGCACCCTCCAGGAGCTTCGCGATCGAAGCCTCCTGTGCAAGGGAGTCTGCGTAAAGCTTTTCGGGTGTCAGGCCTGAGGCCTTGAAGTACGTTCCTGGACAAACCACGCCTACGCTAGTCCGGTTGTCATCCAGTGCGATGTACCAGATCCAGCCATAAGGCAAGCTCCGGATCTGGACACGAATGGCCTTACTTGTCAGCAAGGACTGGTTCATGCCCGGTTTGCTCCAGTAGTCCCAGAATGCGACATTCTGCAGCAGCGTGGGTGTTTCGATTTGAACGCCGAGCGCCCGACGGATGACGGCAGCATTACCGCTGGCATCGACGTAGTATCTGGCCTTCAGCTCTGTGCCATCTGAGAGTTGCAAGCAACGAATCTCGTCGCCCTCGTGAACTACCGTCTTTACCGCCTTAGGCTGCAGCACTTCGCAGCCCATGGACGCCGCGTGCTTCAACAGTATGTCGTCGTAGATGGCACGATCCACTTGCAGCGCGACGCGTTGCCGCCAACCTTCAAAAGGGGCAGGTCGCGGGTCGTCTCGAACTTCCTCGTCCGGGATAAAGCCGAAGACCCAAGGATCGCGGGTCTTGCCCCAGGTGTATGTCGCCCCAAGTTTGATCACGAAGTTGGCAGCTTCGACTTTGTCCCACGCGCCCATTTCGTGCAGTATCCGGCCGATCGGCGGAAGCTGACTCTCGCCAACGTGCTCACGTGGGAAGTTTTCCCGCTCAATAATCGCGACCGACAGGTTCGGTGCGTACTTCTTCAGAAGCGCACCGACAGTTGCCCCACCGGGGCCACCCCCAACCACTGCCACATCGTAAGTGCTTGCGGTCATTTCACTGCTCCCCACACGTTTGGCGCAGTGTAACGCTTGCGAGAACTACGTACACCGCATGTACGTTCAGTCGCCAGCCCCGAGTCCAGCCAAGGTGCCAACCCCACGAATCGGGTAAGAGCCGCGTTTCGTGTCTTTCACCACGTTCAACCGTTTCAGGATTTCCTGAAAAATCCGAATGAATCGCTTGTGTTCGGCTTCCTTTCCTCGCATCTTTGGCGCCCCTGGAGCTTCTGGTGCGCTATTCCGCTGTCTTCCTTGAGTCCTTGGCCCACGTTCTGCCGGAACGTGTGGTTTCTTCGTTGGAACTTGAAGAACGCCTGGCGCCGGCCTATGCCCGTTTGGGGTTTCATCCCGGCCGCATTGAGCTTATGACCGGCATTGCCCAGCGGCGGCACTTTGCGCCGGGCACGCGCCCCAGCACCGTTGCGATTCAGGCCGCCGAGCGCTGCCTGGCTGCCAGTGCGATCCCGCGCGAGCAGATTGGCCTGCTTGTGTTCAGCAGCGTGTGCCGCGACTTCATGGAGCCGGCCACAGCCAGCGTGGTGCACGCCGGCCTGAAGCTGCCGGCATCCTGTGCCTGCTTTGACCTCAGCAACGCCTGCCTGGGCTTCGCCAACGCGATGCTTGTGGCCGCCAATGCGCTGCAACTTGGGCAGATCAACGCGGCGCTGGTCGTCGCCGGTGAAGACGGCGGCCCGCTCGTTGAGGCCACAATCAAGCGCCTGAACGAAGACACCGGCATTGATCGGCGCAACAGCAAGCTCAGCTTCGCCAGCCTCACCATCGGCAGCGGTGCGGCCGCGTTGATCTTGACGCGCGAAGGTGAGCACCGGCTGCTCGGCGGTGTGATGCTGACTGACAGCAGCGCGAATCACCTTTGCCAGGGCGGCATGCAGCAGGGCGTTCCCGGGGCCGACCTTGGGCCGCTGATGCAGACCGACAGCGAGGCGCTGATGCACGCGGGCGTAGCGCTGGCGCAGCGTGTATGGGCCGACACCCGCACTGAGCTGGGCTGGACCAACGATTCTGTGCAGCGCGTGTTCACGCACCAGGTGGGCGTGATGCACCGCAAGCTGCTGTTCGAGAAGCTTGAGCTGGACCAGGCCAAAGACTTCCCGACGGTCGAAACGCTGGGGAACATCGGCAGCGTCAGCCTTCCGATCAGCCTCAGCCTGGGGCTTGAGCAAGGCCGCGTAAACAAGGGCGACAACCTCGCGCTGCTGGGCATAGGCAGCGGGCTGGTGTGCCTGAACCTGGGGGTGTCATGGTAAACGACACTCTGGCCGCGCGGCCGTTCACGGGCATCTGGGAGCGCGAATACCCGTTTGCGGATCATTACCTCGATTTGGGCGAGGCTCGGCTGCATTACGTGGATGAGGGTGGGGAGACTGCGGCAGCAGCGGCTGCGGGCGGGTCGCCCGCACCACATTCCGCCCCAGCACTCTTGTTCCTGCATGGCAACCCGACTTGGTCTTTCTACTGGCGGCATCTGATTCAGCATTTCCGGGGCTCGCATCGCTGCGTGGCCGTGGACCACATGGGTTGCGGGCTCTCCGACAAGCCGCAGCATTACCCGTACACGCTGGCGCAGCACATCGCGAACGCGCGTTCGCTGGTGCACTCGCTTGACCTGCGCGACGTTGTGCTGGTCGTTCACGACTGGGGCGGCGCTATTGGCATGGGCCTCGCGGCCCAGATTGCCGATCGCGTGCGCGGGTTTGTGGTGTGCAACACGGCCGCATTCCGCAGCAACCGCATGCCGGCCAGCATCGGCCTGTGCCGGATACCGGGCTTCGGCGCGCTGGCGATTCGCGGCTTCAACGCGTTTGTGCGCGGGGCGCTTGCCACCTGCGCCAAGAAACCGCTGACGGCCGAGGCCAAGGCCGGATACCTCGCACCCTACGGCAACTGGGAGGACCGCATCGCCAACCTGCGCTTCGTGCAGGACATCCCCATGGATGCCGGCCACGAGAGTTACGACACGCTGGTGCAAGTTGAGGCCGGACTCGCCCAGTTCAAGCAGCACCCGATGTTGCTGTGCTGGGGCAAACACGACTACGTATTCACCGACGAGTTCCTGGCCGACTGGCAGCGCCGCTTCCCGCAAGCGCGCACGGAGTACTACGAGCAAGCGGGCCACTTCGTAGTCGAAGACGCCCGCACCGAAATCATCGCCGCCATGGAGGGCTTCCTGGGTCAACTGCCTGATCTCACGCAGAGACGCGGAGACGCAGAGAGGGCCTCCGGATGAAGCTGAACGAACTGTCCGGGACCGTGGTGGATGCTGCCGTGAAAGTTCATTCGCGGCTTGGACCCGGTCTGCTTGAGAGTGTTTACGTCGCGGCCCTGGTTGTTGAGTTGACGGCCCGCGGCCTCAAGATTGCCCGGGAAGTTGAGATTCCCGTGGTTTACGAGGGAGTTGACCTGGGGTTGGGTTTTCGTGCTGACCTGATCGTCGAGGGCAAGCTGATTGTCGAAGTGAAGGCGGTAGAGCAGCACGCCAAAGTTCATGTCAGGCAACTTCACACCTACCTGAAGTTGTCGGGCTTGAAGTTGGGGCTGCACTCATGAAGGACGGGATCGTGCGAGTTGTGAACGAGCTGCCGGAATAGTTCTCAGCGTCTCTGCGTCTCTGCGCGAGCTAAACAAGTGACAGTGAGTGAAGCACATCTGCGTCCTGCCAGTGTTCATGCCGAGGCTCCTCGTGCGAATGTGGCTGCTTTCATGGATGAGCAGCGGCGTTTGCGGCCGGATGCTGTCGCCGTTATTGAGCAATGGAGCGGCCGCACGGCCACGTTTGCCGAGGTCGGCCAGCGGATTGAGAACATTGCGTTTGGGCTGACGCAGGCGGGCATCTCGCGCGGCATGCGCACGATTCTGGCGGTGAAGCCGGGCATTGAGTTTGTGGAGCTGGTGTTTGCACTGTTCCGTGTCGGGGCCGTGCCGGTGGTTGTGGACCCGGGCATGGGCAAGGATTCGCTGCTCAAGTGCATCGCCGAATCGAAGGCCGAGGCGCTGGTGGGCATCCCGCTGGCGCACGCGCTGAGCTTGCGCTTCCGCACAGCGTTCCGCACCGTGAAGCACCGCGTGACCGTGGGCCGCCGCTGGTTCTGGGGCGGCACGACCTACGCAGAACTTGCGGCGCGCGAAGTGAGTGGCTCGAAAGCCGCGCCGACATTGGCAAGCGACACCGCGGCGATCCTGTTCACCAGCGGCGCGACCGGCGCGCCCAAAGGCGTCGTGTACCACCACGGCATCTTTGTGGCGCAGACCGAAATGATCCGCGACACCTACGGGATCAAGCCGGGCGAGGTGGACGTGGCGTGTTTTGCGCTGTTCGCGCTGTTCAGCGTGGCGATGGGCGTCACGATCGTGCTGCCCGAGATCGACTTCAGCAAGCCCGGCAAGGCTGATCCGGCCAAAGTGGTGGCCGCTATCCGCGACAACAAAGCGACCATGGCGTTTGCGTCGCCGGCAATCTGGCGCAAGGTCGGCCCGTACCTTGAGCAGCGCAACGAAACCCTGCCCAGCCTGCGCCGCGTGTTGATCGCCGGGGCTGCGGTGCCCTACGCGACGCTGGCGCAGCTGAAGCCGCGCATCGCATCTGACGGCGACATCCACACGCCTTACGGTGCCACCGAGAGCCTGCCGCTTAGCACGATTGCGGCCTCACAGGTGCTGGCCGAGACGCGCTTTGAAACGCAGGCGGGCAAGGGCGTGTGCGTGGGCAAGCCGGTCGCGGGCGTGGCCGTGAAGGTGATCCGCATCGTGGACGGGCCCATTGCCGACATCGCTGAGGCCGAAGAATTGCCGGCGGGGGAAGTGGGAGAAGTGATCGTCCGCAGCGCGCCCACCACGCGCGAATACTTCCATCGCCCCGACGCCACGGCGCGCGCCAAAATCAGCGACGGGGCCAGCCTGTGGCACCGCATGGGCGACACCGGCTGGCTCGATGCGCAGGGTCGGCTGTGGTACTGCGGCCGCGTGGCGCACACCGTGTGGGCCGAAGCGGGCGCGATGTACCCCGAGCAGGCCGAAGGCGTGTTCTGCAACCACAACGCCGTAGCGCGCTGCGCGCTGGTTGGCTTGGGCGAGCGCGGCCGCCAGCAGCCGGTGATCGTGGCCGAGCTGCACGGCGGGCTGCCCCCGGGCAAAGACCTGTCGGAGCGCATTGAGTCGGAGCTGCTGCAGATGGCGCAGGCCCATGACTTGACGCGTCAAGTGAAGCACGTCCTGTTCCACGAATCGCTGCCCGTGGATCCACGCCACAACGCCAAGATCGACCGCGACGCCCTGCGCGCCTGGGCGGCCAGGAGGCTGGCATGAAGATTCTAGTGACAGGCGGCGCGGGCTTCCTCGGGGCACGGATCGTGCAGCTTCTGCTCGAGCGCGGCCACGACGTAACCGTATGCAGCCGCAGCGCCGCCGAGCACGAAACGCCACACGCCGCACTTCGCACGCTCAACGCCGATATCCGCGATGCGGCCGCAATCGCCGCCGCCATTGCGGGCCACGAAGTCGTGTTCCACGTCGCCGCCAAGGCAGGCGTCTGGGGCCCGCGCGACGAGTACGAAGGCATCAACCTGGCCGGCACACGCAACGTGATCGCGGCCTGCCATCAGCACGGCATACGCACGCTGGTCTACACCAGCACACCCAGCGTCGTGTTCACGCGAGGCGGCATCGAAGGCGGCGACGAATCGCTGCCTTACCCGGCCACGTTTCTCACCGATTACGCGCGCACCAAGGCGCTGGCCGAGCGCGAGGTGCTGGCCGCCAACGGTGTCAGCGGCCTGCGCACGGTGGCCCTGCGGCCGCACCTGATCTGGGGCAAGGGCGACCCGCACCTGCTGCCGCGCGTGCTGGACCGCGCGCGCAAGGGCAAGCTGAAGCAGGTCGGGGACGGCACGAATCGCGTGGACATCACCCACGTGAACGACGCCGCTGCAGCGCACCTGAATGCACTGGACCGCATCGAGCAAGCGGCAGGCAAGGCTTACTTCATCCACAGCGAAACAGTCGCGCTGTGGCCGTGGCTGAACGAAGTGCTCAAGCGCGCCGGCATCGCGCCGCTGAAGGCCAGTGTCAGCGCGGGCACAGCCTACAAGGCCGGCGCGGTTCTCGAGTTCCTGTGGCGGCTTTTCGGCGTGCGCACCGAGCCGCCGATGACCCGCTTCGTGGCCGAAAACCTGGCCACGTCACATTGGTTCAAGCTGGATGCCGCGCGCCGCGACCTCGGCTACGAGCCGCATTGGACGGGCAGCACGGCTCTGGATGAGTTCTTTGAAATCGGAGCACCGCGCAAGACACACGCGCGGCCACAGGCAGCAACGGTCTGAAACGGAGCAATGCCATGGATGATGTCCTGCGGGAACACCTGTTGACGTTCGAGACGTTCTTCAACGCCATCGGCTTCAAAGGCCGGCTGGGGCGGGTGTGGGGGCTGCTTGCGCTTTCGGGCAAGTCGCTCAGCGCCGCCGAAATCTCGCGCGAGCTTGACATGAGCGCGGGCAGCGTCAGCGAGTGCCTCAACGAACTCAAAGAGTGGGGTGCCGTCACCAGCGAATTCAGCAGCGAACACCGTTGCCAGATGCACAGC
Source organism: uncultured bacterium (assembly GCA_938014885.1). Taxonomy (GTDB): domain Bacteria; phylum Planctomycetota; class UBA8742; order UBA2392; family UBA2392; genus CALLQI01. Next base: position 33,971 of record CALLQI010000024.1, read on the forward strand.
GCCGTCAGCGACACCATGACCATCGTGACGACGGTACTGCGCCGCCGCGAAGCACTGGCCGTCCAGAACTTCAAAGACAACGCGCGCTCGGCCCTGCTGTACGCCAAAGACCGCTACGGCGAGGCCGACCCGCGAGTACGCACACTGCAAAGCATCGTCACCACCAGCGAAATTGCCGAAAGCACAATCCAGTTCTTTGTGGCCGCCAGCTCCGCTGTGCCCAACGACCACGAATCGCGCCTTGCCCGCGTAATCCGCCGCATGACGGCCATCGGCATGAAGGTCCCCGGCGAACTCAGCAAGATCCGCAACGCCCGCATGAGCCGCAAGAACGGGGTGAAGGAGGACGCCCATGTCTAAGCTATCGCGCATTGTGATCACGGGGGTCGGCCTCACGGCGCCCAACGGCAACAACCTGGCCGAGTACCGCAACGCGCTGCTGACCGGCAAGTCGGGCGTGCAGCCCTATGAGATCCGCTACTTCGGCAAGACGCTGGCGGGCGTGTGCAACTTCGACGCCACGCGCTACCAGAAGCGAAAGGATATCCGCCGCGGCACCCGCGCGGGCAGCATCACGGTGTATTGCTCGCATGAGGCGCTGAAGGATTCGGGCATTGACTGGGCCGGTGTTGACCGGTCAAGAGTCGGCGTCTACATCGGCACCACCGAGCACGGCAACGTCGAAACCGAAAGCGAGATCTACGAGGTCAGCAAGCAGAACTACAACCTCGACTTCTGGACGCACCACCACAACCCGCGCACCGTCGCCAACAACCCGGCCGGCGAAGTTACGCTCAGCCTCGGGATCACGGGCCCGGCGTACTGCATCGGCGCTGCCTGTGCGGCCGGCAACCTGGGCCTGATTCACGCCGCGCAGATGCTGCAACTGCATGAAGTGGACCTCGCGTTCGGCGGCGGGGTCAGCGAAAGCATCCATACGTTCGGCATTTTCGCGGGCTTCAAGCAACAGGGTGCACTGGCGCATCATGAGGACCCGACCAAGGCGTCTCGCCCGTTTGACAAGGCCCGCAACGGCATCGTGGTGGCTGAGGGCGGCTGCCTGTACACGATTGAGCGGCTGGAAGACGCGCTCAAGCGCGGGGCGAAGATTTACGCCGAAATCGCGGGCTGGGCCGTGAACAGTGACGCGACCGACTACGTGCTGCCCAACAGCGAGCGCCAGCGCGAATGCATCCGCAAGGCATTGAAACACGCGCGGCTCGAGCCCGGTCAGATCGACATCGTGAACACGCACGCCACCAGCACGCCCAGCGGCGACGAAATGGAGGCCCAGGCCGTACAGGCTGTGTTCGGCGACTTTGAGGGCGTGCACGTGAACAACACCAAAAGCTTCATCGGCCACGCGATGGGGGCTGCCGGCGCGCTGGAACTGGCCGGGAACCTGCCCAGCTTCGACGACGGCATCGTGCACCCGACGATCAACATCGATGAGCTGGACCCGCAGTGCACGGTGCGCGGGCTGGTGATGAATGAACCAAAGCAGACCAGCGGGGTGAGCACGATCCTGAACATGAGCTTCGGCATGCTCGGGATCAACTCAGCCCTGATCGTGAAGAAGTACGAGGGATAGGGGTTGGGGGTTGGGGCTTAGGGATTTGGGAGGCAAGCGTCATTGCGCCGCAGTTCCCCAAGCCCCAGGCCCCAAGCCCAGCAAAAAACTCACAACAACGCCCGCGAGGGCACAACAAAGGAAGAAGCAATGACCGACGACCAGATCAAGCAGGCTATCATCGCCATCATCAACGACATCAACCCGGATGAAGACACCAGCAACATCGACCCGGCGGTGCGCCTGCGCGAGCAGCTCGATCTCGATTCGATGGACTTCCTCGACATCGTGATGGAACTGCGCAAGCGCTACGGCGTGCATGTTCCCGACACCGACTACATGGAACTCGCAAGCCTCGACAGCTGCGTAAACTACCTGCGCGACAAGATGGCCGGGAAAGTCCTGGCGTAGGGGCGGCCCCACGTGGCCGCCCAAAAGGGCCGATAGGACGGGCCGCCACTTGGGGCGGCCCCTACGACTATGCATTACGACGCCATCATCATCGGTGCGGGAATGTCCGGCCTGGCTGCCGGGATTCGCCTGGCGATGTACGACAAGAAAGTTGTCGTGCTTGAACGCCATTACGTGTGGGGCGGACTGAATTCGTTTTACCAGTTCAAGGGCCACCAGTTCGACGTTGGCCTGCACGCGATGACGAATTACGCCGTGAAAGGCGCGCGCGGCCTGCCGTTGACGCGCCTTTTGAAACAGCTGCGAATCCGGTGGGACGAACTGGACCTGCACCAGCAGGGCTTCAGCTCAGTCAGCTTCCCGGGCGTGAAGCTGAAGTTCAGCAACGAGTTTGAACTGCTGCGAAGTGAAGTCGCGCGCGCCTTCCCGAACCAGATCGACGGCTTCGACGCGCTCACACGGGCCGTGCGCGAATTCAATGAACTTGACCTCGACGCGCCGCAACAAGACGCGAGGCCGGTTGTCCGCCGCTTCATCACCGACCCGCTGCTGGAAGACATGATCTTCTGCCCGCTGATGTTTTACGGCAGCGCGCGCGAGCACGACATGGACTGGGACCAGTTCGTGGTCATGTTCAAAAGCATCTTCTTCGAAGGGTTCGCGCGGCCGCAACAGGGCGTACGCCACGTGCTGAAGCTGCTGATCGACCGCTACCGCAAAGCCGGAGGCGAGCTTCGCCTGAAAACCGGCGTAGCCAGAATCCTGCACGAAAACGGCCGCGCCACGGGCGTTGCACTGGACGATGGGTCAACAATCACGGCCGACACAGTGTTGTCCTCGGCAGGGCTGGTGGAAACAGGACAAATGGTAGGGGCGGCCGTAGGGGCGGCCGTAGGGGCGACCCCAAGTGGCCGCCTCGACGGGCCGCCACACGGGCCGCCACATGGGGCGGCCCCTACGGGCAAGCTATCGTTCACCGAGACGATCAGCGTTCTCGACAGACCCGCGCGCGAACTGGGCATCGAAGAGACAATCGTATTCTTCAGTAACACAGCGCGCTTCAACTACGAGCAGCCCGCCGACGATGTTGACACGTCAAGCGGCGTGATCTGCATGCCAGGAAACTTCGCGCTGCCGCAAGAACCAAATGACCACCTCGTGCGCATCACGAACATCGCAAACTACGACCGCTGGGCAGGCATGGCGCGTGATGTGGACCTCCGGTCCGCACCGGTGATGCGGACCTCCGGTCCGCATGCTGTTGGTTCTGGTGCCACATCACAAACTGCTGCGGACCAGAGGTCCACATCACAGGACTACCACGCCGCCAAGCAGCGCTGGTATGAACAAAGCTGCGCCGATGTGCTGGCGCATGTGGCGGATTTCCGGCCGCACGTGAAGCTGGTGGACATGTTCACACCGCGCACGATAAGGCACTACACCGGCCACGAAGGCGGCGCGGTTTACGGAAGCCCGCAGAAGCGACGCACGGGGGCCACAGGCATCGAAGGCCTGTACATCATAGGCACCGACCAAGGATTCCTGGGAATCATCGGCGCGGCGCTCAGCGGAATAAGCATGGCCAACCGCTGGGTACTACAACAATCACCAGAGCCCGCTGCGTAAGCGGCGGGACGAACCGCAAAAGACTTCGCGATCTTCGCGTAAGTTCAGTTCCAGCAGTTCGAACGAGACAACATGACCACAGACCAACATCAGGGATTCAACCTCAAGTCCGAAGCCAAGCGCGTTTTGCGGGGCTCAAGCGGCGGGCGTTTGCAGCAGAAGTCCAACCCTGTCGATAAGGCCAAGCCTGAATACGACGTGATCGTGATCGGCTCCGGCCTCGCCGGCATGACCGGTGCCAACGTGATGGCCACGCAGGGCTATCGGGTTTGCCTGCTTGAGCAGCACTACAACTACGGCGGGCTTGCCACCTGGTTCAAGCGGCCGGGCGGGCACGTCTTTGACATCAGCCTGCACGGCTTTCCTGTGGGCATGGTCAAGTCGATGCGGCGTTACTGGTCGAAGGAAATCGCCGACAGCATCGTGCAGCTCGAAAGCATCAAGTTTCACAACCCGCAGTTCAGCTTCGAAACCCAGTTCACGCGCGAGGACTACACCAACAAGGTCGTCAACGCCTTCAAGCTGGACCGCGCCCACGTAGAGCGCTTCTATGACCACTTGCGCCAGATGGAGTACTACAACAACGACGGCACCACCACCGGCGAAATGCTTGAGCGCTTCTTCCCCGGCCGCAACGACGTGCACCGCGCCTTCATGGAGCCCATCACCTACGCCAACGGCAGCACACTGCACGAACCCGCGATCACCTACGGCATCGTGTTCAGCAACTTCATGAGCAAGGGCGTGTTCACCTTCAGCGGCGGCACAGACCAGTTGATCATGCGCATGCGCAAGATCATGGCCGCCAATGGCGTGGACATGTTCAGCGGTGCACAGGTTGAGAAGATCAACGTCGAAAAGGGCCGCGTGAATGGCGTGCGCGTGAACGGCCGCGACATTAAAGCGCCCGTGGTGCTCAGCAACGCCAACATTAAGGGCACCGTACTGAAGCTGGCCGGGCCCGAGAATTTCAAACCCGACTTCATCGAGAAAACCCGCGCGATCCGCCTCAGCGGCTCAAGCTGCCAGGTGTACATGGGCATCAAGCAGGGGCAGGAAATTCCCTTCATCACCGACCTGCTGTTCTGCAGTGAGGCCGACCACTTCACCAGCGAAGAACTGTGCGACATGCACACAAAATCGCGCACATTCAGCTTCTATTATCCGAAGACGCGGCCTCACCTGCCGAATGCGGGCTACACGATCGTGAGCAGCAACAACGCGAAGTGGGAAGACTGGGCCGGGCTGGATGAAACCGAGTACGAACGCGAAAAGAATGCGCTGATTGAGCGCACGGTCGCGCACCTGGAAAAATTCATCCCGGACATCCGAGGCAAGCTCGACCACGTTGAGGCCAGCACGCCGCGCACCTTCAACTTCTACGCGGCGCACAACGAAGGCGCGAGCTTCGGCACCAAGTTTGAAGGGCTGGAAGTAAGCCAGGGCCTGTGCGAGCAAGTGCCCGGCCTGTTCCACGCCGGCAGCGTAGGAATCATCATGTCCGGCTGGCTGGGAACAGTGAACTACGGCGTGATAACCGCCAACAAGATGGCGGAATACCTGCACGTGGCGAAGGCATGAGACCCGGCCCGCTTTCGATGAAGTGGGAGTACTTCCTTGATGCCCGCGATTACCAGACAGCCGCCGCGGCATGGAAGGTTGGGTTGCTTTCCCCGGAAGACTCAACCTGGGTGGCGGCTTCCGCCCTCCAACGTGGTGTCGACACGCAGACCATTCGCGAAGTTGCAGGACTGCTCAGCCCGACAAGACGCGACGATGGCGAGAAGATTGAGCGGATGTTTGCGGAACTTGGCGTAGGTGTTCCGGAAACTGCGTTGGCCTTGCAATGGCTGGTGCCGAGCCTGCTCTTTCGCATTTTGGAAGGCGACGCAAACGAGTTCGACGGGGTTATGGGAGTGATTTGGAAACTTAGGTTGGATGACTCCGACGAACCGAACCGCAGCGTGGGTACCGCATGGCAGCGGCTCGTTCAGACCATGTATGAGTGGGATGATCTGTATGACGTGCTTGGGCCGTGTGGGTACGCAGCTTCGCCAGAGAAACTCGACCGGAAACGCCTTGCGCTTGTCGCCAAGACACGTAGTTGGGCAAATCAGGAGTTGACGCGCGTTGACGGCGCACGAGGCGGGCCGTGAAAAGCAGACTTACTTGGATGAACGCGCTGATGCCTAACCTGAGCTGGGTGTCGCGCCAGCAGCGGAATCAAGCATGACCGACGCACACAAACTCGAAGCCCTTGCCACACAGGCCGCGGCGCGGCTGGCGGCCAACCCCAAAGTGGCCGCGATCCTGCTTGCGGGCAGCGTCGCGCAGGGTGACGTGGACGCCGCCAGCGACATTGACCTGATTGTGTACCTGCACGATGCCTTCACGCTGGCTGAGCACGAAGCCGAAGTCGCGGCCGCCAAGGCCAGTGGCGGGGGTGTTCACTTTGGTGATTCGGGCGCGGGCTTTGGCGTGTATCACTGCATCGGCGGCCGCAAGGTCGATTTCGGCATCGGCCTTTGCAGCGCCACGGACGAGTTGCTTGACGCGCTGCTGCTCAAGCATGACCCGAACCCGACGTATCAGTTGGTCGCGCGCGGCATTCTCCACGGCCGCGCAATGCACGGGCCTGAGGTGATCTCGCGCTGGCAGGCGCGCCTGCGCGATTATCCCGACGGGCTTGCGTTGGCCACGGTGAAGCATTGCGCGCGGTTCATGCCGGCCTGGGTGATGCGCGAAATGGGCGCGAAACGAGACGACGCGTTTCTGGTGTATGAGCACGCGCTGCAAACAGTCAGCGGCCTGTGCGGCATCGTCGCGGCGCTGAACCGGCAATACCACCCCGGCAAAGTGAAACGTCTGGCGCATTTTGCGGGCGGGCTGAAGATCGCACCGCCCGATTTTGGAGTGCGCGCGCGAAGCGTGTTCGGCGGGCCGCTGCCGCAAGCAGTCGAGACGCTGGAAGCGCTGGTGCGAGAAACACTGGCGCTCGTGCAGCAGCACATGCCCGAGTTTGATCTTGTGCCGGTGCTGCAGCGCTACAACGCAAAGCTGGTGCGCGATGAATGACAAGCTGGAAGAAGTGAAGGCCCAGATCCCGCACCGCGAACCGTTCCTGTTCGTGGACGAAGTGCTCGAGCGTGAAGAAGGCCGCATAGTCACACAAAGACTGGTGCGCGCCGAAGAGCCGCATTTCCAAGGCCACTACCCAGGCAGCCCACTGATGCCCGGCGTGCTGCTATGCGAAGCCTGCTTCCAAACCGGCGCCATGCTGCTGGGTGATGTGGACCTCCGGTCCGCAGTAGTTGGTGGTGCGGACCTCTGGTCCGCACACGGTGTAGACGTCCGCTGGCGCGGCCGCCTGCCGCACTGGGAGAGAGACGGCGGCACCTACTTCGTAACCTGGCGTTTGGCTGATTCACTTCCGCAGTCGGTGCTCCAACAGATCGTCGCAGAGCGAGATGACATTCGCGCTACAGCCAAGGCGCTTGGCCGCGAGATCACGGATTCGGAAGCCAAACGTTTGGAAGCCCTCCATACCGAGAAGATTGAAGGCTTCCTTCATGCGGGCCACGGTTCCTGCTCTATGGCGGACCCCCGGTGCGCCAAGATAGTAGCGGATGCGTTGAAGCACTTTGACGGAGAGCGCTACGATCTGCATGCATGGTGTGTAATGCCAAATCACGTGCATGTAGTCTTTCGGGCGCGACCGGGGCACGAGTTGCACCGGATCCTGCAGTCGTGGAAGACTTTCACAGCGCGCGAATGCAACCTGCTTCTGGGCCGCAGCGGACAGTTCTGGATGGACGAGTCGTTTGACCGCTTGGTTCGCGATGAGGCGGAGCATGCTCGGTTTGTTGCCTACACCTTGGGCAATCCGGAGCATGCGGGTCTCAGAGATTGGCCTTGGGTCGGAGCGCGAGCTGCGGACCAGAGGTCCACACCACCAACTGCTGCGGACCAGAGGTCCACATCACCAACTGCTGCGGACCAGAGGTCCACACCGCCAACTGCTGCGGACCAGAGGTCCACACCACTAACTGCTGCGGACCAGAGGTCCACATCACGGCCCGTGCTTACTCGCATCCTGGAGGCTAAGTTTCGGGGGATGGTGCGGCCGGGTGACTTGCTTCGTGTGGAAGTGGTTCAGGATGAAAAGATGGGCGATGCGTTTGTGATGTCCGGGCGGGTGGATGTTGCGGGCAAGAATGTGCTTCGCGTGAAGTTCATTGTGGCGATGGTGGAAGTGTAGTCCTCAGTCTCGCGTCCCGTGTCATCAGCGGTTGACTCGGAGCTCGGGACTCGGCACACGGAACAGTTATGAGCGACTTTCTTCAGCTTGAGGGCAAGACCATGGCCGTGTTTGGGGCGGCCAATCGCAAGTCCGTCGCCTGGCTGGTGGGCGAGACGCTTGCGGCCGCCGGGGCTCGTGTCGTGCATGTAGTTCGTGACGCGAAGATTGCTGGTGAGATTTCGGGGCTCTTGGCAAAGCGTGAGGGCGGGGCGCCCGCACCACTTGTACTTACTTGCGATGTGGAATCGCAGGCTGAAATTGATGCCGTGGCTGCCGCTTTGGGCGGGCTTGGGCCCTTGCACGGGTTTGTGCACAGCCTGGCGTTTGCGAATTACAGCGATGGCTTCAAGCCATTTCATGAAACCAGGCGTGAAGACTTCCTGCAGGCGCTGAACATCAGCGCATTTTCGCTGGTGGCGCTTGCCAATGCGCTGCGGCCCCACATGGCGCAGGATTCCGCAGTGGTCACAATCGGCATCAGCACCACGCGCATGGCCGCCGAAAACTATGGCTACATGGCGCCGATCAAGGCCGCGCTGCACTCAAGCGTCGTGTTCCTGGCCAAGAGTTTCGGCGAGGCCCGCGTACGCTTTAACGCGGTGTGCCCCGGCCTGCTCAAGACCAGCGCCAGCGCGGGCATTCCGGGCTATCTGGACAGCTACCTGTACGCCGAGCAAGCCACGTTGCGCAAGCAGGCCGTCAGCACGCAGGAAGTCGCGAACGCGGTGGCCTTCATGCTGAGCCCGCGCAGCAGCGGCATCAACGCGCAGGAAATCGTGATCGACGCCGGCATGGGCGTGAACTACTTCGACAAAGGCATCGTGAGCAAGGCGACGAAGTAGGTCGGTGTTCGGTGCCCGGTGCTCAGTGCTCAGTGCTCAGTGCTCGGTGCCCGGTGCTCAGTGCTCAGTGCCCGGTGCTCAGTGCTCAGTGCCCGGTGCCCGGTGCTCAGTGCCCGGTGCTCAGTGCCCGGTACTCAGTGCCCGGTGTTTCGTGTTTCGTGTCTGGTGCTTCGTGCCGGGTGTTCGGTGCTCTGCGCCGTTGACTCCGCACTCCAGACGCCGCACCCCGCACGCCCTTACCCCAAACCCCTACCCCTTCACCATATCCACGCCTTCGAGCAGCGTGCGATTGACCGGGCATTTCTCGGCGATCTGGAGCATGCGTTCGCGCTGTTCGGGTGTCAGGTCGCCTTCGATGGTGATCTTTTTGCGGATCAGCATCATCTTCGCGTTGGGTCCGGCCTCGTTTTGTTCGCTGGGTGTGCGGCGCTGGGTTTCTACTTCGACTGTGACGCCCTTCAGCGGCAGGTTTTTCAGGTTGGCATAGCTGCGCAGTGTGGCCACGGTGCAGGTGCCCAGTGCGGCCGCGAGCAGTTCCATCGCGGTGGGTCCCTGGTTTGTGCCGTTAGCGGCGATGGGTTCGTCGGCGATGACGGTGTGCTCAAGTGCAGCGCCGGTCTTGATTTCGGTGCGGAAGCCTTCAGGGCCGAGGGTGATGATGGCTTTCATGGTGTCTCCGATCAGTGGGATAACGCCGCGACCATGCATACCAGTCCGTGACACTGCAAACATAAAGCGTTGAAGAAGGGAAGAGGGGCACAAAAGGCGTGAACTTCTTGCTTAAGCGGCCGTTTTGACACAGACTGCAACCACTTGGGGAAGTCTTCCGTAAACGAGTTGTGAACGCTCACGCGGTGCGGCGTGCGTGTTCGTTTCGGCGACTTCTGAGGAGGAGATGAGGATGACACGACTTTTGGTTTTGGTGGCGCTGTGCGCAACGTGTGCGGTTGCCGCCTCCGATTTGCGAGCGCAAGCAAGCGCCTCAACGGGCGCGCTGGCCTACAACACGGCCGGCAACTTCCTTGACGAGTTTTACTTTGACGTCGATTTCGGAGCGGGTGTCGCGAGCTGCGACCTTAGCATCAATGCGACAGTTACTGCGCCCATGAGCTCGACCATTGAGATGTGGATGACAGACGCCCTGACCGGCTTGCCTGCGGCAGCGGACGTTCCGAACTATAACTGGGGCTTGAACTACAACCCCACGGCTGCAGGTACTACCGGCAATGTAGTGGTTTGGGGACCGACGGGTTTGATCATCCCGGGCAGCTTCCCGCTGACCGGCATCGTTCGCTTCAACTTTACGATCCGGGTGGCCAATACCTCGACGTTCCCGAACACACTGACTGTTGCGTGGTCCACCAGCAACGGCACGATTGTTCCCAACACTTCGTTCCCGCAGCCGATCGGGACGAACATGGGGTACAACTTCTGGTCGCAGATTCCTGCCGCCAACCCGGGCCTGCTTGGAGGGTATACCAGGGTCTCGGACACGGATTGCTTCCAGCGTAACCATATCGACGTGGTGTGGGGTGCCAGCCGCTTCGGCAACACCACCGACGAAGTCTGTTTCTTCATCGACGTTGACCTCGGCGTTGCCAGCACCGCGCTGCCTGTGGGTTTCTACGCGTTCCCATACGCCCAGGCGGGTGGTGCAACGGGCTCGTGCGTAGCTGAGCTTTATGACATGAGCGCGGGCTGGGACACGCCGGCTGTGGCGTTGACTACGACCATTGGCAGCACCGCCTCGTACGGCACGCACACCACATCTACGCTGACCGGTCTTGTGCGCTTCCGAGTTGTCATGCGCGGCCAGGGCTTGGCGGGTGTTTCGTACGGCGCCACCACGATGGCGGACTTTGGCTTCGAGGTCTACTTCGGCCGGGCTGGCACCGTTCAGTCAGTGACCACCGACCCCGTGATTGCTGCACCGCGTATGGCGATCACGCCGGCCGGCCAGGCCATCAGCACCACGACACTTCTCACCTGCACTGGCGGCACCGGCAGCCCCTCGACTTACAACTGGGCTTTCCAGGGCACTCCTCCGGCGGGCGTCAGCCTCAGTGCGGCGACCGGCGGCTCGGTCAACCTGGTGGTGACGGGTTCGCCCACGGGCAGCGCCACCGTTCGCGCCACCAACGGCACGACGCCTGAGTTCACTGAAGAGACGTACACCTTCAGCGGCGGCGGGCCGGTGACGCCCACGGCTTCAGTGGCTGCTACCGACGCATCGGCTGCGGAAGCTACGCCGGCTACGCAGACTGGTACTTACACCATTACGCTCAGTGCTGCGGCTGCTTCGGCGGTTACCGTCAACTTCACCATGAGCGGTACTGCGGCCACGGCCTCAGGTACTGACTACAACCTCAGCACCCTGTCGGCTGGCTCGGTCCTGACCTACACCACCGGCCCCACGGGCACCATCACCATCCCCGCCGGCCAGACCAGCGTTACGATCACCCTCACCCCAGTGGACGATGCGGCCGTTGAATCCGCGGAAACTGCGATCCTCACGATCAACACCGGCACGGGATACACTGTCGGTGCTACACCCGGCGCGACGGTTACGATTGCGGACAACGACACTGTTGGCACGCCGGTCGTCACGGTCTCGACCACCAGCAACGCCGGTGAGCCTTCGACCAACGGTACTTTCACCCTGACGGCCAGCCCGGTTCCGACCGGCACCATCACCGTGAACTTCACCCTTGGCGGCACGGCCTCCGGTGGCGGCACGGACTACACGGCTTCGGGCACCACCAGTGTCCAGATCACCACCAGCGGCACGGCGACTGTGACAGTCACGGTTGTTGACGACGCCACGGTGGAAGGCACGGAAACGGTGACGATCCAGCTGGCGGCAGGCACGGGCTACACGCTTGGCACCCCGGACAACGCGTCGATGAACATCACCGACGACGACACCGCGGGCGGTGCGCTGAACATCACCACCACCAGCCTCGCCAACGGCACCGTCGGCACGGCCTACCCGGGAACGGTCAGCTGCACTGGTGGTACCGGTCCTTACACCTGGTCGATCGCCTCGGGCACGCTGCCCACGGGCCTCGCACTGGGCAGCAGCACCACCACCACGGTTGGCTTCACGGGCACGCCCAGTGTGGCCAACACCTTCAACTTCACCATCCAGGTTTCGGACAGCACGCCGGGCACACCGCTGTCTGACACCCAGGCCCTGTCGATCACCATCACCACAGGTGGCGGCGGCGGCGGTGGTGGCGTAGGCGGCGGCGGCGGCGGCGGTGGCGGCGGCGGCGGTTGCGCGGCCGACACCGGCAGCACCTGGCTGGCAGTGCTGGGCATGTTCGCCCTGATGGCGGTGGCTTACCGCAAGCGTCGTACGGCCTAACGCAGCACGACACAATCAACCGGGGCGGCCAAAGCCGCCCCGGTTTGCTTTTGATCATGCTCGGCCAACCGGGTAACGGCGTTGGAACCCCGAAGCACCCATCGCAAGAAAAACAAACGGCAACTACGGTCATCCACGAAGGGCCACGAAGGACCACGAAGAACGGCAACTGCTGTCTTGGTCTAACGGCAACAGCATCATCGCAGAAAACAAGAGCCCGGAGCAGCTTCAGAAGGAAGCGAACCGCAGGCAGCGCACCGCGATGCCGAGGAACGACGGGTAGACAAACTGCAACTGCAATCTCGCGCGGAGACGCGGAGACGCAGAGACGGGCCGCGGAAAGAGATTCTATCCGTGTCCATCCGTGTGAATCCGTGGTTGATACGCCGTAGTAGTCCAGCAAAACGGCAACCGCGCTTCGTGGACAACCGCAGTTGTCGTTCTCCGTGTCCATCCGTGTGAATCCGTGGTTTGAGCTCTGCGGCTTAGCGTGCGTCTGCTTCGTGCATCCGCTGCTGCAGCTCACCCAGGTGGCGTACGTGCATGTCGGCTTCGTAGCGTGGGGGGCCGGCCTCGTGATTCACCAGGCAGGTGAACGTACCGGCGGCTTTGCCTGCCTGCATGTCGTCGTGGTAGTCACCGACCATCAGCGTGGTGGCCGCTTCGCGCCTGAGCCTTCGCAGCGCCTCATGGATCGGGTCCGGTGCCGGTTTGGGCGGCGCGCAGTCGCGGGTGATGATTACTTCAAAGCGCAGGCCCAACAGGTCCAGCGTAACGTCCACCGCCTCGCGGAAGTTGCGGGTGATGATGCCGGTGGGGGTGCCGCGCCCGTGCAGCCAGTTCACGAACTCGACGGCGCCGGGGCTGGCGCGGGTGTTGCGCGCGGCCTCAAGTTCGCATTGCCGGATGTAGGCAAGGCCCGCTTCGCGCTCGGCTTCCGGGCGGCGTTGCAAGGCATGGGTGATGCTTTCGCCGTCAGGGATCGCCAGCGCGCGGCGCATGGCCGGGAAATCCAGCACCGGCAGTGTCAGCGTGCCGTCCAGATCGAACAGCACCGTGTTGATGCGGCCGAGCCATGCATGCCCGTTCACCGTGAGGCCGGCACCTGCGGCCGCGAAGACTCAGAACTCTCGGCTTCCGCTTCTGCCCCTATGCTGCGCATGGCTGAAACGACGCCAAAGCCCAGCGCCGCGGCCAGTGCCGCCGTGACGGCGCCGATCAGCACGGCCTTGCGGGTCTGTCGGCGGGCCTTGAGTGCCAGCCACTCCTGGTACTCCGTGTCGGTGCGTACGCCGCGCAGGTTGCGCAGCAGCGCGCAGGCCTGCTGGTGTTCGCCCTCGGCGACCTGCACGACGCTGCCCGTGTTGCCCATGATGACGCGTTCAAGGCTGCCCTGCTGCACGCGCGCATTGATGCCGTGGGCGCGCAAGGCCGCGACGGCAAGGTGCCCGTCGGCGTAGCTGTACGAGTGATACACCGCGCGCCAGTTACTGACGGTTTCCGACAGCAGGCTGGCGCCGCAGAAGATGCAGCGCTCGCCCTCACCGGCGGCGGGTTGGCGGCAGGCGGGGCAGGTCTCGCAACGTGTGATCTTCCCGTAAGGCATCGCCACAGGGTATGCTGTACAGGGCCGATTGGAAGAGGTGAGGAATCACACTAAGCACCGCCAACCTGGACGCACTGCTGCGATTGCTGGATGAACCCGACCCTGCACGGGTCGCGGGCCTGTTGAAACAGCTTGAGCGCATGGAACTCAGCGACCTGACCGCGCTGCAAGAGGCCGCGCGCAGTGCACCCCCGCAGGTGCAGCGCAACCTCGGCCAGGGGCTGGCGCTGGCGCGCTATCGCGGTCTTGAGCCCGATTGGGTGAAGCTTTGCGAAGCCACCGAACCCGACCTCGAACGCGGGCTGGTGCTGATCGGCATGGCCAACGGCGCCACCGAATACGACGTGGCCGGACACCTGGACGGGCTCGCGGCCCAAGTCTCAGCCAAGCTGACTGGCGACCGCGCGATCGACGTCGGCCTGAATGCTCTGGCGGAAGTGCTGAATGCATCCAGCCTCGCGGGCAATCGCGAGCAATACTACGACCCGGCCAACAGCCGCATCCAGGACGTCCTGCGTACGGGCAAAGGCCTGCCGATTCTGCTGTGCGCGGTGGCGCTGCTGGTGGGCCGGCGGCTGGAGTTGCCGGTGTGGGGGATTGGTTCGCCGGGGCATTTTCTTGGTTTCTACGGCGACCCATCGATTGGGTTGGGCGCGTACTTTGACCCGTTTCGCGGCTTCCGGCGGCTGAACTTTGGCGAGGTGACGGCGCTGCTTGCGCCCTTTGTGGGCACCGTGGACCCCTCGATGCTGAAACCCGTGAATGACGCAGAATTGCTGGCCCGAGTGCTGCGCAACCTGATCGGCGCGGAAGGTGCGGCCGGCAACGCGGTGCAGGTTGCCAGGCTGGAGCATTGGCTGGAACTGCTGACAGCGCCGTAAGTTTGGCCGCGACTTCGACGGTGCAATGGGGTTTCTTGGGGCATGCTGAAGACTCGGCAGGCAGGGGCTTGGGGCGACGACCACGCAAAGGCACAAAGTCGCACAAAAACAGGAACATTCCGGCCCGGTTTGCGGTCACTTCGGCAGTCCAATCCCTACACCACCCCACGCAAGGGAACTCCATGCCCGGTAAATACTTGAAGCACCTGGCCCTGCCCGCGATTTCGCTGTGCGCGCTGCTGTTGATTCCGATTTCGATGGAGGCTCAACGCGGCCCCGGCAAGGGCGGCAAAGGCGGTGGCCAGGGTGGCGGCGGGAAAAACCCGTGGTCCAAGGGTGCAGGCAAGGGCGACTTCAAGATGCCCAGCCTGACCGTGGTGGACGTGAAGCCCGAGGGCGCCTACGAAGTCTATTCGCTGCTGCCCTCAGCCAAAGACCAGCCGCGGCTGGGCGTGACCGACACGACCGCGTGGCGGCTGGTGGATTACTCGGCCGAGCAACAGGCACTGAAGTTCGTGACGCTGGATATGGTAACCGGCAAGCTCGGCAGCAAGTCCGTCACGCTGCCCAAAGACACCCCGGTGTTTGACGGTGTGCCGCGCCTGGCATACGACGGCGGCGATTACGCCATGGTCAGCTACCAGGCGTGCGTGTTGTTTGTCGAAGTGAAGACCGGCAAGGTCAAGCTGGCCTCAACCGTGGATGCCTCAGTGCCGTTGAAGGCCCCGCCGCCGAAGCGCTCGCGCGGGCCGCGCACCGAAGAAGCCGCCGGCGGCGCAAGTTATCGCGTACACGGCGGCGGCGGAGGCAAGTATGCGCTGAGCGTCAAGACCGACTACGACTCCAAGGGCAACCGCTATAACAGTCGCGGAGCCACGCTGTTCAGCCACGACGGCAAGTCCGTGACGCTGGACTGGGACCACAACACCTACGGCATCCCGCCCAAGCAGCGCGACGCGGTGTTCAGTGTAGGCGCCGACGAAATCGTGGTGCTGGTGACGAACCCCAAGAAGCCGGGCGCGTTTTCCAGCGCGCACCAGCTTGCCTGTCTCGTGTTTGACGGCAAAGGCAAACTGAAAGAAGCCCAGGTCAACACCGAAAACTGGCACGGCGGCAACGCGCCGCGCGCGTCACTGAGCCCCGACGGCAAGTACATCGTCGCGCACCCGGAAGACGGCCTGCACCGCTATGTGCTGGCGCGCGGCACCTGGGCGCGCGGCTACAAGACTGACTACCACGACGCGCTGTGCGGCTTCAGCCCCGAGGGCACCATCGGCGTCTTCGTGCACAACAACACGCCCAAGCACGCCAAGGTGCACGCGATCGAGCTCGCAACCGGCAATGAGCTCTGGTACACGCACCTGACGCACGAAGAAGTCGGCGGAGAAGGCGACGATGAGCCTTTCACCAGCGTAGGCCCCGGTGCCCGCGTCGTCGCGCTGCAACAAGGCATTCTGCTGGGCCAGACTTCGGAAGAACCGGTGTGGGCCTACAAGGCCGCCGCTGTGGACTTCGTGCCGCTCAGCATCAGCTACGATGAATCAGGCAAGAAAGTGGCCGTGCTGGCGCAGGACCGCGTGTTCGTGCTGGACGCCAAGTCGCGCGAAGAACTGCACAGCATCCCGTTCCCGAACGCGTTGCCCGACGGCAGCCTGGGCGAATTCGTGACCTTCGACCCCAAGGGCAACAAGGTCATGGCCTGCGTGCGCGGCCGCGGTGTGTGGCTGTTCGACCTGGCCACCAACGCGATTGAAAAGACTCTGCCCGCAATCGCCGGCACCTGGGCCCGCGCGATGCCCGACTTCTCGGGCGTGGTCTACAGCCAGGCCAAAGAAGCCGGCGGCAACGTGATGCTGCAAAAGCTTGATGGCAGCGAAGCCACCCGCGTGTATCGCTGCCAGTACAAGGACGCGTTGGCGGTGTGCTTCTGGATCAGCGAAAAGGGCGACCGCTTCCTGGTAGCCGAGCGCGAAGTGGGCGAAGGCAGCCTGTTCCTGGTCAAGGCCGACGGCAGCGTGGACGTGACCTACGACGTTGCCGACGCCGACACCATGTACGTGGGCGACACCACGGTGCACGCCTTCGTCACCAAGTCCAAGACCGCCGTGCTGATCAATGAGATCAACCGTTGGGAGTACACCGGCATCAACTGCACCGTGATCAGCCCCGTCGAAGGCACCGGCATCCAGTACAGCTTCAGCGGCGTGTTCAAGTCCGAAGAACTGGCCGGGCGCAGCACCTATGGCCAGACTGCAGCGTCACCATTCTTTGGATCGCTGCACTTTGGCGATGAAAAGAATTGCCGCTTCGCCTGCCCGGCAGGCGTGCTTGAGGCCGACATCAGCAAGGCCAGCCTCACGCTGCATGCCTGGAACCGCAAGCCCACGGGCATCGCCGCGCTGAACCCCAAGGGCAAAGAGTTCTTCGTGGCCGGCAACAACGGCCTGACAACCTACCGCCTGAAGTAGCCCGCCCGCTGTTCACAAACCAAACCCCGGCCATGCTGCCGGGGTTTGCCTTTCGCCGCCCGCAGTCCGATGTAACTTCGCGCCATGCGCACCGTCTTCTTTGGAACGCCCGAGATCGCCGTGCCCACCCTGCGGGCCATGGCGGCTTCGCGTTTCAGGCCGCTGGCGGTGTTCACGCAACCGCAGGCGCGGCGCGGGCGCGGCGGTGAGGCCGCATCAGGCCCCGTAGGAAGCTGCGCGCGCAATCTTGGGCTTGAGCTGCATGAAGTGGAAAGCGTCAACGAAGGTGAGCCTTTGGCGCGCCTGACGGCACTGGCGCCGGACGTGATCGTGGTAGTCGCCTTCGGGCAGATCCTCAAGAAGGCGGTGCTGAACCTGCCGCAGTACGGCTGCCTGAACTTTCACCCCAGCATGTTGCCCAAGTATCGCGGGGCTGCGCCGGTGCAGCGCGCGGTGATGGATGGTGTGCGTCATTCCGGCCTCACGATCATGCGGCTGGTGCGCAAGCTGGATGCGGGACCGGTGCTGTTGCAGCAGCCTTGGCCTCTTGACCCGTCAAGAACAGCGGCCGAGCTTCTGGATGAGGCCGGTGCGCTGGGCGCGCCGCTGATGCTGCGGGTGCTGGAGAATCTGCCGTCGCTGACGCCGCTGCCGCAGGACGACGCCGCGGCCACCTTTGCGCCACCGCTGCAGAAGCACGAAGGCGAACTGCGCTTTGACGTAAGTGCTGAAGCGCTGGTCAACCGGGTGCGCGCGGTACAGCCCTGGCCCAAGGCTTCAGCGCTGCTGCGCGCGGGCGGGCGTGACCATCGCGTGATCGTGTGGCAGGCGCGCGTATGCGCGGGCAGCGGCGCGCCGGGTGCGATACTGGGTGTCGGCGCCGACGGCATCAGCGTGGCCTGCGCTGAAGGCGCCGTGCTGCTGGCCGAGCTGCAGCTTGAGGGCAAGCCGCGCCGCCACGCGCGCGACGTCGCCAACGGTTTGCGACTGGGACCGGCCGACCGCTTCCTGAACCCGGAGCCGACCCATGGCGCGTAAGCCCGAAGGCCCCGAGGTGCAAGCCGCACCGGGCAACGAACCCGGCGATCTGCTGTCGGCACTGGTGCGGCCGGATCGCATGCCGGCGCTGCGCGGCAGCGAAAAGGCATTCGCCCTGGACCAGCTGGTGTCCACGGCGGCCCGCGCGCTGAACCTGAACGCGGGCCAGCAGCTTGACCTTTCCGCCCACGTGCATGCGCGTGAGGCCGCGCTGAACACGCAGCTGGGGCCGGGCTGGGCCGCGCCGCATGCGACACTGGACATGGCCGATGAACTGGTGCTGGTGATCGGCCGCAGCCGGGCGGGCATTGACTGGGGCCGCGCGGGCCTGGCCAAGGTGCACATGGTGTTCCTGTTCATCAGTTCGCAGCGCAACCATGACCAGTACCTGAAGGTTCTGTCGCAGCTCGCGGGTGCGTTCAAAGACCCGGAAAGCGTGGCCAAGCTGCAGCGCGCCGCGCGCGCGGAGTCAGCGGCCAAACTGCGCCGCGCGCTGGTTGAAAACGGCCGGCCGCGCGTTGTGGTGTCGCGGCGGCTGCCGGCGCTGACGCGGGCGCTGATCCGCAACCTGCTGCGCTTTGCCGACGACGTGGACGCGCAGCCGATCATCTTGTTCGCCGACGTGTTCCGGAACCCGTCACATCTACAGAGCTTCGTCTCGGACAAAATCGTGCTGGCCAGCCGCGCGACCGAACTGCCTGAGGCCCTGGTGGCCGAGGCGCGTGGGCTGGTGCGCCTTGCGCGCGGCGACTTCAGCACCGAAAGCGCGGTGCAGCTGGCCTTGTTGCTGGCGGGCGCGCGCGGGTTGCTGGGCGGCGGCATTCGTGTGGTCGCGGTATGCGGTGAAAAGGGCAGCGACAACTTCGACACGATCCGGATTGAAGCCCCGCGCGCGCTGATGTCGCGCGTGTTTGGCAAGGGTGCCCGCGAATCCATCGCGCCGGACGTGTTTGAGCGCGCCGTGGAATTGATGGTTGAACTGGGCGAAGAAGGCCGCGAGGGCAAACCCGTCGGCGCAATCCTGATGCTGGGCGACGAAGAGGCCGTGCGCGAGCTCAGCCAGCAGCTCACGATCAACCCGTTTCGCGGCTATGCCGAGCACGAGCGCAACCTGATGGATCACGCGCTGGAAGAGACAATCAAAGAGTTCGCGCGCCTTGATGGCGCATTTGTGGTCAGCGCCAGGGGCATTATCCTCAGCGCAGGCACGTACCTTTCACCGCCTGCCGAAGTACGCGTCGATCTGGTCAGCGGACTCGGCACCCGCCACCGTGTGGCCGCGGCCATGACCAAGGCCACCAAGGCCACGGCGCTGGTGCTGTCGCAAAGCAGCGGGCGCGTGACGGTGTTCCGCGGCGGCAAGGAAGTGCTGACGGTGACGCCATCGCACCGGCGGGTTGAAGCGACAGAACCGCGCGACTAACCCTTCTCGAAATCGAGCAGGCCACAACCAGCATTTCGCCTTTGCGGAGGCGTGTTCCGGAATTTCGTTGGATTCATGCAAGGGTATGCGTATCACTACCACCAACGGTAGTAAGTGGTTTTCGATACGACCCGAACCGGAGAATCGCATGTACAGCCGCATGATGCTTGCCTTGATGATGACGCTGGCCCCGGCACTGGCCGCCCAGCAGGGTGTGGGTTCAACCGAGCCGCAACCGCGCACCCGTGCCCAGGCAAAGGCCGAAGCAAAGCCGGATGCCAAGCCTGACGCCAAGCCGGATGCCCAGGCCAAGCCTGACGCAGAGGCCGAAGAAGCCGCCGGTGTCCAGTTCCTGACCGACCTGGCCGAAGCCAAGAAGCAGGCCGCCGAAGCCAAGAAGCGCATCTTCATCGTGTTCAGCACCACCTGGTGCGGTCCGTGCAAAAAGCTGGCGGCCGACGTGTGGGCCGACGCAAGCTTCGCCGAAGCGCTGGCCAAGAACTTCGTCGCGCTCAAGATTGATGGCGACGCGCAGGCGGAAGTTACCCGAAGCTTCAATGTAACGGCCTACCCGACCATCCTGCTGGCCGACGCCGACGGGAAGGTTTTCTGCACGCAAGTCGGCAGCGGCAAGCGATTCACCCCGGCGGCGTGGATCCTGTGGCTGGACGAACAGCTCAACAGCGGCAGCAAGCTCGCCGGGCTGAAGGCCGCCACCGACAGCAACCCGCAGGACGCCGCCGCATGGAGCAGCTACGCCGATGCGCTGTTCGAACTCGGCCGCAACAATGAGGCCATCGAAGCTTACAGCAAGGCCGAGGCGCTGGTGGATGAGCAGGCGCTGCACGTGAAAGTGCGCAAGGCGCAGTTGCTGCTGGCGCGGATGAAGGACGATCCCACCTGCCGCGAAGTGCTGGACGATCTGTTGCCCAAGCTGATCAAGCGCAAGGATGAGCGCGCAATCGACCTGTCGCTCGACTTCGCCAACATCGTCGGCCGCCTGGCCAAAGAGAAAGACCCCAAGCGCTCGCGCCAGATGATGCAGGACCTGATTGCGGCTTTCCCGGAAAGCCCGCGTCTGGTTGAGCTGCGTTGCCGCGCGGGCATGTACGCGCACCTCAGCGGCGACAACGAAACCGCGCTGGCTGAAATGAAGCAGACCGCCGAAGACTTCAAGGACAGCACCGACGAAGTCACGCAGATCTGGGTGGACCGCTGCAAGCGCTTCATCGCGACACTCGAGAAGGGCGAGAAGTACCGCTAGTCAGCGCCCCAACAACAAACCGGGCGCGCAGCAGCGCGCCCGGTTTGCGTTGACACGCTTCACGAATGGTCGGCAAGCCAGCGTTCGGCATCAATCGCCGCCATGCAGCCGCTGCCCGCTGCCGTGATCGCCTGGCGATACGTGTGGTCCTGCACGTCGCCGCAGGCAAACACGCCTTCGATGCTGGTGTACGTGTTCGGGTGATCGGCCGGGCCACCCGCGTGCGCGCCTGTTACCAGGTAGCCGTTGTCGTGCATCTTGAGCTGGCCTTCGAACAGGTCGGTGTTGGGGATGTGGCCGATGGCGATGAAGGTGCCGTCGGCCTCAAAGTCGCGCTTTTCGCCGGTTTGGGTGTGCTGGGTCTTGATGCCGCGCACGGTGCCGTTGGGGCGCAGCAGGTACTCAGTGGGCTGCCAGTTGAGGTGAAAGTCGATCTTGGGGTTCTTGCGCGCGCGCTCAAGCATCACGCGGCTGGCGCGGAATTCTTCGCGGCGGTGCACCAGCGTCACGTCGCCGAAGCGCGTCAGGAAGCTGGCCTCTTCCATGGCGCTGTCGCCGCCGCCGATCACGATCATCTTCTTGCCTCGATAAAACGCGCCGTCGCAGGTGGCGCAGGTGTGCAGGCCGCGCGCGATCAGCTTTTCTTCGCCGGGTATGCCCAGCAGGCGTGACTTGGCGCCGGTCGCGATGATCACGGCGTCGGCGGTGTACTTGCCGTCGTCGGTCCACATCGTGAAGGGCTTTTCGGTGAACTGGACTTTGGTGACGTCTGCATCCACAAACTCGGCCTCGAACTCTTCAGCCTGCTTGCGCATCCGTGCCATCAGCTCAGGGCCGGCAATGCCGCCTTCGGGAAAGCCCGGGAAGTTTTCGATTTCCGTGGTGAGCATCAACTGGCCGCCCGGCGGGCCGCCGCGCCCGAAACCCGCGAACACCAGCGGCTTCAGGCCCGCGCGCGCGGTGTACAGCGCCGCGGTGTCGCCTGCGGGGCCGCTTCCGATGATGATGACTTTGCGATGCTCAGGCATGATTCATCCTCGTGCGTATGGTCGTGGGTGTGGTCTGCGAATCGGGTGTGTCGTGTATAGAACGGCATGCCCCTAGTTTCCATTCCGTGCCCCAGCCAAGTTGCCGGTCGCCCCTTCCGCGCCCTGAAATCAGCCATACACTCTGCGCCATGACTGGCAACAAGCGACTCTGGTTTGCGCTGCTGCTCGGCTGGCTGCTGCCCGGCCTTGGGCACTTTTTTCTGAAGCGCCATGCCTACGGCGCGTTCTACCTGGGCGTGATCGCGGCGCTGGTAGTGGCGGGCATCATCATCTCAGGCGGCACGGCCGTGAACTTTGATGACCACCGTGCCTACTTTGCCTGCCAGGCGCTGGCCGGGCCCGCCGTCATCGGCCTTGAGTTCCTGCGCGGCCAGGAATCCATCTACCTGGCCCAGAACGTCAGCATCCTGAACCACCAGACCGGTGTGGTCTACGTCGCCACCGCCGGCGTGCTGAACCTGATTTCACTGTGCGAACTGTACCGCCGCCACGCGCGGCCGGAGGCCCCGGGCCCCAGCGACACCATGCGCGCCGACGCAGTACTGCAAACCGCCCCGGAGAAGGCATGAGCGGAGCGCTTCATTACCTGCTGCTGCTTGCGCCGGTCTGCATCGGGGCCGGGCTGGTCATGGGTGTGGCCGGCAGCCGCGAGTTCAAGCGCGGCCTGCTGCGCGGCGCGTTGAACGCGTTCTTGCTGACGGGCGGCATCGCGGCGCTGATCTTCCTGGTGCAATTGACGAC
Source organism: uncultured bacterium (assembly GCA_938014885.1). Taxonomy (GTDB): domain Bacteria; phylum Planctomycetota; class UBA8742; order UBA2392; family UBA2392; genus CALLQI01. The sequence continues at coordinate 56,557 of CALLQI010000024.1, forward strand.
CGACCCGACGATGCTGTCGTAGGCCGGCAGGGCGCGGGATCAGCCCTCCTCGCCCGGTTCCATGCTGTTGAAGCGTATTCCCAGCAGGTACGCCATCAGCTCAACTTCCAGCGCCACCAGCGCGGCGGCAATCAAGCCGCCGGCCACAAGCCCCGCACCGGGCGCGCCTGCCACCCAGATCGCGGCGCCGACACCAACGCCGATGCCCACAGGCACCGACAGCAACAGGCCACCCAGCACAAAGCGCACCAGGAATGACAGCATGTTGCGGCCGACAGCTTCGACCCCGGCTTCACCGGGGTTGGTCACGACCCAGGCGGGCACCATCAGTACCAGGCCGCTTTCCAGCACAACCATCAGGCCGCAGACCGCGATTCCCAGCGGCAGCGCGCCGGCGACCGCGTAGGGGCCGAATTCAAAGCCTTCTTCGATGCCCGTGGAAAGCGCAATGCCGGCCATGGTCGCGAAAGCGCCCAGCGGGATCGCGCTAAGCAATGCGCCGGCCCAGGCCGTGCCGCGCAGCAGGTCGTGGCCGCGGATCGGCAGCGCCTTCAGCAGGGGCGCGCGCCGGATTTCGAGGTGCAACCCCGTCGCCAGCAGCCGCGGCACAAAGGTGGTGAACATCATCCCGAAGGCGGCGCTCATCCCCATGACCAGCGCCCAGAACCCCTTGTTGACGCCGACAACGCGCGCCACGCTCACACCCAGCACCGAAATCACGGCCACCACCGCTGCAACGCGCCATGTGCCGATGCGCCACTCCGCCACCACGTTCTTCCAGAAGATCGCGACCCAGGGTTTGCCCGTGGGCGCAAGCTTCAGCGAAGTCGAACGCAGCGACTTACGCTTCTCAAGCGCCAGCGATGCCCAGTTGCCCCCGCGCTTGGCCTTGATGACCTTGCCCACGTTTTCAGCCAGCGCCAGCGCGCGCTCTTCAAACGGCGAAACCAGCATCATCGTCAGCCCGTACAACACGGCCGCAAAACCAGCCGCAGCCGCCATGCCCCGCCCGAAGTCGGCGCCATTCTGCGCGCCCGGCAAAAGCGCAAGCTGGTGAAACGGCCACAGCACAATCGCGGCCGGGCCGGTGTGAAACACTTCGCGCGCCCAGGGCAGCACGTTGGTCTGGCCGAATTCGATGGGCTGGTACTGGATCGCGAGTACAGACGCCAGCACGGCCAGCATCAGCACGCCCGGCAGCGGCGGCACAAACCGCGTCAGCCCCGCGTTCAGGATGCGATTCACGACAATCGAGGCAGCCATGGCGTTCAGCGCCATCAAGTTCATCAGGGTGAACGCACTGGCAGCTGCAAACCACGGCTTCACGTCGGCCGACCGCAATGCGAACAGGCCCGCCAGCATCGACAGGATAAGGATCGCGAACTGCGCCTTCAGCAGCCGGAAGTTCAGCAGTTGCCGCCGCGTCAGCGGCATCACGAACAGTTGTGAGGCGTCGGGCAGCGTGAAAAGCGGCGCCGGCCTTGCGGGCGCGAACAGCCACGTGGTCGCGAACAGCATGGCAAACACCGGCCCGACCAGCACATGGAAGTAGTCGCGGACTTGCCGCGCCTCGTTGGCTTCGCCGGGCCGGAAGACATTTCCGACGAAGATCAGCCCGAAGTAGCCGATGCCCAGCAGCGCCGGCACCGCGTAGCGCGGGTTCTTCAGCCGCGACAGCCGATAGCGCGTGCCGCCGGCAATCTGCCGCAGGATCAGCCAGCGCAGAGCACTGCTCATGGCTGTGTCTCGCGCGTGGCGTTGGCGTCGTTTTCGTAGCCCGTGGCGCGCAGGAAGATTTCTTCCAGCCCCTTCTCGCGCAGGTCGGGCGCGCTTTCACGGATCTGCGCCAGTGTGCCGTGCAGGACTTTGCGGCCGTTCTGCATCAGCAGCACCGTGGTCGCGATTTCTTCGACAAGCCCCAGCAGGTGGCTTGAGATGATGATCGCTGAGCCCGCGGCCGCGAGGCGCTTGATCGTCTGTTTGATGCGGCGGATCGCGATCGGGTCCAGGCCGGTCAGCGGCTCGTCAAACAGCACCAGTTTAGGTGAATGCAGCAGCCCGCAGGCGATGGCCACCTTCTGCTTCATGCCGCGGGAAAGTGTGCCGGGCAGCGCGTGCAGCTTTTCGGTCAGTTCCATTTCACTGACAAGCGCACTGGCGCGCGCGTCGCGGTCGGCCACGTTGTAGACGCGGGCGTAGAACTGCATGTGCTCATGGATCGTCAGGTAATCAAACAGGTGCGGCTCGTCGGGGATGAACGCGAGGTTGCGCTTGGCCGCCACGGGGTCCTGTACCACATCGGCGCCGGCCACGACGATGTGGCCGGAAGATGGCTGCAGAATGCCGGTAATGCAGCGCATGGTGGTGGTCTTGCCCGCGCCGTTGGGTCCCACGAGTCCCAGCACTTCGCCCGGCGACACGGTGAACGACAGGTCGATGACGGCCTGGTGCGTCTCGTAGGTTTTGTGAAGCGCGTGGACTTCGATCATGGGAGGCTCAGGCCGGGCTGAAGAAAGTGATGCAGACACCGCAGGGGTCAATCACGCCGAATTCGCGCGTGCCCCAGGGCTTGGTTTGCAGGTCGCCATTGGGGTGGATCGTGGTGCCGCGCGATTTTACCTCGGTGTAGTAGGCCTCGATGTCATCGACGTGAAAGCGGCACATGGTCTGCGAACCCACGGTGCGCGCCAATCCTTCCTCGCAGGCTGACAGGTGCAGCCAGGCGGAGTCTCGGCGCAGGCCGGCATAACGCGGCCTGTCGGCGTCGCGGAAGGTCTCAGTGAAGCCAAGCCTGTTGACGTAGTAGTCCAGCGAGGCCGCAACATCTTCGGCGGGCAGGACGGGTACGGCTTGCATGATCGTCGGCATGCGGCTCCTTCTACACAGGAAATTTCCGACGATACCAACCGCGTCCCATGCCGTCAGGCTTCAAGCCAGCAACTTGGTCATGAAGCGGCGGGGCCAGTCGCGGTAGCCGCCGGTCTCGTACAGGTGCACGGCGGCGACGTTTTCATGCCGCACACCCAGATGCAGCGCGCCCGCACCCTGTTGCCGCGCGAATTGCTCGACCAAGGCAAGCGCAGCCCGCCCGCGGCCGTGCCCGCGAAACGAAGGCTCGATCCAAAGCTCAGTCAGGAAGGCGTCGCGCCCGCCAAACTCAAGATCAAACCCCCAGGTGACGACGGCATAGCCAAGCAGGCCGGCATCTTCAAACAGCAGCACCGCACCAAGCTGCGGCCCCGAGACCAGCGCAAGCAGCGGCGAACGAAACCCGTCGCGAGTAAACGGGATGCCTTCAGAACGATTGAAGCCATCCATCATGGCCAGGATGGAATCAACGTCCGACGCCACAGCAACACGACAAAGCAAGCAACACCCCCAGGTTCTTGACGAGTCAAGAGTAACTTCACAGCGCCGCCGGTGAAGGTGGGGGAGGTACCGGTTGCTCCGTGTCGCGGCGTTTCAGGGTGCGTTCGGCCAGGGTTACGAAGGTTGGTAGCAGCACGGCGAACACCATGGCGATAATCGCCATGTTCTCCAGGCCTACGAGGTGGCCTCTCGCGTCTTCGGTCAGCACGAACGATGAAAACCCGGCTGCTATGGCCAGTGCTATGTGCTGCACGGCCGACTGCAAACTCATGAAGCTTGCGCGTTCGTGGGGGGCGGGGATCTTGGTGTCCATGGCGCGCGCGGGCACGCCGCGGATCGACATGCTGCCCATGAAGCCCATGAACAGCAGCACCACCGGCACCGACGCGCGATAGTCAATGAACCAGAAGTACATCACAAGGCACACCAGCACCGCGCCGGCCCAGCTTACTACCGCGCTTCCCCAGCGGTCCGTGGCGCGGCCGACGACCTGCATCACGCCAAGGCTCACCAGCCCGCCCAGGAAGTACAGCGGGCCCAGCACGCTTGGGGTATATTCAAGGCCCGTGGCGTTGATCGCACCTTGCAGCCACGTCTCGCCGGTGTAGCCAAGGTTGAACACCAGGTACACCGGGATGCTCGGGATCAGCGTGAAAGCGCTGAACATCATCGCCACGGTGCCCGCGTAGGCCAGCAGCGGCAGCGGCCGCGTCAACATCCGCAGCATACCCAACCCCGGCGGCTTGGAACCGCGCTGCAAATGCAACGTCAGCGGCGGCAGCAGGAAGATCACGCCCGCGGCAACCACGGCGCCCATCCCGGCCACACTGTAGAAGGGCGTGCGCCAGTTGCCCGCGTTCGCAAGCTCCAGCGCGGCCGGCACGCCCACGATGCTGGCGATGCTGAACGCGGCCAGCACGGTGCCCATGGCGCGGCCGCGCCGCTGCACGGGCACGACGTCGCTGATGATGGCTAAACTGAGTGCCGTCGCCGGGCCGCCGAACAGCCCCGCCAGCAGCCGCGCGCCGATCAGCGAGTTCAAATCCCAGGCCAGGCCCGCCGCCGCGGTGGCGACCACGAGTCCGGCCATGGCCACGGCAAGCGCCTTGCGCCGGTCGAAGCGGTCCAGAAAGAAACTGCCGAGAATGCCGCTGAGTGCGGCGGCGGCGGTGTAGCTGCCGGCGATGATGCCGATGTGATTGGCCGAAATGCCAAGCTCGCGGCTGAAGTCCGGCCCCAGCGGCATCACGATCATGAAGTCGAGGATGTTGACGAACTGGATGGCGGCGATCAGCAACACCACCAGGCGTTCGCGAACCTCAACCGGCGGGGCCAACACTTTAGTCTCACCCGCCATGATCGCCCCAAACGAAAAGCAGCGGCCCAACGCCGCCGATTTTCACTATAGGAACAAATGAAGGTTGCGGAGTATTTCCGGCGGCCGCACACCCCTGTTGCGTTGCATCGTCCGCAGGTCTAAAACCGCGCGCGACACACTCAGCGGAGTTTTTCAGCATGAGCGGCGCAGCGGCAATCGGCGGGCACGAAAACACCTTTGCGGCCACAACCCGCACCGACAAGTGGTGGATAGGCCCGCTGGCGACGGCCGCGGGTCTGGGCCTGCTTTTCGGCTGGATGACGGTCCGCGCCATGTGGGGCGAATACCTGTGGGCCGACCCGTACATCAGCCCGGTAGGCTCACCGCCGCTGTTCACGCCCGCGTACGGGTATGATGGCGCAATCCCGGTCAGCCACGCGCTGCTGGGTGCTTTCCCGGCCTGGTGGCCGCGCTTTTTGCCGCAGACGCCGGCATTCTTTTTCCCAGTGCTGGCGATCATGTTCCGCTTCACCTGCTACTACTATCGCAAGGCGTACTATCGCGCGTTTGTAGCTTCGCCGCCGGCCTGCGCGGTGCGCGGCGCGCCGCTGCGTTATCGCGGTGAAACCGTGCTGCTGCTGTTCCAGAACCTGCACCGCTACGCGCTGTACGGGGCACTCTTCCTGCTGGTGTTCCTGTGGTACGACGGCTTCGCGGCCTTCTTCCGGAACGGCAAGTTTGGCGTCGGCGTTGGCACGATCATGCTGCTGGTGAACGCGGCGCTGCTGTCCGGCTACACGTTCGGCTGCCATTCGTGGCGTCACCTGATCGGCGGCAAGATGGACTGCTTCAGCTGCGATAACCTCAGCCAGAAGCGCGCCACCCTGTGGAAGAAGTCAAGCTGGCTGAACGCGCGGCACATGCAGTTTGCGTGGATCAGCCTGGTCTGGGTCTGCCTGACCGACCTGTACGTTTTCATGGTTGCGTCCAAAACCATCACCGATCTGAACACCTGGTAAACCATGAGCGCACCGCAACTCTCTGAGATCCAGACATTCGAGCACGACGTCATCGTCATCGGCGCCGGCGGCGCCGGTCTGCGCGCGGCCATTGAATGCAGCGCCCAGGGCGTCAATACCGGCCTGATCTGCAAAAGCCTGCTGGGCAAGGCCCACACCGTCATGGCCGAAGGCGGCATGGCGGCGGCCATGGGCAACGTGGACGCGCGCGACAACTGGAAGATCCACTTCCGCGACACCATGCGCGGCGGCAAGTTCCTGAACAACTGGCGCATGGCCGAACTTCACGCCAAAGAAGCGCCCGATCGCGTCCGCGAACTGGAAGAATGGGGCGCGGTGTTTGACCGCACCAAGACCGGCCTGATCAGCCAGCGCAACTTCGGCGGCCACCGCCACCCGCGCCTTGCCCACGTCGGCGACCGCACGGGCCTTGAGCTGATCCGCACCCTGCAAGACCACGGCATTCACCAAGGCATCAAGGTGCACATGGAGTGCACGATTCTTGACCTGCTCAAAGACGGCGACCGCGTCTGCGGCGCACTGGGTTACTGGCGCGACACCGGCCGCTTCGTGCTGTTCAAGGCCAAGGCCGTGGTGCTGGCCACCGGCGGCGCGGGCAAGGCATGGCGCATCACCAGCAACAGCTGGGAATACACCGGCGACGGCCTGGCCATGGCCTATCTGTCCGGCGCGGAATTGCTCGACCTTGAATTCACCCAGTTCCACCCGACCGGCATGGTGTGGCCGCCATCCGTGCGCGGCACGCTGGTCACGGAAGGTGTGCGCGGCGACGGCGGCATCCTGAAGAACAGCGAAGGCAAGCGCTTCATGTTCAATTACATCTCGGAGCGTTTCGCGCCCGAGACCGCCGACACCGAAGAAGAAGCCAACCGCTGGCTCAAGGGCGACAAGTCCGCCCGCCGGCCGCCTGAGCTGCTTACGCGCGACGAAGTCGCCCGCGCGATCAATGCGGAAGTGAAGGCCGGCCGCGGCAGTGAGCACGGTGGCGTGTATCTCGACATCGCCAGCCGCCTGCCCGCCGAGCAAATCCGCAAGAAGCTGCCCAGCATGTACCACCAGTTCAAGGAACTGGCTGAAATCGACATCACCCAGCAGCCCATGGAAGTGGGCCCGACCCTGCACTACTGCATGGGCGGCATTCGCGTCGATGCCGAGACGCAGATGACCACCGTGCCCGGCCTGTTTGCGGCCGGTGAATGCGCCGCCGGTTTGCACGGCGCCAACCGCCTTGGCGGAAATTCACTGAGTGACCTGCTGGTGTTCGGCCGCCGCGCGGGCCTTGGCGCCTGCGAGTTTGCCAAAGGCACGGCTGAGCCCAAGATCGACGAAGCCCAGGTACAGGCCAGCATCAAGCGCGCCACCGAGCCGCTGAACCGCGAAAGCGGCACCAACCCGTTTGTGCTGCAGGAACAGTTGCAGGACATGATGTCGCGCAATGTCGGCATCATCCGCACCAAGGCTGAGCTTGAGGCCGCATTGACTGACCTCGAGAAACTGGGCGAGCAAGCCTCGACGGTGAAGGCCCACGCGACCAGCCAGTACAACGCGGGCTGGAACACCGCGCTGGACCTGCGCAACCTGCTGATCAGCAGCGAAGCTGTCTCGCGCGCGGCGTTGATGCGCGAAGAAAGCCGCGGCGCGCACTGCCGCGACGACTTCCCCGGCGAGCGGCCGGAGTGGCTGAAGTACAACATTTACGTGTGGCGCGACGGCAACGGCAGCATGAAGGTGGAGAAGCGCGAACGCCCCGAGCCGCCGGCACTGTTGAAGGAAATCGCCAACAGCAAGATCGAAGACCTCGAAGCCGGCAAGGTCGCCGGCGACGCGTAGCGGCAAGGCTGTTCAGCAACGCAGGGGGGGCGCAGTTTTCAGCAGCACCAGGGTCAACACTATGTCTGAGCGAACATTCCGAGTCTGGCGCGGCGACAAGAACGGCGGCCAGTTCGTCGAGTACAAAATCAAGACCGACCCCGGCATGGTGGTCCTGGACGCGATCCATCGCATCCAGGCCGAACACGCCACCGACATGGCCTGCCGCTGGAACTGCAAGGCCGGCAAATGCGGCAGCTGCAGCATGGAAATCAACGGCAAGCCGCGCCTGAGCTGCATGACGCGCCTGAACACGTTTGAGCCCGGCACCACCATCACCGTCCAGCCGATCAAGACCTTCCCGGTGATCAAAGACCTGGTCACCGACGTCAGCTGGAACTACGAGCAAAACAAACGCATCAAGCCCTTCACGCCAAAGCCCCGCGATGCCGACGGCAACCACCGCATGATGCAGGAAGACGTCGATCGCATTCAGGAATTCCGCAAGTGCATCGAATGCTTCCTGTGCCAGGACGTCTGCCACGTGATTCGCGACCACGGCCGCAAAGACGCGTTCGTGGGCCCGCGCTTCATGGTGAGGCTGGCGAGCCTTGAGATGCACCCGCTGGACACTGCCGACCGCATCCCCGAGATCCGCAAAGAGTTCGGCAGCGGCTGGTGCAACATCACGCGCTGCTGCACGGAAGTATGCCCGGAGCACATCGGGATCACCGACAATGCGATCATCCCGCTGAAGGAACGCGTCGTGGACCGGTACTACGACCCGATTGCGTGGTTCCTGGGCAAGGTCATGGGCAAGAAGGCCTAGTGGTTCATGACGGTTGAATCTGGGGTTGGCGCGGAAGAGCGGCGCGAAGAAAAGCCACTGCCTTAACCACGGAGAACACGGAGTTACACGGAGAAACCTGGCCGGACCTTGCTCTGTGTAACTCCGTGTACTCCGTGGTTTCTGTTGCCTTAGCGGTTCGACGCGATCTTCACGTCAAGCCGTTCGCTGACACGCCCACCCCGAAGTTCATTTGTCATTGAGCACTATCCCTGTCACAGTGGCAGCGTGACGTGTCCATGGCATTGGCGGGACAGAGTTTGGGCAGCAATCGACGCCTTTCCAGCTTGACGTACTACCTTAGATGGCTACTCTTCCTGTACCCCCCGTTAGAGAACCCCTGGTTCCCCTGGTGTAGTGACAACGACCCGTGCGGCGTTGCGCCTTGCTTGCATGGCGCTGAACATCGCGAGAGTTGTCGCAGACCCCGTTGTCGCGTACCCCGGCGAGGACTGTTCTGTTATGACGCAGAGAACCATGCAGACAAACACGCTTAGCACGAAGCAGAACACCAAGCTCAACAACTGGCAGGCCCGGCTCCGCGCCTTCTTGGGGCTCGCGTTCCTGTGCTCGGTCGTCACGGCGTGCGGTGTCATGCCCTTCCAGGGCAACACCCGCGGCGGCGACTTCTCAGCCGAACGCGACAGCACCGTCGAGCGCGATTCAAAGCCCGAGGCCGAAGACTTCACCGCTGAGCCCGAAGGCTATGAGCGCACCGGCACCGGCGCGCCGGGCAACCCGGTTGACAACCCGGGCGGCTCACGCAGCGGCACGGCCGGCGTCGATGCCACGGCCGGCAAAGCAGACGGCGCCGTCGAAGGCCAGGCCAACGCGGGCAAGGATGACGGCGCGCGCGGCCAGTTCGACAACGACCGCCGCCGCAGTGTTGAGTTCCAGTGGCTCAAGGACCGCGCCAACGTCGCGCGTCAAAACGGCGACCTGCTGGAAGCCGAGAAGTACTACCAGCGCGCCATGGACCTGATGCCGGACCGCGCCAACGACGACGTTCGCGCCGGCCTGGATGAAGTCCGCAGCCTGCTGAGCAAAGGCACCGCGGGCACGCCGCGCTGGGCCGATATCCCGGCCGCTGCGCAGGAAGAGTACGAAATCGAAGCCAAGCGCACCTACGACAACGCCAAGAAGTACGAGCAAGCGGGCGACTGGTCTGCTGCGACCGACGAGTGGGAGAAACTGCGCCGCCTGGTGAAGTACGCGCCCTACGGCGCGGAACTTTCGCAGGACTACAACGCCATCAGCCAGGCCGGCCTTGACCGCGCCCGCGTTGAACTTGAGCGTTCGCGCCGCCTGCTTGAAGAAGAAGCCCTCAAGCGCGAGCGCCGCATGCGCGACCTTGAGGAAACGGCCGAAGAAGAACGCCGCAAGGAAGAAATCGTTGAGCTGTGGCGCCAGGCCGTCTACAACGTCGAGCTGCGCCGCTTCCGCACGGCGGAAGAGATTGTCGGCCGCATCCTTCACTTTGATCCGCAGTTCCGTAAGGCCGAAGACCTGCTGCGCGACATCCAGGACCGCAAGCTGGTCCAGATGAACCGTGAGACGTTCGAAAACCGCATCGCCGGTTATCAGGAAACCCTGCGCCAGCTGGCTGCGGCGATGATCCCGCAGAATGAAACGCTGCGTTACCCGACCGGCCTGCTGGCAGAGCGCATCAAGGCCCGCCGTGACCGCGGCTCGGACGCCGTTACCATCGACCCGGACATCCAGCGCGTTGAGGCGATCCTTGCCAGCAAGATTCTGCCGATCGGCTACACCGGCCAGACACTGGCCGACGTGGTGGCTGACATCGGCTCACGCGCCAACATCCCGCTGCAGCTTGACGCGGAAGTCCGCGACAGCAGCGGCGAAGAAGAAGTCAGCATCACGCTGGACGGCATTCCTATCGGCAGCGCGCTGAACATCATCCTCAGCGACCTGGGCCTTGGCACACAGTACCGCTTCGGCGTGCTGTTTGTCGTCGGCTCGGACGCTGTAGCCGACGCCAGCACCGTGGTGACTCGCGTGCACGACGTGCGCGACCTCACCTTCAGCATCACCGAGTTCGTGGGCCCGCAGATTCGCCTGGTGCCCGCCGACGACAACACCGGCGGACCGGCCATCGTGTACCCTGAAGAAGGTGAACGCACGCTGGACGTGGACCGAATCCAGGAACTGGTTGAGGAAAGCGTCGCCCCGGACACCTGGGACGTGCCGAACTCGCTGACGTTCTTTGGCGGCCAGCTTGTCGCCACGCACAGCCCGCAGGTTCAGGCCGAACTGCGTGATTTCCTGAATGAGCTGCGCAAGATCGCCGGCCTGATGGTGTCGATGGAAGTGCGCTTCGTGAGCGTCGAAGACGATTACCTGCAGGACTTCGGCATCGACTTCCGCGGCAATGGTGGCCCGGCCCAGGTTCCCAACCAGGCCAACACCACGCTCGAAGACATCACCACCGGTAACGAAGACAACGCCGGCGGCCAGTTCGACAACGGTTCAGGCGGTATCGCCCCGGCCAACCCGGCCAGCGGTATCTTCTTCAACAACCAGGACCCGAACAACCCGCCCGTCAACTTCAACCAGGACATCCGTGGCCGCTTTGAGCACATCTATGACAACGCGCTCGGCAACGTCCTGACCAACACGGGCGGCTTTGCAATGCAGTTTGCCTACTTCGTGGACCTGACGCAGATCAACGCGGTCATCCACGCGGTGCAGAAGCGCAAGAAGGCCCGCGTGCTTACCGCACCGCGCCTGAGCGCCTTCAACACCCAGCGCGCCAACATCACCATCGTCAACCAGATCCCGTACATCCGCGACTTTGAACTGAACAGCGCCACCAGCGCAGCCATCGCCAACCCCGTGATCGACACGATCCTCGACGGCATGGTGCTGGACGTGAAGCCGACGGTCAGCAACGACCGCCGCTTCATCACGATTGAAGTGCAGCCCACGGTGGCGGAACTGGTACTGCCGATTCCAACGTTCACCACGACCCTGGGCCCGACCAGCGCCGTCACGATCCAGATCCCTGAGATCAAGCTGCAGACGGTGCAGACCACGGTGCGTGTGCCGGACGGCGGCGCGGTAGTGATCGCCGGCTTGAAGACCGTGCGCGACAAGTACTTCGAAAGCGGCGTGCCGATCCTCAGCGACATCCCGCTGCTCGGCATCCTGTTCAAGCGCCAGGGCCGCAACAAGGAACAGTACAACCTCGTGATCGTCGTTCACGCCCGCGTGATCGACCTCAACGATGAAGAGTCCCGCCAGCCCGGCTGGAACTAAGCCAGCCTTAGCAGAAAAGCGGCGCCCTACGGGGCGCCGCTTGCTTTTGACGTGGCACCGGCTGGAAGCCGATGCCACTACAGCCCGCGCATCCACTCCGGCCTCAGCGGCAGCTTGCCGCTGAGGGCTGCATCCAGGGCCTCGACAATTCGCGCGCTGTCGCGGGGCAGGCGGCCTTGCAGGGGCAGGTAGTTGCTGGCGTGGTTCGTGCGAAAGATGGCGTCTTCGGGTTTGGCCTCGGCCACCATCGTCCGCAATTCGCGCAGCAGGCCGTGGATATCCGGCAACTCGAACCGCCCGCTGTCCTCCAGCCGCGCGATCGGCGTGCCCGGCACGACCGTCAGTGTCAGCACACTCAGAAAGCGCGGGTTCATGGCGCTTGCCAGCCTGGCCGAGGCCGCGGCGTGCTCGGCGCTGCGCTCAGTGCCGCCCACGCCCAGCAGGAAGATCGCCGATAGCTTGATGTCGGCCGCGTGGGCCTTCTGCGCGGCCTGCACGTGCTGTTCAAACGTGCCGCCCTTGGCGATGCGCTTCAGCGTCACGTCGTCGCCGCTTTCCGGCCCGATGTAGAACAGGCTCAAACCCCATTCACGAAGCTGTTTCAGCTCAGCCTCAGACTTCTGGTTGATATTCATGGCCGTGGCGTAGCAGCTTACACGGCGCAGGCGCGGGAATTGTTCGCGAAGCGCGGCCAGCACCTGCCGCCAGTGCTCCATGTCCATGACCAGCGCGTCGCCGTCGGCCACGAAAACTTTGTCCACGTGCTCAGCCCCGGCCTGGCCTGCGACGCGTATGTCTTCAAGCGTCTGGGCCAGCTCACGCACGCGGAACTGCTTGTCTCGGTACATGTCGCAGTAGGTGCAATGGTTCCACGAGCAGCCGATGGTGGCTTGCAGGATGTAGCTTTCGGCCTCACTGGGCGGGCGATAGATGCGGCCTTCGTAGCGCATGGGGCAAGTGTGGCACCGGCGGTTTCAGGCGCAACCGGCGGTCAAGGCGCTGATCTCGGCGTCGGTCAGCATGCGCCACAGGCCGCTTTCGATGTCGAGGGCAAGCGGGCCGACTCGCGTGCGCTTCAGGTCGGTCACTTTCAGCGGCTTGCCGGTGTCATCCTGCAGCGCGCTGAACATGCGTCGTATCTGGCGGTTCTGGCCTTCCTTCAGCGTCACCAGCACGCGCGACTTGCCCCCAGTACCGCCCTTGATCTCGACTGCATGGGCGCGCATCGTCCCAAGCGGCGTCGGCACGCCTTGCAGCAAGGCAGCCACATGCCGCGGGGTCACGCGGCCGCGCACCCAGACTTCGTACACTTTCTCGATGCTGCCGGGGCGGCTCAGTGCTTCCTGCAACTTGCCGTCTTGCGTGAACAGCAGCAGGCCGCGCGTGTCTTTGTCGAGGCGGCCGATGGCCTGCCAGCCGTGATCGCGCACCCAGGGCGGAAGCAGGTCAAACACCGTGCGGCGTCCGCGCTCGTCGCTGCGGGTGACGACGACGCCTTTGGGTTTGTGAAACATCAGCATGGGGCGATTATGGGGCGCGCTTGGCGGGTAGCAATCGAAGGCACTCGCCAAAATCGCCGCGTTGCCGCAAACTATGCACGTGACCTCACCCCAGACCAACGAACTGAAGCTGAAGCTGCGCGCCGTGTTCACGTTCGCGCTGGGCGTGGCGGCCGCGCTGGCGGTGATCGTGGGGGTGTCGCTGGCCAACCCCGACGCCGGCAGCTTTGCGGTGTGGGCTACAGTTTTCGGCTTTGTGATGCTGCTGGTGCTGGTGTTCGGCGCGATCTCGACGCGGCTGGGCAAGGTCGAGCGGGAAGTGGAAGAGCAAACCAACCGCGCCAAGAACACCGGCATGATCCTGGCCGAAGTGATGGAACAGCGCAACGCGGCCCAGGCGGCGTTGAAAGAAGAAATGCTGTTCCTGCAGCTTAACCCGGGACCGATGCTGCGCTTTGACAGCACCGGCCGCATCGTGCGCTGGAACCAGGCCGCGATCACGGAACTGGGCCGGACGCTGGTCGAAGACGCGCACATCCGCGGCCTGCTGCCGAAGCTGAGCGACGACGAAATCGCCTCCGTCATCGCGGGAGACGAAATGCGCCCGCGCGAAACGCAGGTCGGCGAACGCTGGTGGACCTGCCGCCTGCTCGGCACGCCGGACCGCACCGGCGGGCTTGTCTTTGCCGCCGAGGTCACGCGCCAGAAACGCGCCGAGCAAGAGGCCCTGTACATCGAGGCCCGCACCCGCGCGATCCTCGACGGTGCGGCCGACGCCATCATCATCGTGGTCGTCGGCGGCATCGTGCAGGCGGTGAACCCGGCCACGCAGAAGTTGTTCGGCTGGAGCTACGATGAAATCGTCGGTAACAATGTTGAGGAACTGCTGCCTGACCTGTTCGCCGGCCGCGACGGCGACCGCCTCAGCATCTTGGCCGAGTACGCGCGCAAGCGCATCACCGGCCCCGTTGAGCGCACGGTGTGGGGCACGCGCCGCAACGGCGAAAAGTTCCCGATCAGCCTGACGGTCAGCGTCTACGAGTGGAATGGCTACCCGCGCGCAAGCTGCATCGTGCGCGACGTCAGCGACCGGCTGCGCGCGATTGAGCTGCAGGTGCGCCAGGCCCAGAAGCTGCGCGAACAAAACGCCGAGCTTGAGTCACTGGTGAATGAACTGAACGAGTTCAACTACGTCGCCAGTCACGACCTGCAGGAACCGCTGCGGACCATGAGCACGTACTGCGGGCTGCTCAAGACAGACCTCGGCGACAACCTGCCCAAACGCGCCGAAGAGGATGTGAAGGCGATCCTGGACGCCAGCCTGCGCATGCAGCGGCTGATTACCGACCTGCTTGAGTATTCGCGTTCCGGTCACACCGAGCTGCGGCCGTCACACGTGGACCTGTCAAAGGTTGTCCGGCGCGTGGAAAGTGACTTGAAGGCGCGCCTGGCGGAAACCGGGGGCAGCATCGAAAAGGGTGAGCTGCCGTGGGTGTGGGGCGACGACATGCAGCTGGGGCGGGTGCTGCAGAACCTGATTGCCAACGGGCTGAAGTTCAGGCGGCCGGGCGAGAAGCCACTCGTGCGAATCAGTGCAACCAGCGATTCCGAGTGGGTTTCTGTGGTTGTTGAGGACAATGGCATAGGCATTGAGGGCCAGTACCAGCAGCAAATTTTCCAGCCCTTCAAGCGGCTGCATGGGGTGGGCAAGTACGAAGGGTCTGGCATCGGCCTGTCGGTTTGCCGTAAGATTGTAGACCGGCACGGCGGCCGGATTGAAGTTGAATCCACGCCGGGCGTTGGCAGCCGATTCATCGTGAAGTTGCCGGCGCGTGTGCCGGCGGAGTTAGCGGCAACACAGGCCAGCAAAGCAGGCACATGACGACCGCAGCAGACACCCGAACCTTCCGCATCCTGCTGGTTGAGGACAGCCCGGCCCAGCAGGCACTGACGCGTCGCGCGCTGGAGGATTCGCGCGTTGATGCCGAGCTGTTCGTGGTCGATGACGGCGTATCGGCCCTGCAGTACCTCCGCAACCAGGGCGAATTTGCTGATGCCACCGCGCACCCGCGGCCGGACATCATCCTGCTGGACTTGAACATGCCGCGCATGGGCGGCCACGCGGTGCTTGAGGAATTGAAGAAGGACCCCGCGCTGGCAACGATCCCGGTGACGGTGCTGACCACCAGTAACGCCGATAGTGACGTGACCGCCAGCTACGCGCGCGGCGCCAACGCGTTTGTCACCAAGCCCGCCGAGTACGACAAGTTTGTGATGCTGCTGGCCGCACTGGGCCAGTTCTGGGCGCATTTCGTGCGCACCGCCCCGCCGCCGACGGCGTAGGGCAGGACTTCAGGTCAAAACATCAGGTCAAGAATTGAGGTCAGGGTTCTGGGCGCCGTTCACCAAGCCCGAAGCCCCAAGCCCCGAATCCTACTCGCTCTTGGTTGATTCGGAGTTCTTCGACACGCCGGCGCTTTGCTTCACCCACACGTACGCGAAGCTTACAGCCGCCATCAGCAGCACGAAGGCCAGCGTCCACACCAGCGCGCGCAGGCGCATCTTGAGCTCGGCCTGCAGGCGGCGTTCCAGCGCCTGTTCGATCTCGACCAGCTTTTCGTCAATGCGTTGTTCGGTCAGGTCCAGCAGCTCCATGGCGTTACTGCGCACGGCATCAAGCGTTTCCTGCCGGAACTCTTCGGCGCGCTTGGTGGCGTCATCCAGCAGCTGGTCGGCCTTGGCGTCAACGTAGCCGTCGACTTTGCGCCGGATCCCGCTTTCGAACTTCTTGAAGATGCTCTTCTTCTGCGGCTGGCCATCGGGGCCGATGATCGTGCTGGCGGGTTTGGCACTTTCGTTTTGCACCGCGGCTTCAGGGTCAATCGGCGCGGAAGGCGACGTGGCCGGCGGTGTGGCCACCGCGGCACCGGCCGGCTTGTCCTTCTTGAAGAACTTGTCCCAGATCGCCACGCCAACTCCTGTATTGCAGGCTGTATGCGGCACGGATTGTAGCTTGCAGGGCACGAACGCAAACACAAGACGCGCACGTCGCGGCCACACATGATTGGGTTAAGGGTTGCCGGAATTTCTAGCGCCGCACGACGGCTTCGGAATCAGCCTTCGTGGCGGGCTGCTCGACGATGGCGCTGTAGTCTGACTTCAGCTCGCGCACGCTGGCTTCGGCCGCGTCGTAGAAGCGCTGCGGAAATACACCGATCAGCACGGTGCCAATCACGGTCAGCGTCAGCGCAAACTTCAGGCCCCAGTCTTCCTTGCCGATCACCGGGCGGTCGTCCGGGTCGCGGAAGTACGTGTAGGCCACCACGCGCAGGTAGTAGTACGCGCCCACGATGCTGGTGCAGATGCCGATGATCGCCAGCACCAGGTACCGGTCGCCCGCGGCCACCGCGTTGCTGAACACGAAGTACTTGCCCATGAAGCCGCCCGTAAGCGGAATGCCCGCCAGGCTGAACATGAACACCGCCATGCCGATACCCACGGCCGGCTTCTTGGCGGCCAGGCCGCGCAGGTCATCCAGTGTCTCGACGTCTTTGCCGCCGGCGCTGCCGTAGACCAGCATGGCAAAGGCGCCGCTCGTCATCAGCGTGTACGCCAGCAGGTAGTACAGGATCGCCGCGTAGTCGTGGCTGTTGCCGCCCGCGGCCGCGAGCCCCATCAGGATGTAGCCGCTGTGCGCGATGCTGCTGTAGGCCAGCATGCGCTTGATGTTACGCTGCGAAATCGCGAACCAGTTGCCCAGGATCATGCTCAGCGCCGACAGCACCCAAAGCGCCCAGCCGGCAAATCCAAGGTCACCAAAGAAGCCTTCGACGGCAGCACTGGCCGGGAAGGTCACGACCGCCATGCGGATCAGCGCGCCAAAGGCCGCAGCCTTGACGGTGACGGCCATGAATCCGGTAACCGTCGTGGGCGCACCTTCGTAGGCATCCGGCACCCAACTATGGAAGGGCACCGCGCCGACCTTGAAGGCGAACGCAATCAGGATCAGGCCCATGCCGAACGTGGCCATCACGTCAAGGCCGTTGCGCTGCTCAAAAATCGCGGCCAGCTTCTGCCCGATCGGCTGCAGCTGGACTTCGCCCGTCACGCCGTACAGGCACGCCATGCCCAGCACCATCAGGCCCGTGGCGAAGGCGCCCATGATGAAGTACTTCATCGCGCCTTCGGCGCTGCGGCCGGATTTGCCGTGCATGCCCGTCAGCACGTACACGCAGAAGCTGAGCAGTTCAACACTCAGGAACACCATGATCAGGTCGTTGCTCACGACCAGCATGACCATGCCCGAAGCCGCCAGCAGCACGGTTACGAGGAAGTCGGCGACGTTGACACCAATGCGCTTGATGTACGAAAGGCTGGCGAACATGCTGATCGCGGTACCGATCAGGATGGCGACCATCAGGTAGGTGCTGAACTGGTCGGTCATCACCGCGCCGCGCATGATGACGTTTGGGGGCGCGTCCCAGTACGGGTTCAGGCTCACGAAAGCCAGCATCACGCCGCCCAGCGCTGTGAAGAAGGTGAACATGCGGTTGCGGTCGGCGTCTTCGCTGAACAGGTCGATCAGCATGACGATGCCGGCGGCCACAACCAGCCACACCACGGGCAGGAATACGTCAAAGCCGGAAGTCAGGTTGGCAAGCAGCATAGTTTCTCAAGCCCAGCCGGGGACAAGCCTTGCGTGGCCGGCCCCACAGGACAATCCCGGCGGGGTTGGGCGCGAATCATGCCTTCACACCACAAGCAATGCAACCGTCCGCGAAGCGCCAAAACAGAGCCCCAGCCCGAAGGCTTGGGACGCGCCCGAGCCGCGCAAGTGCATCTCGCTGGGCTTGGCGTCTGGTTCGCTCGTCGGGTGAGCAAGTCGCTTTCGTCCGGCCGGGCCGCCATAGGACCCAGGCGCAATGCACCGTTCCTGTGCGATCACCACGTTTCGTTTGCAAACCACCCCCGGGGGTGTTTCAATTGACGCACAAGACAATTTCGTGACATTGACTGACTCGAGCTGAGGAAGCCGTTGTGGGACGGCGCCGGACAGTCAGGCCACGGACCGGAGACGACTCAATGAAGAAGTTCTCGCTGGGGGCAGCCCTGCTGCTGCTGTTCGCGTTTGCGTCGGTTGTTCAAGCGCAGACCAATCTGTCGCTCACGGCCACCGCGGCCGATACCGGTGGCGGCGCTCAAACCACGTACGGCTCCGACAAGATGAACGATAACAGCACGGCCACTCACCAGTGGATATCGGGCTCGTCAACCTCGGGCACTGCGGTCTGGGCTTCGTTGACATGGTCCAGTGCGCAGACCATTGCGTCGATCCAGATTCAGGTTGTCGGCACCACGACTCGCTTCTTGCGGGGTGCAACGGTGCAGTACCTGTCCGGCACGACTTGGACCACCGATTCAACTTACCTGCAGTCGGCACCCTATGCGCTGACCTACACACACAACCTCGCCGCCACTCGCACGACAACAGCCATCAGGATCACTAACTTTCAAGTTGAAGGCACCCAGGCTAGTAACCCGCAAATTATTGAGTTTCGAACCTACGCACCTGCCGGCCCGAACCTGACTACATCAGTCAGCACACTACCGCTGGGCAATACCGTCGCTGGCACGGCCGGCACTACCCAGAACTTCACGGTTTCTGGTTCCACAATGAGCACCGCGACGACCATTACCGCCCCGGCTGGTGGCCGCGTTGAGCTTTCGTTGAACCAGACAACCTGGGACACTACCTTGACCATCACAAGCACTGGTACTTGGGGGCCCACCACGGTCTACGTGCGCATCCCGTCGACCGCTACTGCTGGCGCGGTTTCGGGCAATATCACTGTGGCGAGTACGGGGGCCACCACTAGAAACGTGGCTGTGTCCGGCAGTGTGATCGAGCTATCGGCTACTCCTAACTCACTCAACTGTGGGTCTACGGGGCAGGGGACTCCTTCTACTCCTGTGTCCTACAACCTTACTGGCAGCAACCTTTCGGGTAACACGGTCCTTACTGCTCCGGCTAACTTTGAGATTGCTACGGCTTCTACTGGGCCGTTCTCGGGCACTCTCACGTTCACTACGGCTACCTTGAACCAGGACATCTATGTGCGCCTTACTGGCGCTACGCAGGGCACATTCAATGGCAACATCACCAACGTGAACTCCGGCGTCACCGTCTATGTGGCGCTTACCGGCAGCGTGACCCCGCCCAATGACCTTGCGTTCTCGCGCAACGGACCTGCGGTTGCGGCCATGGTCGACAACGACGCGCAGGGCACCGGCGGCAACGGTTTGGTCGTGCTGGACTTCAGCTTCGCCACCAACCAGGCCGCTTGGACCGTCACCAGCATCACCTTCACCGAGTCCGGCAGCATGGACGCCAGCACGGACGTCAACTTCATCGGCCTGTACGAAGACACCTCCGGCGGCACCGCGGGCGTGTTCGACGGCCCGACCGTGGACCTGCTCGCCACGGGCACTTCCGGCACGGTCTTCTCCGGCGCCAACGGCGACTACGTCGCGACACTCAGCAACTCGGCGATTCCGGCGTCCACCACACGGCGCTTCTTCTTGGTTGTCCGCCTGGCCGGCACCGCCAGCGCTGGTGAGACCCTGAAGGTCGAAATCAGTGCGGCCGCAGCCACCACCGGCGGCGTGGGCAACATGAACGGCGTGCCGACTTCGGCCGCAAACAACGCGCTCACGATCAACCCGGCGACGCTGACGGCGACGTTCAACGGCCCGGGTGCGTACACCACGGTCAACAACGACGCGCAGGGCACCGGCGGCCTGCTGGTGCTGGACGTGACGCTGGCAGCACGCAACGACTCATGGACCGTCACCAGCCTGAGCTTAAGCGAAACCGGCACCATGGACGCCACCGCTGACCTGAACCTGCTTGCGCTGTATGTAGACAACGGCAACGGCGTATGGGACGGACCGGGCACGGACACGCTCGCCACGGCGGCCACGGCCACGGGCTTTACGGCCAACAGCTACACGGCGACTCTGGCCGGTGGTGCGGGCACCTTTGCGATGAATGAAAGCAAGCGCTTCTTCCTGGTGGCCGGACTGGCAGGCACCGCCAGCCCCGGCGAGACACTGCGCGCTTCGCTGGCAAGCATCGTGCAGACCTCACCCACGGCGGGCACCACGGTCGGCATCCCCAGTGTGGCCAGCAGTGCACTGGTGATCGACGTGGCCACCTTGACAGTGCTGGCAGGCCCGGCCAACCCGGCGCTTGTGACCGTTGAGCAGAGTGCTGCCAACTTCACCAGCATGATCGGCCAGTTCCGCTTCAGCGCCAGCAACGCTGACTTCACAGTCAGCGGCCTGACACTGACCGTGGGCGGCAACGGGGACTGGGTCAACGAGCTGTCAGCCACCAACGGTGTTGAGATCTGGCAGGACGACGGCAACGGCAGCTTCGACGCCGGTGACACGCTGCGCTTTGCCGGTGCAGGCAGTGCGGGCAGCGTGACCTGCGGCTTCACGGCCAACGTGACGGTCGCGGGCGGCAACAGCGTGGACTTCTGGGTGGTGCTGAACGTGCTGGCGGCAGCCGGCGGCAGCCCCTCGGATACGTTCAGTGCCAGCATCAACGCCACCACGGACATCGCCACGGTGACCACGGGCAACGTGCTGCTGGGCACGCCGCTGCCCAACACGGGCACTCTGCACGTGGTGACGTACAGCTTCACGAACATCACCCCGGTGGCCTCACTGCCGGCGGGCGGTAACCCGATCACGATCACGGGCAGCGGCTTCGCGCTGCCGGTGACGCTGACGATCAACGGCGTGACCTGCCCGGGCACTGCGGTTGTGAACGCTGGCGGAACGCAGATCACGGGCCTGACGGTACCGCCGGGCAGCGGCAGCGGCCTCGCGATCGTGCTGACGACGAACAACCTGCCGCCCAAGACGCTGCCGCAGACCTTCAACTACCAGAACGTAGTGAACGTTGGAGCAGGCGGCGGAGGCGGCGGCGGCGGAGGAGGAGGCTGCGCCGCAGAAACCGGCGCCGGAGCCACCGTGATCCTGCTGGCCCTGCTGGCCGTGGCCACACGCCGCAGGAAAGCAGCCAACGGAAAGTAGTTGATGGTTGATAGTTGATGGTCGATGGCGAAACCAAAAAGCCGGGGCGACGAAAGTCGCCCCGGCTTCATGTCACCTGGGAACGCGGATTGGGAAGTGGCGCTCAGTGGGAATTCGAAACCAATGTCGATTGACTCATCTGTCGCAACTTGTCGAAATGTTGCAGATCTGAATGCTGGGAGCCGGCATGGACACCTTCAAGTTTCATTTCAAGGAGATCGACCACGAAGGCCAACCGGTCGGCATGTTCTCAAAGAAGGGCACCCTGACTGCTGATAGGCTAACGCTCGATCGCATCTCAATCCCGACTGTCAGCATCATCAATGCCGACGGGCACGCCCACAACGCCATGGTGCGTTGGCGCGACATGACCGGTGATATCGACTACCGTGCGTTCCGGGTCACAAGTGGCGGACTCAAGAAAGTCGTGCATCGCATCAACAGCGCGTGTTCGCATGCCAAGGCTGGGCTCCGGCTGCAGACCCTGCGTGAGGCCGGGCAGGCTGATCTGTTCCGTGTCTGGAACTGCCCGAAATGTTCATCGGCGATTGACTTGTGCGGCCGCGAAGCGTCACCGCAGGTCTGGTGTCCTTACTGCGACGCACTGTTTACGCAGGCATCAGTGGGACCGCGCGATGAGGCTAACTTCGGAATCTGCGACGAGTGTGGCCTGTACTCATGCCCGAAGTCGTTCACGATACTGTACATCTGGTTCATCGTCATAGCCTATGGCTTCAAGTACGAAACCAAACGCATGTGCAACGTCTGCATGCGCAAAGAGGCCTGGATGATGTTGCTCGTGAATTTCATTTTCGTGGTCGGCGTCATTCCTTCGCTGCTGCAGTTGATACGCGCGTACTTCGGGGGCTCCAACCTCAGTGGGACGTTTCATGAACTGGATCCGGCCAACGCAGCCATGCAGAAAGGCAACACAGACCTGGCCTGCCACCTTTACCAACGGCTGCTTGAAAAACAGCCACACCAAGCAGGTCTGCACTACAACCATGGGCTCGCACAGTTGAAGGCGGGAAATCTGGACCACGCGTCAGAGGCTTTCGGGGCTTCGCTGACGTCGTGCATCAACTTCGAACCAGCGTTCATAGCCCAAGACCGGTTGCTTGATACCGTGGGCGAATTGAAAAAGCTCGAGTCAACCCGCCAAAGATTCTTCGGCGTGGATTACGTCCCCAACGAGACATGAAGCGTGTTGCGCGCCCCCGCTAGCCGCCGTTGGCTTGTGGTGGGGGAGCGGTCACTATGATCTGCTTCTTTTGTGACAGCTGGCCGAACCATTGCACGCCGTCCTGCACCATCTGCCATTGCATGTCGTAGGTGCCGGCGCTGGTGGGGGCTGTGGCCGTGAAGCTGAACGTGTACGTGTCGCCGGGGCCCACCGTCTGACCTTCCGCGATGGACACGCGACCCATACCCCAGGTCTTGTTGTCGCGCGGTGACTGGCTGCCCAGCCGCCAGGGCTTGTTGCCGGCGCTGGTCCAGGTGGTGTTGCCTTTGTTGCGCACGGTGACTTCGACGGTGAACTGCTGGCCGGCCTCAACGGTGTTGGGCGCGGTGAGGCTCAGGATCTGGGCGTAGTTGCCTTCGATATCAGTGCGGATCGGCACTTCCAGCGTCAGGCCCGTTGCGCCCGCAGGCACCGGGTTTGGCTGAGTGGTGTAGGCCTGGTGGCTGGCGGTGCGCGGCACATAGAACCAGTAGTCTCCGGCCGGCACACGGAAGTTGAACTGGCCGTTGGCGTCCGTCTCAAGCTGGAAGAAGTTTCCGTCGCGGCCGTCCACGCCGGTGGGGGCGATGTGCGCGCGCACGACCACGCCGGCCAGCGGCAACTGTGTGTCGGCATCAAGCATCGTGCCGCGCAGTTCGTAGGACGGTTCCAGCTCAATGGTGAATTCGCGCTCGGGCACGTCGCGCATGTTGTTGAAGTTTGCAAAGCAGACTTCGGTGCCGTGGTAGCCGACGATCTGGTAATTCCTGACCCAGTGGAAGTTGATGTACTTCTCGCCGTTGGCGTCGGTGGTGCCGATGTCGAAGTGGCGCTTGTAGTCGTCGGGGCTCTCGCCCTCCGAGTCATTGCGATAGATGTGCAGGTGCGCGCCGGGCTGCGGGGTGCCGCCATTGGTTACGATGATGCGGATCTCGTTGGCGCCGACCAGCTTCAGGTTCAGCGTCTCCGGGTCGGTGTTCTCGATCGTGACGACCACCTGCTCTTGATAGTAGCTGGTCTTGAAGGCCGTGATCGTGTACTCGCCGGCCTTTAGCTGGCCGAACTCGAAGTAGCCGTAAATGTCGGTCGTGGCCTGCATGTTCCAGGGGTTGTTCTTCTCCTTGCTGAGGCCGGCGCCCTCAATGCCGGCACCGGTGCCGTCCTGCACGTAACCCTTGAGCACGAAGGCGCGCTCAAGCACCACTTCAATGACTTCGCCGTCCTTGACCGCGTTCAGCGCGTCGGGCGCAAGCTTGGCCTCAAAGAAGCGGTTGTGAAAGAACGTGGCCTCGTAGCTGACGCCATCGAGCAGGCTCAGCGGCATGTCGGCCTTGCCGTCGGGCAGGTCGATGTTCACGACCTGGGTCTTGGGTTGCTCAACACCCGGCGGGGGTGAACCCAGCACGGGCTTGAGCGTCACCTGCACGGCCTGCGCCGGGGTGTTGGGCGTCGTGGTCACGCGCACGGTGATCTTGCGGTCGATTTTGGCGTCAAAGGCCTGCACGTCAAAATCGAGCACCTGCTGATCGGCCAGCTTCAGCGTCACTTCGCGCTCAGCGGGCAGGTAGTAGTAGGCCTTGCCGTCCGTGGTGAACACGGGCAACTGGCGCAGTTGCTCG
The DNA here is from genome assembly GCA_938014885.1 of uncultured bacterium. GTDB lineage: Bacteria > Planctomycetota > UBA8742 > UBA2392 > UBA2392 > CALLQI01. The sequence continues at coordinate 80,659 of CALLQI010000024.1, forward strand.
TCGCTAATCGGGAACTGGTTGACGATGCGTACCTTGTGCTTGCCGTCGGCAAGCCCGCCCAGCGTGAAATTGCCTTCGCCGTCGGTGGCGGCTGCTGCTTTGCCATCAAGGGCAATCGTTACGTTGGCAATGCCCAGCCCGCCGCTGTGCACGCGGCCGGCAATGCCGGCACCGCTGCGCAGCACCAGCTTGACCGGGCCGGCGTTGGTTTTGGGTGCCACGTCGATCGTTGCAGTGTCGCTGTGCAGGTCGCCCTGGAAGGCGTGCAGCAGCACCCGTCCTGCGGCAAAACCCTTGAAGGTGAACACACCCTTTTCATCGGTGCGGGTGTCGTCGTAGGGGTAGCGCGCGTTGCCTTCAAGGTAAGTGCATTGCACGACGGCACCGACAACGGGCTCGTTGCGGTCGGACAGCACAATGCCGTGCAGCGTGCCCTGCGGGTCCAGCGCGATCACGATGGCGTGGTCGTTGGCGAGTGCCTTGTATTCGGCCGGGGCGTAGCCTTCGGCGGTGACGCGCAGGCTTACGTCGTTGCGGAAAATGCGGTCGCGGACCATGTCGAAGGCGAACTTGCCGGTTGCGTCGGTTGTGACGCGCTGGCCGTCGTCGCGGGCCCACACCTCGGCGCCTTCAATTGGCTCGCCGCGGTCGTTGGTGACGGTGCCGGAGATGCCCTTGGCGGCCTCAAGCAGGATGGTGACTTCGCGCTTGTCTTCGCGGAAGTTGAACACGCGCGAGGTGTACGTGGCGTAGCCGGGCATCTTGACTTCGAAGGTGTACAGGTAGGTCTCGGCCAGTTTGATCGTGAACTCGCCCAGACCGTCGGCCTCAAAGCTGAAGCGGTTGCTGGGGGTCGCGGTGTCGCCCTGTGCGGTGGTTTGCAGCACGTCCACCTTGGCGTATTCGACCGCGCCGCCGCGTCGGGCGCGGACCTTGCCGGTGATGCGGACGGCGTTGACGATGCGGTAGGTGGCCTCAGCCCCTTTGCTGAGGTCAGGGATGGTCATGGGCTCAAACAGATCGGCGTAGCCAAGGGCCGTGATCAGCACGCTGGTGCGCTGCTGGGTGGGGTCGGCGGCCTTTTGGTCCGCGACCATCTGGGCGAGTTCCTTCTGGCTCCAGACCGCGACGCCGTGGCGGTTGGTGCGGCGCATGTAGGCATCGAGTTTCTGGTCGATGCTGACGTCGCCGCGTTCCGTGGCCAGCTTTTCGCCGCGGATCGGGAAGTACACGGTGGTGCCGGGCAGCGGCCGGTCATCGGCCTTATCGAGAACGCGAATGATGAGGTAGCCGGGAACCGGCGCGTTGATTTCGTCCGGGTTGATGGCTGCCAGGGCGATTTCTTCTGCTGGCTTGGTGCCTTCGGCGGCTGCGGCCTCGGCTGCTTTGCGGCGGGCTTCTTCTTCAGCGGCTGCGGCTTCGGGGTCCAGCGGGCCGGTGCTGTCGCGACCGTTGCTGCTGCCGCCTTGGCTGTCGGGTGAGCTGTCGGTGTCGTCAAGCCACGGGGCTGAAGGTGCGCCGTCGCGGACCTTGCCCACGCTGGGGCCTTTGCCGTCAGGCGCAAGGAACAGGAAGTAACCGGCGATGATCGCCAGAAGAAGAAACGAGCCCAGTACCGTTAACAGAGTTCCCGACCGGATCTGCATCCGCCCCACCCCCGAATTCCGGTTGCCGACAGTTTACGCACCGTCTTGTCGGCCCACAACGAAGGAATCTTTAGCACATCCTGCTTGCTGGTCGTGCCGCCCGGATTCCAACGGTGGATGCCCTCACTACGAACACGCCGGCATCTTCCGGCACTTGTTTCGCGACTTTCGGTCGTTATGATTCCGCCCCTTGCCCGGCGGCCCCGGGAGTCCCTGCGCGTGTGCGCACGGGCCCGCGGCGACGGAGGGCATGTGATGGACATACGCAAAGGAAACAGTCATGCGCGAAGGCATTCATCCGCCACACAAGGCTACCCAGGTGCAGTGCACCTGCGGCAACTCGTTTGAAATTCTCTCACGCTTCGAAAAGCTGAGCGTCGACATCTGCAGCGGCTGCCACCCGTTCTACACAGGCACCCAGAAGTTCGTGGACGCCGCCGGCCGCGTGGACGCCTTCACCAAGCGCTTTGCATGGAAGGAAGGCCAGGCCAAGGAAACCGCCGACAAGCTGGCGACCAAGGCACCCAAGGCCACGAAGCGCGTGCAGAAGGACCTGAAGACTGAACTTGAGAAGCGCAAGGTGTTCGGCAAGAAGAAGATCATCCCGACCGAAGGCCAGGGCGACCGCGAGAACTAGATTCATCCATAAAGGCCGGCGTCCGGGAAACCGGGCGCCGGTCTTGTGTTTGCCTGCGTCGCGCCGGGATACAATTCATCAGGCCACGCGTTGGGATGATTGAAGGGAGCCGCCATGCTGGACGTACTCAAAGCCCGTGCTGATCGCTACGCCGAACTGGGCAAGCTGATCGAAGACCCCGCCGTGTACGGCGACCAGAAGCTGTTTGCCCAGTACCAGCGCGAACGCGGCAGCCTGCGCGAACAGGCGGAGGCCTACGCCGACCTGACGGCTTTGCAGCAGCAGATTTCCGGCGCGGAAGAGATCGTCAAAGACGCCGCCGCCGACGAAGAAATGAAGGGCCTGGCCCAGGCTGAGCTGGACGAACTCAAGCTCAGCTACGAGCGCAAGTTCCAGGAAGCGCAGGACATGATCCTGCTGGATGACGAAGACGACAGCCGCAACGTGATCCTTGAAGTGCGCGGTGCCGAAGGCGGCGATGAGGCCACGCTTTTCGCGCGCCAACTGATGGAAAACTACGCGCGCTGGTGCACTTGGCACAAGTTCAAGATCGAAGTGCTGGATGAAATGGAAAGCGAAGTGGGCGGGCTGAAATCGGGTACGTATCGAGTCAGCGGCCCCAACGTGTGGAAGTGGTTCAAGTATGAAGGCGGCGGGCATCGCGTGCAGCGCGTGCCGGTGACGGAAACGCAGGGCCGCGTGCACACCAGCCTGGCGACTGTGGCCGTATTGCCTGAGTTTGAAGACGTGGAAGTAGAAGTGAAGGAATCCGACCTGGAGATCAAGGCCGCACGAAGCGGCGGCCCGGGCGGCCAGAACGTGAACAAGACCAACTCGCGCTGCCAGATGCGGCACATCCCAACGGGCCTGTTCGTAGACTGCCAGGCCACGCCGAGCTTTCACAAGAACAAGGATGAGGCTCTGCGCATCATGAAAAGCAAGCTGTACGCGCTGGAGAAAGAGAAGCGCGACCGCGAAATGGCAGCCATCCGCGGCGCGGCAATCGGCAGCGGCCAGCGCGGCGACAAGATTCGCACCTACAACTTCCCGCAGGACCGCTGCACAGACCACCGCAGCAAGGAAAGCTTCCCGCTGCAAAAGGTGATGGCCGGCGACGTGGACATCCTGATCGAGTCCTGCCGCAAGTGGGAAAAGGAAGAAAAGCTGAAGGCCCTGTCAGCTCAAGCAGCCCAGAAGGCGTAAGAGGGCACAGAGCCTCGCGCTTGGAGTGCTTGCTTTGAGCGGCTACACTGGCGGCCTCACGGGAGATTCACATGGCCGGGTATCCACCGAATCAGCAGCCGCAGGGCGGGCAGCCTTACCCGCAACAGCCGCCGTATGGCCAGCCGGGCTATCCGCAGCAACCGCAACACCAGCAGCCCCAATACCAGCAGCCTCAATACCAGCAGCCTCAATACCAGCAGCCCTATGGCGCGCCGCCGCAGCCGTACTATCGGCCCGGTGGGCCGATCCCGCAGGCTGGCTACATGCCGCAGCCCGATTACTCGAACATGGGTGTTACGCCGCCCATCGTGATCTGGGGATTCGTGTTGTCCCTGCTGGGCTGCACATCGTGGCCGGGCCTGATCATGTGCGCCATCGGCTACGCCGAGACCAAGAAGCGCCAGGCCGGCACGGGGCTGGCCATCGCCGGCATAGTGATCGGCGCACTCTGGCAGTTCCTGGGCCTAATGCTCTGGGCCCTCGGCACAGCAGCCGAAGCCGGCGCGTTCTAGGGCACTGTGGGCGCATGAAGCCGCCGCCTGCGGAGCAGGCCAAGAGGGTTAGCCCCCAGCGCAAGCTGCGGGTGACCGGAACTCGCCATGCGTCAACGCTGCGAAGCGGCCGCCGTAGCCTGCGGAGCAGGCGAAGAACGTTCGCCCCCAGCGCAAGCTGGGGGTTACCGGAGCCAAACAATCCCAAGCCGCGGAGCGGCGACAGATCGAAGGCCACATGGCGCACACCCACACCCGGCTGCTGGTCCACGTCGTGTTCGCTACGAAGCGGCGCGCTCCTCTCATCACACCGGAACTCAAACCGGACCTCTTCGCCTACATGGTCGGCATCTTCAAGCAACATGACTGTTTTGTTCACACCATTGGCGGCGTTGCAGACCATTGCCACACGCTGATTGACCTGCCATCACGGTTCGCGTTGGCCGATGTTGTGCGCAAAGTGAAGGCCAATTCGTCCAAGACGATTCGTGAGGAGCACCCCAAAGTGGGGTTTGGATGGCAGCGCGGCTAAGGCGGATTCTCGGTTAGTCCGGGGCACGCCGAGAGCGTCAAGCAATACATCGAAGGACAGGAAGAACACCACAAGCAGCACACGCTGAAGGAAGAGCTCGAAAGACTGTTGAAGATTCATGGCCTTGCAGCCGATCCGGAATTCATCGACGGTCTTAGTGACGATTGATCTGTCGCCGCTCCGCGGCTTGGGCGGGTGATTTGCCGCAGACCCCCAGCTTGCGCTGGGGGCTAACCTTTTGTGGCTGCTCCGCAGCCAAAAGCGACGTTTGTGGGATTGACTCCTGTGTCCCTACGGGCCTGAATTCGTGGCGATCAATTGCCGTTCACCTGCTGCTTGCGCTGGGGGCAAGTGTCTTGTGGCTGCTCCGCATCCATTTGCGCCGCCCCGACCTCCTGTGACTGGCCTAACCCCTTGCCACCCTTGGCGGTTGTTGAAAAATGCTACACTTGCGACCTGCCATGATCGACCACTTCACAATCACCGTTGACGGCAAGCCCGTCGCTGCCAAGCCCGGCGAGACTGTGGTTCGTGCCTGTGAGCGTGAAGGCATCCACATCCCCACGCTTTGCGACGACAAACGCCTTGACCCCGCAGGGGCCTGCCGCGCCTGTCTTGTCGAAGTTGATGGCCAGCGCCGCTTGCAGCCTTCGTGCGCCTGGAAGGCCACACCCGGTCAAGTCGTGAAGACGCACGTCACCAGCCCGCGCGTGCAGCGCCACCAGGATGTGCTGGTCAGCCTGTACATGGCCGACCACAAGCTCGACGCCGAAGGCCTGCCCGTCGAAACCGAGAATCGCAACGAGCTGCGCCGCTGGGCCCTGGACACAAACCCCATCGCGCTTGAGTCCGTCGAAGCGCCCCGCGTCGCCCGCGCCGGCGACACCAACCCGTACATCCAATACAATCCCGAACTCTGCATCCTGTGCGCGCGCTGCACTCGCTACTGCGACGAAATCGAAGCCGTCAACGCCATCACCCTTACCCATCGCGGCAGCGAAACCACCATCGGCACCGCGGGCATGCGCGGCCTGCTGGAAACAAGCTGCGAGCTGTGCGGCGGCTGCATCGACACCTGCCCGACCGGCGCGCTGATCGAAAAGAAGGCAATCGGGATTTTGCCGCAGCAGATCGAACGCAAAGTACGCACGACCTGCAACTACTGCGGCGTCGGCTGCCAGATGGATCTAAATGTCGCCAAAGTAGACGGCGTCGAGAAAGTCGTGCGCGTCACCAGCCCGCCGCCCGGTGAAACCGTCAACGACGGCAATCTCTGCATCAAGGGCAGATTTGCCTACGACTTCATCCACCACAAAGACCGCATCACCGAGCCGATGATCCGCAAGGCCGACGGCAAGCTGCACGCCGTAAGCTGGGACGAGGCTTTGAAGTTCGCTGCCGAAGGCATGAAGCGCGTCGCCCAGCGCCACGGCCCCGAAAGCATGGGCTTCATTTCGTCGGCCCGCTGCACCGGCGAAGAAAACTTCCTGATGAGCAAAGTCGCCCGCGCGGCCTTCAAGTCAGGCAACGTGCACTCCTGTGCCGCGACGTGACACTTCCCCACGGAGCAAGCTCTCGTGAAGAGCTTCGGGGCGGGTGTGATGTCCAACAGCATCCCGGAAATCCGGGACCTGGACTTCATGTTCGTCATCGGCAGCAACACCACGGAAGCGCACCCGATCATCGCCATGGAAATGAAAGTCGCCCGCCAGCGCGGCGCGCGGCTGATCGTGGCCGACCCGCGCAAGATCTGGCTGACCGAATACGCCGACCTGCACCTGCAACTCAAGCCCGGCACCGACGTGTGGCTGGTCAACGCGATGATGAAGGCGATCATCGACGAAGGCCTCGTCGACCAGAAGTTCATCGACACGCACACCGAAGGCTGGCCCGAACTCAAGGCCAACCTGGCCAAGTTCAACCTCACGGACGCGGAACGCATTACGGGCGTGCCGGCCGCGCACATCAAGGCAGCCGCCGTTGAGTACGCCAAGACGCGCAAGGCCGCGATCTACTACACACTGGGCATCACCGAACACGCGCACGGCACCGACAACATCTTCAGCCTCGCCAATCTTGTCATGATGACCGGCCACCTGGGTGTGCCGTTCGGCGGCCTGAACTCGCTGCGCGGCCAGAACAACGTGCAAGGCGCCACAGACGCCGGCGCCACGCCGCTGTATTACACCGGCTTCCAACCTGCCGGCGACCCCGCCATCCGCGCCAAGTTTGAGGCCGCGTGGAAAACGGAACTGACCGCCGGCGTGGGCAAAAACCTGAACGAGATCATGAAGGGTGTCGAAGACGGCAGCGTGAAGGCGCTGTACGTGATGGGCGAAGACATCCTGATCTCTGAGCCCAACACGAATCACCTTGAGCACGGGGTGAAGGAACTTGAGTTCCTGATCCACCAGGACATCTTCATGAACGAGACCACGAAGCACGCCCACGTGGTCTTCCCGGGTGCCAACTTTGCCGAAAAAGACGGCGTGTTCACCAACACCGACCGCCGCGTGCAGCGCGTGCGCAAGGCCGTGAACCCGCCCGGCAACGCGCGGCCGGACTGGCAGATTCTGGCCGACTTTGCCCGCGCGGCAGGCTACGCGATGCCGCATTACAAGGACGCCGGCGAGATCTACGCCGAAATCGCAAGCCTTGCACCGCGCTACGCGGGCATCAGCCATGATCGCCTTGATGAAACGCCCATGGGCATCCAGTGGCCGTGTCCGGCACCTGACCACCCGGGCACGCAGTACATGCACAAGGACGGCCCTGTGAAGGGCAAGGGCACGTTCATCGTCACCAACTTCCGCCCGCCCGTGGAGTTGCCGGACAAGGACTACCCGTTCAACCTCGCCACCGGGCGCGTGCTGTACCACTACAACGCCGGCACCCAGACCCGCCGCGACAGCGGCACGATGGCCAAGGTGGGGGAGTGCTTCATCGAAGTGCACGCCGAAGACGCCAAGCAGCTTGGCGTGAACGATGGCGACATGGTGAAAGTTGTGTCGCGCCGCGGCGGCATCAAGGCCAAGGTTTGGGTCAGCGGCCGCGTGCAAAAGGGCTGCGTGTGGATGCCGCTGCACTTCACCGAGGCCGCGATCAACAAGCTCACGATTGACGTGGGCGACCCGCTCGCCGGCACCGCCGAGTACAAAGTCTGCGCCGTGAACCTGATCCCGCTACGCGAGCGTGCGGCCGCCCAGGCCGAGGCCGAGCTGCAGGCGGTACGCCACCCGCAAGCCTGAGGTAGTGTGGTGCCCGCGCGGCCCTTTGCGGCCGCGTTTGCTATTTGGGTCAGACTGCACAAATGGCAAGCTATGCGTTAAGGAGAGCATCATGCACAAGTGGCTGGCAGTGATGATGTTGGCGTTGCTTGTGGGTTGCGGCGGATCACAGAAGCCGCGCGAAACGCCCCGCGACCCGGAACCAGAAGTCGAAGAACCAAACGTCTACGACCCGAACAAGTACGGCGGCCAGAAAGACGCTGAGCCGGACACGCCACCCAAAGAGACCAACCCGGGGCCGACGGTTGAGAAGCCGAAGGAGCAGCCGAAAGAGCAGCCCAAAGAGCAGCCGAAAAACCCGCCGAAAGAGCAGCCCAAGGACCCGGTCGTAACCAAGCCAAAGGAAACACCTAAGGAGACTCCGAAGGAGACGCCCAAGGAAACTCCGAAGGAAACCCCCAAAGACCCGGTCGTTGAGAAGCCCAAAGAGCAGCCGAAAGAGCAGCCGAAAGAACAGCCCAAACAGCCGCCGCAGCCCACGGCCCATGAAAAGAATGCCGACGAATTCGTGCGCGTCGTGCTGGAGCGCTGCAATGAGTTGGAAGAAACCAAGGCCTACAAAGACTATGTGAAGGCGATGGAAGCCTTCCAGAAGTCCTACGACCACGCGCTGCAAAAGAAGAAAGACGACAACGGCAAGGGCCAGGACCTGGAACAGGCCTGGGCCGACACGCTGAAAGACTGGTACGCCGCGCGCTACGCGCAGCAACTGTTTCTGCATCTGTATTTCACCGACAGCAGCTTCGAGCCGGTGTTTGTGCACGATCGTGAAGAAGTGCTGGGGCTGAGTGACGCGCAGTTGCTGAGCAGCAAGGCCCGCGAATCGCAGGCCGCGCACGAAGTGGTCGCGCAGCACTCGGCCAAGCTGAACGCCTTCCGCACTGACAGCCTGAAGTACGACCTGACGTGCCAGAAGGTCCACGAAGACAAGAAGTGGCAAAAGCGCTTCGAAGACGCCAAGAAGAAGTTTGAAGACGCAGCGTCCGGCAAGTTCGACGAGAAGGATTTGAAGAAGTACCGCTAAGCCGCTTAAACGGCTGACGCGAAGATCGCGAAGAACCGCGAAGAACGGCAACTGCGTTAACCGCCAAAGCGCCAACGCGCCAAAAAAGGGCCAAAACAAACAAGCAGACTTTGGCGATTTGGCGTCTTGGCGGTCAGCCGTGGTAGTTGGCGGTTAGCGGTTGTCGTTCAGCAGACGCGCATGGCGCCCGGCCTCACACACTGCAGTAGCGGCTCGTGGCGCGCCTTTGCGACCTGGCGTTACGCCGTTGCCCTTAACCCAAAAGCAGTTGTAGTTCTTCGCCTGCCTTCGCGATCTTCGCGTCAGCAGTTCCCAAAGGCGCATCAGCACTTGACCTGTCAACACGCCTTGCTAGACTTCGCCTGCTTTCACAGGAGGTCGCGAACATGAACAACCTCAAGCCCATTGTCCTCGTCCACGAGGCCCGCTGAGACGCGACCGCTATCCCTCACACAAACTGAGGCCGGTCCGCGTGACCGGCCTCTTCCATTTGCAGCGATGCAACTAACCCGCCGCCGATCAGCGAGGCGGCGCGCCTTGAAAGGAGGCACGCCATGGAAAACCACGTCTGCACTTTCTTGCAACCAACCAACAGGGCGCATTGCGCCAGGGAAAACAAACCGTCATGGATCACGAAACGCAGGAAGCGCTGCAGGTCTTCACTGACCAGGCGCTGATTACCGATGTGCTTTACCAAGTAAAGAGCGGCAAAGAGGCCACAGTGTTCGCGTGCAGGGCGCACCCGAAGACCGGGGCGAAGCTGCTTGCCGTGAAGATCTACAAGCACCTGAAGGAACGCAGCTTTCGTAACGACGCCGTGTACCAGGAAAACCGCACGCAGATGTACCACAACACCCGGGTGCGCCGTGCCTACGAGAAAGGCAGCGACTTCGGCCTGGATGTGCACTTCATGTTATGGGTCAGCCAGGAGTGGGACCACCTGGGCAAGCTGTACAACGCCGGTGTACACGTGCCGGTGCCGATCAAGTGCGAAGGCCGCGGCATCGTGATGGAGTTCTTCGGGGATGAATCAGGCCCGGTGCCGATCATGCAAAACACCGAGCCCGCGCCGGAAATGCTGCCAAGGCTGTGGAAATTGCTGAAGGCAAACATCGAGATGATGCTGCAGGCCAACTTCGTCCACGGAGACCTGAGCCCTTACAACATACTGGTAGACGTGAACGACAGCGCCGACCCGATGCGGATCATCGACCTGCCGCAAGCTGTAGACGCCCGCTTCAACCCAAATGCCCGAGACCTGCTGCAGCGAGACGTAGACACCTGCTACCGCTGGTTCGAGCGAAGGGGAATCAAAGAGAACACCAAGGCCTGGGTAGCCAGCCTGTGGAACCGCTGGAAAAGAGCCGAGCTATAGGAGAACGCCGCAAATAAAACAAAAAGGGGCGGGCTATAAACCCGCCCCCCGAGCGGCTGCGATGTGCCCGTGTTGCGGCCGGCCCGGCTGCACCGCCGCGGCCCTCCGGCGTCGTTATTCTGGTATGGATATGCTGACGATCTTGCCGGCCTCGTCGCGATTTACCCGCACTCTGCTGGCGGACAACTCGTCCAGGCCCTCTGACTCGATGACCTTTCGGTCGTTGCTCCAGGCGATGCGCGCACTCACCTGTCCCTCTTCATCCAGCAACTCGCAGCTTCGGATGCCCCAAATGTCGTGGTACTGCGCCCTGATGTGTTTTGACTGTGTGCGACCTTCCTGTCCGGGGTTGTACACGTCGATGTCAAGAATGCGGTAGAACGTGTTCACCAGTATCAAGTAGTTGCCAATCCGGTAGCTCTCGTATGGATGGATGTGTCCTTCGGAGTCTGGGTTGTACTGTTCTGTTTCGTCGATGTGGGGGACCGCCCAACTGCTGAGCCTTCTGGCCGTTGGGAACACCGCCAGAACCTCGCGGATTGGCGCCCCAATCAGTTCGCGCCTCAGTTGCATAAGGTCGCGGGCACTCCGGTAGTCAATCTGTCCGCCAATGGTTGCACTGCTGCTTGAACAAGAGCAGGCCATAAGCAGTAGAAGCGCGCAGGCGACCATGACTTCATTGGGGAAACTGGCATGGCTACCCGGGCCGGGTGGCGGGCGGCGTACTGAAGGGTTGCGAATCGCTTCGTTCATGCTGTCGAGAGTAGCACACGCGTCCCCAGCCATTCGGTTGGGGCTGTTGGCGATGCTCGAATCCCGAACTACGCGTCTAGCGCCTGCAGGCCGTCGGCTATGGCGTCTACGATTTCTTCTACGTGCTCGGGCTCTATGTTCAGCGGCGGCACTATCGTGATTACGTTGCCCAGCGGCCTCAGGATCACTCGTGACTTGTCGATGGCCCGCTGGCAGACCTTGTTGGCGTCGGCGCGGCCTTCATAGCCCCCGCCTTCGTTGCCTTTCGGGTCTTTGATCGGGATGCCTATGGCCAGGCCCCTTTGCCGGATCTCGCCCACCCGGGGATGGGTGCCTACTTTGCGCTTGAGCATGTAATGCATCTCGCGCGCGCGGGTCTTCACGTTCTCTTTCAGCTTGTACTCGGCGATCATCTGCAGGTTCTTCAGCGCCACCGCGCAGGCAATCGGGTTGCCGCTGAACGTGTGGCCGTGCAGCAGTTGCTTCATCTCGGACCACTCGCCCTTGAAGGCGTTGAACACGCGGTCCGTGGCCACCGTGACGCCCATGGCCATGGTGCCGCCGGTGATGCCTTTTCCGAGGCACAGGATGTCCGGGCTGATCAGGTCGTGGCTGCTGGCGATCAACGGCCCGGTGCGGCAGAAGCCTGTGAACACTTCGTCGGTGATCAGCAGTATGTCGTACTCGCGGCAGTACTTGCGGATCTTGCGCAGGTAATCCTCGGCCAGCGGGCGCATGCCGCTGCAGGCCTGGATCACAGGCTCAATCAGCACCGCGGCAAGGCGGTCGCTGCGGCCGGCAATCGCGGCCTCAAGGTTCATTTCCGCGGTTCGCATGCCTTCGGGGCGTTCGTCGGGGTCTACCTGCATCGGGTAGGCGGCGGTCATCACGTCGAACAGCGAAGGGGCAAACTTGCGGCGGAAGGTGTCAATGCCGCCGACCGACATCGCGCCGAAGGTGTCGCCGTGATAAGCAAGGCTGAAGCTCAGGAACTGGGTGCGCTGGATGCGGCCGATCTGGTTCTGGTACTGCAGCGCCATCTTCATTGCGACTTCGACGGCGGTGCTGCCATTGTCGCTGTAAAAGACGTGGTTCAGTTCAGGCGGATCGTCGGCAAAGCGGAAGTCTTCGCGGATTGCATCCACCAAAGCGGCCGCAAACTCGATCGCGGGCACGTGGCTTACGCTGAACAAGCTTGTGTGGCACAGGTTAGCGGCCTGGGTCTGGATGGCGTTGACGAGGTCAGGGTGGTTGTGGCCCCAGACGTTGCACCACATGCTGCCGAATGCGTCAAAGAAGCGGCGGCGGCGGATGTCGTACAGCCACGGGCCTTCACCGCGCTCAATGATGATGGGCTCGGTAGTGGCGTACTCCTGCATCTGGGTATAGGGGTGCCAGACCGTGGTCTGGTCCTGTTCGGCCATGGCGCGGTAGTCGCGCAATGCCCCGATCCTTCCGCTGGTCCGGCTGTCGGTCATGGCTGGCTGAGTATAGCGCGATTGGCCTGCGGCTGCCCGCGGATTCAAGGTGCTGGGGGAACAGGCCGGTTTAGCGAATGTGGCCGCAGGGGGCAAGCACGGTCGCGTAACGTCACAATGCCGTCACAGCAGCGGGCAGCGGAAACATGGGTGTTGACACCGTGCGGGGGCGCGGCTTGAATCTGTCCAACCCCCCGAAGTCAGCATTCAAGCAAACAGACCGCGCCCACACGGGTACGGCCTATGTTTGCAGACCGCGTCAGCCACAGGAGTTAATGGCATGGGCCGGATTTGGCTGTCTCTCTCGTTGGTTGCTGCCTCGATTGCTTTGGCCTCGGCCGCAAACGCGCAGCGCTTCCCCCAAATCATGAACATGAACACCCACGAGGGTAAGTTCTCGACGGGCGGGTTCGGTTTGGCGCTTGGCGTCGGCGGTGGCGGCGGCAGCGTATTCCGCCGTGAGACCCCGGGCGTCAAGAACGTCGACGGCGCGCTTGAGGCCGTGTTCAAGAAACGTAACTCGCAGGCGGTCTCGCGCACGATTTTCGGCGCGGCGATCGACTTCCAGATCGGGTCGGACAACGACGTGATCGGCACCGACTTCGGGATTGACCTGGTCTCGATGAGCATCGGCACTCCGTCAACGATCAGCGTGGACAACGACGCCTTTGAAGGCATCGACGAGAACGTGACGCTGATGAGCGCCGGCTTCGACTTCACGATCAACTTCTACAAGAGTGAATTCATCGAAACCGACGGTCGCCGCACGCGCGACGCGTGGGGTCTGGCGATGATTGTCGGGCCCAAGGCCACGATGATGTTCGGCGACTTCAGCGACCTGAATGGTCTGGCCAGCTTTGGCCTCGACATCGGCTTGATGGCGGACATTCCGATCGCGATTCCCGGCGCGGAAGACCTGCTGTCGATTTCGCCGTACATGTGGATGGAAGTGAACTACCGCCTCGGCGTTGACGGTGCCCTGGTTGACACCAACCCGGCCAGCCTGACCTTTGGCCAGGACGTGCTGAACGACAACTTTGACATCGGCTTCTACGGCCGCAGCCAGGAAGACCTGGACGGCAACGGCCTGCCCGACTTTGACGGCATTGCCGTGCGCCGCCACAACTTCATCCCGGCCTACCAGATCAACCTTGGTTTCGACGTGAACCTGACGCCGATCTTCATCTCGCGTTCGGGCGGCATCATCAACAACTGGCGCTTCCACTTCAGCACCGTGGTCAGCATGCCGATCCACGTGCCCTTCCTGATGTCGGCCTACCCCGGCGACAGCCTGTACAGCGCGGCCGAGGAATACCCCGTGCACTTCATGGTGGTGTTCGGCGCGGCGTACTTCTTCTAAGCGACCCGATGTGAGCCACAGGGCCCGCCTTCACGGCGGGCCCTTTTTGTTTGCCGGCTACAAATGGCGGCGCGGATTGCAGGGCCGGTGGCGGTCGGGCGTGGTAGGCTTGTCTTGGTGCACCTGCTGCCGGAGAACCCGATGCGCACTATCTCGATTGCCGCCGTGCTGTGCATGGCCGCCTTGTCGATTGTGCAGGCACAAAGCGCCAGTCAGCGCGAGAACAGCCTGAAAGCACTGGCCGAGCGCGAACAGTGGATGTTCGCCCCGGGCGAATTGCCCTTCACGATGCACAAAACATTGCCGGAGCTGGCGCGCCGCAAGCTGTACGTGTGCACGTTCGTCTACAGCGCGGCGACACTGGACAAACTCAAGGCCAAGGAAATCAAAGTCGGCAGTCCCGAGTGGAATCAGCCGCACCGCGACATGCTCGCGGATGCACTGAAGCTGCCGGAAGTCGCCGGCATCGTGAGGCCGGACGGTTGCGCCATGCGTGCCGACGACGCGCTGCCCGGCACGTACATGCTGGCCTCGCATGTGGACAAGCACGTTGAGGCGCGTGCCCTGACCGACGTGGCAAAGAAGCACGGCATGGAAATGGTGTTGTGTGAGGCCCACGATGCGGAAGCTGCGCTGACGACGATCGACCCCGGGTTCTCCGAGAAAGAGATCGCGGACTTCTGGGTCGCCGGCCGCACGGTTGAGTACACGCTGAAACGCCCCGACCGTGTCGAGAAGGGCGAAATGACGGTGAACGGCGAGAAAAGCGATATCTTCACCACGTACAGGTTCAGCGGCAGTGTCACGGTGAATTGTACGGACACGAAGGACGCCTACTGGATCTCGACGGGCAGCAGCCAGCAAGAAACTACCGGCGGCGGCAACGTAGGCGGTGGGTCTGGGCGCCGCTCGGGCGGATCAGCCCGGGCGTATCACCTGAATGAGTTGCGTATGCAGTGGTTCCCGCGCGATGGGCATGATGCCACGTTGCCCATGCCTGCCTGCATGTCTGTGCGCACCGTCGAAACCGTGAAGCTGGGCAACAAGGAGTACGCCTGCCGCAAGTTCACAACCGTGCGTGCGTACGCCGATGCGGAGAAAACCACCTACACCTACAGCGAATTTTGGTTCAGCGACGACGTGCCCGGCCTGCCCTTGCAGGTAAAGTGGCATTCCGTGACGCCGGCTGAGACCCGCACCCACGAACAGATCTTCAAGTCCACGACAGTGGCCGCAAAGAAAGAGTAGAGCTGCTCCAGGGTGCGGCGGCTGTGACGGCCGCAGTCCGCGTTACTGCTCTTCGATCCAGTTGAGCATGCGGAAGTTGTACAGCAGTGCCGCCGGCAGCAGCAGGCCGGCACAGACGACGGCGGTGACGCTGAACGCGAACATCCCGTCCAGCAGGAACACCAGCAGCACGTCCAGCACCGTCATCAGCACCAGCAGCCCCGCGTTCATGGCGTTGCTGTCGCGCGAGAAGGCGAACTTGGCGGCAGGCCAGAACAGGAACGGCATGGCCACGGCGGCCGCAAGCACGACCAGCATGCGCCACAGAAAGCCGCCCAGCGTGGCCCAGAAGCCATCGCCTTCCATGTCAGGTTCGGTTTCGACGACGGCGGTGCCGCTGAGGCCCTTGATGCGCACTGACTCGAGGATGCGCGGGGTGCGTTCCTGCGAGTCGTCACGGATGATGCGGTAGATATCAAGCTGGCAGATGCCGGAGTCCGCGCCTGACCACAGTTTGGCCACGGAGACGGTCAGCACTTCGTCGGCTTCGGCGGATTCGGCGAATACTTCGGCCGGATCAGGCTGCTTTTCTTCCTTGTCGATCAGCGAGCGCACGATGGCGCCGGCGCGTTCTTCCAGGTTGGGATCGGCTGGTTTGGTGGCCTTCACGCCATCGACTTTGTTCAAGCGGCTGAGCAGCATCTCGCGGATCTGGGCGTTGCTGGTGTCGTTGCGCACGGGCATCACGATCACGCGTTGCTCGCCTTGCTCGACTACCTTCTTCTTGTAGGTCTCGGCCAGTTGTTCGAGCGCGTGTGTTGCCGCTTGTTCCTGGAGTTCTTTCAGGTCCTCGGGCGTGGCGAACCAGAACTTCCACACGAAAAAGCCGACCAGCGCAAGCGCCGCCAGGCCGATGCCTGCCGAGAAGACTTTCCAGCCGGGGATGTTGTCGAAGATCGCCAAGTGCGGCCCTGTGCCTTTCGCGCGCTATTCTGCCCGATCCGTCTTCTTTCGGGTACCCTTGGCGCCCTTCGAAACGGCGGGCTTGTTTGTAGCCACAAAGGGTTGATCGGCCTGCTGCGCGATTTCGGTGTCCGACTTCTTCACGTGCAGGATCACCACTTTTTCGGTCCTGCGGTCCGCGTGCACAGGCCGACCCGATGCCGCGAATAGGCTGTCGAGCCTGCGCCCGATCTGCGAGGCGATCTCGGTGCGTTCTTCGTCGGATTGCGCCTTCTCGTAGGCGGTGCGCAAGTCGGCCACCTTGCCCACTTCTTCCAGCAGGCTCTTGAACTGGTTCTCGACGCGCTCGAAATCGCGCTGCCGCTTGATCAGGAAGCTCTCGGTCTCGTTCAGCTTGTCCTGAATTGCCTTGGCTTCGGCGCGGGCCTTTTCGGCCTCACGGCCCTGGCCTCCCTGCTGGTTGCGCAGCGAATCAAGCAGCGTCTCAAGCTCACTGACCTGCGCGCTGCGGGCCGCTTCAGCCTGTTGCAGCAGCGCCGCGAGCTCGGCCTTTTCGTTGGCGGCGGCATCCAGGCGTTGCTTCATCAGGGACAGGCGCTCTTCCAGTTTGGCGCGGCGTTCCTGTTCCAGGTCAAGTTGCGCGCGGGATTCTTCGCGTTGCTGGGACAGCGCCTGCTGCGTGGCGATCACGGCGCCTTCCAGTTCCGCGAGGCGGGGCCGGAGGCGAGACTCGGCCTCGCGGGCGGCATCGCGTTCGGCGGCGGCGCGCTGCAGTTCTATCACCTGCGACTCGGCGGTGCGGCTTTGCGATTCCTGGGCAAGGCGCCTTTCCTCGTACTCGGCCAGCTTGCGCTGCAGGTCGGCCTCCGCGGCGTGCAGCCGCGCCCGCAGGTCGGCATTCTGCTGCCGCGCCAGGTCCAGCTCATTGCTCTTGGCCAATGCTTCGCTGCGGCTGCTGGTGCTGCTGTCTTCCAGCGCGCGCAGGCGCTCGGACAACGCCTGGTTTTCGGCTTGGGCCAGCGCCAGGTCATTGGCGAGCGTGGCCATTTTCTCGCGGTGCTGCACTGATTCGCTGCCGATGCGGCGGCTCTTGGCGCGTTCCTCTTTCAGTTGCTCGGCCAATATGGTCGCTTCGGCTTCGCGTGCTTTCAGCGCGTCGCGCATTTCGTCGGCATCGCCGCGTGAATCCAGCATGCGCGACTGCGCCTCGGACAGGTCGCGGCGCAGCCGTTCGTTCTCGCGCTCAAGCTGTGTGATGCGCCCCTGCAGCTCGCCGGCCAGCGACTCGGCCTCGGCCAACTGGCCTGAGACTGTGTTCAGGCTGTCGCGCTGCGCCTTGAACTTTTCATCCAGCTTCGCGAGCTGGTACTCGCGGTCCTGCACCTCTGCCGCAAGGCCTTCGGCGCGGGCCTGCTCTTCCTGCAGCAGCTCAATCGTTTCCTGCGCCTGCGCCAGTCGCACTTCGGTTTCGGTCAGCAGCACTTCGTACTCAGCGCTGCGGCCGGTGGCGTTTTCGAGCGCATCAATGGTGGCGTTGGCCTGCGCCGCCTGCTCCGTCGCGCGGCTGACCTCATCGCGCAAGTCGGCAACCGTGTCTTCGAGCTCGCGCAGCCTGGAACGCATGATGTCGGCTTCTTCGGCGGTGCTGACTGCCGAAAGCTGCACGGTTTCAAGGCGGCTTGAGAGCGCGCTCAGCACTTCGGCGGCTTCGTGCTGGTCGTCCGAGCTGCGCTCGAGGCGTTCCAGCAAGGCCTCACGGGTGCCTTCGATGTCGGCATTGGCGTTCACGGCTTCAAGCAGTTCGCGCTCAAGGCGTGCGTTTTCGCGGCGCAGTTTTTCTAGCTCGGACTCGGCACTGTGCAGCCTTGCGTGGCGGCCTGACTCAAAGTCAGCCAGGCGCGAGCGTGCCTCGCCCAGCGTGGTTTCCAGCGTGCGGCGCGCTTCCTCCAGCGAAAGCTGGCGCTGGCTGCTGCGCGATTCGGACTGCTGCAGCTCGTTTTCCAGCAGGCGGCGCTCGGAATCGACCATCCGCAGCCGGTCAGAGGCCTGGGTCGCGATGCGCCGATAGTCTTCCAGTTCGCGCTGCAACTTTTCGACCAGCGTGTTATCAAGCCGCCCGTGCTTGCGGCCGTTGCCGCCGTTTGGCCGGCGGCCGTCGCGCAGGCCGTTGCACACGCGTCGCAGCGGCGCATCCCAGTCCAGTGCCGGCAGTGGGCTGCCTGCCAGTTCCCGCGCGAAACCTTCAAGCTGCGACAGCCAGCCCGGGTCGGCCATTGCGTCCAGGGCACCGCCGCGGTTGCGCCGCGCGCGTTCAGGCTGTTCATGGGCAAGTGTCAGTGCGCTCTGCACCAGTTCACTGACCAGTCGGCAAAGGCCTTCGTGGTCGGTCACGCATTCGTGCAGCTCGGCTTCGGCTTCGCGGATGTCGCGGGCGGCTGCTTCGTCGGCGTGCAGGCGTTCAAGGCGGCGCTCTGCGCCGATGCGCTGCGACAGGGCGGTCAGCCAGGCGTGGCTTAGTGCGGCGACGACCCACAGCTCCTCGTCATCGCGGAAGCGCCACAGGCTTGCGGCGAAGTGCAGGATGGCGTCGGCCTGCGGGGCCAGCCCCACCAGGCCGTACTGGCGCGCGCACAGGGCCGACAACTGCTCCATCGAGTCGACGTGACGTTCGAACTCGATGATCGGCAACTCAAGGATCGCCCGTTGCGCCATGGGCCGTTCTTTCCCGCCCGTGCGGGCTTCAGGTTTCGTCCGCGTAGCCACGCTTGCGCGCCAGAATCGCGTGCAGGGTGCGCAGCGCGTTGTTTTCGATCTGCCGGATGCGTTCGCGGGTCAGGCCCATTTCTTCGCCGATTTCCGACAGCGTCATCGGCTGCTCAATGCCGATCCCGTAACGCAGCCGCAGGATCTTGGCCTCGCGCTCGCTGATGGAATCGAGGATTTCCTGCAGCATCTTCACTTCATTGGCCGACATGACCTGTTCGGCCGGGTCGGGGCTGCCCTCGTCGGCGATCATGTCGGTCAGGCTGCCTTCGCCGTCGTCGCCGCGGTAATCGGTGCTTTGGGTGTTGGCCTTCAGGGCCGCGCGCATCATTTCAAGCTGGTCGTCGGTGAGGCCGATCTCGCGGGCCACGATCACGGTGTCGGGCGACTTGCCGCCCTGCTTGGTGGCCATTTCGGCCTGCTTGTGTTTGAACTGGCCGATGATTTCAACCATGTAGCTGGGGATGCGCACGGTCTTGCTTGAGTTGACCAGCGCGCGGCGGATCGACTGTTTGATCCAGTGCACGCCGTAAGTGCTGAAGCGGTTGCCCTGGTCCGGGTCAAAGCGTTCGATGCCGCGCATCAGGCCGATGTTGCCTTCAGCGATCAGGTCCATGAACGGCAGGCCGCGGTTCAGGAACTCCTTGGCGACGCTGACCACAAGGCGCAGGTTGGCCTTGATGAAGCGCTCACGGGCTTCCTGGTCGCCGGCCTTGATGCGGCGGCTGAGTTCAAGTTCTTCTTCGCCGGTAAGCAGCGGCGTTTCGCGTATTTCGCGCAGGTACTGGTCGAAGTTCGCGTCATTGATGCGGGCCATGGAGCACGATTAAACGCCAATCGCGTCATTCCGGCAATGGGGCTTGGGCGATAGCCAACTGCTGACGCGAAGATCGCGAAGGGCCGCGAAGAACCGCGAAGAACCGCGACAGCAATTGGAGTTAACGACCACAGCATAACGCCAAGGCGCAAAGTCATGCCACGAGCCACCCCATCCCCTGAGTGCGGCCGGGCGACATGAATGTTCTTGGTGCAGCAAACAACAACGGATAACCGCCAAAGCGCCAAAACGCCAAAGGCTGATCCAGGCTTTGGCGTTTTGGCGCTTTGGCGGTGAACGCAGTTGCAGTTCTTCGCGTTGCTTCGCGCGCTTCGCGTCAGAGGGTTTTGGCCGGACCGCTGCCCGTGGCATCGCATGGTCTTCCAGTGCGTTTTGCTGCCGGAAACTGCCCGTTAATGCCGATAGTGACCCGGGGCGCAGGAGCCCCGTGTATGCGGCTTCGTGGCAAAATCAAACAGCGCGCCCACCTTCTGCGGGCGCTGCCGCCCGGCGTTGTGCTGCCGGCGCTGCTGCTTTGCGCCCTCGGTGTCTGCTTCATTTACTCGGCCAGCACGGACTTTGAGCTGATGGCCGAAGGCCTGGCCACGGGCCGCGACTTCCACCTGCGCCAGGTTGCCTATGCGATTGGCGGTCTTTTCCTGATGCTCACGATCGCGCTGATTCCCCCCCGCTGGCTCAGCACCCACTGGTACGTGTGGATGGGTCTGGGCCTGCTGATGCTGGGTGCGGTGATGGTTTTCGGCCGCACGGTCAACGGCGCGAAAAGCTGGATCCAGGTGGGTCCGGTGAACCTGCAACCGAGCGAGCTGTGCAAACCGCTGCTGATCGTGGCGCTGGCGGGCTATCTGCGCTACCACCAAAGCGTCGACAGCGTGCGCGCGTTTGTGGCCTGCGTGCTGATCACGGGCGCGTTCCTGGTGCCGATCCTGCTGCAGCCTGACCTTGGCACGGCGATGGTCTTCTTGCCGGTAGTGGGGGCGATGGTCTGGGTCGCGGGCGGCAACCGCGTGTATCTAGGCAGCCTGGCGCTGGTCGGCCTGTCGGTGATTCCGGCGGCCTACCTGGCCGGCGTGCTGAAAGAACACCAGATGAAACGCATTGAGGTGTACCTGAGCAGCCTTTCGGGCGAAGTGGCCGATCGCACCGGCGATGGCTACCAGATACTGCAAAGCATGACCGCCATCGGCAGCGGCGGCCTCGCGGGCCAGGGCTATGGCATGGGCACCCAAAGCCAGCTTGCCTTTCTGCCTGAGCGCCACACGGACTTCATCTTTGCCGTGGTGGCCGAAGAGACCGGGCTGCTGGGCGTGGGTGCTGTCCTGGCGACGATCTTCTTCATGGTGACGCGGATGCTGCGGGTGGCCTCGGGCACGCGCGAGCCGTTTTCGCGGCTGGTTGTGGTGGGGGTGGCGGCGATGTTCTTTGCGCAGGCGGCGATCAACATCGGCGTAGTGAGTGGTGCCGTGCCGGTGACGGGGATAACGCTGCCGTTGGTCAGCTACGGCGGCTCAAGCCTTCTGTCGGGGTTCGCGGCGCTGGGGCTAGTCTGCAACGTGGCGATGCAGCCGCAGCGCGTGATGGGCAAGGCAACGTTTTAGCGTCTGGCGTGCGGGGTCTGGCGTGCGGGGTCTGGCGTGCGGGGTCTGGCGTGCGGGGTCTGGCGTGGGGGAGTCGGGAGCAACTGCTTGCTGTTACTCCAAACTCCAGACTCGAAGCCCCAAGCCCCAAGCCCCAAGCCCTAACCCCGACTATCCCGTCGTGGGCCGCGAGCTCAGCGGCAACTGGAACGTCCCCTTCAGCGGGTTGGGCTCAATGTCGTCGATCAGCCAGCGCTGCCCGTACTGCAGGAAGCTTACCTTGAACTGGTCGGGCTTTTCGCCTTCCTTCACTGCGCCCTTGGGCCAGGCGCGCACTGTCACTGTCGCCCGGTTGGGGCCGGCCGCGCGGCCGACGTCATCGCGATACTTGATGTCGTAAGACGGACGGCTGACTTCGACGTAGCGGTCCTGCAACACCTGCGCCAGCCGCTGCATGTGGCCGCGCGCGAAGTTGCGCCGGTCGGAATCAACCAGCGCCAGCTCACGATTCAGGCGAGCGTGCTGTTCACTGTACTCGTTGATTGAGGTGGGTTCGGCGCGGCTGACCGACGGCCACAACTCGCTGTGAATGAAGCGCGGCGTCAGGATGTACAGGAAGGCATCCACGTCCTGGCGGCCGGCGACGTTGGCGGCATCCCAGAACGCGCCGTCCGGTGCCACGGCGGGCTTGTCCACGGCGGGCCTCTGCGTGGTGGTCGTGCCGAACGAGCACGCGCCAAGCAGCAGCAGCAGGCAGCACAGTGCGAGCCTCAAGGTTTGCCTCCCGGGTTGTTTCCGTGCCTGTCGCCTATCTCTTTACGAACTTTCCGCATGGCCGACAGCAGGCCACCCGATTCCGCGGCGTCAGCAGCCTTTGCCGGTGCGGCCGGCTTTGCCGATTGGGCAGGCGGCGGTGCAACCGGGGCCGGCGGCGGTGCAACTGGGGCGGGTGGCAAAGCAACTGGCGTCGGCGGCGGCGGGGCCTGGTACTGGCGCCCGCTGGCGGCGGGCAGCGGCTTGCTGCGGTCTTGCAGCGTGCTTCGCACGCGATCGAACGCCGCGCGGGCGGAAAGCACGCGCTCTTCCTGGGCGCGGCGGCGGGCTGCTTCTTCGCGCCGCCACACGCTGGGGAAACGCCGCGCGCCGATGTATGCGAACAGGCCGGCCACAGCGATCAGCAACAGCCATTGCACCGGGCGGATCGTTTCGATCGCGCCTTCGGGGTCAAAGTCGGCCAGTTCGCGGGCTGACCCTACGATGGCCCCGCGCGATGCCACGGCCAGCGTCTTCAGCGCGCCGGTGTCGGCGGGCCGGGTCAATAACTCATCGATGGGTACGAATACCTTGCTTTCGCGCGCCACCAGGCGCTCTTCGCCGCCTGCCGGCCGCTCGCGTACCCGTGCCTGGTAAGTGCCTGAGCCCGCTCGCGGGAACTGCACACGGTAGCTGCCGCTGCCCACCGGCAACACGGGCACAGGCATGATGGTGCCGTCCGGAAGCTCGATTTCGGCGGCGGGGTTGGCCAGGGTGCGCGGGTTGCCCTGCTGGTCAAAGAAATCAAGCACCAGCCCGGGCCCCTGCAGCCCGCTAAGCCATTCGCTTTCGACGCCGCCGATCACTTCCGCGTCGGGTTTCAACCAGCCGATCCAGCGCTGCCACAGCTCATCAAAACCGTCCCAGGCCAGCCAGCGGTCGGCCCAGCGGTCGCGCGCGTCACTGGTGAAGGCCAGCGCCTTGCCCAGTTCAATGCGCCAGCTTGCCAGCAGCGGGCGTTCCTTGTCTTTGTCAGCCCACAGCCACACCTGTGCTTCGGGCCGTGCCGTGGTGGCCACGTAGCCCAGCAACTCAGGCGTGGGGGCAGCCTCAAAGTCAAAGCCCTCGGTCAGGGTGCCGCCCAGCCCGTGCCTCGGGCGAAAAGGGTCCTCGCGGATAAAGTTGCCCGCCGAAAGCGCTGCTTCGCGCGTGAATATTGCCGGAAGGTCGGCTGCATCGGAAACCAGGAAGAAGCGGCCCTGTCCGGCCTCAGCCAGTTCGCGCAGGAAGGGGATGTCGTCGCCCTGGCCCAGCGCGATGGTGCTGACGGTGATCTTTTCTTCCAGCGCCAGTTTGGCGGCTTCCTCTACCAGGGGCAGCCAGTCGCGGCGCTTGCTTGAGTTGGGCGCCCACGAGACTTCGGCGTCCGCCGCGTCGGCGAAGATCACGATGTGGCGCGTGGTGGCCTCCTGGCTGCGGAGCGCCGCTGCAGCCTCGCGCAGTGCGACGTCGGTGTAGATGCCGCCGCCGCCGACCGTGTTGGTACGCGCGATGTTGGCGGCCCCGTCCTTGGCGGCTTTGTCGGGCAGCGGGGCAAACGGAATGATCCACTGGCCCCGCGTATCGACGCTGAGCATGCCGAACAAGCTGTCATTCTGCACCAGCTTCACGGTGCGCGCGCAGCCTTCGTTGGCCAATTCCATTTTCGTGTACTGGCCGACTTCGGCCGACATGCTGCCGCTGCGGTCAAGGGCCACCACCAGCGCCGGTATCTGCTTGCGGCCCTTTTCGACCACGTCGCAGGTCACGGGCATGACTTTCTCAATTGCTGTTTCGTAGTAGCCGCCGGGCGCGTAGCTGTTGGGACCGCCGATTACGCACAGCCCGCCGCCGTCGCGCACGAAACGCTCAATCAACTGGTGCTGCGTGGTGGTGAAGTCCGTGGCCGGCACGTCGCTGAGTACCAGCACCTGATAGCGCGCGAACTCGGCCATTTCCGACGGCAGCAGCGCCGCCGGGCCTGTCACCACGTCGGTGCCGCCGCGCCGCAGCGCACGCAGCAGCGCGGGTTCAGGCCCGGTGCTTCCGTGCAGCACCAGCACGCGGGCCTGGCCCGTGCCGCGCAGCGACTGCTTCAGCACGTCGTTCTGCGGCAGCCTGTTCTGCGGCGCCAGCAGGGCCACCTCAACAACGTACGCTGAGGCCGGGTTTGCCGGTACCACTCGCAGATGCACGGGATTGCGGCCGGCACCAAGGCGCAGGCTGCCGTCCGGCCCCATGCGTTCGGTGCTGACCGATTTTGCGGGCTCGCCGTTGACCTTCACTTCAAGGCGGGCGCTTTGGACCACGGTGGAGTAGATTTCCACGTCGATGGCGATCACCCGCTGTTCATTGCCCGCCAGCCGCAGCGTGAAGTTGGAAATGGCGGCTTCCGGAAGCGGGCTTGACGCGACGGGCAATGCAAAGACGCGCAGACCGCCGGCGCGGGCCTGACGGGCGACATCGCCGCCGTATTTGTCGGCACTGTCGTGGCCGTCTCCCAGCACCAGTGCAAAGGCGGCGCTTCCGGGCGGGCTTTGCCTTGCAGCCAGTTCAAGTGCCGGCCCCAGCCAGGTTTCGTCTGACGGCGCGCGTTCCGGCAGGGTCAGCAGATCGGGCAGTTCGCGCGCGGGGGTGGGGGGCAGCAACAGTTCGGGTTCGGCACCGAAGCTGATGACGCCGACTGAGTCATGTTCGCCCAGCGAATTCTTGAGGTCCTGCATCACGCTGGGCAGCAAACGCTCGGTACCTGTGCCCACGGACAACGACCGATCCACCAGGATCCAGACGACGCGCGATTCTCCCTGCACCTGCCAGTGCGGCGAGACGGCAATCAGGATCAGCGCCGCAATGGCAGCGGCCAGACCGGCCCCGCCGATCACGCGGCGCAATGCGGGTAGCGGCGTGGAAGTCGCCAGCAGCAGCCACACCGCGGCCGCGATCGCGGGCAGGGCGGTCAGAAGCAGCCATGGATTGTCGAGTCCGGGTGCCTGCAAGGCCGGCTATTCCTCCGTGCCGACATCGCCGGTGTAGGGGCGGGCGTGCGCCTGCGCAGCCCTCGACGACAGGCGGCAGTACGCAATCACGGCCTGGAAGCGGCGGTCGCTGCTGAGGGCGGCAAACGTGTCATCAACCAGAGCCAGCAGCATCGGGGAACTACTGGATTCCATCGACTCTTCAAGCGCGTACAGGGCTTCACCCTGCTCATTCATCTGCATCAGGATGCGCGCGCGCAGGTAGTGCGCCTGCGACAGCATGGCGTCGTCGGCTGCGGCTGCCGTGCGCAGCACCGTTTCAAGGCGTTCCAGGGCCACTTTGAAATCGCCAAGCGCCACGGTTTGCAGCGCCACGATCGGCACATGAATGAACAGTTCTGCCCCGCCGCCGCGCCCGCGATTGCCGCTTTCCATGTCGGAGATCAGTCGGTCCACCAGCGCGGGCTTGCCCTGGCGCGCAAAAAATGTCGCGAGTTCCAGCGTGACCGGCGAAAACTGGCGATAGCCCCACCACCAGTTCTGCTGCTCGGCTTCCAGTTGGGCCAGGTCGCCCATTTCCTGCATCAACTGCGCGGGGTGGCGTTCGGCGAGTGCGGCGATGACCAGCCCGCCCCACTGCAGGAAACCCGATGATTCCGACGGCATGCCGTAGTAGTAGTAGCGCGTCGAGGAAATGTCTTCGCGGATATCGCCGGATGCCTGCCGCACCAGTTTGAACATCGTGTCGGTCAGGTCGATCTGCAGCGAGTCAAGCTCAGTGAATCGTGCCTTGAAGGGCAGCCGCAGCGGGTTCACGGCCATGTCGCGGATGCAGCAATTGCGGATGTGATCGTGCACCAGCAGCTCAATGGCCTTGCGGCGTGACAGCGCGTCGATCTGGTCATGGCTGAGTTTTTGCAGCGCGGACAGCCCGTCGCGGCCGAAGGCCCGCAGTGCCGTGGTCGCGGCACTGCTTACGCCGGAGTCCAGGTCGCCCACGAAGCGCGCGATCAGCGCCACGTCGGCATTGTCTTTGTTCTCGCCCAGCAGAACCAGCGCGCGCACCACGCGCGGCGCATTGCGCTGCTCTGTGCTCGCGGCCAGTACGCCGCGGCAGTGGGCCAGCAGTTCCGGCTTGGAAAGGGCGGCTTCCGCATTCGCGCGATCAATGGCAACCGGTGAATCCAGGCCGCTGTTGGCGGCCTGGGCGGCCAGGTCAGCGGCCGTCAGCAGCAAGCCGGTCAGCAAGATACATCGGAGCAACCTCGACAAACCAGGCGCGGAAGGGCTCAAAGCCCTGCATCGGGCGTAGGTCGCCGTCCTCAAGCATCCACTGGAAGTCTTTGTACCCATGCGAAACGGCCTTCTTCAGGCTTTCGTGACCGGCGCTCAGCTTCAATTGCAGGGCCTGGGCGCACGCCAGATTATAGTAGACCGCACCCATGTATGACGACAGGGAAACCCTGGTGCGGCTGTCCGTCTTTGCCATTTGCGCCAGCGCGTCATTGATCATGGTTTGCCACTGGGCCTCGGCACCGGCGTGGTCGCCACGCCGCAGCAACAGGTGCGCGATTTCGTTGGCCGCCTGCAGGTCCGGCCGCGCGGAGGGCCGGGCGGTGACGTTGGGGCCGGCTTCAACCACGGCATCAAGCTGTGTGCGCAATGCGGCGATGCGCGCGTCCAGCAGCTCGGGGTCACCGAAGCGTGCGAGCGTAATCTCGATCTCGACCCGCACCAGCGAGGTGTCAGAGGCCACCGCGAAGCTGGGCTCAGGCTCAAACAGCAACAGGGACAGGTACGCCTGCTTCAGCAGCGGGATGTGCCGTGGCCCATGGTCAGATTCGGCCAGTGCCCGTGCGGCCGCGGCGCGCACCTGGTTGGCAACCTCGAGTGCCGCAATGAACTGGCCGCGTTTCAGTTGCGCCTGCGCGGCCTGCACGCGCTGGCTGTATTCCATGGTGTGCAGGTACAGGCTGGCGGCCTCAAAGCCTTCGTTGCTGCGGATCAACTGGGCCCATGCCGACGAGTGCATGCGTTCGGCGTCAATGCCGCGGTCGAGCCTGCGGCGCACGGATTCATTCAGGGTTTCAGCCCAAGCGGCTTCCATGGCCAGCAGCGACACCAGTTGATTGTCGAGCAGTTCGGTGCCGCGAGCGCGCAGGGCATCGAATTGCCCGTCGAAACGGCCGGGCTTGAGTTGCGCGTCCAGCAGCAGGTCGGCCACATCGCGGCGCATGCGGCGCTCGAGGTAGGCATCCCAGTGCGGGGCGAATGTGTCGTCAAGTTCGGCGCGGTAGCCGTGCAGGTCGTGCCATGCAAGCTGGTCCAGGTAGATGCGAGCGCCCAGGTGCATGCGGCTGTCGTCGCCGGCCAATGCTTCGGCGGCCTGCTTGCGCAGACCGGTGTCGTGCAGGCGCGCGGCCACCTTGAACATGCCCACGCGCTGCTGGACTGAGGCCGTGCGCCACGCCAGGCGCATTTCCTGCGCCAGGTTGATCTCAAGCGCCGCCATATCGAGTGTGGCCTGCGCGCGTTCCACGGCTACGGGCGAGTCAAGCAGCGCCAGGCAGTCTTCAAAGGCATCGGACTGCGCATGCAGGATGGCAGGAAACAGCAGGCTGAAGAGGACCGTCAGCCAAGCGGGAGGCGAATGTGACATGGCGTCACCTCCTGCCCCGTACCTGTAGATTCAGGACTTGGGGCGACCGCTCTCCTGCAGATATTAACGATCATGCAGGGGGCGCGAGTCCAGAGAATTCCCTCTGGAGGCGGGTTTCGGAGGAATCGGGTCGCGAGGCGACAACCAGTTCTTAGCACTTCTGCGTACGCGAATCAGATGCGGCTGCGGATGTACCCATTTTCTGATCGGCGCATTCGGTGCGATTGCTTCAGCCAAAAGGTGGGAAAAAGCCGTGCGGGGTGTGGGGTTCGGTGTCCGGTGCCCGGTGCTTGGTGCCCGGTGCTTGGTGCCCGGTGCTCGGTGCTCGGTGCTCGGTGCTTGGTGCCCCGTGCTTGGCGCCCGGTGCTTGGTGCCCGGTGCTCGGTGCTCGGTGCTTGGTGCCCCGTGCTTGGTGCCCGGTGCTTGGTGCTCCGTGTCTGGTGCTGCGTGCTTGGTGCTCGGTGCCCGGTGCTTGGTGCTCAGTGCTTGGTGCTCAGTGCTTGGTGCTCCGTGCTCCGTGCTTGGTGCTCCGTGCTCCGTGCTCCGTGCTCCGTGCTTGGTTGTCGGTTGTCAGGCAGCCCGGGCCGCACGCCAGCACCAGACGCCGCACGCCAGACGCCGCACTCGAGATGCCGCACGCCAGCACCAGACGCCGCACGCCAGACCCCGCACGCCAGACGCCGCACGCCAGATGCCGCACACCAGACCCCGCACACAAGACGCCGCACGCCACTGTCCCGGCACACGGGAGCCGGGGCCCGGGACGCCTTTATCCCCAAGCCCCAAGCCCCAAGTCCGCCCCCCGCCCGCCTACTTCGCCATGGCTGCGAGCGCGGCTTCTACGCTTTTGTGGTCTTTGGTATTGGCGCGTACCAGCAGCTTGTTGCCGCCTGGGCTTAGTGCCACGCTGACTTCTGTCTGGTCGGATTGTTTGACGATGTACTTGCCTTCCAGCGACGTGACTGTGCTGCCAGTGCGCGTGAACAGTTCATCCAGAGCGCGCTTGGCGTCGGCCGCATTGATGCCGGCGGGCGGGCTGTAGCTGCGCACGAAGGCCTCGCCGCTTGCGCCTTCGCGGTCTGCCTGCGAGATCAGCCGCATCATCTGGCGCAACGCGTCTACGCGGCCGCTGAGCAGCACGCCGTGCCCGCTGGCGCGCATGTAGTAGCGGCCGCTGCGGCCGAAATCGCGCCACATGTCAGCCAGCTGGTTGCCGTTGGACCTTTCGCTGTACAGCAGCATCGACGCCCAGTCCGACTCATCCAGCCCGTCCAGCGAGTTGCCCTCAAGCGCGGTGGCGTACTCGTGCGCTTCCGCAAGCCGCACCACCCGCAGGGTCGGCGTCGAGAAGCCGGTGAGGGTCAGGTCCGATGAGGCCAGCAGGTCCGACACATACAGCGGGATTTCGGCCGTGGTCACCACCACTCCTTCATCCGGGGCCACGTACGTGAGCGTGTTGCGGGTCTGCTCGGTGGCGTAGCGGCTGTACACGACGCGCTTGCCAACAACTGAGGCCAGTCCGCCGACAAGGTCTTCCACCTTGATTGTTCCGCGGCCATGGATGCGCCATGAACGCTTGCCGCCGTCGACAATCACTTCAAACGGGAGTTGCGTCTTGCTGCCCAGCGGCAGCCGCACGGGCTTATCGTCCTGGGCCGCAACGAAGGCGGTGATGGCGACCACGCAAACGGCGGCCGCAACGAACATGGAAATCCAGCGCATGGTGAGCTCCTGAGCTATGGGGTGACGAACAAAGGCGAGCGTGGCTCGCCTTTGGTACGCACGATGAGATGCTTCGTTGGACAAAAGCCGCTACTTCAGGGCGGCCACAGCCTGAGCGACTTCGTTGTGGCGCACAGAGCGTGCCCGCACCAGCAAGCGGTTTGCGCCTTCCTGCAGAGAAAGTGTCAGCTCACGATTCGCGATATCGGTGGCAAACAGTGCCGTCAGGGTCTTCAGGATGCTTGCGGCATCGGCACCCTCGGGCAGGTCGTAGCCCTTGACTTCAGTGGCTGCGCCGGCGTCCATTTCACGGATTGCCTTTGCAAGTTCCTTCAGGCGGTCGGCGCGTTTCGTCACCGTCACGCAATTGCGCCCTTGCAGGACGCTGCCGCCCTGGCGCGACACAAGGTTCTGGACCGTGGCGCGAATCTCATGGGGAAAGGCGTGTTCCAGCGCGATAACCACAGTGCACCACTGCCATGACTTGGCTGATTCAAACTCTTTCTCGTTCATGGTCGGGGCAAAGTTCGTGGCCTCGGCCAGAGGTTGCACGGTGTATTGCCCGGCGCCCCTGGCGAAGATCGCCATGCGTACGGACTCGAGCGAATTGGCGACCAGCATGTCAATCTGATCGCCCTGAAGGCGCAGGTTGGCACTTGTGATCGAGATGTCGGTGCCGGCCAGCCGGCGCTCGTCGAACACGACGTTAAGGTCGCGCGACTTGGAGTAAGCCTGCAGCATGTCCACGAGCCGGATGTTGCTGGGGTTGGCGATACTCCAGACCGATTCATCACCGGTACCTTCTACCTGGATCTTGGCCTCTTGCGCGTGGGCGGCCGTGGCCATGACGCCCAGGATGGTGAACAGCAGCAGTGTTTTCATGGTGGACTCCTGTTGGGGAAAGAGAACTGCAACTGTGCTGGTTAACGCCGCTTTTCAGGTCGCGCCGAGAGTTTCCCGCGCCGGCCTCTCGGATACGCGCATACGCCGGGGTGCATCTCGGGATCAGGAAGTCCGCAAATGCAGCGAGGCAGCCTCTCCCGAGGCTGCCTCTTTCTGCGATATGTTTTTCGCAGGGGATGGGCTGGAACTAGCCAAGCCCGTCGGTCAAAGGCTAGACGAGCCCCCCACATTGTTGACTGCTTGAACTCACAGATCACCTCCTTTCGCATGGGTCGGGGAAGGTTGAGTGCCGTAAGGCCGTCCTCAACGATCCGATCTGTTACGCCCGCGTCCGGGCCCTGTGCCCAAGCCCTTGTCTGGCCTGAACAAACGAAAGTCTACCCCATGCTGTTGACACGTCAAGCGAGTTACTGACACTTTCTTTTCCACAGGCACGGACAACCTGTGGACGAATTTCTCGCAATGTGCTCCTGACATCTTGCCTGCATACGGTTGCAGTGCCATGCAGGTCAACTGCGGCCGATCAGGAGATCGGCGTTCCCAAGACGGCCGCAACACGGCTAGCCTACAGCTCAACCTTCTCGCGGGCTTTGAACTTCAGGCGGATCGGAATTTCCGTGAACGGCGAAGTCTTCTGCAACTGGTGCAGCAGGTAGTTGCGCCAGTTTTCCGGGAACAGTTCCGGGTCGTTCACGAACACCACAATCTGAGGCGGGTACGTCTCAACCTGCGTGGCGTAGAAGATGCGCCCGATCTTGTTCTTGCGCGGCTGCGGGTGGTGACGGTCAAAAGCAGCGTGCACCAGCCGATTCAGTTCACCGGTACCGACGCGGATGCCGGCCTGGCGATGCAGGTCGCGCGCGACATCCAGCAGCTCAAACACATTGCGGCCGTCTTTGGCGGTCATGAACACCAGCGGCGCGAACTTCACGGCGTGCAGCCGCTTGCGCAGATACTCTTCGTATTGACCGGTCTTCACGCCCTGCACCAGGTCCCACTTGTTGACCGCGATAATCAGCGGCTTTTGCTCGCGCATGGCAAGATCGGCCAGGGTGGTGTCGATGCGCGTGATTTCTTCGCGCGCGTCCAGCATCAGCACCGTGACGCTTGAGCGCCGCACGGCGCGGATCGCGCGTGACTGGCTGAAGAATTCAACGCTGTGCTGCAGTGTGCCGCGCTTGCGCAACCCTGCGGTGTCGATCGCGATGAAGGTCTTGCCGTCGTAGGTGAAGCGCACATCCACGCTGTCGCG
This sequence comes from uncultured bacterium, assembly GCA_938014885.1. Lineage (GTDB taxonomy): Bacteria > Planctomycetota > UBA8742 > UBA2392 > UBA2392 > CALLQI01. Next base: position 112,137 of record CALLQI010000024.1, read on the forward strand.
GGTTGTGCCTTCAAGTTCGCTGGCGATCACGCGGGTGTCTTCCGCCAGCGCGTTGACCAGCGTGGACTTGCCGACGTTGCGCCTGCCCACAATCGCCAGCAGCAGCTCCGGCGGGTCCAGCGTTTCGCCTTCGCCTTTTTCCGGCAATGCTGCGCAGATGCGCAGCCGCAGTTCCTTCATGTTGCGTTTGCCGCGGGCCGAAACCGGCATGGGTTCACCCAGGCCGAGTTCCGCCAGCGCGCCGGCGTGTTTGTCCAGCGAAGGGTCGTCGGCCTTGTTGGCCAGCAGGATCACGTTGTCCACATGGCGGCGCAGCAGTGATGCGGTTTGCTGGTCAAGCAGCAGCGCGCCTTCGCGGATGTCGGCCACAAATAGCACCAGGTCCGCGGTGGCGATGGCGTTGTGGATCTGCTCGTGGACGTGCTCGGTCACTTCTTCTTCGTCCACGATGCCGATGCCCGCGGTGTCGAACAGCTCGATCACGCGTTCAACACCTTCGGCTGATTTCAGGCGCACCAGTGTGCTTACGCGGTCGCGTGTGGTGCCAGGCCGCGGGTCTTCAATGGCGATGCGGCTGCCGGCCAGCGCGTTGAACAGGCTGCTTTTGCCCACGTTGGGGCGGCCCACGATGGCGACCACCGGATAGCGCCGGATGCCTTCGCTTTCGGCCACCGATTCCACGCCCAGTTCACCGGCTGTGGCCTGGCGGCGGGTGAAGCGTTTGCCGGTGCGGGTAACGCGGGGCGCGGGCCGGTCGTCCCGGTCCGGTCGCTTTTTGCGGGGCTTGTTTGGCAGGCGTTTGCGGCCTTTGTTCTTGCGGTCGCGCAATTTACGCCTTCACAGACATGGCCTTCTGGATTGCCACGCCAAGGTCAGCCGGGCTTTCGGCAACGGTGATGCCGGCTGCTCGCAGCGCGGCGATCTTGTCGTCGGCCGTGCCCTTGCCGCCGCTGATGATGGCACCGGCGTGGCCCATTCGCTTGCCCGGGGGTGCTGTGCGGCCGGCAATGAACGCGGCCACGGGCTTGTGCATGTTGTCGCCGATCCAGCGTGCAGCCAGCTCTTCGGCGTTGCCGCCGATTTCGCCGATCATGATGACGGCGTCCGTGTTCGGGTCCGCGTTGAATTCGCGCAGCACGTCGATGAAGTTGGTGCCGTTGACCGGGTCGCCGCCGATGCCGACGCAGGTGCTTTGGCCCAGGCCCAGGTTGGTCACCTGGTGCACCGCTTCATATGTCAGGGTCCCGCTGCGGCTGACAATGCCGATGCGGCCGGGCTTGTGGATGTGGCCGGGCATGATGCCGATCTTGCATTCGCCGGGTGTGATGACGCCAGGGCAGTTGGGGCCGATCAGGCGGGTCAGCGGGTATTTGTCGGTCAGCAATTTGCGGACGCGCACCATGTCCATGACCGGGATGCCTTCGGTGATACAGATGACCAGGCGCACGCCCGCGTCAGCGGCTTCCAGGATGGCATCGGCCGCCAGCGGGGGAGGCACGAAGATCATGCTTGCGTCCACGCCGACTTCGCGCACCGCGTCGTTGACGGTGTTGAAGATCGGGATGCGGGCCTCAGAGCCGTCGGGGCGCTTGATGACGCTTCCGGCGGGGTCTTTGTCGAACACCTGGCCGCCCTTGCCGGGCGTTACGCCGCCGACAAAGTTGGTGCCGTACTCAATGCAGCGGGCGCTGTGAAACGCGCCGTGCTTGCCGGTGATGCCCTGGCAGATGACGCGGGTGGCTTTGCTGACGAAGATCGACATGGCGTTCTCGATGCGGGCCGGTTTGTCAGTTCAATGGCCGGGGTTTCTACCCCGTTTACAGGCTTGCGACAAGCCGCGTTCCGTGCGGCCTACTTTCCCGCGGTGGCCTTTTTTGCAGTGGGCCCCTTGGCTTCGTTGGCGTCGGCGCTGCTTTTGCGCGCTTTCTCCCAGGCTTTGTCGCTGTCCTTGCAGACCTTGGCCCAGTTGCGCTGCGCGAAGATCACGCTGTAGAAGGCGAACTTGTCGCGCTCTTTGTCGGCCACGACGCCCTTGTCGCCGCCGGGACCGCGCAGCTTGAACAGGGCTTGCGGGGCCTCAAGGTCGGGTTCAACCAGGCCTTCGGTGATGGCCACGCGCCACATGGCGGCAAACGGGCCGCGCTCAACGTCGTCCCAGGTGATGCCGGCGACGTGAATGCCGTTCTTTTCCGTGATCAGCTTGGGGTCAAGCGGCACCGGCTGCTCAAGGATCTTCTTCATGTCCACATAGCCCGGGACTTCCGGGTGCTGCGGCAGGCCTGATTCGCGCGTGACGGCATCAGATTCTTCGTCGTCGTCATCGCTCGCGACGATGATGTCGCCGTTTTCATTCTTTTCGCCGGGCACTGGCACCGGGATCACTTCCGGGATGTCCATCACGTCAAAGTACAGGTTGGTCTTGGTGTACTTGCTGAACACAGCGCGCAGGAAGCGGCGCAGGGCGTAGGCCTTTTGCTCGGCGTGAGGGGTTCCGGCTTCTTCCAGCACCTCGGTCACTTCGGCCACCGGGCTGACGCGGATTTCATTCCAGTCCACAAAGCGCTTGCGCAGCGCGTTCACAGCCTTTTCGGCGTTATCGACCGTGTTGTTGCGCATCAGGATGGTCATGCACAGGTGGGTTACGGGGCTGCGGCGGTCCTTTTCGAACATGCCGCCGTAGTCTTTTTCCCATTTCGAGAGAAGCTTCTTTGCCTTGCTTTGGAGGTCGCGCAGGGTTGCCATTGTCAGTTCTTTCCGGGCCTGTGGGCTTAGTTTACGGCAGGTCGATTGTGCTGCGGTGGAACGTGCTGCAAGCCTGCTACTTCAAGCCTGCTACTTCAAGCCTTCCACCCAGGCGGTCCACTGTCGCCATGAGTCAAGCTGGTCAGCGGCAGGAGCGTACGGGTTATAGCCCGGAGGCTCAAGCTCCGGGCTCAGTTTTGCATGCATCCGGTGCAGCAGCGCCAGCACATCGGCGCGGACCGCGTCGGGCACCGGGCGAATCCATTCCGCCAGCGTGACTTTGCCATTGCCGTCGTGGTCCATGGACGCAAACGCATCGTTGCTGCCTGTATATTCGGTCCGGCTGAGACCGCCGTCGGCGTCAGTATCAAGCGCAGCGAACTCGTCACGCGTGCCGGCTTCCAGGAACTTCAGCAGGAAGCGGCGCTGTGTCAGGTCAAGCTCATTCGGGTACTGCCCGAAGCGTCGCACGACAGCCCAACGCACGCGACGCTCAGGGTCGGCGATTGCGCCCAGCAGGCGGGTGCGCTGGGCACCCGGCCCGTGAATCTGCAGCACTCGTGAACAGATCACCCGAAGTTCAATTTCTTCACTGCTGAGGCCTTCAGCGGCTGATGCGCGCACGATTTCGGCCTCTGATTCGGACAGGTCGCCGAATTCTTGCGGTGACAGGTCGGCCAGGTAGCGGGCGGCTTCGCGGCGGCGCTCAAGGTCACCGGCATCCAGGTCAAGGTAGGCGGCCGCAGCCAGCGTACCGTCGACACCGGCCTGGCGCAGCCTGTTACGGGCCTGCACGGCGTGCAGCGGAATGGGATGTGACAGGTCGGTCACGGCGTTTTGCAGCGATGGCGGCGGCGGATCGTCGGGGCCGGCGCGCGTGGCATCAACCGGCGGACGCGCAGGCGGCTTGAGCAGCGTGCCGCTGCTGCGCATTTCGTCATCCATCTCAAGGGGACGTGGGGGGGGCACAACGCACCCCCCCGCGATCGCGAGTAGTGATACGACTAGGCCGAGGCAGAGCCCGAGGCGCGCTTGCGCAGCTCGGTTCCGACCTTCTTGTTCAGGCCCTGCTTGCGCAGCAGGTTCCATACCGTGTCGCTGGGCTGGGCACCCTTGCTGATCCAGTGCTCGACGCGCGCGCGGTCGATCACCAGGCGCTGCTCCGAGGTGTTGGGGAGGTTCGGGTTGTAGTGCCCCAGAATCTCGAGGAATCGGCCGTCGCGCGGGCTGGTCGTTTCCGCGGCCACAAGCCGGAAAGTCGCGTAATGCCTGCGTCCCGTCCGTGAGAGACGAATCTTCACCATAGCTGCTGTCTCCTGCACTCTTTCTCATGCACGGCTGCTTCACACGGCCGGCGTACCTGACCTTGAAGTACCGGACATACCGGCAACAGTCCGATCAGGGCGCGAAAGGGTAATCACGAAGGGCAGCGGGCGCAAGTGGCCGACGAGTAATCGCGCGCGCCGCGCCGGTTACGGCTTCCAGTCTTTCGGAAGGCGGTTTTTGGGCACATAGGGCGCGTCAAGGTCAAACAGATTGTCCATGGCCGCCGGGTCGGTACTGTTTTCTGGCTTGGGCTGGCTTTCGGTTTTGCGCAGGGGCTGGGTGTTGCGGCGCGCGTTGATGCTGCCGTCAAGCAGCCCGCGCAGGATGTGCACCGCGTTTTCCTGGTTGCCCAGGTCAAGGCCGGGCAGGTTGCTGAACAGCAGCCGCACGTCGATGCCTTTGCCGTTTTCGGTGCGCAGGCCCGCCAGGATTTCGCGGGCGCGGCTGAATGTCTCGCACAGGCTGTCTACTTCTTCGAGGTCGCAGCCCGACTTGAAAGCCACTTCGCGCCGGCGCAGTTCATCCAGATGCTCGGGATGGGCGCGTTCTTCGGCGGTCATGACGGCCGAGATGCGCTCGAGCCGTTCGATGTGTTCTTCAATATCGTGCTCGATTTCGTGGATCAGTTCGTTCAGGGTTGAGGCGTCGACGCCAAGGCGCGCGCCCTCAAGTGCCTGGCGGACCTGGTCGGACAACTGCATCTGCCTCAGTTCCTTCATCGAGGCGATCAGGTTGTCGAGGCTGAAATTCTTTGGGTCCACAGGCGGCTCCCGGTGCGCGATAAGTATAGCCCAGTTGCTGCATTAAGTCGCGGCTTTCTGGAGCCGAATCTTTAACGCCCAGCAAGCACAACTTGTTTCACGTGACTCAAGGCCCGCCCTGGCAGACACAAAGCAACTGCAACTTCACGCAGTGACGCACAGAACGGCAACTGAATGTTGCGAGTGGCCGCCGTAGCCGATGCAGGAGAGGCGTTCAGCCGCCGAGCACGCCAAGAGTGCCAAGAACTGCCAGCGACTCTGCAAGTCTGCACGAGTCCGCAGTAGTCCCTAAGAAAAACGCAGTTGCAGTTCTTCGTGGTTCTTTGTGGCCCTTCGTGGGAAAAAGCCGTTGCCGTTCTCAGCGTCTCCGCGTGAGACCGAAGTTGCAGTTCTTCGTCGCGCCAGCCCTTGCATTCAGCGGTGCTTGGCGAATTCCCAGATGATGAAGAAGCACTGCGTGCAGATTACCGCGAGAATGCCCCACAGCAGCGTGCGGTGCACGGCCTTGGCCACGTCGTCTTCACTTGAGGCCGGGGCCAGCCCGAACATCGCCGCCAGCGACCCGCCGATAAACCCGCTGGCAAGGATCTTGGCCCACAGGAATTCGCGCCAGTACGGCGCGTACTCAAGCCCGTCGGACATCAGCGTCAATGCCAACCCCAGCGACGCGCCTTCGTGGCCGGCGACGTAAATCAGCGCCGCCAGCGTCACGCCGGAATAGCACGCGATCAGCGTTGCCAGCGCCATTGCTGCGGTCTGCGCCAGCACCACCGGCACCAGCCCGAAGCTTTCAACGGGCCAGCGCGCCAGCGCCAGCGTTTCCAGCATGCCGCTGCGAACGCCGCTGGCCAGCCGCGCCGCCTGTGCGGCACCCAGCTTGCCGGTAATCAGCGCCGCTGCCCCGAGCGGCAACACCACGCGAACCAGCGTGTGGCCGGTTGCCTGCAGAATCTCTTCCAGCAACAGCGGCTCAACAAGTTCCGGGCGCGGCAGCTGCTCGAAAATGAAGTAGGCCACTGTGCCGCCGATCAGCAGCGCCCCCAGCCACGAAAACAGATGTGTGCCCGGGCTCAGCGCTTCAAACAGTGCCTTGCGCAGCGTGAAGCCGGGGCGCTTGATCCGCACCAGCCCGTACAGGAATGCCAGCGGGGCCAGAATCGCACCGCCGAGCATCGCCATGGACTCAGCCAGTGTGTTGCGCGCCTTGGCCAGCAGCGGGTTCACCGGGCGGCCGGCCTCAATCTTGAGTTTGCCGACTTCACCCTGGATGGGTGCGAGGTCAGGGCCGAGTTCGCATTCGAAGATGCGCACAGTTTTGGCGCCGCCGGCGCGGTCCACTTCCGGCGGCTCTTGACCTGTAAAGACGTGCGGGTCGTGGGTGATGACCATGACGATGCTGTCGCGTTTGCGCGCGTAATCAAGCAACTCGCGCGCCAGCGACTTGGCGGCCACGGCATCAAGCCCCGCCGTGGGTTCGTCAGCGATCACCAGCGGCGGTGGCGGCTCGGATTCGCCGCGTTTCAGCAGCGCGCGCACGGCGGAAAGTCGCATGCGTTCGCCGCCCGACGCATGCGAGACCTTGGCCGGCAGCTTCATCAAGTGGAAGCGCGCCGCCATGTGTTCGGCGTTGGCGGTGGCAGAAGCCTTGTCCAGCGCGCCGTACAGCCGCACGTTGTCGAGCGTGCTGAGGCCGTCGATGAAGCCGAGCTTTTCACTCTGCGGCAGGTAGGCGATCTGGCGGCGCGCGTCGGGGTTGTAGCTTTCGCCGGCCCACAGCGTGTGTTCGACACCGATGGCGTCGGTCAGCGTCGCTTCGCCGCGAGCTGAAACGCGGGGGTTGGCAAGCTCGCCCAGGCCCAGCAGCGCGCGCACGAAGCTGCTTTTGCCGCTGCCGGACGGGCCCCACAGCACGTACAGCCGCCCCGAGTGCAGGCTCACGGGTGCCTGCAAGCGCAGCACGTCGGCGCCCAGCTTCACTTCCAGTTCAGTGATGCGAAGGCCGGGCCCGGCTGTGCTGTCCGTGCGGGCCGGCTTGGGCTGGGCTTGCGTGGCGGCCTCGCTCACTTACGGTCCTTTTCGAGGCGCGGCATGATCCACTCAAATGCAACGTTGCCGCCGGCGTTTTCGGCCGGGGCAATCACCAGCAGTGGGTCGCGCGTGATGCCGAGGCTGCTGCGCAGCGCATAGGCCAGCATCAGCCGCGGTCCACCCTGCGTGGTCAGCAGGCGGCGATCCGCAAAGTCGTTGGCGTACTCTTCCGCGGCCTGCAGCACGCCGTCTTCGCCTTCCAGCCAGCTTGGCACCAGGGCTTTCTCGTACAGCTTCGGGCCCCACTTTTCTTCGAACTTGGCCACGAAATCGGCGCGGCGCTTGTTCATGACGACGTTGAACTTCTCTTTGATTTCTTTGTCGTTGTCTTTCAGGAATGTCTCGACTTCTTCTTCCAGCGCGATGCGTAGGGCGGCCGCGCGCTCAGGCGTCAGGAAGTCGCTGTTGCTTTCTTCGGGCGCGTTTTCGCCGCCGAAGATGCCTTTGACCCAGCCTTTCACTTTCTCGTAGCTGTTGCCCGCGCCGTCTTTGGCCTTGCGCAGCACGCCTTCGGCCACGCCGCTTACGCCGATCACTTCCCAGGCCCGGTTCGCGAGGCGGTTCAGCAGTTGCTCTTCCAGCGCGGCCATTTCGACGCGCAGGTCGGCGATTGTGGTGTCCAGCAGTGCGCGGTCTTCCGGGTCAAGCTCATCGAAGCTTTCGGTGACTTCCTTGGTGATGCGCACCTTCAATGGCGGCAGCACGTGTTTCTCGATGGCCGGCCACAGTTTGTCGCGGGCAATCTTGGCCTCTTCGCGCGGGATGTCAGGGCTGATGATCAGCCGGAACGCGTGTTCGACGCTGTCCGTGGGGGCTGCACCGCGCAGCTTGCCACCGGTGCTCATGGCGCCGGCGGCTGCGGGCGTCAGCAGCACGGTCAGTTCGGTCTGGTTTTCTCGCGGCTCAGCCTTGATGACGCGGCCGACAATCTCGGCCTCGCCGTCTTTGCCTTCGCGATACACCAGTCCGCCGACCCGCGCGCCAAGTTCATTGGGCACCAGGCAGATGACGGTGCTTTCGCGGTCCGGTGCGGCTTCACGGCTGATTTCGGCAACGCCGTCGGCGGCGCGGCCGGCGGCTTCGGTGGTGCTGAACGCCGCAAGCCCGAAGACCAGCGCGCCGCAGGCCGCAAGGCCGGTGCCTACGCGCGCAAGGCGCTGCCAGCGATAGGAGCGATCCCACATACGTCACCTCCGCCCCCCATGATACTTCGGAATCGTCCCCCAAGCCTTACAAACACACCCCCGCCGTGTAGCCCGAATGCTTGTCGCATGCCCTTTTACGATGACGGGCAAAAGGGGGTTCCATGGAAATCGCACGGGAAGGGATTGAGCTGCCGTTCACGAAGCACGCCAGCCGCCGCGCCGCCGGCCGCGCGATTGACCGCGAGGCGATTGCCGCGGTGCTCGAGCACGGCCGCGCGTTCTGGGCCGGGCGCGGGTGCATGGCGTACTTCCTGGGCAAGCGCACGGTGGCCTGGGCGCGCCGGCGCTATCGCGTGTGCCTTGAACGCTTCCGCGACATCGCGGTGATCCTGTCACCGGAAGGCAAGCTGATCACGGTAGAGCACTGCCACCGCCCGCCACGTCACTGGAAAAGGGCGTGAGCTGGCCGGCGCTACTTGGAGTCGCCGGGTTTGCGTGGTGCTGGCAGGCGTACACTCTTGTTGGTGTTCGGCATCTTGACGCCCGGGTTGGTCGGGTTTTGCACCTGCGGCATCTTCACGCTGGTGCCCGGTGAGGCCGGGCTGCCGGGGTTGGTGGGACCGCCCGGCCGCGCGGGTGGCACGACGGGCTTCTTGCCGCTGCTGGTGCTTGTGCTGTTGCCGGGGATGGGCTTGCGCACGCTGCTGGTGTTGGCCTTGGGGCCGGGTACTCGCACGCTTTGGCCGTTGGGGCGCATTCGCACGCTGGTGTTGTTCCCGCCGCTGACCGGGTTGAAGCGCCCGGTCTGGTTGCCCACGGCGTTCATGCGCTGGGTACTGTGCGGGTTGCCGCCGACCGAGAATAGGAACGGGTTGTTCGGGTCGGCATCAGGCTTGTACTGCAGGTCGGCCGCGCCCTCGAGCACTTCGGTGATGTCATCGACGACTTCGCGGGCGGTCTGGTAGCGGAAGTCGCGCTCTTTGCTCATCATCTTTTCGATGAAGTAGTGCATGTGCACGCTGATCTTGCCGCCCTTGAGGCTGTGCTGGTTCAGGCCTTCCATCACCTGCTTGGCCATCACTTCCATGCTGTCTTTGCCCTGGAAGGGCAGCTCGCCGACCACCATGTGGTAAAGCGTCGCGCCCAGGCTGTAGATGTCGGCGCGGATGTCGAGGTCGGCCTGGCCCTTGGCCTGCTCAGGGCTGATGTATTGCACGGTGCCGCAGGTTTCGTCTTCGTACTGGCCCGCGAGGTCTTTGCGAATCGGTGTCGCGAAACCCAGGTCCACCAGCAGCACGCGGCCGTCCTTGGCCCACATGATGTTGTCGGGCTTCACGTCGCGGTGCACGACGCCGTTTTCCTGCATGTAGGCCAAACCGCGCGCGGCCTCCGTGATGACGTAGATGGCCTTTTGTTCGTCGAAGGGGCCGTCTTTATCGAGCAGGTCCTGGATGCTGGGGCCGTCGATGTACTCCATGCTCATGAAGAACAGCGGGTCTTCTTTGCCGGCCTTGCCGTACTCGTAGCCCTTGGCGATGTTTTCGCAGTCGAACTCTTTGAGCAGGCGGCCTTCGCGGATGAAGCGCTGGACGAACTTTTCGTTTTTCGTGTGCTTGGGGAACAGCACTTTCAGCGCGCACTTGCGGTGCGTTTCGCGGTGCGTGGCCAGGAACACCGTGGCCATGCCGCCCTGCCCGATTTCTTTGTGAATCTCGAAGATCGGGATGCGCGACGCCATCTGGATCGTGACGTGGTCGCCGACGCCCGGGATGTCCACGGCACCGCCGGTCAGGCCCGCCGCTTGCTCGGGCGTGAGGTACTTCTTCTTGATGGCGATCTGGACCAGCGGCAGGTCAAGGTTCTTCTGCTGCTTGAGGGCGTTCTGCAGGTCCATGCATTCCTGGACCTGCTCTTTCTGGAGCAGGCCCTGCTTGACGGCCAAGGCCATCAGAATCATTTCCTGCTTGTTATCCATCGCGCCCTGCATGCCCCTGGTTCACGGTAAGGGTTCAGTCGTCGCCCTGCGCAGATTCATCGGCTTCATCGGCGTCGTCTTCGTCGATCAGGATCTCGTCGCACATCTTGTGCACGCCGTTGATGACGAGGACGGTGATCAGCCCGCGGTCGTTCTTGGGGAACTCGTCGATGCTGTCCTTGATGCGCATCAGCCGGTCGCGGATCTCGGACTCAAGCGCATCGATGTTACGGGATTGCTCGGGGTGGCGCATCTTGATCTGGCGCACGCGGTCAAAGATCCGCGTGACCATGCCAGGGGTCAGTTCGTTGGTTGGTGTGTTGCCGGCCTGCACTGCGTCAGCCTTCTTGCCGGACCCGCTGTGGCCGGCGTTATTGCGCGACTTCGAACCCATCCTGCGCCCCCGGGAAAGCAACATTGTAGCGCACGTAGTTACTTTTGTGCGAACCAAAACTGTGCTAGGTTAATGGCGGCTTAGCGTACAATGCGCGCTGCATTACACCAGCGGGGCCGGAACGCGGAGAGCATAGATGAAGAAGCTTGTCGGCATGATGTTCGTGATGGCAGCCGCCTGCCTGTCGCTGGCAGTGGCGCTGGGGGATTCCGCGGCCCAGGGCACGACGAAAAAGCCCGCAGCTGACCCCAAGAAGGAAACACCCAAGCCCGAAGAGAAGAAGGACCCGGCCGCCGACAAAGATGCAGAAAAGAAGGACGAAAAGAAGGAAGACCCGCCGCTGACCAAGGCCGAATTCGACACGCTGATGGAAGAGATGAAGACGGCCTGGAACAAGCTCAAGCTCAACGCCAAAAAGAAGATGGGCGACAAGGCCGCCGAAAACGCCGACGAAATCGTCAAGACGGCCGAAAAACTGCACCGCTACGACGGCGAAGTGCTCAAGGGCGACAACAAAGGCAAGAAGGCCCGCGAGCAAAAGGACTGGCAGGACTGGGCCGCAGCCCTGAAGAAGCACGCCGAAGAGTTCGCCAAGCACGCCCGCAAAAGCGAATGGGACAAGGCCGACAAATCCCGCGACGCCATCAACACCACCTGCGGCGACTGCCACGACGTCTACGAACCCGAAGAAGAGTAACGCGGCACGTACGCAGCAACTCGCGCCGCGCCAAAAGCGCGGCGCGCATCATTTTTCAGTGCATGACCACGATGCGATGCGATCAACGGCCACAACATCGGCGAACGTGCCGCTGCGGCCTGAAAGGCCGATTCAGTCAGCCCAAGGCGAAGCCTTGGGTTTTTGGTCGCGATTGTCACCCCGGCCCTGAAGGGGCCGTTCACCCTGACCGCTGAACCGGCCCTTCAGGCCGGGACTGTCTGGGGTTGGATTCCCGGGCCCTCGGCCCGGGCTGAAGGAACGGCCCCTTCAGGGCCGCCCGCCAGGTGGGCCTCCGCATCAAGCAGCAGCGCGAGGCGTGCGTCGCGAGCGCTTCATGAAAGTCCTTGCCGGCTTCAAAGCCGTTGAGGACTCGCAAAGCATCTGGACCAGTTTCCGGGGGGACCAGTCGCCGGAAACTTCTCAGGGGTTGAACTGCACTGAGCGCCAGACGTCTTCGGCCCACTTTCGTTGGTCGGGATGGTCGAAAGTCACCGTCACGTACGCTATGCGCCCAGGAACGGCGATCTCCCCGGACAGCAGGTAGTAGGCCTCCGCTCCTTCCTCCCCGGGCTTGAACTCGACCGTTGCGTTGCGGACAGTGTTCCCGGAGTCCTCTAGCAGGGAATCGGTACGATGCTGACGAGCCTTGGCAAACGAGTCGGTGTGAATCGGTGCCCGTAATGCCGAGAACCAGATTACTCGCGTTTCGTCCCATGCATGCCAAGTGGTGTCATCATCGGTGTGTTCCGTCGCGAATCCTCCGGGGACGATCAACGACCAACCCCGAAACGGCCAGGCTGTCAGGTCGGTACGCCTGTATCCGAGCAACGGACCGTGGGCGGAGAGGGCGGCCCGTTGAATTGTTCTCTCGAGTGGAGACTGGCGCTCCAGATACTCAAGAACCTCCAACCACTCACGCCAAGGGTATGAAAGTGTCTGGTCCTGCTTATACGCGTGCTCCAATAGGTCTGCGACTTCTTGCAAGCACGCTTTTTCATCGTCGCGCCAAGGTTTGCGCCACTTGACCTCGCACCACATAAGGGTCAAAGCCTGTCTCAACATCTTTGATGCGATGGGCCCGGAGTCTGGCCACGGCCAAAAGTCGGCTGCCAGCACGGGGTTTCGTGCACCTGCCTCCGCCCACTCACGCGTCCGTGGGCCCAACTGTGTCAGTACCTCCGAGTCACCGCGAAAGCCACAGTCCAGCGGCATGCAGAGCAAATGTGTTCCGGGCGCACGGGCGATGCGGTGCAGAACTGCCCCTAGCCACTCCAGCATGGCTTTCTTGAGGTGCTGTTCGTCTTGCGTGTCGAAGTACCCGGTTTCGTCGCCAAAGTCGTCGTCTTGGCTTGGAACTCGCCACTTGTAGCCGAGCTCGACTCCCATGGCCCGAACAAGATTGCAGAGATTGGCGTGATAGCCTGGCCCGACTGACGATGTGCTTGCCGAAATCGCGACATCGCCGCTCGGGTCGGGTGAGAACTCGACGCACTCAGCACCGGGGAATAGTGAGAGATAGCCGATAGGCGATCCGCTGCTGTCGATTAGTGTCTTCCAACTCCTGAATTCGTGGGCCGCGTGCTTGCGGAACCAAGCTTCAACAGCACTCAGGACCTCCTCAAATCTGGTCGATCGAGGCGGTGAACCGAGTAGATATAGACCAAGTGCCATGTACTAGCCGTCCTTCCCGGCCTCTTCCCTAGCGCCGGAACCAGGTGTGCAGGTGGTGCAAGGCGCCGGGCGCTGCATCTGAACCGTCGGCAGACCTGCGGTGCCGGACCAATCTGTGTACACACAAAGTCAAGAAGGCACCAAGCAGGGTAGATGCATCCGTGGCAGCTTTCGCTAACCGCTTTCCTTGGTGTCTTTGTGTCTTCGTGTGAAAGCTGTCGTACTGGGTGCTTCGGTTCAGGACTAATTCAAACAGCCGCAGTTACTGTGAACCCTCGACTGCAGACCCCTACTGGCCCAGTCCGGCCACTCTAGCCGTACTGGTAGTAGTACTCTTCTTCGGCTGACTCGTTTCCTGCGGCCAGTTCCTGCCATGATTCGTCTATCTTCAGCAGCGTCACGAACTGTTCGAAGTGTGGCCGGTCTCGAAACGTGATCTTCTCGGTTACGCGGCCGGCGGGCACGTCGCTGGCCCACAGTTCGATGGCCAGAAAGTCGAATCCCTTGCGCCGGAACCAGGTGTGCAGCGCGTGCAACTGCCGGAATTTGGCGTGGGTCGCGTCGCAGCCGCAATCGTGCCTGCGCAACAACACATAGCCGCCCGATGCCAGCACCTGCGGCTGGCCCTGCTGCAACACCTGCATTTTGCTGGCCCGTGACGGCGCGCGCGGGGTGTGCTTTGCCAGGTCCACGGCCGCAATGGGCGAAAGTTTGTCGGCGGCAAGTTCAAACGACTTCACGCGGCCGCGCTCGTAAATGTCAAAGCGACCCTTGCCGTGCGGCACAAAGGGCGGCACGAATGACAGCAGGCCGGGCAGGTAGGTGCCGTCGGGTTCACTGCTCAGCACGCGGTCGCGCATGAGTTCGCCCACGCCATAAAACTCAAGATAGCTGCGCACCAGCGGCGGCGGGTCGCACAGCAGCACGCGGCTGCCGCGCGATTCCACTTTCTTGACCAGGTCGATCAGCGTCACGACCGTGCTGGCATCCATGCTTTCCACCTGGTGCAGGTGCAGGATGCGGTCGCCGGGAATGTTCGGAAGCTCGGCCCGTTCAATGGCCCTGGTCAGGTCCGCGATGGTGGTCGCGTTCATCTGCGCTGGTGCCGTGAAGACCACGGCCTGGAAGTCACTCGGGATCACAATGCTCATGGGGACCTCGGTTGGTTTGCGCGCGACACAGGCTAGTTCGGCCGCGGCGTTTGCAAAGTCGGGCTGCGATGGGCAAGGCTTTGGCGCAGCATGCTGACACCGGGGCACACGTTCACTAAAACAGTGCCATGGCGGAAGTCAGCAAAAGTCTGATCGCGGCGGTGCTGGCGGTGCGTGGCGGGCGCATCACGCCGCAGCGCGCCGTTGAGATCGTTGAGTCCGCACCCTCTGAGCGCGACGCGCTGGTTTCCGTACAGGCCGAGTCCGCGGCCGCACAAACCGGTACTGTGGCGATCAGCGCCACGCTGGTTGAGAAAGTCGCCAAGCGGCTGGCCGACGGCGAATCGCTGGACGGTCTGGGGCTTGATGCAGAGACCGCGGCCGTGCTGCGCTCACTGGCGGAGCACCCGGCGCACACGATTCGCGACACGCTGCTTTCACTGGCGCCGACGCGGGCTTACGTCCACGACAGCGACGACGGCGGGCTGATCGACGCCGCCGACTCGGAGCAGCCGACGCAGAAGCCCGTCAACAAGCCCACCAACCGCAAACATTCAACTGAGCTGATGTACGCGGCCTCGCGCGAAGAGCGCTACCGCGTGCAGCGCGAACACGCGCGTGGCGGCATGGGGCGCATTTTGCTTGCGCGCGATCATGTGGTAGGCCGCGACGTGGCGCTGAAAGAATTGCTGCCGACGCGCCAGGCTGGCGGCAGTACGCCCCACGGCACCGAAGAATCGCGCGGCATGACTGAGCGGTTCTTGCGCGAAGCCAAGATCACGGGCCAGCTTGAGCACCCGAACATCGTGCCGGTCTATGAGATTGGCAAAGATGAAGAAGGCGCGCTGTACTACACGATGCGCTTCGTGCGCGGCGACACGCTGGCCGCGCGCCTGAACGCAATCTCGCGCGACGTGGACCTGTCACCCAAAGGCAAGCTGGCCGCGCGCCTGAAGCTGCTGGACAGCTTCGTGGACGTCTGCAACGCCATCGCCTACGCGCACAGCAAGGGCATCATCCACCGCGACCTCAAGCCCGAAAACATCATGCTGGGCGAGTACGGTGAAACTGTGCTGCTGGATTGGGGCCTTGCCCGCGTGCGCGGCATGGAAGACACCGTGGGCCCGCAGCTTGTGGCCACAAGCCGCTACATGAGCCAGAGCGTGCTGGAAGGCGAAAGCGCCAACCTGACCATGGACGGCAGCATCGTCGGCACCCCGGCCTACATGGCGCCTGAGCAAGCCCGCGGTGACCTCGACGACATCGACGAGCAAACCGACGTCTACGCGCTGGGCGCCGTGCTTTACCAGATCTTGTGCGGCAAGGCCCCCTTCGAAGGCCCGATGCCCGCGCTGATCATCCAGCAGGTGCTGAACGCCGAGCCGCTGCGCCTGAGCGCCATCGTGCCCGAAGTACCGCCGGAGCTTGAGGCGCTGGTCGAGCGCGCGATGGCCAAAGACAAGTCGCGCCGCCTGAAATCAGCCCGCGACTTCGCCGAGGAAATCAAGGCATTCCGCGACGGCCGCACGCTCGAAAGCTACCAGTACACGGTGCGCGAGCTGATCGCGCGCTGGATGCAGCGGCACCGCACCATGGTGCTGGTGGGCATGGCGGTGTTTTACGGCATTGTCGCGTTTGCTGTCTTCCATTACGTGCAACTTCGCAACGAGAAAGTTGAAGTCGAGCTGCAGCGCGCCCAAGCCGACATCGCCAAGCGCGAAGCCGAAGTGCTGTTCAAGCAATCCACCGAGGCCGAGCAAGTCGCCCGCGAACAGCGCGACCGCGCCCAAAAAGGTGAGGCCGCAGCCAGGGAAAGCCAGCAGCAGGCCGACGCCGCCACACGCGAGGCCCGCGAAGAGGCCGAAGCAAAACAGCGCGCGCTGGATGCGTGGCAGGGCACGCTGGGCGATGCCTACGCCATGCGCATGCGACTGGCAATGCAAGAGCGCGACTCGAATGCCGCGCTGGCGTTCTCAGCCGCGTCGCTGGAGGGTGCCGACAACCCTGAGGCGCGCGGCGGGCTGCTTTCGGTCGGTGATGCGCATCCGCTGCTGTGGCACCTGCGGCCCGATCTGCGCCAGTTGCAAGAGCTGTATCAGTTCTTCCCGGTCGTCTACAGCCCTGACGGCTCGCTGCTGTGCAGCGGCATGAAAGACGGCCGCATCTGGATGTGGGACGCCGCCACCGGCGAGTCATTGCCCGCGCTGGCGTTTTCAGAGCGCGAAGTGTTTGCGCTGGCCTTTGACCCCGGCGGACGCTGGCTGGTCGCCGGCGGCGAAGCCGGATTGCTCAAGGCCTGGCCCGTGGATCCTGACACGCGCAGGCCGCTTCCTGACAAGGGATTCGTGCTGCGTGAAAAGGGCAATCGCATACTTGGCGCCTCCTTCAGCCCCGATGGCAGCACGCTGGCGATCTGCAGCGACCAGCTTGAGCTGTACGATGTAGGCGCAGCCAAGTTTCTGGGCCGCTTCACGGGCGGCAACAATCACTGGGCTTCATTCCCTGCCTGGTCGCCTGACGGCCGCACGATTGTGACCAGCTCAATCCTGCCGCAGGATTTCTTCCTGCGTGTCTGGGACGTTGAAACGCTGAGCCTGAAGCGCGCGCTGCTGGACACCGCCGGCCTGAACGAGATGTTCGTGTTCGCGTCGCCCTGCGGCCGTTACATCGCCTCCAGCACCATGCAGGGTCACGTGCTGATCCGCGATGCGCAAAGCCTGGCGATCATTCGCCAGATGACCGACCACACCAGCGCGGTGTTCGGTTGCGCGTTTGCGCCCGATGGTTCACGGCTGCTCAGTTGCTCGGCCGACGGCACGGTGCGCGTCTGGAACACCGACAACGGCGAGTGTTTGCAGGTGTTCTCTGGCTTCCCGATCTGGAACGCGTCGTGTGCCTTTGCGCCGGATGGCAGTGCGCTTGCGGTGCGCGACACCTGGGGCGACGTGCGCGTGTGGGGCACGCCCAGCCCTGACGTGAAAATCATCGGCGGCCACACCGGCGACGTCGTGGACGTCACACTGGCGCAGCAGGGCAAGTACATCGTGTCGGCGGGCTGGGACGGCAAGGTGATTGTTCGCGACGCCCAGACCCACGCCACGGTGCGCGAATTTTCGGCCATGCTGGCGCAGTTTTTCACCGGTGAGGCCAACGCCGACGCCACCCGCGTCTACGGCGGCGGCAGCGACGGCCTGCGCATCTTTGATGGCAACACCGGCGCGATTCTCGCCCACACCACCAAGGGTGAAGTGCTGCTGGATATGCACCTGTTGCCCGGCGGCAAAGAACTGCTGACCCTTCACTACCGGCAAGCCAATCTGCATGACGCTGAAACCGGCGAAAAGATCGCCGGCTTCAGCCGCCACGGGCAGCTCGCGCTGGCCATGTCCGTCACGCAAGACGGCAGCCTGGTGGCGACATCGGCCACCGACGGCACCGTGCGCATCCACGCCGTTTCCACCCGCGAGCTGGTGCAGGCGTTTTCCGCCGACGTGGGCGAAGCTTACAGTCTGGCCTTCAGCCCCGATGGCAAGCTGCTGGCCGTGGCCGGCGGCGGCCGCCAGATCCGTGTGTTTGATTCGATCACAGGTGAATTGCGCGGCGAACTGCTGGGCCATGAGGGCATCGTGTTCGGCCTGGCATGGTCCGCTGACGGCAAGTGGCTGTATTCGGCCTCGCAGGACCGCACCGTGCGACTGTGGGACTACACCAACCTGCGCGAGTTTGCGGTGCTGCGCGGCCACACCGAAACGGCGACGCGCATGGTGGTCACGCCGCAGGGCACCATCATCACCGGCAGCCAGGACGACACGCTGCGCGCGTGGCAGATCCAGACCGTGATGGGGCAGGTGCCTGATATCGTGGCGGCGATCCGCAGCATCACCGGTATGATCGTTCCCGAGAAGTCGTTTGCGGCGCTGCTCGACAGCAACTGGCCCGGCGAGCGCCCGGATGGCGGTTTGCGCCAGCGTCGTCGCCAGGCATCGGACACCCGGCGCGAAACTTCGGTGCGCTTCCAGGTCCAGTTTGAAGGCTACCGTTACTCCGACACCGAACGCGATGGCGTGAAGTTGCGCCGCTATCACCCAGCCCGTTCGCGCGATGCTTCGGGCCGCCCCATGGGCCACGCGCCGGGCACGCTGAACTATCGCGCCTGGCTGGCCGACAACCGGCCCGAAAGGCTGGCCCATCTCATGGAAAGTTCGGCCGTCATCACGGATCTGACCGGCGAAGGCCAGGCTGAATCACTGGGCCTCAAGCCCGGCGACGTGCTGTACGCCACCAACGGCGAACGCCTGACAGACCGTGAAGCCCTGCGAGCTGCCCTCGAAGCCGCCGGCGAACAACCGCTGCGCGTAACCGTGCGCCGCTTCAACCGCGACGCCGCAGGCAAGCCCCAACCCGCCGCCGATATGGAAGGCCTGCTGTTCCTCGATGAGGCTGGCCGCACGCGCTGGGACTACACCGAGTTCGAAGTACAGCTAAGCCCCGGCCGCATCGGCGCACGAATTGGCGAAGAACGGATGCTGCTCCGGCCGATGCGGTGAACGATCAGGCCCGCCGCGCGCACGGCGGAAAAAAAGGAATTCGTCACTCCAAACGGCAACGACAGGACGAAAGCAACCATTGGTGCACATAGCTAAACATGTTTACCCATGTGCACCGATGGTTTCACTTTGCTTGCGTGCTCTGTGCAATCGTCCCGCCGCTCACGCAGCGGGCTCTGAATGCTGCCTCAGCACGTCATTTTGACAGGCACGTTGAAACGCGGGCGCCTGCGCGCGCCAACCCCGCCAATTTGACACGGTTTGGGTGCTCAAACGGGCCTTGGCACGAGGGTTGCATCTGTAGTCGCGAGGCCGGCGCAGGGGGCATCCGGGCCAGCGTCTGAGACCCGCCCCCCGCTTCTCGACGCGCAGGGCACGGGTGCTTCCCGCGCCGGCCTCAGAAAACTTCAGCTGAGAAAGGCACCCCATGCGCCTCGACAAACTGACCGTCAAAACCCAAGAGGCCGTCCAGGACGCCCTCGAAATCGCCCGCAAAGGCAACAACCAGGCCCTTGAGCCCGAACACGTCATGCTGGCCCTGCTGCGTCAGGACGACGGCGTTGTGCGGCCGCTGCTGCAGAAGATGGGCTTGAACTTTGAGAACGTGCAGTCGCGCCTTGAGGCCGAAATCGCCAAGTTCCCGCAAGTCACCGGTGCCCAGCAGTTCGGCAGCAATGACCTGAACACGATTCTCGGCAAGGCCTTCGACGAGGCCCAGAAGCTGAAAGACGAATACGTCAGCGGCGACCACGTGCTGCTCGCGATTCTCGACCACGGCAAAACGCCCGGTGCCAGGCTGCTGAAGGAGCTCGGCGTCGATCGCAACAAGCTGCTGGGGGCACTCAAGGACGTGCGCGGCACGCAGAAGGTGGATTCGCCGGACGCCGAGGGCAAGTTCCAGGCGCTGGCCAAGTATACCCGCGATCTCACGCAAGAAGCCCGCAACGGCAAGCTTGACCCCGTGATCGGCCGCAACGACGAAATCCGCCGCGTGCTGCAGGTGCTTTCGCGGCGCACGAAGAACAACCCCGTACTGATCGGCGAACCCGGCGTGGGCAAGACCGCGATCATCGAAGGTCTCGCGCGCCGCATTGTCGAAAACGACGTGCCGGAAGGCCTGAAAGACAAGCGCGTGCTGGCGCTCGACCTTGGCGCGCTGATGGCCGGCACCAAGTTCCGCGGCGAGTTTGAAGAGCGCCTGAAAGCGATCCTGAAAGAAATCGAAGCCGCCGAAGGCCAGATCGTCCTGTTCATCGACGAGCTGCACACCATCGTCGGTGCCGGCAAAACTGAAGGCAGCCCCGACGCCGGCAACCTGCTGAAGCCAGCCCTCGCGCGCGGCACGCTGCGTTGCGTCGGTGCGACCACGCTGGACGAATACCGCAAGTACGTCGAGAAAGACAAAGCCCTCGAGCGCCGCTTCCAGCAGGTGTTTGTGGGTGAGCCAACGGTTGAAGACACCATCGCGATCCTGCGCGGCCTGAAAGAGCGCTACGAAGTCCACCACGGTGTGCGCATCGCCGACAACGCCATTGTCGCGGCGGCCACACTCAGCAATCGCTACATCACCGCGCGCTTCCTGCCCGACAAGGCCATCGACCTGATGGACGAGGCCGCGAGCCGCATCCGCCTCGAGATCGACAGCCTGCCCGCCGAGCTGGATGAACTCGAGCGCCAGATGCGCCGGTTGCAGATCGAACGCGAAGCCCTGAAGAAAGAGAAGGACGCCGCAAGCAAGGCGCGCCTGGCCACACTGGAAAAGGAACTGTCCGAGCTCAACGAGCGCCACTCCGCCAGCAAGGCCCAATGGCAGAGTGAGAAAGAGGTTATCGAGACCGTCCGCCACGGCCGCGAAGAGGTTGAGGCGCTGAAGAATGAGGCCGAACGCCTCGAACGCGCCGGTGAGCTGGAGAAGGTCGCGCGCATCCGCTACGGCGACATCCCGGCCAAGGAACGCGCGATCAAAGAGGCCGACGCCAAGCTGCGCAGCATGCAGGGCCAGAAGAAGATGCTGCACGAAGAAGTCACCGACGAAGAAATCGCCGAGGTGGTGTCGCGCTGGACCGGCATCCCCGTAAGCAAAATGCTCGAGGGCGAAAAGCAGAAGCTGCTGCGCCTCGAAGAACACCTGCACCAGCGCGTGGTGGGCCAGGATGAGGCCATCTCGGCCGTCGCCAACGCCGTGCGCCGTTCACGCAGCGGGTTGCAGGACCCGAACCGGCCGATCGGAAGCTTCATCTTTCTGGGCCCGACGGGCGTGGGCAAGACTGAGCTGGCCAAAACGCTGGCCGCGTTCCTGTTCGACGACGAGAACGCGCTCGTGCGCATCGACATGTCGGAGTACATGGAAAAGCACGCCGTGGCGCGGCTGATCGGCGCGCCCCCGGGCTATGTCGGCTACGAAGAGGGCGGGCAACTCACCGAGGCCGTTCGCCGCCGGCCTTACAGCGTGATCCTGTTTGATGAAGTCGAAAAGGCGCACCAGGACGTGTTCAACGTGCTGCTGCAACTGCTGGATGACGGCCGGTTGACGGACAGTCACGGCCGCACGGTCGATTTCACGAACGCGGTGGTGATCATGACCAGCAACATCGGCAGCCATTTGATTCTCGAAATGGAGGCCGGCCAGGAAAGCATGGTCGAACACGCGGTGCTGAGCGAAATGCGCAAGCACTTCCGCCCCGAGTTCCTGAACCGGGTGGACGACGTGGTGATGTTCAAGCGCCTGCAACAGGAACAAGTGCGGCGCATCGTGGACCTGCAACTCAAGCACATCGAAAAGCTGCTGGCCGACCGAGGCCTGAAGCTGAACGTAAGCGACCGGGCCAAAGACGAACTGGCCAAGCAAGGCTACGACCCGCAACTGGGCGCAAGGCCGGTAAAGCGAGTGATCCAGCAAAAGCTGCAAAACGCGCTCGCCATGAAGCTCCTGGAAGGCAAGTTCAAAGAAGGCGACACGATCACCGTAGACCAGCACGAAGGGTTCTTCACGTTCGTGTGAGGCACTCCATGGCAAGCCAAGGTCAGGGGGCGATTGAGTGGGAAGAAATCACAATGGTTTAGAGGCGGTGGCGCTCAGGCTGCACAACGTTGCATCATTTCGTGGTGCACACGTGGTGCCACTTCACAAGGACTACACTGTCGTCATAGGTCGCAACAACTCCGGGAAGAGTACGATCGTTGGCGTTCCCGGGCTGCTAACACACCTTTGGCAAAGCCATTTGAAGTTGGGGAGCAGTCACACTCATCCGCAAGTTGCCTTGCACCGATTGCTGCATCGCGGTCAAGCCAGTCCGGCGGGTGACAGGTGTGAGTTGGCCGTAGCATTCAAGGGAAGTGCGCCGAGGGTCCTGAAAATCTTGGGATTGTCAAAGGACCCAACTCTAATCGACAAGTTGCCAGTCCAGTTCGGAGACAAGCCTCCGACAACCCTCAAACAGTCTGGTCACTTCCAAAACCTCGTAAATTGGTCAGCGCCCGTTTGCTTTGAAGTCGGAGTGACCCTCGCTCGCCCGAGGTTCTCCAACAACCACATCTCGTGCGACCTGTATGTGAGGGTCTTCGAAGGCGAATACCCTGCGGACGGGTTCGTACCGAGCATCGCCTTCGTACGAAGCTTTGGTGGTCGTAGCACGGTGGAAACGCTTGCGCTCCCGGAGCTCGCGATTCGAGTTGCACTTGAGCCAGACTCTCCTTACGACATCTGTGGCGAAGGGATACCACTGTTGCTAGCCAGTCACTTCGCGTCTTGGGGAGGCGAAACGACTGACTGGATGCCAGTGTGGGGGCAAGATCCACGACGTATCCAGTCCCTAGACGATGGAGTAGATGCCGCACTCCACTATTTGAAGACCGAACAAGACAACGAACTGGGTTGGCATCCGGTAGGCGAAGCCTTCAAAGACGCCTTCCCTGAGTTTAGCCGGAGCTACTCACGCGGCATGAGCGGGGGTGCTCGAGAAACCACTTTCGAACTCTCTCGACTGAAGGACCCATCCAATGAGGCAATGCGTCTAATCAGAAGCCAGCTAGGAGCAGGTGTTTGGTCGTACCTAGCCCAGCTCGCCGCAATCAATATCGCCGGCCTGACAAGTGCCCAGTCGATGTTTGTGGATGAGCCACAGCTCCACTTGCACCCCGAATTGGAACGCAAGCTTGTCCGAGCAATCACCAAAGGCGAGGGCGGGATTGCGCCCGGCATGCAGTTTCTGATCGCAACGCACTCGCCCGCGTTCGTTGATTGGGGATGGCGGAACGGCTTCGTGCACGTGGTGCGCTGGGATGAGGAGCGCCAGTCGTCCGTCATCGAGACTGACATTCGGCGTCCGCGAGACACTAGTGTATCCCCGCCATCAAGCCTGGCAGAAGTTTGGGGCTCGGTTTCCTCCACCCCGAGCGAGTTGCTCTTCTGTGACCGCGTCTGCTTCGTCGAAGGTGGCAGTGACGCGGTTGCTCTTCGCACGCTAATTGACGGCCTTCGATGGAATGTAGGGTTGGTGTCCTTCGTCGAACTGAACGAGCCGGACGCGTTCGTTGGAAAGTCGGGACACGCCCTGCTGCATCGGCTGCCACAACTGGCCCTAGCGCATCGTGGGATGCTGCGCCAGGCTTCGCTGCTTGTGCTAGACCGGGACAAAGAGGAATCGGCCAAGAAGTACTGGAGTTCGATGCCTGGTGATCGATTTGGTGAAAAGGGAGTTCACGTCTTTTTTGCTGGTAACCAAGATGGCGAGTTGGAGGACGCCTTCGTGGCGCCCGAGTTTCTGAAAGCATTCGTAACTTCTGTTCGCAATGGCGAACTGGCGTCCGGACCCGACAACGACTGGAGTCTCACTGATGTCGATGGCGTGTTCCTCAAGGGCGGACAAACGAAGGGAACATCAGTGTTGGACACCGTCTTTCAGCGGACACTCGGCACCCCATACAGCAACAACAAGCCGCGGTGGCTCCGCAAACTGGCCGCTTTCCTCGTTGAGAATCAAAGTAACGCATTTGCTGAGCCGGTGCTGACGGCACTGGTCCCGCTTCGAGAGTTCTTCGAGGACCCAAGCAAACGTCCGTGGTCGCCGTTCGCATCGTGACCTAGCCGGAATTCGACATTGAGGTGCTGCAGGGGGGCGAGGCCACGATGCACGAAATTTGGGCTGGTCTGTTTCAGCTGCTGATTGAGGGTGTGGGCTGGGGCCTTTCGGCGGCGGCCAACAGGCCGGATGCTTTTGCCTCGCCCGAGCTGGATGCTCTTGGCATGGAACTGCGGCAGCTTGAAATCCTGCTGGCTGAGTTTCGCCTTGGGCTGGAGGTCCGCGAGCCCGCGCAGGAGGCTTTGCGTGCGCTGATGGCGGATTCTGTCGTCACGGCCCCTGAGCTGGTCTTGCGCCACATCCGCGAGCCTTTGTCGGCCTTGATTGCGGATGACTTCTTCAATCATGGCGACACCGTCGTCGTCGATTGCATTGATGGGGTCTTCAGCGTCGGCCGCGCGGTTTGACTGGCTCCATTTGGCGGGAATGATGTCACGGGGCCAGGGGTTTGGTCCTGGGCTGCGCTTCTGGCTGGGCGAGATTTGGGATTGCGGCTTTGGTCGCATCCCGGGGTTGCGGACCATTTGAGTCCGGTGTGAATCCTTCCGGGTAATCTTCGCAACCGTTGACTTTGCCCGCTTCGTTGCTGGAATCTTCGCATGCCTGAACTGCTCGAACCACCGGTAACCGATAGTGTTGCGTCGTTTGCATCGGACGCACCGGCCACACCCGCTGCCCGCATGTCGGACCGCGACATCCTGATCGCCACCCGTCCCTTCACCAAAGAAAGCCGCGCCAAAAGCTGGTGGGTGCTGCTTTCGACGCTGGCGGTGCTGGGCGTGTTCTTCACCACCGCCGCGCTGGCACCTTGGTGGCCGGTCAAGATTGCGGCCTCACTGTGCGGCTCGCTGGTGATGGTGCGCGGCTTCATCATCTACCACGACCACATGCACGGCGCGATTTTCCGGAAGTCATTCGTCGCAGGCACGATCCTGCGGCTGTACGGCAGCCTGTTCCTGTGCCCGCCGAGCTACTGGCGCGAGACCCACAACTATCACCACAGCCACGTAGGCGCCATTGAGGCCAGCAGCGTCGGCTCGTTCCCGATCATGCCGCTGACGGAATGGAAGCAGGCCGGCTTTTGGAAGCGCTTCTACTACCACATCGCGCGCCACCCGCTGACCTACGCGCTGGCGTACGTCACGGTGTTCTTCTTCAGCAATGCGCTGAACCCGTTCATTCGCAACCCGATCCGCAACTGGCAGTGCGGCCTCGCGATTGTGCTGCATGCGGCGCTGATCGCGCTGCTGTGGTGGGCCGGGGGCTGGACTGTCGCGTTGCTGTGCTTCGTGGGCCCGTACGCGCTGGCATCAGCGCTGGGTGCGTACCTGTTCTATGCGCAGCACAACTTTGTGGGCATGCGGATTCTGAAAGATGGCGAGTGGACGAACGCCCGCGCGTCACTTGAATGCAGCAGCTTTCTCAAGGCCAGCCGCCTGACCCACTGGCTGACCGGCGAGATCGGCTTCCACCACATCCATCACCTGAACTGCACCATCCCGTTCTATCGCCTGCGCGAAGCCATGGAGTCCGTGCCCGCGCTGCAGAACCCGCCCACGACCACCCTGTGGCCGCGCGACGTGTGGAACTGCCTGCGGCTGAAGGTATGGGACGAAACCCAGGGCCGGATGCTCACCTTCAAAGAAGCCAACGCAGCGAAGGTCTAGGCCGGCACGGCAACCACTGACGCGAAGTTCGCGACGAACGACTTTTTCCCACGAAGCGCCACGAAGGACCACTAAGAACTGCAACTGCTTTTCTTGTTTAACGGCAGCTGCAATCTCGCGCGGAGACGCGGAGGCGCGGAGAGGGCAACTGCCTTTGAACCACGAAGCGCTACGAAGCACCGCCAAGAACGGCACCTGCTTTCGGGTTTAGCGCCAGCTGCAGTTTTACGCTGAGTCCATTGCCGTGGCAGTTCAGTGTGCACCGTGCGAGAGGCCGCCGTGGCCGATTGAGCAAGGTGTTTAATCGCCAAGGACAACAAGAGTCGCCAAGGACTGCCAGCGCTTCTCCGCGTCTCAGCGTCTCTGCGCGAAACCGCAGTTGCAGTTAGTCCAGTGCTGCTGTTGCCGTTCTTCGTGGTTCTTCGTGGCGCTTAGTGGTTCACCGCAGTTGCCGTACTTCTCGGCCTTCGCGTCAGCAGTGAGGCCCTACTCCCACTTAGGCGGCTCGATTACTCGCTGGCGGAAGGAGTCCTTGGCCGCGAGTTCGGCGAACAGGCGTTCTGTGGCGGCCTCAAAGTCTGAGGCGTCGGGGTACTGGGCGCGGATCAGCGCAAGCTCCGCCTGAAGCTGGGCGAAGTCGAGTCCCCACCGGCGGATCCTCGTGCGCGTGTCGGCCATGGTTGGCTCCTGTACCCTTAACGTTCCCCCATGGCGGGCGATTCCGCAAGCTGAATCGCGAAGCGGGTATGCGCCATTCGGGCTCAAGATTCGCCGTCGTTTCTGCCGAAACCGGAATGATCCGTGTCTCCACGGACCGGATGCCATCAGGGGAAACGACATGGCTGGCAAAGCACTCAGCACCCGCGAATCCATCACCCTGCAGGGTGTGACGCGCGTCTTCAACAAAGAGTTGCTGCAGGAATGCGCCGCGCTTTCGCTGCTGCTGGTGGTCGCGTTCATGATCCTCAGCATCGTCTCAT
This sequence comes from uncultured bacterium, assembly GCA_938014885.1. Taxonomy (GTDB): domain Bacteria; phylum Planctomycetota; class UBA8742; order UBA2392; family UBA2392; genus CALLQI01. The sequence continues at coordinate 138,383 of CALLQI010000024.1, forward strand.
ACGACCCCGCTGACGTTGCCGGCGCCGTGTGGCCGGTCAACGAACAGGCCAACAACCTCGGCGGCCGCATCGGCGCTCTGGCGGTGCACTTGGGCTACACGTTTCTAGGCGTCGGCACCTATCTGCTGGTGGGGGTGCTTGGCGTGTACGCGACGCTGGTGTTCTTCCGGCGCAAGGCTGCGGATTGGCCGGTGCGGCTGATCGGCACCGTGATGCTGGTGGCGACGTTTGCGGCCATGTTCGGCGACAGCTACAGCGACAGCGGCGTCATGCCCAGCCGCGGCGGCGTGGTGGGCGCTTCGATCTTCGGCCTGCTGCAGGCGAATTTCGGCATGACGGGCGCGTACTTGGTGCTGGCGTTCACGGCGCTGCTGAGCTTCCTGCTCGCGACGGACATCCTGTTCTACCCGATCATCCGCGACCTGCTGCACCCCTTGGGTGACGAGAACGAAATCAGCGGGCCGGTCGCCGTGATTCCTGAACCGATCAACGCTGAAGAGGCCGTACAGGCTGAAGAGAAGCCCGGCAACTGGCTGACCCGCCTGCTCAAACGCGACGGCGCTGTCGTCGTGGAAGACGAAGCCGACGCCGACGAGGCTGACGACGAAACTGACGAAGACGACGACGAAGAGCTGGTCGAATTCGACCCCGACCCATCGCTGATTCCCGTCGGTGTCGCCGCGGATGCGCCCGCGCAGACCTCACCCGCCGCCGAACTGAAGGCCCCGCGCCGCAAGCCTGTGTCCGAGCCCGCGCCGGTCGCGCAGCCGGTCGATGCAGCCGCATGGGAGGCCGCCGCAAAGGAATGCAAGCTGCCCGACATCGCGGCGCTGAACCAGGCCAAGAAGAAAGACAACGCCAACACCCGCGCTGAAATGCAGCGCGCGTCGGAGATCATCCGGGCCACATTTGCGGCGTTCAAGATCGACGTGAAAGTGATCAACCACGTGCGTGGCCCGACTGTCACGACGTACGAAATGGAGATCCCCGCCGACCTGATGATCAGCAAGATCATGCGCTACAAGGAAAACCTGGCGCTGAACCTGCGTGTGCAGACCGTGCGCATGGTGACCAGTGCGGGCAAAAGCACCATCGGCGTCGAAGTGCCCAACAGCAGCCGCGACATGGTCGGCTTCCGGGAACTGCTGGAAACACCTGAGTGGGAAGCCGCGGTAAAGAGGATGGAACTGCCCATGGCGTTCGGCAAAGACGCGCTGGGCACGCCGATTGTGCGTGACCTGGCCGCGATGCCGCACGTGCTGGTCGGCGGCAGCACCGGCCAGGGCAAGTCGGTGTTCGAAAACGTGATGCTGGCAAGCCTGCTGATGTCGCGTACCCCGCACGAACTGCGCCTGGTGATGGTTGACCCCAAGCAGGTCGAATTCACGCCCTACGCCGACACGCCGCACCTGCTGGCCCCGGTGATCGACGACAGCCGCCGCGCCGTTGGCGTGTTCGAGTGGGTGGTGGAGGAAATGGAACGCCGCTACACGCTGCTCAAGAACGCAGGCGTCCGCAAGATCACCGAGTACAACGAACTGTCGAAGCGCGAGCGCGCCACCCGGCTTGAGTCCGCCGGTGCCGACCCCGAAGAATGCCCGGACTACCTTTCGTACATCGTATGCATCGTGGACGAACTGGCCGACCTGATCCTCGTCGCCAGCGACACCAAGGTGGACGAAATGATCGCACGCATCGCGGCCAAGGCCCGTGCGGCCGGCATCCACCTGGTGCTGGTGACGCAAAGCCCGCGCAGCGACGTGTTGACCGGCCTGATCAAGGCCAACATCCCGGCCCGGGTAAGCCTGCGCGTGAACACCGGCACGGAATCACGCATCGTGCTGGACCAGACCGGTGCTGAAGACCTGCTGGGCAAGGGCGACCTGCTGATGGTCATGCCCGGCGAGCCCAAGGCGCTGCGCGTCCAAAGCGCGTTCATTGCCGACGATGAACTGAACCGCATGCTGGAAGGCCTGCGTTCGCAGATCAAGCCGCACTACCTGATTGACCCGAAGGCCCTGAACGTGGGCAGCGGCGGCAGCGACGGCGACGGCGGCGGTGCGGTGGGGGAAGTGGACCCTGATTTCGCCAACGCCGTGGACCAGATCCTGGCTGCCGGGCGCGGCAGTGCCAGCTTCCTGCGCACGGCGATGGGCCTTGGCCACACCCGGGCGACGCGCATCATCATCCAGATGGAACGGGCCGGCATCCTGGGCCCGGCGCGCGGCAGCAAAGAGCGCGAAATCATGATCACGTTTGAAGAGTGGGAGGCACGCAAAGCCTCCGGTGACTTGACAGGTCAAGGCGGCATCTACGACAGCATGGTCGCGGCCTGAGACGGCGATTTCCGGACAAGGGACATACGATGAAGAAGCTGCTGCGTAACTCGAATCTGCTGCCCTGGCTCGCGCTTGGCGCAATCTCATTGCTGGTGCTGCTCGACATTGTGGTCTTTTGGGCCTTCAATCTGAGGCCGGTGATCAGTACCCCCGAGCTCGAGATCATCGCGTGGTCGGTACTGGCGGGCACCGCGCTGACGGCCGGGCTGCGGCTGGCGCTGCGCGACGAGGGCCGCGTGCGCTGGCAGATCGCGGTGGCGATGGGGTTGATGGCGGTGCTGTTCGTGGCGCATCCGTGGGAAAACGGTGCCGGCCGCGACGCCGACCCGCTGTCGCCGTCGCGTACCATGAACCCGAACCGGATGGATGACCCGGGCGCAATCATCGAATTCGAAGGCGGCCCGCTGACGAAGGGCGAAAAGCGCCAGGCCTAGCGCGTGGGCACTGCAATTGCGTCTGTCCACGAAGCGCCCATCGCAAGAACAAGCGAAGGGTGGACATACGGCAACAGCGTTTTTCCACGAAGCGCCACGAAGAACCACGAAGAACGGCAACTGCTGAATTAGTTTAACGGCAACTGCAATCTCGCGCGGAGACGCGGAGAGGGCGCCGGCAAGCGGCTTTATCCGTGTGCATCTGTGTCCACCCGTGGCTTTAACGTTGCTGCAGTCCAGTAAAGCGGCAACAGCGTTTGTCCACGAAGCGCCACGAAGAACCACGAAGAACGGCAACTGCTGAATTAGTTTAACGGCAACTGCAATCTCGCGCGGAGTCGCGGAGGGGGCACCGGCAAGCGGCTTTGTCCGTGCGCATCCGTGTGCATCCGTGGTTAGCTCGCTGTTGTTGCTGTCCTTCGAGCCTTCGCGTCAGCAGTTCGCGGGGCTTAGAACCGCAGCGACAGCCGTGCGTACTCGAAGAACACGCCTACCTGCCCCCGAGTGCGGGTTTCCACGTCGGCGCTGGTCTGTTTGCGGCCGCCGATGGTGCCGTACATGTAAAGGCCGAGTCCCACGCCGATCAGGTCGGTGAGGAAGAAATCGCAGCCCACGCCGCCGTGGACCTGGAACAGGATGTCCGAATACTTCGTGCGTACGTCGTCGCCGTTGTCTTCGGCGGCTTCGTCGCCTGCCAGGAACGCGAACCCGATTGGTGACAGCACCGCAAACGGGCGGCACCATTCCGTGAACTCCCATTCTTCGAAATCCATCACGAACTTGGCGCCGAGCCCGAACGTGGCAATAAGTCCCGTGCCGCCCTCGTGGTAGCGTCGGCCGAGAATGCCGTAGCCGATGCGCGCGTTGGCCTCAATCGCGATCCAGGGCGTGAAGTAGAAGTCAAACCAGCCCCCAACGCCAAGGCCGATCGTGCTGGAATCAATCCCCAGCGAGACCCCGGCCCCGAACATCTGCTCGCCGGTGGCGCGGCCGGTGCCCTCAAGCAGCGGGGCGCGCTGGGTGCGCTCAAGCACGCTCGGCATGCCCTCAAACAGCGAGTTGGCGCGCGCGACGCGCGGCATTTCAAACGCAAGATCAGCGGCGCACAGCGGGGCGGACAGGACCGCAAGCAGCAGCAGGGTTCGCATGGTCGTCTCCTGTGTTGGACCGGACATTGTAGTCAAACCGGCGCGGAGGCCAAACCCGAATCGGCCAAAGGTACTTGACGTGTCAATACACAGGAGCCTTGCATCTGCGCCAAATGCGGCTATCAAGCTGGTCGGAGAAAACCATGAGCCATCATGTTCGCATGACTGAAATGGGTGTTTCGGGGGCTGACTTCACCATGCCGGGCGCTGAGGCCCACTACCCGCCCGATCTTGAGCTTGAGCCCGTGCACCTCGACATTGATCTTCACGTTGACGTGGACGCGCGCCAGGCAAGCGGCACCGTGACGCTGACCGTAAAGGCCGCGCGCGATGGCGCCGACACGTTGAAGCTGCATGCCGTGGACTTCCTGGACGTGCGCGTGCGCGACGCCGACGACGGCCACCTGCACAGCAGCTACGACGGCCGCGCGATCAGCCTGCATTGGAACCAGCCGTTTGCTGCCGGCGAAACCCGCCGTGTTGCCGTGACCTACCGGGTCAGCAAGCCGGTCACAGGCCTGTTCTTCAGCAGCCCCGACAAGGCCTACCCCAAGGCCCCGCGCTGGGCCGCCACGGACCACGAAACCGAGCGCGCCCGCCACTGGCTGCCCTGCGTGGACCTTCCCAACGCGCGCCCGAGCCTCAGCTTTCACCTGCGCGCCGAGAAAGACTTCACGATCCTGGCAAATGGCGAACTGATTCGCGAAGAAGACCACGGCGACGGCACCAAGACCGCGCACTGGCAGCTCAAGCAGGGTTGCCCCAGCTACATCACCTGCTTCGCGCTGGGTGACTTCACCCACTGCGACGACGGTGACCACAAGGGCAAGCCGATTGCCTACTTCAGCAGCCGCGAATTCACGCCAGCTGACCTGAAGCGCACATTCGGCCGCACCGGCCGCATGCTGGACTGGATGACGGCCAAGCTCGACAGCGAGTTCCCGTACCCGAAGTACTTCCAGTTCGCGCTGCAAGGCATCGGCGGCGCGATGGAGAACATTTCGCTGGTGAGCTGGGACGACATGCTGGTGCTGGATGAAACACTGGCCAAAGAATGGACCTGGCAGCTTGACCAGATCAACCTGCACGAAATGGCGCACACATGGTTCGGCGACTGGATCGTATGCCGCGACTTCGCCCACGCCTGGCTGAAGGAAAGCTGGGCCGTCTACGTCGAAACCCTGTGGCTCGAAGACGACAAAGGCGCAGCAGAGCGCGACTACGATTTCTACAGCAACCTGCACGCCTACCTTGATGAAGCCGACGGCGCCTACATGCGGCCGATTGCCACCCGCACCTTCGACCACTCCTGGAGCATGTACGACCGCCACCTGTACCCGGGCGGCGCGGTGCGGCTGCACATGCTGCGCCATGAACTGGGCGACGAAGTGTTCTTTGCCGGCGTGCGCGATTACGTGAAGCGATTCGGCGGCAAGGTCGTCGAGACCGATGACTTCCGCAAGGTGATGGAAGAGCATTCCGGCCGCAGCCTGGTGAAGTGGTTCGAGCAGTGGATTCTCAGCAAGGGCTACCCGAACCTGAAGGTGGCCTTCAGCTACGAAGCCAAGAAGAAAGAAGGCCGCTTTGACATTGAGCAGACGCAGGACCTGAAAGAGCTGCCGCTGTTCGAGTTCGGCACGGAACTGGGCTGGACCATCGACGGCACGGCGTTTACGCGCCGGGTGCGCATTGACGCGCGCACCCACTCGTTCACGGTGCCCATGGCCAAAGAGCCTGAGCAAGTTCGCTTTGACGCCGGCACAAACACCGTCTGCCGCCACGACCTGAACCCCGGCGACGAAAAGCTGAAACGCCAGCTCACCGACGCAACCGACGTGGCCGGCCGCATTCACGCGGCCGTGACACTGTGCAAGTCCGGCAAGCGCGCCAACATTGAGGCCGTGGGGGATGCCTACGGCAGCGAGAAGTTCTGGGGTGTCCGGGTGCGCATGGCCAACGCGCTGGCCGCAGCCAAGTGTGAAGCGGCCCTGGAAACTCTGTTGGAACTGCTGCCGACTGAAAAGGACGGCATGGTCTGCGAAACGCTGGTGCGGGCCGTGGGCAGCTATCGCGATGCGCGGGTGATTGAGGCCTTGCAGCACTTCCTTGCCAAGGGCCCGAAGTTGTACCGCGCCCGCATGGCGGCCTATGAGGGCCTGGGTGCGCAGCGTGAAGCCGCGCCATTTGAGCTGCTTGCCAAGGCATCCAGGGCGGACAGCCCGCTTGGGTGGGAGCAGCAGGGCGCATTCCGGGCACTGGCGGCAACGCGACGGGCGGATGCGCTGAAGCCGCTGCTTGACGCGTCAAGGTATGGGGCCACCAGCAACCGCGCGCGGCATGTGGCCGCCGCCTCGCTTGGTGCCGTGGCGCGCTTTGCGGAGAAGCGCGACCGTGAGGCCGCAGTGGAACGCATGACCGACCTGCTGCGCGACCCGAACCAGCGGGTGCAGAAGTTCGCGCTGGCGGGGCTCGGCAGTGCTGAAGCCGGCGAGGCGATGGGCGCAATTGAGGCTTACGGCGCGGGTCTTTCCGACCAGGAACGCACTGCGGTGAAGCGCACGCAGTCAGGCATTCGCGGCGCAGCCAAGCCAAAGGCTGCGGCTTCGCAGAAGCAGCTTGATGAACTCAACGACAAGCTGCGCAAGGTTGAAGACCGCCTCGCAAAGCTGGAGCCGACAAAGGAAGCGGGGCATGAGGCGAAGAAGTCCGCGAAGAAGCCTGTGAGCAAGGCCGCGAAGAAGTCCTCAAAGTCGCCTGTGAAGAAGCCTGCAACGAAGGCCGCCAAACTTGCGGCAAAGCCCGTGAAGAATTCCCAGGCTAAGGTCAGGCGCCGCTAGCAGAGATCGGGGTGGGTGCGGTACTACCGCACCCATTCGCAGATCTTGCGGATGGCCTTCACCATGTTGGGGCAGTGCGTCTCGAGGAATTCGACGTCGGGCTGGTACGCCTTTTCCTGGTTCGCCAGCGCGCTGAGCATGCGGGCACCGTCAAAGTCCACGTAGGCCATGCGTGCCGTTAGCTCACTCTTGGGGCGGCCGAAGTCGTGCCCCGGCAGAATCGCCACGCCGGTGTCCTGCAGCAGCCGTTCGCACAGTTGCATGCTGTTGCGGATGCCGCGGCCGGCCAACGTCGCGCGCGCGTTTTCGAAGTCCGGGAACAGGTAAAACCCGCCCTCCGGCGCCACGGTGCGTATGCCGGCCGCATTGAGCTGCTCGGAAATCCATTGCCCCAGCGCTTTCAATGAGCGCCGACACAGCCACAGGTATCTCTCGATATCGCTGCCGCCTTTGAACGCGCGCACGGCGGCGTACTGGATGGGCGCGCTGGTGCTGGTGAAGGTTTCGCTGGCGACGCTCGACATCGCGTCTTGCAGCCAGCGCAGGCCGCGCGGGAACGTGAAAGTGCCCAACCGCCAGCCGCCCGCGCCGCACCACTTGGAAAGGCCGCCGCTGATAATGGTGCCTTCGGGGTAATAACTGGAGATGCTGCGGTGGTTGCCTTCGTGGTGCAGCTCGCCGTAGATTTCGTCGCTCAGGATCACCAGTCTGTGGCGGCGCGCGACTTCGGCAATCGCGGCCAGTTGCTCGGCACTGAAGGTCGCTCCCGTGGGGTTGCTGGGATAGTTCAGCACCACCACGCGCGGCTTTTCCGGGTCGTCAGCACAGGCCTGGGCCAGCCGCTCGGCACTCAGCAGCCAGCGGTCAGCGGGGTCGGTCTCAATGAACTCGACGTTGCGGCCGATGATCTTGGCCTGCGGCGCGTAGCTGACCCACGCCGGCGTCGGGATCAGGATGTCGCCGTAGTACACAAGCTGCAGCAAGAACATCAGTTCTTTGCTGCCGGGGCCGATCAGCACGTCGTCGCCGACAGCATTCACGCCCTGGGTGCGGCGGTGATAATCGGCCACGGCGTCGCGCAGGATGCGCAGGCCCTTCACCGGCAGGTAGTCTTTCTGCCAGGCGTTGGCCTTGAGTTCTTCCACCACGGGGTCGGGTACAGGAAACGGGCTTTGGCCAAGGCCCAGCTTGCAGATCTCGCGCCCTTCAGCCAGCAGCGCGTTGCAGCGTTCATTGATGCTTACCGTGGCCGAAGGCTTCAGGCCGCGGATGTTCAGGTTGATGTGGACGTCGGGTACGCGCGCGTTGTCGTTCATGGTGCGCGCACTATGCACAATCATCGACTGGCGTGCCACCCGCCGGGCTGATTTCAGGACGCCAGCGCGAAACGCCGCGCGTCTTCAATACTCTCGAACAGCCGCAGCACCACGCGGCCGCTGTCGATGGTTTCTTCGACGACGGCCCAGCGGCCGTCACTGACCTGCTCAATTCGCACGTCGCGGAACATGTGATTCTCCCGCGACAGATGCTAGCGAGCCATGCGACACGCCCCGGCCTGTGCGGGAGTTCTGAAGCGATTGTGGACGGTTATTCGGGCAACTTGCGCGCGGCCGCAATGGCATCGCCCGCGCCGTGCAGCGACAGCCACTGGGCGCCATAGCGAGTGCCCACCGTGGGCAGCGCAAAGCCCGCCGGGTGCGTGCCCTCGACCATCGCCACGAGGCCCTCACGAACTTGGCCCCGGTACTCCAGCGCGCCTGCGGTGTGGGTCATCGTGACGGCGCTGCCTTCGAAATCGGTGACCAGCAGGCCCTGCGCATCGGGCAACTCGGTGGGCCACAGGCTTGCGGGTTTGCCGGCCCAGTTGGTGGGGGGCAGGCGCAGCACGATGAAGCGTTCGTTTTCGAAGGCGGGCTCGGCGCTCCAGGTTTCGCTGCCGATCAGTTCAACGCGCCAGCGCACGGCCAGCGTCTCACCGCTGCGTTGCGCCACCCAGGCCGGTGCCAGCACCAGCAACTCGCCGGTGGGGGAAGTATCGACGATCACGCCCGCTGACTTGCGCGCGCGATCTTCAGTCAACTCGTCGCCGACCTTGACTGTCACGTTGACCCGCACTTCGCACAGCCAGGCCGGGCGCGCGGGCAGCTTGCGGGCGGGAGGCGGCGGCAGGGTTTCCGGGTCCGGTGCCGGGCGGGCCTCAAGGCCGATGAATCCATGGCCGCCGGGTGCCGTGGTGCCGGCGCGGGCCGGGGCGTCGAACATGACAATTGAGCCGCCAAGCCGCTGATCGACCCAGAATCGGCTTCCCGTGCGCACCAACCCCGCGTGGTCCGACGCAATGCGCAGGTGCGCTACCACGCCATCGGCGGATTCGTCCAGTTGGGCCACGCGGCCGACCGGCGTATCGCCGTAGACGACGTCGTCGCCTTCCATCAACCCCTTGGCATCCGTGAAGCGGACCGTGACGGCAAGGCCGCCGCCACTGGTTTCATGCAGCACCAGGATGCCGCCGGCAACGGCACCGGCCAGCAGCAACAGCACAAACAGGCCCGCAACGATGCGCCCGGTTTTCATGCAGACAGGTTAGTGAAGCCCGCGCGGAAACACAGCGACGGGCGCTAGTCTTTGTCGCTCGGCATCAGCCCATGAGCGAGCAGTGAGTGAACGATCGGCGGCACTTCACCCTTCTTCACACCGGTGTCCCAGTTGGGGCGGGACTCACGCTTGCGCATGAATGCCCGGGCTTCGGCAGATGCAGCCGTGTAGGCGGCTTCCACCCCGGCCTGCGATTCCGCGCGTTCACGGTGCGCGCGCAGGCGAAGGCGCGCCAGCCAGAACCCGCAGCCCGCCAATGCCAGCATCGAAACCATGAACAGGGCCGGGCCGGTCATGCTGGCTTCGTGGCCACCGGCACGGATGATCCAGACACACAGGCCAAAAATCGCGCAGCCCAGGGCGAGGACGCCGGCCATCAAAGCCAGGATCGTGACCTGTCGGGTGGTTTCACGGATGCGGTGCATGGCTCAATTGTACCCCATCAAAGCCATGCGTGGGGCAAATCCGCAGGTCGCGTGGCCAACTGGCAACGGCCGCACGCGACGTTACGCATCGGCACAGTCAGGCGTGCTACTTGCAAGCGCGCGACTGGTAAGGGCCAAGGTCCTTTGCCTGCAATGAGGCCGCTGTCAGGCGCAGTTGTTCCTTGGTGGGCAGGTGGCGCCGCTCGTCGGCGGGCACCGCGCGGCAGCGGCGGGCTTGCAGGTATACGGCCGCAAGTTGCTGGTTGGCAAAGCCTTCACCGGGCAGGTTCGGCCGCAGCACCCGGGCCACGGACAGGCGGAAGGTGCGGAAAAGGCCGCACAGCGTGAGCGCGCCAAGGCCCGAAAGCATCGCCACCACGAACCAGTAGCTGGTTGAATCCGCGGCGACTTCTGGCGCGAAGTGATGAATCAGCAGGAATTGGCTGCCCCACATGGCCGCAAACGCCAGCACCGAAAGCGACAGCAGGGTCGCGGCCGGCGGTGCCACGGACTGCGGCGTTCTCTGAGCCCACGGAAACATGGTGACCTCCGCTGAACCTGCATTGTACCACGCCGGATGGCCTCGTGCGGGCAGATTGCGGATCAACGCTTCTGGAAGGCCTCGGGCCAGTACTTCATGGCGTTCTCGAGCGGTTTGGCAGCTACCATGCCCAGGCCGCAGATGCTGCCTTCTTCCATTTCCCAGCCCACGTCGGCGGCGTGTTTCAGCGCGGCCGGATCGCCAGATTCGAGATACTTCGCGGTCTGCCGGTGCAGATAGCGGCTGCCGATGCGGCAAGGCGCGCACTGGCCGCAGCTTTCGATTTCGAAGAACTCAAGTTGCCACCTGGCCGCCTTGGCCATGTCCACGGTGTCGTTCAGCACCACGACGCCCGCGCTGCCCAGCATGCTGCCGGCCTTCTGTAACGACTTGAAATCGAGCGGCGTATCGCGGTTGGCCATCGGCAAAAAGCCGCTGCTGGCACCACCCGGGCTGAAGGCCTTGGGCGTGCCCTCGTAGCCGCCGGCCACCGTCACCAGCTCATCCAACGTCGCGCCAAGCGGCAGCTCATACACGCCGGGCTGCTTCACGTGGCCGCTTATGCAATACAGCTTGCTGCCGGCTTCGTTGCGGCCCAGTGCTTTGAAGGCCGCGCCGCCATGCCGGAAGATGTAGGGCACGCAGGCCAGCGTTTCGACATTGTTGATCAGCGTGGGCTTGCCTCGGAAGCCGTACTCGTGCGGAAATGGCGGCTTCAGGCGCGGCATGCCGCGTTTGCCTTCCATGCTTTCCAGCAGCGCGGTTTCTTCGCCGCAGATGTACGCGCCGTGGCCGTGGTGGAAGAACCAGGTTACGAAGTTGACGTGTGCTTCGGCCTGCTTCAGCGCGGCCTTCATCGACTCGTACTCGGCTCGGAACTCGCCGCGGATATAGATGTGGCATTCCTGCGCACCCACCGCGTGGGCCGCAATGGCCATGCCCTGGATGATGCTGTCAGGGCGACGCAGCATGGTTTCGCGGTCTTTGAAGGTAGCGGGCTCGGCTTCGTCCGCGTTGCAGACGACGTAGCGCTCGGTAGTCGCCTGGGAGTGCACGCCTTTCCATTTGATATGCGCGGGAAAGCCCGCGCCGCCGCGACCTTGCAGGCCGGATTCGTCCAGCAGCTTGAAGATTTCAGCGGGCTGCATCGCGCGCGCCTTGGCCAGCTCTGCAAAGCTGTAGTCCGGCTTGCCGCCAAGGTTGACCGCGAGCTTGGGGTCGTCGGGCGTGATGCTGCGCGGGTGGCGCGAACGGTCAAACACGCGCAGGTTTTCGTCCAGGGCCGCAGGGGCGCGGTCGCATTGGCCCAGGCAGCTTACTTCTTCGACGGTTTTGCCCTTGGAGCGCAGGTCGGCCGCAAGTTCGTCGCTGCCGCGGATGCGACAACTAAGCCCGTTGCAGACGCGCACGCGGGGGCCGCCCTTGAGCAGCGTGTAGAATGTCCCGGCGCCCCAGATCTCGGCCTCGGACACTTTCGTCAGCTCGGCCACCTTGCGGATGTTGGCTTCCGTGACCCCGCCAAGGTCTTCCAGCAGATGAAGTACCTTTTCGCGCTGCGCGCCGGTCTTTTGCATGGTTGCGGCCTACTTGAAGTGCGCTAAGTGTTTCATGTTGCGGGGTTAAGGCAACAGGTTTGTGCGCGGTTGGGGCCTGCGACTGCGCGATTCGCGTGGTTCAGACAGGCCGACGTAAGTCACTACCTGCATGCGCCTTAGCCCTGTTTTCAGGCTGCCCGATTTTTTGCGTTTGCGCGGCGGGGGTCCGCACCACAGAATCCTACATCAGTCACTGGGCATGGAGGTCATCATGAAACTGAGCTATCTGCTCGCAAGCGCACTGGCGATCTGTGCGTTTGGCCTTTGCCCTGTCGACGCGCCCGTCCAGGCCAAAGACGACAAGGCTGCCGACCCGTACCTGCTATACCGTGTGGCCGGCCGCACATGGCTGCTGAAGCGCACGCCCAAGCCGGGCAACGAGGGCGGCGACACGTCGGTCACGTACATGCGGTATGAGGTCGCCAACGTGTACGCGGATCGGGCCGAAGTCCGCGAAGACACCCTGGACGCGGGCAAGAAGCTGCCGGACGACGGCGGCTTCGTGGTGAAGATCGACTTCAAGCCCGACGCGCTGGCATTCAAAGACCCCGCCGGCTTCACCAAGAAGAAAGTTGAGAAGGTGAAGACCGACGTGGGCACCTTTGAGTGCATTCGCTGGGAAAACAACATGGACGGCCTGGCCATCCTGTGGAAGAGCACCGAGTTCCCGGGCCTGACCGTCAAGCAGGACGACCGCTTCGGCACCCGCGAACTGGTTGAGTTCACGCGCGTCGAAGGCGACCCGGGCTACGTGGCGCCGAAGTCCAAGAAGAAAAAGAAAGCCGCGCCTGACGCCGGCGACGTGCAGCGCCTGTTCAAGGACAAGGGCCGCTACTGGATACTCAAGACCACCACCATGCAGGGCACACGCGGCAACAAAAGCTTCGAGGTGCTGCGCTACGAAGTCACCAAGGTGGAAGCGGAGCAGGTGACGCTCGAGATCCGCAAGCTTTCACTGACGCTCGAAGAACTCAAGGGTGAGGCCGTGCAGACGCTGATCATCAAGCTTGATGACACGTTTGCGGAGCACTTGCAGCCCACGGGCCGCTCGCGCGAAGACCGGGTTGAGAAGCGCATCACCGATTGCGGCATGTTCGAATGCCAGGTATTCACGTTCACCGATGAAGACGGCCGCAGCGGCCAGGCCTGGTACACGAAAGAGTGGCCGGGGCTGTGCGTGCGCAAGGAAATCACCGGCGACAACTATCGCCGCATCACGGAGATTTTGCAGTTCTCAGAGCAGTAAGCAGCGGTTGGTACGTAGCAGCATCGAAATGGGGCACATATCGGGGGCGCAGCCGCAAGGACGGGGCGACCTCAACACGGAGAGAAACATGAACAAGGTGTGGATGATTGCAGCCGCCGGGACAATGTTCGCCGGTGGCCTTTGGGCGCAAATGGGCGGTGAAGAAGAAGACGGCGCTGCCAGCTACGCGACGATGTACATGGAACTTCTGGACGTGAATGCCGACGGCAAGATCACGAAGGAAGAGATCAAGAAGGCTTCGGACCGTGACTCGGAAGGCGAGAACGCCCGCAGCAAGCTTGAGACCTACGGCTCGTACCTGTCCACGTTCCTCGTGGCTGACGCCGACGAGAACAATGAAGTGACGAAGGATGAGCTCACGACCTACTTCCAGACCGCATTCGACGGCAAGAAGTCCAAGCTGTCGGCCAAGGCCATGGAGGCGATGGACAAAGAGTACATCTCGCCGTGGATCGACCAGCTTTGGGCCGATGCCGACGCCGACAAGGACGGCAGCCTGACCAAAGCCGAGATGGAGAAGCTGGGCGAAGGCGAATCAGAGGGTTTCGAAACCTACGACACGAACAGCGACGGCAAGCTTTCGAAGACCGAGATCCGCAAGGTGTTCGAAGATGCCATGAAGGAAACCTACGAAGTCGAGCCCAGCAAGGGCACCGACCCCAAGGGCGCTGACCCCAAAGGCACCGACCCCAAGGGCAGCGAAACTGACCCCAAGGGCACCGAGCCCAAGGGCGCCGGCAACATCCCTGAACTGTACAAGAAGGTCGGCCGCACCTGGACCTGGAAGTCCACGGCCAGCTATGCGGGCACGGAGATGGTCAGCTACATCAAGTACGAAGTGCTGGAAGTGGGCGACACCTGGGTCAAGGTCAAGATGACCACGATGGACAAGGACAAGAAGGAATACCCGGGCATGGCCCCGACCGAGCAGAAGATGGAGTTCGGCAGCGGCAGCGGCACCGGTGGCGGCACAGCCGACATGAAGACGCTGGCCGACGAGACCGTGAAGGTTGAAGCCGGCGAGTTCGAGTGCAAGGTCACCGAAGTTGAAGTCTCGGGCAACAAGACCAAGTCGTGGATGTCCAAGAAGTTCGACGGCCTGGTAGTGAAGACCGAATCCAGCAGCAGCATGGGCAAGAGCAGCATGGAGCTGGTTGAGTTCAAAGAGTAATCACCTGCCACACGCAGCGCGGGGGCGGCCTTTGGGCCGCCCCTGTTTATTTTCAGCCCGGAAATAATTGCGTCCGGTAACGCGGGCTTTTGCATTTTCTCCAAAGTCGCCCAACGCCCCCTGCCGAATGCAGGATGAGCGCCGGTGTCTGCACCGGCCGTCAAGGCGCAACTTTCATCCCGTACTGGATGCTTACGAAGGAGGAAACATGACCAAGAGCCGCATTTCGATGATTGTGGCAGCAGCAGGCCTGGTGCTGGTGGGCTTGCTTGCCGCAGCGCTGTTCAGCCCGGGCAGCGATGAGACCGAGGCAAAGCCGGAACAGACCGCAGAAGAAGTGAAGCCAGTGCAGGCAGCGGCACCCATGCCGAGCCCGCTGGGCTACAAGGTAGAGGTGCCCGTTGAGCCGCCTAAAGTGGAAGTCGTGGCGCCCAAACCGGAACCGACCCCAGCCAAGCCTGAGCCCGTGGCCAAGCCGGCAGCCGGCGGAGTGATCGACTACACGATCAAGGCCGGCGACATGATCAGCAAGATCGCGTCCGCGCACGGCTGCAAGACGACCGACATCTACAAACTGAACCCTGGCCTTGACGCGTCAACGGCCAGCAAAATCAAGGTAGGCCAGGTCATCAAGGTGCCGGTCGGCGAAAAGGGTGCCGAAGCAGTCGCCAGTGCCGGCACGGAAGGGCCCAAGCAGTCGGGCGACTACTTCCCGCGCCGCACCGTGGTGGCGGAGCCCGGCGACACGGCGTACAGCCTCGCGATTGAGCACTACGGGGCACGCCTGATGTTCCGCAAGATCATGGAAGCCAACCCGACCCTGCCCTGGAGCGACCGCCTGCGCGGCGGCGAAGAAGTAGTGCTGCCCGAACACGGCAACGCACCAGCCGGCACCAAGCCGGCAGCCGACACGGTTGAGCGCAGCAGCCTGATCCCCGCCCGCAAGTAGAGCAAGCAAGCAACCAAGCAACCGGGCCGCCCAAAGGCGGCCCGGTTCGCATTTGTCGCCGGCCGCAACGGCGTGCTCCACACTAAGGCACAAAGGCACCAAGAAACGCAGGACGCGAACGGGCTGACAGGCCCGAAGGGCCGTCTCATACAGCCCGGGCCGAAGGCCCGGGTGCGTAGAGCGTCGCGATACCCGGCCTTTCAGGCCGAAGCAGCCGCGGCGCCGCCGGTACGCCGGCCTTCTTGGTGTCTTGGTGACTTCGTGTGGGAATGCAGTTGCCGCGACCGGTTAAAGAAAGTGAGGCAGACGGCTGGGGGGAATCTGCCATCTGCCTCAACGTGCGCGGCGTAATGGGGGGAAGTTGCCGGCGCACGAAATTCGGTTGTCATTCACTGCTTCAACACCTGCTGCCCGCTGCTTATTCCGCGATGCGCGGCCTTTGCACCATCAAGAGTGAAGAGGGGGGAGCTTCACTCCGTGCTCAGGCCGCGTTTCGCGGCAGCTTGATCAGTTGCTCCGGGCTGACCCAGTAGCTCATGGCCGGGCCGTCGTGCTCGACAAGCTGGACATACAGGCTTTCCGGGCCCAGTTCCGGGCAGTGGTCAAGGATCACGCAGACTGAACCGGAGTTCAGGTCCAGCACCCGGTCGCCCATCGCAACCGTGCGCTGGTAGGCGTCGGTGACTTCGGGAGCGAGCGAGGCTCGGGTCGTCGTCTGGTTCATGGCAGTAACTCTCCTGATGCGCCAAGGCGCATTCCTTTTCACCGCGGGCACCTTGCCTGCGGCGCTGGTGATTTCGGGGAAGGCCGGCCGAAGCCTGCCTGGGGCACTTTGCCCCTCGTGGTTGTCTGACCTATAGAACGTCCATCGCCTCGAAAAGTTTCAGAAAATCCCGTTGTCTCGTCATCAAGTCTTTGTGGGCTTCGCGTCAATTGCACCTGCTGTGCTGCCTTCGCGTACTTGCAGAACTGCGGCCTGAACTTTCACCTGCCACCGCGCTTCCGCCTGCTGCTGACCACACGCGCTACTCTACAGCGGCATGCGACACGGATATTCTGACCGGCGTCTGCAAAATTGCTGCTACACTCCGCGCCCGCAGTTGGAACGCAAACAAGTACCTTCCATGAAACACACACGTTACCGCGAATTCACCTCAATCAGCCCGCAACCCGGTGTGCGTCTTTGTGCACTTGAAAGCGACCGCTACAAAACCGCCCGCGCCCGCGTGTTCCTGCTGGGCCCGTTGCGCGCCCGCGACGCCACAGTCACTTCGCTGCTCGCGTCATGCCTGCGCGCCGGCAGTGAAGCCCACCCCACGCGCCGCGACCTAGCCCGCGCCACGGAAGAACTGTATGGCGCCACGCTCGGCGTCAGCGTAAGCCGCGTCGGCGACTTGCAGGCACTGACCGCGTCGATCGAATTCCCGGCCGACCGGTTTTTGCCCAAAGGTTCCAAAGAGATGCAGCGTTCCCTCGACCTGCTGGGCGAGGTGCTGCTGCGTCCTGCACTCAACGCGGATTACAGCGCAATGCGTGCCGATGTGGTTGAGCAAGAGCGCTTCCAGCTCGGCAACGAACTCAACGCGCTCCAGGACGACAAGCCCACCTGGGCCGCAATCCAAGCCACGCGCATGATTTACGCCGGCACGCCCGGTGCTGTGTACGAACACGGCGCGGTCGAAGATCTGCCCGGCATCACGCCCGCTGAGCTGCTGCAACGCCACCGGCTTCTGGTCGGTAACGCCCGGGTGTTCGCTTTCGTAACCGGCCCCGTCGGCACGGAAGCCGCGCTGAAGGCGCTGCATCGCGCGCTGCCCTTGCCCAAGACGCGCCGCCCGGCGTTGCCCGGCCACGCGGTGCTGAAGGCGCGCGCCAGCGTGCAGCGCCGTCGCATGCAGGCGACGACCGAACAGACCCATCTCGTGTTCGCGTGGTCCGGCGGGCCGCTGTACGGCACACCCGCGTTCGCACCGGCATTGTTCGCCGACACGATCTTCGGCGGCTACAGCATGAGCCGGCTGTTTAAGGTAGTGCGCGAGCAGCACGGGCTGGCCTACGCCGTGCACAGCAGCTACCAGCGCGCGCGCGGCGTGTTGATGGCCCAGGCCGCCGTGGACAATGCCAAGGCCGACAAAGCCGTCAGCCTGATCCGCAGCGAATTCAAGCGGCTGGTGCAGAAGGGCTTTTTCCCCGAAGAGTTCGACGCCGTGCGCGAAAGCCTGGTCGAAAGCCGCAAGTCGGCCATGGACTCGATGAGCGCCCGCGTCTCAGACCTGCTGGTGCAGTCCACCATGGGCTTCCGGCAGTCGCTCGAGCAGCAGATTCGCCAGATCCGCGCCGTGAAGCCGTCGCAAGTCCAGGCCGTGCTGCGCCGCTTCAAGCCCCACAGCGAGTTCCGGCTGGGCTGATCTGCCCGTGATCTCGCTCATTGCCCCCAAACGTCGTAACTGGCGCGGGGGGCAAGGCATCCTAGAATCCGCGCAACCACTGGGCCTTCGACACGGACTCGATACTGCCGCGTGCAGAGGATACGGACATGAATTACACCAAGGTACCTGACCTGAAGACCGCACTGCCCGGGCCCAAAGCCGCGGCCGCCATTGCCGCCGACAAAGAATTCATCAGCACCAGCTACACGCGCGGCTACCCGTTCGTGATGGCGCGCGGCACCGGCGTCGTCGCCGAAGATGTGGACGGCAACGTGTTCCTCGACATGACCGCCGGCATCGCCGTCAACGCCACCGGCCACAGCCACCCGCGCATCGTGGCCGCGATCAAGGAAGCCGTTGATCGCTTCCAGCACATGAGCGGCACCGACTTCTACTACCCGGTGCAGTCGCAACTCGCCCGCATGCTCAGCGAACACACCGGCGGCAACCGCCGCGTGTTTTTTGCCAACAGCGGTGCTGAAGCCAACGAATGCGCCATGAAGCTCGCGCGCTGGTACACCAAGCGCCCGTACCTGATCAGCTTCCGCGGCAGCTTCCACGGCCGCACGTACGGCGCGATGAGTTTGGGCTGCAGCAAGGCGATCCATCGCAATCACTATGCGCCGCTGGTGCCCAGCGTGATCCACGCGAACTACCCGTTCCCGTACCGCGCGGCGCCGCACCTCGATACGCCTGAGAAGGTGGGTCTGGACGCTATCGACTACATCGAAAACACCATCTTCAAGCGCGAAGTGCAGGCTGAAGAAGTGGCGGCGATCTTCGTTGAGCCGATCCAGGGTGAAGGCGGCTACGTCGTGCCGCCGGACAACTTCCTGCCAGCACTGCGCAAGCTGTGCGACAAGCACGGCATCCTGCTGGTGTTTGACGAAGTCCAAAGCGGCATGGGCCGCACAGGCAAGTTCTGGGCGCACCAGCACTGGGGTGTTGAGGCCGACATCATCACCAGCGCCAAGGGCATCGCGTCGGGCCTGCCTCTGGGTGCCGTGATCGCCAAGAAAGACATCATGACCTGGCCGCCGGGCAGCCACGCCAGCACCTTCGGCGGCAACCCCGTGGCCTGCGCCGCCGCCGTGGAAACGGTGAAGCTGCTGGATGAAGAACTGATCGCCAACGCGGCCGAAGTGGGCGCGCACCTGCTGGGCAAGCTGAAGGCGCTCAAGTCGCCGCATGTGGGCGAAGTGCGCGGCAAGGGTCTGATGGTCGGCGTGGAGATCGTGAAAAACCGCGAAGGCCGCGAAAAGGCACCCGAGCTGCGCAACAAGGTCGAGATGACGGCGTTCGCGCGCGGGCTGCTGATCCTGGGCTGCGGCGAAAACAACATCCGCTTCTGCCCAAGTCTCGTGCTGACCAAGGCCGAGGCCGACAAGGCCGTCGAACTGTTCGAAATGGCCCTGGCCGACGCGGCAAAATAGACGCACCCGGCAGCACCAAGGCGTGAACCATGCCGCAGCTCGTGCTGGAAAATCTGCGTCGCGTCGTCACCTGCGCAGCGGCCCAGGCCGGGCCGTTGCTGCGTGACGCGATGTCTGAGCTGGCGCCCCTTGATGGTGACCTGTGCGTTGCCGTTGCCGACGGCCGCGTGGCCTTTGTTGGCGCGCGGGCACAGTTACCGCGCGAGTTTGCGGCCGCGCCACGGCATGACTGCGAAGGCAGGCTGCTTACGCCCGCGTTGATTGACTGCCACACCCACCCGGCCTTCGTGCGGGCCCGCGCCGACGAGTTTGAACAGCGCATGGCAGGCGCAACCTATGAAGAAATTGCCGCCGCGGGCGGCGGCATCCTTTCGAGCATGCGGTCCGTGCGTGAGGCCGACGACGCAAGCCTGCTGCGCCACACCACCCGCAACTTGCGCCTCCTTCGCGGCCACGGTGTGGCCGTGGTCGAAGGCAAGTCGGGCTACGGCCTTTCACTCGAACATGAATTGCGCCAGTTGGCCGCGATCCGCGATTCGGGCGAAGCCAGCGACATGCACACGATCCGCACCTGTTTGGCCGCGCACAGCCTGCCGGCCGAGTTCCGGGGCAGCATCGAAAAGCGTCGCGAGTACCTGGCACTGGTGCGCGAGCAGATTCTGCCGCAGGCGGCCGCCGAAGGCTTTGCGCAGCGTGCCGACGTCTTCTGCGAAAAGGGCGTGTTCACCCCCGAAGAGACCCGCGCCGTGGCCGAAGCCGCGCAAAAGGCCGGCCTGCGCGTCACGATCCACGCCGAGCAGCTTCATCCAAGTGGCGGGGCCGCCGTGGCCGCAGCCGTCGGTGCCGACAGTGCAGACCACCTGGAGTTTCTCGAGCAGCCATCCGCCAACGCCATGCGCGACGCCGGTGTGGCCGCCGTGCTGCTGCCCGGAAGCACCCACGCGCTGCGGATGGACAAATGGGCCGACGGCCGCGCGCTGGTTGATGCCGGGCTGTGCGTGGCGCTTGCGACGGATTTCAACCCGGGAAGTTCGCCGATTGCCAACCCCGCATTCGTAATGAACCTGGCGGTGATGCACTGCGGGCTGAACGCCGCCGAGGCGCTGGCCGCGTTTACAGTGAATGCGGCGCACGCGCTGCGGCTTGATACGCGTGAATGGGGCCGGATTGCCAAGGGCTCGCGGGCTGCCTTTGCGCTTTGGGACGTCGACCATGAGCGCGAAATCCCGTACTATGCAGGCAGTAACCTGTGCGCCGGGGTAATCACATGCGCTGGATGGCGATCCTGACCCTGCTGCTTTCCCCGCTGCTCGCGGCGCAGGAACCCGTTTCGCCCGAGCGCCTGAACACGCTGGTCACGCAGCTTGGCAGCGACGACTGGGCCACCCGCGAACGAGCCAGCCGCGAACTGATCGGCATCGGCGAGCCCGCCCGCGACACCCTTGAGGCCGCGCTGACCCACGAAGACGCCGAAGTACGCGCCCGCGCCAGCAATGCCCTGATCCAGATCGGCGAAAGCTTCGCGCGCTCGGTACAGTGCGCCAGCGCGCCTGAGCAGGCCCTGCGCGATCACGGCCGCGCGTCGTTGATGCAACTGTTCCGCCTTGGTGAAGCGCGCAACCTGCGCGAGCTTGCGCCGTGGGAGTACCAGCCTCGCTACGGCTGGAATAATGAGAACACGACGTTGCAGGGCTTTCCTTCCATCGCGCTGCTGCGGTTGCAACTGCTTGGCGGGCTGGCTGTCGTTGTTGCGCCAGAGATTCGCGAGCGCTGGGCCAAGGTGCTGTCGCAGGGCGCGATGCACCTGTACCTGAGCGGCGATTCGCGCCAGGTGTACTGGGTGCGGCAGGCGCTGATCCAGGGCCTGCAGAACACCGGTTTGCAGAACTCGGCCGATGGGCCGCTGCTGGTGAGGCCGATGCGTATCGGCCGGGCGACCTTCCTTTACATCACGTCCAGCAGCGCCTCGCGCGACATCAGCCGGCGTTGCGCCGACAACCTGCTGGATAACCTGCTCGCGGGCGGCACGGCGTCTGTTGAGGCCGCGTGGCTGCTGGGGCTTGCCGCCGCAGGCGAAACCGAATCAATCAAGCGCGTGCGCGCCGAATACGTCGCCGAGCCGGGGGCCGAAACGCTGATGTGGCTGGCGCTGTCCATGGGCGACGACGCGGCCGTCGCTGAGGCAATCCGCAAGCGCGACCACAGTGGCGTACCGGCGCTGCTCAAGGGCGACAGCTGGATCGCGCTGCAGGCCTGCGAACGCTACTTCCTGGCGTTGTCGACCGAAACACGGGGCAAGCTGCTTTCGCCGGTGATCGAAGCTTCGAACAGCACGATTGAGGCCACGGTCGCCATCTCCATGGCGCGCGGCGCGCCGATTGAACCGGCGGCCCGAGCGCGCCTTGCGACGTTCCTTGGCAGCACCGAAGACGCGCTGGCGGCTGCCGCCGTGGGTTGGCTTGCAAGCGTCGATGGCATCACCGACGACGAGTTGCAGGCGGTGTGGCAGGCCGCGGCCACGCAAAAACTCGAAAGCAGCTTCTTGCTGGCGACGCTTGAGCTGGTGCGTCGCCCCGGCGTCGGCGAGCGACTGGCTGAACGTGCGCGGGCTGCGCTGTCGCAAAGCGACACCGAGCAAGCACTGGCAGCCGCAGTGCT
The DNA here is from genome assembly GCA_938014885.1 of uncultured bacterium. GTDB lineage: Bacteria > Planctomycetota > UBA8742 > UBA2392 > UBA2392 > CALLQI01. Next base: position 160,204 of record CALLQI010000024.1, read on the forward strand.
GACCGGCCGCGCCGGCGCCGACGACTTCAAGGTCGCGCTGGCCAAGCTGAAGGCCGCGCGCAACAAGCCCCGACTGTCGGCGCTGCTGGCCGGACTGTTGAAGGATTGCAGCGAGCTGCCGGAAGACGCCATCACGGCCTTCGTGTCCGGGCTGATCGAAAGCGACGCCGAGCTGCGCCGCCTGTTCATGGCCGCACTGTCCGGTTGCAAGCCCGAGCTGCGCCTCAAGATCGCCGAGGCCACGCTAGCCAAGCTGCCCGAAATGCCGCCGCCGCGCGCCAACCCGGCCGGGGGTCCGCCGCCCGCTGAAATCCCGCCCGCACCACCAGGCGAACCACAGCCGCCCAAGCCGGCCTCAACGATCACGCAGGCGCAGAAACTCGCGTGGCTGTCGCTGACCGCCGTGCGTGCGGGGTCAGGCAGTGCGGACGCGCTTGAGTCGCTGTGGCAGTACGTTCGCGGCGACGATGTAGAGCTTGCCAAGGCCGCCGCGGCGAGCCTGAATGACGCAATCCGCGGTGACGACCTGTTCAAGGCGCTGAAGGACCTGCAGACCGACCAGACCGCGCTGCATGGCGTGGCGGCCTCCCAGGCTGCGTGCCTCGAATGCGCGCGACGTGCGGCGCAGGCCGGCGACCGCGACAGCTTCCGGCGCGCGCAGACGATCGCGCTGGCGGTGCAGAACCAGGAGTCATGGCGCATCCAGAACGATTTGGCCCGCTACGAGGCCCAGATGAACGCGGCCAACATCAAGCCCGACGCCGGCCGCCTGCTGCCCCGCGACCTGCTGCTGCGCAACCTCACAATCGACGGCAAGTAGGCCTCACGAAGCTCACGACCACCCGACAACGGCTGACGCGAAGGCCGCGAAGGAACGCGAAGAACTGCAGTTCAATGGAACGGCAACTGCGTAACGCCATGCCGCCAAGGCTCGCCACGTGCCGCTTCTGAATCGCCGGCGGGCTTGCGGTTTGTGGGGAAATGCATTTCCACACGAAGGCACGAAGGCACAAAGGGGCAAAGAGACAAGTCGTTTCTTACGCTTGTCGCGTGAAGCCTTTCTTCGTGACTTCGTGTCTTCGTGTGGAACCCGCAGTAATCGGTGTTCCGGCGGTTGGCCGTTGCAGTCTGCCGTGAGCCTTACCGTAGACACTCATCGCGCCCGGCTGCGGGCGCAAGCGCTGGCGGCTCGTGGCGCTGCGTTGCGCCTTGGCGTTACGCTTTTGCAGTTTACTTCAAAAGCAGTTGGCAGTTCTTCGCGGCCTTCGCGTCAGCCGTTGAGGTCGGCCCGCAGCTATTCGCTTCGCAAAGTTCACGATGGCAGGCCCACGCGCGGGCATAGTTTGCGCAGCGGGCAGGCCTCACAGCGAGGGTTCTTGGCCACGCACACTGTGCGGCCGAAGGTCAGCAGGTTGTGGTGCAGCCCGTAGGCGTGCCCCGCCGGGATCATTGGCCCCAGCAGCACATAGGTCTTGTCGCGGTTGCTGCCCGTGTCCACGATGCCCAGCCGGTTCACGATGCGATGGACGTGGGTGTCCACGGGGCACATGTCCGCGCCCGTGGCCTCAATCAGCGTCACTGTAATGGTCTTTACGCCGATGCCCTTCAGCTTGCCCAGCGCTTCCATTGACGCGTCAAGTCCAAGCTTGCCTATCGCCGCATCCAGAGAGTAGCGGCCCGTGACTTCGTGCACCCAGTGCAACAGCGCCAGGATCGAGCCCGACTTGCTTTCCGGCAGGCCGGCCGCGCGGATCAGGTTGGCCAGTTCACCCTGCGGCAGGCGGGCCACGGCGTCCCAGTCGGGCGGCTCGACGGCGGTGGCGGCGTTGCTCAGGCGCAGCGCCACTTTGTCCACGTTGCCGGCGGCGTCGCGCGGCAGCGTTTCGGGCCGCTTGCCGGTGGGGGACTTGGCTGGCAGCGCTGCGGCAAGTGTCTGGTAGCCGCGCAGGGCGTTGGGGTCCGTGGTGTTTTGGCTCAGGATGGTCAGGACCATCACTTCCAGCGCGTCTTTGCGGCCGTCCCAGACCGGCAGGCCCAGGTTGGCTTCCAGCAGTTCAATCACGCGATGCAGTCGCTTGCGCGGGTCCGCAATCGGGCGCGAGGCCGCGATGGCCTTGGGGGCTCCGGTACGTTTGAGTTTGGTAAGTCGCGCGGGCATGCCGCGAAACTAGGTCGCGCGTTGCGCGGCGCAAGGCGTTCGTGGCTTAGTCGGCCCAGGCCAGGCTGGTGACAGTCCAGCGGCGCTGCGCGTACTCAAGGTTCAGGTGCAGTTCTTTCCATTCACCGTGCTGGCTGACTTCGGCCTCAACCATCGCGTTCAGGCCCTGCTGGGTGCAGTCCACAACGCGGAAGTCGTCGGCAAAGTCGAGCGTATTGACCTGCGCCTGAAGCCAGTCGCGGGCGGCGTTCTCAGGGGTATCCCGTCGCGCGGCCTCATCGAGGGGCGTAAGCAAGGCATTCAGAAGGGCATAGCGCAAAGTACCCATGGCATCCTCCATGCCATGGTTGGGGAAACCCCCGCGCGGATTTCAGCGGCCAAGGTCGGACCAGTAAAACGGGTCGCCGGGCACAATCCATGCAGCGGCTGCGACCTTCCACTGGTCGCGGTCGCGCGCCAGCAGCACGCGGTGGATGTGTGTTGAACCGGTCGTGTCGGTTACTTCGGCTTCGAACACGGCGTAGCTTTCGGCCAGGTGTTCCTGCTTGAGGATATAGCTTGCGAAGGGTTCTGTGGGTGACGTGCCTGGTTCGTCACCCATGTTCATCGCGGGACGCGGCGCGGCAGACTTCAACTCTCGAATCTTCTGGGCGTCGCCCGCCACCAGTGCCGTGAAATAGTCCTGTGCGCACTCGTTGGCGGTCGCGGGCTTTCGGCCGCAGGCAGTGATCAACAAGACAATCAGGAGAGCGACAGGGACGCTGGCCTTCACGACTTGGCCACCGGCAGCTTGGACGCGCGCCAGCCCCACCAGATGCCGACAATGACCGCGACCAACAGCGCAGGCCCTAGCAACAGCCCGGTCAGCGCGATGCCCATGGACTGAGCCTGCACCTCCTGCGTCGGGGCCGGAGTCGGCATCACGTAGGGCCACGCAGGCGCGCCGATCAATGCGCACGCGATCAAGAACAGCGAGATGAACAGCTGATGGATCAATTGGCTGCACAGGGTCGCGAGCCCCTGTCTCGACGTTACTTCCGGATGCTCACCCATTGGCTGCATGTCCGTCATCGTAGCAGAACCAGGTGCCGCGTCGCAAACTCGACTTGTACCTGTACACCATGCCCCAATCGGGAGGCGCGACTACTTCGTCTGATCCGGCTTGTCGTTCCGGCGTCGACGAAAGTCTGAAACCTTGCCGATCACCAGTACTGTCAGGATCAGCACGCCGAAGGTTATGGCGATAGCCCAGTCCTCGCCAATTGCCCCACCGGTCAGCCACCAGATCCCAAGACCAATCGCCGCGACGATCGGCAGAATGGCGAGCTTGAACAAGCAACCTGTAAGCTGCCTGTTCGCCACGGAAACCAGGTCATTGGCTGGCGGGTCCTCAGGCATTGCCCGACTACCTCGTTGTCAAACACCTACGCGTAAAACTCCTGCAGCGGGCGTACGGTTTCTTCTTCGCCTTTCAGTGATTGCATGGCTTTGATGGCGGCTTCGGCGGCGCTTAGTGTGGTCAGGGTTGGTACGCCCTTCATGATGCTTTTCTTGCGCATGGTGGCTTCGTCGGTGTGCGGGTCTTTGCCTGAGGGCGTGTTGATCAGCAGCACCAGCTCGCCGTTGATCACCAGGTCCAGCACGTTGGGGCGGCCTTCCTGAATTTTGTTCACGCTTTGCACCGGGATTCCGGCTGCTCGGATGATGTCGGCGGTGCCTTTAGTGGCCACGATCTCGAATCCCAGTTCATGCAGCTTCTGCGCAATCGGCGGCAGGTGCTGCTTGTCGGTCTTCTTCACGCTGATGAACACCTTGCCCTTGCGCGGCAGTGCCTGGCTGGCACCCGCCTGCGCCTTGGCCATCGCGCGGCCGTACGTGACGTCGATGCCCATCACCTCGCCCGTGCTGCGCATTTCCGGCGCCAGCAGCGTGTCGGCACCCGGGAACTTGTTGAACGGGAACACCGGCTTCTTGATGCTGTAGTGCCGCGGCACGATTTCGTCGGTGAAGCCCAGGTCGCGCAGCTTGTGGCCGCACATCACCTTGGTCGCCAGCTTTGCAATCGGCACGCCGATGGCCTTGGCCACGAAGGGCACGGTGCGGCTGGCGCGCGGGTTCACTTCGATCACCCAGACCTGGTCGTCCTTGATCGCGAGCTGCACGTTCATCAGGCCCTTTACGTTCAGGGCCTTGGCCAGCTTGCGCGCGGTTTCGCGGATGTCGCGCAGGACGTTTTCGCTGAGGTTGCGGGTGGGGATGCTGCACATGCTGTCGCCGCTGTGGACGCCCGCGTACTCGATTTGCTCCATGATGCCCGCGATGACGGTGGTTTCGCCGTCGCTGATGCAATCGACGTCAATCTCGATCGCGCTGTCCAGGAACTGGTCAATCAGGATCGGCTTGCCTTCGGCGGCTTCCACGGCAAGGCCCACAAAGTGCCGCAGCTCGCCTTCGTCGTAGCAGATTTCCATCGCGCGGCCGCCGAGCACAAAGCTCGGGCGTACCAGCACCGGGAAACCGATGTCGCGCGCGGCCGCGAGTGCACCGTCAATGCCGGTGGCCATGGTGCCCTTGGGCTGCTTGATGCCGAGTTGCTTGACCAGCGCGTGGAACTTTTCGCGGTCGCTGGCGGTATCGATGCTGTCGACGCTGGTGCCGATGATGGGCACGCCGGCCTCATGCAGCTTGCGGGCGAGGTTGATGGGTGTCTGGCCGCCGAACTGGACAATGACGCCTTCGGGCTTCATCACGTCGTAGATGTTCATCACGTCTTCGAAGGTCAGCGGCTCAAAGAACAGGTCGTCGCTGATGTCGAAGTCAGTGCTCACGGTTTCGGGGTTTGAGTTGACCATGATCGACTCGATCCCCAGCTCGCGCAGCGCCATGCTGGCGTGCACGCAGCAGTAGTCGAACTCGATGCCCTGGCCGATGCGGTTGGGCCCGCCGCCGATGACCATGACCTTGCGGCGGTCACTTGGCGCGACTTCGGTTTCTTCTTCGTAGGTTGAGTAGTAGTAGGGCGTGCGCGCTTCGAACTCGGCCGCACAAGTGTCGACGAGTTTGTAGACCGGCGTGACTCCAAGCTTCTTGCGGTGTTCGCGCACGGCCATTTCGCTGACGTTGAACATGGTGGCGAACTGGGCGTCGGCAAAGCCCATGCGTTTGGCTTCGCGCAGGGTATCGGCGTCGAGTTTGTCGAGCGTGCCAAGGCCGCGCAGGTGGCGTTCGAACTCGAGGATTTCGCGGAAGTTGTCAATGAACCAGGGGTCGATGCCGCTGTAGGTGCAGATCTCGTGGGTGGTCATGCCCGCGCGCAAAGCCCGGCGGATCATGAAAATGCGCTCAACGCCCGGCACGATCAGCCCGGCCTTGAGCTCCTGGCGCGAGAACTTGCGCGTCTCCAGCGCTTCCTTGCGGTCGGCGCCGAAGCCGAAGCGCCCGGTTTCGAGGCTGCGCATCGCCTTCTGGATCGCTTCCTTGAACGTGCGGCCGATGCTCATGGCTTCGCCGACGGACTTCATCTGCGTGGTCAGCACCGGGTTGGCACCGGGGAATTTTTCGAAGGCCCAGCGCGGGGTTTTGACGACGATGTAGTCGATGCTGGGCTCAAAGCTGGCCGGTGTGGCCTTGGTGATGTCGTTTTGCAGTTCATCCAGCGTGTAGCCGACGGCCAGCTTGGCCGCGAACTTGGCAATCGGGAAGCCGGTGGCCTTGCTAGCCAGCGCGCTGCTGCGTGACACGCGCGGGTTCATTTCGATCACGATGCGGCGGCCGTTGCGCGGGTCCACGGCGAACTGCACGTTGCTGCCGCCGGTTTCGACGCCGATTTCGCGCATGATCGCCTTGGCGTCATCGCGCATCTGCTGGTATTCCTTGTCGGTCAGCGTCAGTGCGGGTGCCACCGTGATGCTGTCGCCGGTGTGCACGCCCATCGGGTCAAGGTTTTCGATGCTGCAGATGACGACGAAGTTGTCGTTCTTGTCGCGCATCACCTCAAGTTCGAACTCTTTCCAGCCCGCGAGGTATTCTTCGACAAGCACTTCGCTGGTGGGGGAGAGCGCGAGGCCCTTGCGGCAGATTTCTTCGTACTCTTCCACGTTGAAGGCGATGCCGCCGCCGGTGCCGCCCATCGTGAACCCGGGGCGGATCACCGCAGGCAGGCCGACGGCCGTGAACGCGGCCTGGCATTCGGCCCAGGTGTGGGCGACGCGGCTGTTGGGCAGGCCGATGCCGATGCGCTGCATGGCGGCCTTGAAGGCGCCGCGGTCTTCTGCTTTGTGGATGGCTTCGGCGTTGGCGCCGATCATTTCGACACCGAACTTCTCAAGCACACCGCGCTGGAACAGCGCCATGGCACAATTCAGCGCGGTCTGGCCGCCGAGCGTGGGCAGCAGCGCGTCGGGGCGTTCCTTTTCGATGATGCGGGCGCAGATATCGGGGGTGACGGGCTCCACGTAGGTGCGGTCAGCCATTTCCGGGTCGGTCATGATCGTGGCCGGGTTGCTGTTGACCAGGATCACCTCGTATCCCTCTTCGCGCAGGGCTTTGCAGGCCTGGGTGCCGGAATAGTCAAACTCGCAGGCCTGGCCGATAATGATGGGGCCAGAGCCGATGATCATGATCTTCTTGATGTCGGTGCGTTTGGGCATGGAGTCGGGTCTCGTGTCTCGGGCTTCGGGTTTCGTGTCAGGTGCTTGAGTAATGGGCCTGGGGCTTAGGGCTTTGGGCTTGGGGGACGGACTGCGGGGTCTGGCTGCGGCTTCCGGCCCTGAGCCTTCTTCTTTGCGAGTGAGTTGATCAGTGCGTTGAGCATGCGGCCGATCGAATCAAAGGATGTCATCATGGACCGTACACGGGGTGTGGCGAGGTACCCTCTGCGGCCAAACAGCTCCACGAAGGTCTGCGATTCGGCAAGAGAGCCACGAGCGATGTAGAGGTGCTTGAGATAGTTCTTGGTGGAGCCGCTGGCATGTCCTTCCGCGATGTTTGCGGGGATGGATGCGGCACAAGCTTCAAGCTGGCCAGCAAGACGGTACTTGCGAGAAAGTGGCTCTTCGTCACAGGCGGCCAGCACGGTCACGGCAGCGTCCATAGACTGCTGCCAAACCCTGAGGTCGCGATAACTGTTGATCGAATCGCCATCCATAGCCATGTCCAAAGTCCCCCAAGCCCCAGGCCCTAAGCCCCAGGCCCTAAGCCCCAGGCCCTAAGCCCTCGCTTCGATTACTACCACGGCCATCGCATACTCTTTCGTGTGCGACAGTGACAGCCACAAAAAAGACGGCCCCAGGCCGTCCAGGAACTGCTTGGCGACGCCTGTTGCCTTCAGTGCCGGTTTGCCGTGTTCGTCGTTGCTGACTTCGATTTCGGCGAAGCCCACGCCTTTGGCCCATCCGGTGCCGATGGCCTTCATGAAGGCCTCTTTGGCGGCGAAACGGGCTGCAAAGTGAATTGCAGGCCGGGCTTTGGCGTCGCAGTAGGCGACTTCGGTGGGCGTGAACACGCGGGCCAGGAAATCGTCACGCTTATCGCCGAGCAGCTTTTCGATCCGGGCGATGTCGCAGATGTCGGTGCCAAGGCCAAGGATAGGCATCGGGGGCGGAACTCTAACGGCAACAGCCCACAATGCAACGTGTGGATAGTTTTGCCGGCCTAAACGGCTGACGCGAAGCCTGCGAAGAAAAGCGAAGAACTGCAACTGCCTTGGTCCACGAAGTGCACGAAGGACACGAAGCACGGCCACTGCATTTGGGGTAAACGGCAACTGCCTTTACCGCCAAAGCGCCAAAACGCCAAAACATCCAAGCGGTCTTTGGCGTTTTGGCGCTTTGGCGGTTCGCTGGTCTTGTTTGCGTCAGGGCAGACGCGCAAGGCGACACCCAATTTCGGGAGCGGCTCGTGGCGTACCGTGGCGTCGTGGCGTGACGCAATTGTCGTTTACTTTAAGTGCAGTGTAGTGCTTCGCGGTTCTTCGCGCACTTCGCGTCAGCAGTGCGCGCCTGGCTGGTTTACAGCAGCGGGCTTAGCAGCTGGCAGGTGTGCTGCACGAGGCGCAGCAGCAGCGGGCGGCTGCGCCAGGCCTCGAAGTTGATGGCGTCAGACCGAGCCGCGTACTGCTGTTGCAGCCGGCGTACCGCCTGCGCGAACTCCACGTCGTAGGCGATCAGGCTGATCTCGAAGTTCAGGTAAAAACTGCGCATGTCCAGGTTCACGCTGCCGAAGATCGCCACTTCGCCGTCGATGCTGATCGCCTTGGTGTGCAGCATGCCCGCCGTGAAGCGCTTGATCTTTACCCCGCCTTCCATCAGTTCTTCAAAGTAGGCCTCTCCGGCCAGCCGCACCACTTTGGAATCCGAGTGCCGCGGCACCACCAGCGTCACGTCCACGCCCCGTGCGGCCGCAGCCAGCAGCGCCTTGATCAGCGCGTCGTCGGGGATGAAGTACGGGGTGGTCAGCATCACCTCTTGTTCCGCGCCGAATATGCCCGCCAGCAGCAACTCCTGGATCGAAAGCGCCGACAGGCCCGGTCCCGAGGGAAGCACCTGCGCGATTGCGTTGCCGACCAGGCTGCCGCGCTTGACGTCAAACAGCTCGCGTGCGTTGGCAATGCCTTCTTCGGTTTCGAAGTCCCAGTCGCCCAGCAGCGTGACCTGCAGGGCCTCAACGGCCGGGCCGGTGACGCGGACCATGGCGTCGTACCACTGGCCGATGCCTTCTTCGGCCTTGAACTGCTGCGGGTCGGCGATGTTGGCGCTGCCCGTGTAGCCGACTTCGCCGTCGATGACCGCAATCTTGCGGTGGTTGCGCAGGTCAATTCGCGCGAACAATGTGCGGATTACGCCTACTTCTAGCATGCTTTCGATGTGCACTCCGGCCGCACGAAGCCTTACGGCACCAGCCCCGGCCAGGAAGTCGGCGCTGCCGGCGTCGTCCACGAGGATGCGGCACTTCACGCCGCGTCCGGCCGCGCGGATCACGGCATCGGCTACTTTCTCGGCGGTTCCTTCGTCTTCCCAGATGTAGAACTCAAGGTGCACGGTGGACTTTGCGGCGTCGATGTCGGCGATCAGCCGCTCAAAGAAGGTGTCCGCGCGGGTGATCAGCTCAAGTTTGTTGCCGGGCAGTGCCGGGATGCCCGAAATGCCGCGCGCCTGGCGGCGCAGGGTGACGGCGGCGGGGCCCATGGTGCCTTCGGGGATCGGGAAGTCGGCCTGCAGGCCGTCCAGCCATTCGGCATACGGTTGCCGAAGATGGGCGATGCGGCGGGCGCGGCGCGAGCCCAGGCGACGGTCACCGAACAGAAGGTACAGGAACGCGCCGATCAGCGGCAGGAAGAACACGATCGCCAGCCAAGCCGTCGTAACGCCCACCGCGCTGCGCTTGATGATGATGCGCAGGCCCAGCAGGATCCGCACCGTCCAGTCGAGGGCGTACAGGAAAATCGTGAGGCCGAGCGGGCCGTCCTGGTAGATCCATCGAAACATGCCCTGACTAGAGCATTTTCACGGTTCGTTTACAGGCTTTCGCATGCGGCGGCGACCGTTTCAGAGCCCGCTGCGTAAGCGGCGGGACAAATCGGATGGCAGGAAACAACTGCCGACGCGAAGTCCGCGAGGGAACGCAAAGCACGGCAACTGTTTTCGGGATTAACTGCAACTGCTTAAACCGCCAAAGCGCCAAGTCGCCAAAACCACCAAGCAGACTTTGGCGCATTGGCGCTTTGGCGGTTAGTAGTGGCTGTTGCCGTTTACCTGAAACGCAGTCCTTTGCGTTTTTTCGCGGTCTTCGCGCTGGCCGTTTGCAGTGCCGCCGGGTTGAAAACGCAGCGCGAAGACGCGAAGGCAGCGAATGCGCGAAGAACAGCAACTGCTTTCAGGTCTAACTGCAACTGCTTAAACCGCCAAAGCGCCAAGTCGCCGAAACCACCAAGCAGACTTTGGCGCATTGGCGCTTTGGCGGTTGGTAGTGGCTGTTGCCGTTTACTTGCATCGCGTTTCTTCGCGGCCTTCGCGTCAGCCGTTGAGGCCGGCCCGCAACCTGTTGCTCGTGCCAATGCATGTTCGGCAAGGCTGGCAGGGGCGGAGGGATTCGAACCCCCACTTCCCGGGTAACAACCGGGCGTGCTACCAATTGACACCACACCCCTGCAGATGAGCCGTGACGATCAAGCCGCAAAATGGAAAGCGCCCCGCGAAGTCGCGGGGCGCTGAAGGTCCGGGAAATCATCGACCTATGCCGCCGCGCGACCCTTGGGATTACGATTATTGGAATTGCGGCGCATGTTGAGTCTCCTGCCCGTGATGTTAGCTGAGTCTATTGACGTGTCAAGTGCCCGCGTGAACTACTTGCACAATCCTTCGATCGCGATGACGAGGCCCTTGTTCTTGTCGAATTCTGGCCCAAGGCAGGCGATGTACAGCTTGCGGTCGGGGCCGAACGCGCAGTTCACGGGCCCGGGCAGCTTGTCGGCGATGATCTTGACCTGCGGACCGTTGCTGCCGAGTTTCACGAGCGCCAGGCGGCCGCTTTTCACCTTGTTGAGGTCCCAGTTGTTGTCGGTGACGACCAGCGTGGGTTCCTTGGCACCGGGAAGAAATGCCATGCCCATGGGGTCGGTCAGGCCCTCGAGCTTCCACTGGTGCTTGGGCTTGAGGGTTTTGAGGTCCCATTCCACCAGCAGGTTGTCGTCGTTGCCGCCGGCACCGCTGTAAAGCACCAGCAGGTTGCCGCGCCAGGCCAGCGCCTGCATGGGTGAGTTGACTTCAATGCCGTGGTCGTCGGCGCTGAGCAGCAGCTCAAGCTTTTTCTCTTTCAAGCTTAGGCGCGCGACCCAGGACTTTTTGTCGAAGCCGTGGCAGCAGACCCACACGTTGTCGCCATCGGGGCCAAGGCCGATGTAGTTGCCTTCGCCCAGGTCAAGCTTGTCGTCGCTGCCGGGCGGGATGCGGTTGCTTTCAGCCTCCAGCGCGGGTTTGCCGTTGGTCAGCGAGTACCACGCCATGATGTCTTCGCCGTCGGCGCGGCCGCCTTCGGCGATAAGCAGGTTGTTCTTGTCGAGCCAGTGCGTTGCCAGCGGGCCGATCTTGTACAGGTCGCCGGTGGGCAGCTTCTTCCAGTACTCGGTGGCGAAACCGTCGATCAGCGTGACGCGCTTGCCCTTCTCAATCATCACCACGCGGCCGTTGCCGGAGTCCGCGATGGTCAAAGCACCGGTGCCGGGCCGAAAGCTGACGCTGCTGGGGTTGTTCAGGTCTTCGGCCACAACGGCGGCGCGATAGGTGTGCCCAAGGCCGATGTCGAGGTCACGGATTTCAGGGGCCGCCGGAACAGTAATGCAGCCGGAAAGCAGAACCAAAGCAAGCACAGGCAGAAGTTTCAGCATCAGTCGGATCCCGGTAAGTTGAAACGTGAACATACCGAGCGCCACGAATGTTCCAACCGATTTCGCGCTTCGCTGCCTAGCCCTCTTTCAGCGCTTTGATGATCTCTTCGAGCGTTTTGCGGGCGTCGCCGTAGACCATGTAGTTGTTCTGGCACTCGAACAGCTCGTTCTTCACGCCTGCAAAGCCGCTGCCGAGGCTGCGCTTCATGGTGAACACCGTGCGCGCTTCTTCTACGTTCAACACCGGCATGCCGAACAGCGGGCTGGTTTTGTCGGTCTTGGCGGCCGGGTTTACCGTGTCGTTGGCGCCGATCACCAGCGCCACATCCACGTTGCGGAAGTCGTCGTTGATCGCGTCCATTTCAAACAGTTGCTCGTACGGCACGTTCGCTTCCGCCAGCAGCACGTTCATGTGGCCGGGCATGCGGCCGGCCACCGGGTGAATCGCGTAGCGCACCGTGGCGCCTTTGGCCTCAAGCAGCTTGGCGACTTCGCGCACCGCGTGCTGCGCCTGCGCTACGGCCATGCCGTACCCGGGCACGATCACGACGTTTTGCGCGTCGGCCATCTGCATGGCCACGGTTTCCGGGTCGGCTGACTTGACGTTCTTGTATTCGCCCTTGCCGCCGCCGGCACCGGCCGGGGCATCGGCACCAAAGCCGCCGAACATCACGTTGGCGAGGCTGCGGTTCATGGCCTTGCACATGATCTGCGTCAGGATCATGCCTGAGGCGCCGACCAGGCTGCCGCTGACCACCAGCACAGGTTCATTAATCGTGAAGCCCGCCAGCGCGGCCGCGATGCCCGAGTAACTGTTCAGCAGCGAGATCACGACCGGCATGTCGCCGCCGCCGATAGGAATCACGACGGTCACGCCCAGCACGCAAGTGATGAGCACAACCAAAATCAGGACCGCGCCGATGGCGAAATTGCTCGAGAGCGACCACACCGCCAGGGCACCCAACGCCAGCGGCAACACCAGCAGCAGCGCGTTCAGCACATGGCGGCCGGGAAGCAGGATCGGCTTGCCGGACATTTTCTCGGAAAGCTTGAGGAAGGCGATGATGCTGCCGGTGAAAGTGACGCTGCCCACAATCAGCGTAAGCACCAGGTTGATGCCCGCAAACCAGCCACCCTGGCTGGCAAGCTGGTTGGCAAGCGTGCCGCTGCCGCTGATGCTGTAAAAGGTTGCCAGGCCCACCAGCGTGCTGGCCAGACCGCCAAAGCCGTTCAGCAGCGCCACCATTTCGGGCATCTGCGTCATCTGCACGCGCTTGGCCATCACTACGCCGATAGCAGCACCGATAACCAGGCCGGCAATGATGAACGCCGGGTTGATCTTGCCCATCTCAACGAAGCTGCTGACCACGGCCAGCAACATGGCGGCCGCAGCAAGGTGGTTGCCACTGCGCGCGGTTTTGACTTTGCCCATGCGCATGATCGCGAGCATGAACATCACGACCGACGCCAGGTAACCGAAGTTGGCGATGATCCCGTTCCAGCCATGCATGTTTGCGGCGATGAAGTCCACGGCGTTAACCCTTGCTCTTGAACATGCCCATCATGCGGTCCGTTACCATGAACCCACCGACGACGTTGATAGTCGCCAGGGCAACGGCAAACATGCCAAGGATCGTGCTGGCGTTGAAAGGCGCGCCGGGACCAACCCGCGTGGCCAGCATGGCACCCAGAATCGTGATGCCCGAAATCGCGTTGGCACCCGACATCAGCGGCGTGTGCAGCGTGGGCGGCACCTTGCTGATCAACTGGTACCCCGCGAAACACGCGAGCACAAAGACGTACAGCAGCATGAGAATCGCGCCGGTATCCATGGCTATTTCTTCTCCTCAGGCTTGGTGGCTGCTTCGGCTGGCTTGGCAGCTTCCGTTGCTGGTTTGGCTTCGGCCGGCTTGGCAGGTTCGGCCGGCTTTTCGGGCTCGGGCTTGGGCAGCGGGGGCAGCCCCAGCAGCTCACGCACCTTCGGGTGGTGGACTTCGCCTTCGTGGCAGATCATTGACCCGTCCACGATGTCGTCCTTGTAGCTCCAGGCAAAGTTGCCCTGCTTGTCCAAACCGTCCAGCAGAATGTTCTGCACGTTCTTGGCGTACATGTCGCTGGCGTGCATGGCCAGCGTGCTGGGCCAGTTCAGGTCGCCGATGATTGTGACGCCGTGCTTCACGACGGTCTTGCCCGGCTCGGTCAGTGCGCAGTTGCCGCCGCGCTCAGCGGCCAGGTCCACGATCACGCTGCCTGAGCGCATGCTTTTCACGTGCTCTTCGGTGATCGTGATCGGGGCCTTCTTGTACGGGATCAGCGCCGTCGAGATGATCGCGTCCGCGTTGCCGAACGCGGCCGCCAGCATCGCCGCCTGGGCCTTCTTGTATTCTTCGGTTTGCTCGGCCGCGTAGCCGCCGGTGCCCTGCTTGACCTCGACGCCTTCGACGGCGAGGAACTTGGCGCCCAGCGATTCCGTCTGCTCGCGGGTTTCGGGGCGCGGGTCGGTGGCCTCCACAATCGCGCCAAGGCGCTTGGCCGTCGCAATCGCCTGCAAGCCCGCAACGCCCACACCGATGATCACAAAGCGCGAGGGTTTGATCGTGCCCGCCGGCGTGGTCATCATCGGCAGAATCTTGTGCAGGTGGAATGCGGCCGCAATCACCGCCTTGTAGCCGGCCAGGTTGGCCTGGCTGGACAGGGCGTCGTCTTTCTGCGCGCGGGTGGTGCGCGGGATCGCGTCCATGGCGAACATGCTGATCTTGCAGGCGTTGAGCTGCTTCACGAGCTCAAGGTTCTCAAACGCCCACAGGAAGCTGACCAGCCCGGCACCAAGCTTCATCTGCCCGACCAGCTCTGAGTCCGGCACGTTCACCTGCAGCACGATGTCGGCCTCAGACAGGCCCTTGGCGCGGTCAGGCTGGATCGTCGCGCCTGCGGCCGCGTAGGCGTCGTCAAGATAATGCGCGCCGAGCCCGGCCCCGGCCTCGATGGTGACCTTGAAACCCTTCTTGGTGAGGGTCTTTACGGTATCCGGCGTGGCCGCAACGCGGCGTTCACCGGCGAGTTTTTCCTTGGGGATGAATACCGAAACCATGGCTGCTCCAAGGCTTTGCACAAGTGGGCAATTTCAGCGAGTGCTTGTAGCAATGATGGGGGGGTGGGGGAAGGGGCACACGCCGGTGCGAAGCCGCGCCCTATTCCTCATCACCATAGACGCGCTGCTTCCATTCGGCGCGGCGGGCCTTCTTGGCGGCCTTGGCGGCGAGCTGGTCTTCGTGCTGGTCCAGGGCCATGCGCACCAGCGGCTCGACTTCGCGGTGATCGGCCAGCCGTTGCAGCGCTTCCGGCGCGATTTCTTCCGCGCGCTGGCCATCCTGCGCACCGCACTCGCGCAGCCACTGCGCGCATTGCGACGCCGGCATGCCCAACACGTTCGCCAGCGAATTCGCGGCCGCCTTGCGCCGGTGCTGGAACAGCAAGTGCGCCAGCCGCCGCAGACGGTGATAGGCGTCAAGGTCCGTGAGCTGGTAGTGCGGCCGCACATCCAGCAGCGCGGAATCCACGCGAGGCCGCGGCCAGAAGACTTTGCCCGGCACTTTGCGCAGCATGCGCGCGGTGGCAAAGCGCGACAGCAGCAGGCTGGGAAGGCCCCATTCGCGGTCGCCGGGGCGGGCCGACATTTTTTCGCCCACTTCGTGCTGCACCATCACCAGCATGCGCTCAAAGGGAAGCAGCGATTCCAAAGCGCCCAGGATCACAGCACCGGCCACCGAGTACGGAAGGTTCGCGACCAGCTTCAGCGTCAGGCCGCGCGGGTGTTTGTCGCCGTGCACGACCAATTCAGCGTCGCCAGTGTCAGCGTCCAGCTTGCCGGTTGCCACGTAGCCGCGCAGCACCGCCAAGAGCACCGGGCTAAGCCCGCGCACGGTGTTGGCCAAAGCATCGGCCCGAAGCTGCACGAGGTTGGGAGTGCCCTGCAGGATGTCGCGCGAAAGCTCAAACATGCCGCGATCAAGCTCAACGCTGAGCACCATGCCAGCGGCCTCGGCCAGGTAACCCGTGAGGCTGCCCGCACCGGTGCCAACCTCAAGCACAAAGTCACCGGGGCCGACTTCAGCGTCGGCAACAATGGCCTTCAAAAGGTTGAAATCAGCCAGGAAGTTCTGCCCCAGCTTCTTCGAAGGCCGCACGCCATAGGCCTGCATGCGAATGCGAAGGTCAGCAAGTTTAAGGGGCTCAAAGGCAGCAGTCATCGCGGAGTTATAGGAGCCAAAGCAAACCACGCAAGCAACGGGGTCCGGCCTATGCAAGGACCGCGGCCGTCCCCGGCCGCACCATCACCAGCAGTCAGGTCGCGGACCCAACCTCCAAGACACCCGAATACAAGTCGGCCGCTGTACGGCGCGGAGCGCCGGTACAAGATTAGCCCCCGCCGGTTGAGGCCGCGCGAAGCGTGGCGTCAACGAGGCGGGGGCGTCTGGGCGCATTCAAGCTAAGGCACGGAGCGCCGACAGATCGCACGCAATCGACCGGGTATGTGCCCGCACTCCTGCCCTGATTTGTGACGATCAAGCCTGCGCCCTGCGTCGAAGTGCGGCAGCCGCCATTGCGGCAGCTCCGACTCCAACCAAGGCCCACCAATCGGCGCTGGTGCTTGCGCTGCAGCTTCCTGCGCCGGCTCCGTTCTCTCCAGCGTCGTCGTCATCTACATCGCGCGGGAAGATCGTGAACACGCGAGTGTCGTTGTCACTGCCGTCGCCATCGGAGTCAATGCCATCGTCGTCGTCTTCGCAGTTCTCTTCGCCGTCGTTGTCGGCGTCGTTGTTGTCGTCATCTGAGCCGTCGCCGTCGTCATCGTCTCCGTCGTCATCGTCTTCGCAGTTCCACCACTCGTCATTGTCATTGTCGCGGTCGTCATCATCGAGACCGTCGCCGTCAGCGTCGTTACCGTCGTCGTCGTCTTCGCAGTTCGGCTCGCCGTCGTCGTCGCTGTCGCGCTCGTCGTCGTCGTATTCGCCTTCGTGCTCACCCTCTTGTTCATATGCTGCGGCGGGCACGGAAACGGAGAACTGCACTAACACCGCGGCCAACAGGCACAACATGGTGCGAGCGGCGGCTAGCATCCAGCGGTCCATCATGATTGGTTCCCCCAGTTGGCGCCGCCCCCAAGCAGCGGCCACAATGCTAGCAACTTCGCAACGTCCAGCAAACGTCAACAGACACTGGACCCCGTCTGCGCCGGACGACTTGTCGCCTTTGGCGACCGCTCGCATCCCTTGCAAAGCGGTGCTTTGCGGCGGGGACGTTCGCTTCGCGAACTGCTTCGCGCTCCCTCAAAATTCTTGGAAATCTTTCCCGGCCTTATTTGGCGCGGGTTTTGGGGCTGTTGCCTTCCTTGCCCCGGGCTTTTTTGTCGCGCCGGCCTGTAGGCTTTCTTGTGAGGCTGAACTTGAGCGACATTGCTTCCATCAATCGTCA